>NZ_LQOT01000019.1 GCF_002101585.1 Mycolicibacter engbaekii | reverse complement strand
GACATGGGCCGAGGCCGGGGCACGGGGCGGGGGCGCGCGACTTGTCGCTCAGAGGCGGGCAACGATCCACTTGGTCTGGCCCCGGCGATGCGCCTCAGCGGCCGAAGCCCCTCACACCTGTCGCAACCGCAGCGCCAGCCCGGAGGCCCGCACCACCCGGCGAGCCAGCGCGGCCCGCACGGAGGCCTCCGAGCCCACCACCCGCACCTTCGTCTTGGCCCGTGTCACCGCCGTGTAGAACAACTCCCGGGTCAAAAGCCGCGACTCGACGGGCGGCATCAACACGGTCACCTCGCGGGCCTGGCTGCCCTGGCTCTTGTGGATCGTCATCGCGTACATGGTCTCCACGTCGGCGAGCCGGCTGGTGGCGAACTCCAGCGGGCCCGACGCCGTGGTGATCACCGCGCGCAGCCCCTCGTCGCGCACCACCACCGCCCCGGTGTCGCCGTTGCGCAGCCCTAGCCCGTAGTCGTTGGCGGTCACCAGCAGTGGTCGACCGGCATACCACTCGGCCCACATCGGGTCCCCGGTCTGTTCGGCCACCCAGCGGCGGATCTGCTGGTTCCAGTGCCGCACCCCGTGCAGGCCCTCCCGATGCGCGCACAGCAACCGGTGCTCGTCCAGCGTCGTCGAGGCCGCCGCGGCGTCGCCGAGCAGCGCGGCCTGGCGAACCGCCAACGCGTGCGGCACCACCAGCGCCGAGAGTCGCTGCGCCACATCGGCCACGCTGTCGGTGTCGAGCCACTCCACGTGCTCACCGCCGGCGGCCAGCAGCGCGATCGCCCGGTCGGCGTCGCCGTCGCGGATCGCCACCGCCAGCGCACCGATCGACTCGCCGAACCGGTGGGATGTCCGCAGCGTCGCCACCCGGGTGTCCGGTCGCGCCGCCAGGCCGTCCACTAGGTCGGCCAGCACCGCCCCGGCCTCCACCGATGCCAGCTGATCGGCATCGCCCACCAGAATGAGCCGGGCCTCGGGCCGCATGGCCTCCAGCAGCCGGGCCATCAGCGTCAGCGACACCATCGACGTCTCGTCCACGACGATCACGTCGTGCGGCAGCCGGTTGCCCCGATCGTGACGAAACCGCACTGAACTGTCGGGGCGCGAACCCAGCAACGTGTGCAACGTGGTGGCGCTCAGCCCGGCCAACCGCGCCTGATCCACCGGCTCCAGCGCAGCCACCTCCGCGGCCACCGCTTCGGTCAGTCGGGCCGCCGCCTTACCGGTCGGCGCGGCCAGCGCGATGCGCAGCCCGGCCGTCCCGGAGAGTTCGGCGTGCTCGGCCAGCAGCGCCAACAGTCGCGCCACCGTGGTCGTCTTGCCGGTGCCGGGGCCACCGGTGAGCACCGTAACCGGTTGCGACAGCGCGATTTCGGCGGCCAACCGCTGCTCGTCGAAGTCGCCCGGCGGGAAGAGTCGCTCGAAGGCGGGCAAATCCGCCGGTGCCGTCCCGGGCGCGGACAACGCCAGCAGGTCGGTGCAGACCTGCTGCTCCTCGCGCCAATACCGGTCGAGGTAGAGCAACCGGTCGTCGTAGAGCCGCAGCACCTGCGCGGCGACCAGCCGACTGTCCCGCACGGCGGCCAGCCAAGCTCCCGGCTCCGGCCACGAAACGTCGGCGACGTCGGTGTCGGCGGCCACCGACGACAGATCCAGGCAGACCGACCCGTGCCGCAGTGCGCGCACCGTCAGCGCCAGCGCCAGACCCACCGTCTCGTCAGGCTCAGCGCTCAGGGCGGTGATGCGTTGCGCGGTATGCACATCGGCGGAATCGAGCACGCCGGCGCGGTTGAAGTCCCGCAGCAGGCCGGTCGCCGCGTTGGCTATGCGCCACTCGAGCAGTTCGCTCATGTCGTCCGCCTCGTGTGCAGCAGGTCCGACAAGGCCACCACGAGTGATGCCGGCGGCCGCCAGTCGAACACCCCGGCGCGGTGCCCGTCGATGACCGGGGTGTCCGGGCCGCACATCCCGCGCACGAACAGATACAGCACCCCGCCCAGGTGCGTGTCCGGGGCGTAGCCGGGCAGTCGCCAGCGCAGGAAGCGGTGCAGCACGGCGGTATACAGCAGCGCCTGCAAGGGGTAATCCGAGTGCAGCATCGCCGAAGTCAGCCGGTTGAACCCGTAGTCGGCGGCCGTGTCGCCGAGCCGGTTGGTCTTGTAGTCGACCACCAGGAACCGCTGCTGCGGCACCCGCAGCACCACGTCGATCGACCCGGACAGATATCCGCGCAGCGGCTGGCCGCCCAAGGCCTCGGTGGCCAGCCGGTCGGCGTATGCAGCGAACGGGTCGTCGGAGGGCAGATGCTCACGCAGCAACTCCCCGACCTCGGCCAGCCGTATCTCCGGTGCCGGTCCGTGCCG
This sequence comes from Mycolicibacter engbaekii, assembly GCF_002101585.1. Classification (GTDB taxonomy): domain Bacteria; phylum Actinomycetota; class Actinomycetes; order Mycobacteriales; family Mycobacteriaceae; genus Mycobacterium; species Mycobacterium engbaekii. The sequence continues at coordinate 125,551 of NZ_LQOT01000019.1, read as the reverse complement.
ATCTCCGCCGGCCAGCGGGATCTCGAAATCCAATTCCCGCAACCGGTCTCGGGTACCGATCTGGCGCAGGGTCAATTCGTCGGCCAGCGGTCCCAGCGGGGTGTCGTGCAGGGGAACCAGGGCCGCCGCCAGCGCGGCCGGATCGGCATCGACAGACCACCAGTCGGCGTGCCGGCGCACGTGCGTCTCCAGCTCCGACGCCAAGTCCTCGGCGAACGGATCAGCCGTCTCCAGCACGGCGTGCACCAGGGAGCCGAACGCCGCCCCGGCGGGCAGCTCGGACATCGGTGACACCATCTCCGCCCCGGCCGGCGGTGGAGGTTCCCCGACGACGGCGATGTCGTCGGCCTCGTCGTCGCGGGCGGTGAACTCCGGCTCGCTGTGCACCCCGGACGTCCCGGTCTGATCGGCCTGCCGAATCAGCCCCGAATACGAGGTGCGTCGCCAGCCGGTATCGATGTGCCGGTGGAAGTGCCGCGCTTGGAGCCCATCCGGTGGTGCCGGCGGGGAAGCGGGGGTAACGGGGGCGATCACCGAGTCCTCGATCACCAAACCGCCGGCGGCCTCCCACTGCCGGAAACAGGCCAGGGCCTCGTCGTCGGTCGGCTTGGGCTCGCAGCGATCCGGCACCGCCGCCTCGCCGCGGCAGCGGCCCCGCAGCAGCCGGGACAGGCCACCGTTGGGTTCGTCGTAGGACGCCGCCCACCACGCCACCACCTGCGACTGCGCCCGGGTCAGCGCCACATAGGCGAGCCGGATGTCGTTGCGGGCGGCCTCGGCCAAACTCAACCGCTGCACGACGGTGTGGTCGGAGCTGTCCGGGCCGCCGATGTGCCGGCAGCGCACATCGGACTCGTGATAGAGCGGGATGGCTTCGTCGAACATGTGCCGGTTGAACGCGAACGGCAGATAGACGACGGGGAACTGCAATCCCTTGGCACCCCACACCGTCAGGATCTGCACCGCCGCGGCGTCGGAATCCAGGCGGCGATTGTGCTGCCCGCGGCCGATTCCCTGCGTGCATTGCCGCCGCAACCAGTCCCGCAGCGCCGGCAGGCCCAGCCGATCGCGGTGCGCGGCCTCATGCAGCAGCTGTGCCACATGCGCCAGATCGGTCATGGTGCGTTCGCCGCCGTACTCGCCGAGCAGACGGCGCTTGAGCCCGGCCACCTGTGCGGCCTCGAACACCGCTGCCGGCCCGTGCAGCCGCAGCTCGTCGGCCCAGTCCCGCAGGGTCGAGGCCACCTTATCGGTCAGCGCGTCGCCGCCGTCGGCCAGGGCGGCCGCGGTGTGGCCGAAGAACACCGTCGCCGCGGCGGCCCGCACCAACCCGGCCCGGTGGGTGGCGTCGAATGCCTCCAGCAGGCACAGCCAGTCAGCGGCCGCGGTCGAGGAGAACACGTCGGCATCGCCGGTGAACACTGCCGGAATCCCGGCCCGCAGCAAGGCTTCCTGGCAGACCGCCGCGTCCTTGCTGTTCTCCACGATCACCGCCACGTCGCCGGGGCTGATGGGCCGCCCGTCGAAGGTCGCCCCACCGGCACACAACGCGGCGACATCTGCGGCCAAGTCGTCGGGGATGTGCCGGCGCAGCGTGGTCATGGGGATGACACGGTCCCCGCTGACCCGGAACGCCGCGCGCCTGGCCACCCGCAACCGGAACGGGGCCGCGCTCGGCGTGCCGGCCAGCCGGCTGCCCGCGACGGCCGCCTCCACGTCGTGGACCACGATCTGCGGGTCGCCCAGTGCGGCGCCGCCCATCACCGTCTGCAGGGCATCGACCAGGGCGGAGTCGCTGCGCCAGTTCACCGCCAGGGTGCGCTGCTGTCCAGCGCTGCGCGCGGCCTGCAGATAGGTGTAGACGTCGCCGCCGCGGAATCCGTAGATCGCCTGCTTGGGGTCACCGATGAGCACCACCGCCGAATGCCCTACGAAGCCGCGTTCGATCACCTGCCATTGGATGGGGTCGGTGTCCTGGAACTCGTCGACCATCACGATGGGCCAGCGCTGCCGCATCCGGTCGCGAGCCGGGGAGTCCACCGGCTCCAGCGCGTCGGCCAACCGGCGCAGCAAGTCGTCGTAGCCCAGCACCCCGAGCCGGCGCTTCCGCAGTTCCAGCTCGGTGCAGACCGCCTCGACGAACCGCAGCCGAACCTCCGCCGCCGAACCGGGCTCCGGATTCTGCGGGCGCAGTTGGGCATACGGATCGGCGACCACCACCCGGGCGAGTTTGAGCGCGTCGTCGTAGCTCAGGGCCACCTCGTCACGCTGGCTGCCGAACTGCGCGAGGTACAGGTCGTCGACGACCTGGACCACCAGGTCTTCCAGGCTGTCCACCAACTCCACCCCGGCGCTGGTGTCCCCGGCGATACCCAGCGATTTCAGGACCAGGTGGCAGAACTGGTGGGTGGTGGCGATCGTCGCCGCGTCGAAGCCCGCCAAGGCGTCGCGCAGCCGGCGGCACCGCAGTTGCAGTTCGGTGGCGCTGCCGTCCAGCAGATGTGCCACCAGGTCGTTGGGCTCGTCGGGTGCGGCGCCGTCGAGGGCTGCCAGCGTCTGCACCAGCTGTCGGCGGACGCGGTCACGCAGTTCGCGGGTGGCCGCGCGGCTGAAGGTGATCAGCAGCATCTCGTCCAAGGTGGCGTGGCCCTCGGCCAGGTAGCGGGTCACCAGCCCGGCCAGGGTGAACGTCTTGCCGGTGCCGGCGCTCGCCTCGAGCACCGTGGTGCTGCCGCGCGCCGGGAGCGGGCCCAGCAGATCGAAGCGTTCCATCACCGCACCGACCGTTCCGCGCGCAACAGCGGCAGCCACAGCCAGGCGGCCAGAGCACCCAGGCGGGTGTCCTCGCCGTCGACGGCCTCACCGGGGCGCGGCGGGCCCAGCAGCACCTCGAACGGCGCACGCGTCCCCCAGACCCGGACACTGGCCGGTTCGGCGTCCTCCCCCGGGAAGCGGCTCGTGGTCCATCTGCTGCTCGCATACCCGGCCGGATCGCGGCCGGCATGCCGCTTTTCGGCCCACGCGAACGAGGTTTTGATGGGCAGGGGAAGCGGTTCGCAGCGGCCGATGTCATAGAGCCACACCAGTTCCCGCAAGGTCTCGCCCGCATCCGGTGGCGGCCCCAGCAGCCGCTGCAACACGCGTTCGCCGTCGCGGGCCCGGCCGATGCAGCGGGCGGTCCAGGAGGTGTCCGGATACGCCGCGGCCAGCGCCACCAGCGGAATCCAGGCCTGCAGCAAGTGGGTGTCGCGCAGCTTGGAGTAGTTCACCGAAACCGTGCTCGCACCGAACACCGGGGTGACGGTTCCGGTCAGCCGGCGTCCGGCACCCAGATCCAGATCGATGTCGTAGGTGGCGGGTTCGCCGACCCGGTGTTCGTGTGCCGCGCTCGCCAACAGCACCACCCGGTCCCGAATCTGCTTGGCGGTGCGCCAGCCCAGCTGCCCGGGCGGCAGGCTGCCGCGCCGCCACTCGGCCTCGATGGCCTTGGCCGGGTCGAGGCCGAGCAGCATGTCGTGCAACATCCGGTTGCCCACCGCCCATTCGCCCAGCGCGTCGATCTGCACCGGCATGCCGTCCTCGACCTCGTCGACCTCCCACGGCAGCGTGTAGTTCAGCGCACTGAAGAACCCCTTGACCGGGTCCTTGAAGAACTTCAGCAGGTCGACGAGCGCGATGTCGCCGCCCGGCGGGGCGGGCAGTGGACCGTCGATGAACCGCGGTGCGTCACAGCGTGTTCCGGCGGCGGTCCTGGCGGCCAGCGGCACGGTGGGGTCGAAGGTGAACGGCACGTCGGGGATCAGGCGGCCGCGTTCGACGTTCTTGACGTCGAACGGCTGCAGCGGGTGCTCCACGATCAACTGGTCGCGGACGGGCTGCGGGGTGGTCTGGTCGAGCGCATCGATCAGTTCGGCCAGCGGGACCGCGGGCGGGCGGGGGTGGCCGGTGTGTTCGTCGGCGCCGGTGTAGGTGATCACCAGTTTCTCGGTGGCGGCGGTGATCGCATCCAGCAGCAATTGCCGGTCCTCGGAACGGATGTCGCGTTCCCCGGTCAGCGGGGCGCGGGCCAGCACGTCGTCCCCGTCCGGGAGGTCCAGCCGGGGGAACACCCCGTCGTCGACCCCGAGCAGACACACCACCCGATGCGGCACCGATCGCATCGGCACCATGGTGCACACCGTCAGGGTTCCGGTGCGGAAGTTGGCCCGGGTGGGGCGTCCGGCCAGGTGGCCCGACATCAGTACTCGGACATCGGGCAGCCGCAACGCGGTGTCGCGGCGCGCGCCGGCGTCGTCGAGCACCTGGGTGAGCTCCCGCTGCAGATGCGCGTTCTGCCACGCGTCGTCGGCGTCGGCCAACTGGTCCACACCGTCGAGCAGGGCGGTGATCCAGTCCCGCAGCGGGCGGGTGCCGTCGAGAGCATCGACCGCGGACTGCAGCCGCGCGACGAATTCGGCGAGCTTGCCGGCCAGCTCCACCTGACTGCTGCCGACGTCGTCGAGCGGCAGCGCGGTATCCAGCCAGGCCTGCGAGTCGTCCGACATCGCCACTCCGGTCAACAGCCGGTCCAGCCCGAATCGCCAGGTGTTGTGCACGATCCGGGACAGCCCGTAGCGCTCGCGGGTGTGCGGGTCGAAACCCCACCGGATGTTGGCGGTACGCACCCACGTGGTGATCTGCGCCAGGTCGTCCTCGGTGAAACCGAACTTCGCCCGCACCGGCTCGGTGTGGGCGAGGTTGAGCACCGCGGTCGCGGTGGCGCGACTGCCGGCGATCTCCAGGAGTTCGGCCGCCACCCCCAGCAGCGGATTGGTCTGGGTCAGCGCCCGGTCGGCGAGTTGTACCCGCAGCCGGTGCGCCGGATGGGCCTCGCCGGCCAGCTCGCCCAACCCGAAATCGGCGACGATCAACGGCGCGTAGGTTTCGATGTCCGGGCACATCACCACGATGTCGCGAGGCTCCAGGGTCGGATCGTCATGCAGCAGTCCCAGCAGGACTTCGCGCAGCACATCGACCTGCCGGGCCGGACTGTGGCAGCTGTGCACCTGCACCGAGCGGTCCCGCACATCCTTGCTGCGGCCCGCCGGCCGCAACGCATTGGCGCTTACATCGGACTGCAGCCAGCCCAGCAGGGTATCGGGATGGCTTGCCGCCCCCAGGTATTCATCGGTGTCGGGGGAGTTCGGCAGCGCTCGCTGCAGCTCACGCAGATCGCGGCCCAGCGTCTCCAGCAGCGGATGGTGGGCCCGGTGCCGCGATGGGTCCTGCGTGCGCGGCACCACGCCGTGCACGCCGCTCAGTTCCCGCCACAGCGCATCCGAGGGATGCGGCAACCACAGGTGCAGGTCGTGGTGAGCGGCCAGCGCGTCCAGTAACTCGATGTCGGTGGCCGCCAGCCGGGTGTGGCCGAACAGCGACAGCCGGGCCGGCAGCGTCTCGGTGGGCGCCTGGCGCAGCCGGGCGACGGTGGCGCGGTGCCGCTGATCGGGCGGATCGATCCCGACGGCGGCGACCAGGGCCCGCCACAGCGGCGGCTGCCAGCGTAAGTCGCCGGGCAACGCGCCGCCGGCACCGTCGGTGGGCTCGCCGGCGCTCCAGTCGGCGAGCAACTGTGGCCGCTGGCGGGCGTAGGAGGCGAACAGGCCGGCCAGCCGGCGGGCCACCGCATAGCGCCGCCCGCGGCGCAGCTCACCTTCCGGGCTGGGGTCCCCGTGACCCACATGCTTTGCCAGCGTGGCGCACCAGGGCTGATCCAGGCTGGCGTCGATCACCGCCAGCAGCGGCCAGGTCATGGCATTGGCCGACCACGGATCTTCGTCCCCGGTACCGGTGATCTCGGCGATCAGCGAGGCCGGACTGCGGAACTGCACGCCCGCGCACACCCCGTCGCCGCCGGGGCCGGCTCCCAGCGTGTGCGACAGGCGTTGCGACAGCCACCGCTCCACCCCGCGGGCCGGCACCAGCACCAGCTCCGGGGCGAACGGGTCGGGCGGCGGGGTGGCCAACAGCGCACCGAGGCCGTCGGCAAGGGCGTCGGTGCGTTCGGCACGGTGCAGGTGCAGTCCCATCGCGGCCACCATAAACCGCGGCCCCGACGTCCGGTGCCGTCTCCGCACCGGCCGGGCGGGCGCCGAACCCCCGAACCACTGAACCGCAGGCCGGCGCACATCGTGTGCAAGGCATGAGGATCTACACCCTGATACTGGCCGCTGTCTGCGCACTGATCGTCGGCCTGGCCGCGCCCCCGGCCGCCACCGCAGCCGATGAACGACTGCAGTTCGCCACCACCACCATCGACGGGGCGCCCTTCAACGGCGCCGGACTGCAGGGCAAACCGGTGGTGTTGTGGTTCTGGACGCCGTGGTGCCCGTTCTGCAATGCCGAGGCCCCGTCGGTGAGCCAGGTGGCCGCCGCCAACCCGCGAGTCACGTTCGTGGGGATAGCGGCACACTCCGATGTGGCGGCCATGCAGAACTTCGTGGCCAAGTACCACCTGAACTTCACCAATCTCAACGACGCCGACGGCGCGATCTGGGCGCGCTTCGGGGTGCCCTGGCAGCCGGCCTACGTGTTCGAACGCTCCGACGGCACCTCGACGTTCGTGAACAACCCGACTTCGGCGATGACTCAGAAGGAGTTGTCCGACCGCGTCGCGGCCTTGGCGTGAACCCGGATCTGCCGGCGCTGGCCTTCGCCGCAGGGCTGGTGGCCGCCCTCAACCCGTGCGGATTCGCCCTGCTGCCCGCCTATCTGGCCCTGGTGGTGCGCGGGCAGGACGTGGGCACCGGGGTAGCCGTGGGCCGGGCGCTGGCGGCCACCGCTGCCATGACCCTCGGTTTCCTGGCGGTGTTCGGCGCTTTCGGGCTGCTCACCGTCGCGGTGGCCCAGCGGGTGCAGCAGTACCTGCCCTACGTCACGGTCGTGATCGGTGCCGCGCTGGTGGTGATGGGCGTGTGGCTGCTGGCGGGCCGCCGGCTCGCGATCATGTCGTTCGGCGGGCGGTGGGCACCGACCGCCCGGATCGGGTCGATGTTCGGCTACGGGGCGGGCTACGCGTGCGCATCACTGGGCTGCACGATCGGCCCTTTCCTGGCGGTCACCGGGGCCGCATTGCCCGCCGGACCGTCCGGAATGCTGGTCTACCTGGCCTATGCCGCGGGCTTCGGGCTGCTGGTCGGGGTTCTGGCGGTCGCCGTGGCGCTGGCCAGTTCGGCGCTGATCGCCCGGATGCGCCGCATCACCCGCTACGCCGGCCGGGTCAGCGGTGCGCTGCTGGTCGCCGTCGGGCTGTACGTCGGCTACTACGGCTACTACGAGATCCGGCTGTTCGAGCGGGGCGCCGGGGCCGATGACCGGGTGCTGGCCGTGGCGGGCCGGCTCCAGGGCGCACTCGCCGGCTGGGTGCATCAACAGGGGGCCTGGCCCTGGCTGTCGGTGCTGGCGCTCCTCGCACTCGCGGCACTGGTGCGGGCCCGCCGCCCCGGTCACTGACGCATGCCACGCAGGCCCCGGACCCGCCACGAATGAGGGCACCGAACCGGGTGCCCTCGTAGGCTGGCAGGCGTGACAGCCGTTTGCCGCAGCAACACCGAACCTCCGGTCGCCGACTCACCGACTCCGATCCCGTCCCGGGCCGCCACGATCCCGCTCGGCCCCACGCGCTCGGTGCCGGAGGTCACGGGGTGAGCCAGGGCATCAAACGCATCGCGATCAGCACTGGCGGCGGCGACGCACCCGGTCTCAACGCCGTCATCTACGCCGCCACCCTGGCGGCGCACAGCCGGGGCTGGGACGTCGTCGGAATCCGCGACGGCTACAACGGGTTGCTGCTCGGCGACGAGTACCCCGACGGCGGGCTGATCGAGCTGACCCGGAACCGGGTCCGCGGCATCATCCACCAGGGCGGCACCATTTTGGGCAGCACCAACCGCGGTAACCCGATCGCCTACCCGGTGCAACAGCCCGACGGCAGCTGGGCCGAACAGGACCGCACCGAGGAGTTGCTCGGGCGCTTCGACCAGCACCGGATCGACGCGCTGATCACCATCGGCGGTGACGGCTCGCTGGCGATCGGCCATCACCTGCACCAGGCGGGGCTGCGATTGGTCGGCGTGCCCAAGACCATCGACAACGATCTGGAGTGCACCGCGGCGACGTTCGGCTTTGACAGTGCCGTCGACTTCGCCTCGGAATGCATCGACCGGCTGTTCTCCACGGCCACCTCGCACAGCCGGATTCTCGTCGTGGAGGTGATGGGTCGCTACGCCGGCTGGATCGCCCTGCACGCCGGAATGGCCTCGGGAGTGCACGCCATCTTGATCCCGGAGATCCCGTATCGCCTTGATCCGGTGGCGGCGCTGATCAACGAACGTGCGCAACGCGGTTCGACCTACTCGATCGTGTGTGTGGCCGAGGGAGCCAAACCGGTGGGCGGTGCGCACACCGTGGCGGGCAAAGCGGTGGGCCAGGCCGAACGGTTGGGCGGGGTCGGGGCCAAGGTCGCCGCCGAGCTCGAGGCGCTGACCGGGCGCGAGTCTCGCGCCGTGGTCCTCGGACACCTGCTGCGCGGCGGTTCGCCGAGCTCGGTGGACCGACTGCTGGGACTGCGGTTCGGGGCTGCGGCGGTGCGGGCCCTCGACGAGGGGCACAGCGGGGTGATGGTGGCGCTCAACCCGCCGACGGTGGACTATGTGCCGTTGGCCGCGGCCACCCGCCAGCTGAAAGTGGTTCCGCTGGACTGTGATGCGATCCAGACCGCGCGCGACCTGGGCATCAGGTTCGGCGACGAATGATGGCTGCGCCGGGGCTCGGCGGATCGGCGAACGCTCAGTAGCCGACGGTGAAACCGTGCCGCAGCACCAGATCTGCTGTCACGTCCGGGCGTTGCTGCAACGGCCAGGCCTCGATGTCGAACGCAGCGCCGGCGAAGAAGGCGTAGTTGACCGACGTCTCCGGGGTGGTGCGTGAGCGGTAGACGATCGCGTCCGGGCATTCGTCGGGTTGCGGCCACCAGCGCCGCACGGCGTCGGCCAACTGCTGGCAGGTGGTCCACACCGCGTCGTGCTGTCCGGTGCTGATCTGATCGTCGACACCGAGCGCATCGAGATTGCGTTCGGTGCGCAGATCGAGCACCCGCAGGTGCCGGTTGGCCGACAGCCGGACCAGGTGGTGGCCGGCGTGGTCCCCGGGGACCAGCAGTCCGGTCAGCCGGTAGCGCTCCCGAAACGCACCGATGAGATCGGTTGCCGCGTAACGGGTGCGGAACCTCGCCGACGGCGGATCGAAGCGATGGCGCGGCTCGGCGAAACCCGTCCAGTCCCATTGGTCGGGGTGGTCGGCGTCCAGGCGCCACAACTGGGTCCCGGCGGTGATCCGGCGGCGGCGCAGGCCGGCGGGCCGGGACTCGGGGAGCGGGATCCGGTAGCCGGCGGGAAGCTCAGGCACCGAGCGAGGCGAGCAGTCGACGCGCGACCGGTGCGGTCTCGGGGTGCCGAAGTGCCTCGGCGATCGAGACACCGCCCAGCTCGTCATGGGTGAGGCGCATGATGCGATCGGCCGCCAGCGGGTCGGTGGTGAACCGGCCCAGCAGCTCCAAGATCTGGGGCAGGTCGGTGCGCGGCCGCGCGTCGTCGAACTGCCAGGCGGGGAACCAGGTCTGGTTTCCCACGGCCGCGCCGATGAGCCTGCCGCGGCTGCGCAACCGGTGCACGGCCTGCGGCGTGCCGAGCCGCAGCAGCTCCTGGACCTTCGGGGTGGGCAGCGCCCCGGCGACGAAGTCGTCGATCACCGCGGCGCGGCGCTGGTCGTTCAGGGCGTGTGCGGCAATGCGCTCCAAGGTGCCCTGGGGCGCCGTCGGCGCGTCCAGCAACGCGTCGAGGACCTGGGCGAACCCGGCGTCGGTGCGGGCGCGCTCGGCCACTTGACGGGCGATCGGTGCGGCGGCGGTGGGCATGCCCTCGATACTACCCGGCATCGGCGGCTATTGAAACAATCGAAACAATCAGCTGTTGCCGGTACCCCGGCGGACCACCAGCGCGCGCCAGCCCAGCGCCCCGGCCACCAGCGCCCCGATCGCGCCCAGCATTCCCCAGGCGCCCAGCGCCTCGACGTGACCGGCAAGCCAGGACTGCACCGCGCCCGCGGCTTCGATCACCGGATCGCCGGCATCGGCCCCGGCGAAGTACAACCGCGTCTCGTAGTAGCCGTAATAGCCGACGTACAGGCCGGTCGCCACCACCATCACCCCGGCGACCCGGCCCACATGCGGCAGCACCCGGCGCAATGCCGCGCCGGCCGACGAACCCGCCCACGCCACCGCCAGCGCGGCCACGCCGACCGTGATGCTCATGCCGACCGCGTAGGCGACGAACGCCAGGACCCCGGCCAGCGCCGCCCCCTGCCGGAACGTCATCGACACCACCGCCAGAAACGGTGCGATGGTGCACGACAGCGACGCCACGGCGTAGCCGACGCCATAGCCGTACATCGATCCCAGCCGCGCAGTCGGCGCCGCGCCCGCCCGGCGGGGCGCCAGCACGGCGATGTCGCGGCCGGCCAACAGCCAGACCCCCGCTGCCAGCAGTGCCGCGCCGATCACCATGGTGGCCAGCGGCAGATACCTCTGCGCCGAGGCCAGCAGCGGCGAGACCGCAAGCCCGAAGACGCCGAACACCGTCAGGAACCCGGCCGCCATCACCACCGTCGCCGTCGCCGCCCGGGCCAGCGCCACCGGACGCGAGGTGTCGCCGCTGCCGGCGATCACCAGCCCCAGATACCCGGGCAGAAACGCGAACCCGCACGGGTTCAACGCCGCCACCATGCCGGCTGCCAAGGCGAAATCGACAGCGGTGGTGTCGATCACGACCCCGTCAGAGCCTGCAGCCGCCTGCTCAGCTCGGCTTCGGGCAGTGAACCCGTGACCACCTCGATCCGGCCGTCCGGGTGCAGGAAGGCGTACGCGGGCTGGCGGGTCACCCCGAACCGGGCCCATACCGAGGCGTCGGTGTCGGCCAACTCGGTGAAGCCGTCGACGCCGTAGCGGGCGACGAATGCCCGCAACGTGTCCAGCCGGTCCTGTGCTCCCACCCCGACGAACGTCACCTTGGGGTGTGCGGCGGCCAGTCCGGCGACCATCGGCGCGTCCCGTTGGCACAGCGGGCACCACGGCGCCCAAAACCACAACACCGCCGGCCTGCCGCTCAGGCTCGCACCGGAAAAGGGCTGCCCGTCCAGTGTTTGGGCGGTGAAATCCAGCTGGGCGTTCTCCGCGCGGGTCTGCGAACCGCAGCCGAAGATCAGGATGGCGATCGCCGCCAGGGCCATGAGCGCAACGGCTGATCGACTACGCCCAGGGGCCTTGTCAGGGGGCATGACGGCGAGTATGCCACCGGATTCCGCCGCGCCGACGCACGCCCGCGCGCCGTGCCGCTGCATCGAACAGCGAACCGGTGCAGGCATGCTGGAAGCTATGAACCGAAGCCAGATCACCGAGCAGATCATCGCCGCGCGCCTCGCCAAGGGGCTGACATGGCAGGAGTTGGCCGACGCGGTCGACAAGCCGGTCGTGTGGACCACGTCGGCACTGCTGGGTCAGCACCCCATTCCCGCCGAACTGGGCGCCAAGCTGGCGGACCTGTTGGGGCTGGACCCGGCGGTGGTGCCGGTACTGGCCGCGGTGCCGATGCGCGACGGGCTCGCAGGGCCGCCCACCGACCCGACCATCTACCGGCTCTACGAGGCGGTCGGGGTCTACGGGCCGGCGATCAAGGAGCTGATCCACGAGCAGTTCGGCGACGGCATCATGAGCGCCATCAACTTCAGCATCGACTTCCAGCGTAGGGCGCACCCGGGCGGCGACCGGGTGGTGATCACGTTCGACGGGAAGTTTCTTCCCTACGAATGGAATTCAGCGGACTGACGGGTCCGCTGATGGCCGCCCGCCGCGCGCGCGACATCCCGCCGCTGACCGCCGACCTGGTGTTGTCGGGCGGGGGAGTGCGATTTGTCGGACTGGTCGGAGCGGTGGTCGCGCTGATGGACGCCGGCTACTCGGTGCAGCGCATCTCCGGGGTGTCCGGAGGTTCAGTGGTGGGCACGATCCTGGCCGCAGCCAGCCAGGGCGACCAGCTGACCGCCGCACAGGTCAAAGAGCTGGCGCTGTCGGTGCCGCTGCGTTCATGGCGCGACGCGGTTCCCCTCCCCCTGGTGGGGCCGGTGTGGGGATTCCTGCGGGACACCGCCCTCTATCGCGGCGACGCCGCCCACCGGTGGATCCGCGGCGAGCTGGCGAACCTGGGCGTGCATACCTGGGGCGATCTGGCCTACCCCGCCGATGACCTGATGCCCGAACGGCGCTACCGAGCTGTGGTCACCGTGACCGATGTGACCACCGGTCAGCTGGTGCGGCTGCCGTGGGACTACCGGCGGGTGTACGGGCTCGACCCCGACGAGCAATCGGTGGCCGACGCGGTGCGTGCCTCGATGGCGGTCCCGTTCTTCTACCGCCCGGTGACGCTGACCAGCGCTGCCGGCCTGCGATCCACCCTCGTCGACGGCGGGGTGCTGTCGAACTTCCCGATCTACACCTTCGACCGGCTCGACGGCAGACCGCCGAAGTGGCCCACCTTCGGTGTCACCGTGGTCCCGGAGATCTCCGACGGCGTGGGCGCCATGGTTCCGGTGCTGCGCCCGCTGCGGCTGTTCGGGCAGGCACTGCTGCTGGAGAACCTGATCAGCACCATGCTGGTCGGCCACGACCAGACCTATCTGAACCAGCCCTGGGTCAGTGTCCGCGCCATCAAGGTCAACTCCACCGACGTCAGCGTCCTGGACTTCGGCATCTCCCGCGACCGGCTCGAAAGGCTCTACGACAACGGCTACGCCGCGGCGAGCGAGTTCTTATCGACCTGGGACTGGGCGGCGTATCTGCAGCGGTTCCGCGCGGCGCACTACCCGGACCCGCCGGTGGGTCCGAACTGACGCTCAGTTGCGGTGTTTGCCCAGCTCGGCGCTGGCGTCGCCGAGCCGCACCGTGATGTCGGTGTTGCCGGCGGCCTCGAGCTGCTCGCGACCGCGCAGCCGATCCTGGATCTCGCGGGCTGCCCCGTTGATCCGCTCGATCTCCGCACGGAACACGTCCGGGCGGGTCTCCTTGCTGGCGTAGTGGAAGTAGCTGAGCAGACTGCGCAGCAGTTCCAGCTTCTGCTTCTCCCGCTTGGCCAGGTCGTGCGTCGTCATCAACTCGACGCGCCGCACCGGCGGCAGATCCCCCCAGTCCAGGACCACCTTGTTCTCGTAGCGGGGTTTCTTGCCGCGGCGGCCGAACCAGCCCTTGGGTTCGTCGGGGCAGTCGGCGTAGCTGACCGTGCCGGTGAAGCGCGACTCGATGCCCTCGCCCAGCTCAGCGCGGTCGATCGCCGAGTCCCAGACCGTCCGCCACTCCTGGTTGGGCGCCAGTACCGTCAGTTCCTCGGGCAGTTGCAGCGCCACCACGTCGGCATAGCCGTCGGAGGCGGTTTCGTAGCGGGCAACGGTGGGCGGCTGGTCGAACGCGAACCGGATGTCGTAGGCGGCGGTCTTGCCGAAGTTGCGGACCACCAGCTCGATGACGTGCCAGTCCGCGGCGTGCGGCTCCATGAACATCGCCACATGCGGACGGGTCTGCTCGGCCGCCAGCCTGCGGTTGCGCTGCAATTGACGGTTCAGATAGATCAGCGCCAGCACCGTGATGACGATGGCCAGCCACGCGGCCCAGGCCAGCCAGGTGGTCGCGCTCGCGTGGGCAACGTCGTACAAGCGGTCCTCGACTGAATCCATCGGCTTTCCCCTCATCCGCCCATCAGCATGCGCCACCTGTCCAGGTTTGCGGCGCTGAATACGTAGTTGGAACGCTTGACTTCCGACAGTGCGGCGCTCGGATCAGCCGAATACCAGTGCCCGGGGAACACCGTCGGGTCGCCCGGCAGTGCGGCCAACTGCTGCAGACTGCGGAACATCTCGTCGGAGTCGCCGCCGGGGAAATCGGTCCGGCCACAGCCTTCCAGGAACAACGTGTCGCCCGCGACCAGCCGGCCGTCCACCAGGAAGCACTGACTGCCGGGGGTGTGTCCGGGGGTGTGCAACAGCTCGATGTCGACGGCGCCGACGCTGACCCTGTCGCCGTGATCATGTGCGGTCAGGTCGGTCATGGGAATTTCGGTGACCCGCGAAACCCACTGGGCTTCATGGGTGTTCACGTGCACCGGAACGCTGACTCGCTCGAGCAGCTCGGCGAGCCCCTTGAGTTCGAAACCCATCATCTTGCCGCCCACGTGGTCGGGGTGGTGATGGGTGACCAGCACGCCGGCAAGGCGCATGCCGTCGGCCTCGAGGGTGTCGAGCAGGTCGCCGGCGGCGTAGGCCGGGTCGACCACCACGGCCTCGCCGGTCGCGCGGTCGCCGATCAGATAGGCGAAGTTGCGCATCTGGGCGGCCATCGGGTCACCGGCGGCGAAGTCGCGTCCGGAGAGCAGTTGGCGGAAATACAGCCGGTCGGGTTCTGCCACGTCCATCAGCCTAAAGCAGCGGCCGTGGGCGGCGCGGCGAAGCCGGGCACGCATGCAACGCCTCAACACCCCCGCCGTGCAGGGCGCTCGGCCGGGTTCTTCCGGTGCGGTTTGGTGACCTCGTGGGCGAGGTTGTAACCTTCTACAGGCTTGCAGCACCCGAAAGGGCGCTGGAGGCAAGGCCCCCTTAGCTCAGTCGGCAGAGCGTTTCCATGGTAAGGAAAAGGTCAACGGTTCGATTCCGTTAGGGGGCTCGGTGGACGCCGGGCCTGCTGGCAGGTGTATTACCCGCGGCGATGTAGCTCAGTTGGTTAGAGCGAACGACTCATAATCGTTAGGTCGCCGGTTCAAGTCCGGCCATCGCTACTACGAGAACCAGCGCAACAACAGATGAAAGAGGGCAGCTGACGTGGCCTCCAGCACCGATGTGCGGCCGAAGATCACCTTGGCCTGTGAGGTGTGCAAGCACCGCAACTACATCACCAAGAAGAACCGCCGTAACGACCCCGACCGGCTGGAGCTGAAGAAATTCTGCCCCAACTGCGGCAAGCACGAGTCGCACCGCGAATCTCGCTAAGCAGGTCCGGCGTGTCGTTGGCAGATCGCCTCGCCGGGGCGCAGTTTCGCTACCCCGACTACTACGAGGTGGAGCGGGAGAAGATCCGGGAGTACGCCCGCGCGGTCAAAGCGGTGGATCCGGCCAGCTTCGACCTGCGGGCGGCCGCTGCACAGGGCTATGACGGCCTGGTCGCCTCGCTGACCTTCATCTCGGTTTTCGGGCACAAGGCCATTTCGGCGTTCTTCGAGCACTGTGGTGTCACCACCGACGACGCCCAGATCGTCCAGGTGGACCAGAAGGTGGAATTCCATCGGCCGATCAAAGAAGGCGACCGGCTGTACTGCGACGTGTCGGTGGAGTCGATCCGCCGCGCGCACGGTACCGACATCATCATGACCAAGCAGGTAGTCACCGACGAGGCCGGTGACATCGTGCAGCAGACGTACACGACGCTGGCGGGTCGCGCCGGCGATGGAGATAAGGGATTCACCGATGCCGTTGCGTGAGTTCAGTTCGGTCAAGGTCGGCGATCAGCTGCCCGAGCGGGTCATCCCGCTGTCGCGACAGGACTTGGTCAACTACGCCGGGGTGTCCGGCGACCTCAACCCGATCCACTGGGACGACGAGATCGCCCAGCAGGTGGGCCTGGACACCGCCATCGCCCACGGCATGCTGACCATGGGGCTCGGCGGCGGTTACGTCACCGCCTGGGTGGGCGACCCGGGCGCGGTGACCGAGTACAACGTGCGCTTCACCGCGGTGGTGCCGGTGCCCAACGACGGCAAGGGTGCCGAGATCACCTTCAGCGGCCGGATCAAGTCCGCCGACCCGGAGACCAAGACGGTGACCATCGCGCTCACCGCCACCACCGGCGGAAAGAAGATCTTCGGGCGGGCGGTGGCCTCCGCCAAGCTGGCCTAGAGAGGCGCGGCTATGGCGATCAAGACTGATATCCGGGGCATGATCTGGCGTTACCCCGAGCCGTTCGTGGTGGGCCGCGAGAAGATCCGCGAGTTCGCCCGCTCGGTCAAAGCCGAAGATCCCGCCTGCTTCGATGAGGAGGCCGCGGCCGAACTGGGCTACGACGCGCTGGTGGCACCGCCCACCTTCGTGGCGACGCTGGCCAAGCTCGTGCAGTCCGACTTCTTCCGGCACGTCGACACCGGCTACACCACCATGCAGATGGTGCAGGTCGACCAGGGGTTCACCTACCACAAGCCGATCAAGGCCGGCACCAAGCTGTTCGCCCGGATGGAGATCGCCTCGGTCAACGAGCGGTTCGGGGCTGACATCGTCACCACCCGCAACATCTTGACCGACGAGAACGGCGACGTGGTGCTGGAGGCGTTCACCACGATGATGGGTCACGACGGTGACGATTCGGTCAACCTCCGGTGGGATGCGGAATCCGGTCAGGTCGTCCGAACAGCCTGATTAGTAACTGGCCGTCGTGGCGGGGTACACTCGGACCTCGGGGTTTTCCCAGCATTAGCGCGCTTTCCGTGAGCGAACGGGGGGCGCGCGAATTGTGTGAGCCGGAGACGGCGCACAGGCGAAGCTTCCGAACCCGCAGGTTGGTACGCCAACCGCGAAGGGGCGTAGCTCAACTGGCAGAGCAGCGGTCTCCAAAACCGCAGGTTGCAGGTTCAAGTCCTGTCGCCCCTGCTGACGTGCCATGGTGGACACTGGACACCAGGCGCGGTCCGGCAATGAGGTAAGCGCGAACAACGAAGGAGCATGCGGTGACCGACGAGCTCGACCGTCCCGCAGCCGACGGCGACAGCGATGCCGAATCCGGCCGCAGCAGTCGCACGGCCGTGGCGAACAGGCAGGTCGGCGACCCGCTGCGGCCCACCGGCAAGCGTTCGCGCCGTCGTGCTGCAGGTGACGGCGTCGAAGACGTGGACTCCACCGCCACCGAGCTGGGCGCCGACGACGAGAAGGCCGCCAAGAAAAAGGCCAAGAAGAAGTCCGAGGGGCCCTCGCGCAACCCGTTCGTCTACGTACTCAACTTTCTCAAGCAGGTCGTCGGCGAACTTCGCAAGGTGATCTGGCCGAACCGCAAGCAGATGGTCACCTACACCGCGGTGGTGCTGGCGTTCCTGGTCTTCATGGTGGCGTTGGTCGCCGGGGCTGACTACGGATTCGCCCGGCTGGTGCTGCTGGTGTTCGGCGAGTGAAGTTATAGGAAGGACTGACAACCGTGACTACCTTCGACGGCGATACGCCTGCGGGCGAGCCGGTCGACGTGGCGGCGAGCACCGAGGTTCCCGCTGAGGACTCCGCGGTGCAGGCCACCGAGTCTGACGCCCCAGAATCCGCAGAAACCGCAGAGGCTGCCCAGGACGAGCCGGCCGAGGAACTCGACCCCGCGGCGGCGCTGAAGGCCGAGCTGCGCTCCAAGCCGGGCGACTGGTACGTCATCCACTCCTACGCCGGCTACGAGAACAAGGTGAAGGCCAACCTCGAGACCCGCGTGCAGAACCTGGACGTCGGCGACTACATCTTCCAGGTGGAGGTTCCCACCGAAGAGGTCACCGAGATCAAGAACGGCCAGCGCAAGCAGGTCAACCGCAAGGTGCTGCCGGGCTACATCCTGGTTCGCATGGATCTCACCGACGACTCCTGGTCGGCGGTGCGCAACACCCCGGGCGTGACCGGGTTCGTCGGCGCCACCTCGCGGCCGACCTCGCTGCCGCTGGACGACGTGGTCAAGTTCCTGCTGCCGCAGGGCGGAGCCAAGAAGCAGGCGCGTGGCACGGCCAGTGCCGCGGCCGCCGCCGCCGAGGGCGGTCTGGAGCGGCCCATCATCGAGGTCGACTACGAAGTCGGCGAGTCGGTCACCGTGATGGACGGCCCGTTCGCCACGCTGCCCGCCTCGATCAGCGAGGTCAACGCCGAGCAGCAGAAGCTCAAGGTGCTGGTGTCCATCTTCGGTCGCGAGACACCCGTGGAACTGGCCTTTAACCAGGTCTCAAAGATTTAGTACGCAGGAAAGGAAACACCCTCTCATGGCCCCGAAGAAGAAGGTCGCCGGGCTGATCAAGCTTCAGATCAAGGCAGGCGAGGCCAACCCCGCGCCGCCGGTCGGACCCGCACTTGGTCAGCACGGCGTCAACATCATGGAATTCTGCAAGGCGTACAACGCCGCGACGGAGAGCCAGCGCGGCAACGTCATCCCCGTGGAGATCACCGTCTACGAGGACCGCAGCTTCACGTTTGCGCTCAAGACCCCGCCCGCGGCGCGGATGCTGCTCAAGGCGGCCGGTATCGCCAAGGGTTCGGCCGAGCCGCACAAGACCAAGGTCGCCAAGGTGACCTGGGACCAGGTGCGCGAGATCGCCGAGACCAAGAAGGCCGACCTCAACGCCAACGACATCGAGGCGGGCGCCAAGATCATCGCCGGTACCGCCCGCTCCATGGGCATCACCGTCGAGTAGCAGCAGTACCTCGGCGAATCGACCGAGAAGCAAGTACGTGGGAGGGCCAGCTTCGGCCCGCCAACCACAACCAACCACGAGATTGGATCACCGATGAGCAAGACCAGCAAGGCCTACCGCGCCGCCGCCGAGAAGGTGGACCGCGACAACCTCTACACCCCGCTGCAGGCGGCGAAACTGGCCAAGGAGACGTCGTCGACCAAGCAGGACGCCACCGTCGAGGTGGCCATCCGGCTGGGTGTCGACCCGCGTAAGGCCGACCAGATGGTGCGCGGCACCGTCAACCTGCCGCACGGCACCGGTAAGACCGCGCGCGTGGCGGTCTTCGCAGTCGGCGAGAAGGCCGAGCAGGCCATCGCCGCCGGCGCCGACGTGGTCGGCAGCGACGACCTGATCGAGAAGATCCAGGGCGGGTTCCTCGACTTCGACGCCGCGATCGCCACCCCGGACCAGATGGCCAAGGTGGGCCGGATCGCCCGTGTGCTGGGCCCGCGTGGCCTGATGCCCAACCCCAAGACCGGCACTGTCACCCCCGATGTCGCCAAGGCCGTCGCCGACATCAAGGGCGGCAAGATCAACTTCCGGGTGGACAAGCAGGCCAACCTGCACTTCGTGATCGGCAAGGCGTCCTTCGACGAGAAGAACCTGGCCGAGAACTACGGGGCCGCCCTCGATGAGGTGCTGCGGCTCAAGCCGTCGTCCTCCAAGGGCCGCTACCTCAAGAAGGTCACCATCTCGACCACGACGGGCCCCGGCATCCCGGTGGACCCGACCGTGACCCGCAACTTCGCGGCCGAATAAGACGCACCGAAAAGCCCCCGTCACGCGCTTGCGTGCGGGGGCTTTTCGCTGTGCGCAGGGGGGTTGGGGAAGCCCCACCGAAAAGCCCCCGTCACGCGTCGGCGTGCGGGGGCTTTTCGCGGTGCGCTGGGATCAGGCGGGTTGCTTGACGTAGGTGACCAGACTGACGTCCAGGCTCTCGTCGGTGAAGTAGTACTCGCAGCCGCGCAGGTACTTCATGTAGCGCTGGTAGACCTCTTCGGACTGGATGGCGACCGCCTCGTCGTGGTGGGCCTCCAGCGCGTCGCCCCACATCTTCAGTGTCTTGATGTAGTGCGGTCGCAGCGAAAGTGCTTCGGGCACGGTGAAACCGGCCTTCTCGCCGTGCTCCACCATCATCTTGGTGGTGGGCAGCCGCCCGCCCGGGAAGATCTCGGTCAGGATGAACTTGATGAACCGGGCGGTCTCGAACGTCAGTTTCTTGCCGCGCGCGTTGAGCTCATAGGGGTGGAAGCTCACGCTGCTCTGGATGGCCATCCGCCCGTCGGCCGGCATGATGTCATAACAGTTCTTGAAGAACGCATCGTAGTTCTCGAAACCGAAGTGCTCGAAGGCCTCGATCGACACGATCCGGTCCACCGGCTCGTGGAACTGCTCCCAGCCCTGCAGCAGGACGCGCCGCGACCGGTCGGTGTCGATGGCGTCCAGCAGGCCCTGGGTGTAGGCGCGCTGGTTCTTCGACAGGGTCAGGCCGATCACGTTGACGTCGTACTTCTCGACGGCCCGCTTCATGGTCGCGCCCCAGCCGCAACCGACATCCAGCAGCGTCATACCGGGACGCAGGTCCAGCTTGTCCAGGTTCAGGTCGAGCTTGGCGATCTGAGCCTCCGCCAAGGTGGCATCCGGCGGCTCGAAGTATGCGCAGCTGTAGGTGCGGCTCGGGTCCTGGAACAGTGCGAAGAAATCGTCCGACAGGTCGTAGTGGGCCTGGATATTTTCGAACTTCGGACGCATCTCCGCGGTGTCTGTCGCTTTGTCCACCATGTGTAACTGATTGCCTTCCTGATGAAACCTGCTGTGACCGGACGTGATGTCCGCCACGCCGGTCAACTGTTGAAGCTTAACGGGTCGGGGGGTGAATCCGTTGACGTGAAATGTAGCCAAGCCGGAACCCGCGGCAGGCCAATCCGGGGTTATTTCTGCAGCGTGTACTGGTGGACGCTGGTGTTTCCGTTTTGGAACAGTGCCACACAGCCGTTGAGGTACTTGTCGAAGCGGTCGTAAGCCTCCTGGCCCTGCACCTCGATCGCCCGCTCCTTGTTCGCCGCCAGCATCGCTGCCCAGTCCTGCAGGGTGCGTACGTAGTGCGGCCCGATCTCGTCGTCCCGGGTCACGGTGAAACCGGCGTCGGCGGCGTACTTGCGGGGCAACCACGCCGACGGAAGCTGACCGCCGGGGAAGATCTCCCTCATGATGAACAGGGTGAACTTGGCCAGCGACATGGTCATCGGGATGCCCTTTTCCTGGGCCTCGTCCTGCCCGCTGATCGCGGTGATCGTGTGCAGCAGCATCCGGCCGTCGTCGGGCAGCGCGTTGTAGGCGGTCTCGAAGAAGGCCGACCAGCGGTCGCGGCCGAAGTGCTCGAACGCGCCGATCGACACGATCCGGTCCACCTTGTCGGTGAACTCCTCCCAGCCCTGCAGTCGCACCTCGACGTTGCGGTTCGTCTCCACCTTGGCCAGCCTGTCGATGGCGTACTGGCGCTGCTCACCACTGAGGGTGAGTCCGATGACGTTGACGTCGTACTTCTCCAGCGCGCGCTGCAGGCAGCCCCCCCAGCCGCAGCCCACGTCGAGCAGTGTCATGCCGGGCTCCAGGCCCAGTTTGCCCAGCGCCAGGTCGAACTTGGCGATCTGCGCCTCGTCGCAGGTGGTGTCCTTGTCGGGATAGAACCCGCAGGTGTAGCCCATTGTCGGACCCAGGAACAGCTCGTAGAACTCGTTGGAGATGTCGTAGATCGACTGAAGTTCCTCGTACTTTGGTTCCAATTTCGGCATGGCTGTGTTCACTCGCGATCTGTCTCATGAGGGGGAGGGTGTGGTCAGACTACCGTTGCTGGTCCGTTCGGAGCACTTCGGCGTGGCTTTGACCACTGCCGCGTGGCCGGGCCTGGTTACCGTCCTGCAGCAAATGTGGTGGTCAGCTCGCTGATCAACGGGTCCCAGAGCTCTTCGGGCAGGTCGTGGCCCATACCCTCGAACAAGACCAGGCGTGCCGATTCGATGGTCTCGGCGATCGCGCGTCCTCCCGCCGGGCGCATGAGCTTGTCGGCCAGGCCGTGGATGACCACGGTGGGCGCCGTGATCAGCCGGTCGTAGGCGGCCAGGCTGCCGCTGGCCAGGATGGCCCCGAATTGGCGGGCGATCCCCCACGGGTAGTAGCTGCGCTCGTAGGCCTCGATGATGTTGGCCCGCAGTTTCTCTTCCGGCGTCGGGTAACCGGGGCTGCCGATGATCCGGCTGGCTCGCACCGCATTGTCGATGATCACCTCGCGCGGGGAGTCCGGCGACGGTCCGGTCAGCAGCGCCATCAGCGCCCGCGGCGCCGGCGGCGGCAGGAAACGCCGGTTGTTGCTGGAGAAGATGATGGCCAGCGAACGGGTCCGGGTGGCGAACCGGGCCGCGAACACCTGCGCGATCATGCCCCCCATCGAGGCGCCGACCACATGCGCCTGCTCGATACCCAGGTGGTCCAGCAGGGCGGCGGCGTCGTCGGCCATGTCTTCGAGGGTGTAGGGCGCCGGGCTGGGCTTACCCAGCCAGAACCGGGCCATGCGCGGGACCACCGCGTCACGTCCGCGGTGGTGGTCGAGCTTGCTGGACAGGCCGACGTCGCGGTTGTCGAAGCGGATCACCCGGTGGCCCTGGGCCACCAGCTTCTCGCAGAAGCCGGTGCGCCACAGCAGCAGTTGGGCTCCCAGTCCCATCACCAGCAGCACCGGGGGATCCTCGGGGTTGCCCAAGTCTTCGTAGAAGATCTCCAGATCCCCCGAGCGGGCGCGGCCGCTGCGTATCTCCACGGTCAGACTCCCGGCTCTTCGGTGTGGTCTTTGTGCTCGCGGCTGACATCGACCATGAAGTTGGCGAAGTAGCCGGTCAGCTGCGGATCCGACATCATCTGCCAGCGCGGGGCCAGCAGCTTCATGTACCGCTCCACATAGAGGAACTGCTTGCCGATCAGAACCAGCTCACGCGGCAGCTTGACGTCGTAGGCGTCGGCCAGTGCCCCGAGCTGCCGACCGATCTCGGCGTACGACATGTCGCCCAGCGACTTCATGGTCAGTGGCGTGGCGAACGCCTCGAGGTCTTTGGCGGCCTGACCCTCGGGCTTGACGGTGCCCACCGCACCCATCAGCACCACGATCTTGCCGGCGGCGGCGTGGTCCTTTTTGACCAGCAGCGCATACACCAGCTCGCGCAGCAGCCAGCGGGTGCGCGGGTCGATGCGCCCCATGATGCCGAAGTCCAGGAACACCACCCGGCCCTGGTCGTCGACCAGCAGGTTGCCGGCGTGCAGGTCGCCGTGGAACAGCCCGTGCCGCAGTCCGCCCTCGAAGGTGGAGAACAGCAGTGCCTTGACCAGCTCCACGCCGTCGAATCCGGCCTTGCGGATGGCGGGCGCGTCGTCGATGCGCAGCCCCGACACCCGCTCCATGGTCAGGACCCGCTCGCTGGTGAAGTCCCAGTGCACGTCGGGCACCTTGATGTTGCGGCCCAGGGGAGAGGCGTGCAGATGCGAGACCCAGGTCTGCATCGATTGGCCCTCGATGCGGAAATCCAGTTCCTCGGCCAGGTTGTCGGCGAAATCGGCGACCACATCCCCGGCCGACAGCCGCCGGCCCAGCTTGGCCAGCTCGACCAGCTGCGCGAACCGCTTGAGGATCTGCAGGTCGGCGGCGACCCGGCGGCGGATGCCCGGTCGCTGGATCTTGACCACCACCTCCTCGCCGCTGTGCAGGGTGGCGAAGTGCACCTGGGCGATCGACGCCGATGCGATCGGGGTCTCGTCGAACTTGGCGAACAGCTCCTGCGGCGCGGCGCCCAGTTCTTCGACGAACAACTGGTGGACTTCGGCCGGGTCGGCAGGGGGGACGGCGTCGAGCAGCCCGCGGAACTCCCGCGACAGCGGCTCGCCGAACGCGCCGGGGCTCGAGGCGATGATCTGGCCGAACTTGACGTAGGTGGGACCCAAGTCGGCGAACGTCTGGGGCAGCTCGCGGATCACCTTCTGCTGAATCGGCCCCGGCGAGAGCAGCCGGGTGAAAACACGGGTGGCGGCGCGGGCGAGCTGCCAGCCCGTCACACCGATGCGGGCCGCCTCAACCGGCAACGGCACCCGATCGAGCTGGGCGACCTGGCGGGGTGGGGTCGAACTCATTGCTGCAGTCTGCCAAATCAGCGGCGGAAGTTCTCCGCCAGCGCACTGTGCTACGCCGTGGCGCCCGGTCGCCAGGGGGCCAGCCATGCGGTCGGTTCCCAGCCTTCGAACCCGGCGATCAGTTCGTACATGGTGGCCCCGTCGATGCTTTCCCGGATGATGTCGGCGTGCCCGGCATGCCGCGCCAGCTCGTTGATCACGTGATGGAAGACCCAGCGCACCGTCCACGCGTCGACGTCGGCGGGAAACCACGGTGCGTCACGCGGTACCGGCACCGCGGCGTCGAGGTCGGCGGACTCCAGCAGGCGGAGTGTCTCGGCGTTTTGTGCCGCGAACGCCTCCAGCGCCCCGGAGAGGCTTTCGTCGTGGCGCAGTACGTACTCGTCCTGGTATTCGCGGGCCCTCTCCTCGCCCGTTCGGCTGTCTGCGGCCGGCGCTGCCGGTGCGGCGGCGACGCGGGACATCCAGCTGCGTTGCATCCCGGTGGCGTGCTTGATCAAAGCGCCGATCGACAGGGAACTGGCGGTCGGGGTGGCACGCGCCTGCTCGTCGGTCAGGCCGTAGGCCACCGCGAAGTAGGCGCTTTGGTGATAGGCCACAAATTGGCGCAGCGCGTCGCGTTCGTCGGTCACCGGTGAGGCAAGCCCAGGCATGGTCTAGTCCTTTCGCTCGAGTCGGTGCGTGTACAGGTCACGCAGGCAGGCGATTTCTGCTCCGTGATGGATGGCTTCGCGGTGGATGTGTACGACCAGCTCCGCCATGGTGTGGTCGGCCCACGGCCCCTCCGCCGCGCCGATGGGCCGGTCCAAGGCGGACGCATCGAGGCCGCGCACACCGGCCATCCAGCCTGCGTAGGCGTCATCGAGCTGGCACAGCGCGGTGGCGGCGTCGAGGGCGTAGGTCCAGCTCTGGTAGTCGGCCGGCGGCCCGCCGAAGTGGTGATGGTTGCGCACGGCGAACACGCCGACGATGACGTGCGCCATCCGCCAGGCGATGGTGGTGAAGGGCGCCGGCTCGGGCGCCGGGAAGGCAAAGTCGATGCCGTCACGGCGGACGGTCCAGCAGCCGGCCACCGGCTCCCACAGGTACTCGTCGTCGGTGAGGCCGTCCAGTCTCGGGCGCAGCTGGTTTTTCCAGTGCCAGTCGAGCTGGTCGGCCAGCAAGTCACTCCAGGCGGGCATGACCCGAGCCTGCCAGCCGGGTCCGACATTGAGCCACCCACACCGAATGCGGACGGGCGCCGAAAGGCTCCGCCGGCGGGGCGCGCATCCGTAGCGTTGTGGCATGCGGATCCTCGACGTCGAATCGACCGAGAAGTTCGTCGGGCCCCCCGGGGCGCCCGTGCAGTTGGTCCGCGTCGGCTACCGCGACGCCGCCGTGGGTGCTGCGGTCCGCATCGAGGGAGACGGCCTGGCCGGGGAAGCGACGGCCGAGCCGGGCAGCGGTGTCCTGGAGGTGCCGGTGACGGTCGCCGACCCGACGCCCGGCCAGCAACGGGCCGCGCGGGCCAACGGCATCGCCTTCACCTTCACCGTGGCCGAGCCCGGCTGGACCCTGTTCATGATCGGCCACTTCCACTACGACCCGGTGTGGTGGAACACCCAGGCCAACTACACCAGCGTGTGGACCGAGCACCCGCTCGGGGCGTGCCGGCAGACCAACGGCTTCGACCTGGTGCGCGCCCACCTGGACTGGGCGCGCGAGAACCCCGAGTACAAGTTCGTCCTGGCCGAGGTGGACTACCTCAAGCCCTACTGGGACACCCACCCGCAGGATCGCGCCGAACTGCGCCGGCTGATGGCGCAGGGCCGGGTCGAGGTGATGGGCGGCACGTACAACGAGCCGTCGACGAATCTCACCGACGCCGAGACCACGATTCGCAACCTGGTGGCCGGGATGGGTTTCCAGCGCGACGTCATGGGCGCTGATCCGGTCACGGCCTGGCAGCTGGACGTGTTCGGCCACGATCCCCAGTTCCCCGGGCTGGCCGCCGACGCCGGGCTGACGTCCAGCGCCTGGGCCCGCGGACCGTTTCACCAGTGGGGCCCGATGGCAGACCGCGGCGATCCCCGGCGGATGCAGTTCGCATCCGAGTTCGAATGGATCGCGCCGTCGGGGCGCGGCCTGCTGACCCACTACATGCCCGCGCACTACGCGGCCGGCTGGTGGATGGACGCCAGCGCGTCGCTGGCGGCCGCGCAGGACGACGTCTACGGGCTGTTCGTCGAGATGAAGAAGGTGGCCGCCACCCGCAACGTCCTGTTGCCGGTGGGCACCGATTTCACTCCGCCCAATCGGTGGATCACCCAGATCCACCGGGACTGGAACGCCCGCTACACCTGGCCGAGGTTCATCTGCGCCCTGCCGCGCGAGTTCTTCGCCGCGGTGCGCGCCGACCTGCGCCGGCGCGGGGCCCAACCCTCCCCGCAGACCCGCGACATGAACCCGATCTACACCGGCTGCCACGTGTCCTACATCGACACCAAGCAGGCCAACCGGGCCGCCGAACAGGCGACGCTCGGCGCGGAGCGCTTCGCGGTGTTCGCCGCGGCCCTGACCGGCGCTCCCTATCCGGACGCGGCCCTGGCCAAGGCCTGGGCGCAACTGTGTTACGGCGCCCACCACGACGCGATCACCGGCTCGGAGGCCGACCAGGTCTATCTGGACCTGCTGACCGGCTGGCGGGATGCCTGGCAGCTGGGCACCGACGCCCGCGACCAGGCTCTGGCGGCGCTGTCGGGGCTGGTGGACACCGGTCACGACGGACAGCACGTGGTGGTGTGGAACCCGGTGGCCCGGGACCGGACCGACATCGTCACCGTGCACCTGGCGGAACCGCTGACGGCCGGTGCCCGAGTCATCGACTCCGACGGCGCCGAGCTGCCCGCCCACATCGACCACGGGGGCAGCACGCTGAGCTGGCTGGCACGTGACGTGCCGTCGCTGGGCTGGCGGTCCTACCGGGTGATCCCCGCCCCGGATGCCCGCGGCTGGCGGCCGGTGGCCGGCACCGAGATCGGCAACGAGCACCACCGGCTGGTCGCGGACCCGGCCCGCGGTGGCGGCATTACGTCGTGGCGCCACCGGGGCCGCGAGATGATCGTCGACGGCGGATTGGGCAACCAGCTCGCCGTCTACGACGAATACCCCCGGCACCCACAGTCCGGTGAGGGGCCGTGGCATCTGGTGCCCAGCGGCAACCTGTTCACCTCGGCGGTCGCCACCGCCGTGACCGTGCAGGCCCAGCACGGCCCGCTGGGGCAGCGGCTGGTGGTGTCCGGCCGGATCCGCGACGTGCTGGCCTACACCCAGACACTGACCCTGTGGCACGGGGTGGACCGGGTGGACTGTGCCACGACCGTGCACGAGTTCACCGGGGCCGACCACCTGCTGCGGCTGCGGTGGCCCTGCCCGATCCCCGGCGCCAAGCCCGTCGCCGAGGTGGCAGACGCGGTGATCGGACGCGGCTTCGCCGTCCTGCACGAGCCCAGTGGGCGTTCGGTGGACACGGCACAGCACCCCCGCACCCTGGACACCTCCGCCCACCGGTGGTTCGGCCTGTCGGCGACCGTCCGGATCAACGCCGGCGGCGGCAGCGCAGCGGTGTCGGTGGCCGAAGTCGTCCACCCGGCCGGTTTCGCGTCGCCGCGGGAGTTGATGGTCGCGCTGGTGCGGCGCGGAGTCACCGCCACCTGTTCGCATGCCGAGGGGCCCCGCTACGGCGACCTCGGCGTCGACTCCAACCTGCCCGACGTCCGCATCGTCCTGGGCGGGCCGGACCGCAACGGTTTCACCCGGGCGGTGCTGTCAGACGCCGATCCGGCGTACACCGCCGAGCTGCGCGGCCAGCTCGAGCGGCACGGCCGGGCCAGGGTGTGGGTTCCGGCGCAGACCTCGCTGGCGCGGGCCTGGGTTCCCGGAGCCGACCTGACGCACCCGCGCGCCCTGCCGGTGCTGGTGCTCGCCGCCCGCGACGACGACGGGCTGGCGGCCGAGATCGCCCGGTTGGCCGACGATCTGGCCGACGCCCAGATCGAGGTCGAGCAGGACGTCAGCGCGCAGATGGAGCCCTTCGAGGCGCGCACCGTCGCCCTGATCAACCGGGGCGTGCCCAGTTTCGCCGTCGACACCGCGGGAACCCTGCACACCGCGTTGCTGCGCTCCTGCACCAGCTGGCCGTCGGCGTCGTGGACCGACGGCCCCCGGCGGGCCGCCCCCGACGGCAGCGCCTTCCAGCTGCAGCACTGGACACACACCTTCGACCACGCACTGGTGGCCGGTGACGGCGACTGGCGCGACGCGCAGATCCCGGAGCGCAGCGCGCAGTTCGCCGATCCGCTGCGGGCCGTCCCGGCGGCCGGCGGCGGTGGCCCGCTGCCGGCGAGCGGATCGTTGCTGCGCCTCGGCGACGGCGTGGGCCTGGGTGCGCTCAAGGCGGCGGGAAATCCGCTGGCCCGCGGCAGTGCGGCGCCGGTCGACCCGAGCACCGTCACCCTGCGGCTGGTGGAGACCCACGGGACCGGGGCCGCGGTCGCGGTGCACAGCGACGTGGGCACGCTCACCGTCCTGGGCCGCGCCGATCTCCTGGAACAGCCGCTCGAGCAGCCCGTTCCCGACCGGCTGCACGGCTGCGAGATCGCCACGCTCACCGCGCGCCTGCGCGTCGAGGGCAGCGGTGCGGGCCGTGCGGCCACCGGCCTGGCGCCGGAGGCGGAGGCGGCGCAGCCGCTGTACGCCCGGTACTGGCTGCACAACCGCGGCCCGGCCCCGCTGGGCGGTCTGCCGGCGATCCCGGCGGTGCACCCGCACCGGATCGACGCCGAGCCGGGCACGCAACACACCCTCGAGCTGACCGTGGCCAGCGACTGCGTGGACTCGACGTTGACCGGCGCGGTGACGTGGCAGTGCCCGCCGGGCTGGACCGTCACACCGGACGAACACCGGGTGCACCTGGCGCCCGGGGAGCATCTGCGCGTGCCGGTGCACGTGCGGGTGCCGGCCGGCGCCGGCCCCGGGCTCTACCCGCTGCGGGCGCGACTCGACCTGTCCGGCGAGCTGCCGCCAGCCTGGTCCCAGCCGGTCGAAGACGTGACGGTGGTGCGCGTCGCGGATCCGGGCACCGACCGGCTGCTCTATGTCGACAACCTCGAGGAACTCGCGGTCACCGCGGGGCGGTCTGGACGGCTGACGTTCTCGGTCGGCACCGACGCCCACGCCGACCTGGCGATCGAGGCGCACCTGATCAGTCCCTGGGGCACCTGGGAGTGGGCCGGGCCCCCGGCGGTCGGTGCCGTCGTGCCGGCCCGGGGGCGCGTGGAGCTGGGCTTCGACATCGCTCCGCCGGCGTGGGCCCAGCCGGGCGCCTGGTGGGCGCTGGTCCGGGTCGCCGGGGCGGGTGCGCTGGCCTATACGAACGCTGTGCCGATAGCGGTGCTGGCGCCGAGCCCGGTGACGGTCGGCTGATGGGCGCCACCCTCGCGCTGGACGTCGGCGGAACCAAGATCGCCGTGGGCCTGGTCGATTCCTGCGGGGCGCTGACCTACGCCGCCACCCTGCCCACCCGGGCCGACCAGGGCCCCGAGGTGGTGTGGTCGGTGGTGGCCGAGCTGATCGCCGGCGCCCTCGACGCCGCCGGCGGCCGGGTGGACGCGGTCGGCATCGGCTCGGCCGGGCCCGTCGACGTCGGCGTCGGTACGGTCAGCCCGCTCAATATCGCGGGCTGGCGCGGCTTCGCCCTGCGCGACCGGGTGGCCGCCGCGGTGCCCGGCGTGCCGGTCCGGCTGGGCGGCGACGGGGTCTGCATGGCGCTCGGCGAGTACCGGTACGGCGCCGGGCGCGGCACGCGCTCCATGCTCGGGATGGTGGTGTCGACCGGGGTGGGCGGGGGCCTGGTGCTCGACGGCACCCCCCTGCACGGCCGTACCGGCAATGCGGGGCACGTCGGGCATGTCGTGGTCGACGCGCAGGGCGAGGTGTGCCGCTGTGGCGGGCGCGGATGCGTGGAGACCATCGCGTCCGGCCCGGCGATGGTGCGCTGGGCGCTGAGCAACGGCTGGGTCCCGCAAGCCCCGGTGGCCGACGCCAAGGCGCTGGCCGCGGCTGCGCAAGCCGGTGACCCGGTGGCCGTGCAGGCGTTCTGGCGTGGCACCGACGCGCTGGCGGTGATGATCACCTCGGTGGCGGCGGTGTGCGATCTGGATCTGGTGGTCATCGGTGGGGGAGTCGCCAAGTCCGGGGCCGTGCTGTTCGGGCCGCTGCGGACTGCGCTGGGGCAGCGGGCCCGGCTCGATTTCCTCAGCGGGCTGCAGGTGGTGCCCGCAGAACTCGGCGGCGACGCCGGGCTGGTGGGCGCCGCCGCGCTGGCCTCCTTGGATTGACTCTGCGCCCACCACGACAAAGTGCGAGAAGGCCCCGCGGTGGGCGCAGAGTCAACGAGTGGCTGCGGGGGGCCGTTTTGGCCAAACGGCACTTGAGGGGCTATGGTCAGTGGCGATCCACCGAAGACCGTCGGTCACCGAGCAATCGGTTGAAGGTCCGGGAAGTATCCCGGCGGCCCACGCAGGAGGACGAGGCACCGGCTCAGCCGGCACGTATCTGTGACGCCCCGACCGCATCCTGCGTCGGGGCGTTCGTCATTTCCCGGGTGGGTCACCGAGACAAGTGTCACTGAGACAAGCACCCGAGGAGGTATGCATGGCGCGGGCTGACAAGACCGCCGCCGTCGCGGACATCGTCGAGCAGTTCAACGAGTCGGCCGCCACCCTGATCACCGAGTATCGCGGTCTGACGGTGGCGAACCTGGCGGAGCTGCGGCGATCACTCGCCGGTTCGGCCACCTACACGGTGGCGAAGAACACGCTGGTCAAGCGGGCTGCTGCCGAGGCCGGGCTGGAGGGCCTCGACGAGCTGTTCGCCGGTCCGACGGCGATCGCTTTCGTTCAGGGTGAGCCCGTCGACGCCGCCAAGGCCATCAAGAAGTTCGCCAAGGACCACAAGGCGCTGGTCATCAAGGGCGGCTACATGGACGGTCGGGCACTGACCGTCGCCGAGGTGGAGCGCATCGCCGACCTGGAGTCGCGCGAGGTGCTGCTGGCCAAGATGGCCGGTGCCATGAAGGCCAACCTGTCCAAGGCTGCCGGACTGTTCGCTGCCCCGGCATCGCAGATGGCGCGCCTGGCAGCGGCGCTGCAGGAGAAGAAGCCCGCCGAGGCAGCTCCTGCCGCCGAGGCCCCGGCTGCCGAGGCGCCGGCCGAGGCCGAGGCTCCCGCCGAGGCCGATGCTCCGGCGGAGGCCGCCGAGGCTGCGGCCGAGGCCGAATAACCCCAATCCCAACTTCCCTAACCGGAATCAGAAAGGACCGAAATCATGGCTAAATTGTCCACCGAAGAGCTGCTCGACGTCTTCAAAGAGATGACCCTGCTGGAACTGTCGGAGTTCGTGAAGCAGTTCGAGGAGACCTTCGACGTCACCGCCGCGGCTCCGGTCGCTGTGGCCGCCGTCGCTGGTGGCGCCCCCGCCGCCGCTGAGGCCGGCGAGGAGCAGTCCGAGTTCGACGTCATCCTGGAGTCGGCCGGCGAGAAGAAGATCGGCGTGATCAAGGTGGTCCGCGAGATCGTCTCCGGCCTAGGCCTCAAGGAAGCCAAGGACCTGGTCGACAGCGCCCCCAAGCCGCTCCTGGAGAAGGTCGCCAAGGAGGCCGCCGAGGACGCCAAGGCCAAGCTCGAGGCGGCCGGCGCCAGCGTCACCGTCAAGTAGTAGCGCTACGCAGCAAAGCCCCCGGGCCCGCAAGGGTCCGGGGGCTTTTGCCGTTCAGGCCTGGTGCAGCGCCGCGGCCAGCGACTGCGCCGCCCGCTCGGGCGTATCGCCGAGGACGACCAGCAGACTGACCGTCATCGGACTCAGGATCTGGGTTGCCGCGTAGACCTCGTCGTCCGCCTCGCCGAAGTAGCCGGCCAGTTCCAGCATCATGAAGCCGTGCATCACCGTCCAGAACTGCGCGGCGGCGGCCACCACCGCCGCGTCGGTCTGCTCGGCTGACTCGTTCGGCGCCACCCGCAGGCGGCCGGCCTGTATCGATCGGTGCACGCCCCGGACCAGGTGGGCGAAGCTGGGCACCGCGGCATCGATTTCGGCGGTGCCGAACGCGAGCATGTTGTGGGCGGGCGCGTTGATGCCGTGCGCGCTGGTGCTGCCGAACATGAGCCGGTACAGGTGGGGCCGATCGCGCGCGAACCTGCGGTAGACGATCCCGGTGGCCAGTAGGTCGGCGACGGGATCGTCGGTGGCGGGCAGCGTCAGTGCCTCGTCGAACTGGCGCAGGCCCTCGTCGGTGATCGCGGCGATCAGCTGCGGCATCCCGCCGAAGTGCGTGTAGACCGCCATGGTGGAGGTTCCGGCGGCGGCGGCGATCTTGCGGGTCTGCAGCGCCTCGGGACCGTGTTCGTCGAGCAGGGCGAGGGCCGCGGCCAGCAAGTCCTCGCGCACCGTCCGCTCGGGCTGCGAAGTCACGCTTGCCATCGTCGCACAGGGGGCGTACGGTTCAAATAACACTGAAATAACAATGTTATGGAGGCTTCCATGTCGATCGACACGTCACGCTCGGCGCGGACGCCGAACCCCTATCTCGACGACGTCCTGGCGCCGGTCGACACCGAGCTGACGGTGACCGACCTGCGCGTCACCGGACAGATCCCGGACTACCTCGACGGTCGCTACCTGCGCAACGGGCCCAACCCGGTCGCCGACGTCGATCCGGCGACCTACCACTGGTTCACCGGCGACCCGATGGTGCACGGCGTGGCGTTGAGCGACGGCCGGGCCCGCTGGTACCGCAACCGCTGGGTGCGCACCCCGGCGGTCTGTGCCGCGCTGGGCGAGCCCCTGCCGGGCCGCCTCGACGTGCGGGCCGGGATGCAGTCCGTCGGCCCCAACACCAACGTGCTCGAACACGCCGGCAAGACACTGGCGCTGGTGGAAGGGGGCGTGGCCAGCTACGAGCTGACCGAGGACCTGGACACGGTCGGCACCTGCGACTTCGACGGCACGTTGTACGGGGGCTACACCGCACACCCGCACCGCGACCCGCACACCGGCGAGTTGCACGCCGTGTCCTATTCGTTTGCGCGGGGCAGTTCCGTGCAGTACTCGGTGATCGACACCGCCGGGCGCGTGCGCCGCTCCGTCGACATCGCGGTGACCGGAGCGCCGATGATGCACGACTTCTCGCTGACCGAGAAGTACGTGGTGGTCTATGACCTGCCGGTCACCTTCGATTCGGCCGACGTGCTGCCGGTGCGCATGCCCCGCTGGCTCAAGGCGCCGGCCCGGATGGTGCTGAGCAGCCTGATCGGCAAGGTCCGGCTCCCCAACCCGGTCACCGCGCTGGTCAACCGCGACACCAGGCCCCCGACCGGGATGCCCTACTCATGGAACGCCGACTACCCCGCGCGCATCGGGGTGATGCCGCGCGAGGGCGCGCCGAAGGTGCGCTGGTTCGAGGTGGAGCCCTGCTATGTCTTCCACCCGGTCAACGCCTACACCGAGGTCTCACCGGCCGGACACGAGTTGCTGGTCCTCGACGTGGTGCGCTACACGAAGATGTTCGAGGTCGACCGGCACGGCCCGGGCGACGTGCCGCCCACGCTGGACCGCTGGACCATCGACCTGGACACCGGGGCGGTCAGCACCGAGGCGCGCGACGACCGGCCGCAGGAGTTCCCGCGGATCAACGAGGCGCTGCTGGGCGCCAAACACCGCTTCGGCTACACCATGGGCATCCAGGGCGGCTTCGTCGGCGGCGCGGGGACGCCGATGTCGACCGTGCTCTACAAGCACGACTACCTGAACGGGACGAGCCTGACCGCGCCGCTGGACCCGGCGCTGGTGATCGGCGAGATGTCGTTCGTGCCCCGGCCCGGCGGCCGTGCGGAGGACGACGGCGTGCTGCTCGGAATGGCGCACCATCGGGGCGAGGACGAGGGACAACTGCTGATCCTCGACGCCGCGACCTGTGAGCCGGTGGCCACCGTGCACCTGCCGCAACGGGTTCCGATGGGCTTCCACGGCAACTGGACACCCGTCGACTGAGGCAGACCGCCGATAACGGTCGCACGTGTGCGCTACAGTGGCCCAAGCCACAAGCCAGTCGTGGCACGACCAGACGTTGCGGAAGGACCTCACTAATGGGTGTCGCCATCGAGGTACAGGGGCTTACCAAGTCCTTCGGATCGGCCCGGATTTGGGAAGACGTCTCTATGACCATTCCCGAGGGAGAGGTCAGCGTTCTGCTCGGGCCCTCCGGTACCGGCAAGTCCGTGTTCTTGAAGTCCCTGATCGGCCTGCTGCGCCCCGAGCGCGGGTCGATCACCATCGACGGCACCGACATCCTGCAGTGTTCGGCCAAGGAGCTCTACGAGATCCGCACGCTGTTCGGCGTGTTGTTCCAGGACGGCGCGCTGTTCGGGTCGATGAACATCTACGACAACACCGCCTTCCCGCTGCGTGAGCACACCAAGAAGTCCGAGAAGGAAATCCGTGACATCGTCATGGAGAAGCTCGAGATGGTCGGTATGCCCAACGACGGCTACAAGTTCCCCGGCGAGATCTCCGGTGGTATGCGCAAGCGTGCCGGCCTGGCCCGGGCCCTGGTGCTCGACCCGCAGATCATCCTGTGCGACGAGCCCGACTCCGGCCTGGACCCGGTCCGCACGGCCTACCTGAGCCAGCTGCTGATCGACATCAACGCCCAGATCGACGCCACCATCCTCATCGTCACGCACAACATCAACATCGCGCGCACGGTGCCGGACAACATCGGCATGCTGTTCCGCAAGGAGCTGGTGATGTTCGGGCCCCGCGAGGTGCTGCTGACCTCCGATGAGCCGGTGGTGCGCCAGTTCCTCAACGGCCGGCGTATCGGCCCGATCGGCATGTCCGAGGAGAAAGACCAGGCCACCGCGGCGGCCGAGGAAGCCATGATCGCCGCCGGCCAGAGCGACGGCGGCGTCGAAGAGATCGAGGGCGTGCCGCCCCAGCTCAGCGCGACCCCCGGCCTGCCGGAGCGCAAGGGGGTGGCGCGCCGCCGGGCTCGGGTACGCGAGATCCTGCACACCCTGCCCGCCAACGCCCAGGCAGCCATCCGCGACGAACTCGACGGCACCCACAAGTACGCCGTGCACGAGTTCCCGGCGGACGAAGACGCTCCCACTGCGTCCATCCCGACCCCGCCTGGCTGAGTCCGGCCAGGCTCGCCGACCGCAGCTCTTGACGGACGGACCGCGACGGTCCAATCTGTTCACCAGCACACATGCGGAGAGTCCGGCGGAGGCCAGCCAGCACCGATAGGGCTCCGGGACGGCGCAGTTGAGGATTGCGTCAGCCTGCGCTATTGTTGGACGTTGCGCTGGCTTCCTCCTGCCCATCCCTTACTCGCACCCGAACACCGCAGTACAGCCTGAGCCAGGTCCGTCGGCTCGATTCAGGACTGTCACCTCGTGGTTGGGCTGTGCGTGAGGCCGGACAGAGCGTTCGCCAGCCGAACCAACGGTCGATATTCGCAGCGATCGGGCCCGGTGAGAACCGGGATCCGCTGGCCGCATTAGGTGCTGGAAGGATGCATCTTGGCAGTCTCCCGCCAGAGCAAAAAGAACGCTTCAGGTACTACCACTCACAATTCTCCCAACAGCTCCGTGCCCGGGGCTCCCAACCGGGTGTCCTTCGCCAAGCTGCGTGAACCCCTCGAGGTTCCGGGTCTGCTCGACGTGCAGACCGACTCGTTCCAGTGGCTGATCGGGGCGCCGCAGTGGCGCGAGAAGATGGCCCAGCAGACCGGTGCTGCGCCCAAGGGTGGTCTCGAAGAGGTGCTCGAAGAGCTGTCCCCGATCGAGGACTTCTCCGGCTCCATGTCGCTGTCGTTCTCCGACCCGCGGTTCGACGAGGTCAAGGCCCCCGTCGAGGAGTGCCGCGACAAGGACATGACCTACGCCGCCCCGCTGTTCGTCACCGCGGAGTTCATCAACAACAACACCGGTGAGATCAAGAGCCAGACGGTGTTCATGGGTGACTTCCCGATGATGACCGAGAAGGGCACGTTCATCATCAACGGCACCGAGCGGGTGGTGGTGTCCCAGCTGGTGCGTTCGCCGGGCGTGTACTTCGACGCCAACATCGACAAGTCCACCGAGAAGACGCTGCACTCGGTCAAGGTGATCCCGGGCCGTGGCGCCTGGCTGGAGTTCGACGTCGACAAGCGCGACCTGGTCGGCGTCCGGATCGACCGCAAGCGCCGCCAGCCGGTCACCATCCTGCTCAAGGCGCTGGGCTGGACTTCCGAGGCGATCCGGGAGCGGTTCGGCTTCTCCGAGATCATGATGTCGACGCTGGAGAAGGACAGCGCCGCCAGCCCCGACGAGGCGCTGCTGGACATCTACCGCAAACTGCGTCCGGGCGAGCCGCCCACCAAGGAGTCCGCGCAGACGCTGCTGGAGAACCTGTTCTTCAAGGAGAAGCGCTACGACCTGGCGCGAGTGGGTCGCTACAAGATCAACAAGAAGCTGGGTCTGACCGCCAACCCGGGCGAGGCGCAGCCGACCACGCTGACCGAAGAGGACATCGTGGCCACCATCGAGTACCTGGTGCGCCTGCACCAGGCCGCTCAGGACGGCGTCTCGGCCACCATGACGGTGCCGGGCGGTGTCGAGGTTCCCGTCGAGGTCGACGACATCGACCACTTCGGCAACCGGCGGCTGCGCACCGTGGGTGAGCTGATCCAGAACCAGATCCGGGTCGGCCTGTCCCGGATGGAGCGGGTGGTCCGTGAGCGGATGACGACGCAGGATGTCGAGGCCATCACGCCGCAGACCCTGATCAACATCCGCCCGGTGGTCGCCGCGATCAAGGAGTTCTTCGGCACCAGCCAGCTCTCCCAGTTCATGGACCAGAACAACCCGCTGTCGGGCCTGACCCACAAGCGCCGCCTGTCGGCGCTGGGCCCGGGTGGTCTGTCCCGGGAGCGGGCCGGCCTGGAAGTCCGTGACGTGCACCCGTCCCACTACGGCCGGATGTGTCCGATCGAGACCCCGGAAGGCCCCAACATCGGCCTGATCGGTTCGCTGTCGGTGTACGCGCGGGTCAACCCGTTCGGCTTCATCGAGACGCCCTACCGCAAGGTGGTCGACGGTGTGGTCACCGACGAGATCCACTACCTGACCGCCGACGAGGAGGACCGCCACGTCGTGGCGCAGGCCAACTCGCCGCTGGAGGACGACGGCCGCTTCACCGAGGAGCGGGTGCTGGTCCGCCGTAAGGGCGGCGAGGTCGAGTACGTGTCCTCGGCCGAGGTCGACTACATGGACGTCTCCCCGCGCCAGATGGTGTCGGTGGCCACGGCCATGATTCCGTTCCTCGAGCACGACGACGCCAACCGTGCCCTGATGGGCGCCAACATGCAGCGTCAGGCGGTTCCGCTGGTGCGCAGCGAGGCGCCGCTGGTGGGCACCGGCATGGAGTTGCGCGCCGCGATCGATGCCGGGGACGTGATCGTCGCCGACAAGACCGGTGTCATCGAGGAGGTCTCTGCCGACTACGTCACGGTGATGGCCGACGACGGCACCCGGCAGACCTACCGGATGCGCAAGTTCAACCGGTCCAACCACGGCACCTGCGCCAACCAGCGTCCGATCGTCAACGCCGGCCAGCGCGTGGAGGCCGGTCAGGTGATCGCGGACGGCCCGTGCACCGACAACGGTGAGATGGCCCTGGGCAAGAACCTGCTCGTGGCGATCATGCCGTGGGAAGGGCACAACTACGAGGACGCGATCATCCTGTCCAACAGGCTGGTCGAGGAGGACACGCTGACCTCGATCCACATCGAGGAGCACGAGATCGACGCCCGCGACACCAAGCTGGGCGCCGAGGAGATCACCCGGGACATCCCGAACGTCTCCGATGAGGTGCTGGCCGATCTCGACGAGCGCGGCATCGTCCGTATCGGCGCCGAGGTCCGCGACGGCGACATCCTGGTCGGCAAGGTCACCCCCAAGGGCGAGACCGAGCTGACGCCCGAGGAGCGGCTGCTGCGTGCGATCTTCGGCGAGAAGGCCCGCGAGGTCCGCGACACCTCGCTGAAGGTGCCGCACGGTGAGTCCGGCAAGGTCATCGGCATCCGGGTGTTCTCCCGCGAGGACGACGACGAGCTGCCGGCCGGGGTCAACGAGCTGGTGCGTGTCTACGTCGCGCAGAAGCGCAAGATCTCCGACGGTGACAAGCTCGCCGGCCGCCACGGCAACAAGGGCGTCATCGGCAAGATCCTGCCGGTGGAGGACATGCCGTTCCTGCCGGACGGCACGCCGGTCGACATCATCTTGAACACCCACGGTGTGCCGCGTCGTATGAACATCGGTCAGATCCTGGAGACCCACCTGGGTTGGATCGCCAAGACCGGATGGAACATCGATGTGGCGGCCGGTGTGCCGGACTGGGCGGACCAGCTCCCCGAGGAGCTGTACGCCGCCGGAGCGGACACCCGCACCGCGACCCCGGTGTTCGACGGGGCGCGGGAGGCCGAGCTGCAGGGCCTGCTGGCCTCGA
The DNA here is from genome assembly GCF_002101585.1 of Mycolicibacter engbaekii. Classification (GTDB taxonomy): domain Bacteria; phylum Actinomycetota; class Actinomycetes; order Mycobacteriales; family Mycobacteriaceae; genus Mycobacterium; species Mycobacterium engbaekii. The sequence goes on along the minus strand of NZ_LQOT01000019.1, from coordinate 87,206 downwards.
CCCTGCCCAACCGGGACGGCGAGGTCATGGTCAACGGCGACGGCAAGGCGAGGCTGTTCGACGGCCGCTCCGGTGAGCCGTTCCCGTACCCGGTGACCGTCGGCTACATGTACATCATGAAGCTGCACCACCTGGTGGACGACAAGATCCACGCGCGTTCCACGGGTCCGTACTCGATGATCACCCAGCAGCCGCTGGGCGGTAAGGCGCAGTTCGGTGGCCAGCGGTTCGGTGAGATGGAGTGCTGGGCCATGCAGGCCTACGGTGCGGCGTACACGCTGCAGGAGCTGCTGACCATCAAGTCCGACGACACCGTCGGCCGGGTCAAGGTCTACGAGGCGATCGTCAAGGGCGAGAACATCCCCGAGCCGGGTATCCCGGAGTCCTTCAAGGTGCTGCTCAAAGAGCTGCAGTCGCTGTGCCTCAACGTCGAGGTGCTGGCGAAGGACGGTGCGGCGATCGAGCTGCGCGAAGGCGAGGACGAGGACCTGGAGCGGGCAGCCGCGAATCTGGGAATCAACCTGTCCCGCAACGAATCCGCTTCTGTGGAAGACCTGGCCTAGTTACTAGTTACTAATCCCGCAAGGGGAAAGGGAGTTACGTGCTCGACGTCAACTTCTTCGATGAGCTCCGCATCGGCCTGGCAACCGCGGAGGACATCCGGCAATGGTCCTACGGCGAGGTCAAGAAGCCGGAAACGATCAACTACCGCACGCTCAAGCCCGAGAAGGACGGCCTGTTCTGCGAGAAGATCTTCGGACCGACTCGCGACTGGGAGTGCTACTGCGGCAAGTACAAGCGGGTGCGCTTCAAGGGCATCATCTGTGAGCGCTGTGGCGTTGAGGTGACTCGCGCCAAGGTGCGTCGTGAGCGGATGGGCCACATCGAACTGGCCGCCCCGGTCACGCACATCTGGTACTTCAAGGGCGTGCCGTCGCGCCTGGGCTACCTGCTGGACCTGGCGCCCAAGGACCTCGAGAAGATCATCTACTTCGCGGCCTACGTCATCACCAGCGTCGACACCGAGATGCGCCACAACGAGCTGTCCACGCTGGAAGCCGAGATGGTCGTCGAGAAGAAGGCGGTCGAGGACCAGCGCGACGCCGACCTGGAAGCCCGCGCCCAGAAGCTCGAGGCCGACCTGGCCGAGCTCGAGGCCGAGGGTGCCAAGGCCGATGTGCGCCGTAAGGTTCGCGACGGTGGCGAGCGCGAGATGCGCCAGCTGCGCGACCGTGCCCAGCGTGAGCTGGACCGCCTCGACAACATCTGGGACACCTTCGTCAAGCTGGCTCCCAAGCAGCTGATCGTCGACGAGACCGTCTACCGCGAGCTGGTGGACCGCTACGGCGAGTACTTCACCGGCGCCATGGGTGCCGAGTCGATCCAGAAGCTCATCGAGACCTTCGACATCGACGCCGAGGCCGAGTCGCTGCGCGACATCATCAAGAACGGCAAGGGCCAGAAGAAGCTTCGCGCCCTCAAGCGCCTGAAGGTGGTCGCCGCGTTCCAGCAGTCGGGCAACTCCCCGATGGGCATGGTGCTCGACGCGGTGCCGGTGATCCCGCCGGAGCTGCGCCCGATGGTCCAGCTCGACGGTGGCCGGTTCGCCACCAGCGACCTCAATGACCTGTACCGCCGGGTCATCAACCGCAACAACCGGCTCAAGCGACTGATCGATCTGGGTGCGCCCGAGATCATCGTCAACAACGAGAAGCGGATGCTGCAGGAGTCGGTCGACGCGCTGTTCGACAACGGCCGTCGTGGCCGGCCGGTCACCGGACCGGGCAACCGCCCGCTGAAGTCCCTGAGCGACCTGCTCAAGGGCAAGCAGGGCCGGTTCCGTCAGAACCTGCTCGGCAAGCGTGTCGACTACTCGGGCCGTTCGGTTATCGTCGTCGGTCCCCAGCTCAAGCTGCACCAGTGCGGTCTGCCCAAGCTGATGGCGCTGGAGCTGTTCAAGCCGTTCGTGATGAAGCGGCTGGTCGACCTGAACCACGCGCAGAACATCAAGAGCGCCAAGCGGATGGTGGAGCGGCAGCGCCCCCAGGTGTGGGACGTCCTCGAAGAGGTCATCGCCGAGCACCCGGTGCTGCTCAACCGTGCACCCACGCTGCACCGGCTGGGCATCCAGGCCTTCGAGCCGCAGCTGGTGGAAGGCAAGGCGATCCAGCTGCACCCGCTGGTCTGTGAGGCCTTCAACGCCGACTTCGACGGCGACCAGATGGCCGTGCACCTGCCGCTGAGCGCCGAGGCGCAGGCCGAGGCCCGCATCCTGATGCTGTCGAGCAACAACATCCTGTCGCCGGCGTCGGGTCGTCCGCTGGCCATGCCGCGACTGGACATGGTCACGGGCCTGTACTACCTGACCACCGAGATCGAAGGTGACACAGGCGAATACACCCCGGCCGCCAAGGATCGCCCGGAGACCGGCGTGTACTCCTCGCCGGCCGAGGCGATCATGGCCGTGGACCGCGGCGCGCTGAGCGTGCGGGCGCGGATCAAGGTGCGTCTGGACCAGCTGCGGCCGCCGGCCGACGTGGAGACCGAGCTGTTCGGCGAGAACGGCTGGCGTCCGGGCGGCGCCTGGATCGCCGAGACCACGCTGGGTCGGGTCCTGTTCAACGAGCTGCTGCCTGCCGGGTATCCGTTCGTGGACAAGCAGATGCACAAGAAGGTTCAGGCCGTCATCATCAACGACCTGGCCGAGCGCTACCCGATGATCGTGGTCGCGCAGACCGTCGACAAGCTCAAGGACGCCGGCTTCTACTGGGCCACGCGTTCGGGGGTCACGGTGTCGATGGCCGACGTGCTGGTGCCGCCGCGCAAGAAGGAGATCCTCGACTCCTACGAGGAGCGCGCCGACAAGCTGGAGAAGCAGTTCCAGCGTGGTGCTCTCAACCGGGACGAGCGCAACGAGGCGCTGGTGGAGATCTGGAAGGAAGCCACCGAAGAGGTGGGTCAGGCGCTGCGTGACCACTACCCGTCCGACAACCCGATCATCACGATCGTGGACTCCGGTGCGACGGGTAACTTCACCCAGACCCGGACGCTGGCCGGCATGAAGGGTCTGGTGACCAACCCCAAGGGTGAGTTCATCCCGCGCCCGATCAAGTCCTCCTTCCGTGAGGGCCTGACCGTGCTGGAGTACTTCATCAACACCCACGGCGCCCGAAAGGGCCTGGCGGACACCGCGTTGCGTACCGCCGACTCGGGTTACCTGACTCGTCGTCTGGTGGACGTGTCCCAGGACGTGATCGTGCGCGAGCACGACTGCGGCACTGAGCGCGGCATCGTCGTCGACTTGGCCGAGGTCCAGGCCGACGGTTCGCTGATCCGCAACCCGTTCGTGGAGACGTCGGCGTACGCCCGCACGCTGGCCGTGGACGCGGTCGACAGCAACGGCAACGTTGTCGTCGAGCGTGGACACGACTTGGGCGACCCGTCGATCGAGGCGCTGCTGGCGGCCGGTGTCGCCAGCGTCAAGGTGCGCTCGGTGTTGACCTGCGCCACCGGAACCGGGGTCTGCGCCACCTGCTACGGCCGCTCGATGGCCACCGGCAAGCTGGTCGACATCGGTGAGGCGGTCGGTATCGTCGCCGCCCAGTCCATCGGTGAGCCCGGCACGCAGCTGACCATGCGTACCTTCCACCAGGGTGGCGTCGGTGAGGACATCACCGGCGGTCTGCCGCGGGTTCAGGAGCTCTTCGAGGCCCGGGTGCCGCGCGGCAAGGCGCCGATCGCCGACGTCGCCGGTCGGGTGCAGCTCGAAGAGGGCGAGAAGTTCTACAAGATCACGATCGTGCCGGATGACGGTGGCGAGGAAGTGGTCTACGACAAGCTGCCCAAGCGTCAGCGGCTGCGCGTGTTCAAGCACGAGGACGGCTCGGAGCGGTTGCTGGCCGACGGCGACCACGTCGAGGTCGGGCAGCAGCTCATGGAGGGGTCTGCCGACCCGCACGAGGTGCTGCGTGTGCAGGGACCCCGTGAGGTGCAGATCCACCTGGTCAACGAGGTCCAGCAGGTCTACCGGGCCCAGGGTGTGTCGATCCACGACAAGCACATCGAGGTGATCGTCCGGCAGATGCTGCGCCGGGTGACCATCATCGACTCGGGCGCCACGGAGTTCCTGCCCGGTTCGCTGACCGAGCGGGCCGAGTTCGAGACTGCGAACCGCCGCGTGGTGGCCGAGGGCCTTGAGCCCGCGGCCGGCCGTCCGGTCCTGATGGGTATCACCAAGGCGTCGCTGGCCACCGACTCGTGGCTGTCGGCGGCCTCCTTCCAGGAGACCACCCGCGTGCTGACCGATGCGGCGATCAACTGCCGCAGCGACAAGCTGCAGGGCCTGAAGGAGAACGTGATCATCGGCAAGCTGATCCCGGCCGGCACCGGCATCAACCGGTACCGCAACATCGCCGTTCAGCCCACCGAAGAGGCCCGGGCGGCTGCGTACACGATCCCGTCCTACGAGGATCAGTACTACAGCCCGGACTTCGGCGCCGCCACCGGTGCCGCGGTTCCGCTGGACGACTACGGATACAGCGACTACCGCTAGTCCCTTCTGCGCGAGCAGACGCGATAGCCCCCATTTCGGGTCCGAAATGGGGGCTGTCGCGTCCTTTCGGGGCGGGCGGTCAGTTGTCCACAGGGGTGACTTTTCTGTCGGGCAGGTCTACGCGATCCTCGGCGGATGTCGCTCGACGAGATCTTCGCTGCCAACGGGGGTCTGGCCACCACCCGGCAACTCCTGGATGTGATCAGTATCGACTGGCACATGGGGCCGAAGGCTTTGCTGCACTACCGCTTGAAGGTCACCCGGTTGCAGGAGTGCGGCTGGCTATCGGTTCCCATGACGGTAAGTGACGTTCGCGGGGATCCGGCAGGACTCGTCGGGCGTATCGCTATGTACTTGGACCAGCGCCTCCCCGGGTGATTCTTTCTCGCGAGCAGTCGTGAAAGCCCCCTTTCGTCGCTGCAATCGGGGGCTTTCATGTCTGCTCGCGGGGTGGGGTGAGCACGCAAGGTTGCGGCCCGGCAGCCGACGCGGTTGCATCGTTGGCATGGGGGATGAACTCAAGGACACCACCTTTTCGCGCAAGCAGCGCCGCCAGTACCGGCACAAGATCCAGCAGTGCCTGGATGTCTTCGAGACGATGCTGGCTCAGGCCAGCTTCGACTGCGATCCGCCGCTGACCGGTATGGAGATCGAGGGCAACCTGATCGGCGCCGACTACCGGCCGGCCATGGCCAACGCCGGTGTCCTCTCATCGATCGACGATCCGGCATTTCAGCGCGAACTGGGTTCCTACAACATCGAGTTCAACGTGCCGCCCCGGCAGTTCACGGCGCTGTCCGCGCTGGATCTCGAAGCCGAGGTGCGGGCCCGGCTCAATGCCGCCGAGGCCAAGGCCCGTGCCCACGACGCGCGGATCGTGATGATCGGGATTCTGCCGACGCTGATGCCCGATCACCTGTCCGGGGACTGGATGAGTGACTCCGCGCGGTATGTGGCGCTCAATGACTCGATCTTCGCCGCCCGCGGCGGAGACATCGACATCGACATCGACGGCCCGGAGCCGCTGAACCTGCACGTCGGAGACATCGCGCCGGAATCGGCCTGCACCAGTACGCAATTACACCTGCAAGTCTCGCCGTCAGACTTCGCCAGCCACTGGAATGCCGCGCAGGTGGTGGCCGGCCCGCAACTGGCGATCGGCGCCAATTCCCCCTACTTCTTCGGCCATCGGCTCTGGGCGGAGACCCGGGTGGAGCTGTTCGCCCAGTCCACCGACACCCGCCCCGACGAGCTGAAGAACCAGGGCGTGCGGCCCCGGGTCTGGTTCGGCGAAAGGTGGATCACCTCGATCTTCGACCTGTTCGAGGAGAACGTGCGCTACTTTCCGTCGCTGCTTCCCGAGATCTCCGACGAGGACCCGGCCGACGAACTCGCGCAGGGCCGCACGCCGTAGCTGGCTGAGCTGCGTCTGCACAACGGCACCGTCTATCGCTGGAATCGCCCGGTCTACGACGTCGTGGACGGCCGGCCGCACCTGCGGGTGGAGAACCGCGTCCTGCCTTCGGGCCCCACGGTCGCCGATATGGTGGCCAACGCGGTGTTCTACTACGGTCTGCTGCACCGCCTGGCCCGTGAGCAGCGTCCGCTGTGGACCCAGTTGGGTTTTGCGGTGGCGCACGACAACTTTCGGCGGGCGGCGCGGCACGGCATGGCGGCCCGGCTGTTCTGGCCGGGCCTGGGCGAGGTGAGTGCGGCGGAGCTGACGCGCCGCGAGCTGTTGCCGCTGGCCCGGCAGGGTCTGGAGGAATGGGGCGTGGCAGCCGAGGTGGTCGACCACTACCTGGGCATCATCGCCGATCGGGTAACGACCGGACGCAACGGCGCCACCTGGCAGGTGGCGACGGTTCGGGCGTTGCAGGAGCAGGGCGCCAGCCGAAGCGCCGCACTGTCGGAGATGCTGCGCCGCTACTGCACGCACGTGCACACCAACCAGCCGGTGCACACCTGGCCGATCGAACTGGACTGACCATCGGCGTCGCGGCGCCGGTAGGCTGGCCGCCGTGTTGATCGGATCCCATGTGCGCCCGCAGAATCCGCTGGCAGCCGCCGAGGCCGAGGGGGCCGAGGTGGTGCAGATATTCCTCGGCAACCCGCAGAGCTGGAAGGCACCCAAACCCCGCGACGACGCGGCGCAGCTGCGCGCGGCGGCGCTGCCGATCTATGTCCACGCGCCGTACCTGATCAACGTCGCCTCGCCGAACAACCGGGTGCGCATCCCGTCGCGCACCGTCTTGCAGCAGACCTGCGACGCCGCCGCCGACGTCGGCGCGGTAGCGGTGATCGTGCACGGCGGCCACGTCACCGCCGACGACGACGATCCGCAGGCGGGTTTCGTTCGCTGGCGCAAGGCGCTGGACCGCCTGGAGACCACGGTCCCGGTGTACCTGGAGAACACCGCCGGGGGCGAGTACGCGATGGCGCGGCACTTCGACACCATCGCCAAGCTCTGGGACCACATCGGCGATACCGGTGTCGGGTTCTGCCTGGACACCTGCCACACCTGGGCGGCCGGGGAGTCCCTGCCCGATGCCGTGGAGCGCATCAAGGCGATCACCGGACGCATCGACCTGGTGCACTGCAACGACTCCAAGGACGCCCCGGGTTCCGGGCGGGACCGGCACGCCAACTTCGGTACCGGGCAGATCGACCCGGACCTGCTGGTCGCCGTGGTCAAGGCTGCCGGGGCGCCGGTGATCTGCGAAACCGCGGAGGAGGGCCGCCCGGCTGACATCGCGTTTCTGCGGGAGCGGGTGAGTAGATAATGCAGACGGCGGAAAACCATCCCTTATGGTCGATTCTTCATTGTCGATATGACAGCGGGTTGGTTTTGTGTTAGAAGTATACGTAGGCGCCGTGACTGCGGCGGCTGCGCACTCGTCATCTCGGCACTGGAGGGGGTCCACATGTCTGAGCAACATGGCGTAGGGGGAATGCGCAGCGCCTAGTCCGGCGCCTCAAAAACGACGGCGGTCACGGCCTGAACCTCCCGACTTCAGGCTGTGACCGCCGTTTATTGCGTCTGGTCCCCGTCGGTTACAACCATTGTGCATGCGTGGAAAAACAGTAATATTCCGGTTATGGCCGACACGCACATCGTCACCAACCAGGTACTTCCACTTGAGGGGTTCAACCCCGCGTCGTCCCCGGTCCTGATCGAGGCACTGATCCGCGAGGGCGGCCAGTGGGGCGTCGACGCGGTCACCGAACTCGGCGCCCTGTCCGGATCTCAGCAGGTGCAACGCTGGGGCCAGCTGGCCGACCGCAACCGGCCCGTGCTGCACACCCACGACGTGGTCGGCAACCGGATCGACGAAGTCGAGTACGACCCGGCCTACCACGAGTTGATGCGCGCCGCGATAGCCCACGGCCTGCACGCCGCCCCGTGGGCCGACCCGCGGCCCGGCGCGCACGTCGTCCGCGCCGCGCAGACCGGCGTGTGGACCGCCGAGCCGGGCCACATGTGCCCGATCTCGATGACGTACGCCGTCGTGCCCGCACTGCGCAACAACGCCGAACTCGCCAAGACCTACGAGCCCCTGCTGGCCAGCCGCGTCTACGACCCCGAGCTGAAGGTGCCGGCCACCAAAGCCGGAATCACCGCGGGCATGTCGATGACCGAGAAGCAGGGCGGCTCCGACGTGCGCGCCGGAACCACCCAGGCGGTGCGGGGCGCCGACGGCAGCTACACCCTGACCGGCCACAAGTGGTTCACCTCGGCGCCGATGTGCGACGTGTTCCTGGTGCTGGCGCAGGCTCCCGGCGGGCTGAGCTGCTTCTTCCTGCCCCGCATCCTGCCCGACGGCACCCGCAACCGGATGCGGCTGCAGCGGCTCAAGGACAAACTCGGCAACCACGCCAACGCCTCCAGCGAGGTCGAGTACGACGGCGCCACCGCGTGGCTGGTGGGGCAGGAGGGCCGCGGGGTCTCGGTCATCATCGAGATGGTCAACCTCACCCGGCTGGACTGCGCGCTGGGCAGCGCCACCAGCATGCGGATGGGGCTGGCTCGCGCCACCTACCATGCGCAGCATCGCAAGGCGTTCGGCGCCTACCTGATCGATCAGCCGCTGATGCGCAACGTGCTGGCGGACCTGGCCGTGGAGGCCGAGGCGGCCACCATGGTCGCGATGCGGATGGCCGGCGCCACGGACAAGGCGGTGCGCGGCGACGAGCGCGAGGGCCTGCTGCGCCGGCTCGGTCTGGCGGCCACCAAATACTGGGTCTGCAAACGCGCCACGCCGCACGCCGCCGAGGCGATGGAGTGCCTGGGCGGCAACGGCTACATCGAGGACTCGCTGATGCCGCGGTTGTATCGGGAGGCGCCGCTGATGGGCATCTGGGAGGGGTCGGGCAACGTCAGCGCCCTGGACACGCTGCGCGCGCTGGCCACCGCCCCGCAATCGGCGGAGGTGCTCTTCGACGAACTCGCCGGCGCCGCCGGGCAGGATCAGCGCCTCGACTCCCACGTCGCGGCGTTGCAGACCCAACTGGCCGGCCTCGGATCCGACCTCGTCGCCGCCCAGAACCAGGCCCGCAAAGTCGCCGAGGACATCTGCCTGGCGCTGCAGGGTGCGCTGCTGGTGCGCCACGGCCACCCGGCCGTGGCCGAGGCGTTCCTGGCGACCCGGTTGGCTCATCAGTCCGGCGGTGCATTCGGCACCCTGCCGGGCGGTCTGGACCTCGGACCGATCATCGAGCGCGCACTGGTCAAGGGCTGAGGCCGGCACGCCATGCGGCATCACATCGCCCCGGTCGAATACGACAACCTGCGGACCATGACCTACGAGGTCACCGACCGCGTCGCCCGGATCACCTTCGACCGCCCCGAGCACGGCAACGCGATCACCGCCGACACCCCACAGGAGCTGTCGGCCCTGGTGGAGCGAGCCGATCTGGACCCGAATGTGCACGTGATCCTGGTGTCCGGCCGCGGCGAGGGCTTCTGCGCCGGCTTCGACCTGGGCGCCTACGCCGACGGGTCTGCATCGGCCGGCGGGGAGGACTACCGCGGCACCGTGCTCGACGGAAAGACCCAGGCCGCCAACCATCGCCCGGACAAGCCGTGGGACCCGATGGTCGACTACCAGATGATGAGCCGTTTCGTTCGCGGCTTCGCGTCGCTGATGTATGCCGACAAACCGACCGTGGTCAAAATCCACGGCTACTGCGTGGCCGGCGGCACCGACATCGCGCTGCACGCCGATCAGGTGATCGCGGCCTCCGACGCCAAGATCGGTTATCCGCCGGCCCGGGTGTGGGGAGTGCCCGCCGCGGGACTGTGGGCGCACCGGCTCGGCGACCAGCGCGCCAAACGCCTCCTGCTGACCGGTGACTGCATCACCGGGGCGCAGGCCGCCGAATGGGGGCTGGCGATCGAGGCTCCCGATCCGGCCGACCTCGATGAGCGCACCGAACGCCTGGTGGCCCGGATCGCCGCGATGCCGGTCAATCAGCTGATCATGGCCAAACTCGCGCTCAACACCGCGCTGCTGCAACAGGGCGTGGCCACCAGCCGGATGGTCAGCACCGTGTTCGACGGGGTGGCGCGGCACACCCCCGAAGGCCACGCCTTCGTCGCCGACGCGGTGGCACACGGGTTTCGCGACGCCGTGCGGCACCGCGACGAGCCGTTCGGGGACTACGGCCGGCAGGCCTCCGGGGTTTAGGACGCCACGCCATGCGGATGACGGCGCGCTCGGTAGTCCTGTCGGTGCTTCTGGGGGCGCACCCGGCGTCGGCTACCGCGGCTGAATTGTTGCGCCTCACCAACGGTTTCGGGATCAAAGAGACTGCCCTGCGGGTGGCGCTGACCCGGCTGGTCGCCGCCGGCGACCTGGTGCGCTCCGCCGAGGGCTACGGACTGTCCGAGCGCCTGCTCGAGCGCCAGCGCCAACAGGACGCGGCTCTGGACCCGCAGACCACGGACTGGCACGGTGACTGGCTGGCCGTGGTGATCACCAGCGTCGGCTGCGACGCGCGAACCCGGGCGGGCCTGCGGGCGGGGCTGTCCGAGCGGCGGTTCGCCGAACTGCGCGAGGGGTTCTGGATGCGCCCGGACAATATCGCCGCCGACCTCGACGGCTTGACGCAGCACACCCGGCTGCTCACCGCTCGCGACGACAATCCGGCCGAACTGGCTGCCACGCTGTGGGATCTGACCGGGTGGGCCCAGACCGGCCACGAGCTGCTCGCAGCCATGGCCGAGGCGACGGACATGCCGGCCCGCTTCGTCGTCGCCGCGGCCATGGTCCGTCACCTGCGCCGGGATCCGGTGCTGCCAACCGAACTGCTTCCGGCGGGCTGGCCGGGAGCGCGAATCCGCAGCCGTTATGCGGAGTTCGCGGACGAACTGGCCTCGCGTCGCGACGCGGGCCGAGAGGCGGTGTTGCAATGAACGATTCGGTACGTGTGGAGCGCAGCGGCCCGGTCACCACGGTGATCCTCAACCGGCCGCAGGCGCGCAACGCCGTCGACGGCCCGACCGCAGCGGCGCTGTATCAGGCCTTCGACGAGTTCGACCGCGACCAGTCGGCGTCGGTGGCGGTGCTGTGGGGAGACCACGGAACCTTTTGCGCGGGAGCCGATCTCAAAGCCCTGGGCACCCCCACGGCCAATCAGACCCACCGCAGCGGTCCAGGCCCCATGGGGCCCACCCGAATGATGTTGTCCAAGCCGGTGATCGCCGCGGTGAGCGGCTACGCGGTGGCCGGGGGACTGGAACTGGCGCTGTGGTGCGACCTGCGGGTGGCCGAGGTCGACGCGGTGTTCGGCGTCTTCTGCCGGCGTTGGGGGGTGCCGCTGATCGACGGTGGCACCGTGCGACTGCCTCGGCTGATCGGGCACAGCCGCGCCATGGACATGATCCTCACCGGCCGGGCGGTCAACGCCGAGGAGGCGCTGGCAATCGGCCTGGCCAATCGGGTGGTTCCCCCCGGCCATGCGCGCCGGGCGGCAGAGCGGTTGGCCCTCGAACTGGCCGAGCTGCCGCAGGGCTGCTTGCGTTCGGACCGGTTGTCGGCGTTGCGGCAGTGGGGCCTGGCCGAATCCCACGCGATGGACTGCGAATTCGACAGCATCGAGCGGGTGAGCGAGGAGGCGCTGCGCGGGGCGGGCCGGTTCGCCGGCGGTGCCGGCCGCCACGGCGCCAAAGCGTGAGCGGAGGCCGCGGCGCGCAGCGGGCGGTACCGGTCAGCGTGCTGCGGTGACGGTGTTGCCCGACCCGCGATCGTCGACCTTCGGCCGCCCGTCGCGGTAGGTGACCGAATTGTTGAGCCCGGTCAGCGTCAGCGTTCTACCGATGCGCTCGATGGTGATGCGGTTGTCGGCACCGCTGACGTCGACCGCCTCACAGCTGCCCCGGACCGTCAGCTTGTTGTTGGAACCGGCCACGGTGAGTGACTTGCCGTCAGCGCAGTCCAGGGCCGACGTCGCGCCGAACGACGCGTAGCTGAGCATGTCGGAGAACTGGCCGTCATAGCTTTTGGCGATCCGAGCGGATTCGGGCGCCGGCGAGCCGCAGCCGGTGAGCGCGACCGCCAGCACTGCCATGCCGCCGGCCATCAGCGGGCCGCGGCGCAGCCGGCGACCGCCGGTCACGCCGGTACGCGTTGGAGCCGGTTGGTCATCCCCAGCTCGCGTCCGCGGTCGAACAGCAGGGGATCACCGTTGTGGTAGTAGACGGTCTGGTCGTAGCCGTAGACGGTGACGTCGTTGACGATGTTCTCGGCGATCACGGTGTTCTGCGAACCCTGCATGGTCACCGCCCAGCAGCTGCCCACCGCGTGGATGGTGACGTTGACGCCGTTGACGAACAGCGTCCCGCCGTTGCAGTCCAGGACGTGTGTCTCGTGCACTCCATAGATATGGATGTCGCCGGGCACCGCGTGCGCGGTTGCGGCGCCGCCCAGGCAACCGGCTGCCAGAGCCAGCAGCGCGCCGGCCCACGCGGTCCATTTCATCGACGGGCACCTCTCGCCAGACCCAATTTCGGCAAAGCTTACGTCGGACGCGCGGGCGCGTACTCGGGTTCCCCCTCTGATCGGTCGATTAGAGTTCTGTGCTGACCTCCTCCGGCCAATCTGAAGGGCGTATTCCATGTCAGCTCGACCAGATCCGCCCGCCGCGGGGGGTCGCTCGCGCGCCAACGGCAAATCGGGGGCGCGCCCGGTCAAGCTGAGCCGCGACGGGATCGTCAACGCCGCCCTGAACTTTCTGGACCGGGAGGGCTGGGATGCCCTGACTATCAATGCATTGGCCACTCAGCTGGGCACCAAGGGGCCGTCGCTGTACAACCACGTGCACAGCCTGGGCGATCTGCGGCGCGCCATGCGCATGCGTGTCATCGACGACATCCTCGAGATGCTGACCCAGGTCGGCCAGGGCCGCGCCCGCGATGACGCGGTGCTGGCGATGGCCGGTGCATACCGCAGCTATGCCCACCATCACCCGGGCCGGTATTCGGCGTTCACCCGGATGCCGCTGGGCGGCGACGACCCGGAGTACACCGCCGCGGCCACCCGGGCTGCCGCCCCGGTGATCGAGGTGCTGATGTCCTATGGGCTCGAAGGGGAGAAGGCCTTTCACGCGGCCCTGGAGTTCTGGGCGGCCATGCACGGATTTGTGCTGCTGGAGATGACCGGAGTCATGGACGACGTGGACACCGACGCGGTCTTCGCCGACATGGTGCGCAGGCTGGCTTCGGCGATGGACAGCCGCACCGAGTAGCCGCGGGAGGCCGGCGTCGACGCGCTTTGACCTGCCAGAGTGTTGGCGGGTATTGTGGTAGCTCGTGCCTGGCCACCGAGGCGCGTTTGGTGACATAACGCGCGCGCCTGGCCCAATTCGCATGTCCATTATGCAGCGGAGTAATCCGCGGCGGCCCATGCGACACGCCCGACCGCGGGGTAGCGGTGGGGCACAGACTGCAGGATTTACGAGAGTTTTGAACAGCGATACAGGAAGCCGGTAGATGCCAACCATTCAGCAGCTGGTCCGCAAGGGCCGCCGCGACAAGGTCGCCAAGGTCAAGACCGCGGCCCTCAAGGGCAGCCCGCAGCGTCGGGGCGTGTGCACCCGCGTGTACACCACCACTCCGAAGAAGCCGAACTCGGCGCTTCGCAAGGTGGCGCGCGTCAGGCTGACCAGCCAGGTGGAGGTGACCGCCTACATCCCGGGCGAGGGTCACAACCTGCAGGAGCACTCGATGGTGCTGGTGCGTGGTGGGCGTGTGAAGGACCTGCCGGGTGTGCGCTACAAGATCATTCGCGGCTCGCTGGACACCCAGGGAGTCAAGAACCGCAAGCAGGCCCGCAGCCGCTACGGCGCGAAGAAGGAGAAGAGCTGATGCCGCGCAAGGGCCCCGCACCCAAGCGTCCGCTGGTCAACGACCCGGTCTACGGATCCCAGCTGGTCACCCAGCTGGTCAACAAGGTGTTGCTCGACGGCAAGAAGTCGCTGGCTGAGCGCATCGTCTACGGCGCTCTCGAGCAGGCTCGGGAGAAGACCGGCACCGACCCCGTCGTGACGCTCAAGCGTGCGCTCGACAACGTCAAGCCGGCTCTGGAGGTCCGCAGCCGCCGCGTCGGTGGCGCCACCTACCAGGTGCCGGTCGAGGTGCGCGCCGAGCGCTCCACCACCCTGGCGCTGCGCTGGCTGGTGAGCTTCTCGCGGGCACGCCGGGAGAAGACCATGGTCGAGCGGCTGGCCAACGAGATCCTGGACGCCAGCAATGGCCTCGGCGCCGCGGTCAAGCGGCGCGAAGACACCCACAAGATGGCCGAGGCCAACCGGGCGTTCGCGCACTACCGCTGGTGATCACGTCGGCGTAACCGCTGACGCGCACTGGCGACAACAAGCAACCGAAGTTACCGAAAGAGTGGGAAGACTGCTGTGGCACAGGACGTGCTGACCGACCTGAGCAAGGTCCGCAACATCGGCATCATGGCGCACATCGATGCCGGTAAGACGACGACGACCGAGCGCATCCTGTACTACACCGGTGTCAACTACAAGATCGGTGAGACGCACGACGGTGCCTCCACGACCGACTGGATGGAGCAGGAGCAGGAGCGCGGCATCACCATCACCTCCGCCGCGGTGACCTGCTTCTGGAACAAGAACCAGATCAACATCATCGACACCCCCGGGCACGTCGACTTCACCGTCGAGGTGGAGCGCTCCCTGCGGGTGCTCGACGGCGCGGTCGCGGTGTTCGACGGCAAAGAGGGCGTGGAGCCGCAGTCCGAACAGGTGTGGCGGCAGGCCGACAAGTACGACGTGCCCCGGATCTGCTTCGTCAACAAGATGGACAAGCTCGGTGCGGACTTCTACTTCACCGTGCGCACCATCGAAGAGCGGCTCGGCGCCCGGCCCCTGGTGATCCAGTTGCCCATCGGCGCGGAGAACGACTTCGAGGGCATTGTCGACCTGGTCGAAATGAACGCCAAGGTGTGGCGCGGCGAGACCAAGCTCGGGGAGACCTACGAGACCGTCGAGATCCCGGCCGACCTGGCCGACAAGGCGGAGGAGTACCGCACCGCCCTGCTGGAGACCGTCGCCGAGACCGACGAGGCCCTGCTCGAGAAGTACCTGGGCGGCGAAGAGCTCACGATCGAAGAGATCAAGGGCGGCATCCGCAAGCTGACGGTCGCCTCGGAGCTGTACCCGGTGCTGTGCGGCAGCGCCTTCAAGAACAAGGGTGTCCAGCCGATGCTGGACGCGGTGATCGACTACCTGCCGTCGCCGCTGGATGTCGAGTCGGTGCAGGGTCACGTGCCCGGCAAGGAAGACGAGATCATCAGCCGCAAGCCCAGCATCGACGAGCCGTTCGCGGCGCTGGCGTTCAAGATCGCGGTGCACCCGTTCTTCGGCAAGCTCACCTACGTCCGGGTCTACTCCGGCCGGGTCGAGTCCGGCGCTCAGGTGGTCAACTCGACCAAGGGTAAGAAGGAGCGGCTGGGCAAGCTGTTCCAGATGCACTCCAACAAGGAGAACCCGGTCGACTCCGTCTCCGCCGGCCACATCTACGCGGTGATCGGTCTGAAGGACACCACCACCGGCGACACGCTGTGCGACCCGAACAACCAGATCGTGCTGGAGTCCATGACCTTCCCGGCTCCGGTCATCGAGGTGGCCATCGAGCCGAAGACCAAGAGTGACCAGGAGAAGCTGGGCCTGGCGATCCAGAAGCTGGCCGAAGAGGACCCGACCTTCAAGGTCCACCTCGACCCCGAGACCGGTCAGACCGTGATCGGCGGTATGGGCGAGTTGCACCTGGACATCCTGGTGGACCGCATGCGCCGCGAGTTCAAGGTCGAGGCCAACGTCGGCAAGCCGCAGGTGGCCTACAAGGAGACCATCCGCCGCAAGGTGGAGAAGGTCGAATACACCCACAAGAAGCAGACGGGTGGTTCCGGCCAGTTCGCGAAGGTAATCATCGACGTCGAGCCGTTCACCGGCGAAGACGGCGCGACCTACGAGTTCGAGAACAAGGTCACCGGTGGCCGCGTGCCCCGCGAGTACATCCCCGCGGTGGACGCCGGCGCTCAGGACGCCATGCAGTACGGCGTGCTGGCCGGTTACCCGTTGGTCAACATCAAGGTCACCCTGCTCGACGGTCAGTACCACGACGTCGACTCCTCCGAGATGGCGTTCAAGGTTGCCGGCTCGCAGGCGCTGAAGAAGGCTGCCGCAGCTGCGCAGCCGGTGATCCTGGAACCGATCATGGCCGTTGAGGTCACCACGCCCGAGGACTACATGGGCGATGTGATCGGTGACCTGAACTCCCGCCGTGGTCAGATCCAGGCCATGGAGGAGCGCAGCGGTGCGCGCGTCGTCAAGGCGCTGGTGCCGCTGTCCGAGATGTTCGGCTATGTCGGAGACCTCCGGTCGAAGACCCAGGGCCGGGCGAACTACTCCATGGTTTTCGACTCCTACGCCGAAGTGCCGGCGCAGGTGTCGAAGGAGATCATCGCGAAGGCAACGGGCGAGTAACCAGCTGCCCGCCCGTGCCGCTACGGTGGCACAAACCAGAAAAGATCAATCCTGCTGTAACCCAGCACCAACAAGTCCAGGAGGACAAGAAGTGGCGAAGGCGAAGTTCGAGCGGACGAAGCCGCACGTCAACATCGGGACCATCGGTCACGTTGACCACGGCAAGACCACGCTGACCGCGGCTATCACCAAGGTTCTGCACGACAAGTACCCGAACCTGAACGAGTCCCGCGCGTTCGACCAGATCGACAACGCTCCCGAAGAGCGCCAGCGTGGTATCACGATCAACATCTCCCACGTGGAGTACCAGACCGAGAAGCGGCACTACGCCCACGTCGACGCGCCGGGCCACGCCGACTACATCAAGAACATGATCACCGGTGCCGCCCAGATGGACGGCGCGATCCTGGTGGTCGCGGCCACTGACGGCCCCATGCCGCAGACCCGCGAGCACGTGCTGCTGGCCCGTCAGGTGGGTGTGCCCTACATCCTGGTGGCGCTGAACAAGTCCGACATGGTCGACGACGAGGAGCTGCTCGAGCTCGTCGAGATGGAGGTCCGCGAACTGCTGGGCGCCCAGGAGTTCGACGAGGAGGCCCCGGTGGTCCGGGTGTCGGCTCTGAAGGCCCTCGAGGGTGACGAGAAGTGGGTCAAGTCCGTCGAGGACCTGATGGACGCCGTCGACGAGTCCATCCCGGACCCGGTCCGCGAGACCGACAAGCCGTTCCTGATGCCCGTTGAGGACGTCTTCACGATCACCGGTCGTGGCACCGTTGTCACCGGTCGTGTCGAGCGTGGCGTGATCAACGTCAACGAGGAAGTCGAGATCGTCGGCATCCGTCCGGAGACCACCAAGACCACCGTCACCGGTGTCGAGATGTTCCGCAAGCTGCTGGACCAGGGCCAGGCCGGTGACAACGTCGGTCTGCTGATCCGTGGTATCAAGCGTGAGGACGTCGAGCGCGGCCAGGTTGTGGTCAAGCCCGGCACCACCACCCCGCACACCGAGTTCGAGGGCCAGGCCTACATCCTGTCCAAGGACGAGGGTGGTCGCCACACGCCGTTCTTCAACAACTACCGTCCGCAGTTCTACTTCCGGACCACGGACGTGACCGGTGTGGTGACGCTGCCGGAGGGCACCGAAATGGTGATGCCCGGTGACAACACCGAGATGAGCGTCAAGCTGATCCAGCCTGTCGCCATGGACGAGGGTCTGCGGTTCGCCATCCGCGAGGGTGGTCGTACCGTCGGCGCCGGCCGGGTCACCAAGATCATCAAGTAGTTCTCTTTCTGCGTCAGCAGAGGCGAAAGCCCCCTTCCCCGCGCGGGAAGGGGGCTTTCGTATTTGCCGGCGAGAACCCGACACGGCGATATTCTGTGCCACATGGTGTGGCGCTACGTGAAAGCCCAGTTCATGGTCCTGTTGTTCGGCGGGCTGGTGGGGCCCATCTTCCTGATCTGCTATCTGGGCTTCGGCAGGCTGGCGGGACTGGAATGGATGCTCTACTGGGGCATTGCGGTCACCTGTGCTGACGTCGTGGCCGCGGTGCTGTGGACCGGCTACGGAGCGAAGGCCGCGAGCCGGCAGCAGTACCTCGAACAGCACGGCGTGCTGGCCCTGGCGCAGGTGGTCGCCATTCACGAGACCTCGACCCGGGTCAACAACCAGCCCCTGGTCAAACTCGACCTGCACATCGAAGGGCCGGGTCTGGCGCCGTTCGACGCCCAGGACCGCGTGCTGGCCACCCTGAACCGGTTGCCGGTGATCACCGCGCGCCGGCTTGCCGTCCTGGTCGACCCCGCCACCAACGACTTCCGCGTCGATTGGCAGCGCAGCGCGCTGCTGGGCGGCACGGTCCCGGCACGGTTCACCCTCGCCGAGGACAACAAGACCTACGATCTGACCGGCCACACCGGCCCGGTGATGGAGATCCTGCAGATCCTGCGGGCGCACGGCGTCCCGGTGCAGGGCCAGATCGACATCCGCTCCGACCCGACGGTGCGCCAGCAGGTGGCCGCGGTGGTCCGCCGGGCCGCCGAGCAGAGCACCGAGGCGGCGGCGGGCCGGGACGGCGCCGAGCCGCGATCGGCGGGAGAGCGCCTGCAGGAATTGGAGGTGCTGCGCCGGGACGGAGTCGTCACCGACGACGAGTACCACCAGAAGCGCCAGCAGATCATCGCCGAGTTATGACGGGCCACGATCGGTAGAACACGTTCTAGATCGAGCTGTTAGCCTCGTCAGGTGAGCGAGAGCCAGAACCACAATCTGCAGGGCAAGGTGGCCTTCGTGACCGGCGCGGCGCGCGGTCAAGGCCGTTCTCATGCGATCCGGCTGGCGGCTGCCGGCGCCGACATCATCGCCACCGACATCTGCGGTCCGGTGTCGGACTCCATCACCTATCCCGCGGCCACCCCCGAAGATTTCGCCGAGATGGTCAGCGCTGTCGAGGCGCAGGGCCGCAAGGTGCTGGCCCGTCCGGTGGATGTCCGCGACGACGAGGGGCTGCGCAGCCTGGTCGCCGACGGCGTCGAGCAGTTCGGCCGCCTCGACGTCCTGGTGGCCAACGCCGGCGTGCTGAGCTGGGGCCGGCTGTGGGAGCTCACCGACGAGCAGTGGAACACCGTGATCGACGTGAACCTGACCGGCACCTGGCGCACCATCCGCGCGGCGGTGCCGGCGATGATCGCGGCCGACAACGGCGGATCCATCGTGATCGTCAGCTCCTCGGCGGGGTTGAAGGCCACCCCCGGCAACGGCCACTACGCCGCGAGCAAGCACGCGCTGGTGGGCCTGACCAACACACTGGCCCTCGAAGTCGGGGCGCACCGCATCCGGGTGAACTCGATTCACCCCTACTCGGTGGACACTCCGATGATCGAGCCGCAGGTGATGGCCGAGATCTTCACCGAGCGGCCGGACTACCTGCACGCGTTCCCCCCGATGCCACTGCACCCGCAGACGTTCATGACGCCTGACCAGGTCTCCGACGTGGTGGTTTGGTTGGCCGGCGATGGCTCTGGAATCCTGACGGGAGTCCAGATCCAGGTCGACAAGGGCGCGCTCAAGTACTGATCGCCTCTGGTCGGCAGAACAGGGGGATAGTGGTGCCCGACAACGGGATCGTCATCGTCGGCGGCGGCCTGGCAGCCGTGCGCACAGCCGAGGAACTGCGGCGCGCGGAATACGCGGGCCCGATCACGATCGTCTCCGACGAGACCCGCCCGCCGTACGACCGGCCGCCGCTGACCAAAGAGGTGCTGCGCGGCGAGCGTGACGACACCACGCTCGAGCCCCCCGAGTTCTACGCCCAGCACGACATCAGCCTGCGGTTGGGCTGCGGGGCCCGCAGCGTCGACACCGCGGCGCAGCAAGTGACCCTGGCCGACGGCACCGTGCTCGGCTACGACCACCTGGTGATCGCCACCGGGCTGGTGCCGCGGCGCATCCCGAGCCTGCCCGACCTCGACGGAATCCGGGTGATCCGGTCCTTCGAGGACAGCCTGGCGGTGCGCGACGACGCAGCCGGGGCGGGCCGGGCGGTGGTGATCGGGGCCGGCTTCATCGGTTGTGAGGCGGCGGCCAGCCTGCGCAAGCTGGGCCTGGAGGTGGTCCTGGTCGAGCCGCAGCCGGCGCCGCTGGCCGCGGTGCTCGGTGAGCAGATCGGCGAACTGGTGGCGCGGCTGCACCGGGCCAACGGCGTCGACGTCCGCAGCGGCGTCGGGGTGGCCGAAGTTCGCGGCGCGGGACGGGTCCAGACCGTGGTGCTCACCGACGGAACCGAACTTTCGGCCGACGTGGTGGTGCTCGGAGTCGGCTCGACGCCGGCGACCGAGTGGCTGGAGGGCTCCGGTGTGGAGCTGGACAACGGGGTGGTGTGTGACGCGACCGGCCGCACCAGTGCGCCGCGGGTGTGGGCGGTTGGCGACGTCGCATTCTGGCGGGGCCGCGAGGGGCATCAGGTGCGCGTGGAGCACTGGAGCAACGTTGTCGCCCAGGCCCGGACCATGGTCCCGAACATACTGGGCCGCGAGTCGCTGCACGACGTGGCGGTACCGGCGTATTTCTGGAGCGACCAGTACGACGTGAAGATCCAGTGCCTGGGCGAGCCGGAGGCCACCGACACCGTGCACCTGGTCGAGGACGACGGTCACAAGTTCCTGGCCTACTACGAGCGCAACGGCGTGCTGGCCGGGGTGGTGGGCGCCGGCCGGCCCGGCAAGGTGATGGGGGCCCGCGGCAAGATCGCCACGGGAGCCCCGATCTCCGAGGTGCTCACCGGATAGGCCGATCCGCCCACCGGCTCCGTGGAGAACGCTATTCTCTGTTTGGAGATTGCGAGGTGCAAGATGGCGGAGGTCCAGCGGTCCCGGCTCGACGGCGACCGGCTGGGGCGATGGCTCGACGCCCACGGCGCCCCTGGCCAGGGCGAGTATCCCCGGCTTGAACCGCTGACCGGAGGTTCGCAGAACACGCTCTACCGGGTGCGCCGGGGCGAGGCCGCCATGGTGCTGCGGATGCCCGGCCCGCGCGCTGACGCCGCCCGCATCGACGGGCTGCGGCGCGAGATCCGCCTGGTGCGGGCGTTGTCGGGCACCGACGTACCGCACGCGCAGCTGATCGCCGCTGACGACGGCGAGCTGCTCGGCACCCCGTTCTATGTCATGGCGGAGGTGACCGGCTGGAATTCGACCGGCAACGCCTGGCCGGCCCCGTTCGACTCGGACCGAGATGCCCGCCGCGGCCTGGCTTTCGAGCTGGTCGAGGGCGCCGCCCGGCTCGGCCGGGTGGACTGGCGGGCGCAGGGCCTCGAAGGGTTCGGCCGCCCGGACGGATTCCACGAGCGCCAGGTGGACCGATGGCTGGCATTCCTGGACCGCTACCGGGTGCGGGAGCTGCCGGGTCTCGACGAGGCCGCGGACTGGTTGCGCCGCAACCGGCCGCAGCACTACACCCCGGGCATCATGCACGGCGACTACCAGTTCGCCAACGTGATGTACGCCCACGGGGCACCAGCGAAACTGGTCGCCATCATCGACTGGGAGATGACGACCGTCGGGGATCCGCTGCTGGACCTGGCCTGGGCGTTGCTGGGCTACGACGGCGAGAACCCGCGCACCGACGGGTATTACGCCGACCTCGCCGGCATGCCGGCCCGATCCGAGCTGCTGGCGCACTACGAGCGGCTCAGCGGCCTGTCCACCGAGAACATCGACTACTACCTGGTGCTAGCCAACTGGAAGCTGGGGATCGTGCTGGAGAAGACCTACGCCGCCTCGGTCAGCGGCGCGGCGGTCGACCCGCAGATCGCCGCCGCCATGGGACCGATGATCCCGCAGTTGATCGGTGCCGCAGCCGAACTCGCCCGTTCCCTTCCGTCGAAGCGAGGTTGACATGGGCTACGCTGACACGCTCTTCGACCTGACCGACCGCGTGGTCCTGATCACCGGCGGCAGTCGCGGCCTGGGCCGCGAGATGGCGATGGCCGCCGCCCGGTGCGGCGCGGACGTGCTGATCGCCAGCCGCAAATATCAGGCCTGCCAGCTGGTCGCCGCAGAGATCGAGGCCGCCACCGGACGCTCGGTGATGCCCTACGCCGTGCACGTCGGGCGCTGGGATGAGCTCGACGGATTGGTCGATGCGGCCTATCAGCGGTTCGGCCGGGTCGACGTGTTGGTCAACAACGCCGGCATGTCGCCGGTCTACGACAAACAGACCGACGTCACCGAGAAGATGTTCGACGCCGTGGTCAACCTCAACCTCAAAGGGCCCTTTCGGTTGTCGGCGTTGATCGGTGAACGGATGGTGGCGGCCGGCCGGGGATCGATCATCAATGTCAGCACCCACGGGTCGCTGCGCCCGCACCCCTCCTTCATTCCCTACGCCGCGGCCAAGGCCGGCCTCAACGTCATGACCGAGGCGCTGGCCCAGGCTTTCGGGCCGACGGTGCGGGTCAACACCTTGATGCCCGGCCCCTTTCTCACCGACATCTCCAAAGCCTGGGATTTCGGACAGGCCGCCAACCCGTTCGGCTCCGCGGCATTGCAGCGCGCCGGGAATCCGCCCGAGATCGTCGGCGCAGCCCTGTTCTTGATGTCGGATGCCTCCAGTTTCACCACCGGCTCGATCCTGCGGGCCGACGGCGGCAGTGCCTGAGGCACAGACGAAAGGAACGAAGCGATGGCGTGGGACTTCTCCACCGAACCGGAGTTCGAGGCCAAGCTCGACTGGATCCGTTCATTCGTGCGCGACGAGGTCGAACCACTGGAAGTGCTGTTTCCCGGCTGCGAATACCTGCCGCTGACCGAGGAACGCCGCCGTATCGTCGACCCCCTCAAGGACCGGGTGCGCGAGCAGGGGCTGTGGGCTCCGCACCTGGGTCCCGAGCTGGGCGGTCAGGGATTCGGGGCGGTCAAACTGACCCTGATCAACGAGATCCTCGGCCGATCCAGCTGGGCGCCGATCGTGTTCGGCACCCAGGCCCCCGACACCGGAAACGCCGAGATCCTGGCCCGCTTCGGCACGCGCGCCCAAAAAGACCGCTACCTGGCGGGGCTGCTGTCGGGGGAGATCTTCTCCTGTTTCTCGATGACCGAGCCGCAGGGCGGCGCCGACCCACGGGTGTTCACCACCAGGGCCCGGCGGGCCGGACCCGAAGACGATGCCGACTGGGTGATCACCGGACGCAAGTACTTCTCCTCCAACGCCTCGGTGGCGTCGTTTTTCATCGTGGTGGCCATCACCGACCCGGATGTGCCCGTGCACCGCGGGGCGTCCACCTTCCTGGTCCCGGCCGACACCCCCGGCCTGGTCATCGAAGCCACCCATCACCTGGTCGGCTCGCATCCCCACGAGGCCGGGCATTCGCTGGTGCGCTACGACGACGTCCGGGTGCCGGCCGACGCGATCCTGGGGGAGCCGGGGCAAGGATTCCTGATCCTGCAAAGCCGGCTGGCCGGCGGCCGCCTGCATCACGCCATGCGCTCGATAGGCGTGGCGCAGCGCGCCATCGACATGATGGCCCGCCGCGCCAAAAGCCGCTTCACCCAGGGCAGTTCGCTGGCCGACAAGCAGCTCGTGCAGGCCTTCATCGCCGACTCCTACGCCGAACTGGTCCCGTTCCGGCTGACGGTGCTGCACGCCGCGTGGCTGATCGACTCCGGCGACGAGAAGGCGGCCCGGGCCGAGATCGGCGTCTGCAAGATCCTGGCCTCGCAGATACTCAAGTCGATCGGGTTGCGCGCCATCCAGGTGCACGGCGCCATGGGCCTGACCGAACAGCTGCCGCTGACGAATGTGCTGCTGGGCGGAGTGGCGCTGGGTCTGGCCGACGGCCCCACCGAGGCGCACAAGGTGAACCTGGCCCGGCTGCTGCTCAAGGACTACGAGGCCGAGGATCCGGAGTGGCCCAGCGAGTTCCTGGACAACCGCCTCGCGGCCGCCCGCGCGAAATACGGCCACCTGCTCGACGAGATCCCCGCGGTGCCCAGACCATGAGCCGGGTCGAGGCGGCGGTGCACCGCGCGCTCGACGACCGGCAGCGCGAGGCCACCGCCGAGGTGGAGCGCATCCTGGCCGCTGCGGTCACGGTGTTGCAGCGCAGCGCGCCCGACCCACCCCGGGTCTGCGACATCGTCGCCGAGGCGGGCTCGTCGAACAAGGCGTTCTACCGCTACTTCGCCGGCAAGGACGACGTGATCCTGGCGGTGATGGAACGCGGCGTCGCGATCGTGGTGTCCTACCTGGAACACCAGATGGCCAAGGAACGCACGCCGGCGGCCCAGGTCGCGCGATGGATTCGCGGTGCCCTGGCGCAGCTCTCCGACCCGCACCTGCTGAGCCTGAGCCGCGCCGCCAGCACCCAGCTGGAGGCCGGCGGGCAACGGCGGTTATCCGACCAGGAGATCCTGGCGCCGTTGCGCGATCTGCTCACCGCGCCGGTTGCCGCGCTCGGCGGCGACGACCCCCGCCGGGATGCCGACCTGATCTTTGGCGCTACCTTGTCGACCATGCGTGGCTACCTCAATACGGGTCGCCGGCCTGCGCCGGCCGATGTGGATCATCTCGTGTCGTTCTGCCTGCGTGGGCTGGGGGCTCACTGATGCGCGCGATCGTCTGCGAGCGCTACGGGCCGCCCGAAGACCTGGTGCTGCGGGAGCTGCCGAATCCGGAGCCCGGGCCCGGCACCATGGTGGTCCGGGTGCGCGCGGCGGCGGTCAACTTCCCCGACGTGCTGATGATCGACGGCAAGTATCAGATCAAGATCCCGGTGCCGTTCACCCCCGGCAGCGAGCTGGCCGGTGACGTGCTGGCGGTCGGGGAGGGCGTGGCCTTCGCGCCCGGCGACCGGGTGGTCGGCACGTCGTTCGTGGGCGGCTTCGCCGAGCAGGCGCTGGTGCCCGCCGCGGTCGCAACACCGATCCCCGAGGGCATCGACTACGCGGCCGCGGCCGGGTTCGGCGTCACCTACCGCACCGCCTACCACGCGCTGCGCTCGGTGGCCCGCGTCGGCGAAGGCGACTGGGTGGTGGTGCTGGGCGCGGCCGGCGGCGTCGGGCTGGCCGCCGTCGACCTCGGCGTGGCAATGGGCGTCAAAGTGCTCGCGGCGGCCTCAAGCCCGGAGAAGTTGGAGGTGTGCCGGCAACGCGGCGCGGCGGCGACCGTGGACTACGACCGCGAGGACCTCAAGACGCGCATCCGCGAGATCACCGGCGAGGGCGCGCAGGCGGTGCTGGATCCGGTCGGCGGGCCCTACGCCGAGCCGGCGCTGCGCAGTCTGGCCCGCGGCGGGCGCTTCGTCACGCTCGGCTACGCCTCCGGCGTCATTCCCGCGATCCCGCTGAACCTGGTGATGCTCAAGGGCATCACCGTGCAGGGCATGGAGATCCGCACCTTCGCCACCGACTATCCCGAATGCAATGAGCGCGACCTCGCCGAGCTGCAGCGATTGTTCGCCGAGGGCACGGTCAGCCCCTACATCGGTGCCCGTTTCCCCTTGGCCGAGACCGCGGCCGCGCTGCGCTACGTCGCCGACCGCAAGGCGGTCGGCAAGGTGATCATCGACGTCTGACCCAGACCAGGGTGTGCCGGCCCGTCACCCCGTCGGTGGTGGTGGTCGCCGACAGGGTCAGCCGGTCGCCGTCGACGCGCGCCTGCCGCACCTGCGGTGCCGCCAGCAGCTGCGGCAGCATCGACACACTGACCTCGTGCCGCACCGTCGCGGTGTCTTCGTCGACGTGGAAACGGCCGCCGTAGGCGATATAGGAGGACGACATGCCGTCGCGCACAGCCTCCTCGGCGCTCCCGGTCAGCTGCGCGGACATGTAGCCGTCGCCGGTGTAGAGGATCAAGCCGCGCGGCTGCGTGCCCAGGGGATGCGACACCGCGCCGGTGGCGGTGTCGACGGGCTCATACCGCGGTCCCAGCTTCGCCTCTCCTGCGTCGAGCCTCGCTGAACCGCGGGACTCGAACGACAACAGCTCCCAGCCGCCGAGCATGGCCTCGCGCAGGGTGCTCATCAGGGCATGATGACGGTTCGGGCCACCGGCTCGGCGGCGGCCTGGCGGCTGCGCAGACCGCGCTGCAGGGCGCACAGCAGCGCGTCGCGGGTCTCGCGGGGATCGATGAGCTCGTCGAAGCCGAGCTGCTGGGCGGAGTGGTAGGAGGCCTGCAGTTCGGTGTCGCGCAGCTTGGCCGCCAGATCCTCCCCGGCGTGCGAGGCCGCGCTGAGCGCCGCGGCGCTCATCGCGCCCATCGTCGCCCCGGGATAGGCGAAGGTCGCGACCTGCGCGTCGAAACCCAGCAGCGACATCACCATGGAACCGAACCCGTAGGCCTTGCGCAGGGTCAGATGCAGCTTCAAGGTGGTGGCCGCGGTCTGGGCGGCGAACATCCGGGCACCGGCCCGCAGCACCCCCGCGCGCTCCGAGCGGCTGCCGGGCAGCATGCCGGGATTGTCGGCCAGGAACACGATCGGCAGGTGGAAGGAATCGGCCACCATGATGAAGTGCGCCGCCTTGTCCGCGGCGTCGGTGTCGATGGAACCGGCCAGCACCTGCGGCTGGTTGGCCACCACCGCAACCGGATGGCCGCCCAGATGCGCCAGTGCGCAGACGATCGCGCGGCCGAACCGCGGTTGGACCTCGAACCAGTCGGGCCGGTCGAAGACGACGTCGAGCACCGAGCGCATGTCGTAGACGCGGCGGTTGTCGCGCGAGACGATGTCGAGCAGTTCGGGTGTGGCCCGTGATTCGGCGGCGGAGTCCGGTGCCAGCGACACCGGATAGGACCAGGCGCTGGACGGAAAGTAGGACAGGTAGCGGCGGATGTCGTCGAGCACCGCCGCGTCGTCTGCGCCGAAGTTGTGCACCACACCGCTGGTCAGCGCCACCTCGGGGCCGCCCAGGTCTTCTTTGGAGATCACCTCGCCGGTGGACTCTTTGACCACCGGCGGGCCGGCTGTGAAGATCGCGCCGTGCGGGCTCATGATCCGGAAATCGCAGACCGGGCCGACCAGGGCGCCGTGCCCGGCCGACGGGCCGAGTACCGCGGCGACTGTCGGCACCTTGCCCGAGCACTGCGCCTGGGCCAGCAGGTCGGTGGGGGTGCGGCCGTAGTGTTCCCCGGTGGGCCGGAACCCGGCGCCCTCGAGCAGCATCACCAGCGGGATTTTGTCGCGCAGCGCCAGTTCGGCGATGCGGTAGCGCTTGGCGTTGCCGCCGGGGCCGATACTGCCCGCCAGCGTGGTGAAGTCCTCGGCCCCCACCATCACCGGCGAGCCGTTGATGAGCCCCGATCCGGCCACGATGCCGTCGGCGGCGATCTGACCGCCGACCATGGAGCCCAGTTCCCGGAAGCTGCCGGGATCGAGCAGGTGACCGATGCGTGCGCGCGCGTCGAGTTTGCCGGCTGCCCGGTGTTTGGCCACCCGCTCGGGGCCGCCCATGGCCCGGGTGTGCTGCCGCCGCCGGTCGAGGTCCTCCAGGGTTTCCTGCCAGTCCTGGGCGTTCATCATCTGCGGCGTCCTCTTTCGTTGACCATACTGAAATTCTTACTGTAGCGTCTGCGGGCATGGCTGGAAGCGGCTTGCGGGGGCTCGCCCAGGATTCTCATCGGGCTGAGCGTTCGGATGAGCTCGGTTGGGCCACAGCCGAGTTGGTGAAGCCGTGAACGCGCGGACCGCGATACCCCGGCATCCGCGCGACGTCACCGGTCAGTGGCTGTCGACGGTGCTGAGTGCCCGCGGCGAACCGGTCGAGGTGGCCTCGGTCGATGTCGTCGCCGTCGGGACCGGACAGACCGGCGCCACCTACCGGGTGCTGGCCGACTACCGCGACAACCCCGCCGGGCTGCCGGGCAGTTTCGTGATCAAGCTACCGGCCGCCGATGACGCCGTGCGGGATCGCGTCGTCCTGGGATATCGCAGTGAGTGCGCCTTCTATCAGGACGTCGCCGCGCGGGTGAAGGTACCGATACCGCAGTGCTTCCATTGCGACATCAACGAGGATGCGACCGAGTACGCCCTGCTGCTCGCCGATCAGTCGCCCGCGGTTCAGGGCGATCAGATCGCCGGCTGCGACCAGCACCAGGCCCGGCTGGCGGTCACCGCTCTGGCCGGCCTGCACGCGCCGACCTGGTGCGATCAGCGCTGGCTGACCTTCTCCGGGCTGGCCATGTCCCAGCTGGATGCCGACGGCGCCAGGGGGATGGGCGACATCGCCCGGATGTGCGCCGCGACCACCGTGCAGCGGCTCGGCGCCCAGCTCGGCGACGCCGACTGCGCGACGCTGACCGCTGCCCTCGACCTGGTCACCCCGTGGCTGTTGGCGCCGCTGGGCCGCTTTGCGCTGATCCACGGCGACTACCGGCTGGACAACATGCTGTTCAGTCCCGACGGCGAAGCGATCTGGGTGGTGGACTGGCAGACGCTGGGGGTCGGGCTGCCCGCCCGCGACCTGGCTTTTTTCACCGGCACCAGCCTGGAACCCGAGCTGCGCAAGCGGATCGAAGCCGATCTGGTCGCCGAGTACCACAGCGCGTTGCTGGGCCATGGTGTCACCGGCTATGACCGGGAAACCTGTTGGCAGGACTACCGTTTCGGCGCGCTGCAGGTGCCGCTGATCTGCGCGCTGGGCCTGGTGTTCGCGACCGGCACGGACCGCGGCGACGACATGTTCGTGACGATGCTGCGGCGAGGATGCCAGGCCATCCGTGATCTGGGCACGCTGGAGCTGGTGGCCGAGCTGGCCGGACGTTGACGACGAAGAAGGAGAGGTCGGCGCTGATGGATGCTCAACCGCAGGGGTCCTCCCGGTCGGGGCCACCCGAGGGGGACTGGCTGGGGACGCCCTACCTGACGCTGCGGCGGGAGGGTCCCATCGCCGTCTGCACCATCGACCGGCCCCAGGCCCGCAATGCGCTGACCCCCGCCATGTACTTCGGTCTGCGGTACGCGGTGGGCCGGGTCAATCAGGATCCGGAGCTGGCCGGGCTGTTGATCACCGGTACCGGCGATGTGTTCGCCCCCGGCGGCGACATGGGTGGCGGCGGCGCCGACGACTGGATCACCTTCGGTGCCGCGCTGGGCATGGACATCACCCCGTTCGACACCCTGCGCGCTTCGGTCAAACCGGTTGTCTGTGCGGTCAACGGACTGTGCCAGGGCGGCGGGCTGCAGATCGCGCTGTGCAGTGATATGGCGGTGGTCAGCGACCGGGCCACCTTCCGGGTGCCGGAGCTGTTCCGCGGGATCGCCGACACCTACTACAGCCAGATGCTGGCGCGCGTGATCGGGCCGGTCCGCACCCGGGACCTGATGTTCACCGGCCGCACCCTCGATGCGCGCGAGGCCCTGGACTGGGGCCTGGTGGCCCGGGTGGTCGCGCACGACGACCTGCCTGACGCCGCCCGCGAGGTGCTGGCGCAGTGCTGTCGCACCGCGCCGGCGGCGCGCGGGGTGGTCAAGGCCAGCCTGGACTCCTACCTCGGCCTGTTCGACCGGATCGGGATGAACACCAGCCTGGGCGCCCCGGAGGCCGTCGAGGGTTTCCGGGCGTTCAAGGAACGCAGATCACCACAGTGGGTCCACCCCGATCTGCAGGTCGACGGCCGGCTCTGAGGCGCATCGCTGCGTTTACGCAGAGTGAGAATCTGTGTGCAACAAAAGCAGAACCGGGTATCCCAAAATTCACAAATCCGATAGGATTCCACACGCAGTGACGCGGGAGGAGCCGGCCTGATGGGGATGAAGGACCTGATCCGGTGGTCCCCGGGGGCAGCGGCAGCTCGCCTGGCCGGCCCCATGGAGGCGGTCGGCGGACTGTTCACGATGTCGGTGGACGCGGTCAGGTTCGCGTTCCGGCGGCCGTTCCAGGCCCGCGAATTCGTCGAACAGTGCTGGTTCGTCGCCCGGGTCTCGCTGATGCCCACCCTGCTGGTGGCCATCCCCTTCACCGTCCTGGTCAGCTTCATCCTCAACATCCTGCTGCGTGAGCTCGGGGCCGCGGACCTGTCCGGCGCCGGGGCGGCCTTCGGTGCCGTCACGCAGGTGGGACCGATGGTGACCGTGTTGATCGTGGCCGGGGCCGGTGCCACCGCGATGTGCGCCGACCTGGGCTCGCGCACCATCCGGGAAGAGATCGACGCCATGGAGGTCTTGGGCATCAACCCGGTGCAACGGCTGGTGACACCGCGGATGCTTGCCGCCGGCCTGGTGGCGCTGCTGCTCAACAGCCTGGTGGTGATCATCGGCATCCTCGGCGGTTACGCCTTCTCGGTCTTCGTCCAGGACGTCAACCCGGGCGCGTTCGCGGCAGGCATCACCTTGCTGACCGGTGTTCCCGAGCTGGTCATCTCCTGCGTCAAGGCCGCGCTGTTCGGTCTGATCGCGGGCATGGTGGCCTGCTACCGGGGGCTGACCATCTCCGGCGGCGGCGCCAAAGCCGTGGGCAACGCGGTCAACGAAACCGTCGTCTATGCCTTCATGTCACTGTTCGTGGTCAACGTCGTGGTCACCGCCATCGGCATCAAGATGACGGCGCGCTGAGGCATGGCAGTGCGCAGTCTGCAAGCCGTCTACCCGCGCCTGACGCGGCAGCTCCGGCGCCCCATCACGGCGTTGAGCCAGGTGGGCGATCACACGCTGTTCTACGGCAGGGCGATCGCCACCACGCCGTTCGCCTTCGCCCGCTACCGCCGCGAGGTCATCCGGCTGATCGCCGAGATCAGCATGGGCACCGGCACCCTGGCGATGATCGGCGGCACCGTGGTGATCGTCGGCTTCCTGACCCTGGCGGCCGGCGGGACGCTGGCGGTGCAGGGATACAGCTCCCTGGGCAACATCGGCATCGAGGCCCTGACCGGATTTCTGGCGGCGTTCATCAACGTGCGTATCTCGGCTCCGGTGGTCGCCGGAATCGGCTTGGCCGCCACCTTCGGGGCCGGGGTCACGGCGCAGCTGGGGGCGATGCGCATCAATGAGGAGATCGACGCGCTGGAGTCGATGGCCATTCGCCCGATCGCCTACCTGGTCAGCACCCGCATCGTCGCCGGACTGGTGGCGATCGTTCCGCTGTATGCCATCGCGGTGATCCTGTCCTTTGTGGCCAGTCGCTTCACCACGGTGTTCCTGTTCGGGCAGTCGGCCGGGCTCTACGACCACTATTTCCGCACGTTCCTCAACCCCATCGACCTGTTGTGGTCGTTCCTGCAGGCGTTCCTGATGGCGATCACGATCCTGCTGATCCACACCTACTTCGGCTACTTCGCCGCCGGCGGCCCGGCCGGGGTCGGGGTCGCGGTCGGCAACGCGGTGCGGACCTCGCTGATCGTGGTGGTCTCGGTGACCCTGTTGGTCTCGCTGGCGGTCTACGGGGCCAGCGGAAACTTCAACCTGGCCGGCTGACGACCCGGGCATTCGCATACACCGGTATTGGCATTCTCATTTCTTGCAAGTACCGTATCCATCGATGAGTGACCCAGTGCAAACCTCCTCAGGGATTCCGCTGAAACCGGTATACGGCCCGGAAGACCGGCGCGAAGAGCCGCCGCCCCCAGGCACGTATCCCTTCACCCGCGGAAACTTCGAGTCCGGCTACCGCGGCCGGCTGTGGACCTTCCGCCAGTACTCCGGCTTCGGCACCGCCGAGGAGTCCAACCGGCGCTACCGCTACCTGCTGAGCCAGGGCGGGACCGGGCTGTCGGTGGCGCTGGACCTGCCGACGCAGTGCGGCTACGACTCCGACGACCCCGAGGTCGGCGAGGAGGTCGGCCGCGTCGGGGTGGCGGTGGACACCCTGGCCGACGCCGAGATCCTGTTCGACTCGATACCCCTGGACAAGATCAGCACCAGCTTCACCATCAACGGAACCGCCGCCATCCTGCTGGCGTTCTACGTGGCCGCCGCGGAGCGTTCCGGGGTGCCGCGCGCCAAGCTCACCGGCACCATCCAGAACGACATCCTCAAGGAATACGCCTCCCGCGGCACCTGGATCTGGCCGCCGGAGCCGTCGCTGCGGCTGATCGCCGACACCATCGAGTTCTGCGCCGCCGAAGTGCCGCGGTTCAACGCGATTTCGGTCGCCGGTGCGCATTTCCGCGACGCCGGCGCCAATGCCGTGCAGGAGATGGCCTTCACGCTGGCTGACGGCGTCACCTACTGCGACACCGTCGTCGAGCGTGGCCGCATGAGCATCGAGCAGTTCGCGCCCCAGGTCTCTTTCTTCTTCTACACCCACGGCGACTTCTTCGAAGAGGTCGCCAAATACCGGGCCGGGCGGCGCCGGTGGGCCACCATCGTGCGCGAGCGCTACGGCGCCAGCAGCGACAAGGCATCGATGTTCCGATTCGGCTGCGTGGCCGGTGGGGCATCCCTGTTCGCTCCCCAGGCCCAGAACAACCTGGTGCGGGTCGCCTACGAGTCGATGGCCGCGGTGCTGGGCGGGGTGCAGTCGATGTTCACCGCCGCCTGGGACGAGCCCTTCGCCCTGCCCAGCGAGGAGTCCGCGACGCTGGCACTGCGCACCCAGCAGATCCTGGCCTATGAGACCGGAGTGGCCCGGGTGGCCGATCCGCTCGGCGGCTCCTACTTCGTCGAGGCGCTCACCGACGCCACGGAAGAACGCATCATCGAGATCATGGCCGACCTGGAGAACCACGGCGGCATGGTGCGTGCCATCGAGGACGGCTATCTGCAGGGCCTGATCGCCGATGAGGCGTTCAAGATCCACCAGGAGATCGAGTCCGGCAGTCGGCCCGTCGTCGGCGTCAACAAATTCACGTCTGACGAACCGCCGCCGGAGATCGCCACCTACGAGCTCGACGCCGCCGGCCGGGAGGTCCAGCTCAAGCGGCTGGCGCGGGTCAAGGCCGAGCGCAACGCCGATGACGTCGCCGCCAAGCTGGCGGCGCTGTCGCGCGCCGCCGAGGGCGATCTCAACCTCATGCATCCCCTGATCGACTGCGCCAAATCCTACTGCACGGTGGGCGAGATGGTCTCGGCGCTCAAAGCAGTCTGGGGCGAATTCCAGCAACCGGTGGTGTACTGATGACTTCTCCGCTTCCCTCCGCCGTCCCGGCCCGTGTCCTGGTCGCCAAACCCGGTCTCGACGGCCATGATCGCGGGGCCAAGATCGTCGCCCGCACGCTGCGCGACGCCGGCTTCGAGGTCATCTACACCGGCATCCGCCAGCGCATCGAGGACATCGTCGCCATCGCCCTGCAGGAAGACGTTGCGGTGGTGGGCCTGAGCATTCTGTCCGGCGCGCACAACGCATTGACCGCCCGCGTCGTCGAGGCGCTGCGCGCCGCCGACGCCGGAGATATCGCCGTGGTGGTGGGCGGCACCATCCCGCAGGGCGACGTGCCCAAGCTGCTGGAGGCCGGGGCCGCCGCGGTGTTTCCCACCGGGACGTCGCTGGAGGAGCTGGTGAGCGGCGTGCGCCAGGTGGTGGACCAGAGAAAGGCGCACTGATCATGCGACTTGGGGTGATGATCGGCGCCGAACGCGGCGACATGGCGCGCAAAGTCGCCAAGCTGATCGCCGACATCGAGTGGGCCGATCAGGCGGGCCTTGCCACCGCGTGGATGCCACAGGTGCCCGACGATTTCGACCTGCTGACCATGGTGGCGCTGATGGCCTGCCACAGCACACGGATCGAACTGGGCACCGCCGTGGTCCCGCTGCAGGCCCAGCACCCGATAGCGCTTGCCCGCCAAGCGCTGTCGGTGAACGCGATCTCCGGAGGGCGGCTGGCCCTGGGCGTCGGGCCGTCGCACCACTGGATCATCCGGGACATGCTCGGCCTGCCCTACGACAAGCCCGCCGCCTACACCCGCGACTACCTGCAGGTGCTCAATGCCGCCATCACCGGCCCCGGCCCGGTGGATGTCGAGAACGAGCACTTCACCGTGCACAACCCCACCGCGCTGGGCGCCGAGACCCCGATGCCGGTGCTGGTGGCCGCGCTGGGTCCGGTGATGCTGCAGATCGCCGGAGAGCACGCCGACGGCACCTCGCTGTGGATGGCCGACGAGAAGGCGATCGCCGAGCACATCGCGCCGCGGATCAACAAGGCCGCGGCCGCAGCCGGCAAGCCCGCGCCCCGCATCGTGGCCGGTATTCCGGTCACGCTGTGCGCCAACTCCGAGATCGAGACCGCCAAGGAGCGGGCCAACCGGATCCTGGCGGAGGCCGAGACCTCGCCGAACTATCAGCGCCTGCTCGACCGAGGTTCGGCCCGTGACGTCGGCGACCTGTGCGCCGCCGGCGACGAGGAGTCGATCCTCAAGCGGTTCAAGCAGTTCGCCGACGCCGGAGTGACCGACCTGTCGGTGCGGCTGCTGCCGATCGGTGACTCCCGTGACGAACTGATCGCCTCCAAGTACCGCACCCGTGAGGTGATCGCCGAGCTCGCCAAGGCGGTCTAGGTGAGCGGACCGCTTACCGGGATCCGCATCCTCGAGGTGGGGGTGATGCTGGCCGGCCCGTACGCCACCATGTTGCTGGCCGATCTCGGCGCGGAGGTCATCAAGATCGAGCCGCCGGGCGGGGAGATCTCGCGGCAGGTCGGCGCCAGCTACTTCGCCAGCCTCAACCGCAACAAGACCAGCATCCAGCTGGACCTGACCTCGCCGACCGGTCAGGCGCGGCTGGGCGAGCTGGTCGCCGAATCCCATGCGCTGCTGGTGAACATGAAGCCGTCGGTGATCAAGCGCCTCGGCCTCACCTACGAAGCGCTGCGGCGGCACAACGAGCGGATCGTCTGCGTCGCGTTGACCGGATTCGGCCTGGACGGCGGAGATGAGCCCGCGTTCGACTACGTGATCCAGGCCGCGACCGGGGTGGCCGCGATGACCGGGGATCCGGACGCGCCGCCGACGCTGCCGGGCTACTCCTCGGCGGACAACTCCACCGGACTGACCGCGGCGCTGGGCCTGCTGGCCCAGATTGTCAGCGGCCGCGGCGGGCAGGTGGAGGTGTCGCTGCTGGACGTGATGCTGTCCCAGCTGAACTACCGCGCGTCGGCCTACCTCAACGACGGCGTCGAACCGCAGCGCTATCCCCATGGCGCTCACTCGTATTACGTTCCCGCGCAGCTCTTCCCGACCGCGCAGGGATATCTGGCACTGTTCGTCACCCACGACGGCTTCTGGAAGGCGTTCGCCGAGGAGGCCGGCGTCGAAGGCTTCGCGACGATGGCGCAGCGGGTAGCGCACCGTGACGAGGTGCTCGCGGTGGTCACCGCCGCGCTTGCAGCCGACACCGCAGCGGGCTGGGAGGCGCGGCTGCGTCCCCTGGGCATCCCTGCGGCCGCGGTGCGGACGTTGCCCGAAGCCCTCAAGGAGCATCCGGAAATGGTGGTCACGGCAGGGGATTTCCGGCTGGTGGGCAGCCCGATCCGGGTCGCCGGGTATGAACCGGCCTACTCACCGCCGCCCGCGCTGGGTGACTAGCGCGGCCGGCGGGGCAGGGCCCGCACCCTAGACGGTGAGAATCGATGCCGAGGCGGTACCCGGCGCGCCGTAGACCTGGGCGAAGCCCACCTTCGGGCCGCCGGGCACCTGGCGGTCACCGGCCTGGCCGCGCAGTTGGCGCACCAGTTCGTGGATCTGGCGCAGTCCCGAGGCGCCGATGGGCTCGCCGTTGGCGATCAGCCCGCCGTCGGTGTTGACCGGCAGTGACCCGCTGATCTCGGTCGCCCCGTCGGCGAGCAGCTTCTCCTGGTCGCCGTCGGCGCAGAAGCCGCACTCGGCCATGTGGATGATCTCGGCCCCGGCGTCGGTGTCCTGCAACTGGATGACGTCGACGTCTTCGGGTGTCACGCCGGCCCTTTCGAAGGCGGCGCGGGCGGCGTAGACCGTCGGTGCCACGTCCTCTTCGATCGGGGCGGAGGTGGCGTGCACCTCGTAGGCGCCGTAGCGGCGGGTGCGGATCTCGGTGGCCTGCAGGTAGACGGGCTTACCGCTGAAGCGGTGCGCGATGTCGGCGCGGCACATCACCACCGCGGCAGCGCCTTCGTCGGGCGCGCAGAACATGAACTGGGTGAGTGGGTAGTTCAGCGCCGGCGAGTCGAGGATGGCGTCCTCGGACATCGGCTTGCGGCGAAATGCGTTCGGGTTCAACGCTCCGTTGCGGAAGTTCTTGGCGGCGACCTTGGCCAGCGTCCGCTGGGAGATGCCGTGGTCGTGCAGGTAGCGGTTGGCCTTCATGCCGAAGAACTTGGTCGTGACGAACTGACCGTTCTCGGCATACCAGGCCGGCAGTGCCAGCTTGGCGGGGTCGTCGGTGAACGCGCCGCGGGGGTGCTTGTCCATGCCGATCGCGATGCCGATGTCGTATTTGCCGGACCGGATGTTGTCGGCGCAGACCTGGGTGGCGGTGGCTGCGGTGGCGCAGGCGTTGAACACGTTGGTGAACGGGATGCCGGTGAGACCGACCAGCCGCGTCACCGCATCGGGATTGGAGATCTCATAGCTGCCGCCGACCCCGAACTGGATGTCCTTCCACTGCGCCCCGGCGTCGGCCAGGGCCAGGTGGATGGCCTCGGCGCCCATCTGCATCGCGGACTTGTCGAATCGGCCGAAGGGGTGCAGTCCGACGCCGATGATCGCCACGTCGTTGTTCGCTACCGTCATTGTCCAGGTCTCCTTAGACGGGCTGGAACGCCCAGGTGAGAATCTCGGTCCCGTCGTCGTCGACATAGAACGGCACCATGGTCAATTCGACGTCCATGCCGAATTGCAGTTTGGCGGGATCGGATTCGGTCAGGCGAGCCTCGACCTGAACCACGTCGCCGAGTCGGACCAGTCCGACTCCGTACGGGGTGAAGCCCTCGGCGGTCTCCCCGCCGGCGTAGGGCAGCTTGGGCACAAAACCTTGGGTGGTCCAGGCCTCAAGGGTGCCCTGGCGGGGCAGCAGCACATCGTGCATCTGCGGGCCGCTGCAGCGTGGGCAGTGGTCTTGGCGGGGCCAGACCGTCGCCTCGCACTCCGCGCACCGGCTGCCGATCAGGGCGAGATTCTCGTCGGGCCAGTTGGTGACGTCGGGCGCAAGCGGCTTACGCACCGCTACCACCGGGCCGCTGACCAGTCGCACATCCGAGGGAAATCACATTCTCGATTAGAGCATACGTGCCTACGGTCAGGGAAGGCGAACGCCGCGAGTTCAGTGCGTGGGGGGAGGTCCCGCGGGCCGCGGGCGGCCGGAATCGCCGGGATCGCCCGGCGTGTCAGGTCGCGGGAAGGCGCTGCGGCTACCGGCCGGTGGCTACTTGGCGATGCCGTGGGCGCAGAAGTCCCACACTTCTTCGGCGGTGATCGGGTGGGCCGCCGGGTCGTCGGATTCGGCGCTGGACTGGGCGACGAACATGACGGTCTGCATGGTCATCGCCGCCATGCGCCGGGCGTTGACGCCCTCGCGCAGTTCGCCGGCCGCCTCGGCGGCCTCCATCAGCTCGGTGAGCAGGGCCAGCAGCGGGGTGAAGGCGACGCGCACCTCGGTGGGGTGCGAGACCAACAGGCGCGGCGCGAAGTCGGTGAACAGGGGCCGCTTGGCCGCGGGGTCCGGCCGGGACAGTTCGAAGAGCAGCTCAACCGCTACTTTGAGCCGCTCCAGCGGCTTGGTCTGACCTTCGGTGGCGGCCCGGATCTGATCGGAGGTGCGCACCAGGGCGTCTTCGAACAGCGCCAGCAGCAGCTCGTGCTTGCCGTTGAACTGCAGGTAGAAACTGCGCAGCGACTGCCGGGAGCGCTCGACGACTTCCTGCACGGTGAAGTCGGTGCTGCCCTTTTCGATGATGATGGCCTGGGCCGCGTCCAGGAAGCGCTGAACGCGCTGGGCGGCCCGCAATCGTGCGGTCTTGATCGACCGCTCGACCGCCCGCTGCTTCCAGACGGGCTCTTCTTCCGGGTTACTCACCAGCGGCTCCAGCTGTTGCCTTTTTGGGAGAACACGAATGCACCCTACCGGAGAATTGTGGCGCAGCGCCGCTGGCTGTCGCAGCGCTGCCGTGGCGATAAATAAGATGGTAACTTTCCTAAAAGGAGAAGTTGCTTCTCATCCCCGGGTTTCGGCACGCGGGCCGGCGCATGACCCGGTGACAGCCCACCGCCCCGCCGGCGACCACCCCGTCCCGGCCCGCTGACGAAGGACGCCGATGTACATCGACTACGAGGTCGCCGAGAAGATCGCCACGATCACCCTGAACCGGCCCGATGCCGCCAACGCCCAGAACACCGAGCTGCTCG
Organism: Mycolicibacter engbaekii; assembly: GCF_002101585.1. Classification (GTDB taxonomy): domain Bacteria; phylum Actinomycetota; class Actinomycetes; order Mycobacteriales; family Mycobacteriaceae; genus Mycobacterium; species Mycobacterium engbaekii. Next base: position 48,900 of record NZ_LQOT01000019.1, on the reverse strand, counting down.
ACGAACTCGACGCGGCATGGACCCGCGCCGCCGACGACGACGAGGTGGCCGTCATCGTGTTGCGCGCCAACGGCAAGCACTTCTCGGCCGGTCACGACATCAAGGGTGGCGGCCCGGTTCCGGACAAGATCACTCTGGAGTTCATCTACAAACACGAATGCAAGCGCTACCTGGAATACACCCTGCGCTGGCGCAATGTGCCCAAGCCCTCGATCGCCGCGGTGCAGGGCCGGTGCATCTCCGGCGGGCTGATGCTGTGCTGGCCGTGTGACCTGATCATCGCCGCCGACGACGCCCAGTTCTCCGACCCGGTGGTGCTGATGGGTATCGGCGGTGTCGAATACCACGGGCACACTTGGGAACTGGGAGCGCGCAAGGCCAAGGAGATACTGTTCACCGGCCGGGCGATGACCGCGCAGGAAGCCGAGCAGACCGGCATGGTCAACCGGGTGGTCCCGCGTGAGCAGCTGGACGCCGAGACCCGCCAACTCGCCGAGCACATCGCCACCATGCCCTCGTTCGCACTGCGTCAGGCCAAGCGCGCGGTCAACCAGACCCTGGACGTGCAGGGCTTCCATTCGGCGATCCAGTCCGCGTTCGACATCCACGAAACCGGTCACGGCAACGCGCTCTCGGTCTGCGGTTGGCCGATCCTGGTGAACCTTGACCAGATGAAGTCGCAGGTCACCTAGCGAACGGCCCGGCGTGGCCGGGCGCTTATGTTCTCGGGGAATCTAAGGGTTGAGCCGGCGGACGCCATAGGGCAGCGTGGTACGCGCATGTACCGCGGGGTGTTCGAAAGGTGTTGGCGTGGCCGAGAAGACTAGTGATCCGGTGCTGCTGCCACCGGTGGTGCCGATCCCGGCACTGTTGACGGCGCTGCTCTTCCTTTTCGGCCGCAAAGGCGCCTTTCGGGCGGTGCAACGCCGCTACCACGGTGCGTTCACGGTGCGCCTGCCGGTCGTCGGACACGCAGTGGTGATCAGCGACCCGGTGTTGGCGAAGAACCTGTTCACCACCAGCAGCGACCTGGTGGCCCGGGCCAACAATCTGGGGGCGGTGCTGGGACCCGGATCGACGTTCAGCTTGGCCGGCGCCGAGCACCTTCGCCGGCGCAAGCTGCTGGTGCCGCCGTTCCACGGCAAACGGATGACCGGATATGAGTCGATCGTCGAGCAGGAGGCGCTCCGCGAGGTCGCGACCTGGCCCGAAGGGCGGGAGTTCGCCACCCAGCCGTCGATGATGCGCATCACCCTCAACGTGGTCCTGCGAGCGGTCTTCGGTGCCGAGGGAGCCGAGTTCGACGAACTGCGCCAGATCCTGCCCTCACTGGTGGAACTGGGGTCACGACTGGCGGTGCTGCCGCCGCGGGTCCGCCGCGACTACGGCCCGCTCAGCCCCGGCGGGCGCTACGCCTTCTACCGGCGGCGATACGACGCATTGATCACAAGACTGATCGCCAGAGCACGCCAGGACCCCGATTTCGCCGAGCGTACCGACGTGCTGTCGCTGCTGTTGGCGGCGCGCTACGACGACGGGGAACCCATCAGCGATGCGCACATCGCCGATGAGTTGCTGACCCTGCTGGCTGCGGGCCACGAAACGACGGCGACCACTCTGGCGTGGGCGGTGGAGCGCATTCGCCGCCATCCGGACCTGCTGGAGCGCCTGGCGGCAGAGGCCGACGCCGGCGGTACCGAGCTGTTGCAGGCCGTGGTGTGGGAAGTGCAGCGGACCCGTCCGGTGGTCGAGGGAACCGGGCGCCTCACCCACGCACGGATCAGACTGGGGCGGTGGGTGATCCCCGAAGGACGCATGGTGGTGGTGCCCTTCCGGATGCTGCACCTCTCGCAGCAGCATTACGAGGATCCTGAGCTGTTCAACCCGGACCGGTTCGTGGGCAACCCGCCCGACACCACCTTCTGGGTTCCCTACGGCGGCGGGGTGAACCGGTGTGTGGGTGCGGCATTCGCCAACATGGAGATGTTGGTGACGCTGCGCACCCTGTTGCGCGAGTTCGAATTCGGCACCACCACCGCACGGGGAGAGCGCAACCGCTCCCGCGGCGTGACCACCGCGGCAGCGCGCGGAGGCCGAGCGGTGGTGCGGCGGCGGCGCACCGACGCCCGTCTCACCCCAGTTGGCAGCGCAGCTGGCGTTTGAGCACCTTGCCGTAGCTGTTCTTCGGCAATGCCTCGATGAACTCATAGCGCTTGGGGCGCTTGAACCGCGCGATGCGCTCCAACAGGTGACTGTCCAGCTCGGCCGCGGACACGCCGCCCACGACGAAGGCCACCACGATCTCGCCCCACTGCGCGTCGGGCGCGCCCACCACCGCGGCCTCGACGACACCGGGATGGCTCAGCAGCGCCTCCTCGACTTCGCGCGGATAGATGTTGCTGCCGCCGCTGATCACCACGTCCTTGGAGCGGTCCCGCAGGGTCAAGAAGCCGCGGGCGTCGAACGAGCCCCGGTCGCCGGTGAACAACCAGCCGTCCCGGAGCGCCTCGGCGGTGGCGCCCGGGTTGTTCCAGTAGCCGCCCATCACCACGTCGCCGCGGCACACGATCTCGCCGACCTCGCCGGTGGAGGCCCGGCTGCCGTCGTCGCGCAGGACCGCGACCTCGACGCCCGACCGCGGCCAGCCGACCGAGCCCAGGACGGCGTCGTCGCCCAGGTGATCGGCCCGCTGCAACCCGGTGATGGTCATGGGCGCCTCGCCCTGGCCGTAGAGCTGGGCGAACACCGGTCCGAAGGCGGCCATCGCCCGTTTGATGTCCTCGAGGTACATCGGCCCGCCGCCGTAGACGATGCTGCGCAGGTTGGCCGGGCGGTCCCGGCCGGTGGCCACCAGCCGGGCCACCATCGTCGGCGCCAGGAAGGCGGTGGCGCCCGGATGGTGGGCGCACAGGTCCAGAAACTCGCCGGCGTCGAACGCCCCGGACGCCGGCACCACCTGGCGGGCCCCGCGCAGCACATAGGGCGCGATGTAGAGGCCCGATCCGTGCGACATCGGCGCACCGTGGATCAGGCTGCAGCCGGCGTCCGGGTCGTCGAGGTCGGCCAGATGTGCCACCGTCATCGCCATCAGGTTGCGGTGGGTCAGCATGGCGCCCTTGGAGCGTCCCGTGGTGCCGCTGGTGTAGAACAGCCACGCCAGCCGGGAGGGATCGGGGTCCGCGGTGTCGGCCGGCGGGCCGGCGAATCGATCCCGGTAGGCGGCGCCGCCGATGGTCTCCACGGGTGTCCCGACCGCCGCGGTGAGCTCCGGTGCGAGTTTGGGGGACGCGAAGACCAGCGCCGCGCCGGCATCGTCGATGATCTGCGCCATCTCCCGCGGATGCAGCTTGTAGTTCAGCGGCACCACGACGTGACCGGCTGCCCAGGTGGCGAACATCAGCTCGATGATCTCCGGCCGGTTCTCACTGGCGATCGCGATGCGCGCCCCGGGGCCGGACAGCCGGCCCAGCGACGTCGCGATCCGCCGGGCGCGGTCGGCCAGCCCGCTCCAGGTGTGCAGCAGCCGCTCACCGTGATACACCGCGCCCTGATCGCCGAACCGGGCCGCCGCCTGATCCAGCAGTGCGAACAGGTTCACGGTTGCACCCAGTCGGAGTCGAGACCGAAGTCGGACAGGTATTTGGTCGCGCTCCAGCCGCCGTCGACCACGATGGTCTGGCCGTTGATGAACGAGCCCGCCTCCGAGCACAGGAAGGCCACGGTGCCGGCGATGTCGTCCACCCGGCCCAGTCGCGGATACGGCGTCATCTCGGTGTTCAGCTTGCGAAAGCGGTTGTCGGAAAGCCGTTGTTCGACCATCGGTGTCACGGTGACACCGGGGGCGACCGCGTTGCACCGGATGCCCTGGGGCCCGTACTGGCAGGCCAGGTGGGTGGTCAGCGCGGTCAAGCCGCCCTTGGCGGCAGAGTAGGCCCCGCCCCGCAATCCGCCCACCACGGCGAAGGTCGAGGTGATGTTGATGATCGCCGAACCGGGTCCCAGGTGGGGCAGCACTTCGCGGGTCAGGCGGAAGGGTGCTCGAAGCATCAGATTCAGGAAGTGGTCCAGCGTCTCGTCGTCGGTCTCGTGCAGCGGCTTGGGACTGCCGACTCCGGCATTGTTGATCAGGTAGTCCACCCGGTCCCAGCGGGACAGGGCGGCCTGGAGGATCTGCCGGGGCGCGTCCGGCTCGGTCAGGTCCACCGCCACCGTGGCGATGCGTTCGGGTTCGACACCGGCGTCCTGGAGGCTGGCCGCCAACCCGGCCAGTCGGTGCTCATCGCGGCCGGTGGCCAGTACCGCCATGCCCTGCCGGGCCAGCTTTGTCGCGCAGCCGAATCCGATTCCGCTGCTGGCGCCGGTCACAATCGCCACCTGCATGATCTACTCACCTACCTCCGCCGGGATCAGCTGCGCCCGGATCTGTTGCTTGAGAACCTTGCCGGCGTCGTTTTTGGGCAGTTCGTCCCAGACGACCACCTGCTCGGGGGCTTTGAACCGCGCGATGCCGCGTTCGGTCAGCATGGCGCGCAGGTCGCCGACTGCCGGTGCCGGCTCACCGGCCGCAACGATCACCGCGCAGGCACGTTCCCCGGTCCGCGCATCGGGTATCCCCACCACGGCGACCTCGGCGATCTGCGGATGGTCGATGAGGATGTCCTCCACCTCGCGCGCCGAGATGTTCTCGCCGTTGCGGATGATCACGTCCTTGACGCGGCCGGTGACCACCAGGTGGTCACCGTCGACCCACCGGCCGAGATCGCCGGTGGCGAAGTAACCCTGCGCATCGAAACAGTCGCGCTCGTCCTCGGGGTGCAGGTAGCCGCAGAACATCTGCGGCCCGCGCACGTAGATCTCGGCCTCGCCGGCCGGCGTGCCGGGGTGCGAGACCAGCTTGATCTCGGCGATCCCGGGCCGGCCGTCGGTCTCGGCGGCGTGGGAAAGGTGTTGTCTGCCGATCGATCCGACCGTGCTGACCGGTACCTCGCTGGATCCATACACCCGGGTGACGGTGGCGGTGCGGAAATAGCCGGCCGCCTCGCGGATCAACGAGGATGCAACGGAGGCTCCGCCGCAGACGAACAGCTTGAGGTCGGGCAGGTGAGTTCCGGCGTCGCGCGCGGCGGCCAGCAGCTGGACCAGAAACGGTGTCGCCCCCGCCATGTGGGTGCAGCACTCGGCGAGCATGAGCGATACGGCCGCGGCGGGATCCCAGGTGTCCATCAGCACGGCGGTGGTGCCGAGCAATAGGGGGGCCTCGAACGCATAGATCGATCCGCCGATGTGCGCGATGGGGGAGGGCACCAGGAACCGGTCGCCGGGCGTCACCAGCCAGTGCCGGCCCAGCTGGCTGATCAGGGCGTTGATCGAATTATGGGTGTGCAAAACACCTTTCGGCCGGCCGGTGGTGCCGGAGGTGTAGAGCAGCAGGCGGATCGCGTCGGGGTCCACCGCGGGCAGGGCGGCCGGTGGCTGCGAACGGTCGATCAGCGTGCGGTAGCCGGTGTGCTGGGCGGCCGAGCCGCGGACCAGCACCACTTCGGGTGCCTCGGGAAGATCCGCGGTTACCCGGTTCAGCATCGCGGCGTAGTCGTGGCCGCGGAAATGCCCTGGCACAAACAGCATTCGGCTGCCCGAATCGGCGAGGACGAACCTCAGGTCCGCGTCGCGCAATGACGGCAGGATGGGGTTGACCACCATCCCGGCCAGGGCCGCGGCCAGGTACACCACGGCCGCTTCATGCCAGTTCGGCAGCATGAAGGACACCACACTGCCGCTCGGCATCCGCTCGAGCATCGCCCCGGCCAGCCGGCTCGCCTGGCGCTGCAGTTGCCCACAGCGCAGCCGGGTGTCGCCGTCGATAAGCAGCACCCGGTCGGGATCCCGTTCGGCGGCGTCGCGCAGCCGGTCGGCCAGCGTGGTCGGGACCCACAGGCCCGCCGCGTATGCCGCGGCGGCGCGCTCGGCGGTGCTACGGACCGTCACGGGCCGCTCGGTCCGGTCACCCGGTGCAGCGTCATGGAGTACCGGTAGTCGTCGCCGGCATGGGTGTTCACCGTCACCTGGGCGATCTCGCCTTCGGAGGTGGTGTATCGGCGTTGCATCTGCAGCCCGGCGGTGCCGGGGGCGACGGCCAGTGCGGTGCTGAGTTCGGGGGTGATGATCACTGCGCGGATGTGCTGGCGGACTTCGACGACGCTGACGCCGAACACGTCCTCGATCAGGGGAAAGATCGGCCCGGTGTGCCGCTGCAGCAGTCTGCCGACCCCGGCGAACGTCCGGTTGATGTAGTACTCGGTGTGGCAGATCGGTACGGCCTGGTCCTCGGTACGGCGGTTGCCGCGGACCGCCAGCCACTGCGTGCCCGGCGCCAGGCCGGTGCGCGCGGCGGCTTCGGAGTCGAGGGTGACCATGGCGTTGGAGTCGATCTCGAAGTGCGCGCCGGCGGCGAATGCCACCAGGTCGTCGATCGACACCACCTCCTGGGCATAGCAGTTGGCCGCGGCGCGGGGGACCACCACGGTGCCGGAGCGGGGACGCGAGACCACCAGGTTGTCCTCGCGCAGCCGGCGCAGTGCTTCGCGCACGGTGTAGCGGCTGACATTGAACCGCTCGCACAGTTCATGCTCGGTGGGCAGTTGCGAACCGATGGGGTAGACGCCGTCGGCGATCTCCTTGCGCAACACCCGTGCGACCCGCAGGTAGCGGTGGTCGGTCACGGGCCGACCGGGTGCAGGGCCAGCACGCTGCCGTCGCCGTCGGCCGAGATGAACAGGGTGCCGTCGGGGTGGCGGGTGATGCCGGCGAAGGGCCCCTGCGGGCCGGAGAACGGTGGCATGCCGTTGAGGGGTTTGGGCGTGACACCCGGCGGTGGCCCGATCGGCAGCCCCTCGGCGATCACCTGTCGCGCTCCGGTGCCGAGGTCGACGGCCAGTACCTGCCGGCGTCCGGCGTCGACCACATACAGTGTGCGGCCCGCCCGCGCGATGCCTTGCGGGCGAACGAGTTCGTCCACCACGGTCTGATGCCGCGACCCGTCGACCCGGACCACCCGCCCGGCGCCGGACTCGGCCACCAGGTAGGCGCCGTCGTCGGTGGCATCGATGCCGACCGGTCCGGCCAGCCCGGTCGCCAGCACCTCGTGCGCACCGGCGCGCACGCCCAGCACCCGTCCGGTGCCGAACTCGGTGACCGCCACCCCGGCCGGTCCCGCCGCCACCCCGTAGAGCTGATCGAATCCGTCGGCGAGCACCTCGCTGGACGACTGCGCCGGCTGGTAGCGCGCGACCTGCCCGCCGGAGGTGGTGACGACGAACTCGCCGGGGCCGACCGCGGTCACGCCGCGCACGAAGCCGGGATAGCCGGGACTGAACAGCATGCCCTGGGTCTCCAGGCGGCCGCCCGGCGTGACGGCGTAGAAGTAGGTGCCGTCGGCCACATAGAGCCGACCGGCGGCGTCCACGGTCAGGTCCAGCGGCCAGTTCAATCCGCCGGGCAGCACGGTACGGATCTGGCCGGCACCGGAGATCTCGGTGATCTCGCCGGTGAAGTTCGAGACCAACAATCGCCCGTCGACGAAGGTGCAGTTGTCGAGCCCGGGTTGCAGCTGCGCGAGCACGGTGGCGGTGCCGGTGCGCGGATCGATGCGCAGCACCTGTCCGCTGGCGGCCTGGGTGGAGACGATGCAGCCCTCGGCGTCGAACTTCACCGAGTCCGGTACGCCCAGATCGGCGGCGACCCGCTGCGGCGTGGCGCCGGCGGCAAACGGGTCGATCCGCCAGATCTCGTTGGCGGTCATCACCGGGAAGTACAGCAGGCCGTCCGGCCCCACCTCCATGGCGTTGGGCGACGGAAGGTTCTCGGCCAGGATGCGTTGCGCACCGGTGCCGCGGTCGAGTTCCATCAGGCGCCCGCCCTCGCGGCATTCCCCGACGAACAGCCGGTCGCGGTACACCGTGATCCCGTTGGCGCAGGGCAGGTCGTCGCGCAGGATGCGGCTGCGGCCCGAGGGGTCGAGCGCACTGACCCGCGCATCCATCACCTCGGTGGCATACAGGATGCCGTCGGCGTCGAATGCGACATCGTCGGGTGCCACGACATCGCCGCCGCGCGCGCTGACCACCGCCAGCTCGCCGGTGGACGCGTCCAGGGCACTGATCTGGCTGCCGGTGACCTGCGCGACGTAGACCCGGCCGTCGGGGCCGGTTCGCAACCCGTTGGCGCCGAAGAGCCGACTCGGTTCGGTGATCCGCTCCAGGCGCCAGCCGGGCGCCACCGTGGGCGTTCCGGCCACCTCGCGCGGGCACGGCAGGGCGGCGGTCATGACTCCGGACGTTAGCAAGCTCTGTTAGTCCAGACAATAGCCCGCAGTGGACGGGATTCTCGGCCTTGACGGGTGAATAAGCCCTGCGGAATAGTGTTCTGCAATACGCAGAACGGAGTATTTTGTCCGAACAAATGACGGCAGCCGACGCCGGCGACGCTGCGGTGGGCGGCCCGCTGCGCGGCGTGCGCGTGGTCGATCTGACCACCATGGTGATGGGCCCGTACTGCACCCAGATCATGGCCGACATGGGCGCCGACGTCATCAAGATCGAGCCGCCCGAGGGGGACGCCACCCGCTACATCTCCGCCGGGCCGGCACCGGACATGAGTGGTGTGTTCGTCAACGTCAACCGCGGAAAACGCAGCATGGTGCTGGACCTGCGCTCGGCGGCGGGGCACGCGGCGATCACCGCGCTGATCGGCAGCGCGGACGTGTTCATCCATTCGATGCGGGCCAAAGCGATCGCGAAGCTGGGCCTGGGTTACGACGACGTCGCCGCACACAACCCCGGGATCGTCTACACCAACTGCTACGGCTACGGCCGCCGCGGGCCGGCCGCGGACCGCCCGGCCTACGACGACACCATTCAGGCCGAATGCGGTCTGCCCGCCGTCCAAGAGCAGCTCACCGGACGCGCCGACTACGTCGGCACCATCATCGCCGACAAGATCGCCGGGCTGACCGCCCTCTACGCCACCATGATGGCGCTTTTCCACCGCGAACGAACCGGCCAGGGCCAAGAGGTCGAAGTCGCGATGTTCGAGACCATGGCCTCATTCATGCTCGTCGAACACGCCAACGGTGCGATGTTCGACCCGCCGTTGGGTCCGGCCGTCTACCCGCGCACGGTGGCGCCCAACCGGCGGCCCTATGACACCAGCGACGGCCGGATCGCTGCACTGATCTACAACGACAAACACTGGAACGCCTTCATCGCGGCCGTGCAGCCCGCCTGGGCCGGCGAGCAGTACGCCACCCTGGCCCAGCGTGCCCAGCAGATCGACACCGTGTACGGGCTGGTGGCGCAGACCATGAAAGAACGCACCACCGCACAATGGCTGGCGCTCTTCGAGGAGCTGGAGATTCCCGCCGCCCCGCTGAACTCCCCCGGTGCGCTGTTCGACGATCCGCACCTCAACGCGGTGGGCCTGTTCGAAACCGTGGCCACCCCGCACGGCCCGGTCCGTTTCCCCGGGGTTCCGACCTGGCTGTCGCGCACGCCGGGCAAAGTCGCCGGCGGCGCACCGGAACTGGGCGCGCACACCGCGGAGATCTTCGCCGAACTGGGCCTCGGGCAGGACACCGCATGACCCTGGACTTCGCCATGGGTCCGCAGGCCGGCGAGCTACGGGCCCGGCTGCGTGACCTGATCCACCAGGAGATGCCCGAGCAGTTCCCGGGCGCGTTCACCGATGACCCCGCCGACCTTGCTGCGGCGCAACGGTTCTGCCGGCTGCTGGCCGAGCAGGGGCTGCTGTGCCTGTCGTGGCCGGCGCAGTTCGGCGGCGCCGACGCCTCGGTGTGGGAGCAGACCGTGGTGCGTGAGGAGATGTGGGCGCACCACGAGCCGCGCGGCGCGCAGTACATGGGGGTGAACTGGGTCGGCCCGATCCTCATGCGGCATGGCACACCCGAACAACAGCAACGGCACCTGCCGCCGATCGCGGCGGGGGAGGTGATCTGGTGCCAGGGGTTCTCCGAGCCCGAAGCCGGTTCCGATCTGGCTTCGCTGCGCACGTACGCCCGCCGTGACGCGGACGGCTGGCTGATCAACGGCCAGAAGATCTGGACCTCGTACGCGACCATGGCGCAGTGGTGCTTCCTGCTGGTTCGCACCACCCGCGTCGGGGAGGGGTCCGTGACCAAAAAGCAGCAGGGCCTGACCGTGTTCCTGGTTCCGATGAACGACCCCGCGATCACCGTTCGCCCGCTGGGCACCATGATGGGCCCGCACCATCTCAACGAGGTGTTCTTCGACAACCTGCGCGTCACCGACGCCGACGTGCTCGGCCAGGTCGACGCCGGCTGGTCGATCGTGGCCGACGTGATGGCTTTCGAGCGGGTCGGCATCGCCCGCTACGCCCGCTGCGAACGACTGCTGGCCGCAGCGCCGCACGTCCTGGGCGTGCGCTGGGACGCCCTGCCGGCAGAGCTGATCGCGCGGTGGGTGCGCATGCTCACCCATTGCCGGCGAGCCCGGCTGATGGCCTACCGTGTGGTGGCCTTGCAAGCCGGGGGCCAGGTGGCGCCCGGTGATGCCGCCGCCTACCGCATCGCGGTCACCCGGCTGGATCACGAGAGTGCGGAAGTGCTGATGGAGATCGCCGCCGAAGCGCCCGACGAGCCGCAGGCGCGATGGTTCCGCGCCGAGGTCCAAGACCATTGGCGCTATTCGCAGGCGGCCACTGTGTCTTCGGGAAGCATCGAGATGCAACGCATCCTGTTGTCGCGTGCCCTGCTGGCGGCGCCGCGATGAACCTGGAACTGGGCAGCGAAGCCCAAGAGTACGGGCGGTCGGCGCGCCGCGCCTTCGAAGCCGCCGGCGGCGACGAGCTGGTGCTGCGCGCCGACGCCGACCCGGGCATCCGGGAGCACCTGGTCGGCCCGATTCTGCGCGAGCTGGGGGCAGCCGAACTCAAGCCCCGCGCCGATGCCGCCGAACTCGAGGCGGCCGCCGCCCTGTGCCGCAGCGCCGGGTACTGGGCGTTGCCATACCCGGTGGCCGAATGTCTCTCTGCACCCGAGGATCTCGACGTCGACGGGCTGATCGTGGTGGCCGAGCAGCTGCCGTCCGGACCGGTGGCGGGACTGACCAAGCGCTGGGCGGCGGTCACGTTGGCCGGTGTTCGCAGCACCGTGGTGGCCCAGTCGCAGACCCGGCCCGCCCTGGTGGCCGAGCTGACCCTGGCCGAAGTCGACACCGGCGGCGCCGGCGACATCGCCCTGGCACTGACGCTGCCGTGCTGGACCTTGCTGGGAATGCTGGACCGGGCAATGGATCTCACCATCTCCCACGTGCAGCTGCGTGAGCAGTTCGGCCAGGCGCTCTCGAAATTTCAGGGTGTTCAGTTCCAGCTCACCGACGCCGAGGTGGAGCGCGCCGGGCTGGACATGCTGGCCAAATACGCACTGTGGAGCATCGCGACCGGGCGCCCCGAAGCCGTCGATGACGCACTGGCACTGCGTTCGGCGGCGCTGGAGGCCGCCGACGTGGTGTTCCGGGTGTGCCACCAGCTGCACGGTGCCGTCGGATTCTGCGACGAGACCGCGCTGTCGTGGCTGTCGCGCTACAGCCAGCCGCTGCGGCGCCTGCCCTGGGGGCTGGCAGCGACCCGCGACCGGCTGGCCCGCCGCGCCCCGCGTACCGGTCTGACGGGACTGTACTCATGAAATACGATCTGCCGCAGGCAATCACGGTCACCGGGGACGGTCCGGTCCGGACTGTCACGCTCAACCGGCCCGACGAGCTCAACAGCGTCAACGCCGACCTGCACTGGGGCCTGGCCAATGTGTGGCGCCAGCTGGCCGCCGACAAGGAGATCCGGGTCGTGGTGCTGACCGGCGCCGGGCGGGCGTTCTCCGCCGGCGGCGACCTGGGCTGGATCACCACGTTTCTCGATGACGAATCCGCCCGCGACGAGAGCATCCGCGAAGGGGCTCAGATCATCGAAGAGATGCTGCGCTTCCCGCTGCCGGTCATCGCGGCCGTCAACGGCTCCGCCGTCGGGCTGGGATGCAGCGTCGCGGTGCTCTGCGACATCGTGTTGATCGCCCAGACCGCCTACCTGGCCGATCCGCACGTGGCGGTCGGTCTGGTCGCCGGTGACGGCGGAGCCGCCCTGTGGCCCCTGATCACCCCGATCCTGCGGTCCCGCGAATACCTCTACACCGGTGATCGCATCGACGCCGCCACCGCCGTCGAGCTCGGCCTGGCCAGCCGCGCGGTGGCGCCCGAGGAACTGCTGCCGCAAGCCCATCAGCTGGCGGCCCGGCTGGCCGCCCAGCCTCCCGAGGCGCTGCAGGGCACCAAGCGCGTGGTCAACATGTACCTGTCCCAGGTGCTGGGCGGGCCGCTGCAGGCCGGGTTCGCCGCGGAAGTGGCCACCATGAAGACCGCCGAACACCGGCAGCGCCTGCTCGCCTTCGCGGAGCGGGCGGCCCGGCGATGACCGGCGGTTCAGCGAGGTTCGACGGAGGAGAGGCGAAGCTGGAACCGCCGCATGAACCCACCGATTTCCGGCTCCGGGTGCGGCAGTGGTGTCGCGACAACATCCCGGCCGACTGGCGGAGCGCCCAGACCGGCGTGAGCGAGCGTGAATTCGTCGACTTCCAGCGCGCCTGGTTCGCCACCCTGCACAGCGCCGGGTTCGCCGTCCCGCACTGGCCGCGCGAATGGGGCGGCGGGATGTCGGTGGCCGACCAGGCCGTGCTCTATCAGGAACTGGCCGCCCACGACGCCCCCCGGTTGGTGCTGGCTTTCGTCGGCATCCACCACGCCGCGGCGACACTGCTGGCCGCGGGCACCGAGGAACAGCGCCGCCGCCATCTGCCGGCGATCCTCGACGGCGAGATCTGGGTGCAGGGCTTCTCCGAACCCGAGGCGGGCTCGGATCTGGCCTCGCTGCGCACCACCGCGCGCCGCGTGGGCGGCGACTATGTGGTCAACGGCCAGAAGCTGTGGGCCAGCGGCGCCCGCTACGCCCAGTGGTGCCTGCTGTTGGCCCGCACCGACCCGCACGCCCCCAAACGCAAGGGCATCTCGTACTTCCTGCTGGACATGGCCACTCCCGGGGTGCAGGTACGGCCGATCCGAAACGCCGTCGGCGATCAGCACTTCTGCGAGATCTTCCTCGACGACGTCGTGATCCCGGCGGCCAACCTGATCGGCGCGGAGAACGCCGGATGGCAGGTGGCGCAGGCGACGCTGGGCGCCGAACGCGGCATGACCATGCTCGAGCTGTCCGAGCGCCTGGGCTGTGCGGGTCTGCGTTGGCTGCTGCAGGCCGCCCCGGTCGACGACCCGGTGACAGCCGACCGGCTGGCCCAGCTGGAGACCGAGATCACGGGCCTGCGCAGCATGTGCCGCAAACTGGTGCGCGACGTCGAAGCCGGCACCGCTGGGCCGGCCGACGCCTCGATCGTGAAGCTCTGCTACAGCGAATTGCTGCAGCGGCTCACCGACTTCGGCACCGAGATCGGCGGCGTGGGCGCCCACACCGTGCTGGACAAGCCGCTGTCCAGCGGCTGGGAATCCGGATCGTGGGTGCTGGATTTCATCGGCTCCTGGGAATGGACCATTCCCGGTGGGTCCAGCGAGATCCAGCGCACCATCATCGGCGAACGCGGCCTCGGCCTGCCCAGAGAGCCGAGTGCGCCGTGACCACCGATTTCGCCCAGCTGCACGACGAGCTGCGCAGCGTGGCGGCCGACCTGCTGGCCCGCGACCGCGTGGTCGACTGGCCCACCATGGCCGACGCCGGCTGGCTGGGCCTGGAGGTTGCCGAGGAGCTCGGCGGTGCGGGCGCCACCTTCGCCGAGGCCGCGGTGATCTGCCAGGAGTTGGGCCGCGCCGCCGCGCAGACACCCTTCCTGGGCAGCGCGGTGCTGACGGTGGGGGTGCTGAACAACCTGCAGACCAGTACGGCGCGCAACACGCTGCTGGCCGACGTCGCCGCCGGCCGCACCCAGGTCGCCACCGTCATCGGGGAGTCCTTCGCCATCGATGCCCGAGGGCGGTTGAGCGGGCACGCCGACTGTGTGCTCGACGTCGAGGGCGCCGACCGGCTGCTGGTGCTGGCGACCGAGCCGTCCGGAGCGCAGGTCGCGGTCGTCGCTCACGGTCTGCAGGTCACCCCGGTGCCGCTGATCGACCAGACGCGCCGCGCTGCCGCCGTCACGGCCGACGGGATCGCGGTGGCCGACTCGGCGGTGCTGCGCTACGCCGAGCCGCAGCGCGCAGCCGAAGCCCACCACCGGGCGGCCGTCGCGGTGGCCTGCGACAGCCTGGGCCTGGCGCAGGCCATGCTCGCGGCGACGGTGTCCTACGCGCAGACCCGCCAGCAGTTCGGCCGCCCCATCGGCTCCTTCCAGGCCGTCAAGCACGCCTGCGCCGACATGCTGGTGCAGGTCTCGATGGCCCGCGTCCTGGTGCACGACGCGGTGGATGCGCTGGTGGGCAACGGACCGGACACCGAGGCCGCGGTGTCCATGGCGAAGTCCTACACCTGTGCCGCCGCCGTCGACGTCGTCGGCAAGGCACTGCAACTGCACGGCGGCATCGGCTACACGTGGGAGAGCGGCATCCACGTCTACCTCAAGCGCGCCACCCTCAACCGGTCGCTGTTCGGATCGCCGGCAGCCCACCGGAAACGTTTGACTCAGCGGTACTGATAAGAAAAGCAAGGAGTTTCGACCGTGGGTGTACCCGTATATCGCCGGATTCTGGAGCTGTTCGAGGCCGAGGGCGTCAACACGCTGTTCGGTATTCCCGACCCCAACTTCGTGCACATGTTCGTCGAGGCCGAACAGCGCGGCTGGTCGGTGGTGGCGCCGCACCACGAGGAAAGTGCGGGCTTCATGGCCGAAGCGGCCTCCCGGATGACCGGCCGGCCGGGCCTGTGCATCGGCACCCTGGGGCCGGGAGTCGCCAATATCGCCGGGGCGATGATGTGCGCGAAGGTGGAGAACTCCCCGGTGGTGTTCCTGGGCGGCCAGCGCGCCCGTATCACCGAGCGGCGGGTGCGGCGCGGGCGGATCCAGTTCGTGCGCCAGGAAGAACTTTTCACGCCGTCGGTCAAATACAGCGCGTCGATCGAGTACGCCGACCAGACCGACGAGATCGTGCACGAGGCGATTCGCCGCGCGCTGTCGGGCACTCCCGGCCCGGCCTACATCGAATACCCCTCACACGTGATCCTCGAAGAACTCGACGTCGCGGCCCCGCCTGAGCCGCACCGCTATCGGCTGGTCAACCAGCGTGCCGGTGCGGCCGAGATCGCCGATGCCGCCGAGATCATCCGCAACGCGGCCAGCCCGATCCTGCTGGTGGGCCACGGGGTGCACACCTCACGCAGCGCGGCCGCGGTCGCCGAGCTGGCTGGGCTGATGGCCTGCCCGGTGATCCAGACGTCCGGCGGCACCGCGTTCATCCCCGGCCTGGAAGAGCGCACCTTCCCCTACGGTTTCTCCACCGCGGCCGTCGAAGCCGTCACCGGCTCCGATGTCTGCGTGGCGCTGGGCACCGAGCTGGGCGAGCCGGTGCACTACGGCACCACCCGGCACTGGGCGGACAAGAACGCCGAACGCAAGTGGATCTACGTCGAGCAGGACCCGACGGCGATCGGGGTGAACCGGCCGGTGGACGTGCCGCTGGTGGGCGACCTGCGCGGCATCGTGCCGCAGCTTGTCGACGCGCTCAAGGACAGTCCCCGCACACCGTCGCCGGAGCTGGCCAGGTGGATCGAACAGGATGCCGACCAGCTCGCCGAGTTGGCCCGAACCGCACCCGCGGGGCGCAGCCCGGTGCATCCGGCGCGCTTCGTGGTCGAGGCCACCAAAGCCTTCCCGTCCGACGGCATCATGGTCCGCGACGGCGGCGCGACGGTGATCTTCCAGTGGACCTATTCGCAGGCCAAACCGCACGACGTGATGTGGAACCAGAACTTCGGGCACCTGGGCACCGGACTGCCCTATGCCGTGGGGGCCTCGGTCGCCGAGGGCGGCAAGCGGCCGGTGATGCTGCTGACCAGCGACTCGGCGTTCCTGTTCCACATCGCCGAGCTGGAGACCGCGGCCCGGCTGCGCCTGCCGCTGGTCTGCGTGGTGGGCGTGGACCACCAATGGGGCCTGGAGGTGGGGGTGTACAAGCGCACCTTCGAGCAGCCTTCGCCGCAACCGGGCGTGCACTGGAGCAAAGACGTCCGGTTCGACAAGATCGCCGAGGGCATGGGCTGCCATGGGGAGTACGTCGACGACGAGGCTCAGATCGGGCCGGCGATCGAGCGGGCCTACGCCACCGGCGGGACCGCGGTCATCCACGTCTGCATCGATCCGAAGGCGAACTCCGAAGAGATGCCCAACTACGCCGAGTTCCGGACCTGGTATGCCGAGGGCACCCAGTGAATGAGAATATTATTCTCGTTTTGGAATAACAACGTGCAAGCGCGGAGGGGCTGGAGGCGACCATGTCCGGCGGAATGAGCTTCGAACTGACCGAGGACCAGCAGCTGATCCGCAAGTCGATCGCCGACCTGGCGGCGAGGTTCGACGACCACTACTGGATGGCCAAAGACCTGGCGCACGAATTCCCGCAGGAGTTCTACGACGCCATCGCCGGCGGCGGCTGGCTGGGCATGACCATCCCCGAACAGTACGGCGGCCACGGGCTGGGCATCACCGAGGCGACGTTGCTGGCCGAGGAGGTGGCGCGCTCGGGCGGCGGCATGAACGCCGCCAGCGCCATCCACATGTCGATCTTCGGAATGCAGCCGGTGGTGGTCTTCGGCTCCGATGAGATGAAGACCGAAACCCTGCCCCGCATCGTCAGCGGCGACCTGCACGTGTGCTTCGGTGTCACCGAACCGACTGCGGGACTGGACACCTCACGTATCACCACGTTTGCCCGGCGGGACGGCAGCGACTACGTGGTCAACGGCCGCAAGGTGTGGATATCCAAGGCGCTGGAGTCGGAGAAGATCCTGCTCCTGACCCGCACCCAGTCCCGGGACGAAGCGGCCAAACCGACCGACGGCCTCACCCTGTTTCTCACCGATATCGACCGCAACCACGTCGACATCCGGCCGATCACCAAAATGGGCCGAAATGCGGTGTCGTCCAACGAAGTGTTCATCGACGACCTGCGCATCCCGGCCGAACACCGGATCGGGGAGGAGGGCAAGGGCTTCTCCTACATCCTGCACGGGCTCAACCCGGAGCGCATGCTGATCGCCGCCGAGGCGCTCGGCATCGGCCGGGTCGCGCTGGACCGGGCGGTCAAGTACGCCAACGAGCGGGTGGTGTTCGACCGGCCGATCGGCATGAACCAGGGCATCCAGTTCCCGCTCGCCGACTCGCTGGCTCGTCTGGATGCCGCCGAGTTGATCCTGCGCAAGGCCACCTGGCTCTACGACAACGGCAAGTCCTGCGGCCGGGAGGCCAACATGGCCAAATATCTGTGCGCCGATGCCGGGTTCGCGGCGGCGGACCGCGCTCTGCAGACCCACGGCGGGATGGGCTACTCCGAGGAGTACAACATCTCCCGGTTCTTCCGGGAGTCGCGCCTGATGAAGATCGCGCCGGTCAGCCAGGAGATGATCCTGAACTTCCTCGGCTCGCACGTGCTCGGCCTGCCGAGGAGCTACTGATGGTTGCAGCACCGCTTGCCGGCATCACGGTGGTGGCGCTGGAGCAGGCGGTGTCGGCGCCCATGTGCACCCGCACCCTGGCCGACTTCGGGGCCCGTGTCATCAAGGTGGAAAACCCCGCCGGCGGCGACTTCGCCCGCTATTACGACGATGTCGTCAACGGCCAGGCCGCGCATTTCGTCTGGGTCAACCGGGGCAAGGAGTCGGTGACCCTGGATCTGAAAAGCGAAGCGGGACGTGATGTCCTGCACCGACTGTTGGACCGCGCGGACGTGCTGGTGTCCAACCTCGCGCCGGGCGCGACCGCACGGCTGGGCCTGGCCGCCGAACAGATGGCGCAGCGGCACCCGCGGGTGATCGCCGTGGAGATCGACGGCTACGGCAGCGGCGGGCCACTGTCGCACAAGCGGGCCTACGACCTGCTGGTGCAGGCGGAGTCGGGAGTGTGCTCGGTGACCGGCCACCCGGGCGCCCCGGCCAAACCGGGGCCGCCGGTGGCCGATGTGACCTCCGGGCTCTACGCCGCGCTGTCGATCATGGCCTTGCTGGTCGGCCGCCGGGCGCAACCGGATTCGCCCGCGCCGTCGGTCGGGGTGAGCCTGTTCGACACCATGGCTGAGTTGATGGGCTACAACCTGACCTACGCGCGGCACTCCGGAATCGATCAGCAGCCACTGGGCATGAGCTCGCCGGCCGTGGCGCCCTACGGTGCCTACCCGACCGCCGACGGCCACACCGTGGTGCTGGGCACCACCAATGACCGGGAGTGGCAGCGGCTGGCCCGGGAATTGCTGGACCGCAACGACCTTGCCGACGACCCCCGGTTCGCCGGCAACGCAGACCGGGTCGCCAACCGCCCGATTCTCGACGAAGCGATCGCGGCGTGGTGCGCACGCCACGACCTGGCCCACATCCAGGACGCCGCCGACGCCGCCGGAATCGGCAACGCGCGCTACAACACGCCCAGCGACGTCCTGGCACACCCGCAGCTTGCCCAGCGCGACCGGTGGCACCGGATCGACACCCCCGCCGGACCCATCCCGTCGCTGCTGCCGCCGCCGGTGATCGCCGGCTACCAGCCCCCGATGGGGGCGGTACCGGGCCTGGGCGAACACACCGACGCGGTGCTGGGCGAGCTCGGGCTGACCGGCGCCGACATCGCCGCCCTGCGCCGGCAGGGGGCGATAGGGCAGGCTGAGTGCTGATGGCCCCCGACACCGAACCGCTGCTGCTGCGCACCGACCGCGACGGCGTGCGCACACTGACCCTCAACCGGCCCGCCCGCAAGAACGCGATCAACCCGGCGCTGTGGCGCCAGCTGCGCGACGCCCTGCGCGACGCCGCCGACGACCGCGACCTGCGGGCACTGGTGATCACCGGCGCCGGCGGGGCGTTCTGCTCGGGTGCTGACATCGGCACACCCGACGAGGTCCACCCGGCCGAGAAGTTGCGCCGGCTGTCCGATGTCGCGTTGGCCCTGCATGAGTTGGCCGTGCCCACCGTCGCGAAAGTGAACGGGGTCGCGGTCGGGGCCGGCTGGAACCTGGCGCTGGGGTGTGACCTGGTGGTGGCGACCCCGGAGTCGCGGTTCTGCCAGATCTTCGCCAAACGCGGGCTTTCGCTGGACCTGGCCGGGTCCTGGCTGCTGCCCAAACTGGTCGGGTTGCAACAGGCCAAGCGCCTGGCACTGCTGGCCGACACCATCGACGCCGCCGAGGCGCAGGCACTGAACCTGGTGACCTGGGTGGTCGGCGCCGGGGAGATCGACGCCTTCGTCGACGACCTCGCCGACCGGCTCGCCGCCGGCCCGCCGCGGGCGCTGGCGCAGACCAAGGCACTGCTCAACCAGGGCGCCGACGCCACGCTGGCCGAGGCGCTGGCCAATGAAACGCGGGCCCAGATCGCCAATTTCGCGGGCACCGATGCCGCGGAAGCCTATGCGGCCTTCGCCGAGAAGCGCCCTGCGCGCTTCACCGGCGGGTGGCTGCCCACGTCAAGGAGATCGGAGTAGTCAGATGCGACCCACGGTGATCGTCGAAGCGGTACGCACCCCCGTCGGAAAGCGCAACGGCGGGTTGTCCGGTACGCACGCGGCGGACCTGTCCGCGATCGTGCTCAACGAACTGATGCACCGCGCCGGTGTCGAACCCGAGGTGGTCGACGACGTGGTGTGGGGCTGCGTGTCGCAGATCGGCGATCAGTCCTCCAACATCGGCCGGTATGCGGTACTGGCCGCCGGTTGGCCCGAACACGTTCCGGCCACCACCGTCAACCGCGCCTGCGGCTCCAGTCAGCAGGCGCTGGACTTCGCCGTGCAGGCCGTGATGTCCGGCCAGCAGGACATCGTGGTCGCCGGGGGTGTGGAGGTGATGAGCCGGGTCCCGCTCGGCGCCGCGCGCGCCACCGGCGAGCCCTTCGGACCCAAGGCGCTGGCCCGCTATGACGGGTTCGAGTTCAACCAGGGCACCGGAGCCGAGATGATCTGTCAGAAGTGGGGTTTGGACCGCACTGCACTCGACGAGTACTCGGCGCGTTCCCATGAGCTGGCCGCTGCCGCGCAGGACGCGGGGGCGTTCCGCGACCAGATTGTGCCCGTGGCGACCGACGGCGGGGTGGTCGACGCCGACGAGGGCATTCGCCGCGGCACCACCGCCGAGAAGCTGGCCGGCCTCAAGCCGGCGTTCCGCGAGGACGGGGTGATCCACGCCGGCAACTCGTCGCAGATCTCCGACGGCGCCGCGGCGCTTTTGGTGATGAGCGAGGACGAGGCTGCCCGGCGCGGGCTGACCCCGCTGGTGCGGTATACCGCGGGCGCGGTGACCGGGGCCGATCCGGTGCTGATGCTCACCGGGCCCATCCCGGCCACCGCGAAGGTGCTCAACCGTGCCGGACTGGGGATAGCCGACATCGGCGTGTTCGAGGTCAACGAGGCGTTCGCCCCGGTGCCGCTGGCCTGGCTCGCCGAGACCGGCGCGGACCCCGACCGGCTCAACCCGGTCGGCGGAGCGATCGCCCTGGGGCACCCGCTCGGCGCTTCCGGAGCCGTGCTGATGACCCGGATGATCCATCACATGCGCGACAACGGGATTCGCTACGGTTTGCAGACCATGTGCGAGGGCGGCGGCACCGCCAACGCCACCATCGTCGAGCTGGCCGGATAGGAATTCGCATGCGGCGCGACCTTTTCACCGAAGACCACGAGGCATTCCGGGCACTGGCCCGCGATTTCATCGAGAAGCATGTGGTGCCCGAGTACCCGCAGTGGGAGAAGGCGGGCCGGATGCCCCGCGCGGTGTTCGAACAGCTGGGCTCGCTGGGGATGCTGGGCATGGCCATCCCCGAGGAGTACGGCGGCGCAGGCATCGACGACTACCGCTACAACGTCGTGCTGCAGGAGGAAGCGGCCCGGGCACTGGTCACGCTGTCCACGGTGCGCACCCAGCTCGAGGTGATCCTGCCCTACTTCCTGCATTACGCCGGCGAGGAACAGCGGGCGCGCTGGTTTCCGGGCATGGCGGCCGGCAAACTGCTGACCGCCATCGCGATGACCGAGCCGGGCACCGGATCCGACCTCGCCGGGATGCGCACCACCGCCGTCCGGGACGGCGACAGCTACGTGCTCAACGGTGCCAAGACCTTCATCACCGGCGGCATTCAGGCCGACCTGGTGATCGTGGTGGCCCGCACCTCGACCGACCCCGACAACCGGCGGCGTGGTCTGACCCTGCTGGTGGTCGAGGACGGAATGGCCGGCTTCGAGCGCGGGCGCGAGCTCGACAAGATGGGCTGCAAGGTCCAAGACACCGCCGAGCTGTCCTTCACCGATGTGCGGGTTCCGGTGGCCAACCGGCTGGGGGAGGAAGGCGAGGCCTTCAGCTATCTGGGCCACAATCTGGCCCAGGAGCGTCTGACCGTGGCGGTGGGGTCGGTGGCCCAGGCCCGCTCGGCGCTGAACGCCACCATCGACTACGTCAAGAACCGCAACGTATTCGGCTCTCCGGTCGCGTCGTTCCAGAACACCAAGTTCGAGTTGGCCGCGGTCTCCACCGAGATCGAGGCCGCCCAATGCATGCTCGACCGCGCGGTCGCCGACCACGTCGACGGCGTCTTGTCGGGTGCCGACGCCGCTCGCACCAAGCTCTTCTGCACCGAGATGCAGGCCCGCGTCATCGACCGCTGCCTGCAGCTGTTCGGCGGCTACGGCTACATGATGGAGTATCCGATCGCGCGGCTCTACACCGATGCCCGGGTCGCCCGGATCTATGCCGGGACTTCCGAGGTGATGAAGATGATCGTCGCCAAGTCCCTGGGGCTGTGAGGCCGGGAACAAAAATTCTTCGATGAGACCCTTGTCACAGACGGCCTAACCAACCTACTGTGTGTTCACTCGGTTGGTTGAACGAAGGAGACCGGTGACCTCACCCCGGCCGTACGCCACATTGCTCGCCAAGGGCGAGGACCGCCGGCAGCGGATTCTGCTGGCAGCCGAACAGCTGTTGGCGCGCAACGGCTGGCGCAACACCTCGCTGGCGCAGATCGCCCGCAACGCGGGGGTCAGCGCGGCCGGCCTGCTGCATCACTTCTCCTCCAAGGAACAGCTGCTGCACGCGGTGCTCGATGCCCGCGACGCCGACGACGACATCCACGCCGACCGAAGCGGCGACCTGATCGAGGAGATTCAGCGGGTGGCCGAGCGGTTCCGCCGGGCTCCCGAGCTGGTCGGCACCTTCACGGTGCTGCTCGCCGAAAACGTCTTGCCCGAGGCGCCCCTGCACGACCGCATGCTGTACCGGTACCGCAGCGCCCTGCAGATCGTCGCCGACCTGATCCGGCGCGGCATAGCCGAGGGCCGGTACCGCTCAGACCTCGACGCGGACGCCAAGGCCGTGGAGATTATCGCCTTTATCAACGGAATGGAGATGTCATGGCTGCTGGATCCATCAATACCGCTGACCGAGGTGTTCGCGGGGTACGCGGAAACACTGGACCGCGACTTCACTCCCCAGGAAAAGGACGCCCACCGGTGAGCGGCGCCGACGACCCGGACATGCGCTACCGGTTCGACATCGTGGGCCGCAGCGTCATCGACGTCGTCTCCGCCGCCGGCGGCTGGCTCTATGACCGTGCCGCAGCCGGCTGGGACGTCACCGTCATGATCGACGGCGCCGAGGACGTCCGGCCCCTGCAGATCCTCGGGGCCCGCGTGGCAGACCTGGCGTCGGTGCTCAAGCAGTGGGATCGCTGGCCGCACCCGCAGACCATCGCGGTGTGCGCGCAGATGTTCGACGGCCATGCCCAGGTACGCCAGGGCGTGCTCGACGCGCTCGACCACAGCAGCACCGAGGTGACGCTGTGGGGCGACGTGCCGGCGGAACTGGACAGCGACGTCGACGTCCGCCAGCACCGGCTCAGCGCGGCGGCGCGCGCCTTCAAGGCGCAGGCGCTGCGAGCGGCCGGCGTCGCCCCGGACCGCAATGCCCAGGTGGAGTTCTTCCGGTGCGGACCGGCAGCGTGTAGCTCGGTCGCGGCGGATCTGAGCCCGGCCAGTTGAGAGCGCGCCCGCGCGTCCGCGATGATGCCTGATCCACTGGCACGCTCGGTGGTGCTGGTGACCGACTACCGGGTGCCGGACCCGGGCAGGGTCTGGCCGCTGGTGGAGCAGCACCGCGACAACCTCGCCCGGATGGGCGCCCACCACGTCCTCGTCTACACCTCGGCGGTGGACCCGGGCCGGGTGCTGGCGGTGATGGCGATCGACGCCCTGCAGCCCGTCACCGAACTGCTGCGCGACGCCGCGTTCCTGGCCTGGTTCGATGCCGTGGGCGTCGTCGACATCCCGGCGGTGTTCGCCGGTTACCTGGTGCAGCGCATCGAGCTCACCGATCCGGCCGGCGCGGGCGCCACCGAGGCGCCCGGGGCGGTGGTCGCGGCGGTAGCCGAAGTCGCCGACCCCCAGACGCTGATCGCCCATGTCCAAGGCACCACGAAGCACTTCCATGCCGCCGGCATCCGGAGGATCTGGATGTTTCAGGCCTTCGACAACCCGCGGGAGGTCTTCATGCTGCAGGAGGCCGCCGAGGGCGTCGCCGAGCGCGCAGCGGTGGGGTGGATCGACGAGCCGCAGTTCGCCGCCGAGTGGATCACCCGGGCCGGTGTCGGCGTCTACCCGCCGGTGTTCGTCGGCCGGCTGGCGCAACTGATGCGCGTGGGCGACGACACCGCCGGCTGAGCCCTCAGTCGCTGGCGGGAAGCGGCTTGGCTTCCTTGATGGTCAGCGGCACGCTGCCGATGCTCAAGGTTCCGGCGCCGGCCTTGGTCACCAGCACCTCGGCGCCGGCCTCGTCGACGTAGCGCTTTCCCATCACCGCTCCGGTGGCCAAGTCGGGGTCCAGCGCCGCGTCCGCCGACGCGGTCTCGTCCAGCGGCACCATCGGGGCGCCGCCGGCGCGCAGGTCTTCGAGGCTGTCGGCGGTTTTGACGACGATGACCTGCGTGTCGCAAACCTGGCTCTTCAGACGGGTACCGGACTTGATCATTGCGCCCCTTCGGCATTCACACTCTGCAGTTCTTCGGTCAGTCCCGCGACCAGTTCCCGGCGCAGCACCTTGCCCGTCGGGGTGGTCGGCAACTCCGCCCGGAACACCACCCGGTCGGGAGTGCGGGAGCCGCGAAGCTGCTCCCGAACATACTCGCGCAGCGCTTCGGGATCCGGCGACGTACCGGGTTGCGGCACCACGCACGCGACGATGATCTGCCCCCACTCGGGGTCGGGCGCGCCGACCACCGCCACCTCGCGGACCTCGGCGTGTTCGACCAGCACGTCCTCGATCTCGGCGGGGGCGATGTTCTCGCCGCCGCGGATGATCGTGTCGTCGGAGCGGCCGATGATGAACAGGTAGCCCTCCTCGTCGAGGACGGCGAGGTCGCGCGTGGGGAACCAGCCCTGCGCGTCGAGCACCGAGCCGATTCCGGTGTAGGTGCCCGACACCTGCTCGCCGCGGACATACAGCTCACCGGGTTGCCCCGGCTCGAGCACCCGGCCTTCCTCGTCGCGGATGACGGCCTCGATGCCGGGCACCGGGCGCCCTACCGAACCCAGCCGCCTGCGGACGGCTTCGTCGTCGGCGGCATGGGCGGTGCGGTGGTCCTCGGGGGTCAGCACCGCGACGGTCGAACTGGTCTCGGTCAGCCCGTAGGCGTTGACGAAGCCCACCTCGGGCAGCAGTTCCAGCGCCCGGCGCACCAGCGGCAGCGCCACCTTGGAACCGCCGTAGGCGAGATTGCGCAGAGCGGGCAGCGGGGTCGGGCGGGCCTCGAGTTCAGAGACGATGCGCTCCAGCATGGTCGGCACCACCGTCGCGGTGGTGACGGCTTCGGTGGTGGCCAACCGGATCCACTCGCCGGCGCTGAACCGGCGCAGATACACCATTTTGCGGCCGGCATACAGGTTGCTCAGCGCCGCGCCGACACCGGCGATGTGGTAGGGCGGCACGCAGATCAGTGCGGCGTCGGAGGCGTCGGCCGAACCGAACTCGACGGTGCCGGTCACGTAACTGGTCAGGTTGTTATGCGTCAGCTCAACGGCTTTGGGCTTGGAGGTGGTGCCCGAGGTGAACAGCACCACCGCCACGTCGTCGGGGTCGGGCCACTGCAGGGCGGGCGCGGTGGTCTGGGTGCGGGCGCAGAAGGTATCGGAATCCATGACCGCGACACCGATGTCGCCCACCACGTCGCGGTACTCCTTGTCGACCACGATCAACGGTCGGGGCAGGCGCTCGATCAGTTCCCGCAGCGACTGCCCGCTGAGCCGGTAGTTCAGCGGTGCGAACGGACGCCCCGCACGGGCGCAGGAGAACAGCAGCAGCGGCAGCATGTCGCCGCCCATGCCGACGTAGGCGACACTGTCGGCGCCGGTCTCGTCGATCACCCCCGCGCCGCCATCGGCCCGGTCATTGAGCTCGGCGGTGGTGTGGCGGGTGGTCTCGGAGACGACGGCGACCCGGTCGGGATCCGCCGATACCGCCATCTCCAGCAGCAGCGAGATGCTCACGGCTCAGCCCTCATGAGAACGACATTATCATTTTGCGGAAGTCGAGATGTCATACCGGCGGGCGGCGATCCGGTGCTGGGTAGGCTGACGCGCGAGATGATCCGCACGGTTGACCTCGACGTATCCGAAGACGAGCTCGACGCCGAGCCCGGCGCCGAGATCATCGTTGCGACCGGCACCCGGCTGGGCACCACCCACGCCCAACGCTGGCTGGAGCGGGCCACTTTCACCCTCTCCGAGACCGACACCGCCGACCGCCGGGTCATCACCGTCGCCTCGGTGCCCGAAGCGCTCACCGAGATCGCCGACCGCTGCCGGCGTCGGCCGCACGCCGCGGCCATCTGCGACGACGTGCTGCGCGCGGTGGATCCCGCCGCACCGGCCTCGGCCGGGCTCATCACCGAATCCCTGGCCTACTCGGTGCTGCAAGCCGGCCCGGAGTTCGCCGACTGGGTGGCCGCGCGCGGGCCCGCCGATGCGCCGCAGACCGCCGAGCCGATGCTGCTCGACCGCGACGGCGACACCCTGCGGCTGCGCTTCAACCGGCCGCAGCGCCATAACGCCTTCGACAACGCGACCCGGGCGGTGCTCCTCGACGGGCTCGCCGTCGCCGCCGCCGACCCCGCGATCGACGAGGTGGTGCTCAGCGGCGTCGGGCCGTCCTTCTGCAGCGGCGGCGACCTCGCCGAGTTCGGCGGTTTCACCGATGTGCCCAGCGCGCACCTGGCCCGCACCCGGCACAGCCCCGCGCGGGCCCTCGACGCGCTGACCGGCCGGCTCGGCGCCCGCTGCCGCGCCGAGATCCACGGCCGGGTGCTGGGCAGCGGTCTGGAGATGGCTGCTTTCTGCGGGCGGGTGCGGGCGGACCCCGACACCGTGCTGGGCCTGCCCGAGCTGAACCTGGGGCTGATTCCCGGCGCCGGCGGCACGGTCAGCGTGACGCGGCGCATCGGCCGGTGGCGCACCGCCTACCTCATCCTGTCGGGCCGCACCATCGACGCGCAGACGGCGCTGCGGTGGGGCCTGGTCGACGAGATCGCCCCGGTGCCGTGAAGGCCTGGGGCGCGTCGGGCTTGGCCTGGCTGACCGGACGACCCGACGGTGCCGCGGACTTCTCCCGGGCCGCGGTGCTGCAGCACTGCGGGCAGCGGTTGGCTCGCTTCACCGCCGCGACGGGGGTGGCGGCCGACGCCGGGCAGTTGCTGGCCGGACGTGCCGGGCTGCTCGGCTTCACGCGGGCCGGGCGCATCTCCGCGGGAGGAGCGTCGCGCCTGCTGGCCGCGGCGGACGGCTGGTGGGCGCTGACGCTGTCCCGGCCCGACGACATCGACACCGTGCCCGCGTTGATCGAATCCGACGGCGCGCAGCCCTGGGATGCCATCGCCGCGTGGGCGGCTCGGCGGTCGGTGAGCGAGGCCGTGGAGCGGGCCCGGCTGCTCGACCTGCCTGCCGCCGCACTGGGCGAGACCGCTGCCGGTACCCCGGTGATCCGCCGGGCCGGTGTGGCGGGTCCCGGTCGCGGGGTGCGCGGCGTACTGGTGGTCGACCTCACCGCACTGTGGGCCGGGCCGCTCTGCGGTCGCCTGCTGGCGCAGGCCGGCGCGACGGTGGTCAAGGTGGAAAGCCCGTCCCGCCCGGACGGCACCCGGCACGGTCCCAGCGCGTTCTTCGACTGGATGAACGCCGGAAAGCTTTCCTGCTCGCTGGATTTCGACCGCGACTCGCAGACCCTGGCCCAGCTGCTGGCAGCCGCCGACGTGGTGCTGGAAGGCTCGCGCCCGGCCGCGCTGGCCCGCCGCGGGTTGGGGCCCTCCGACGTCGTGGGCCGGCCCGGCCGGGTGTGGCTGCAGATCACCGCGCACGGCCCCCGGGCCGGCTATCCGGGCTTCGGCGATGACGCGGCGGTCGCCGGCGGCCTGGTGGGCAGCGACGGCCGGGGCGGCCCGGTGTTCTGCGCCGATGCGATCGCCGACCCGTTGACGGGCATCGAGGCGGCGGTGCACGTCGTCGACGCGCTGGCCCGCGGTGGCGGCGAGGTGATCACGCTGGCTCTGTCCGCCGTCGCCGCCGGATACGCCGCACTGCCGACGTGTCTCTCTGCCGGTGAGGCACCGGTGCGGCCACCGCCATCCCCCCGGATTGAGGGCACCGGGCCGGCGCTGGGGGCCGACAACGCCCGAATCGGTGACCTAGTGGCGGCGCGGTGCTGATCCAGCGGGCCGTGCTGCCCGACGGGACGCCGGTCGACATCCGGCTCGGCGACACCATCGAGCAGGTCGCCCCGGCATTGCCGGCGCGACGCGGCGAAGAGTTCCTCGACGCCCGGGGCGCCACGGTGATTCCCGGCCTGCACG
Source organism: Mycolicibacter engbaekii (assembly GCF_002101585.1). Lineage (GTDB taxonomy): Bacteria > Actinomycetota > Actinomycetes > Mycobacteriales > Mycobacteriaceae > Mycobacterium > Mycobacterium engbaekii. The sequence goes on along the minus strand of NZ_LQOT01000019.1, from coordinate 20,808 downwards.
ACCACCACGTGCACCTGCGATCGGCGGCAGCAGCGCTGGATTCGGTGCGCCTGGGCCCGCCGCAGGTGCACAACCAGGCGGAGTTGGCGGCGGCGCTGGCCGCCGCGCGACCCGGGCGGGACGGCTGGGTGCGGGCCTACGGCTATCACGAGTCGGTGGCCGGGGAGCTGACCGCGCAGCTGCTAGACCGGTACTGCCCGCACGTACCGGTTCGGGTGGCGCACCGCAGCGGCGCGCTGTGGGTGCTCAACTCGGCCGGTCTGGCTCGCGCCGGAATGACCGGCCACCCCGACGGCCGGCTGCTGCGGGCTCACGGCGATCCGACGCCCCGGCTGCCACCGCGCGAACCCGCCCTGGCGCGGTTGAGCCGAGAGCTGGCGGCGCGCGGCGTCACCGGAATCACCGAGGCCACCCCGGGGCACACCGACGCCGACATCGCCGCCTTCGCCGCGGCACGCAGCCGCGGCGACCTGCTGCAGCGACTGCACTGCTTGGCGCCGGCCGGCACCGCCACGCCCGCCGAGGTCACCCTCGGGCCGATGAAGGTCATCCTCGACGACGAGCGCCTGGACTTGGACGCGCTCATCGCGCTGATGTGCGACACCCATGCCCGCCGGCATGGCGTGGCGGTGCACTGCGTCACCGACGCCCAGCTCGCCGTCGCGATCGCCGCCTGGCAGGCCGCCGGTACGCACCTCGATGACCGGATCGAACACGCGGCGGTGGTGCCCGACGATCGGCTGGCCGACCTGGCCGCACTCGGGATCACCGTCGTCACCCAGCCCAACTTCGTCGCCGAGCGCGGCGACCACTACCTCACAGACGTCGAACCCGACCGCCACCATGAGCTCTGGCGGGTTGCGTCGTTGCGGCGCAACGCGATACCGGTGGTGTTGTCCACCGACGCGCCCTTCGGCGACAGCGACCCCTGGGCGGCCATGCGCGCCGCGGTGCACCGGCGCACCCCCGGCGGCGCCGTGCTGGGACCGGGGGAGCGGATCTCGGCGAGCGCCGCCCTGCACGGGTTCACCGGCCGCGCCGACCGGCCCGCGACCGCGCGCGCTGTGGCAGCCGGCGAACCCGGGGACCTGTGCCTGCTCGACGGCGATCCGCTGACCCTCGACGCCGGTCTGGTGGCTGTGACCATCGTCGCCGGTGCTGTGGTGCACGACGGTCGGTAGCCTAGCTAGATAACTGGAGTTCGAGAGAGGCATCGATGACGCGCACCGACAGTGACAGCTGGGACCTGGCCACCAGTGTGGGGGCCACCGCGACCATGGTGGCCGCGCAGCGTGCCCTGGCCACCGCGGGGCCGGACAAGCTGATCGACGACCCCTGGGCGGCGCCGCTGGTGCGAGCCGTGGGCATCGACTTCTTCACCCGGATGGTCGACGGCGATATTCCCGTGGTCGAAGGCGGCGACTACGACCCGGTCGCGGTGGCGCACGGCATGGGCGTGCGGACCCGGTTCTTCGACGATCACTTCCTGTCGGCGGCGCGCAGCGGCATCCGCCAGGCGGTGATCCTCGCCTCCGGCCTGGACTCCCGGGCCTACCGGCTGGACTGGCCGGCCGGCACCGTGGTCTATGAGGTCGACCTGCCCGAGGTCATCGACTTCAAGACCCGCACCTTGGGCGACTTGGGCGCCCAGCCGACCGCGCAGCGCCGCACCGTCGCCATCGACCTGCGCGACGACTGGCCGACCGCGTTGCGGGCCGCCGGTTTCGACCCGCAGGCGCCCACCGTGTGGAGCGCGGAGGGCCTGCTGATCTACCTGCAGCCCGAGGCCCAGGATGCCCTGTTCGACACCATCAAGTCGCTGAGCGCACCGGGCAGCCGGGTGGCGTGCGAGTTCATCGGCGACACCTCGGTGTTCGCCGGCCCCGAGTGGCGCGCCCACCGGGAGAAGATGTCGGCGCTGGGATTCCAGGTGGAGATCGGCGATCTGATCTACCACGGCGAACGCAACCACATCGTGGAGTACCTGACCGCCGCCGGCTGGACGGTCACGGGCCGCCAGGTGCGCGAGCTCTACGCCGAGTGCGGCCTGGAGTACGGGGACGACGAACTGGCGATCGCCTTTGACGACTTGACCTATCTGAGCGCCGTGCTCGACGAGCCGTCGGTATGAAACGGGTCACAGCCTGTGGGGCGCGACAAAGCGAGCGTCCGAACTTGGTGTGGTGCCCCCAGCAGGGCTCGAACCTGCGACCTGCGGATTAAAAGAGCGCTGTACCTGGCGTTTACGGCTTTGACCCGCTTTGATGAGTTTACCGCTCGTGTATTCCGACCTGCGCGGATGCGTTGATGGGTTTGATTGAAAAACGGCGGTGTTGAATCCTCCTGCGGACTGGCTGCGGACTGGGGGCTGCATCCCGGCGGCGTGGGTTGACGACCCGCGAGGGGGCTGGCCAGATCGGCCAACGGCTAGTGCGGGTTCGCCCGGGCACCTCGACACGCTCTTGATCACATTTTGTACCGTGCTTTGTCCCGCCCGTGCGGCTTGGTGGCACCCAACTATGGGCCGACTACAGGATGACCCGGCAATGTTGTGCGTGGCCCGACCATCGCTGACCTGCATCGGAAGACCGGTCGGGTGGACGTTCCACGGCTTCACGCCCAGCCTGAGGTCGAAAAGACCGTGGTACCTGGCGGAATCGATCGTCGTGGGGATCATCCAAGCGCCGGGAGCGCGGTCAACCGCCATCAACTGGCTCAGGACGGCGGGTTCCGACCGCCTGGCTCACTCGCTGATCAAGATGCTGTCGGCACACGTCGGTATCCTGAAAGGGCCTCATGAGCTGCGAAGGATGCTGGAGAATGGTGGATATTAACCGTGGTCGAGTGACCTACGTTCCCGTCCCCGACGAGGCCCTGAAGCACAAATGGGACCACTTAGAGCGACTCCGCCAGGAGCGTCTGGCCAAGGTCGTCGAGGAGCAGCGCCTGCGCGACCTGGTGAACAACCCCCACCCCTCCGATTAGGAGCCGAAGCCGATGAGCGCTGAACGCGGCTGGATCGGCGAGCCGCAGCCGGTCAAGGAGTGGCACGAATCCCGCGCCACCGCCGCGAGTCGCTGGGTCGAGGCCGAGCGGCTTCGTCGTCGGGAGCGTGGGGACAGCCGACCGGTGACCGTGGACTACTGACCGTGCGCCGCATCCTGGCCGCCCGCGAGCAGGCCGCGTGCGCCGCGCCCGAGGAAGTAGCCGCTGGCCCGCCACCACCGACCCAGAACACCTGGCCAAGCTTCGTGCCGACAACGAGCACCTCGACCGCATGAACGCCCATGATCCACAGGGGCCCAAGTGGTCCAAGATGTGTCCCTCGAGCGGCTCCTGGTCGCTGCCACGTCGGAATGCTGGTGGCCGCGACCAGGCCAACTTCTCCCCCGCCCAGGCGCTTGGGGAGGGCCGCCGAGCAGGTCCGGGCCACTAGCGGCAGCGCTACCCGTGCATCTCGCTTGGGCACGAGCACCGAGTGCGATCGCGGCAATCGTCACCGGGAAGCAGCGGGAGACCTCCGACCAGGAGCGCCACGGCCTGGATGACTACACCCCGTTCCGAAACTCCGGACTGTCGTTTACGACAAACGACTCCCTGTTAACCTGCTCACAACACCACACCCCGGAGGTAGGCCGTGACAACCGATGCGAACGCGAGCGCAGGATTGGTGGAACGTGGAAGTCCACGTTGGATCGCTGGGTTAGCAGTTCTAGTCACTGGGGGCGCTCTTGTTCTTTCAAGCTTTCTAGAGTGGGTCCATGCTGTAACTCCTGACTTCACGTACTCAATTCCTGGCATCGGAGAGACCTCTACAACATTTGGGAGGATGACGGACTCCTACGCGGGCACTAATCCCGGAATGTGGGTCCTCATCGTGGGCTTGGTGGCCGTTGCGTCCGGTTGTGCTTTTCTGTGGACAGGGTGGAGAACACCGGCAGCGCTGACCGCAGCCATCGGCGGCGGCATCAGTTTCCTCCTCTGCCTGATGCAGGCCATGGACCTTACCTCGGTAGCAAATCCGCATGGCGGGCGTGCACATCTATCTATCGGGATGGGGTTGCTGTTCGCCTGTGCATTAACTCTGGTTCTCGTTGCTGTCGCCGTGACGGCATTTGTTCTTGAGCGATCCTCAATCGGTTCACGGTCCGACAGCTAGCAGTAATCCGATTGTGAAGTGCACTGCCCGTCTGACCGTTCCGTATGACGACGACGAGACGAGCTCACCTCTCCGCCACTGATCGCATATTGCGTCCGTAAGCATTCATACCACCACAGAAGGGAACAACATGAGAAGACTTACAATTTCGGCCATGGCCACATTCATGGCCTTGTTATCGGTTGGCACCGCTCATGCCGATAACAATGACGACAATTTCGTTGCGAAGTTGAAGAGCGTAGGGGTCACCGGGGCTCCTGCTGATTTAATTAGAAACGCCCACCAGGTCTGCAATGGTCTCGATAATGGCGTTACTCCAGATGCTCTCACCGAGCTATTCGTCTCCCAGATGGGCTTCGCACCAGCTCGAGCAGCGAACTTCGTAGCGTTATCAGCTGCACATTACTGTCCGAAGTACGACAATCTGCAGTTCGAACATCCCCACTAGATGGCGGATCGAGGGTCTGGGCACGTCGCCGGTCAAACCTCACGAACGAAAGCGGGGATCGCGGCGATCTTTGTGGCGGTCGCAGCTGCTGCATCACTCGTCGCAGGCTGTGGGTCCGAGAGCGCTCGGTGGTCGGACTCGCTGCCGCATTCGATGGGTTGTCGAGTCGTTGACGGTGGCGACCCGGCGATGACGCCTCCTGAGCGGGTGCGAATCACTGAGGCGAGGTTGAGTCGGAGTGGCTCGTCCTTACTGCTGCTCGAACTGAAGTTCGCAGAGAGTGTTCCGCCGAAACCGGAGGTGATAACCGGATCGTACGGAAAGTCGATTCTGGCTCCTGGGTCGGTTTCCTACATCATCTGGATCGACCCGAAGCACCTGCCGAAAGACCAGGGGATGCAGATCGAGTCGCCTTTGGCGACAGACATTCACAAGTGGAGTGCTGACGTTTCGCTGATCCAAGGTGCCGGTAATTCCATCCCCGCACCATCAGTCAGCTCGGACCGTGACACCCTCACGATCGCGGTGGATATAGGTGGCCAGAACAGATTTCTTGGCACGGGCAAGTTCGAGGCAAATATCGAGGTCATGGTCATGATCGAGAACTCGGCGGGTCTCAGCGAATACCCCCAGCCCCCCTCTGACCCCTTCGATACGCAAGTATGCGACTGGACCACACGTCCGCAGCGGCGCAGCTCAGCCCAGCCGACACTCAGTGCGCCCGCGACCACCCGTCCGTCAGCGGTCGTAGTACCAGCGCCAGGTGCCTCAGCAGACCCGGGTCCAATGGACCCCGGCTACTGCGGCGCACGCCAAGATCCCCTCGACTGTGTGCCATACGTTGGCCCGACGCCACCGCCACCCAACCGCGCCGAAGCTGCCTACCTCAACAACGTCCGAGGCCACTACCCCGGCGATGACGCGACACTGCTGAAAATCGGTCGCGGCACCTGCATCATGCTGCGCGGCGGTACATCGACCGATTACGTGGTTCACGACGTCGCTGCCCACATGAAGATCACAGCTGCAGCCGCAGACCAGGTGGTGGACGCTGCGATAGCGAACATCTGCCCCGAGCTGACCGTCGGCGCTGATGGAGTAGCCAGACCTGGCCGGTGAACCGCCAGCGGCCCCCATGTCGGACCCCGGACTTACCGTGCTGATGAACCACACCGATAGGAGAGGACGCTATGGAGGGGACACCGTTCGGGCGGTACCGGCTGGTAGAGGTGCTGGGCCGTGGCGGCATGGGAGAAGTCTGGCGGGGCTTCGACACCGTCACCGAGCGGACGGTGGCCGTCAAGGTGCTGCCCGCGCATCTGGCCGGTGACGAAGGGTTCCAGCAGCGATTCCTGCGGGAAGCCAAGGCGGCGGCCAGCCTCAATGAACCACATGTGGTACCGATCCACGACTTCGGCGAAATCGATGGCCGCCTGTTCGTCGCCATGCGGCTGGTCGACGGCCATGACCTTCAGGCCCTGCTCGCCCACGGGCCACTGAGTCCAGACCGGGCGGTAGCGATCATCGAGCAGGTCGCCTCGGCGCTGGACGCCGCGCACCGCATCGGGCTGATCCATCGTGACGTCAAACCGTCCAACATCCTCGTCACTGAGGACGACTTCGCCTACCTGATCGACTTCGGGATCGCCCGGGTCGCCGGGGAGACCGGATTGACCAGTACCGGGATGACGCTGGGGACGTGGCCGTACATGGCCCCGGAGAGGTTCCGAACCGGCGTAGCCGACGCCCGCGCCGATGTCTACTCGCTGACCTGCGTGCTCCACCAGGCGCTGACCGGGCAACAGCCCTTCCCCGGCGAAAGCCTGGAGCAGATCGCGACAGGCCACATGTTCGACCCGCCCCCAAGACCTTCGGCCATACAGAGCAGCGTCCCCGCAGCGATGGACAACGTCATCGCTGTCGGCATGGCGAAAGACCTCGACGAGCGCTACGCCACCACCCGGAAACTTGCCCAGGCAGCGCGAGCTGCACTTCCAAAACCCGTCAGCCACGCAACGATCGCCGCCGCCGGGGCGGAAACCCTCGCGGCTCCCACACCCGAACTCCACGAAGCGCCTACCCAATACGCGTCGACCGAGGTTGCGCCGGTCGATAGCGCAGAATCAGAGCTGCAACTATCTGACGAACCACCATGGCGACCAAACACCGTGATCGGCGCCTTGCTCACCACAGGGCTAGCGGTGGCATTGCTCGTGTTGATCGGCGTGTTTTCCTTCCTGCCGATCCTCGGCCCCCTCGACGCCGGGTGGAATTTCAATATCGTCTTTTGTGTCATCGGAGTTGAATGTCTCGCCATGACCGCACTCGTGGGTTGGGGCGCAGTCGCTGCCTATAGAGGTGTCACCCCGAAGGGTCTGCTCTACGCACCCATAGTGCTTGGAGGCCTCTCTGCGCTGCCATTCCTGGTCGGGTTAGCACTCGGCGAGGGCTCATGGCAGCCGACAATCCTGCTACTGCTCCCGCTGATCCTTCTGGTGCCGGGTTCGTTACTGGTAATGACGCGGACAGGTAACGACTTCTTTCAGGCCCGTTCGCGGGGCCAGGGGACGACGTAATCGGGGATCTTCCCCACGCGGAAGGGGCTGGCGGGGCGCGCAGTACACGCCACCATGCGGCGTCTCGATTCTTTAGTTCCGAGACGGCTTCACGAGCCGGTCTCGATCACCACGTATCCGCAGGTGGAAATTCTTGAAAGTTGTCTCGTATTAAAACGATGACTGTCGGCCTTTCGAGATACAATAATGGGCATGACCGTCGCCACCACTCCCCCGGCCACCGGCCAGCTGCTGGGCTACGCTCGGGTATCCACCGGTCACCAGTCCCTAGATGCCCAAGCGGACGCGCTCACCGCCGCCGGGGTCGAGTCGGACCGCGTCTACTCCGACAAGCTGACCGGCACGTCGACCAAGGAGCAGCGCCCCGGCCTCGCCGGGTTGCTCGACTACGCCCGACCCGGAGACACCATCGTGGTCGTCGGGATCGACCGACTGGGCCGCAACGCCGCCGAGGTGATGGCCACGATCCGCGACCTCGGTCAGCGCGACATCATCTTGCGCTCGCTGCGGGAGGGCATCGACACCTCGAACGCGACCGGTCGGATGGTGGCAGGGGTGCTGGCATCCCTGGCCGAGTTGGAGTTGGAGTTGGGCCGGGAGCGGCGTGCAGCGGCCAAGGCGGCGCGGAAAGCCCGCAACCTGCCCATCGGGCGGCCGCGTGCTCTGACGCCCGACCAGATCGCTCAGGCCGAGCGGATGCGGGCCGCAGGTGAGCCGGTGCCCGAGATCGCCAAGCTGCTCGGTGTCTCGCGACCAACGATGTACCGGCTGCTGGCGGGAAAGGACTGATCTGCCCCCAGTCGCTGAGGCTCTACGAAGGTCCGCAGCTAGGGGTCGATGGTGTGTCGCCTCCGGCGCGGACGTCATGTGAATCGTCTACCATCGGCGGCGTGACCGCTTCGGCTTCCGGGTCAAGACCAACACGCGCAAGGTAGTTGTGGCGACCCGCTCCGGTGCCTTCGGTCGTTTGCCTTAGCGCAGCCAGATCGAGAAGGTTCGGAATCCCCTCAACCTCACCCCAGGCCCATCCGGCAGCCGCGTCGGGGTTCCGTGCCATGGCCAGCTGGATGTCTTCTATACGCCGTTGGTGTTCCGCAGTTACGGTGACGGAATCGGCGACTATCCACACACGCAGGCCTGAGCCAAGCGTCATTCGGCCTACGTCACCGACGATGTTGCTGATCGTCAACCCAGCATCAGGTTCCCCGAGGAGTACGTAGAACCGGAGATGCTCTGGCGGTGTTGGGGCCGGAAACCAAAGAATCGGGCCGCCATCACTTGGACGGCGCTCCTTGAACGGGGCCGAGAAGGTGATGGCGGGCGTCAGAATTGCCGCCGCAAGTCGCCAGCCCGGCCACCTATCGGCAGGAACCTCCCAACGCGCCAAGACGCGGTCGGAACCCTCTGGTAGGTGGCGGGCTGCGGCCTGGGTCGTCAACGCCATACGCCACCTCCTCGGGTGAAGGCTCAGCTTCATATCCTTCATCATCGAACGCGTCCCGATGTAGATGTCGGCGCTGTTTTTCGCTCCAGTCACAACCCAGGTCAGCGACCGGCGGCCATCAGGACACCCCGCTGCCCAGCGGATCGTGCCAGGACCTTCTAGGTAGATAGGGTCAGGCGGTATCAGCACTCCGCCGAGTATGCCTGCGGGCGGTGGCAGGATAAGCGGAATGCCGATCTATCAGCACGATCCTGCGATAGCCCCGCACTTTCCAGAACGTCACCGGCGGTCATCCCTCCTTCGGCTCGTGGAGTTAGTCGGCTGATGTCTGACGTCGCAGCCGAATGGGTCGAACAAAAATGGAGTGAGTACGCAGAATCGATCGAGGCGTTGGCGGCCCGGGTCGGGGACCCTGACGACTTTCGGGTGATCTCGCGCAGTTCGTTGGCCGGAGACGACACCAAGTCTCACCCGTTTGAGGTCAGCCATGCGTTGCGCCACATCATCAATGCCTCCGTTGACCAGCTACACGGCGTGAAGGTGGTGGTGCGGGACGCCAATTACCAACACCTGGCGGTGAGTAACACTCTTGTACGGGCAGCACTGGAGAACACCGCGACTGGACTGTGGATCTTGGGCCCCAAAGCCCGGCCTCAACGGATCGAGCGTGCACTGCGCTGGCATGCCAGGAACTATCACGACTTCGCGAATTATCTGACTTCCTCGGGATCTTCAACGGCGGACATGTTGAAACGAAATGCCGACAGTCTGGACCAGATCTCCGATGTCGCAAAACGTTTGGGGATCGACGCAGATCGCGCCAAGTCGGGTTTAAAGGTCACCGAGCCGATCAAGGGTGGCGCGCTGTACACCGAGTTGCCGGTGTACAACGATTGGCAGATCACGTCGGGGTTCGCGCATGGGCGACCGTGGGCACATCAGGGGTTCTTACACCGCGAGCAGGTCGATGGAGGCACGGACGGTCACCTTGTCTATCGGATGACCGCACGTGAGGACATGACCCTCTACTTCGCCGTGCAGGCATTGCACCTTTTGGGCGAGCTTCTGCGGTTGCGAGATCGACGGGCCGGTCTTGCGATGCCGCCACGGCCAGATGGATTACCAGATCATGAACCGAAGGTGCGACAGCCACACAGGTGATTCCGGCGACCTGGGCCGCGCGACACCTCGTTAGTTTCCGTGCGGGGGCTGGCCGCTGCTGCCGCGAATGGGCGTAGGGCGGCCTTCCACGCAAGATTGGCGACGCCGACGCCGCCAAGGCGCGTGGGATCCGGAGAAAGGCATCGCGGCCACGGACATCGCCAAGATGCTCAGCGTCTCCCGCGCCACCGTGTACCGGCACCTCGCCGAGACTGCCGCCTGACCAGCAGCGAATAACCAGGCCTACCAGTGCGCCTCGTAAGCGCGGGGTGCGGACCAGTGCACCGCGAACGCCCTCCAGGTACCCCGCCCTCGCCCAGGCCTACGCCGACTTCCGGATGTTGTGAGCCCGCGGCTGTCGGTAGGCAATGATGAGGTCGTTCACAGTCGACGCGGAGGGTCTCAGGGGTATGGGTTCGATCCATGACGTGATCGAGGTGCTGCGGCAAGCGCCGTCGAACTCCGAGCGGGGCACCGAGTTCGAGAAGCTGATGGTGCGCTACTTCGAACTCGACCCGATGCTGGTCCAGCAGTACGACCAGGTGTGCCGGTGGATCGACTGGCCCGGCCGCAACGGCGCGATCGACACCGGCATCGATCTGGTGGCCCGTGAGCGTGATAGTGGTGAGTATGTCGGGATTCAGTGCAAGTTCTACGAGCCGGGAAACACCCTGCCGAAAGGCGAGATCGACTCCTTCCTCAACGAACTCGGCAAGGAGCCGTTCACCAAGGGCATCATCATCTCCACCACCGACCGGTGGGGCAAGAACGCCGAGGAGTCACTGGAGGGCCGCTCCAAGCCGGTGAGCCGCATCGGGTTGGACGTGATCGCCGAGTCGCGCATCGACTGGGACATCGCCTGGCCCGCCGGGCAACTCCAGATCGAACTCACCCCATCTCAGCGGTTCGCCCCCCGGCCGCACCAGGAACAGGCCATCGCGGCCGTCCTGCGCGGCTTCGCCGCCGGGAACGACCGGGGCAAGCTGATCATGGCCTGCGGCACCGGGAAGACCTTCACCGCGCTGCGGCTGTGTGAGCGTGCCGCCGCCGATAACGGTGGGGCGGCGCGGGTGTTGTTCCTGGTGCCGTCGATCTCGCTGCTGAGCCAGACGCTGCGGGAGTGGACCGCCCAGACCGAGCTGGACCTGCGGGCGTTCGCGGTCTGCTCGGACATCAAGGTGTCGCGCACCGTGGAGGACTACAACGTCCACGACGTGCCGATCCCGGTCACCACCGACCCGGCCCGCCTAGCCGCGGAGATGGCGCACCGCAAGCGTGCCGCCGGGCTGACCGTGGTGTTCTCCACCTACCAGTCCCTCCCGGCCGTCGCCGCTGCCCAAGATGCTGGGGTTGATGAGTTCGCGCTGGTCGATGGCGGCGCGACCACTAAGAGCCTGGAACAGGTCCAGCAGGTGCTAGAAGCACATGCAGCCGGTGCGGCGATCACTCGAATCGCGACCCACGTCGGGGTGCACCACGCCACCGTCCGCAAGATCATCAACGCAGCCTCCGGGTACCGGCAGCTGGCCACGGTTGGATGAGTAACCCGCCGCTGGAGTAGGCCGCCTTGCTGCCGACCTGGCTGGGGTGGCGCAGCTGGCCGAATACTGCCGATGTCGACCGCACGGAGGTCTACTCGCTGACGCTGAGGCATACCCTCCGGGGTGGATCTGTCCCCGAGTACTCCTCATGTCTGCTGTTGAGGCTCGTTCCGCTATACCTCCGACCCTCAGTGCACCGGCAAAGGTGCAGTTCAGGGAAGTATCCTCCAGTAGTGAGGCGGGACCGTGGGAGCCTGGTTCCGGTGTGTTCGGTGATAGACCTTGTGGCTGTGGTTCCTGGGCGTGTACCTGTCTGTGCTCGGAAGGTGTTGTCCCCTCCGTGAATCTCCAGGTCATAGCCTCTGACTTTGGCTGTCGAGGTCATCGCTACCCACAACTGTTCCTGGTGGTGGGCGGCGACCAGGAAGCTGTCATGGACGGGCAGGGCTGGGATGCGCTGGCGAAGTAGGGACAGCATCACTTCGACGGCGATGTCGGAGTCGACCCTCTGGAGGCGAAGTCCTGCCCCGGAGCCGATCAGGTTGCGAGCTCTCCAGTGTTTGCGTGTTAGGCGCGAATACACGATGCGGGCCCGCTCCCGGTGTTCCTGGCTGGGGTAGCACCTTCTTTCTTGCTCGGCCTGGTGCATGGCGATCGCGCCGACGGCGCTCCGTTTGTTGGCAGCGTTGATCGCGATGTTGGTGGCCACCTTGACCTCATCGCGGGTGAAGCCCGGGATCTCGTAGGGGTGGCGGGGGCGGCGTTCACCTTCTTCGGCGTAGCCCAGCGACAGGTGCAGGGTTGAATAGTCCAGTTCGACGGTGGTGTGCGCTACGCCGTCGATGTCGACCCGTACTCGCTGTCGATCCACCTTGGGCATGTTCTGGACGGAATTTCCCAGGAAGTAGAGCCTGCCTCCACGGCTGAAGTCGCCGTTGAAAATCCTCACCAGCCAGGGCAGCTGAACTGCACGCCCCTCCACGTGGGGGTGGCACAGGGTGTGCATGCGGGCGTTGATCTCGGCCATCTCGGCCCGCATGCGCCGGGTTTCGTCGGTGTCGGCATAGTCCACCGACTTACCGTCCTTGTCGCGCAGGAGGATCAACTCTGGGGTCTTCTCTGCCCTACGCGGCTCAGCGAGATCAATCAGCCCGGAGACCAAGTCGAGCAGCGCGGGGGTGGGTTGGGCGTAACTGCGGTACGAATCACCGCCCGGGCCGGGGTTGCGCTTGCCTGTCGTCTGGGTGATGTACCCGCGACGCTGCAGCCAGTCCGACGCCCTGGTGACGTAGTGGTAGGAGAGAAAATCGATGGTGCGGTAGCGGCGGGGAAGGTCACTGTAGAAGTCGCGCGATCGTGAGTAGAACGTCTGCTTCCCCTGAGCCTGCCAGTTGACCACGACATCGCGCACCATCATCGCCGTGACGTGCCGCCAGTCCGCATTCATCCCGGCATCCAGGCCCAGCGCCTCGGCGATAGCGGCGGTCTGCTCCCGTGACCAACCCAAACGCAGCTCGACATGAGTACCGGAGGCGATCCACTCCGGCATGTCGCCATAGAGTGTTTCAATCGCCGCCCAGCCCCTGTGCTTAAAGCGCACTGAAGCCCGCTGTGTGGGCCGTGTAGCGACGACCTCGCCGACTTCCGCGCCCCCACCTTCCTGGCTCATCGTCGGGCCCCTCGTCGGGCGGCAGTACGGTAGGTCAACATCACCCAGCGGTGCCTCTGACGATCCTTCTGAACACCCGGGAGCGGACCGCCCACACAGCCCGAAAAGGCAGGGTAGAGCCCCGAATAGGCTAGCCGAACTCGAGCGGCCACATTACCGCCGATCCTGGGATCACCTCCGCCATCGTTGCCCTGGGACTTCACCCGAGCCTCATCGGTCACGGTGCGTCGCTTCAGCACGCTCCTGCGCGCGCTGCAACCGTTCGCGCAGCCTCTTAGCGTGCGGGCCGCCGGAGTCCGTTTCGACGTATCCTTGACGGATACCAGTACCCAGCGCGGCGTCAGGATTCAGCAAGCGCTGCAGCCGGTCGTGGAGTCTCTTGTCGGGCGTCGCGCCGGAGTCCGTTCGGACGGGTCCTCGACGGATACCAATACCCAGCGCGTCAGCCCGATCCAGCAGGGACTGCCGCCGTGCGTGGTACTCCTCCAGATCCAGATTCTGATCCAACTTGGACTGCCTGATGGTCAGCTCCTGCCGCAGGATCAGCTCGTCGATCTCGCGCTGCAACAGCTCCAGCTGTGAGTCCTGCAGCCGCCGCAGCCGCTGCAGCCCCGACGCTACGTCAGGCAGGTGCAGCAGCACCCGCTGATCTGCGGCCCGCAACGACACTTGCTCCAGTTCCTCGTCATGCCAGCGCGCTTGGATGCGGTATATCTCGTCGCTCATGCTGGTCGCACCACGGGGAGGTGGTATTCCCGGACATCAACGTCTAGGGCAACGTTCGGCATCCGCCCAGATGTGGGCGACTCGCTGATGATGACAGTCGTGGGCGGTTTCACCGGGAAACACCCCCGCGAACGGTCGCGGCCTTCTGGGTGGCCAACCACTCGTCCAGATCAGCCACGTCGTAAAAAACCTTGGAGCCGATGACATAGCTGGCGGGACCGATCCCCGCGTGGCGGTAGTACCGGAGCGTACTTTCGGCAAGGCCGGTGTACTCCGCAGCGCCTGAGGTGGGCAGCCTGCGCGGCGGAAAAATGGGATTAGGCACCATCATGGACCCCTTTCAGTGTCAAACGGCAACCACTCTGGTAGCCGAGGTCAATTGACCTCCCTGTGGTGGTTGCCGGACACGAGGTCCTGCGAGCAGCAGACTACATCATTGTGATTGGCCCGCGCCAGCGTTGGCTGCTTGCCGTACGGCGGAATCCAACGCTGCAGACAGGTTGTCGAAGTCGTCGGGTAGCTGATGGGCGTAGACGTTCATCGTCGTGATAGGGGACTGGTGGCCGAGAAGTTTCTGCACAGTCACAACGGATGCGCCGGATGCCAGCGCAAGTGATCCAGCTGTGTGTCGCAACGTGTGTGGAGTGACTCTAGGCAACCCCGATGCGGTGCAGGCCTTCTCAAGACGAAGTGCGAACCAGTCACGGGGGATCCAACCTCCGTCGCTGTGCGGGAACACGAGCTCGGTGGATGCGCGCCCCACGATTTGGTCGGCTACCAGGTCCATTACAGACGCGGGCAGCGGCACCGATCGAGTCTGATCTGTTTTGGTCGTACCCTCCACCATTCCCAGTTTTGCGACACTGGTCACCGACCGCGTCACAATGACTCGGCGTCGAACGGTGTCGACATCACCGACGCGCAGCGCGGCCAACTCGCCGTACCTCAGCCCGCCGTAGCCCAAGACGAGGACCATGGTGCCCAGCTCGCCTGCGGAGTCAGCCAGCGCGCGCACCTGCTCATGAGTCAGGGGTGTCTTCTCCGGGACTGTCTTTCGCGGCAGCTGGATGTCGTCGGCAGGGTTGAGGCTGATGTAACGGGTTCGCACGGCGTACCGCAGCACCTGGTCCAAGACCTGGTACGCCTGCACCACCCTGGCCGCAGACAGGCCTTTGGCCTCGTGTCCGGACTTAGCCCGCGTCGCCTTCCTCTGACGTGTTGTGGGATCGGTGGCCAGGGTGTGCACCCACGCCTGGACGTCGGCATGGGTGATGTCCCGCAGAGGGGTGTCCTTCCACCTAGGGAGAACCACGACGTCGAGTAGGGACCGATAGCCTGCGCGGGTCTTGGGTTTGAGGCCACTTTTTGATTCGAACCACGGTTCGGCCACAGCGGAGAATGTTGCGGCACCACGACGGGGGTCCGCATACGTACCTGTCGTCAGCTGGGCGGTGATGTTCGTCACGTGTTGTTGAGCTTCGGCCTTACGCTCGAACGAGACCGTCCGCTCCTGCCCGTCGTGGTCGACCCAGCGGGCCAGCCAGCGACAGCCTTGGCCATGGCGTGCGCTGGTCACCATGGTGGCAGGCGTTCCGTGCTTTGGATCAGTGCACCAAGCGCCGGGACCAGCGTGATTAGCCGGGTCTGGCACCTGCTCGCCAGGGCGCGGTTTGCGGTGCCAACGGTCTTCGACCCCGGCGCGGCTCTTGCGTTTCACCAGCTCAATCGTAACCGTCCTGCGGACTGTCTGCGGACTGTCGTGTCAACACTACTCGCCGTGAGGGTCGAAAATCGCGTTTACCAGGATGTTTCCCGTGCCCCCAGCAGGGCTCGAACCTGCGACCTGCGGATTAAAAGTCCGTAGCTCTACCAACTGAGCTATAGGGGCCGTGCTGGAACAGGATACTGCCTGCGCGCTCGGGCTCGATGGGGGCCGGGTTTGAGGTTTCGGTCCACCGTGCCCTAAGCTAGCGAAGCTCCCAACGAGAACCGTTGCGAGTGCCTCGGAGAGATTCGGTTCTGGCCCCCATCGTCTAGTGGCCTAGGACGCCGCCCTTTCACGGCGGTAGCACGGGTTCGAATCCCGTTGGGGGTACTCGCATCGTAGTAACAACGGAGCGAACAGCAAGGCCCTGTGGCGCAGTTGGTTAGCGCGCCGCCCTGTCACGGCGGAGGTCGCGGGTTCAAGTCCCGTCAGGGTCGCTTTAACGGCGAGGCACCTGGTGCCTTCCGGCCAGGTAGCTCAGTTGGTACGAGCGTCCGCCTGAAAAGCGGAAGGTCGCCGGTTCGATCCCGGCCCTGGCCACGTCAGAGGCGGTTTTCGCCTCAATCCTCACGGTCACTTGACGTTTATTCGTCGTTTATACCCACCGCCCGGTCGAGAATGTCGGCCACTTGGGCGTGAACCCGCCCTCGGTTCATGTACACGTCTTGGGTCATGCTCGGGCGGGCGTGCCCGAGCTGGTCGGCCCCGATCCGGGCGGACAAGCCGCTGTCGTCGATCAGGGTTGCGACCGACTTGCGGAAGCTATGACTCGACACGTCCGGCAGGCCCAACTCGTCGCGCACCTCGCGCCACTGCTTCCCGAAGTTGTCCGGGTCGCAGTGTTCCGGTCGACGAAGGGAAAATCACCCCGGCGGTGTTCGGTCCTCGCCAGGTGCTCTTCCGTGTGCGCAGCATGGTGACCGCAAACTGCGGCAGCGGAAGCGATCTCGACTTGCCGCCTTTTGTGGTGTCTTGCCAGAGCAGGCCTTCGCCCTTGAGCCGGACCACGGACCCGACCACGGTGAGCGTCTTGGCATCCAGGTCCACGTCCTCCCAGCGCAACGCGAGCAGCTCTCCGCGTCGAAGCCCGGTTGCCGCCAGCATCGTCACGGGGTCGGCGAGATCCTTTGCTTGGCATGCCTCCGACGACGTGATCGCCGCCAGCAGTGCGCGCACCTGCTCCATGCCGATCGCCGCGGCACCCTTCTTCGTGATGTTTCGCTGCGTGCGGCGGCGCTTCAACTCGCGCACCGGATTCGTAGTGATCACCCCGGCCAACACCGCGTCGGTCAGCACTGAGTTCAGAGCCACCTTGGTGTGGCGTTCGCGGGTATCGCCATGGTCGCGGCGGATGCCGCGCAAAATCTCGTCGAGGAGCCCAGGTGTCGCCTCGCTGACCCTGATATCGGCCATACGGGACCGTACTGCTGCGATGGTGGCCGCATACGTGTCCACGCTCTTGGGCGCCAGCTCACCGTCCTCGCGGCACCGCTGGATGTAGCGGTCCAGTAACACCCCAAGGGTTGTGGTCCCGCTGATGCTTCCGCTCCCCGGCGGCCGACGGCCTGCGATGGCATTGACCAGCTCGGCCTCGGCGCGGGCACCGTACTCGTCTGCGATGCCGACCGGAGTCTTGCGCTCTACGCGGCGCGTGACTCCGTCGAGGTCACGAACTCGGCAAGTGGCCACCCAGACGCCGCCGCCAAGGTGTCTCCGCAGGATCTTTCCGTGCTGCCCGATCCGTAACGGTGGTCTACCCGCCAAGGCGTTCGTCCTCTAAAGGGTCAGATACCACCACGGCATGAAGCGCCTCTAGCTCGCCATCGACGTTCTCAAGTTCATCCCAGATAGCCGAAATTTCCTGTGTGACAGTAGCTCTAACATCCGGGCTCGTTCGGGCAGACTTCGCGATCGTGGTCAGTTTCGTCATCTGCTCTCGGAGTTGGAGGCGCTTCCGGGAGAGCTCTACCACGAGGGCGGCTTCAGAAGTTCCGAGGTCGCTGTGCTGTTTGGCCAACTTCAGGCCTACTCGCTGGGGCGACGGCTGATAGATCCGCTCGCCGGAAAACCACCTCAGCGCGCTGATTGATGGGACTGGAGTGCCAGGAACGATTTCGACGGGACCGTCAGGCAGGTCGGGGTAGAGGAGATAGGCCGGAGGCACCGTCAGCGCGGCCGCAAGAACAATGATTTCCGCTGTGCTGACGTAGCGTCGGCGGCCAAGCTCAAGATCAGAGATCACCGATCGGGTGACGGTGTAGCCGAGTGCCTCGGTCCGGTCGGCGAGCCACTGCGCGGACCTCTTGCCCCTCAGGGTGCGAACCGTTTGGGCGATCCGTAGTGCCTGCTCCTCGGCCCAGTCCACCGGCGGCGTCTTCCAGGTGTGCGACTCACCAACAGTTTGCGTCATAACACGCAGTATAGCAATTATCTATGACATGTTGCGGAAATGGACGATACTCGGTACAACTGATGTTGGTGTCCGCAGAACTGAATCGTCATCGGCGATAGCTGCGGAGACAAACGAGAAAAGGAGGGCTTCATGAGCGAATCGCCTGAGCACTGCTGGTTGCCCCGGGCGGAGCTGGCCAAGCGGTGGCAGATGCCAGAGGCGACCCTCAGTCAATGGGGTTCGCAGAAGCGCGGGCCGAAGTACGCGAGGTTTGGTCGCCACGTCCGCTACCGGCTCAGCGACGTTATCGCGTTTGAGAACTCACAGCTCCGCGGCGGGGAGGTGGGCTGACGTGACTCGTGAGGACAAGCGTGATCGCTACGTGGCCGACCTGAGTGGAGCCATGAGCAACGCCATCCCCGAAAAGGTCATGCAGGACCTGGCTGAATTTCCGGTGGGAGTTGTCGGGCGACTCTATGAGGCCGGTGGCCGCTACGAGGAGAGTGAAGAGTTGCCCGACGAGGTAGCTCATAGGCTGCTCGACCTACGCTTCGAGGCCGACAAGGTGCTGGCCACACACTTTGGTGCCGACTCGTTCGAGGGGGCAATCGACCTGGTCAACCGAGTTTATCGCGGCCACGAACGCGTCACTGTGATGCTCCAAGCCACGGTCGATGAGGCATACCAGGGTGAGCCCATGAGCGCGCTGGCTGAACGACTCCAGCGTCACAAGGCGACCGCCGCGAAGGGCCGTCTCAAGGATCGGTGTGAGAGGCCGACTGGTGGTGAACGGCGGTGATCGAAAACCTGACCGTCCTCACTTTGCTAGTCGGATCTGTCCTCCTGGTGGTGGATTCGACCTGCGAAGTTGTTGCCCGCCGTCGTAGGGCCGGTTCGCACCGGGATAGCCGTGAGGGTAGCTCTGAGGGCTCCGCGGCGACTGCTCGGGCAACAGGCGTGGTCTCCGACTGGCCAACCGGGGTCAGGAGTGCCGAGTGATGACACGACGGGATCGTCTCCCGCTGCTCGACGAGGCCGCGTTGGCCGTCGAAGTTAAGGCAACGACCGCCGAGTCGGACAAGAAGTCGGCGGCGGCCAGCCATGACGCGGAGCTGTCTCGGGTGCGCGTCGAGCGTGGCGTGGTCGTCCCCGGAGACGAGGAGACCCCCGGCAGAACCGGGGGTACCTCCGACGGCGACAGCCTCACCACAAAGCAAACCGTCGCCCCTGACCATACCGGAGGTTCGGGTGGTTTCGACGGCCTCGCGGCTAACGCGGATCTGGATTTTGTGCTCGGAACGGCAGCTCTCGACTACGCACGGCGCGGCTGGGAGGTGCACCCGCTCAGGCGCGGTGACAAGATCCCGGCCACGCCTCACGGGGTCCTCGACGCGACGTCGGTCGGCCTGGGCAGCCGCAAGTACTGGTCGACCTGGGCCAGGTATTCCCGTTCGCCAGGGCCGCTGGCGAACGGCTCAGCGGTTGCGGAGGGTGCCGCTGCCACACAAAGGCTGCCTATCGCCAGCAGGACGGAGACTCCCGTTCCGAGGCGATCTCGCTGTCGCCATCCGGTGCGCGCAGTGGGCCGCGCGCAGGTCAATCCGTCGATCAGTGATCCCGAGACCACCGTTCTACTTCCGTTTTTCTTCAACTTCGCTCTCCTTGCTCAGCCCAGGTGGGCTGATTGCATGTCGCTGACCGAAGTGTCGCTGCCTTCGGCTGTGCGGGTGCCCAGTTGGGGGCAGGGATGAATCACCCGCGATCTTCGCCGGGCGCGCCATCGCCACCAGGGGCGTTGCGGCCGCCGCCAGTTCCGCCATTTTCGCCTTGGCCGCCGGATTGGCCGTTGCGTCCAGTACCGCCGGTTCCGCCCTCGCCTCCACGGCCATGGTTTGGCGCGTCTAATAACAATTGGCCTCCACGGCCGCCGTCCCCGCCAGCCCCACCAATTCCGGTGGTATGAGCCTCGCCGCCGTCGCCGCCGTTGCCGCCGTCGCCGCCCGCGCTGGGCGATGAGCTGCTGTAGCTAATGCTGCCGCCGGCCCCGCCGACCCCACCAGCGCCGCCATGGCCGCCAGTACCGCCACTGCTGGCCAGTCCGCCGGAGCCGCCAGCGCCACCAGCGCCGCCACTGCCAGTGCCATAGAAACTGCCGCCGGTGCCGCCGGTGCCGCCGGTTCCGCCGGTTCCGCCGCCATTGCCTACCCTGACCAGGCCACCAGCGCCGCCTAGGCCACCAGCGCCACCCTCGCCGCCCGTACCACCGCTGCTGCCGTCACCACCGGTACCTCCAGCACCACCATCGCCGCCCCTGCCGTCGTCGCCATTACCGCCGTCACCGCCGCCGCCACCGTCACCACCGGTGCCGTCGTCGCTGCCTAGGCCGCCAGCGCCGCCAGCGCCACCGCGACCGCCGCCATCGTTGGTGCCGCCGTTCCCGCCGGTACCTCCGTTGCCGCCGTGACCGCCAGTACCGTTGTCGTTGCCGTCACCGCCAACGCCACCATTGCCGCCGTCGCCCCCAGCGGTATAGCCCCCGCGCCCACCGGCCCCGCCCTGACCTCCGTTGCCGCCGTGACCGCCAGTGCCGTTGTTGCTGCCGTCGCCGCCCGCGCCACCATCGCCGCCGTTACCCGTATAGCCGTTGCCACCGTTGCCGCCGTGACCACCCGTGCCGTTGTTGTTGCCGTCGCCGCCCGCGCCGCCGTTGCCGCCGCTACTCGGATCGCCGTTGCCGCCGTTGCCGCCGTGGCCGCCGTGGCCACCAATGCCGTCGCCGTTAGCTAGGCCTCCAGTTCCTCCAGTTCCTCCAGTTCCTCCAGTTCTTCCGGCGTAAGGGAAAATGGTGTGGCTGCCGTCACCGCCATGCCCGCCATCCCCGCCGTTGCTGCCGCCTCCAGCTCCGCCGCCACCGCCGCCGCCACCGC
>NZ_LQOT01000018.1 GCF_002101585.1 Mycolicibacter engbaekii | reverse complement strand
GACCTCGGCCGGGGGGCGGGTGCCCTCGGGCGGGGCCGTCACGCCAGCCAACCGGCCGCTTCGGCCGCCCAGTACGTCAGCACGATGTCGGCCCCGGCACGCCGGATACCGATCAGGGATTCCAGCGCCGCCGAACGCCCGTCGACCCAGCCGTTGGCGGCAGCCGCCGCGATCATCGCGTACTCGCCGGAGACCTGGTAGGCGGCGACCGGAACCGAGGACATGGCGGCGGTGGCCGCTATCACGTCCAGGTACCCCATGGCGGGCTTGACCATCACGATGTCGGCTCCCTCGGCGAGGTCGAGCGTGACTTCGCGCAGCGCCTCGCGGGCATTGCCGGGTTCCTGCTGGTAGGTGCGCCGGTCGCCGGCCAGGGTGGAGGCCACTGCCTCACGGAACGGGCCGTAGAACGCCGACGCGAACTTCGCGGCGTAGGCCAGGATCACCACATCGCCGTATCCGGCGGCATCCAGCCCATCCCGGATCGCGGCCACCTGGCCATCCATCATGCCGCTCGGGCTGACCACGTGGGCTCCCGAATCTGCTTGCGCCACAGCAAGTTCTACATAGCATTCCAAAGTGGCGTCGTTGTCGACCCGGCCCCGTTCGTCGAGCACGCCGCAGTGCCCGTGATCGGTGAACTCATCCAGGCAGGTGTCGGCCATCAACACGGTGGCATCGCCGAGGTCAGCGGCCAGATCGCGCAGCGCGCGGTTGAGCACGCCGTCGGCGGCAACACCGGCCGATCCCGTGCTGTCTTTGTCGGCCGCCGCCGGAACCCCGAACAGCATCAGCCCGCCGACCCCGGCCGCCACCGCCTCGGCGGCCGCGGCGCGCAACGAGTCGCGGGTGTGCTGGTACACCCCGGGCATGGAACCGATTTCCCGCGGTTCGTCGATGCCGTCGGCGACGAACATCGGCAGCACCAGGTGCCTGGGCTCCAGCGAGGTCTCGGCCACCAGTCGGCGCAACGCCGCGGTGGAGCGCAGCCGGCGCGGGCGTTGCCTCATGATCCCGCGTTGACTCTGCGCCCACCCGGGATGTCACTCGCACTTTTCCGCGGTGTACGCAGAGTCAACGCGAGGGAAATCACCGTCAGCGCCTACGGCTCTTCTTACGCGGCGGGGGCAACGCACCCTCGGCCCGCAGTCGGGCGGCGTGCTCGGCCAGTGCGTCGACCAGTGGCCCCACCGCGGCGGTCTCGGGCTGCACGTCCACCCGCAGCCCGAATTCGGCCGCCGTCTCAGCGGTCTTGGGCCCGATGCAGGCCACCAGGGTGCGAGCGTGCGGCTTGCCGGCGATGCCGACCAGGTTGCGCACCGTCGAACTCGAGGTGAAGCACACCGCGTCGAACCCACCGGTCTTGATCATCTCGCGGATGTTCGCCGGCGGCGGAGCGGCCCGCACGGTGCGGTAAGCGGTGACGTCCTCGATCTCCCAGCCACGTTCACGCAGGCCTTCGGCCAGCGTCTCGGTGGCGATGTCGGCACGCGGCAACAGCACCCGGTTCACCGGGTCGAAGACGTCGTCGTAGGGCGGGAACTCGTCGAGCAGGCCCAGCGAGGACTGCTCGCCGGACGGCACCAGCTCAGGGCTGATCCCGAAGGCCCGGACGCGTTCCGCGGTGGCCTCGCCGACGCAGGCGATCTTCACCCCGGAGAACGCGCGAGCGTCCAGACCGAACTCGGCGAACTTCTCCCACACGGCGCGCACCGCGTTGGTCGAGGTGAACACCACCCACTGGTAGCGGCCGTCCACCAAACCCTTGACCGCCCGCTCCATCTGGGCCGGGCTCCGCGGGGGCTCCACGGCGATGGTCGGGACCTCGATCGGCGAGGCGCCGTGCCCGACCAGCCGGTCGCTCATCTCGCCCGCCTGGTCCTTGGTGCGCGGCACCAGGACCGTCCAGCCATACAGTGCGCGGCTCTCCCACCAGTTCAGCTTGGCCCGGTTGTTGACGGTCTTGCCGATGGTCACCACCAGTGGACCGGCTGAGGTCTCCTGGCCGTTGGGCAGGATGACCGGATCGATGCTGGCCAGCGCCGAAGCCTCCGTCAGACCGCCGAGGCTGGACTCGACCGAGCGCTGCGCGCAGGTGGTGCCCGAGGTGGTGACGACGCACGGGGTGCCGTCGGACAGTCCGTACTCGATCAAAGTGCGGGCTGCCTCCGGCAGGTGCGAGGTGGTGGCCTGCAAGATCAGCGGCCCCGGGGCCGCGGCCAGGGCGGCCCAGTCGACCTCCGGGTCGCGGACGTCGGCCACGGTGTGCGACGAACCGAGCGGCAGACCGGCGTAGGTGGGCACTGCGCTGGTCGCGGGCAGGCCCGGCACGATCTCGAACGCGATATTGGTCCGGGCGACCGCGCTGACCTCGGTGATCACCGCGTCGATCGACAGCGGGTCCCCGGCCACCAGTCGCACCACGTCGGAGCCCGAGCGGGCCTCCGCGGTCAGGGTCTTGGCCACCTCGGCCGGCTCGCCCAGCGCCGGCCGGATGTCCGGCCCGCCCGGAACGGTCGCGGCCTCGTCGACGGCCTCGGCGGCGTCGTCGCCGGCCGCGTCGTCGGCCTTATCCGCTTTCGGGGCCGGGGGCACCGGACCGGCCACAGGAGGCAGGTCCGTGCCGACCAGCGCCAGCACCGCCTCGGGCACGTCGGGGTCGACGAACACCAGTGCGGCGTTCGTCAGCGCCGTCCGCGCCCGCGTCGTCAGCAGGCCCGGATCGCCCGGACCCGAGCCGACGAACACAATGCGGCCCGGCTTGGGCTTCTGCCCTCGCACGCTCACTTGGCGAGCCATTCGTTACTCCCAGTCACTTCCCCACGCACCGTTTCACCGCGCTTCCGACATCAACTCGCGCGCCCCCAACTCGAACAGTTCCGCCGCGACCGACACGCCCAGTTCCCGGGCACGGTCCGGACTGCCGATGCCGGACGCGCGGATCACGTCGGATCCGTCCAGCGCCGCCACGCAACCGCGCAGCGACAGCTCTTCGAAGACCCGGCCGTCCTCATCGATGGACTCGACCACTTCGGCGATCGCGCCCACCGGTGCGGAACAACCGGCCTCCAGTTCAGCGAGCAGGGTCCGCTCGGCGGTGACCGCCGTGCGGGTGTCGGCGTCATCCAACTCCGCCAGCAGCGCCGCCAGTGCGGCATCACCGGCGCGGCACTCCACCGCCAGTGCCCCTTGGGCCGGAGCCGGCAACATCTGTACCGGCTCCAACGTCTCGGTGACGGCATCGAGGCGTCCCAGCCGGGCCAGACCCGCCCGGGCTACCACGATGGCGTCGAGTTCGCCGCTGCTTACCCTGTTCAACCTGCTATCTAGGTTGCCTCGTAGGGGGCGAATTTCCAAACCGAGACCCAGTGCTCTAAGCTGTGCGGCCCGCCGGGGCGACGAAGTGCCCACGACGGCACCCGCCGGCAACTCTCCGAGCACCAGTCCGTCGCGTGCCACCAGCGCGTCTCGAGGGTCCTCACGGCGCGGTGTGGCCGCGATCAGGAACCGGGGGTCGGCAGCGGTCGGGAGATCCTTGTGTGAGTGCACGGCGGCGTCGACCCGGCCGTCGAGGATGGCCTCACGCAGCTCGGCGGTGAACACGCCCACGCCGATGTTGGGGATGGGCCCCGAGGTGACGTCGCCGGCGGTGCTGATCACGACCAGTTCGGCGGGGTGCCCGGCGGCCACCAGGGCGTCGCGGATGGTTCCGGCCTGGGTGGTGGCCAACAAGCTGCCCCGGGTGCCGATGCGGATTACTGGATCCAAAACGTCTACCCGGCCGACCCGGTTTCGGCGCCGACATCGAGCCCACCCGGAATCATGGGCAATTCGCCGGCGGTGGCCACCGCGTCCACCGCAGTCGGGTCGAGCTCGAACAACTCGCGCAACGCCTCGGCGTAGCTGTCGCCGCCGGGCGAACTGGCGAGTTGCTTCACCCGCACGGTGGGGGCGTGCAGCAGCTTGTCGACGACGCGGTGCACGGTGCGCGCCACCTCCTCGCGCTGGGCGGCCTGCAGGTCCGGCAGCCGGTGGTCCAGCCGCAGCAGCTCGGCGGTGACCACGTCGGCGGCACGCTGGCGCAGCGCGGTCACGGTGGGGGTGACCTCGGCCATCCGCTGGCCGGCCAGATAGGTGGCCACCTCGCGGGCCACGATGCCGCGCGCGGCCTCGGTGTCCGACGTCGCAACCTGCGCCGACGGCTCGCGCTGAATCCGGTCCATGTCGATGACCCGCACCCCGGGCAGCCCGGCGACCGCGGCGTCGACGTCGCGTGGCATGCCCAGGTCGCAGATCACCATCGGCTGGGTCACCTCGTCGCGGTTGCCCCCGGCCAACGCATGGTGCACATCGGCCAGAGACACCACCGGGCTCACCGCTCCGGTGGAGCTCACCACGATGTCGGCGCCGGCCAGGGCGGCGGCCATCCGGTCCAGGGCGACGGCGTCGGCGGTCACACCGGTGTCGCGGACTTTGCGGGCCAATCGCTGCGCGCGCGGCAGCGAGCGGTTGACCACGTGGATGTGTTCGATCCCGGCACGCACCAGGTGGGCCGCCGAGAGCGCACCCATCGACCCGGCGCCGATCACCACCGCCGTGCGGCCCCGCAGTGC
This sequence comes from Mycolicibacter engbaekii, assembly GCF_002101585.1. GTDB lineage: Bacteria > Actinomycetota > Actinomycetes > Mycobacteriales > Mycobacteriaceae > Mycobacterium > Mycobacterium engbaekii. The sequence continues at coordinate 84,284 of NZ_LQOT01000018.1, read as the reverse complement.
GTCTTCGCCCAGCTGTTTGGCCGCGATGTTCAGGGCCACCGACACCACCGACGCGCCGGCGGCGTCGATGCCGGTCTCGGAGTGCACCCGCTTGCCCACCGACAGCGCCCGTTGCGCCAGTTCGTGCAGCACCCGGCCGACACTGCCGTTGGCCTCGGCGGAGGCGTAGGCACGGCGCACCTGGCCCAGCACCTGCTGCTCGCCGACAACGGCGGAGTCCAGGCCGCTGGCCACCGTGAACAGGTGCTCGACGGCTGCCTCGCTGTAACGCACATAGGCGAACTTGGTCAGGTCGGCCATCGGCATGCCGGAGTGGTCGGAGAGCACCTGGCCGATCGCCGACAACCCGGCGTGGAACGCGTCGACGACGGCATACACCTCGACCCGGTTGCAGGTCGACAGAATCATCGCCTCGGTGACGAGCGGTGACTGCAGCACTCGCTCGACGATCTTGACCTGGTCGGATTCAGCGGTGCTGAGCTGCTCGAGTACTGAGACGGGGGCGCTGCGGTGCGAGACCCCGAAGAGCAGGACGCTCACGGCAATATCACCTGGTCCGCTCCTTGCTGTCACCAGTGAACAAACTTCACTCCACGGTAGAGGCTAAAGCGCTGGCCTACCAAATTCGGCCAAATCGGCGCGCAAACGCGGCTCATCGACTTCCCAGTAACTGTGCTCGTTTCCGTCGAGCAGCACCACCGGCAGCCGGTCGCCGAATTCCGCCCGCAGACCGCTGTCGCCGGCCGCCGCGGCGGCGTCGACGTCGACGGCTTGCAGGTCGAATCCGAGTTCGTCGGCCAGCCGCGTCAGTTGGGCGTGTACCTGCACGCAGACCGGGCAGCCCTCGCGGGTCAGCAGCTGTACCTGGTGGCGGGCCATGGTCTCAGTGTCGCAGCAGCACCCCCGGCCTGATCTGCGGCCACCGGGTTGGCCGGATTGCCGCGACGGGGCGCCGCGAATTGATTACGGTGTGACCGGCCACCGGCCGGCACCATCTCATCTCGGGACCCTCGGGCGGACAAGGGCGAGCCATGACTTCCAGCGCCGTGTCGATCACGAACCTGCTCTACCGCTATGCGGAGCTGATGGACTCCGGCGACCTGGACGGCGCCGCGGGGCTGTTCGCCCACGCCCGGATCAAAGCCGACCCGCAGGGCACCGTCGTCATGGACAGCGCCGGGATCCTGGAACTGTGGCGCGGGATCGTGGTGATCCACGCCGACGGCACGCCGCGTACCAAACACGTGATCACCAACCCGATCCTCGACATCGACGGCGTCGCCGGCACCGCGACCTGCCGCTCCTACTACACCGTGCTGCAGCAGACCGACGATGTCGCGTTGCAGGTGATCGCCCCCGGCCGCTACCACGACAGCTTCGAACGCGTTGACGGCGTCTGGCGGTTCAGTTTCCGGGACTACTCGATGTTCGACCTCAAAGGTGATCTGCGCGATCACCTGCGGGTCATCGGCGGTGGGGCCGGATAGGGTTGAGAACGGCCGGAGCACCGGCCCTCACAGCTGCGGAAGGAGTCAGGTGATGGCGACACCGGGCCCCGAACATGAATCCGCAACCGAGGTGACATCGCTGACCTATGACGCCAGCGCGGAACGGGCGCTTGCCGGTATGGCCGACACCGGCACACCACCACCGGTCGACCTGACCGCCGCGGCGTTCTTCGACGTGGACAACACCCTGGTGCAGGGCTCCTCGATGGTGCACTTCGGACGTGGTCTGGCGGCCCGCAACTACTTCACCTACCGCGATGTCATCGGCATCGTCTACGCCCAGGCGAAGTTTCAGCTCACCGGCAAGGAGAACAGCGACGATGTCGCGGCCGGCCGGCGCAAAGCCCTGGCGTTCATCGAAGGGCGGCCGGTGTCGGAGCTGGTCGATCTGGGTGAGCAGATCTACGACGAGATCATCGCCGACAAGATCTGGCCGGGCACCCGGGAGCTGGCGCAGATGCACCTCGACGCCGGCCAGCAGGTCTGGCTGGTCACCGCGACCCCCTACGAGCTGGCCGAGACCATCGCCCGCCGGCTCGGCCTGACCGGCGCGCTGGGCACCGTCGCCGAGTCGGTGGACGGGGTGTTCACCGGCCGGCTGGTCGGCGAGATCCTGCATGGTCCGGGCAAGGCGCACGCCGTGCGGTCGCTGGCGATCCGGGAGGGGCTCAACCTGCGGCGATGCACGGCCTACTCCGACAGCTTCAACGATGTGCCGATGCTCTCGCTGGTGGGCACGGCGGTGGCGATCAACCCCGATGCGGCGTTGCGCGAGATGGCCCGCAAGCGCGGGTGGGAGATCCGCGACTTCCGCACCGCGCGGCGGGCGGCGCGAATCGGCGTGCCCTCGGCGCTGGCCCTGGGGGCCGTCGGCGGGGCCCTGGCGGCAGCCGTGGCGCACCGGAACGAGCGCGGCTGAGCCTGCGAAGCGCGCGAGGACCGGTCGCCCGCATCAGACACCGTGGCGCACCGGAACGAGCGCGGCTGAGCCTGCGAAGCGCGCGAGGACCGGAACGAGCGCGGCTGAGCCTGCGAAGCGCGCGAGGACCGGAACGAGCGAGGCTGAGCTGGTCGCTGATAGGCTTCCGCCGCCGAACACCACGGCGAGCGGAGGGGTAAACCGGCATGTCAGTACACACCGAATCGCAGGGAGTCATCGGTACGCACTACCGATTCCCGGACTATTTCGAGGTCGGCCGGGAGAAAATCCGGGAGTTCGCCCGCTCGGTCAAAGACGATCACCCGGCCCATTTCGACGAGGCCGCCGCTGCCGAGGCGGGACATCCCGGCCTGGTGGCGTCGCTGACGTTCCTGGCGGTCGCCGGACGTCAGGTGCAGCTGGAGATCTTCGAGAAGTTCGACATCCCGATCAACATCGCTCGGGTGCTGCACCGCGACCAGAAGTTCACCTTCCACCGGCCGATCATGGCCGGCGACAAGCTGTATTTCGACACCTATCTGGACTCGGTGATCGAGTCGCACGGCACGGTGGTCAGTGAGGTCCGCAGCGAGATCAGCGATGCCAACGGCGAGCCGGTGGTGACCAGTGTGGTCACCATGCTCGGCGAGTCGGTCAATCAGGACCCCGAGACCGAGGCGGCGACCATCGCGGCGCTCGAGGCGATGCGCGACCGCCACAAGCAGAAGTAGTCGCTGGCAGCCGGTCTAGCCGAAGAACATGTTGCGGCGGCCGGCCAGCTGCCGGTAGAGCGTCTGCTGGATGGTCTCGCGCACCTGATCGGTCAGATCGAAGGTGACCATCGGGTCGTCGGCGGCACCGGCCTCGTAATGGCTGGTGGGGATCGGCTCGCCGAAGGCGATGTGCCACTTGGACGGCATCGGCACCAACCCGGCGGGGCCGGCCAGCGGAAACAGCGGCGTGATGGGGAAATAGGGCACGCCGAGCAGCCGCGCCAGCAGCTTGACGTCGCCGATCATCGGGTAGATCTCCTCGGAGCCGACGATCGAGCACGGCACGATGGGCGCCTTGGTGCGCAGCGCTGCCGAGACGAAGCCGCCGCGGCCGAACCGCTGCAGCTTGTAGCGATCTTTGAAGCGTTTACCCAGGCCCTTGTAACCCTCCGGGAAGACCGCGGTCAGCTCGCCGGACCCCAGCAACCGGTTGGCGTCGGCGGTGCAGGCCATGGTGTGGCCGGCCTTGCGTGCGGTCGGGCCGATCATCGGCAGGTCGAACACCAGGTCGGCGGCGAGCATCCGCAGATTCCGATGGTCGGGGTGATGGTCGTGCACGGCCACCGAGAGCATCAGCGCATCCATCGGCAACACCCCGGCGTGGTTGGCCACCAACAGTGCGGGCCCGGCGACCGGCAGGTTCTCCACACCGCTGACCTCGACCCGGAACCAGTCGTTGAAGAAAAACCGCAGCACCGGCAGCATGACTGCCTCGTTGAAGTGCGGGTCGAAGCCGAACTCGTCGACCTGGTAGTCGCCCGTGATCCGCTCCCGCAGAAAACCCGCGACCGCGGCCACCCGGCGGGCGAAATCGTTGGGAGTGGGTGCGGCGGCACCGGAGGCTCCGGCCGCGCGCCGCTCGTCGAGCTCACGCACCACGGCGGCAACCTGGCCGGCTGAGGCGTTCTCCGCGGCCAGCGCCGAGGGGTGCCGGCGCACCGAACTCGAACGCTTATGCAGCGGAATGACTTTCGCCTTCACATCATCAGCCATTGCTAACCTCCCCGCACCCTGCTCAAGCCGATATCCCCCACGCGCTGCGCTGCGCTTACTGTTCGGCGCTCCACCGAACGGACCCACTTGGGGTCGACGATCGGGTTCAGTCCACGGCCCCGCACGTAGTCGTCGAACGCCTCGGCGGTGGTCCACTTGGTGCTGTACCCGAGTTCGGTTCGCATTCTAGTCGTGTCCATCACCCGACCGAAGCTCAGATAATCCAGCTGTTCCCGGTTGATCTCGCTGTAATTGTTGGCCCGGCGCAGCGAATCCATGACCCACAGTCCGACACCGGGCAGCGGAACCGGGACGCGGCCCGACCGGCGGATCGCCTGCGACATCATGATGATGCCGTCGGCCCCGACGTTGAAGGTGCCGGCCTTGCCCGCCGTGGTGGCCCGCTCCAGGGCGCCCAGGGCGTCCTGCTCGTGCAGCAGCTGCAGGCGCGCGTCGCGGCCGACCACCATCGGAACCAGCGGGCCGGCAAGGTAACGCGACAACGCGGTGTCCATGGCCGGACCGATCATGTTGGCCATCCGCAGGATGGTGACGGCGATGTCGGGCCGGCGCCGGCCCAGACCGCGGGCGTAGCCCTCGATGTCGACGCTGTCGCGGGGGAACCCCTGCGTCGGCGGGCGGCGGCTCTGGGTGTCCTCGGAGAACATCACCGGGTCGCGCGAACACGACCCGTAGACCTCCGAGGTCGACTTGAGCACCACCCGCCGCACCGAGGGCGCCTTCTGGCAGGCGGCGAACAACTGCATCGCGCCCATCACGTTGAGCTCTTTGAGCGCCGCTCCACCGCCAGACCTCGGCACGTACGACGCAGCCGCGGCGTGCACGACGGTGTCGACGTCGCTGTTTCGGATCACCTTGGCGATAAAGGGGTTACGGATGTCAGCGCGGACGAACTCAGCGCGCCCCATCCGGCGCAGCATGTCCTTGCTGGGCATGACCGCATCCACCGCGATCACCCGGTTGATCAACGGGTTCTGCGTGAGCCGTGCGGTGAGAAACCCACCCAGAAATCGGCACGCGCCGGTCACCAACACAACCTTGGGGTAATGCCTGGTGTCGCTGCGCGTGCCGTCGCTCGGGGGTCCGGCCTCGTCCACCCCGTCAGCCTAACGGCCGCGCCGCAAAAGCAATACCGGCGATCGGTGCCACTTGCAGCGGCCGGGACGGGCCTGGGCGGGTTACTTACCGAGTTTTCTGCGCTGGACGCGAGTACGGCGAAGCAGCTTGCGGTGCTTCTTCTTCGACATGCGCTTGCGCCGCTTCTTGATGACTGAACCCATGAACTCCGCTATCTGCTTCTGCCCGCGCCGCCGTGTTGGCGCTGCTGAACTTGATCGACCCGGTTACTTTACCCGTAGGCAGGCGCGTACCGGAAAACCGCACCCGACCGCGACCACCAAGACAGCCGACCCCGGGCGTCGCCGCACGGCGACGCCCGGGGGGCGCTTACGTGTCGACCGGTGCTTAGCCCGCGTCGAAGAAGGAGGTCTCCAGCAGGTCGTGCACTGCCTTGGCGTGCACCCGGAAAGACCGTCCCACCCGTACCGCGGGCAGCTCGCCGTTGTGCACCAGGCGGTACACCGTCATCTTGCTGACCCGCATCAACGCGGCCACCTCGGCCACGGTCAGGAACTGTGTTCGACCCGACTCCGCAGAGCCGGCATCGCGTGCCGCCCTGCCAGCCGAGTCACGTGCCGAAGGCCCGTTCGCAGACGTCATCGTTACCCATTTCAATCAGGCACGTGCAGTCCCAGCGGCTTCCCCTCCGCTGCACCCACACGCACAGACAAGAGGAGAATAGCGGGACGGATGGGGTTCCTGCGACTAGTGAGAGCCAATATGTGAAAAATAAGTGAATTACTCTGATGTAATTCTTAGCTGCTCAGAGCGTGTTTTTGCGGCCTGAACCGCCCGATCCACCGAGGTCCGCAGGCCACCGGCCTCGAGCTCCCGCAGCGCCGCCGCCGTGGTCCCCCCAGGCGAAGTCACCATCGCTCTCAGGTGCGCCGGGGTGGTGTCTGAGCCCCCACCCGACTGCCCGTCGGCACCACGCTCCTCCAGAAGCATCTGCGCGCTTCCTGCCATCGTCTGCACGGCCAGGTCGGTGGCCGCCTGCCGGCTCAGCCCGGCCGCGACTCCGGCGTCGACCAACGCCTCGACCATCAAGAAGAAGTAGGCCGGGCCCGAACCCGACACCGCGGTCACCGCGTCCATCTGCTCTTCCGGAACGATCGCCACCGTCCCCACGCACTCGAACAGGGCGGCCACCTCTTCGACCTGTTCGTTGGTGGGGAACCGCCCCTTGGCCAGCGCACTGGCCCCGACACCGACCTTCACCGGGGTGTTGGGCATCACCCGCACCACCGCGGCGCCGGCAGGCAGCTTGGATTCCACGTATCCCGTGGTGAGACCGGCCACAAGCGTGACGAGCACCTGCTCGGCGCTGTCCCCGGACGCGGCGGTGACGTTCTTGGCGTACTCCTCGACCACGGAGTCGACGTCCTGCGGCTTCACCGCGACGATCACGATGGCGGCGTTCTCCACCGCGTCGGCGACCGAGGTCACCAACACCGAGTACTTCTCCGCCAGCTGCCGGGCCCGCTCGCCGTAGCGTTCGGCGACCACCAGGTCCTTGACCGGGCGACCGGCGGCCAGCAGACCCGCCAGCATTGCCTCGCCCATGTTGCCGCCACCGATGATCGCGATTCTGGCCATGGCGACAGCATGTCAGACCGGGCGATCGCAAGCGCGGCGGAGCCGAGCGCGGCGGGTCGCCCGCAACAAACCCGGGCGATCGCAAGCGCGGCGGAGCCGAGCGCGGCGGGTCGCCCGCGATCGCAAGCGGGGCGCTACCGCGCGGGCACCATCGCCAGCTGACGCGACTGCACCACAATTCGGCCCTTGCAGTCCACCACGGTGTGGTCCTCGTCGAACCAGTCCTGACCGATCTGCACGCAGCTGCAGATCACCCGCAACCACCCGTCGGCCGGGACCGCCCGCAGGTAGGCCGTCAGCTGCACGGTGGGCGCCCATCCGGTGCGATCGACGGCGTAGGTCACCGGCGCCGACACGTCCCCGCACAGCAGTGCGAACAGCACATCGGGCGCGGTGCCCTTGGGCCGCACCCACATCTCGATCACCGGCGGGCCGCCGTCGGAGCGTGGGCCCAGCGTGGTCAGCGCCGGGCGGATATCGCAGCCGTGGGCCAGGTGCACGATGTGCTCCATCGGGTGCCCGGGACCGATCGGCTGCAGCCCGGGCGGCGGCTCCGGTGTCATCAGCGGCACCACCGGATTGAACGACAGCAGCGGCGGCGCCTCGTGTTCCGGCTCGCCGAGTGTGATGACCGCGCGCACCGCGGTGCGCTCCCCCTGGTTGAGCTCGACGTCGACGAGGCTGACGCGGCGGCCGCGCTTGCGAATCGTCGCCACCAACTGCATCGGACCGGGGTCGGGGGCCCACAGATAGCTGGCGGACACCGCAACGGGCTGCAGTCCCCCGCCGTGCGCGGTGCGCGCGGCCTTGGCACACAACGCCAGCATCGCTCCGCCGTGCACCTTGGGGCCGATGGTCCAGTGTTCGTTGAGCGCGCCGGCGAACACCGCGACATCGTCGCCGTGGTGATTGGCGATCGGCTCCAAGGCCATGGCGTCGGTGAACAGCGTGGACGAGGTCACGCGGGGCCTCCCTGGGTTCTCGGCGAACGTCTGGTGTTACTCAGCGCAGCAGATGCGTCCGGGCGAACTGCAGCGACTCGGTCAGCAGCGCCTCACGCTCCTGCGGCGAGCGTGCTTGCGAGGTCGTCACCTCCAGCACCACGTGGCCGGTGAAGTCGCTGGCGGCCAGCAGTTGGCAGACTTCGGCGACTGGCTGGTCGCCGCGTCCGGGCACCAGATGCTCATCGGCCGGCAGGCCGGTGCCGTCGCACAGGTGCAGATGCGTCAGACCCGAACCCATCCGTTGGGCCATCTCCAGCCCGTCGGCGCCTGCGGTCGCGGTGTGGGAGAGATCCAGGGTGAAGTGCGCGTGGTTTCCGTCGAGGGGGTCGTGGGACGGCGCGAATGCCGAAATACCCGCTCCGGGTCCGCCGCCACGGCGCCGCATCCGTTCGCGGGATTGGTCGGCGCCGAAGAAGCGATCGGCCCGGAAGGGGAACATGTTCTCCACCGCGATCGCCACGCCGCTGCCGGCCTCCAATTCCGCAACCTGATCGCTGAAGCCCTCGGCGTAGCGCCGCTGCCAGCGAAACGGCGGATGCACCACAACCGTTTGGGCGTCGAGCTCTTCGGCGGCCCGAACGCTGCGTTCCAGCTTGGGAATCGGGTTGGAGCCCCAAACCCGTTGGGAGATCAACAGGCACGGCGCGTGCACCGACAGCACGGGCACCCGGTACTTGCGGGACAGTCGCCGGACGGCTCCGACGTCCTGGCTGACCGACTCTCCCCACACCATCAGTTCGACGCCGTCGTAGCCGAGCCGGGCCGCATATTCGAAGGCGGCCTCGGCCCGCAGCGGGTAAACCGATGCTGTCGACAATCCGACTTTGATGGCAGGACGCACGACTTAATACTGAACGGCTAATTGGCGTGCAGTGCCAGCGGCCCCAGTGTTACCAACAAACCGACCGCGACAGCGATCAAGGTGCTGACGATGTCGGAGGTCTTGCGGACCACCTGCACCGCCGCCACCAGGCCCAGCGTGACCAGGACGGTGAGCACCAGGGCCACGATGCTGTTCCACTGCCACAGCTGGTCGAAAGCGATGAACAGGCCGCCGCCGAAGGCCACCGCCAGGATCGATTGCAGCACCACCAGCGCGGCACCCACCATGCCAGGCCGCCCTGCGTAGTCCTCGGCCGCATCTTCGTCCTCGGCGGCCTGCGCGGCCGCCGTGACTTCGTCGGCGCCCTGGTCGGCGTCCCGGGCAGGTTGCACTGCGCGGCCGGCGGAGCCGCCCTTGGTCAAAAACGACCGGACGAATGCGGAGTCCCCGCTCGGCAGGTCCGCGTCGCGGACGTCGGCGTCCATCACGTCGACGGCGATGTCGGTGTAGGTGTCCACCGGGTCGGGCCGCATGCCCTCGGCGCCCGAGCCCGCCGGCGGAATCTCGGCCGGCGGACCGTCCGGTGCGGCTACGGGGTCCGGCCGGCGCAGCGGCCGGGGATACTCGCTCTGCTCGGGACGGCTGGACTCCCGCGGCAGCTGTGGCGGCGACTTGGGCCAGCGCGGCTCGGCCACCGGCCGCCGGGCGGGTTGTTCGGCCCGCTGCGCCGGCCGCGGACCGGTCGGGGGCCGGTCGTCCTCGACGAAGCCGGGTGCCGGGCCCAGCGGCAGCGCACCGCTGGGCGCGCCGTCGGCGGCCGCCGGCGGGCCGGCCTCGATCTCGGGTGGGGCCGTGTCCCGGATGATCGGGATCTCGCCGGTCAGCTCCGCCACCGTGACGGCGTCTGCGTTGCCGCGCCTGCGGCGGCGCCGTCCGGACACCGGCGGCGAACCGATGGTGCCGTTCTTGGCGAGCAGTTCGGCAACCGAGATCGGCCGCGTCTCGGCGTCGCGCGGGTCGGGCTTGGGTCCAGTCATCGGTCCCCTCCCTGGCGGGCCAGCCCCATCGAAGGGGATCCGAAGAGAGTGACGCCGTCGGCTTCACTGTCGAGTCGGCGCAGGATCAAGCCTTCCCGCAGCGCCCACGGGCAAATCTCCACTGTTTCGATCGACAGCGCTCGCATGCTCGCTTCCGCCACCAGCGCACCCGCCACGATCTGTGGCGCCCGCTCGGCGCTCACCCCTTCCAATTCGGCCCGATCAGCCGTGGTCATCCTAGAGATGAATGATATGAGCTGCCTAAGGCCGGTGGCGGTCAATGTGCGCCGTACCCGCGGCCCGGCCGCCGAGGGAGCGGCGCCGGTGAGCCGCGCCAGCGAACGAAATGTCTTGGAGCTGGCTACCGCCAGATCGGGCGGACCGGCGTCCAGCACGGCTGCGGCCGCGGGCGCCAGCTCGGTGTCCAACCAGTCGCGCAGCATCGCCACCCGGCGCCGGCCGGGGGGGTCCTCGGTCAGCCACTCCCGGGTGAGCCGTCCGGCGCCCAACGGCAGCGACAGAGCCACGTCCGGCTCCTCGTCGACACCGCTGGACATCTCCAGGGAACCGCCGCCGATGTCGAGGTTGTTGATCCGCCCGGCGCTCCAGCCGAACCAGCGCCGCACCGCCAGGAACGTCAGCCGGGACTCGTCCTCGCCGGCCAGTACCTGCAGTTCCACCCCGGCCTCAGCACGCACCCGCGCCAGCACGTCCTCGGAATTGGACGCGTCGCGCACCGCGGAGGTGGCGAACGCGACCAGCTCCGCACAACCCGAACTCGCTGCGATGGTGGCGAATTCGCTGACCGTGGAGACCAGCTTGTCGGCACCGCGCCGGGTGATCTTGCCGGAGCTGTCCGTCGCCTCAGCCAGGCGCAACGTGGCCTTGGTGGAGCTCATGGGCGTCGGGTGGCCACCACGGTGAGCATCGACCACCAGCAGGTGGACGGTGTTGCTGCCGACGTCGAGCACCCCTAATCGCACCCAACCAACTTAGTGGTGCGGGGCCCAGACGATGTGAGGCAACGTGATTTTCTGGTCTAGCGTGGAGTTTCGTGACCCCCGAGCAGCCTCGCTCCCATCCCGGGGAGGTCGGTCTGGACTTCCCCCGCGAGTGGGTGGAGTTCTACGACCCCGACAACCCCGAGCACCTGATCGCCGCCGACCTGACCTGGCTGCTGTCCCGCTGGACCTGCGTCTTTGGGACGCCCGCCTGCCGGGGCATCCTGGCCGGCCGCCCCGACGACGGGTGCTGCTCGCACGGCGCGTTCCTGTGCGACGACGACGACCGGGCCAACCTCGATGACGCCGTGGCCAAGCTCACCGATGCCGACTGGCAGCTGCGCGACAAGGGCCTGGGCCGCAAGGGCTACCTGGAATACGACGAGAACGACGGCGAGGAGCAGCTGCGCACCCGAACCGTCAAGGGTGCCTGCATCTTCCTGAACCGGCCCGGCTTCGCCGGCGGGGCGGGCTGTGCCCTGCACATCAAGGCCGTCCGGTTGGGCGTGGAACCCCTGACGATGAAGCCCGAGGTCTGCTGGCAACTGCCGATCCGCCGCAGCCAGGAATGGGTGACCCGCCCCGACGACAGCGAGATCCTCAAGACCACGATCACCGAATTCGACCGGCGCGGGTGGGGTCCCGGCGGCGAGGATCTGAACTGGTACTGCACCGGCGACCCGGCGACCCACGTCGGCACCCGCCAGGTCTGGCAGAGCCTGGCGCCCGAGCTGACCGAGCTGCTGGGCGCCAAGGCCTACGCCGAGTTGGCGGCGATCTGCCGGCGGCGCAATGAACTGGGCCTGGTGGCCGTTCACCCCGCCACCCGGGCCGCGCGGCCCACCTGAGCGCGGCGGGCGGCGGGTTCCCGCTCAGCCGCCGGCGGGCACCGGGGTCGCGCGCCGAACGATTTTCGGCAGCGACCTGCGTCGCCTATGATCAGCCGCAGCGCCGCGTAGCGCACCAACTTCGCGGAGTGCGTAACGAATTGAGAAAACGCGCCCAACGCGGGCATGATCGTGGTATTACGAGCCCGCCGGAGATTCATGATCAGGACCGAGATGCACACCATGGATATGGAGCTCGCCCGGAACGGACACACGCCGTCGGCCGTTCTTAGGCCTCCCGTGGTCCTCGAAGCGCGCAAACTCAACAAACAGTTCGGCCAGGGCGATACCGCGACGCCGATTTTGCGCAACATCGATATCCAGATAACGCGCGGAGAATTCGTCGCCATGGTCGGCCCGTCCGGCTCGGGCAAGTCCACCTTGTTGAGCATTCTGGGGCTGCTGGACACGCCTACCAGCGGTGATGTCCTGATCAACGGCCAGTGTGTCTCCCAGCTCTCGCGCCGGCAATTGGCCGCCGTGCGATGCCAGACACTCGGTTACGTCTTCCAAGCCTTCAATCTTCTGGCGGGACTGTCGGTGGTCGAGAACGTGATGCTCCCGGGGCTGTTGGCGGGCAAATCAGGCCGTTCGCAGCACGCCCATGCGATGAGCCTGCTCGAGCAGGTCGGCCTGGCGGCCAAGTCCAAGCGCGTCCCGTCGGAATTGTCCGGCGGCGAGCAACAGCGGGTTGCGGTCGCGCGGGCACTTTTCATGAAACCCGACGTGATTCTCGCCGATGAGCCCACCGGCAACCTGGACACCGTAAATGGGCAACGCGTTATCGACGCCTTGTACAACCTGAATGCAGCCGGCCAGACAATTGTTCTGGTGACTCACGATCGAAAAATAGCTGACGACGCTCCGCGTCTCGTTTCCCTACTCGACGGCGAAATCGAGACCGACAGCGGAATGGCTCACGCGGCAAATAATGTGACATGGCTCGCGGAACATTAGCCGCGACATTCGGACTGCTCCGGATAATCAACTTCCGCGCTGTTCGTAAACACGCATTCCGGGCGGCGCTGGCTGCATTTTCGCTCGGCGGCGGCGTCGCCGTCGTGGTGGCAGTCATGATCGAGGTCACCAGCGTCTCCAAAGCCGTCGAGGACGTCGGCTATCAGATCGCCGGTCCCGCCCCCCTGCGGGTGATCGGCGCGGCCACCCGTGGCGGCATCAGTCCCGCCGTCGTCGAAGACTCCCGGGCCGTGCCCGGGGTGGCGGCCGTGGTGCCCGTCATCCGCGGGGTGACGATGATCCGCAACGACGGCAAGGACAGTTTCGGCCTGGGCCTGGGCGTGGACTGCTCGGCGCAGTGGATCGTCGACCCCAAGGTCTGCCAGTCCGGACAGCAGGAGCCGCCGCCGGCGATCTCGAAGTCGCTGGGGGACTCCCTGGACGACTCCGCCGCCCTGGTCACCGACGTCGGGCAGTTGTCGCTGGAGAAGTTCCAGCGGGTGTCCGACCTCGACGAGGTCAACAACGGCCTGGTCGCGGTGCTGCCGCTGAGCATGGCGAAGGTGCAGTTCGCCCGCGGCGACCGGGTGGACATGCTGTACGTGACGCTGGACAAAGACGCCGATGCCGGCGAGGTCCAGCAGCGGTTGAAGACCACCCTGGGTCCCACCTACAGCGTGCAGCCCCGCAGCGAGCCCGCGCGGGGTTACAACGTCAACGACGTTCTGCTGCCGCTGCTGGGTATCTTCGCCCTGATCTCGATCGGCGTCGGAGTCATCCTGATCACCCAGATCACCCGGCTCTCGGTCGAGGAGCGGCGCCGCGAGATCGCGATCGCCTCCGCGCTGGGCGCCTCACCGGCGTCGATCATGACCGGCTTCCTCAGTGAGGCCGCACTGTTGGGCGCCGTGGGCTCGGCGATGGGTGTGCTGACCGGGATCGTGATCTCCGAACCCATCGTGGCCAGCGCCAGTGAGCTGACCGAACGGTTCGTCGGCGTCACCGTCCCGGTGATCCTCAAGCCGGCCATCCTGATCGTCGGCGTGCTGGCCGGCGTCTTCTTGGCGGTCGGGGCCGCGATCGGCCCCGCGGTCTCGGCGTCCAACACTCCTATCGCGGCCGAGTTGTCCGGCCGGGCGGCGCAGGAACAGACCACTCAGCGCAAGATCTGGTTCAAGGCGCTGTTGCTGCTGGCGATCGGCCTCACCGGGGTGATCGCGGCCTGGCTGGCGACGCTGTCCGGCGCGCTGGTGGCCTGGCAGGCCGTCATCGCCGACGCCGGCGCGGTCGTCGCGCTCATCGGCCTGCTGCTGGCCACCGCCTATCTGAGCGCGCAGGCGATCACCAGCCTGCGGCCGAAACCGGATCGGTCGCACGGAGCGACGCTGACCATCGCGCTCAACGCCCTGCGCTCGGACCGCTCCCGTACCGCGGCCATCTCCGGAGCCATCGCAGTGCCCGTGGTGGTCGCGATCCTGCTGTCGGGATTCCTGGTGGCGATCCACATCGGGGCCACCAAGGTGGCGACCTCGCAGGCGGACGGCCGCATCGCCATCACCACGACGCAGTTCGCCGACTACGGGCCGATCGACGCCCGGTTCGCGCCCCAGACGGTCAACAAACTGAGCTCGCTGACCGGGGTGGAAAAGATCGAGCGGATGGCTGAAATCGAGATCAGTCTCAAAGACGGCTCGCTGGCGCATATTCAGGCCCAGGACCGGCCGACATTTCCGTTCGGATTGCTCGCCGGACAATCTCCGGAGGACAGTCAGAAAGCCAATGAGGTCGTCCTGGGCAGCGTTCTGGCGCGGGAGAAGAATCTCCACGTCGGTGACACTCTGGTATTTGGAAGTGGACTTGGCGCTCAGGCTATGAGCATCGGCACCATTGTGGCCACTCCCGAGTACGGCGGGCGCCGCATCTATATGCCGTATTCCGTCGCCGAACAGATCTACGGTCCCCAGCCCGCCGGCCTGATCTTCGCCACCCCCGCGCCGGGCTTCACCGCCGCCCAAGTCATCGACAACATCAAAGCCGCGGAGTTCGACCAACCGGTGACCGCGGTCGACACCGACGGTTATGCCGCCGACATCGCCGCCTCCATCGGCCGCTACCTGACGCCACTGAACACCCTCAAGTACGGCCTGCTGGCGATCGCCTTCATCTCGGTGCTGTCGACGCTGCTGCTGGTCGGCATCCGGCGCCGACGGGAAGTGGCGCTGATCCAGGCGCTGGGCGCCACCCGGGTTCGGGTGTTCAGCATCACCACCATCGAGGCCGTGGTCGCCGGTGCGGCGGGCGGTCTGTTCGGCGCGGTGCTCTCCATCGCCATCTCCGAGGCGGTGCGGCGGGCGGCCGTCGTCAACGTCGGCCTGATCACTCCCCTGGTGTTCCCCTGGACCGATGCGGTGGTCTACGCCGTACTGGCCACCGTCGCCGCGGTCTTCGCGGCGATCATTCCCGCTTGGAAGAGCACGCGGTCCACTCCGGCGACCGAGCTCCGCGACGAGTGAGTTCGCCGCGCTGACCAGTTAAGGATGCAATGACAGTCACCACCCCCACCATCCCCGGCTTCGCCGGCGACGCCGTCTACCCCGGTGACGCCCGCTATGACGAGGTGCGCCAGGTCTTCAACGGGCTGATCGACAAGCGGCCGCAGGTGGTGCTGCAGTGCCGCACCCAGGACGACATCGTCGCCGCGGTCCGCTACGCCGTGGCCTCCGGCGCCGAGATCGCGGTGCGAAGCGGTGGTCACAGCGTCGCCGGCCACTCGGCCACCGACGGCGGCATCGTCATCGACCTGACGCTGATGCGCGGGGTGCGGGTGGACCCCGAGGCGCGGATCGCCTACGTCGACGCCGGCGCCACCTGGGGCGACGTCGACCCGGTGACCAGCCGGCACGGGCTGGCCTGCCCGGGCGGGGTGGTCTCGACCACGGGCGTCGGCGGGTTCTCGCTCGGCGGCGGGATCGGGTGGCTCTCACGTGCCCACGGCATGACCTGCGACAACCTGATCGGCGCCACCCTGGTGCTGCCGTCGGGCGAGGTGCTCTCGGTCAGCGAGACCGAGAACGCCGACGTGCTGTGGGGTCTGCGCGGCGGGGGCGGGAACTTCGGTGTGGTCGCGCAGTTCGTGCTGCGGTTGCACCCGGTGAATGGCGTGACCGCCGGCGTGCAGTCCTACCCCGACACCGACGCGGAGGCGGCCCTCAAGCACTTCCGCGCCCAGATGGACAACGCCGGCGATCACCTGGCGTCGATTCTGGACTTCTCGACCGACCTGACCACGGGCCAGTCACTGGTCAATGTTCTGGGCTGCTCGACACGGACCGACGCGGTCGGCAGCGACGACCTGAGCGCGCTGCTCAATGTCCGCGGCGTGGCGGCCAAACCGGTGCTGGCAGTGCAACACAAGCTGGACTACTCGACCTGGCAACAGGCCCTGGACTACACCGCGCCGTACGGCTGGCTGAACTACTGGAAGTCGCTGTTCGTCACCGAGCTCACCGACGAGGCGATCCGGCGCATCGCCCTGCTGGGGCGGTCGCGTCCCTCGGCGCAGACCCGGCTGCACCTGATTCGGCTCGGCGGGTACGCCAGCCGGGTTCCGCCGGAGTCGACGGCCGTGGTCGCCCGCGAGCACCCCTACATCATTCACCTGATGGCGACCTGGACCGATCCCGCCGACAGCGCACGGTGCACGGCGTGGGCCGGACAGGCCTTCGAGATCCTGCGTCCGCTGGGTCCGGCGAGCGCCTACCTGAACTTCGTCGGTGACGAGGGGCAGGACCGCATCCGCGCCACGTTCGGCGATGCCGGCTACCGGCGCCTGGCCGAACTCAAGGCGCGGCTGGACCCGGACAACCGGTTCACCCTCAACCACAACATCGAGCCCGCTACGGGGAGTTAACCCTCAGCGTTTCTTTCGTGTGTCGCCAACACCGACGCACGGTTGAGCCCCCGCGTTCTGGGTATTGTTGTCCGCGGGGGAAAGGACGCCATGATGTCTGCCGCGCACGATGAGGAGTTGGTCTTCGCGGGCGTCGCGCGTTTGGCGCAGTTGGTGCGTGCGCGCGAGGTCTCGCCGCGTGAGTTGGTGGCGCTGTATCTGGACCGGATCGCCCGCCTGGACCCGGTTTTGAACGTGTTCCGCACCGTGTTGGGCGACCGGGCGATGGCCGAAGCCGTACGCGTGGAGCAGCGACTGGCTGCCGGGGAAGCGCTGCCGCTGGCCGGCGTACCGATCGCGATCAAAGACGACACCGATGTGGCGGGCGTTTCGTCAATGTGCGGCACCGGGATTGACGTCGGCCCCGCCAGCACCGACAGCGCCGCGGTGCGCCGGCTGCGTTCTGCCGGCGCGGTGATCATCGGCAAGACCCACCTGTCGGAGTTCGGCGCCTACCCGGTGAGCGAATCGGCGACCTGGGGCGTGACCCGCAACCCGTGGGATCTCTACCGCACCCCGGGCGGCTCCAGCGGTGGTTCGGCGGCCGCGGTCGCCGCGGGGATGGTGCCCGGCGCCACCGGCAGTGACAGTGGCGGCTCGGTTCGCATTCCGGCCGCGTGCTGCGGGCTGGTCGGGCTGAAGGGCCAGCGCGGCCGCATCAGCACCAAGGAGTCGCCGGAACGGGCCTACCGGTTCCACGGCCTCAACCACATCGGGCCGCTGGCTCGTAGCGTCATCGACGCGGCGTTGTTGCACGACGCGATGACCGGTCCCGAACCCGACGACGAGATCGCTTCGCCGCCGCCGGCACCCCCGCTGACCGAGGCGCTGCTGGCGCCGCCGCGCCGCTTGCGGATCGCGATGTCGTTCAAGCCGGTGGTCCCGGTGGCGGTCAGTGACGAGGTTCGCCGCCCGGTTCTGGCGACCGCGGAGTTGTTGCGGTCGCTGGGCCATGAGGTCATCGAGCGCGATCCCGTCTATCCGGTGACCGGTATCGCCGCGGTGCTTGCGCTGTTCATGAACGGCTTCGCCCACGAAGTCGAGCGACTACCGAAAACCGAACTGCTGGAACGCCGTATGCAGGCCGAGGCCCGAACCAGCAGGCTGGTTCCGGATTGGCTGGCCCGCTGGGCCGTCTCGGCCGAACCCCGGATCACCGCCCGCTCGCAGCGCCCGATCGCCGACTTCGACCTTCTGATGACCCCGGTGCTGGCGATTCCGCCGGTGCGGGTGGGCTATTTCGAGGGCCTCGGACCGACCCGCGCCATGCTGCGGATGCTCAAGTTCATCCCGTTCACCTTTCCCCAGTGCTACAGCGGTCAGCCCGCCATGTCGGTACCGACCGGGATCTCTGCCGACGGCCTGCCTGAAGCGGTGCACCTGGTGGCGCGGGCCAACGACGAAGCCACTCTGGTTTCGCTGGCCGCGGAGATCGAGTCGGTTGCGCCCTGGGCGCAGCGTCGCCCGCCCACCGAATCGCTGCTGTCGCAGGCCGGGCTCTACGACGGTATGCCGTCGGCGGCAGCGGTGCGCTCAGCCGAGCAGCACAGCGAGCGCTAGCGTTCCGGCCAGCGCCGCCACCGCGAGCGCATCCCGCCAGCCGGGTGTCTGCGGCTGGGCCGCGATGCGGCCGACGCCGCCGCGCGCGGTGATGGCCTCCCCCATCTCGGTTGCGCGGCGCAGCGAGACGACCATGGCCGCTGTGGACAGGTTGACCAGTTCGGCGCGCCGGGACAGCTTCTGCGGTTGCGGCGGCTGCAGTCGGCGCGCTGCCGAGAGCAGCCGGAATTCATCGGCCAGCATCGGAAACATCCGGAAGGCCAGCGATGCGGTGACCGCCAAGTCCTCGACGGGCAGCCGCAGGATGCGCAGCGGCCGGAAGATCAGCGCGACCGCCGGGGCGATGTCGGCCACATGCGTCGTCCATGAGGTCACCGCGCCGAGGCTGAGCAAGGCCACCCCCAGAGCCGTGATGCGCATGAAGTCCAGGAACCCGCCCACGCCGACGGCGTGGGACCCGAGCGTGATCTGCGGGCCGCCGCCATTGGCGATCGTCAGCAGGCTGCCCACGGCGAGGATGGCCCATATGCCGCGCGGTATCGACGGGATGCAGCGCGGCGAGATGCCGGCCAGGGCGGCGGTGATTACGACGAGAAGCACCACCAAACCGATGACCGGCCATGTCGGCTTGATCGTCAGAACTGCCGATATCGCCAGTACGGCAATAAGTTTCGTACCGGCCCACAGGGCATGGATCGGCGACGTCCCGGGTACGGGGCGCATCAGCATCAGCGGCCGGCGGCTCACGGCTGCTCCGTTCGGGCGCTCGCCGGGGTTGCCGGTTCCAGACACAGGGTGCGGGGACACAGTCGCGCCATGCTGTCGGTGTCGTGCGAGATCACCACGATGGCCTGACCTTGGTTGCGGATCCCGACGAGCAGGTCGATGAGATCGGACTGGGCGTCGACGTCCAGACCGGCCAGGGGTTCGTCGAGGATGAGCAGGCGCGGGGAACGGGCCAGCAGTCCGGCCAGCACAAGCCGGCGCAACTGTCCTCCGCTGAGCCGATCGATCAGCACGTCGGCCAGCGCGGCATCTAGGCCGACCGAGGCCAGTGCGCGGTGGATGCGCTCGGTGTCGGTGACCGCCCACCCCGCCAGCGCGGCCACCGCCGCACCGGCATGTCCGCGCAGCAGTTGCAGCCGGGCGGCCTGAAAACACAATGCGACCGCACCCACCTGTTCGGCGGCAGGACGTCCGTCGAGCAGGCAGCGGCCCGACGACGGTTCCAGCAGCCCCGCCATGATCCAGGCCAACGTGGACTTGCCCGAGCCGTTGGCGCCGTGGAGCAGGACGCCATCGCCGGCGTCCACCCGGAACGAGACGTTGCGCAGGACGGGCGTGGACCACGGCGTGCCTGCGGCGTAGTCGAAGGACACATCGCGGACGTCGAGAATCGTCTCCCGGCCCGGTTCTGGGGCCGGGCCGGGTTGCGGCTCGATGCGGGCGGCTTGGCGCTTGCCGTTGCCGATGGCGACCACCTTGTCGGCGGCGCCGGCTTCGGCTGGGTAATGGGTGATGTGCACCAGCCCCAGACGGTGGTGAGCGGTCAGACCGTCGAGGACACTCAGCAACCGCTGCCGCCCGGCTTGGTCGACCATGGTCGTCACCTCGTCGGCGATCAGCAGCGCCGGCTCGCGGGCGAGCGCCGAGGCCACCGCGAGCCGCTGCAGCTCCCCGCCCGACAGCCCGGTGGTGTCGCGAGCGCCCATGCCGCCCAGGCCCACTTCCTCGAGCAGGCTCTCGACGTCGATGTCCCGGTCGGCTGCCAGGCCCCACACGACATCGTCGCGGACCCGCATGCCCAACACCTGACTCTCCGGGTGCTGGAAGACCAGCGCGGTGCCGCCGGGGCGGCCGAGGCCGACGCCGCCGGGTCGTTCGACGGTCCCGGTGGTCGGCGGCAGGCCTGCCAGGATGCGCATCAGGGTGGATTTCCCCGAGCCGTTGGCACCGGTGACCGCGACATGGGCGCCGACATCGACGCGCATGCTGATCGGGGCCAGGGCATCGTGTTCGGCGCCCGGGTACCGGTAGCCGACATCGGTCAAGACGACCGGCAGCGGGCCGGGGACGCCGTCGTCGGGGGCAAAGGGCAGCAGGTTCGCCGGCGAGAGGTCGGTGACCGCCTCGAGTCGTTGCAGGACGGGGGCGAGCACCCGCCAGCCGAAGGACGTGCCGAAGATGACGATGAACCAGACCGAGATCCCGAGGAACACGACCCAGTGCGCCCGCCACGCCGGCATGGCGGAATCCAGACTCGCCGCGGCCCCGCCGAGCACGGGGACGTTGTGCAGCAGCGCCGCAAGCCCACCGGCGTTGGCGGCCAAGGTGTTCAAGAGCACCTCACGCATCTGGGCCATTGCCGCGAAGAACCCCAAGGTGATTCCGGACATCGCGACGCCCCACACGGCTGCGACGGCCAACAGCGTCGGCACACCGCGGCCGTAGCGCCTGACCCGACCGGTGATCACGCCCATGTAGGCCGCGGTCCCCGCCGCCACCATGGCCCCGAAACCGGCGATCATGAAACTGATCAGACAACTGACGGCAAACGCCGCACCTGCGGCGCGCAGACGGTGCCGGTAGCTCAGCACTCCCATGGGCACCGCACCCATCCACGCCAACACCACCGCGCCCGGCAGGACGATCGAGACGATCGCGATGCCGGCCATCAGTGCTGCGGTCATGGCGGCCTGAGCCAGCTCCGCCGGCACCATGCCCGGGGGCGGCCTCCTCCCGGTGTGCCCGCCGTCCGCCTCCGCCACCGCCTGGGCCTGGGTCCGCAGGTCGCTCACCGCGAACTGTCCCGTGGGGCGCTGCGGGCATGGAGGCAAACAGATCTACCGTTTACGCCCGGCCCGCCGCACCAATGGGCGGCGGGTCCCAAAAATGCCGTCACACCGGCCTTTCCCCGACATTCGACCAGAGCGGGAATGCCAGGTTCCGGCCCGAATTCACAGTCGGAGTTAAGTTAATACAGACTCCGCACGCGGCGCAATACCCGGCGGCCGGCGCGGATGCCCGAATGCCGGAGGTGCTGCGCGCCGCGGATCAGGGCGCGAGATAGCCGTTGTCGCGGTACCACTCGTAGCCGGCACGCAGCGCGGTCGTGAACGGCGTGAACGGCACGCCCAGCTCCGCACGGGATTTGGTGGCATCGGCGTAGATCTCCGCGGTGGACAGGCGCATCTGGCGGGCATCGATCGGCAACCGCGGGCCCACGACCGTCCGGGCGACGCTGACCCCCGCGGCTGCCACCGGAAGCAACCAGCGCGGCAGCACCACCGACGGCGGGCGCCGGCCAAAGAGTTCGTTGGCGGCGCCGAAAACCTCACGGAACAGCAGGTTCTCCCCGCCGAGGATGTACCGTTGGCCGATCTGGCCGCGCTCCGCGGCCGCGATATGCCCGGCCACCACGTCATCGACCGAGACGAAGTTGGTGCCGCCGGGAGCGGCGAACCACAACCGGCCCTGCTGGGCCTGGACGAGCATCGCGCTGGCGATCCGGTGGACGTCGCGGGGACCGATCACCACCGACGGATTGACGATCACCGCGGGCAGACCGGCGGCGACGGCCTTGCCCAGTTCGGCCTCGGCCAGATGCTTGCTGTGCCCGTAGGGGAACTGCCGCGGGCGGATATTGAACTCGTCGGACTCGACCAGCTGACGACCGCGCTCCGGGACGCCCAGCGCGGCAAGAGAACTGGTGAAGACAAATCGCTTCACCCCGGCCCGCGCAGCGGCTGCCGCCATGTCGCGGGTGCCATCGACATTGGTGCGGTAGAGCCGGGTCTGGGTTCGGTAGCGCCAGTAGTCCGAGATGGCGGCGGTGTGGAACACCCAGTCGCAGTCGGCCATCGCCTCGGTCAGGGCGTCGACACCGTCGTTGACGTCACCGACCCGGGTTTCGCAGTCCAAGCCCGCCAGGGCGGCCATCGGCGAACTCGAGCGCCGCAGCACCCGCACCTCGATGCCGCGCCGCAGCAGCGCGGCTACCAGGTTCGAGCCGACGAAACCGGTTCCCCCGGTGACGAATGCGCGCATCGGATCAGAACCGGTAGGTCGTGCAACCGACCTCGACGCCGGA
This sequence comes from Mycolicibacter engbaekii, assembly GCF_002101585.1. GTDB lineage: Bacteria > Actinomycetota > Actinomycetes > Mycobacteriales > Mycobacteriaceae > Mycobacterium > Mycobacterium engbaekii. The sequence continues at coordinate 62,047 of NZ_LQOT01000018.1, read as the reverse complement.
GCCGACCGCCATGATCAGCGCCACGTCGCCGGGCTTGACCAGCCCGCGCTGCCGGGCCTCGGAGATCTGGTAGGGCAGTGTCGAGGTGAACGGGTCGCTGGTCTGACCGTGCGCCTGCAGATCGAGGAACCGCGACCTGTCCACACCGATGTGCGCGGCCAGCTCATCGAGTGCAGCGCCGGGCAGATAGGGCGGGAGCACCAGCGCGATGTCCGCGGGCTCCAGACCCTCCAGCATCAACAGTTCCTTGACCGTGCCCGGCAGGCAGCTCACGTAGATGGCGGCCAGGTTCGGGTCGCGGTCCACCCGCAGCCAGGTCCGGCCCTCGCGTTCCTGGGTATAGGTGACCAGTGCGGCCCGGTGTTCCGGGTGGTGGCCGAAGACGAACCGACCGAAGCCCTCCGGGCCGGGGCTGGGGCTGAGCATGATCGCCGAACCGGTCTCGGCGATGCCGTTGCGCGCGTAGCCGCTGTCCGGCGTGTTGTTCTCCACTTCGGAGGCCAGCACCATGGCGTGTGCAGTCCGGCCGGCGCCGATCATGCCGGCCGCGATGTGGCAGCCGTTGAGGAAGCCGACCGCCCCGTTGAGGACGTCGAACGCGAAGGTCTTCGCCGCGTCCGCGGACTCCGGTTCGGCGTTGATCCCGACTTCGCCGGCGACCAGGGTGGCGACCGCCGGCTCGCTGAGGAAGTCATCCCGGTAGATGCCGGCGTGAATCACCAGGCCGACGTCGGTCCGCTCGACGCCACTGTCGTGCAGGCAGGCGCGGGCCGCGTCGACGGCGAATTGGATGGAGCTGGGCGTCGCAGCCGCCGGGGCGGTGCCGATGCCCTCGATGCGCACCCGCGGCGTCGCCGGAAGCTCCCGGCGGCCACCGGCGGAACGGCCCGGCCGCGGACTCTGACCGGACTGGCCGGTGCCGGCGCGGCGCATCCGATCGGGCAGGTCGTCAAAGGTGTAGAGCCCGCTGCCGATGGTCTGGCCCGAGCCGGTTATGGACAGCACCACATTGTCGCCGGAGTTGAGCCGACCCGCGTTGATGTAGTCATACAGCGCAACGAAATGCGTTGTGGTGGCTGTATTTCCCCGCTCAGCGAGGTTGCAGATGGTGTTGGCCCGGGTTGCCGCACCGGCGCCGAACACCCGATTGATGGTCAGGATGGCGTCGTTGATGGACGCCTCGGACGTCTGATGCATCAGCAGCTGATCGGCGGTCTCGGGACGCCATCCGTGCCGCTGCATCACCGCCGCCACATAGGGCACCGAGTGCTTCACCGCGATCGCGGTCTGGGTGACGGAGTCGGTGACCATGATGGCACCGCCGTGCGGGCCGTCGGTGGCCTTGGCAATGCACAATTTGGCGAACTCGCTGTAGGTGGCCAGGTCCAGCTCATGGAAACCGACCCGGTCGTTGGGCCCGAGTTCGAGCACCACCGCCGCACCGGCGTCACCCACCGTCAGGCAGGCCAGCCGCGGGTCCATCGCCCCTTCGATCTCCTGCTGTGCGGTTTCGGTGATGTGGCTGATGTATTCGCCGCTGACGATCAGGGCGTTGCGCACCAGGCCGGTCTTGAGAAAGTCCTGGGCCACGCTGACGCCGGTGAACATGCCCGCGCAGGCGTTGTTGATGTCGAAGCAGACGGCGTTGGACAGCCCCAGTTGGTCGCGCAGCTGCGAAGCGGTGCTCGGCTCGAAGGTGAACATGTGCTCCGGGCCGTCGCAACGCGAGATGTTGCAGGCGATCACCAGGTCGATCTCTTCGGGGGCGTAGCTCGATCGGGACAGGCAGTCCGCGACCGCCTTGCGGCCCAAGTCGATCGAGAATTCATCTTGGCCGGCCATCCGCCGGCTCTTGATTCCGGTGAGCCGCTCCAACGGGATCTTCACCTCGTTGACGCAGTCCGCGAGTACCTGTTCGGTCGAGACCGCCCGCGGCGGCAGATACACACCGAGACTTTCGATCACCACGTTGCGTCCCGGAACGCTGCGCGCCGGCACCGGTGCCTGCTGGGGCGCCGATACGGCGACTGCGGGTTCGGGCCTGGGCGCGGCGACGGCACCGGCCATGGCCGCCGCCGGTTCCGGGGCCGGTTCCGGGTCCTGCTCAGGTGCCGGCGGGTTCGTGCCCGCGCCACCGATCGGGCCGAATGCCTCGGCCAGCTCGGCAATGGTGCCGTAGACGAACAACGACTCGGGTCGCAGTTCCAGCCCCAGCTCCCCTACCCGGACCGCGACCTCCAGCGCCTGGGTGGAGGCGCCCCCGAGGGCGAAGAAGTCGTCGGTGACACCGACCCGGTCCACGTCGAGCACCTCGCGCCAGATCGCGGCCAGGGCCTCTTCGGTCTGGTCGCGTGGGGCGACGAATTCTGCGGGCGCCGCGTCGAGGTCTTTGTCGCGCGCGAGCAGCGCCCGGCGGTCCACCTTGCCGCTGGCCGACAACGGCAGCAGGTCGGTGGTGCGGAAGACGGCGGGAACCATCGCCGCCGGAACCAGTTCCAGCAGGAAGCGACGCAGCTCGGCGGTGGCGGGGGCAGCCGCGACCGGCACGATGTATGCGACCAGCTGGTGGTTGCCGGCCATGTCTTTGCGGGCCACCACAGCGTTTTCGGCGATCCCCGGGTGGCGCGCCAGTGCGGCCTCCACCTCGCCGAGCTCGATCCGGAAGCCGTTGATCTTGACCTGATCGTCACGCCGGCCCAGGTACTCGATGTTGCCGTCGCGCCGATAGCGGGCCAGGTCGCCGGTGCGGTAGAGCAGCGGCGGCGGACTGCCCTCGGCGGGCGCAGCGCCGAACGGGTCGGCGCGAAACGCCGCTGCAGTGGCCTCGGGCCTGTTCAGGTAACCGCGGGCGACGCCCACGCCGCCGATGTGCAGTTCACCGGGCACCCCGACCGGAACCGGGTTTCCCGCCGCGTCCAACAGATGGATCGCGATGTTGGCGATGGGCCGCCCGATCGGAATGACAGGATCGGAATCTCCACGAACACAATGGAAGTGGGTGACGTCGATGGCGGCCTCGGTTGGGCCGTAAAGGTTGTACAGCTCGGCGGGCAGTGCGGCGAAGAACGCATCGCGCAGATCCGCGGTGAGCGCCTCGCCGCTGCAGAACACCCTGCGCAGGCCGCTACAGGCGGCCGATTCCGGCTCGGCGAGAAAGCGGCGCAGCATCGACGGCACGAAATGCATGGTGGTGACGCGCTGCTCGACGATGGTGCGGGCCAGGTACGCGGCGTCCTTGTGACCTTCTGGTTTGGCGACCACCACACGGGCGCCGACAGTCAACGGCCAGAAGATCTCCCAGACGAACGGGTCGAAGTTGATCGGGGTCTTGTGCAGCACCCGGTCGTGTTCGGTCAACGCGTAGGCGTCCTGCATCCACAGCAGTCGGTTGCGAATGCCGGCGTGGGTGTTCAGCGCCCCCTTCGGCGCTCCGGTGGAACCGGACGTGTACATCAGGTAGGCCAGGTCCACCGACGTGGTGCGCGTCTCGGGCGCGGCCGCCTCTTCGGCGGGCGCCGTGGACGGCTGGTCCAGGCACAGCCGCGCTCCGGTGAAAGTCGTGGGGACATGCGCCAAATGCGCACGGTGCGTCACACATACCGGAGCATCCGGAATGTCGGAGAGCATCGCTTCCATCCGGCCGGTGGGCTGGGCGGGATCCAACGGCAGGAAGACGCCACCGGCCTTGAGCACCCCGAGCAGGGCGATCACCAGGTCCTCGGAGCGCTCCAGCAGGACCGGAACCACGGCCGGTTCCGGCCCGGTTCCGATCCCGAACTGCCGCAACCGATGTGCCAGGCCGTTGGCCCGCCGATCCAATTCGCGGTAGCTCAGGTCGCGGCCGTCGTAGCTGACCGCTACGGCATCGGGCGTGCGCGCGGCGACCGCAGCGACCATCTCGTGCAGGCACGGCGGGGCCGACGGGTAGTCGACCGCGGTGTCGTTCCAGGCCCGCAGGGTGGCACGCTCGGCATCGGTGAGCAGCGACAGCTGCGACAGGGGCGCCTCAGCCGCCCCCGGCTCGACCAGGCCGGACAGCAGCAGCGAGAAGTGCTGTCCCATCGCGTCGATGGTCGAGGCGTCGAACAGGTCGGTGTTGTATTGCAGCGCCACCTGCAGCTGGTCGTCCTGCTCTCCGACCTGCATGGTGATGTCGAACGGCGAGCCACCCTGACCGATGTAGAGGGTTTCCAGCTGAAGGGCCTCGGCAGAGCTCTCGTCGAACAGCCGGACCTGCTGCCAGGCGAACGACACCTGGAACAACGGCGTGCGTGCGGCGTCGCGCACCGGCCGCAGCCGTTCGACGAGCAGCGGCAGCGGGTACTCCTGGTGGCCGATCGCGCCGAGCACGGTGTCCTTGACCTGACCGAGCAGCGCGGAAAAGCTTGGGTCGTCGCTTAAGTCGACGCGCAGCGGCAGCGGGTTGGTCACGTAGCCGACCATGCCCATCAGACCGGCCCGGTCGCGGCAGGCGAACGGCGACCCGATCACCAGGTCGTCCTGGCCGCTGTAGCGCTGCAGCAGCACCGCATAGGCGGCCAGCAACGCCATGTAGGGCGTCACTCCGGCAGTCCGCGCCAACTGCTTGACGCCGGCGGTGACCGCGGCGTCGATGCCGAATCGGTGCAGCGCGCCGTCATAGGTCTGCACCGCCGGTCGGGGCCGGTCAGTGCTCAGCGCCAAGGTCGGCAGGTCGCCGGCGAGCGTCTCGCGCCAGTACTCCCACAGCCGCTCGCCCTCGGGCCCGGCCAGCATCCGGGCCTGCTGCGCGGCGTAGTCGACGTAGCGGTCCGCGGGTGGCCCCGGCGGAGTCGAGGACGGTGCGCCCTGTTCGGCGGCGTAGAGCGCACGCAGCTCGTCGAGGATCACGTCGATGGACCAGAAGTCGACGGCGATGTGGTGCACGGTCAGCAGCAACACGTGGTCGTCCGGCCGCTGCAGCACCGTCAGTCGCAGCACCGGGCCGGTACGCAGATCGAACGGCCGATTGATCTCGGTCTGGACCCACCGGTCGAGTTCACTCGGGTCCGAACCGGTCTGGTGGACGGCGATTCGCAGGGGCCAGCGCGGGTGCACCAGGGCAACCGGGTGGCCGTCGCGCTCGGTGTAGGTGGTCCGCAGCATCGGGTGCCGGTCCACCAGTGCCTGCGCGGCGCGCTGCAGGGCCGCCATGTCCAACTCGCCGTGCACACGTCCGGCGTAGGCCACCGTGTATGCCGCGCTGTCCGGCGCCAGGCGGTGCATGAACCACATCGAGCGCTGCCCGTAGGACAGCTCGTGCTCGGACGCCGCGTCCTTGGCCTTGGCCAACAACAGCTGGGCCAGCAGCTCACGCTTTTTCTCCGGGGAGAGGCCGGCGAGATCGGCGGGCACGTCCGGATGGTCCGTCACGCGCTACCTCCGTCTTTGACCTGTTCGGCTTGCTCGTCTTCGGCCATCATCTTGGCCAGCAACGCATCCACCGCTTCGTCGGACAGCTCGGTGACCTGCGCCAGCAGCTCCATCTCCGGCGAGGCCCCCGCGGCGGTGTCCGGCGCCTCGGCGGCCTCGGCGGCCACCGCCGGGACCGGCGCCGCGGCCAGCTGCTCGGCGAGCCAACTGGACAGGCTGACCACGCTCGGTCCGTCCAACAGCCGGGCAACCGGAACGACGATACCCAGCTCCCGCTCCACTTGGATGCGCAATTCCAGCGTGATCAGCGAATCCACCCCCAGACTGTTCAACGGGGCGCTCACGTCCAGTCCTGTCGGGGCCAGACCCAGCTTTCCGGCGACCAGGTCGCGCAGGTAGGTCTCCAGCAGCTGCTGGCGCTCCTGCGGAGCGGCCGCCACAACCGCCGCGAACAGACCGCTGCCGGATTCCGCACCGCCCGCCGCGCCCGCGTCCTGCAGCTCGCGCAGCAGCGGCGACCTCGCGCTGGGACGCCACCGCGCCCAGTCGATGTCGAGCACCATCGCCTGGGTGGCGCCGTCTGCCAGCAGCGCCGTCAGCGCAGCCAAATACTGCTCCGCCGGCATGCCTTCGACGCCGTAGTGGGCGAAGTGCCGGTGCAGCTCGGAGTTGGTGAACATGCCCAGCCCGGCCCACGGGCCGAAGTTGATGCTCAGCGCCGGCTGGCCGGCCGCCCGGCGCTGCCAGGCAAGCGCGTCCAGGAAGGCGTTGGCGGCGCCATAGTTGGCCGCACCGGGCGATCCCAGTACCGAGGCCGCCGAGGAGAACATCACGAAGAAATCGAGCTCCGCGCCGGCGGTGAGGGTGTGCAGGTTCCAGGCGCCCTGCACCTTGGGGGCCGTCACCGAGCGCAGCTTCGCCGCGTCCAGGCGCGCCAGAATCGCGTCGTCGACAGTTCCGGCCGCGTGCACCACACCGCGCAGCGGCGGCATCGAGTCGGCGATGACGGCCAGCGCCGCAGCAACATCCTGCGGCTTGGTGACGTCGCCCTGGGTGACCGTGACGTGCGCCCCGGCGGCGCGCAGGCCGTCCAGGGCCGCCTGCGCGGCCGGTGACGGTGCACTGCGGCCCATCAGAACCAGGTGGCGAGCACCGCGCTCGACCAGCCAGCGGGCCACCGTGCCACCGACCGCGCCGAGGCCGCCGGTGACCAGGTAGGTCGCGTCGTCACGCAGCGCGATCTCGCCGGGCTGTGCCGCCGGTGCGGTGTAGGGCTCCAGCCGGGCGACATAGCGGCGGTGACCACGCAGGGCGACATCTGTCTCGGGGTTGTCCGACCAGATCTCGCCGAGCAGGCCCCGCAGCTCTTCGGGACCGCCGTCGGCGGACAGGTCGACGCCGGTGGCCCGCAGTTCGGGGTGTTCGTGGTCGATACTGCGGCCCAGCCCCCAGACCGGTGCCTGGCCGACCGACAGCGCCCCCGTTTCGCCGTCGTCCTGCCCCGCCGGCTGCGCCCCGCGGGTCACCAGCCACAGCCGCGGCGATTCCGGCCAGCCGGTGCGCGTCAGCGCCTGGATCAGGTGGACGACGCTCAGCGTTCCGAGCGTGATCGCCGTCTGTAGCGATTCGTCGGTGGTGTCGGCCGGCGCGGCGTCCAGCACGTTCCACAGGTGCACCACCCCGCGGCACGGCGGGCGGTCACCGCCGAACGCGGCGCGCAGCAGCTCCCCGAAGTGTTCGGGCCGGGCCGGATCGATGCGGTAACTGTCGGCGGAGATCCGTTCGATCTCGGCGAGTCCGACAACCGGTTCGACCAGCACACAGGACTGCGACTGCGCCTCGAGGTAGTCCCGCAGCGTGTCGGCGACCGGGCCGTCGGACAGGATCAGCCAGCTCCCGGCCCCCTGGGGCCGGGGTTCGGCGTCGGTCGCCAACGACGCCGGCTGCCAACGCATCTGGTAACTGCGGGACCGCGGGTCTGTGGTGGCGGTGCTGACGGCCGGCGCGGGCGACGCCCCGGCGGCCAGGGTTCCGGTGGCCAGCAGCGACCACTGCGTTCCGGTGTGGTCGCAGACGTAGCACTCGAAGGTGTCTCCGGTCAGCGCGAACTGGACTGTCGGCCCCTGGCCCGGGGCACCGACGTTCAGCTCGGCGACCGAACGGTCGCCGGGACCGAAGGCGACTTCAGCCGCGGTCAGCGCCAACTCGCGCAGGCCGTCGGCCGACAGGGCGGCCGGACCGGTGATGTCCACCTCGGCCAGCACGGTTTCGGGCTGCGCCGCCGACCTGATCGGTCCGCGCCAGCCACCGCCGCCGGGCGCCCCCGCGGCGCTGTGCCGCGGCGCCGCGATCGAGCCGGCGTTGAGCCAGGAATGCACCCGCTGCCAGGGGTAGGTCGGGGCGGGCACACAGCGGCTGCCGGCGGGATAGATCTGGTCCCAGGCCACCCGCTGCCCCATGGTGTAGAGCGTGCCCAGGGAACCGAGCATGGTCGCGCGGCCCTCGTCGTCGCGGCGCATCGAGGGCAGCAGCGTGGCGCTGCGATGCAGATGCTCGGCATCCTCGCGGGCCGCCGTCAGCAGGATGGGATGCGGGCTGAGCTCGACGAAGGTGTTGTGCCCGGTTTCGAGCAGCCGCCGCAGCGCCGGGGAGAACCGGACCGGCGAGCACAGGTTCGCCACCCAGTAGTCGGCGTCCAGCAGTTTGTCGCCCACCAGTTCGCCGGTGACCGTCGAATACATCGGCACGGTCGGGGCGGTCGGCTTCAGCTTCACCAGGCTGCCGCGCAGCCCGGCGCCGAGGGCCTGCATCTGCGGGCTGTGCGAGGCGACGTCGACCTCGATCCACCGGCAGAACCGGTCGCGCTGCTGAAGTTTGGCCATCAACTGTTCGAGCACCGTGCGGTCGCCGGCGAGCACCGTCGACCGGTAACTGTTGCTCGCGGCGACGGCCACCTCGGTCTCGTGGCCGGCGATCAGATCCTGCGCCTCGGCCATGGTGGTTTCGGTGACCATCATCGCCCCGCGCCCGCGGACGCCGCGCAGCATCCGGGCCCGCGCGCAGATCACCCGTGCCGCGTCGTCCAGACTCAGCGCGCCCGCGACGTGGGCGGCCGCGGCCTCGCCGAGGCTGTGCCCCACCACAGCCGCGGGCTCGACGCCCCACGACCGCCACAGCGCCGCCAGGGCCACCTGAATCGCGAAGATGGTCGGCTGCAGAATCCCGATGTCGGAGAGCTTGCAGCGGTCCTGTGGACCGTCCTGGGCGGCCAGCTCCTTGAGGATCGAATGCCCCAGGTGCGGGAACAGCGCGTCGTCACAGGCAGCCAGCGCATCGGCGAACACCGGCTCTTGCGCCTGCAGTCGCAGCGCCATGCCGTGCCACTGCGAGCCCTGTCCGGAGAACACGAAGGTGACGCCGGGTCCGGGCCGGCTGGGCGCACAGTGCCCCACCGCCAATCCCGGGCGCGACTCACCGAGCCGGTAGGCCGACAGCGACTCGAATATCGCCGCCGGAGTGTCACCGACCACCGCGAGCCGGTAGTCGTGGTGGCCGCGCCGGGCCCCGGCGGTGTAGCACAGGTCGGTCAGGGCACTGCCGCCCAGCAGGCCGCCGGAGAACAGGGCCATCTCGTACTCGCCGACCAGCGCGGTCAGCGCTTCGGGCGAGCGCGCGGACAGGGCCAGCAGCTCGGTGCGCGGGGCCGCGCCGTCGTCGGGGTGGCTGCTGCGGGCTTGCGGGGCTTCGGTCAAGACGACGTGGGCGTTGGTGCCGCCGAACCCGAAGGAGCTGACCCCGGCCACCGCGCGGCTGGCCGCCGGCCACGGGGTCAGGGTCTGCGCCACCTCCAGCGGCAGGCTGTCGAACAGGATGTGCGGGTTGGGCTCGGTGTAGTTCAGGCTGGCCGGGATCGCGCGGTGCTGCAACGACAGCGCCACCTTGATCAGGCCGGCGATGCCGGCCGCCGCCTCCAGGTGGCCGATGTTGGTCTTGACCGAGCCGACCAGACAGCGGCTGCCCGCCGGCCGGCCTTCGGCCAGAACCGTGCCCAGGGCGTTGGCCTCGATGGCGTCACCGATCGCCGTTCCGGTGCCGTGCGCCTCGATGTACTGCGCCGCGCTGACCGGAAGACCGGCCCGGTGGAACGCCTCGGTGAGCACGTCCTCCTGCGCGCGCCCGCTGGGTGCGATCAAGCCGTTGGTCCGGCCGTCGGAATTGGTGGCACTGCCGCGGATCACCGCGTACACCGGGTCGTTGTCCTGCAGGGCCCGGCTGAGCGGTTTGAGCACGACCACCCCGGCGCCCTCGCCGCGGACATAGCCGTCGGCGTCGGCGTCGAATGTCTTGCAGCGGCCGTCGGGCGCCATCACCCGGGCCTTGCTGAAGTTGATCGCCAGCGCCGGCGACAGGATCACATTCACTCCGGCGGCCAGCGCCATGGTGCATTCGCCGTCCCGCAGGCTGCGGCACGCCAGGTCGACCGCGACCAGCGAGGACGAACAGGCGGTGTCGACCGACATGCTGGGGCCGTGGAAGTCGAACGTGTAGGACAGCCGGTTGGCGGCGATGCTCAGCGCGTTGCCGGTGCCGGTGTAGGCGTCGACGAGCTGCGGCTGTCCCAGCCGCAGGAAGCCGTAGTCGTTGGTGGCGATGCCGACGAACACGCCGGTGCGACTGCCGGCCAGCTGATCCGGTACCTGACCGGCGTCCTCCAGCGCCTCCCACGCCACCTCGAGCAGCAGTCGCTGCTGTGGGTCCATCTGCGCCGATTCGCGCGGTGAGATCCCGAAGAACTGGAAGTCGAACTGGTCGACCTGGCCCAGGAAGCCGCCGCGCCGCGTGACCGCGGTGCCCGGCACCGACGGGTCGGGGTTGTAGAAGGCGTCGGCGTCCCACCGGTCGGCCGGCACGTCGCTGGTGGCGTCGACCCCGCCGGACAGCAGCCGCCAGAAGCCCTCGGGGCCGTCGGCGCCGGGGAACCGGCAGCCGATACCCACGATGGCGATCGGCTCGTCGGGCGCCGGCCGGTCGGGGCGTTCGGCGGCGGCTCCCGCCGCCGGGGCCGCCGGGGATTGCGCCGCGATGCGTGCCAGATGCGCCGACAGCAGATCGATCGACGGGTATTCGTAGGCGATGGTGGGGACCAGCTCGCAGCCCAACCACTTCTCGAGGGCGCTGGAGAGCCGGACCGCGTGGATCGAGTCCAGGCCGTAGAAGGCGAAGGGCTTGGCGGGGTCGATCTCGGCTACCGGCAACTCGAGATCCTGGGCCAGCCGCTCGATGAGCCAGGCGCTGATCTCCGCGGCGCCCGGGGTGTCCGACGAGCTCTGCGCGGCGGGGGCCGGCTCCGCGGCGGCGGGCTGGGCCTGGGCATCGGCTGCCGACGGCCATTGGGCCACCACCGGCAGCTCGCCGTCGAGATACCGCTGCTTGCACGCGCTGCGCTGGATCTTGCCGCTGGAGGTGGTGGGCAGCTGCAACGGCTGGACCAGCACGACGGCGTGCGTGCGCACCGAGTGGTTCTCGGTGACCGCGGTGCGGATGGCCCGCATGGCCTCGTCGGCCTGATCGCCGCTGATCCGGCTCGGGTCCACCTCCTGGACCACGACCAGCTGCTCCGCGGCGCCCGGCTCCGGAGCAACCGAGAACACCGCACCCCGGCCGCGCAGCAGCCCCGGGTTGGTGTTCTGAACGGTCAGCTCGATGTCGTTGGGGTAGTGATTGGTGCCGCGGATGATGATCAGGTCTTTGCGGCGGCCGGTGACGAACAGCTCCCCGGAATGCAGGAAGCCCAGGTCACCGGTGCGCAGGAACGGTCCCTCGCCGGTGTCGGCCAGGGTTGCGCCGAAGGTCTCCGCGGACAGTTCGGGGGCGCCCCAGTAACCGTGCGCGACGCTGCCGCCCGACACCCAGATCTCGCCGACCCGGTCGGCGGCGCATTCCAGGCGGGTCTCGGGGTCGACGATGATCACCCGCTGGCCGCCGCGCGGCTTGCCGCAGCCCACCATGGTCGCCACGTTGGGGTCCTCGGGGGCGACGCCGATCACCCGGTTGTCGCCGAGGGCGACCCGGTCGATGTGCTGCACCATCGGCACCGGCAGGTCCGATCCGCCGGAGACCAGCAGGGTGCCCTCCGCCAGCCCGTAGACCGGGTAGAACGATTCCGCCCGGAAGCCGGCCGGTGCGAACAGTTCCGCGAAGCTGTCCAGGGTGGCGGTGCGCACCGGTTCCGCTCCGCAGAGCGCCACTGTCCAATGCGACAGGTCCAGCGCGGCTCGTTCTTGCGGTGTGCTCAGCTCGACACACAGGTCGAAGGCGAAGTTCGGCGCGGCGGTGATCATGGCACGGTGCCGGGAGATTGCCTCCAGCCAGCGCATCGGCCGCTTGATGAACGCCGTCGGCGGCATCAGGATCGAGTTGCCGGCCACATACAACGTCTCCAGCAAGCCCCCGATGAGGCCCATGTCGTGGTACGGCGGCAGCCAGAACACCCCGGTGGCCTGCATGTCGGTGCTGGCACCCCAGGCTTCGGCGATGGTCACCAGGTTGTGCACCAGGTTCCCGTGGGTCAGCACGACGCCCTTAGGCGCACTCGTCGACCCGGAGGTGTACTGCAGCATCGCGATGCTCTCGCCGTCGATCTGCGGCGGCACCCAGGCGGCTTCGCTGCCCGCGGCAGTGTTGTCGGTAAGCGACCAGCGCAGTGCCGGCCCACCGGGCAGACCGTCGATCGCGGGCTTGATCTTGGGTTCGATCTCGCTGGTGGTGAGCGCGAAGCCCGGCTCGACGTCGGCGATGATCGACTCCACGCGCGGCAGCAGGTGCTCGCGCATGGGCGGATGCACCGGGATCGCGATGGCCCCGGCGTAAAGGCAGCCGAAGAAGCTGGCGATGAAGTCCAGGCCCGGGGGGCACAGCACCAGAACGCGTTCCCCGGTGGCGCCGTGGGCGTGCAGGTCCACCGCGATCTGACGGGCCCGGCGGTCAAGCTCCCGGTAGGTGATCCGGCTGACCTCGTGCTCGTCGCCGTCCCGCGAGAAGGAGAAGGCCAGCTGGTCGCCGCGCTGCTGCGCGCGTTGGGTCAGCAAGTCCACCAGCGTGCGCATAGGTTGCACCGTGTCGTCCGGCCCGCTCATCGATCGCGTCTCCCGTATCCCTGACGAAGATGGGTTCTAGATGGGGCCCAAAGCTTCCGTAGCCAACCTTGATTAAGGTTACCTTAAGAAGCCGGACGTCCAGTCCCGTGATCTTCGGCGACGAGAGCCCCGCTGAGCAAGTCGGAGACCCCGCAGACGCAATAGGCGCTGGTTCAGCCCTCGAGCTTGTAACCCAGCCCGCGAACGGTCACCAGGTGCACCGGGTTGGCAGGATCGGCCTCGATCTTGGACCGAAGTCGTTTGACGTGGACATCGAGCGTCTTGGTGTCGCCCACGTAGTCGGCCCCCCAGACCCGGTCGATCAGCTGGCCGCGGGTCAGCACCCGGCCGGTGTTGCGCATCAGATATTCGAGCAGGTCGAACTCCTTAAGCGGCAAGGTGATCTGTTGGCCGTTGACCATCACCACATGCCGCTCGACGTCCATGCGCACCGGGCCGGACTCGAGCACACCCTCGCCAACACCGCTCTCGTCGTCGCCGCCGCGGCGCAGCACCGCACGGATCCGCGCGATCAGTTCGCGGGCCGAATAGGGCTTGGTCACGTAGTCGTCGGCACCCAGCTCCAGGCCCACGACCTTGTCGATCTCGCTGTCCCGGGCCGTGACCATAATCACCGGCACGCTGGAACGCGCACGCAGTTGTTTGCACACGTCGGTGCCCGACATCCCCGGAAGCATGAGATCCAGCAGCACGATGTCGGCGCCGATCCGCTCGAATTCGGCCAGGGCCGCGGCCCCGTCGCCCACCACGGTTGCCTCAAAACCCTCTTTACGCAGCAGGAATGCCAGCGGATCGGCCAGTGATTCCTCGTCTTCGACGATCAAGACGTGTGTCATCGGCAGTGCTCCTGTTCATCGCTGCGCTCGAGGCGGTCGACAGCGGGTGTCATGACTACTCCTTCTACTCGTGGTCCACACTGCCCTGGTATTCGGGAATCGCCAAGGTGAACGTCGATCCGGTGCCCGGCTGGCTCCACAGCGTGATGGTGCCGTTGTGGTTGGCCGCGACATGTTTGACGATCGCCAGCCCCAGTCCGCTGCCGCCGGTGGCCCGCGAGCGCGCCTTGTCGCTGCGGAAGAACCGTTCGAACACCCGAAGCTGATCCTTGGGCGCAATGCCGATGCCCCGGTCGGTCACGGCGATCTCGATGAAGCCGTCCCGGCGGCGCCGGCTGATCGAGACCGGGGAACCGTGCGGTGAGTAGGCGATCGCGTTGGAGACCAGGTTGGCCAGCGCGGTGACCAGCAGCGGTTCGTCGCCGAGCACCCGAAAACCGCTCGGGGCGTCGGTGGTGATCGTGATCTCGGCGTTGTCGGCGGCCACCTTGTGCCGGGAGATCGCCTCGTTGACCACCGCGTCGACATCGACGACGCCCAAATTCGGCAACGGGTCGGCGCCCTGGAGCCGGGACAGCTCGATCAGCTCACCGATCATGCTGGCCAGCCGGTTCGCCTCCATCAGCACCCGCTCCGCGAACGGCCGAACCGCCTCGGGGTCATCGGCCGAGGCCAGCAACGCCTCGGCGAGCAGACCCATCGCTCCCACCGGGGTCTTGAGTTCGTGGCTGACATTGGCCACGAAGTCGCGGCGGCTGGCTTCCATCCGGGCCTGCTCGGACTGGTCGTCGACGATCACCACCGCGAACCGGCGGTCCTCCTGCGAGAGCAGCCGCGCGTAACCGCGCACCGCCGACAGGTCCGCCCGCGTGGCACCGGGAGCCCGTTTTGCCACCGACAGGTCGAAGACGACCTCTTCCTCCCCGGCCAGTGCACGTTGGGCCGCGGCCCAGGCCTCGTCGTCGAGCAGCCTGCCGTGCACCACACCGAGCTGGGTGGCGCGCTCGTTGAGGTAGACCACGTCACGGTGGGAGTCGACCACCGCAATCCCCAGCGAGGCATGCGAGACGATCTGCTGCAACATCTCCGCGACGGTGATCCCGGACCGCTCGGTGGCGGCCCGGCGGCGCCGCTCGGCCAGCCGCGGCGTGAGCCATACGCCGGCGGCCACCCCCGCAACGAGCGCAGGAATCGCCGACGCTGCAGCGAGTGTCAGCGCTGAGGTCGCAGCCACGGCCAAATCGTACGCAGTCTGCAACCCTCAGTTGACCGCTGTTCGACTCCGACGTGCGCGGAACGTGAATTCAACGCGAAGATTTCACCCGTTCTCCACCCCGTATTCACGCCGGACCGGCCCACGTCCGCTACTTGGCGCCCTGACTGGCCACCGCCGCGGCACCGGCGGCCGCCGCCTCGGGGTCCAGGTAGACACCGCCGGCGACCTTCGGCCGCAGGTCGGCGTCCAGGTCGTAGCGCAGCGGGATGCCGGTGGGGATGTTCAGGCCGACCACCGCCTCATCCGACATGCCGTCGAGGTACTTCACCAGCGCCCGCAAGGAGTTGCCGTGCGCGGCGATCAGCACCGTCTTGCCGCACCGCAGGTCCGGGATCACGACGTCGGTGAAATAGGGCAGGAAGCGGGCCACCACGTCGGCCAGGCATTCGGTCAGCGGCCCGCCGCCGATGTCGGCGTAGCGGGGGTCGGTGTCCTGGCTGTAGCGGCTGCCGGCCTCGATCGGTGGCGGCGGGGTGTCGTAGCTGCGCCGCCACGTCATGAACTGATCGTCGCCGTAGCGGGCCTTGGTGGCGGCCTTGTCCAGGCCCTGCAGCGCGCCGTAGTGGCGCTCGTTGAGCCGCCACGTGCGGTGCACCGGAATCCAGTGCCGGCCGGCGGCGTCCAACGCCAGGTTCGCGGTCGTGATCGCGCGTCGCAGCAGCGAGGTGTAGAGCACGTCCGGCAGCAGCTCGTGCTCGACCAGCAACTCACCGGCGCGAACCGCCTCAGCGCGGCCCTTGTCGGTCAGGTTGACGTCCATCCAGCCGGTGAACTGGTTGCTGGCGTTCCATTCGCTTTCCCCGTGGCGCAGCAGCACCAGAGTGGCAGTGTCAGACATGGGCGTCAGTGTCTCACGGCGGCCCCGCCGGACAAGCCGGGGCGGCGTCGGGCAACCCGCCGGTGACCTCGGCCCGACCGAGTCCGCGGCGGCCGGTTTGCCTGCCGTTGGCCCACCGCTGCTGAGGCCAATGGCCCTGCCGCAGCGCCGCCCGCGGCGATAGCGTCATGGGGCGGCCTTCGATTCCCGCGCCGGCCCGCAGCGCGACGGGCCGACGGGGCGAGGTGAGCCATGAACGGGATGCGCCTGCTCGACGCGGCGATGATCACCGGGGACGCGCTGCTGCACCCGATCAATATCGGCGCGGTGATGATTCTCGCCCCGCCACGAACCTCCGCCGAACGCTTCGCCGACCAGCTCTACCACCAGGCGTTGGCCCAACCGGTCGTCGTCGATCGGCTGTTCCGCCGCGTTCCGCACCGGAGCCCGGGCACCGGCGGTCTGTGGGTCTGGCGCGAGGAACGCGACCTCGACGTGCGGCGCCACCTCGTGCGACGCACCCTGCCGAACGGCAGCGGCAGCGCCGAGCTCTGGCAGCTGATCGGCACGCTGCACGCGCAGCGGCTGGATCGGTCGCGGCCGATGTGGACAGCGTTCCTGATCGACGGGCTCGCCGACGGCCGACTCGCCTTCTACCTCAAGGCCCAGCACGTCATGGTGGACGGGGTCGCGGGGATGCGGCTGATCGGCAGTGCCCTGAGCACCGATCCTGATCGGCGCGCAATGCCGCCGTTCTATGCCGAACGAGACCACCCGCCGGCAACCGCCGGTGCCCGATGGGACCTGTTGGCACCGCTGCGGCGGCTGGCCGGCCTGGCCGGCTCCGGCATCACCGCCTTGGCACGCATCCCCGAAAGCCAGGCGTGTGCAGCACTGGCGATGGTCACCGGCCGCGCCACCGTCCCGGCGGTGGGCGCTCCGTTCACACCGTTCAACCGGCGGCTGGGACCCAACCGCGGCGTCATCGCCGCCAGTTGGGCCAAGAGCCGGATCCGGGCGGTGCAGGAGATCACCGGCACCACGGCCCACGACGTCGCCACCGCGGTTGTCGGCGGGGCGCTGCGCGACTGGCTCAGCGATCACGGCGACCTGCCGAGGCGGTCGTTGGTTGCGTTCTGTCCCATCAGCGTTCGCGCCCACAACCCGGCGAACGACGGCGCCGGCAACCGCTTCGGCGCATGGCTGTGCCCGATGGGCACCGACCTCGCCGACCCGCTCGCACGTCTGCGACGGGTGCACCGGTCGATGGTCGGCGGAAAGCGCTACGTCGCCCGGTATGGCTCCGCGGGATCACTGTCGCTGGCTGCACCCAGCATCGCCTCGACAATCGGGCAGGCCCTCGCGCCAGCCGGCCCGCGGATCAGCACCGGATACAACCTTCCGGTGTCCAGCGTGCCCGGTCCGGGCGCTGAGATGTACTGGAACGGTGCACATGTCGAAGAAATCTATCCGGTGTCGGCGGTCTTCGACGGCCAGACGCTCAATGTCACGGTGTGCTCGTACGCCGATCGCATCGGGATCGGCTATGTCGCCGACAGCGATGTGATGCCCGACATCGCAACCATGGTCTCGCGAACCGGGCGCGCCCTACGCGAGTTGGAGTCGGCCGTCGGCGCCGAGCCGCCGCGCGGCTGACGGTCAGCTGCCCGGCTCGATCAAATGCTCGAACGCCCGCAGGTTCTTCAGGGACTGGCCGGTGGACACCCGCCACTCCCATTCCTTCTGGATCGAGGTGGCAAAGCCCAACTCCAGCAGGGTGTTGAAGTCGAAGTCGACGGCTTCGAGCACCTGCCCGAGCACCCGGTCGATCTCCTCGGCGGTCACCGAACTCAGCGACATCCGGCCGACCAGGTAGATGTCGCCGACGTTGTCCAGCGTGTAGGCCACCCCGTAGAGCCGCCGGTTGCGTTTGAGCAGGTACCGGTACACCCCCGCGTGATTCTCGTCGGGATTGCGGCAGACGAACGCCTCGACCCGCACCGAGTGCTCCCCCACGCTCAGGATGGTGTTGGTCTTGAGCTTGCGCTCGCCGGGCAGTTCCACAATCAGGCCCGGCAGCCCGCCGTGCGAGCCCGGGGTCGGGGTGTAGATCAGCTCCGCCGCCCGCAGGGTGGTCTCGACGAGCTCCTGGACCTCATCGCGGTTCACGCGCGCGCTCCCCGCCGCATCGGCCAGCGGCGGGCGCGTCGCGCCGAGGTG
This sequence comes from Mycolicibacter engbaekii, assembly GCF_002101585.1. Lineage (GTDB taxonomy): Bacteria > Actinomycetota > Actinomycetes > Mycobacteriales > Mycobacteriaceae > Mycobacterium > Mycobacterium engbaekii. The sequence continues at coordinate 44,350 of NZ_LQOT01000018.1, read as the reverse complement.
AGCACTCGCATCCGCGCACCCCGCGCGGATGCGAAGTCTTCGATGGCCTGGGAGTAGCTCGCCAGCTGGGCGTCTACGGTGCGCTCCCAGGAGAACTGCGCCGCGTGCTCGACCGCCTCCCGCCGCATCGCCCAGCCGCGGGGGCCGCTGCCCAGCCGCAGCAGCTCGTCGAGCGCTGCCGCCCAGGCATCGATGTCGTGCCCGTCGACCAGTCGGCCGGTGACGCCATCTCGGACCGCCACCGGCAAGCCACCCACTTTCGCGGCGACCACCGGGGTGCCGCACGCCTGCGCCTCCAGCGCCACGAGGCCGAAGGATTCCGAGTAACTGGGCACCGCCACCAGGTCGGCTGCCCGGAAGAGGTTCGCCAGATCCTCACGAGACTGCGGCGGTAGGAATGTCACCCGGTCACTGATACCCAGTTCGGCGGCCAGCCCAACCAGGCTGCCCGGTTCCGCCAGCCCGATGCTCCCCGAGGGGCCGCCGGCCACCACCGCCCGCATCCCGGGCAGCTTCGCGGCGGCCCGCAACAAGATGTCGGGCGCCTTGAGTGGCTGGATGCGTCCGACGAACGCCACAATCGGTTCGTCTGCCGGCAACCCCAGCGCCTGTCGTGCCGCCCGCCTGTCCCCGGGCCGGAACACCTCCAGATCCACCCCCGGGTGCGCCACGTCGATGCGGCGCGGGTCGGCGTCGTGTAACGCAACGAGTTGACGTGCTTCGTCTTCGGTGTTGACGATCAGCCGGTCCGCGGCGTCGACAACCTGCTGCTCACCGACCGCGCGCAGCGGTGGTTCGGGGGCGTCTCCGGCAGCCAGGGCGGCGTTCTTGACTCCGGCCAGGGTGTGCGCGGTGTGCACCAGCGGGACCGCCCAGCGGTCGGCGGCCAGCCAGCCCACCTGACCGGAGAGCCAGTAGTGCGAATGCACGACGTCGTAATAGCCGGCCTCGTGGGCGGCCTCGGCGCGCAGCACGCCGGCCGCGAACGCACACAGCTGGGTGGGCAGGTCGTTCTTGTCCAGGCCCTCGAACGGCCCGGCCACCACGTTGCGTACCAGCACCCCGGGAGCGACATGTTGCACCGGCGGATCGGCCGACGACGTGGCCCGGGTGAACACTTCGACGGCCACTCCGCGCCGCGCCAGATGCAGGGCGCTTTGCAGGACGTAGACGTTCATGCCGCCCGCATCGCCGGTGCCGGGCTGGGCCAGCGGCGAAGTGTGGACCGACAGCAGCGCTACCCGCTGCACATCGGATCTGACGCCTCCAACCCCGTACCCCACCCAGTCATCTTGACAGGTTCGGTCAGGCGGACACTTCGGGGACCACGCGGGCGACCGGTCCGCGGGAGCGGCGCATCGCGCCGACCGGATCGGCGTAGAGCCCACCGAGGGCCACCGTGCCAGCACCGGCCTCCTGCACCCGGTTGCCGAACGCCGTCACCCGGATGCTGCGCGGCGGCAGCACCGATCGCTGCCGAAACGCCCGTTCCACCTCGGCCACACCCTCCGGGTACTCGGTGAATCCCTGTCCACCGACCACCAGATCATCGGGGTTGAGTACGTCGCGCAGCATCGCCACCGCTTCGCCCAGGACGCGGGCCCGCTCGGACAGCAGCGCCACTGCCCGCTCGTCGCCGCCGCGCGCCTCGCGCACCAGCGTCGTCACCGCCGCCGAGACGGCGCCGCTGCCTTCCGGCAGCAGCCGCAGCCGGCGAGCCGCAGCCAGCACCGCCTCGTCGCTGACGGTGGTTTCCAGATGTCCTGTTCCCCCGAGCAGCTCCGAGAAGGCCGGCAGGCCGGCGATGGTGCCGGGGCCGCTGGCCGGGCTGTGCACCCGGCCGCCGATCACCAGCGCGTAGCCGACCGTTTCCCGGGCGTAGACGTAGAGGCTGGTGGTGCTGTTCGCCGTGGGCCGCCGCACGCCGAAGAGCAGTTCCGCTCCGGCCATCGCGTCGACATGGGAGGCCACCGACACCGGCAGCCCCAGTTCCTCGGCCAGCACCGGTCCCACCGGCGCGGCGGTCCAGCCCAGCCGCGGGTGGTCGACGTGGCCGGTCGCGCCGTCGACCGCGCCACCGATCGCCACCCCCACCCACAGCGGGCGGCGCTTCTGCCAGCGGGTCAGGTACCGGCTGGCGCTGGCGGCCAGCGAGGCCAGTGCGCGCGCCGACCCGTTGTTGGGCGTCGGGGTCTCGACGACGTCGAGAGTCCGGCCGAGCAGGTCGGTGGCCACGATGCTGGTGGTCTTGGCCCCGATGTGCAGGCCCAGCGTGAGGAACGGCTCGTGGTTGACGACCACCGGCCGGCGCGGCCTTCCGATGGCACCGGAGGTGGCCAGGTCGGCGCGCTCCAGCAGCAGTCCGGCTTCCAGCAGGGCACTGACCTGCCGGTTGACCGTGGCGACGCTCAGCGAGGTGGCGCCGGCGATGGCCTCTCGGGCGACCGGGCCGTGCTGGCGCACCGCGGCGAAGACCTCAGCACCCGCGCTGTCGGCCAGCTGCAGGGCGGGGGCCAGCACCCGCGGATGAGAGCGGGTCCGCACGGGCCGGTGGCTGGGGAGGTGAGCGGTGAGAGCGGTAGTGCGCACGAGGGGGGTGTCCTTGTCTGAAAGAAAAGTCCGAATCTGGGCCGTTTACGCCTCCGACCTGGCGGACTCTCCCAAGGAGCGCTACTCGCAGCAGGTCAGGCGCAGCAACACGGGCGACAACACGCGCCGTGGGCGACCAGACAGACCGCTGTCAGAAAGCGGGCACTGCGAGACATAGCTGAGAATCTATCACGATCACTAAGGTTGGTGCGATGAAGACACTCCAAGGCGACCGGCGCATTGCCGTGGTGACCGGAGCCAGCTCGGGTATCGGCGAGGCAACCGCGAAAGTTCTTGCCGGACAGGGCTTTCACGTGGTCGTCGCCGCGCGGCGCGAGGAGCGGATCGCCGCGCTGGCCGAGGAGATCGGGGGCACCGCGGTAGTGACGGACGTCACTGACCCGGGCGCGGTGGCCGCCCTGGCCCAGACCTGCGAACACCTCTGCGATTCGCTGTCGGGGTCGATCAACGTGCTGATCAACAACGCCGGCGGCGCCAAAGGCCTGACTCCGGTGGAGCAGGCCGACCTCGAGCATTGGCGCTGGATGTGGGAGACCAATGTGCTGGGCACCCTGCACGTGACGCGAGCGCTGCTGCCCCGCCTCGTCGCCTCCGGCGACGGCCTGGTGGTCACCGTGACCTCCATCGCCGCCTTCGAGATCTACGACGGCGGCGCCGGCTACACCTCGGCCAAGCACGCCCAGAGCGCGCTGCACCGCACACTGCGCGGCGAGCTGCTGGGAAAACCGGTGCGGCTCACCGAAATCGCGCCCGGCATGGTGGACACCGAGTTCTCCTTGGTGCGCTTCGACGGCGATCGCGAGCGCGCCGACGCCGTCTATTCCGGTCTGACCCCGCTGACCGCCGCCGACATCGCCGAGGTGATCGGGTTCGTGGCTTCCCGGCCGCCGCACGTCGACCTCGACCAGATCGTCATCCGCCCGCGCGACCAGGCGTCGGCGACCCGGGCTAGCCGCCAGATCTGATGCGGCGGCCCAGCTTCGCCTCTCCTGCGTCGAGCCTCGCTAGCCGCCGGGTCTGATGCGGCGGCCCAGCTTCGCCTCTCCTGCGTCGAGCCTCGCTAGCCGCCGGGTGCCGGACTAGCGGCCCGCGTGGTCGTCGGGGTGCCCGACAGCGTCGGCGCGTCGGTCGGGGTGGCCGGCGCCCTGCTGGGCAGCGTCGGCCGGCCCGGCTCGGCGGCCGACAACGCCGACATCGAAACCCAGGTGTCCCAGTCCACGGCCCAGTCCCAGATATCCCCGTCGGCGTAAGACAGCTGGATCGAGCTGCCGGTCACCTCGACGGGGTCGCCGTAGACGGCGCTGTAGAAGTACTGCTCGGCATCCTCGGTCGACAGGTTGATACAGCCGTTGGTCACGTTGGTGTTGCCCTGGGCGCCCGCACTGGCCGGGTTGGCGTGGATGAACTCCCCGTTGTTGGAGATCCGAACCGCCCAGCGCTCATGGATGTTGTTGTAACCGGCGGCCGGATTGGACATGTAGAAGTCCGCGTACTTCTCGGTGACAACGTGGATGCCGTTACGGGTGATGTTGCGGGGCTTGTCGGCCTGGCCGTAGCTGCAGGGGAAATCCATGATCACGCCCTCGTCGCGGATCACCTGGATGCGGTGCGAGGAGACCTCGGCCCGCACCACCTGCCGCCGCCCGATCGAGAAGTCCAGGGACATGTCCTGCGCGCCGTAGGCGCCCTCGCCGAACGCGAGGCCGTACAGCTTGGCGCTGACATGGACGGTGGTTCCGGCCGGCAGGTAGTCGCGGCTGCGCCAGTGCACCCGGGCCCCCTGCACCTCGTCGGGCAGCCAGGCCCAACCGCCCTCCACCGGGGGCTCGGTGACGACGGTCAGGGCCCGCTCGACGGCTGCCTTGTCGGCAATCGGAGCGTCGAACTGCAAGATCACCGGTGCGGCCACTCCGACCGTCTGCCCATCGGCCAACTGAAAGCCCCCGTCGATGACGGTGGTGGGCGCAACGGTGGTGATACTGCCGTTGACCGGCACCGCCTTGCCGTCGTGGCCCACCACCGACCCGCTCCAGGTGTAGACGGAGTCATAGCCGAGTGGTTCGGTGATGCTGTAGCGGGTGCGTTCCCGGTTGAACGTTCCGGCCAGCACCTTCCCGGCCGGGCTGGTCAGCGTCACCCGCTGAAACCAGCCGTCGCGGACCGAGACGCCGACCTCGGCGGTGGGCAGCACGTCGGTCACCGCGCCGTCGTCCAGCGCGGGCTCGAAGGTCAGGGTCGGCTCCGCCGGCGGGGCGTTCTCGGCGTTCTTACCGGACCGGCTGGTGCATCCGGCCAGCGCGGCCGGCGCCAGCACCCCGGCAGCCAGCGCCGCCAATGCGTGTCGCCGGTTCAGGTCCACGGCATCCCAAGATACCGGCCCAGGGGCCTGACCACCTGCGATGCTGATTACACCCGGGACTTACAGCGCGCACCCCACAAGCACCGGCTCGGGGTGCAGCGTGATGCCGAACGCCGCATAAACCCCGTCGCGCACGGTGCGGGCCAGGCTCACGATGTCGGCGGAGGTGGCACTACCGCGGTTGGTCAGCGCCAGCGCATGCTTGCCGGACAGCCGTGCCGGCGCACCCGGGCCCGGGTAGCCCTTGCCGAAGCCGGACCGTTCCACCAGCCAGCCGGCCGCCAGTTTCACCCCACCCGAAGCGTCCCAGTGCGGTATCGGCCCCCCGAGGCGATCGGCCAGGCTGCGGTAGAAATCCCCGGACACCACGGGGTTGGTGAAAAACGAACCGACACTCCAGGTGTCGTGATCGTCGGCATCGAGCACCATGCCTTTCGCCGCGCGCAGCGCCAATACCGCGGCGCGCACCGCCGCCGGGTCTCGGGTCTCGCCGTCGGCGGCGTGCAGTGCGGCGGTCAGCTCGCCATAGCGCAGCGGCGCGCTGCGCCCGGCCGGATCCAGTTCGAACTCCACCTCCAGCACCACCGCTGCCCGATCCTCGGGGGAGCGTTTGAGCACGCTGGTGCGGTATCCGAGCTCCAACTCGCCGGCCGGCGTCCAGCGCACCTGGCCGGTGCGCCGATCCAGCAGCAGAACCCGGGTCAGGCGGTCGGCGACCTCCACCCCGTAGGCCCCCACGTTCTGCACCGGGGTGGCACCGGCCGAGCCCGGGATACCCGACAGGCACTCCAGCCCGCCCAGCTGAGCTGCCACCGCGCGCGCGACGACGTCGTCCCAGACCGCACCGGCTTGGGCTCGCAGCAGACTGCCCTCGACGGTGATGCCGGCGTTGGCCAGCAGGACAACGGTCAGGTCCGCCAGATCGTCGGCGATCAGCACGTTGGAGCCCCCCGCCAGCAGCAGCGGGCGGTCACCGGCGGCGTCGAGTTCGGTCAGCGTTGCGACGATCTGCTCGGTCTCGGTGCAGGTGATGACCCGGCGGGCGACCGGTCCCACCCGCAGGGTGGTCAACGGCGCCAGCGGCACCTGCTCGGCGACACGCGCGCCCGCGAACTCGGAACCGCCCACGGCCGGTAACGGTAGCGTGACCAGCTATGCCGCGTACATTCACGCTCTCCGAGCACTACCCGGCAAGCGTCGAGCAGGTGTATGCCGCATTCGCCGACGAGCGCTACTGGCGGGCCCGGCTGGCCGACTCGGGAGCCGACGTGGTGAAGCTGGAATCGATGCTCGTCGGCTCCGACGGCGGCGTCGAGATCGCCACCACGCAAAGCGTCCATCGGCACAAGTTGCCCGCGTTGGCGGCGCAGTTCCACCACGGCCACCTGGATGTGGCGCGGCGCGAGATCTGGCAGCCGGTGCGCGACGGCCGCACCCGCGCCCAGGTGACCGGCAAGATCCTCGGCGCCCCGGCGAAGCTGTCCGGCGACGCGAGCCTGGTGCCGGCCGCCGGCGGCAGCGAGTTGCGGCTGACTGCGACGGTGCAGGTCGACATCCCGCTGGTCGGCGGAAAGATCGAAGGTTTCATCGGCGGGCAGCTGGCCGAGTTGATGACCGCCGAGCAGCGGTTCACCGTGGCGTGGCTGCAGCAGGGCGGTGCTGCGCCGACGCCCTAGGGTGGAGCCATGCGGATTGCCTGTGCGCAGATACTCAGCGGCACCGATCCGGCCGCCAATCTGGCGCTGGTGAGCGACTACGCCGAGCGGGCGGCGGCGCAGGGGGCCTCGTTGGTGGTGTTCCCCGAGGCGGCCATGTGCCGGTTCGGGGTGCCGCTGGGCCCGGTTGCCGAACCGCTGGACGGACCGTGGGCGACGGCGGTTCGCGGTGTCGCCGCGCGGACCGGGATCACCATCGTGGCCGGGATGTTCACTCCCGCCGATGACGGCCGCGTGGCCAATACGCTGCTGGCCGTCGGCCCCGGAACAGATGCCCACTACGACAAGATCCACCTGTACGACGCTTTCGGTTTCACCGAATCGCGCACGGTTGCGCCGGGGTCCGAGCCGGTGGTGATCGAGGTCGACGGGGTGGGCGTGGGGCTGTCGACCTGCTACGACATCCGGTTTCCGGCGCTCTACACCGAGCTCGCCGACCGCGGCGCCCAGCTGATCGCGGTCTGCGCCTCCTGGGGCTCCGGGCCGGGGAAACTGTCCCAGTGGGAGCTGCTGGCCCGCGCCCGCGCGCTGGATTCGACCAGCTACGTGCTCGCGGTGGGGCAGGCCGACCCCGGCGTTCCGGCCGATCCCTCCGGCGCACCGACGGGTGTGGGACACAGCGTGGTCTCCTCGCCGTGGGGCGAAGTGGTGGCCGCGGCCGGCGCATCGCCGCAGCTCCTGGTCTGCGACGTCGACCTCGACGCGGTCGCCGCCGCCCGTCGCGCGCTGGCCGTGTTGGGCAATCGCGCCGACTTCGTTCACGTCGGTAAGGCAGAATCGCGCGGGTGAGCAACCCGTCCGGACCTCCCCAAGGCGAGTCACCCTGGGCTCGCCCCACCGGCCAGCCCGATCCGCACGGCAGCGCTCCCCAGCGCCCGCCGGAGCCCTCCGCGTCGCCCACCCGGCAGATGCCGGCGGGCACTCGCGAGGAACCCACCACCCAGATTCCCGCAGCGCCCCCACAAGCGCCCCCGCAGGGCGCAGCGCCACCACCGGCCGCAGCGCCCCCGCATGCCGCCGCAGCGCCCCCGCAGACCTCGCGGCCCCCGCAGGAGCCCGTTGCACCGTCCGCACAGCCGGCGGCCGCCGGCGAGGCGCCCACCACCGCGATCGAGACTGCGCCGCGGTCGGCGTCGATCCTGCGCGACCCGCTGGCGCTGGTCCTGATCCTGGTCACGGTGATCGCGCTGGCGCTGGCCGGGTTGATCGGCGCCGAGCTGATCGCCCGCCGCATCGGCGACAGCAAGGTGGCCAAGGCGACCGAATGCGTGGTGAACGACAAGGCCAGTGCCTCGTTTGGGGTGACGCCGCCGTTCCTGTGGCAGCACATCACCGGCAACTACACCAACATCTCCATCCGCACCGCCGGCAACCAGGTCAAAGACGCCAAACAGATGACGGCCGAGGTGAACATCTCCGACGTCGACCTGCACGGCACTGCCGACTCCAAGGGCACCATCGGTTCGCTGCAGGCCACGCTGACCTGGCCGGCTGCCGGCATCAAGGAGACGGTGCAGAACATGGTGCCGGTCCTGGGCAACCTGGTGTCGGACCTCAAGACCAACCCGCAGGACGGCACGGTCGAGCTCAAGGGCGCTTTCGGGCTGGCCAGCGTCGTGGTCAAACCCGAGGTCGTCGACGGGGGCCTGTCCCTGCGGGTGCAGAAGCTGACCGGGCTGGGCGCGCTGACCCTGCCCCGCGAGTCGCTGCAGCCCGAACTGGACCGGTTCGCCAAGGAGTTGACGAAGCGCTATCCGCTCGGGCTGCGCGCCGACGGCATCGAAGTCACCGACACCGGGGTGGTGGCGCGGTTCTCCACCCGTAACGCCTCCATCCCGCGGTCGGATGACCCCTGCTTCGCCAATCTGTAACCTGCAAAGATGAGCGCTCCCGGAACCTCCCATCGGTTTTCCGGCCTGCCGGCAGTCATGCTGGCGCTGACCGTGGTCCTCGCGGTGGCCCTGGTGGCGATGCTCGGCGGTGAGCTCTACGCCCGCCACCGCGCCAAGACTCTGGTCGCCGAGGCCGTCACATGCGAGACCCAGGACAGCGCCCACGTGTCCTTCGGGACCACTCCCCCGGTGCTGACGCAGTACTTCACCGACGCCTACAGCCACATCTCGGTGAAGACCGCGGGCAACCAGATCCGGCAGGCCAAGGGCATGCGACTGGCTTTGGACATCCGCGACGTGCGGTTGAACAAGGACACCAAGAGCTCCGGAACGCCGGACTCCAAAGGCACGATCGGCTCGGTCGACGGCACCATCACCTGGCCGGCTGAGGGCATCAAGGACTCGATCCAAGACGTTGTCCCGGTGATCGGCAGCATCGTCACCGGCAGCGTCACCGCCGATCCCGACGCCGGCACCGTGCAGCTCAAGGGCCTGCTCAACAAGGCGACGGTCAAGCCGCAGCTGGTGAACAACGGGCTGTCACTGCAGGTGACCGAGTTGGAGCTCCTCGGCCGTGATCTGGACCGCGACAGTGTGCAGCGCAACCTCGACGAGCTGACCGCGAAGGTGACCGACGACCTTCCGCTGGGCATCCACCTCGACACCGTCGGCGTCACCGACTCCGGGGTCGAGGTGACGTTCTCGACGCGCAACGCCACCATTCCGGCGTCCTCGTCGAGAGAGTGCTTCGCGTCGCTCTAAAGCGCACACCGCCGCCCGCGGCCAGGGTATCGGCGAATCAGACTGCGCCTCCGCTGATGACGGGCAGACCGGCGGCTTTCCAGGCCTGGAATCCACCTTCGACATCGGTGGCGTCGCTGAGGCCGATGCGCTGCAATGAAGCGGCCGACAGACTGGAGGCCAGGCCCAGGTTGCACAGGACGATGATCTTCTGGCCCGGCTCCGGCACCGGTGGGAGATCGGCCAGTTCCTCGGCCGTGAACAGCGGCCGGTGAGTTGGGTCCAGGAACGCTTCGACAGCGTTGCGCGGCACGTGGATCGCGCCGGGAATCGTGCCGTCGGCCTCCCGTTCCTCGCTGGTGCGTGTGTCGATGAACAACGCTCCATCGTTGAGTGCGGCGGCGGCCTCTTGCGGGGTGAGGCGCTCGAGTCCTTCCTGTGCCGCATAGACGATGTCAAGGGTGCGGCTGGTGGGGGTGTCGGTCATGGGGTCTCCTTGGTTCGGCGGCGCGGGATTTCGTCGTTGGGGAATTCAGGTCGATAGGCGGGCGGGGGTAACGGCTGGCCCGGCGGACGCGGTGAAACGATCCGCAGCGAGATAGCGGGACCGCAGTCCCGCTGCGCAGAGGGCGCCGGCAGTGCTGTCGACGAAGCGATCCGGCCCGCACAAGTAGGCCTCCATCCGCCGCAACTCGGTGGCGGTGCCGTGGTCAGCGAGCCATTCGATCACGCGGTCGGCACCCCGGCTACGGTCCTGCGGCAGCAGCGGGTGATAGGCGAAGTCGTTGTCGCTCTTGGCAAGAGCTGCGAATTCCTCGCCGAATACCAACTCCGCCGCACTGCGCGCGACATGGACGAGTTGAGCCGGTGGATGCCCTGGGGATTGCAGGAGGTCGTGGATCATCGGGCGGAGCGGCCCGATGCCGGCGCCGCTGCCGATGAAGAGTTTGGGCCGGTGGGAGGTGCGCAGCTGGAACGATCCGAACGGCCCGCGGATGCGCAGGCTGCCGCCAGGCCGAATCTCATCGAGGGCCGTGGTGAACGCGCCTCCCGGCACGGACCGGATGACGAATTGCAGTAGGGATGCATCAGCAGGCGAGGCAAGGGAATAGGCACGCCATCCGGTACGGTCCGGCAGTTCTATGTGGACGAACTGCCCGGGGCGCGGCGCCCACGGTGGCGGCGGCGCACTGAGCGTCAGAACGTTCAGATCGGGGCTGACAGCGGTCAGACTCTCGACGGTGACCTCCCTGTCCTGCAATGGAGCACCGACGAATTCCTCACCGGAGATCCCGCTGGCGCTGACGTCGACCACGGCGCTGTCACCGATCAGTCGCGACGAACACAGCAGCACCTGTCCCTGAGCTCGCGCTCGCTCATCGAGGGTGGTCAACGTGCCGGGGTCCTGCTCTAGGTCCCCGGCAACCACCTGGGCCGCGCACGTTCCGCAACCGCCGTGGTTGCAGCCGAACGGGACGTAGTTGCCGTTACGCAGAATGGCCTGCAGCAGCTTCTCGTCGGGCTGGACGGTCAGACTCACCCCGAAGGGCTCTACGGTCAGGATGCCCGGCTGCGACATGTCGACACTCACGACGCCAATGGATCGTGAACCGTGACCCCGATCGCGCGAATGTCGTCGATCGTCCACAGGCCCTCGGAGCGCAGATGTGGTTGGCCGACCAAGGTCCGCCCGTCAGATCGCAGGAAGCCCAGGTCTAGCACCACATCGGCGAGGTCCCAGCCATCGTACCGGCTCCAGAATGTCCCGAAGGAGGTGTAGGACACCGGATTCCATGAGAAGTTGATCTCGCATCCTTCGCTGCACAGGGCGTAGCGAGCGCCCTGGTATTCGATGATGCGAGTTTCCGGCGCCTCGAAGCGGGGGACGATGCAGGGCAGTTGGCACACCTGGCAGAACGGCGGCACGCCGGGCAGTTCTTGGAGCAACAGGCGTCCGTTGGCACGGTCAGACAGTGCTGCGTATGCCTCCCACAGCGGCTGGTAGACCGCCGACCAACCGGGGTAGTTCGCTTCGAACCACTCGAAGTCGGTCTCATCGAGCGGATCGGTCCGGAAGAAGTTCAACGGCCACAGCGCGGCCAGTCCGATGGCAACAGCGTGGTGTTGGGATTCGACGCCACGGGCGACGTCGGCCAAGCGCGCTGGCTCGCGTAGCCCGAACGGGCCGAATCGGCGGGAGAACGAGCCGATGAAGTCATCGACCACCCATTCCTCCCAGGCATCTCGGTAGGCCCATGGGCGGTGGCGGACATAGTATTCGGCCGCCACAGCGGTCGCGGTGTCTGCGCCCTGATGCTGGTGCCAGAATGCGCGGTCCAACGACCCCTGCACCAGGGGAATATTGTCCGGGACCTCAGCAACAGCACGAAGCGTGCCATGCCCGTTGGCCATGTGGCGCACTTCGTCGGACTGGATCGACAGGTAGGCCGCTGCATAGGCGTCATCGCCGTTGGCGGCGGCCACTTGCGGTAACGCGACGGTCAGGGGGTTGGTGTAAGCGGTCTCGAGGACAACGTTCAGCGCGATCACCGCGTCGATCGGGTCGTTGACGGAATTGGGCGCGAATGCGGCTCGCGCGACGGCACCGATGGGGTGGCGGGCGAGCGCCCGCGACCCGAACTGCAGGCCGTCGGTATCGGGGGCATGAGACAGGTAGTGCCGGCGCAACGCGCCGACGAGTTGAAGGTGCCGAGCCTCGTCGAGCGCCTGAGCGGCGTAGCCTTGCTGCAGTTCGGGATTGTTGATCGAGGAGATCAGTAATCCGGCACCCTTCATCGCCTGGTACTCCGCCTCGGCGGTGAGGGGCAACGCCAGCTTCAGCCCTTCGATCCACCGCGGCTCGATGGCCTCGGTGGTACGCAGCGATGCGGCGCTGTCCATGGCCCGCTGCACCCGGAGATCCTTCTCCACCTCCATGCGCGCATAGTCGCGGAACAGCAGCTTGAACGGGTCCCGGCCCCGCTCCGGGATGCGATAGCGGCTCGGGAAGACGGCGGCGGGCGGAGTGCGGGTGGAATCCCAGGTGTACTGCTTGATCAGATCGTGGGTGCGAGTAGTCGGCGCAGTCATCAGATACCTTCGTCGTTGTGGGAGCGATCGCTCAGCGCCTCTGCGCGCAACACCAGCCGTCCGGTGCCGGGACGCGCTCCGCGCTGCGGGTCGATCTCTCCGAAATAGCTTGCTAAAACGATCAAGACGTCTTCGATTTCGAGCGGGCGGCCGAATTCGGCGGACAGCTCGGCGAGATCGATGATGATCTCGTCGGGAGCGTCGGCTTTGAGGTACACACCCCGATCGGTGACGTTGACCGTCGGCTGGGTGCGCCGCAGGTACCGGGCGATGGCGTCGGTTTCCGGGCCTTTGATGAGGCTGGCGCCCACGCCACGCGCGGCCGGCCGTGCCGTTGTGCGCGCCATCACAAACCTCCCGTCACGGCGAGCTTCGTGGCCCACCGGTCGCCGACCTCGCGACGATAGGTGTGCACAACGTCTGCCCAGGCCTCGTTGAGATCGTCTGGTGCGGTTGCGAATTCCCCTAGATGCAGCAACAGCGCGGCGACCGCCTCGCTCGCGCGAGCCTCCCACCGATCGACCCAGTCGGTGAGTATCACCCGGTTGGCTGCACCGTATTCGGGGTCGGCGAGCAGGTGATCGATCAGCGCGAAGGTCCAGCGTCCGGCCCGGTCACGGTCCTGGAGCCATGTCGCGGTTGCCGCAATGGTGTAGGTATCTCCGTAACGGCGACCGCCCCGCTCTAGGTAGCCCAGCCGCAGAAACCGGCCCACCAGCGGTTCCAGGATGACGTTGACCGCGATCAGCGCCTCGACCCAATCGCTGGTGGCGAGCACCTGCTCGACTGCGGCACGGAACGGTTGCCAGCCTGCGCCTGCGGTCCACGCCTGCTCGACAGCGTTGAAAGTCACTTCCCCGGAGATGCTTTCGATGCCCGCACGCTGAGCTGCCGCGTGCTCGACATGACGCAGCGCGTCGGCGGCGCCGAAGACGAGTGCCAGCGTCACCGTGTCAGACAATGCCAAACGCTGAGCACGGCTGAGCACCCGGAAGTAGGACCGGTCGGCATACGGCAGTACTGCCGCGACACCGGCGATCCCCTCGCGCAACCAGTCGGGATCACCACCACCGGAACCGACCGCCTTCTCCAGCAACTCGAGCTGGTAGGCCAGCGCGGTCTCATTCTGGTGCGCCTCGGCTACCCAGTCGACGTAGATGGACCGGTTCGGGTCACGAAACCCATACCAATTCTGTGACCGCAGCGCAGTTGAATCCGGCGACAGTGGCGGCGATCCATCGGGAAAGTGCAGGGGCCACCCCTGCACGGCATCAGTCTCCGGCGAGATCTGTTGGAAGATCGTCAGATCCTCGTAGGCGGTTCCAAGCGTCATGTGACCTGTCTTCATGGCAGAAGTTGCTGTCTTGGACGCCAACCAAACCAGGAAGGCCGGCCCTGATCTAGGTTTAGAATCACTACTATTTTAGTTCTAAATATGAACCATATTTGGAGGTGTAGCGTCTCGGTCATGCCCGTAGTTCCTGCCGAATACTGTCCCGTATCGATCGGGGCGAGCGTGCTCGGTGATCGCTGGAGCCTGCTGATCGTCCGTGAAATCATGGTCGGCTCAAGCCAGTTCAGCGCAATCCTGCGGGGGTTGCCTGGATTGTCGCGTAGCCTGCTCGCTGCCCGCTTGCGGCACCTGGAGGGAGTCGGGGTGCTCACCCGGGTGCCCACAGGCACCGGCCGCACCCACGAATACCGGCTCACCGAAGCGGGTGAAGACCTCCACGAACTGATCTACGCGCTGGGGCGCTGGACGGTGCGCTGGTGGTTTCCTGAACCAGAGCCCGACCAGGTCGACAATGCCCTGCTGTTGTGGCGCATGCGCGCAGGAGTCACCTCTGCGCTGCCCGAAGGGCGCACCACCATCCAGTTCGACTTCACCGACGGCGAGGTGAGACGGGGCTGGATCGTAGCCACAAGCGCCGAAGTATCGGTCTGCCTTCACGATCCCCGTTTCCCGGTCGATCTCAGCGTGACCGGGAGCGGTCGACTGTGGCACCAGATCTGGTTCGGTCATCGTCAATTGGAAGACGCCATTGCCACTGGCGAGATCCTGGTAGAAGGCCCGGCCAAGCTCGCGCGAGCCCTCCCGAAGTGGTTCGCGCTGAGCCCGTTCTCATCCGATGTCCTGGCCACCAAGTCAGCCGCCGGATAGCCGAATCACCCTCACGACACACTCCGCAACATCGACCCGACTATTGGAGAAGAGAACCCATGACCGAGACCCTGCGCACGCTGACCGGATTACCCACCACGCCTTCGTCATTGGGCGAATCCGCTGTGGTGCTCATCGACTGCCAGAACACCTATACCCGCGGGGTGATGGAACTCGACGGCGTTCAGGATGCACTGCTCAGCACGGCAGCTCTGCTGGACCGGGCCCGTAGCGCGGGGATTCCCGTCATCCACATCCAGCACAACGCCGGCCCCGGGTCGCCCTATGACATCGACAGCGAGTCCGGTGCCATTGTCTCCACCGTGGCGCCGCGCGCCGGGGAGCCGGTGGTGGTGAAGGCCTATCCGAACTCCTTCGTCGGCACCGAGTTGAACGACCTGCTGCTCCAACGCGGCGCGACGAATCTGATCTTGGCCGGATTCATGACGCACATGTGCGTCAACTCCACGGCGCGTGGGGCTTTCAATCTGGGCTATGCGCCCACCGTGGTTGCCTCGGCCACCGCCACGCGGGCCCTGCCGAGCGGCGACGGCACCGTGTCAGCCGCCGCCATGCAGGCCGCGAGCCTGGCGGCGATGGCGGATCTTTTCGCCGTGGTGGTCCCCACCCCGGCTTCGATTCCCGACTGAGGGCCGGTGGGCGGGGCTAGCCCAACCCGTCGAGCACGGCGCGGGTGCCCGACAGCCCCAGCCGGGTCGCCCCGGCCTCCAGCATGGCCACCGCCTCGCCGGCCGTGCGGATCCCGCCGCTGGCCTTGACCCCCAGCCGGTCCCCGACCGTGTCGGCCATCAGCGACACCGCGTGCACCGATGCCCCGCCGCACGGATGAAAGCCGGTGGAGGTCTTCACGAAGTCGGCTCCGGCGTCTTCGGCGGCTCGGCAGGCGGCGACCAGCGTGGCGTCACCGGCGAGCTCCAGCAACGCGGCGGACTCCAGGATCACCTTGAGCACCGCGCCCGGCACCGCGGCCCGCACGGTCGCGATGTCGGTGCCCACCGCGGCGAAGTCACCTGCCAGTGCCGCACCGATGTCGATCACCATGTCGATCTCAGCGGCCCCGTCCGCCGCGGCCAGCACGGCCTCCTGGGCCTTGATCTCCGGCCGATGCTTGCCGGACGGGAAGCCCGCGACCGCAGCAATGGGGACACCGGCCGGGTTCGCCGCCGCTGCGACGGCCACCATCAGAGGCGACACGCAGACCGCGGCGACGCCGAGTTCGGCGGCTTCGGCGACCACGGCCACGACCTGGGCCGCGGTCGCCTCGGGTTTGAGCAGTGTGTGGTCGACCCGCTGCGCAACCTGGTCACGACCCCAGCGGCCGGCGGCTGTCGCGGACATCAGAAGACCTCCTCGGCGGCGCCGGGATTGCAGCCGGACTCCAGCATGGTGACCCAGTCGACGACGGGCCGCCACGGCTCCAGGTTCCAGCTGAGCTTGCCGGGTCGAGCGAACTCGGCATAGTTCCAGTGACAGAGGAATTGCTCGCGCATTCCGGGCCGATCGGCCTCCGGGGCGTGGTTGAGCACCTCGCGCCACGCCTGTTCGCCGGCCGCGGCGTCGAGGCGGATCGCCGCCGCCCGGGCCGAGGCGCTCGGATACACCCGCAGGCTCAGACCGTCGTCATAGCTGGCCCACTCGGCGCGGTCGACGTATCCGCCGATCTCTGCCATTGCCGGCGTGGCACAACACACCGCGACCGCGGCACCCGCCAGCGCAACTGAAAACACCGAACGCAGCATGGCGCTAGTGGGACTTGCCTTGCACCTCGAGGAGTCGGGGCCGCACGTCCACCAAATAGACCCCCGCCGCGCAGGCCGCGATGGCCATGCCCATCACCTGCAACAGCAGCGCCATCAGCCCGCACACCGCGAGGATCACCAGCCAGACCGGCTTGGTGAGTTTGTCGGCGGCGGTGTAGGCGTCGGAGCGTTGCAGCGCCGCGTGGACGAAGGCATACACCGATGTCGCGAAGACGGCGATCTGCAAAACGCCAAGGACGGTACCCACCAGGTTCGCAGCGATCACGCTGCAAGCCTAGGCGGGCACCGTCCCGGGCGTCGAACTGCGACTACTTCTGGGTGACCTTCTTGGCCGGGGCCTTCTTGGCGGCCGGAGCCTTCTTGGCAGCCGGAGCCTTCTTGGCGGGCGCCGGAGCCGCGGGCTTCTCGGCGGGGGCCGGCGCGGCCTCTTCCTTCTTGGGCAGCTCGATGCCGACCAGCTTGGCGGCACGCTCACCGACCTCGCGGGTCTGGGACGCGACGTTGCCCAGCACCTCCTGGGTCAGTTCGACGGCCTGGTCCACGTAGCCCTCCACCTGAGCGGAGGCGTCTTCCAGACCGGTCTGGCTGCGCAGCCGCGCCAGGGCCGCTTCACCGCGCGCCACCAGGTCGTTGTAGCGCTCGCTGGCAGCCTCCACGTAGCCCTCGGCGGCCTTGCGCAGCTCGTCGGCGGTGAAGCGCTCCCGCAACTCGGCGAACTGCTCGGGCAGCTCCTCCTGCAGCTTGGTCAGCCGCGCGCGCCGCTCCTCGACGCGGTTGCTGGCGTCCTCGCGGGCTTCGCCAGCCCGCTCGCGCAGGTTGACGACGAGGTCGTTCACGGTGGCCAGGGCCAGGTCAGCGGCGCCGAGCGCGGCGAGCAGCGGGGCCTTCAGTTCTTCGATGGTCGGGTTCTCAGCCATTTCGGGTTCCTTTCGGTGTGAAATCTTGCGTGGGCATTTCGTCAGGAGAACGCATGCGGATCAGTCAGGTGGCGTCTCCTCACCTTCGGCTTCGTTCTGCTGGACGAAGGAGCCGTAGATGTCGAGCAGAACTTGCTTCTGCCGTTCCGTGATCGCCGTATCGGCCACCACGGCGTCACGAACCTCGCTCTTCTCACTCGGCTCCAAGATTCCCGCCCGGACGTAGAGCACCTCGGCGGAGACCCTCAGGGCTTTGGCGATCTGATTGAGGACGTCAGCGGAGGGCTTGCGCAACCCTCGTTCGATCTGGCTCAGATACGGGTTGCTGACACCGGCCTTCTCGGCCAGCTGCCGCATGGACACCTGCGCGGCTTCGCGCTGGGTCCGGATGAAGCTGCCGATATCCGCCGCTGCCGTGGAAACCACTGCCGCGAGCTTGTCGTCCTGCGACACCGGTGACCCCTTTCGCGAGCTGATCATTGCTGACACGTGTCACGATAATGCCGAGTGCTAACTTTTGCAAGCACTTGCTAGCGCAGGTCAGAACATAAGTTGGGCAATGGTGTAGATCGCCAGGCCGGCCAGTGCCCCCACCACGGTTCCGTTGATCCGGATGAACTGCAGATCGCGCCCCACATGCAGTTCGATGCGCCGGCTGGCCTCGGCGGCGTCCCAGCGCTCAATGGTCTCGGTGATGATCGCGGTGATCTCCACCCCGTAGTGGCCCACCAGGTGCTGGGCGCCCCGCACGATCCAGTTGTCCACCTTGTCGCGCAGTTCAGCCTTGTCACGCAGCGACTCGCCTACCTGGACCGCGGTCGCGGCCACCCGGGTGCGCAGCGCGCTGGACGGATCGTCGACACCCTCGAGCACCAGACGCTTGAGTGTCCGCCAGGCGGTGGCCGCGGCGTTGGCCACCTCGTCGCGGGCCATCAGCTGCTCCTTGACGGCGTCGGCTTTGGCGATGGTCGCCTGGTCGTGCTGCAGGTCGTCGGCGAACTCGAACAGAAATCGGGTCGCGCTGCGCCGCAGCTCGTGGTCGGGATTGCGGCGCACCTTGTCGGTGAAATCCATCAGCTCCCGGTGAATGCGATCGCCCACCAGGTGGTCGACGAAGCGCGGCGACCAGGACGGCGAGTCGCGCTCCACCACCCGCTGAATGACCTCACCGGCGTTGAGCGACCACTGGAAGGCGCGGTCGGCCAGCAGCTGGATCAGCGCCTCCTGCCGGTTCTCGGCCAGAAGCGAACCCAGCACGCGGCCGATGGGCGGTCCCCAGTGCGGTTCGGCGATGCGACGCACGATCATCCGGTCGATCACGTCCTGGACGTCGTCGTCGCGCAGCATCTCGATCAGGACCCGCAGCACCGTGGCGGTTTCGCCGGCCACCCGCTCGGCGTGCACCGGCTCCGAGAGCCACTTGCCCACCCGGCCGGCGATCTGCGCGTCGCGCAGCTTGGTCTCGATCACCGGTGGTGACAGAAAGTTCTCCCGGACGAAGGTGCCCAGCCCCTCCCCCAGCTGATCCTTCTTGCGCTTGATGATCGCGGTGTGCGGGATGGGAATGCCCAGGGGGTGCTTGAACAGCGCGGTGACGGCGAACCAATCCGCCAGCGCGCCCACCATGCCGGCTTCGGCCGCGGCGCCGACGTAGCCCACCCAGGCCGGGGCCAGGCCGTCTGCCTGCGCCCACCGGCAGAGCAGGAAGACCACGGTGGCACCGAGCAGGAAGCTCAGCGCCACCACCTTCATCCGGCGCAGGTCCCGCAATCGGACCGCGTCCGCGGCCGGATCAGCACCGGCGAACGACTCCGCCAAGGCCTGCACGGTTTGCGCAGCGCCCGGCCAACTCGGCTGATTCTGTAGATCCGCCACCACACCATCATCCGCCATCTGCGCGGCCGGTTACTGTTACCGGCCCACGAAGTTTGCTGGACCAGCCCGTATTATCTATTAGGTCTAGTGAATGGAATCCGCGATAGTGGCACAGCAGCTCCATACGGGCACCGCTAAGTCTGACGGGCGCAAACGGCGGTGGCACCAGCACAAGGTCGATCGCCGCAACGATCTCGTCGACGGGACGATCGAGGCGATCCGGCGCCGTGGCCGCTATGTGAGCATGGACGAGATCGCCGCGGAGATCGGCGTGTCCAAGACCGTCCTGTACCGGTACTTCGTCGACAAGAACGACCTCACCACCGCGGTGATGATGCGCTTCGCGCAGACCACGCTGATCCCGAACATGGCCGCGGCGCTGTCAGCGAACCTCGATGGCTACGACCTGGTCCGCGAGATCATCCGGGTCTACGTGCAGACCGTGGCCAACGAACCCGAGCCGTACCGGTTCGTGATGGCCAACAGCTCGGCCAGCAAGAGCAAGGTGATCGCCGACTCCGAGCGGATCATCGCCCGGATGCTCGCCGTGATGCTTCGGCGCCGGATGAAAGCGGTCGGCATGGACACCCAGGGAGTCGAGCCCTGGGCCTACATGATCGTCGGCGGCGTGCAGCTGGCCACCCACTCGTGGCTGCTGGACCCGCGGATGAGCGCCGATGACCTGATCGACTATCTGACGATGCTGAGCTGGAACGCGCTCTGCGGGATCGTCGAGGTGGGCGGATCGCTGGAGAAGTTCAACGCCGGACCGCACCCGTCACCGATACTGCCGTGGCGGCGAGCGGCGGGCACACAAAGCCGCTGAGGCCTGGCCCAATACCAGGGAAATCCCTGTATCTCTCGGGCGGCCCTGTCGCCTAACGTCACGGGTACGCCGAAACCTCGGCTGGGGGGCAGATCCGTCCGATCGATGCGCTGCCCGAGAAGACCCGGGAAGGCAGGTGCCTCGCTATGTCCGCAAAGCGCTACCCAAGCACCGTGAGAACGGTCGTGTCGGCCTTGATCGCCACCGGGGCGATTCTGACGTTTGCCGCACCGGCCGGCGCGGATGAGCCGGAACCGCCGGGCGGGCAAGGACAGGATGCGTGCGCCGGCGACGATCAGGGGCAACCTCAGGACCCGCAGGCCTGCGCGGCCGGAATCGCCAACCGGGCTGTCAACGAGGCCAGGAGCGCCGCCGAGCAGGCCAATCGCGCCGCCAATCAGGGCATCCAGGACGCACCGGCAGGTGAGCGGCCACCCCAGGACCTGCTCACCGACTCCAAGTGCGTCGTCTTCAACGGCGTCCCCACCCTGATCCCGCCCGAGGGGCTGACCCGCACGGCGACGCCGTTCGACTCCCCGATGGAGGGCAAACCCTGCTGGTTCGCCTACGGCGTGACGGCCACGCATTAACCCCGCGGGGCAGCTCGGGGATCAGTACGTGTAGAAGCCGCGGCCGGACTTCTTGCCGAGTTGGCCGGCCTCGACCATGCGCAGCAGCAGCGGCGGCGCGGCGTAGAGCGGCTCCTTGAACTCCTCGTACATCTTGTCGGCGATCAGCTTCAGGGTGTCCAGGCCGACCAGGTCGGACAGCCGCAGCGGGCCCATCGGGTGCGACAGTCCGGCGACGATCGCCTTGTCGATGTCCTCGACGGTGGCGAAGCCGGACTCCAGCATGCGCACCGCCGACAACAGGTAGGGCACCAGCAGGGCGTTCACCACGAAACCGGACCGGTCCGAGCAGCGCACCACCTGCTTGCCCAGCACCGCGCTGGCGAATTCCTCGGTGCGGTCGGCGGCGGCCGGGTCGGTGACCAGCGTGCTGACCAGTTCGACCAGGGGCAGCACCGGAACCGGGTTGAAGAAGTGCAGGCCCAGCACGCGCTGCGGGTTCTGCGTGGCGGCGGCGATCTTCATGATCGGAATGGACGAGGTGTTCGAGGCGAGCACGGCGTCCGGGTCGGTGATCACCTTGTCCAGCTCGGCGAAGATCTTCGACTTGACGGTGTCGTCTTCGATGACCGCCTCGATCACCAGCTGCCGATCGGCGAAGTCCCCGAGATCGGTGGTGAAGGACAGGTTGCCGACGGCGTCGTCGCGCTCGCGCTCGGTGATCTTGCCGGCGCTCACGCCGCGCTCCAGCGACTTGACGATCCGGTTACGCCCGGCGGTCACCAGTGCGTCGGTGGTCTCGAAAACCTTCACCTCGACGCCGGCACGCGCCGACACCTCGGCGATTCCGGCGCCCATCTGACCGGCTCCGATGACACCTACTCGTTGGATCGACACTGTGTTCCTTTCGGCCTCACGGCAAGTTTTGTCTCGGCGGCAGCAACAAGCCCCGCCCAACATGGCTGGACGGGGCCTGCGCTGTCAACTCCCCGGGGTGCTGACCGCCGAGTGTGAACGTAGGGCGGGAATCCGACAAGAAAGCCGCCCTACGTTCACGCTCGGCGCGAATCTCGCCTCATGGCTGGTGCCATTGAGGCCTAGTGGAACTGACCCTCTTCGGTCGAACCCGCCAGCGCGGTGGTCGACGACGCCGGGTCCACCGTGGTGGCGATCCGGTCGAAGTAACCGGCACCGACCTCGCGCTGGTGCTTGGTGGCGGTGTAGCCACGCGACTCGGCGGCGAACTCGCGCTCCTGCAGCTCGACGTAGGCGCTCATCTGGTTGCGGGCGTAGCCGTGGGCCAGATCGAACATCGAGTAGTTCAGCGCGTGGAAGCCGGCCAGGGTGATGAACTGGAACTTGAAGCCCATGGCGCCCAGCTCGTTCTGGAACTTGGCGATGGTCGCGTCGTCCAGGTGCTGGCGCCAGTTGAACGACGGCGAGCAGTTGTAGGCCAGCATCTGGTCGGGGAACTCGGCCTTGACGCCCTCGGCGAACTTGCGCGCCAGCTCCAGGTCCGGGGTGCCGGTCTCCATCCAGATCAGGTCGGCGTAGGGGGCGTAGGCCTTGGCCCGGGCGATGCACGGCTCCAGGCCGTTGCGCACCCGGTAGAAGCCCTCCGCGGTCCGGTCGCCGGTGATGAACGGCTGGTCGCGCTCGTCGACGTCGGAGGTGATCAGGGTGGCGGCCTCGGCGTCGGTGCGAGCGATCACCACGGTCGGCACGTCGGCGACGTCGGCGGCCAGGCGCGCCGAGGTCAGGGTGCGGATGTGCTGCTGGGTGGGGATCAGCACCTTGCCGCCCAGGTGGCCGCACTTCTTCTCCGAGGCCAGCTGGTCTTCCCAGTGCGAGCCCGCCACACCGGCGGCGATCATCGCCTTCTGCAGCTCGTAGACGTTGAGCGCACCACCGAAGCCGGCTTCGCCGTCGGCCACGATCGGGGCCAGCCAGTTGTCCACCGAGGTGTCGCCCTCCACCTTGGCGATCTCGTCAGCGCGCAGCAGCGCGTTGTTGATCCGGCGCACCACCTGCGGGACCGAGTTGGCCGGGTAGAGGCTCTGGTCGGGGTAGGTGTGTCCGGACAGGTTCGCGTCGCCGGCGACCTGCCAGCCGGACAGGTAGATGGCCTTGAGGCCGGCCCGGACCTGCTGGACGGCCATGTTGCCGGTCAGCGCGCCCAGGGCGTTGATGTAGTCCAGGTCGTGCAGCTGCTCCCAGAGCACCTCGGCGCCGCGACGGGCCAGGGTGTGCTCCTCGACGACGCGGCCCTGCAACGCGACGACGTCCTCGGCGGTGTAGGTGCGGGTGACGCCCTTCCAACGCGGGTTGTGGTCCCAGTCGTGCTGGATCTGCTCGGGGCTCTTGGGCGTGCCAACGGTCGACATCGGATGCGCTCCTTTGCGGTCTCGATCGTCGGGGCGGTCGTGCTCTAGCGCAGCGCTGCGAATCACTTCCCGGCCTTGCTAACACCCCGACGTTTCCACTGGTGTGATGAGGCGACCATGGCACAGCACATCTGCCCAGGTCCAGCGGTTTAATTGCCAAGTTCCGCCATGCAACCACGCCAATTTGCAAAGTTTGCGAAGAACCGTCCAAAAAGCCGGTCGTGAAATCCGCCGGAAAGCTACCGGCCGGTAACTTATCCGCACAGGTCAGCGCCGCTTTTAGCAGTACGCGCGTACTGACTAGAACGCGTTACAGCGGAAAGATCGCTGCGAGCGCCTTGACTTCGTCGCCCACCACGTATGTGAGCGTTCTAACAGTGCGGTCGGTCAGCTCCGGACCGAACTTGTCGGTCGAGCCGGCGGGATGAACGTGCGAGACGATCTCCAATTTGTCGCCCAGCGCGACGGGCGCGTCGTGTTCGAGCGTGACCCGCAGCGGGGCACCGAGCAGTTCCGGGTAGCTCGACAGGTAGTCCTCGACCACGCTCCAGTACACCGAGTTGTTCATGTGGTCGAACAGGTCGATGTCGGTGAACCGGATGGGGTACTCGCGGATCTCGGCGGCCCCAGTCCTCACGTCACGGTCCCCGCGACTCAGGTAGGCCTTCCAGCGAAGCCGGTCGACGCTGGTGGTGCGCTTCAGTCCGGCCAGGAAGTCTTCGGAGATCCGCGCCGGCCCCTGGGTCTCGCGGTTGATGTTGATCCAGAACGCCTCGGATTCGATCAGTCCGCCCTTGCGGCCGTCGATGCGGACCCGCATCTCACACCACCGGTTGGACGTGCCCGAACACCAGCGCCGCATCCGCAACATGTCCTGGAACTCGATAGGCGCGATCAGATCCATCATGGTGCGCCGGACGATCCACAGCGGGTGCGTTTCCTGATACCCGCCCTCGCGCAACTGGTCCTGGCCGATGTCCTGAATGTGGCGGGCGGCGGCGTCCATCCGCAGCCGGCCCACGCGGTCGATGTCGGCGACCCGCAGCGGCCACTGCCGATCGAACACGTCGGGATGTGGGTCCGGCACCGGCATCAATTCCTTGGCCAGGCCGGTCAGCTGTGTCTGCTGCATCGATGCTCCCCGTACGTCTTTCCCTGAGCGGATCATGCCATGCCAACAATGCGAATGTCGGCTTCACACCAGGTAGGGTCGGTGGGGTGGCCAAGACGTACGTCGGCTCCCGAGTACGCCAGCTACGCAGCGAGCGCGGTTTCAGCCAGGCCGCACTGGCGCAGATGCTGGAGATCTCGCCGAGTTACCTCAACCAGATCGAGCATGACGTCCGGCCGCTGACGGTCGCGGTGCTGCTGCGCATCGCCGAGGTCTTCGGCGTGGACGCCAGCTTCTTCTCCTCCCCGGACGACACCCGGCTGGTGGCCGAGCTGCGCGAGGTCGCCATGGACCGCGACCTCGACGTCGAGGTCGACCTGGCCGAGGTGGCCGAGGTGGTCAGCGCCCACCCCAAAGTGGCCCGCGCGATGGTCAACCTGCACCGCCGCTACCGCATCACCACGGCCCAACTCGCCGCGGCCACCGAGGAGCGCTTCTCCGACGGCAGCGGCACCGGGGCGATCACCATGCCGCACGAAGAGGTCCGCGACTACTTCTACCAGCGCCAGAACTACCTCCACGAACTCGACACGGCGGCCGAAGAACTGGCCACCCGGATGCGCCGGCACCAGGGCGAGTTGGCCGTCGAGCTGGCCAACCGCCTGACCGAGGTGCATGGGGTGCGCATCAATCGCCGGATCGACCTCGGCGAGACGGTGCTGCACCGGTACAACCCGGCGACCCGCACCCTGGACATCTCCAACCATCTGTCCTGGGGGCAGCGGGTGTTCAAGATGGCCGCCGAATTGGCCTATCTGGAGTTCGACGAGCAGATCACGGCCATGGTCGACGAGGGCAAGTTCACCTCGAAGGACTCCCGGACGCTGGCCCGGCTGGGTCTGGCCAACTACTTCGCCGCGGCGATCGTGTTGCCCTACGGGCAGTTCCACGATCGCGCCGAGACGTTCCGCTATGACATCGAGCGATTGTCGGCCTTCTACCGGGTCAGCTACGAAACCATCGCGCACCGGCTGTCCACCCTGCAGCGGCCGTCCATGCGGGGCGTGCCGTTCTCCTTCGTCCGGGTCGATCGAGCCGGAAACATGTCGAAACGGCAGTCGGCCACCGGATTTCACTTCTCCTCCAGCGGCGGCACCTGCCCGCTGTGGAACGTCTACGAGACCTTCGGCAATCCGGGAAAGATCCTGGTCCAGATCGCCGAAATGCCCGACGGGCGCAAGTACATGTGGGTTGCCCGCACCGTCGAGCGCCGGGCCGCCCGCTGGGGCCAGCCGGACAAGACCTTCGCGATCGGGCTGGGCTGCGAGCTGCGCCACGCCCACCGGCTGGTCTACTCCGAAGGGCTGGACCTGGCGGCCGGCCACGACGTCCCGGCCACGCCGATCGGGGTGGGCTGCCGGGTCTGCGAACACGACAACTGCCCCCAGCGGGCCTTCCCAGCGCTCGGGCGTGACCTGGATCTCAACGAACATCGCAGCACTGTCTCGCCGTATCTGGTAAAGCAACAGCGGTGATTGCTCGTATCCCCGACTCCCCCGGCCTGCGTGACCTCGGCGTCACGAACTGGCTCGTCTGCAAAGTCATCGCGGCGCGCCAGCGCGTACCCCGGGCGCACCTGTTCACCACGCTCGGACAGCATCGGCGGCTGATGTGGTCCTGGCTGCCGTTCGGCGGGATGCTCATGCGGGGCGGGAAGTTCTCGGCCCGCGACACCGAGTTGGTGATTCTGCGCGTCGGCCACCTGCGCGACAGCCAGTACGAACTGCAGCACCACCGCCGGATGGCCCGGGCGGTAGGCATCGACGAGGCCACCCAGGAGCGGATCTTTCAGGGCCCGGATGCGCCCGGGCTCACCGACCGCCAGCGAGCACTGCTGACCGGGGTCGACGAGCTGATCGAGACCCGTACGCTCTCCGATGCCACCTGGGCGCTGCTGGCAGCGCATCTGGATCGGCCCCGGCTGATCGAATTCGTCATGCTGACCAGCCAATACGACGCACTGGCCGCCACCCTGAGCGCGCTGCGGGTGCCGCTGGACTTCGATGAGTAGCCCTGCGTGACAGCCACCGTGAGCCACGACCTGGCCGTCGCCGGGGGCGGGGTCCTGTTCATCGCGGCTGTGCTGATCGTCGTCGGGCGAGCACTGGCGCGGCGGGGGGCGAGCCCCCTGGTCATCCGCAAGATCCCCCATGCGCTGTGCGGACTGTTCGCGGCCCTGGCCGCATTCCAGCTGTCGCACGGGGCAGTGGTGGCCGGTGTGCTGGCGGTCGCCACGGTGGCCCTGGCGTTCATCGTGGAGCGCGGACTGGTCCCGGTGCCGGGGGTCTTCGACGGGACCCGGTCCCGCGACTACGGACTGGTGGGATTTGCCGCCGGGGCGTTGCTGGCGGTGCTGGCCTTCTGGCCGGACCGGGTCGCCATCGCAGGTGGTGTCCTGGTGCTGGGCCTTGCCGATGCCGGCGCGGCGCTGATCGGACAGCGCTATGGACGCCACCACGTCGCGGCCGGCGGCGGAGTTCGAACCCTTGAGGGCTCGATGGCTTTCGTGGCCATCGCCTTCGCAGTGACCTGGACGTTCTGCCGGGCCGGCCTGGAACTGAACATGTTCATGGCAGTCTCGGTTGCCCTGTTCGTCGCGATGACGACGGCCGCCATCGAGCTACTGGTGCTGCCGGCCGCCGACAACCTGCTGATCACGCCGTGGGTGGCGTTGCTGCTGCACGTGGCGCGCGAGCTGTCCACCGACGACGCGCTGCGCTGGATGGCGGCGGTCGTGTTCGGCTGCGCCATCGTGCCGTTCATGCTCCGGATGCGCTGGCTGGACCTGCCGGGAGCGCTGTGCGGCGGCCTGATCGCCGCAGTGGCGGTCGGCCTCGGCGGGTGGGCGTGGATCATCCCGGCCGCCTTGTTCTTCTCCCTCACCAGCCTGCTCACCGCCTATCGCCGACCGGCCCGGACCGCGGGAATGCGCACCCTGAGCCAGGTGGTGGTGAACGCCGGCCTTCCGGTGCTGGTCCCGGTGATCGGTTATGCGTTCACCGGCGGCACGTACTGGTACGCCGTGTCGATCGGCGGGATCGCGGCCGGTATCGCCGACTCCTGGGCCTCGGAGATCGGGCGCTTCTCCAACCGCGAGCCGCTGTCGCTGCGCACCCGGGGCCGGGTGCCCAAGGGCACCTCCGGCGCGGTGTCCCCGCTGGGCTCTGCCGCCACCGTGCTGGGCGCGCTGGCCGTCGGCCTGTTCGGCGCGGTGTACGGCGGTGTCGCGATGGTGCCGGTGGGTCTGGCGGCCGGAGTCGTCGGCTCGCTGGTCGACACGCTCATCGGTGCCAGCGTGCAGGCCCGCTTCGTCTGCGCGACGTGCGGGGCCACGGTGGAGGACGCACTGCACTGCGGTGCCCCGGCACGGGCGTCCACCGGCTGGCGCTGGGTGGGCAATGACGTGGTCAATGCCTGCGCGAACGTGGCCGGCATGGTGGTGGCTTTCGGAGTCTTCTGCTTGTTCGGAGGCTGATCACAGCACACCTCCCCGTTGAGAGGCGTAATGTCGGCCCAAGTGTTGAGCCACCAGCACCGACCTTCTCTCCCGACCGAGAGGACCAGCGGTGGCACACTCCCCGAGCGCGAGCCCCAAAGCCGAGTCCAAGTGGCTGTCGAACTCGGCTGCACAGACGCGC
The DNA here is from genome assembly GCF_002101585.1 of Mycolicibacter engbaekii. GTDB lineage: Bacteria > Actinomycetota > Actinomycetes > Mycobacteriales > Mycobacteriaceae > Mycobacterium > Mycobacterium engbaekii. The sequence goes on along the minus strand of NZ_LQOT01000018.1, from coordinate 16,621 downwards.
GGATCAGACAAACGCGAGGTGCAGTTCCACTACGACATCTCCAATGACTTCTTCAAACTGTGGCAGGACCCCTCTCAGACCTATAGCTGCGCATACTTCCAGCGCGACGACATGACGCTGGAGGAAGCGCAGCTGGCCAAGGTGGATCTGTCGCTGGGCAAGCTGGGCCTGGAGCCCGGGATGACCCTGCTCGACATCGGCTGCGGGTGGGGTTCCACGATTCGGCGGGCCGCCGAGCGCTACGACGTCAACGTCATCGGCCTGACCCTCTCGGAAAACCAGAAGCAGCACATCGAGGACAACGTGTTCGCGCATTCCACCAGCACGCGCCGCATGGAGGTCAGGCTGCAGCCCTGGGAGGAATTCGACGGCAAAGTCGACCGCATCGTGTCGATCGGCGCGTTCGAGCACTTCGGATTCAGCAAGTACGACGGCTACTTCAAAAAGACGTTCAGCTGGATGCCCGATGACGGGGTGATGCTGCTGCACAGCATCGTCATCCCCAGCGACGAGGAGATCCAGGCCAAGAAGCTGCCGCTGACGATGTCGCGGCTGCGGTTCATCAAGTTCATCATGGATGAGATCTACCCCGGGGGACGCCTGCCGTTGGCCGCGCAGATCACCGAACACGCAACCAAGGCCGGCTACACCGTGACCCGCGAGCAGCATCTGCAGCCGCACTACGTTCGGACCCTGAGCACCTGGGCGGCCAATCTCGAGGCCAAGAAGGACGAGGCCGTCGCCATCACCTCGCCGGAGGTCTACGAGCGGTTCCACAAGTATCTGACCGGCTGCGCGGAGCTGTTCGACACCGGCTATACCGACGTGGTCCAGTTCACCTGCGAAAAGACGCCGGCATGAACGGCTCTTGGCCGGCTTGCCGGCTCACCGGAGCAGATAGGAGTCCGGGCTGATGACCGACACTGCGCCTGGTACACCGAAGATGGCAGTGGCCTACGAAGACGTGCAAGCCCATTACGACATCTCGAACGACTTTTTCGGCCTGTTCCAGGACCCGACCCGAACGTACAGCTGCGCGTACTTCGAGCGCGAGGACATGTCCCTCCAGGAGGCGCAGATCGCCAAGATCGATCTGGCACTGGCCAAGGTCGATCTTGCTCCCGGGATGACGCTGCTCGACATCGGCTGCGGCTGGGGATCGGCCATGCTGCGGGCGATCGAAACCCACGACGTCAACGTGGTGGGCCTGACCTTGAGCAGAAATCAGTGCAGCCTCGGCCAGCGACTCCTGGACGATGTGGACACCGAGCGTTCCCGCCGGATTCTGCTGCGCGGCTGGGAGGAATTCGACCAACCGGTCGACCGCATCATCAGTATCGAGGCCTTCGAAGCCTTCCCCAAGGAGCGATACGGCGCCTTCTTCGAGTTGTGCCACCGGCTGATGCCCGACGACGGGCGGATGGTCCTGCAGACCATCATGGGACACCCGCTCAAGCGCTGGCCGGAGATGGGCATTCCGATCACAATGACGGACCTGCGGTTCATGCGCTTCATCGCCAAGGAGATCTTCCCCGGGGGCTCGGTGCCCTGCGACGACGATGTTGTCGAATACTCAGGCGCTGCAGGGTTTTCCGTCGCCGATCGTCAAGACCTTACGCAGGATTATGTACGGACTCTGGACACCTGGGCGACCAGGTTGCAAGCGGCCCGCGAGCAGGCGATCGCCGTGACCTCTGACCAGGTCTACGAGCGGTACGTCAAGTACCTGCTGGGCTGCGCAGATTTCTTTCAACGCAATGTCAGCTATGTCGCCCAGTTCACTCTCGTCAAGAGCTGACAGCAGCGCCTCGAGCGCCGAGCCGAGGATCAGAAGTTGATCATGTGTCCGGTCAGCCCATGGAAGCACTCTTGCAGTGCCTCGGACATGGTCGGGTGCGTGTGCACATTGCGGGCCAGTTCGTTGGCCGTCAGATCCCACTTCTGCGCCAAGGTGAGCTCGGGCAATAGTTCGGACACATCGTGGCCGACCAGGTGCCCGCCGATCAGCTCGCCGTAGCGTGCGTCGGCGATCAGCTTGACGAACCCGCTCGGGTCGCCCACGCCGTGCGCTTTGCCGTTGGCGGTGAACGGGAACTTCACCACCTTGACGTCATAGCCTTCGGCCTTGGCCTGCTCCTCGGTGAGACCGAAGCTGGCCACCTGCGGCTGGCAGAAGGTGGCCCGCGGCATCATCCGGTAGTCACCCAGCGACATGGTCTCGGCCCCGCCGATGGTCTCGGCGGCCACCACGCCCTGCGCCTCGGCGACATGCGCCAGCTGCAGCAGCCCGGTGACGTCACCGATGGCGTAGATGTGCGGCACCGAGGTCTGCATGTACTCCCCGACCCCGATGGCGCGGCGCTCGGTCAGCGCGACCCCGGCCGCCTCCAGCCCGTAGCCGTCGACATTGGGCGCAAAGCCGATGGCCTGCAACACCTTGTCGGCCTGCAGCGTTTCGGTCTGGCCGTCCTTGCTCACCACGACCGACACCGTCGACCCGTCGTCGGTGATGCTTTCCACCTTGGTCCCGGTGCGGACCTTGACGCCCAGTTTCTTGAACTGCTTCTCGATCTCCTTGGACACGTCGGCGTCCTCGTTGGGCAGCGCCCGCGGCAGGAACTCCACGACGGTCACGTCCACGCCGTAGTTCGCCAGCACGTAGGAGAACTCCATGCCGATGGCCCCGGCACCGGCGATGATGATCGAGGCCGGCAGCTCCCGGCTCAGGATCAGTTGCTCGTAGGTGACGACGTTGTCCGACAGCGAGGTGCCCGGCACCAACCGGGTGCTGGACCCGGTGGCGATGATCGCGTTGTCGAAGGTGACGGTCTCGGTTCCGCCCTCGTTGAGCTCGACCGCCAGCGTATTCGGGTCGGTGAACCGGCCGTAGCCGTGGATCTCGGTGATCTTGTTCTTCTTCATCAGGAAGTGCACGCCGGCAACCCGGCCCTCGGCGACCTTGCGGCTTCGGTCGAAGGCTGCCCCGTAGTCGAACGTGGCTTCGCCGCTTATGCCGAATGTTTTGGCTTCCTTGGTGACGATGTGCGCCAGCTCTGCGTTGCGCAGCAACGCTTTCGAGGGGATGCAGCCGACGTTGAGGCAGACCCCGCCCCAGTATTTCGGCTCGACGATGGCGGTGTTCAAGCCCAGCTGGGCGGCTCGAATGGCCGCGACATACCCGCCGGGACCGGCTCCAAGAACGACGACGTCATAGTGGGTCACGGGTTCACCCTAGCGGGAAGCGACTGCCCGCCGCCCGGACCCGCGGCTATCGGATGCCTCACGTGGGCGGCCGGCGGGCGGCCGGGCGCGTACCGCCGTCCGCGCCGGCCCGGTAGCGGCGTTGCGGTGTCGGCCGGCTGCGGTTTCCGCGCCACAGCCCGGGGGTATCCCCGGGGCGGGTTTCACCGCCGACCGGAACCCACTTCGCCGGTGTCGTAAACGAACACCTGCGCTCGGGTTGGCAGCCAACACAGACCGCTCGGCGCCGCCGAGCATGGGGGCGTCGGGGTCGTTCGTGTGACCGCCCGCGCAAACAATATGGGGGAACAATGTCATTGGCGAAATCGCTGAGGCCGCATTTCGAGGACGTGCAGTCGCATTACGACCTGTCCGACGACTTCTATCGGCTGTTTCTAGATCCGACACAGACCTACAGCTGCGCATATTTCGAGCGCGACGATATGAGCCTGGAGGAAGCCCAGCTCGCAAAGATCGATCTGGCGCTGAACAAGCTCGGGTTGCAGCCCGGGATGACCCTGCTGGATGTCGGCTGCGGGTGGGGTGCCACGATGCGCCGGGCCGTGGAGCGGTACGACGTCAACGTGGTCGGGCTGACCCTGAGCAAGAACCAGGCCGTCCACGTGCAGACAACTTTCGATGCGATGGACGACCGGCGCAGCAAGCGCGTGTTCCTGCAGGGCTGGGAGGAGTTCGACGAACCGGTCGACCGGATCGTGTCGATTGGGGCGTTCGAGCACTTCGGTTACGACCGGTACGACGACTTCTTCGAGTTCGCCTACCGCGCCTTACCCGCCGACGGGGTGATGCTGCTGCACACAATCGTGGCGGCCAGCAGCGAAGAGTTCCGGGAGCGCGGGCTGAAAATGACGATGCAGCTGCTGCGGTTCGTCAAGTTCATCATGGACGAGATCTTCCCGGGCGGCCGCCTTCCGCAGGTGGCACAGGTGACGCGGCACGCTACCGCGGCCGGCTTCAGCGTCACCCGCGTTCAGCCGCTTCGTATGCACTACGCGCGCACCCTGGACACCTGGGCATCCTCGCTGGCGGCCCACAGGGACGAGGCGATTGCTCTGCAGAGCGAAGAGGTCTACGAGCGCTATATGAAATACCTCACCGGTTGCGCCGAGCTGTTTCGCAATGGCAACACCGACGTCTGCCAGTTCACCTGCCAGAAATAGCGCTCGAGCGCCGGGTGCGACCTCAATTCCCGTGGCAAGCAGCTCAGTACGGAAGAACGCCGGCGACGCAGCGACTGACGTGCTGGCAGTAGTAATGCCCGTAAAGCGGCGCGGCGGCCACCGCCGAGGCGAACACCGCCGACAGCAGCGCGATCGCGACCGCCGAGACCAGCGGCCTCTCCCCGACCATCGCCACGATCAGCCCGGCGACCGTACACACCACCGCGTAGGCCACGACGACGAAGACGGCCGGTGTCTTGTCGGCCAGGGAGTACCACCAGGCGAACAGCCCCAGGCCGATCCCAGCCGCCGGGATCCACACCGCGGCCAGCGCCAGGGCCAGCTGCCACCACTTGAGGAATTGATACTGGCCGGCCACGAACACTGGCTTGGGCGGCTTGGCGGGGTTTGCCGGCATTTTGGCCGGCGCCAGCCGGGATTGCGCTTCGGGGACCCGCGCCGGCGGCACATCGTCGGCAGGCGCCTCGCCCACCTCATCGGACGGCAGCGGCACCGGGTGGGGCCCGGTGTCGAAAATCGGAGCCATATGGGGCTCGGTCATCGGCAGCGACCCGGTGTCGGTGGCCTCAGACACCGGAGACCACCTGGATCGCGGCCAGCGCGCCGAACCATCCGACCCCCAGCGCGAGAAGAAACGCACCCAATGCGGTTACCCACCGACGCGAGGAGACGAACACCAGCACCAGCCCCGCGACGCTGGGCGCACCGAGTACCAGCGTGATCGCGACGTCCGGGCGCAGCGGCGCGCTGATCAGCAGGGTCACCCCGATGCCGGCCAGGATGCCGAGCGCCGCCCCGACCAGCATGGCGCTGCTGAGCAACCAGGGGCGCGGGAGCGGAATCACACCACCAGATTTTACGGCGATTACGCCGGTCAGCCCGGTAGCGACCCGGTTATCACCGGCAGCGATTCCAGTGCCGCGTTCTCGGCGTCCGTGAAGGCCCGGCTGCGGGTCAGAAACCGCATCCCTTCGGGTGCCTCCAAGCTGAAGCCCGCCCCCCGGCCGGGCACCACGTCGATGGTCAGCTGGGTGTGTTTCCAGGCCGCGAACTGCGGACCGGAGATCCAGACCGGAACCTCGGCGCCGGCGGCGTCGAGCACACCGAGCAACACGTCGTGGTCGCCGATGATGAAGTCGCCGTCGGGGTAGCACATCGGCGCCGAACCGTCACAACAGCCACCGGACTGGTGGAACATCACCGGGCCGTGGCGTGCCACCAGCCGCGACAGAAGTTCCGCGGCGGCGTCGGTGACCAGCACCCGGTCCGGGGCGGCCATCAGAACAAGCCGTTCGCCGTCTGGGAGTAGGACACCAGCAGGTTCTTGGTCTGCTGGTAGTGGTCGAGCACCATCTTGTGGTTCTCCCGGCCGATGCCGGACTGCTTGTAGCCGCCGAACGCCGCGTGCGCCGGGTAGGCGTGGTAGCAGTTGATCCACACGCGGCCCGCCTGGATGTCGCGGCCCGCCCGGTAGGCGGTGTTGCCGTCGCGGCTCCATACCCCGGCCGCCAGGCCGTAGATGGTGTCGTTGGCGATCGCGATCGCGTCGTCGTAGTCGGTGAACGAGGTCACCGAGACCACCGGGCCGAAGATCTCCTCCTGGAAGATGCGCATCTTGTTATGGCCGGCGAAGATCGTCGGCTGCACGTAGTAGCCACCCGACAGGTCGCCGCCCAGCTCCGCGCGTTCGCCACCGGTGACGGTGGTGGCGCCTTCCTCCTTACCGATGGCGATGTAGGACAGGATCTTCTCCAGCTGGTCGTTGGAGGCCTGCGCCCCGATCATCGTGGAGATGTCGAGCGGATCGCCCTGGCGGATCGCCTTGGTGCGGATCGCGGCCAGTTCCAGGAACTCGTCATAGATGGGCGCCTGGACCAGGGACCGCGACGGGCACGTGCACACCTCGCCCTGGTTGAGGGCGAAACCGGCGAAGCCTTCCAGCGCCTTGTCCTGGAAGTCGTCGTTGGCGGCGAGCACATCGGAGAAGAAGATGTTGGGGCTCTTGCCGCCCAGTTCCAGAGTCACCGGGATGATGTTCTGGCTGGCGTACTGCATGATCAGCCGTCCCGTGGTGGTCTCGCCGGTGAAGCCGATCTTGGCGATCCGGTTGCTGGACGCCAGGGGCTTGCCCGCCTCGACACCGAATCCGTTGACGACGTTGACGACTCCCGCCGGCAGCAGGTCGCCGATCAGGCTCATCAGGTACAGGATGGACGCGGGAGTCTGCTCGGCCGGCTTGAGCACCACCGCGTTCCCGGCGGCCAGCGCGGGCGCCAGCTTCCAGGCGGCCATCAGCAGCGGGAAGTTCCACGGGATGATCTGGCCGACCACGCCCAGCGGCTCGCGGAAATGGTAGGCAACGGTGTCGTCGTCGAGCTGGCTGAGCGCACCCTCCTGGGTGCGGATCGCCGCGGCGAAGTAGCGGAAGTGATCCGCGGCCAGCGGAATGTCGGCGGCGAGGGTCTCCCGGACCGGCTTGCCGTTGTCCCACACCTCGGCGACCGCGAGCTGCTCGCGGTGCTGGTCGATCCGATCGGCGATCTTGGTCAGGATCGCCGCCCGGTCGGCCGGGGACGCCTTGCCCCAGGCCGGCGCGGCGGCATGCGCGGCGTCCAGCGCCAAGTCGATGTCGGCCGCCGTGGAGCGCGGAACCTCGCAGAACGGCTGACCGGTGACCGGGGTGGTGTTCTCGAAGTATTCACCGCCCACCGGTGCCACCCACTGCCCGCCGATGAAGTTCCCGTACCGGGACTCGTAGCTCATCACCGCTCCTGCGGTACCCGGACGTGCGAAAACGGTCATCGACGCTGCTCCTTAGACATGGGTGTTACTCAACTCACATTACCGTCACCGTCACAATGAATTCCATGCCCGCCCACGACTGCGACGACCCCTACCTGTGGCTGGAGGACGTTACCGGCGAACGGTCACTGGAGTGGGTACGCGCCCACAACGTGCCGACTGTCGACGAGTTCGCCGGCGACGATTTCGAGGCGATGCGCGCCGCAGCCCGCGAGGTGCTCGACACCGACGCCCGCATCCCGTATGTGCGGCGCCGCGGGGCCTACCTCTACAACTTCTGGCGTGACGCCGCCAACCCCCGGGGGCTGTGGCGGCGCACCAGCCTGGACAGTTACCGCACCGACCACCCGGACTGGGAGGTGGTCATCGACCTCGACGAGTTGGCCCGCGCCGACGACGAGAACTGGGTGTGGGGCGGCGCCAATGTGATCGAACCCCACCACAGCCGGGCCCTGATATCGCTGTCCCGGGGCGGGTCCGACGCGGTGGTGGTGCGCGAATTCGATATGACGACACGAGAGTTCGTCGGGCCGGATCGTCAGGGATTTGAGCTTCCCGAGGCGAAGACGCGGATCAGCTGGGCCGACGACGACACCGTCCTGGTGGGTACTGATTTCGGCGCCGACTCCCTGACCGAATCCGGCTATCCCCGGATGGTGAAGCGGTGGCGACGCGGCCAGGACCTGATCCAAGCGGAGACGGTGTTCACCGGTTCGGTCACCGATGTGCTGGTGGCCGCGGGCGCAGACCGCACTCCGGGTTTCGAGCGCACCATGGTGTCGCGGGCGATCGACTTCTACAACGACCAGGTCTACGAGCTGCGTGACGGCGAGCTGATCCGCATCGACGCCCCCACCGACGCCTCGGTGTCGGTACACCGGCAGTGGATCCTGATCGAGCTGCGCACCGACTGGGACACCGGCACCGCGTCGTATCGGGCCGGTTCACTGCTGGCCGCCGACTACGAGGAGTTCCTCGCCGGCACCGCGCAGTGCCGCGTCGTCTTCGAACCGGACGCCCACACCGCCCTGCATCACTACGCATGGACCCGTGATCATCTGGTGCTGGTGACCCTGCATGACGTGGCCAGCCGCGTGGAAGTGGTCTCGCCGGTCGACTGGCAACGGCGACCCATCGATGCGGTGCCGCCCAACACCAACACCGTGATCGTGGCCGCCGACGACACCGGCGACGAGATCTTCTTGGACTCAAGCGGATTCGACAGACCTTCACGCCTGCTGCACGGCCCCGCCGACGGCGACCTGACGGAGATCAAATCCGCTCCGGCGCTTTTCGACGCCGACGGGCTGTCCGTGCACCAGCACTTCGCGACCTCGAAAGACGGGACCGCGATCCCCTACTTCGTGGTTCGCCCCGCCGATGCGACCGGCGCGACGCTGCTGGGCGGCTACGGCGGATTCGAGGTGGCACGCACGCCCGGTTACGACGCCGTGCTGGGCCGGCTGTGGCTGGCACGCGGCGGCACCTACGTGCTGGCCAACATCCGCGGCGGCGGCGAGTACGGCCCGGACTGGCACACCCAGGCGATGCGTTCGGGCCGGCATCTGGTGGCCGAGGACTTCGCCGCGGTGGCAACCGACCTGGTGGACCGTGGCATCACGACCGTCGAGCAGCTCGGCGCGGTGGGCGGCAGCAACGGCGGACTGCTGATGGGCATCATGCTGACCAGCTACCCGCAGCTGTTCGGGGCGCTGGTCTGCCAGGTGCCGCTGCTGGACATGCGCCGCTACCACCTGCTGCTGGCCGGTGCGTCGTGGGTGGCTGAGTACGGCGACCCCGATGACCCGGATGAGTGGGAGTTCATCAGTAAGTACTCGCCGTACCAGAACATTTCGGCCGATGCCGGCTATCCGCCGGTGCTGATCACCACCTCGACCCGTGATGACCGCGTGCATCCCGGGCACGCCCGCAAGATGACCGCGGCACTTCAGGCGGCCGGGCACCGGGTCTGGTACTACGAGAACATCGAGGGCGGCCACGGCGGCGCGGCCGACAACGCCCAGGCGGCGTTCAAGTCGGCGCTGAGCTTTTCGTTCCTGTGGCGGATGCTGGGCGGCCCCGCCGCAGGCTAGCCGCTGGCCAGCCCCTCCCGGCCCATGTTGCGCACCCACTCGGCGAGCAGTTCGGGCCCGTAGTTCTCCTGCCGGATCCGCAGGTCGGTGTAGACCAGCATCTGCAGGCACCGGACCAGGCCGATCAGCACCGGGTAGGTGATCACCACGGTCACCCAGGTCAGCGCCGAGGACAGCAGCGCCACGGCCGCCATGCCGGTCATCCACAGCACGTGGATACCGATGATCCGTCCCGCCGCGGGCTTGCAGAGCTGGATCGAACGCCCGAATGATTCGGCGACTCCGCGGTTTTCCAGGATCATCACGATGGGCGACATGCTCAGCAGCATTCCCAGCACAAATGCGGTGACGGTCGCGACCACGAGGAGCGGGATGGTTGCGGCATAGAAACCGCTGTGGCGCGCGGCCACATGCAAGACCACCACCACCACCCCGACCATGTAGTAGGCGGAGGTCAGTCGACTCACCGCGCGCACCCGTTCGGTGGCACGGCAGAACATCTCCTCGAACCGAACGCGCTTGCCGCCGACCACTTTGTCGGTGGCCTGCACGCCCAACAGGATCAGCAGCGCATCGGCCGGCAGAACCAGGACGTAGAGCACCGCCAGCACCGCCAGCGTCATGGCCAACACGCTGAGCAGCGTGTCGTGGCCGGTGATCAAAAGTTCCGCCACATGCGCGGGCGTGGGCGCCTCCAGGCTGTTCATGATCAACACGAAGACCGCCCCGAAACCGGTGCAGATGAGGGCCGGGACGCCGACCAGGGTCGGCCAGTTGCGCAGCAAGATCTTGACGGCGGCGGCATAGAGCTCGGGAACCGTCATGGGGCGAAACGGGATCGGGGGCCGGTTGTCGGCAGCGCGGTGTCGGGGACGGCGCAGCGCCCATCCCCGCTCCACCAGGAAGTCCTCCGCGTCGATCGGCCAGCCGATGCGGTGTCTGCGGGTGTACCAGTCCGCCCACGCCGACACCGCGGCGCTGACCCAGCACCCGATGCCCGGCCAGGTGACCAGGCCCGCCACCGCCCACACGACGGCCAGTACGCGCAGCACGTGATAGGGCTGGAAGTCGAACCGGACCGACGGAGGCGGCGAGAGTGGTCCGGGCACGTCGGCGTTCGGTCCGGCCGACGGCACGTCGTGGTCACTCATGGGGGCGAGCCCGCCTCTCGGGGAAAAAGGAACTCCTTCGCCGAGATCATTGCAAAAGTCAATGGCCGTTCGGTATCCACCGTTCGGGCGACATTCAGGTTTTCCGCAGTCCGCCCAGCAACGCCGTACCCACTCCTACCAGCACTAATACTGCCCCGGCAGCCAGGGTTACGGTCAGCCACTGATGCAGACTTGTTTGAGCCACGTCGGCAACGGCATCGGCGATCCGGCGGATGTCGCCGGTGGCCTGGCGCAGCACTTGATCGAGGTAGCGCCGCGCCACTTCGACGGCCGACCAGACGCCGGCTCCCACCAGCAGCGCCGAGACACCCAAGCTGGCCAGGGCCCTGCCGCGGTGGCGTGCGGCGACCACCGTCAGGACCGCGCACAATCCGGCCATGGCGCCCAGCACGACGGTGAGCAACGGGCCCCACACCGCGAGCCGGTGCAGCCCGGCTGGGCGCATCACCTCGGTGGACGTCGATGTCAGCGGCACCGTCAACGAGGCCGGCAGCGTGACGGGGTAGATGGCCAGCAGCTGGGCGAACGCGTCACTGCGCAGCATCGGCATCACGTCGATCTCCCAGGGCCCGGGATCGCCGACGTTGAGCAACCAGGCATGCCCGTCCCGGTTGACCCGAACGAACTGCGCCGGAAACTCCGGTCCGGCGGTGAATTGGCGAGCCGCCTCCCGGGCCTCCGCCGGGTCGATGCGCAGGCCGCTCCCCCGGATCAGCTGCACCGTCTGGGCGCTGAGCTCGGCCGCGACCGCGTCCTGGAGGGCGGGCACCGTTGCGGCCCGGGCCGCCAGCCGGGCATAACCGTCGGCATCGATGAGGTTGTACTGCGCCCACGCGGTCGGTAGCGCCACCGCAAGTGTCGCGGTGGTCAGCAACCAGAACAGCGCCGCCGAGAAGAGCCGCACTATTTCGCGGTACGGCGCGGGCGGGCCAACACGATCCGGGTGAGCAACCGGTTGGTCCGAGCCAGCGTGGCCAGCGAGTTGTGGTAGTAGTTACCACCCGCGCCGACGTTGGTGCGCGGCACGACGACGGTCTCCTGCCGGCAGAACTTGCGGATGCCGTCCTCGCCGCCGAAGCGCGCCCCGATACCCGAGGTCTTCCAGCCGCCCATCGGCGCTGTCGTACACATCAGGTTGGAGATCACGTCGTTGACGTTGACCGCTCCGCAGTCCAACTGCAGCGCGATGTCCTTCGCCCGGGCGACATCTTTGGAGAACACCGAGGCGCTCAGCCCGTAGGGGCTGTCGTTGGCCAGCCGGATCGCCTCCTGCACGCTGCTGACCTTCATGATCGGCAGGGTCGGCCCGAAGGTCTCCTCGGTCATGCAGGCCATCGAATGGTCGACGTCGACCAGCACGGTGGGCGGGTAGAAGCTGCCGGGTCCGGGAGAGCGCTCACCGCCGGTCAGTGCGCGGGCGCCGGCGGCCAATGCCTCTTTGACATGCCGCTCGGTGATGGCGAGTTGCTGTTCGCTGATCAGCGCCCCGAAGTGCTTGCCCTCGCCGGTGCCCACCTGCAGCGCCTCGACGTCGCGGACCACCGCGGCGACGAACTTGTCGTAGACGGGTTCGAGCACGTACACCCGCTCGACCGACACGCAGGTCTGGCCGGCGTTGAACATCGCGCCCCAGACCGCCGCGTGCGCAGCCAGGTCGATGTCAGCGTCCTCGCACACGATCATCGGGTCTTTTCCGCCCAGTTCGAGGCTGACCGGCACCAGCCGGCTGGCGGCCCGCTCGGCGACCTTGCGTCCGGTGGCCGTGGAGCCGGTGAACTGCACGTAGTCGGAGTTGTCGATCACCGCTTCGGCCACTTCGCGGGCTCCCTGCACCACCGCGAACACATCCGGAGCCCCGGAGTCCAGCCAGCCTTTGCGAAGCAGTTCGGCGGTCAGCGGGGTCTGCTCGGACGGCTTGAGCAGCACAGCGCACCCGGCCGCCAGCGCGCCGATCGCGTCCATCATTGCGTTGGCCACCGGGTAGTTCCACGGCGCGATGACGCCGACGACCGGCCGCGGCCGGTAGTGGATGGTGATCTTCTTGACCTTGAGTACCGGGGTGGACGCCGGCCGGGTCTCCGGGGCCACCGCCTTCTCCATCACCTTGATCACGTAGGACAGGATCATGATCAGCAGGGGGACTTCTTGGGCGGCGTCGGTGGCGGACTTGCCGGTCTCGGAGATCAGCAGGCGCTCGATCTCGTCCCGGTTGTCGCCGAGCCACAGCGCGAAGCGGGCCAGCGCCTTGGCCCGGCCCTTGGCGCCGCGGTGCTCCCACTCGCGCTGGGCGGTGCGCAGCCCGGCGGCGATCTTGTCGACCTCGGCGGGATCGGTCCAGCGCACCTGGCCCGCCGCCTCCCCGGTGGCGGGGTTGGACACCGTATCGGTGCCGGAGAGCGGTGCGCTGGCGGGAGTGATCGCGGTCATAACGCCATGCTAGCGACGGAGTCGCACCGCTGACACACGCGCCTTGACACCGCTGGCCGGTACCCCTGGGCGGCCTACCCCGACGGCGAGGGGGCTGGTCTCGCGCGGCAGGTGACTAATCACTTCCGCTACTGGTCAGCCCGCTGCTATTTTGCAGATCTGCCAGGCGCGGCGACACCGTGGCGGCGAGCACGCATGAGTTCAGGGGGACGACGATGGCTTTGCAACACGCGGTGCTGGCTGCGTTGGTGGAGGGGGAGGCTTCCGGCTACGACCTGGCCAAGCGCTTCGACGCATCGGTCGCCAACTACTGGATGACCACCCCGCAGCAGCTCTATCGCGAACTCGAGCGGATGGCGGCGCAGGGCTTGATCCGCACGCGCGTCGTGCAGCAGGAGCGCCGGCCGAATAAGCGTGTGCATTCCCTGACCGACCATGGCCGGGAGATCCTGCACGCGTTCACTGCGGCTTCTCCCAAACCCACCACGGTTCGCGACGAATTGCTGGTCCAAGTCCAGGCACTCGATGTCGGGGACGGGCCTGCCGTGTGCGCCGCCATCGGCGAAAGCCGCAAACGAGCCGAAGCCAAGCTCGACCGCTACCTGGCCAGGCGCGACCGGCTGCTCGACGGCCGCAGTGAGCAGAGCTATATCGAAGAGGCCGAACACCTCGGGCCTTATCTGACTCTTCTGCGCGGAATCGCGTTCGAGGAAGAGAACATTCGCTGGGCCGACACCGCACTGGCGATGGTCGACCAGCGCAGGCGAGCGGCGCCGCTCGTCTAGCCGGGTTGGGCCGCCCGATCCCACCTCATCCACTGGCGCCTAGGCGCTGATTCCCGAAAACCTAAAAACTTTTGTTTCTAGTGGCATAGTTGTCTAACCATTTGAGTGACCAAAGGTTGGGAGACGCTCGACATGGGACGTCGCAATCGCACGCACAACCGGCGCCACAACCGGCAACCTGGGACCCCACACCGTGGCGCAGGCGTGGCCGCTACGGCGTTTCTACTACTGGGGGCAGGTTCCCTGACGGCACCGCTATCAGCTCATGCAGATACCGACCTGCTGAGCTTTGACCAGGACAGCGATATCGACTGGCTGCTGCCCGGCGTGGATACGACGCCGGACGTCGCGATCGGCCTACCAGAACTGTTCAGTACTCCGCCCGCCGAACTGTGGGACGACTTCGAGGAGCTGCTGAGCGACGCCTGGCGAAGCCTGGTGTGGCTGCCCATCCACGAGGCCGTCCAGCAATGGATCAACAGCCCGGGAGCCACCCCGGTGCTCGACGGCCTCAACAGCCTCAGCGAGGAACTCGGGCTGGGGGCGATGATCGCCAACGGCGCCGACGGCACGCCCGACCGCGTGGACGGTCTCGCCGGAGGCTGGCTGTTCGGTGATGGCGGCGCCGGCTACTCCGGCCAGATCGTCGACGGCGAGCCCGTCGCCGCCGGTGATGGCGGCGACGCCGGCTGGTTCGGCAACGGCGGGGCCGGCGGCACCGGCGCCGACGGTGGCGGCGCGGGAGGCAACGGCGGAGCCGGCGGTTGGTTGATGGGCAACGGCGGCAACGGTGGAGACGGTGGGGCCGGCATCGACGGAATCGGCGGCACTGCCGGTGCCGGTGGCGCGGGCGGGGACGCCTTCTTCTTCGGTGACGGTGGAGCGGGCGGCAACGGTGGAGCCGGCGGCACCGGCGCGGCGGGCCTCACAACCGGACCGGGTGCCGACGGCAGCCGCGGGAGCACCGGCGGCAGCGGTGGGGCCGGCGGCAGCGGCGGCTCGGGCGGCACCCTGGCCGGCGACGGGGGCGCCGGCGGCGCGGGCGGGACGGGCGGTCAGGGCGGCAACGGGGGTGCCGGCGGCGCGGGCGTCCGTGGCGAGGACGCTGCCGCGGGAAGCGGCAAAGACGGTGGCAACGGTGGGTCCGGCGGCAACGGCGGGCAGGGGGGCCAGGGCGGCTCCGGTGGCAGCGGGGGCACCGGGGGCACGGCAACCGCTGGAACGGCCGGCCGGCACGGTTCCGGCGGCGTGGGCGGCGCCGGCGGGGACGGTGGCGAAGCGGGCCGCGGCGGATCAGGTGGAAACGGCGCCGACGGCACCGCTGGAGCCGGAGCCGGTAACGGCGGCAACGGCGGGGCGGGCGGGCAGGTCGGACGCGGCGGCACGGGCGGGCAGGGTGGCCTGGGCGGGGATGGAACCCGGACCCCGAACGGCAACGCCGGGATCGCCGGACCGAACTCGGGCCACGGTGGCGACGGCGGCGACGGCGGTAAGGGCGGCCGACTGGCCAACGGCAACGGTCAGGCAGGTGGCAATGGCGGCAACGGCGGTGACGCCGGGCCCACCGGTAACGGGGGGGCCGGCGGCAGGGGTGGCGACGGCGGCGTCGGCAACAACGGGGCGAACGGCAAGACGGACGGCAACCGCGCCGGTCTCAACGGCGCGATCGGCCGGGTCGGTGGGGCCGGCGGCCAGGGCGGTGCGGGCGGTGCCGGCGGAATCCTTGCCGGGAACGGTGGCGTCGGCGGCGAAGGCGGAGACGGCGGAAACGGCGGAAAGGGCGGAAACGGGGTCACTCCGCGGTATGCGTCGATCGCCGGTATGGACGGCGGCAGCGGCGGCCGCGGCGCGGCCGGAGGTGACGGCGGTGCCGGCGGCGAAGGCGGAGTGGCGAGGTCGGAGACCGGGACCGGCGGCCAGGGGGGCGGTGGCGGTGCCGGCGGCCGGGCCGGCAACGGTGGCAACGGCGGCGCCGGTGCGGACTCCGACAGCCGCGAGCCCGGCGAGCGCCCGGGCTCCGGCGGGAGGGGCGGCGATGGCGCCCTGGCCGCAGGCAACGGCGGCACCGGCGGGCTCGGCGGGCTCAACGCTGCGGGGGTCCGTGGCCACAGCGGTGACCGCGGCGCCGACGGTGGCGGCGGAGACGGCGGCAACGGGGGCCGCGGCGGACATGGCGTGGGGCAGCTCTACGGCGCCCCCGGCGGAACCGGCGGCAACGGGGGCGACAGCACCGTCGGCAACGGCGGCAACGGTGGCAGCGGCGGCAAGGGCGGCGATGCCAGCAGCGGGCTTCAGGGCGGCCTGGGTGGCCGGGGCGGCGACGGCGGCAACGCCGGCCCGAACGCCGGCAACGGCGGTAACGGCGGGGCTGGCGGCACCGGCGGCACGGGCGGTTGGGCCGCCAGCAGTCACCGGGGCGGCGACGGCGGGGGTGGCGGCATCGGTGGCAACGGTGGCAGCGCCGGAGCCAACTCCGGCAACGGCGGGATCGGCGGCGCCGGGGGTAACGGCGGCAGCGGGGGCGCCTACAGCGGCACGTCTCAGGGCGGTCGCGGGGGCGGCGGCGGTCGCGGCGGCAACGGCGGCGACGCCGGACCGGACGCCGGAAGCGGCGGCGCCGGCGGCACGGGCGGCACCGGTGGCACCGGCGGCGGCGGCCGTGCCGCCAACGGAGGCGGCGGCGGCGTCGGTGGTGGCGGCGGCAACGGCGGCAACAGCGGCAACGGCGCCGTCCTCGGCGGCGCTGGCGGCAGGGGCGGCGGCGGCCACTTCGCCGGCACCGCCGGAACCAGCTCCGGCGGTGCCGGCGGCCGCGCCGGCAACGGTGGCAACGGCGGCGCCGGTGCGGACTCCGACAGCCGCGAGCCCGGCGAGCGCCCGGGCTCCGGCGGGGGGGGGGG
>NZ_LQOT01000017.1 GCF_002101585.1 Mycolicibacter engbaekii | reverse complement strand
TCCTCAACGACACACCAGAGCCCAACCGCCCCGGTCAGCCGCAGGCCCGAAACCCCACCACCCCAGGGGACTTACCCACTGATCCTTGAGACGCCTGCGATGGACCCCGCCTTGGACCCCGAGTATCGCGACGCGGCAAAAGCTCTGGCACTCAGTTATCAGACTCTCGTCGCCGTTGCCACTGGCAGCGAAGAGGATGACCCGGAGCTAGGAGCAGCGATCAACGATGCGAACGCTAAAGTTCGCGTAATGCATGAGCTCTGCGGCGATTGATCCTCTTCACGGAAGGCACCCCGGTTCTCAGTACTTGCGCTGGCCGACCAAACGCGGTTCTAGCCAGGATGTAAACGCAGAATCGCGCCGAGGGCTACCATCCGCACTGTGACGCTGACACCACCACCTTGGCCCGCGCCGCCGCCTAGTCGACCCAGTGGCCGACCGATCGCCGCGCTAACCATCGGCCTAATCGCCACCGCGGTAGTGGCAATAGCGGACGTTCTTATCAGCCTCAACCGGCCCGCCCCGCGCGTGGCGACGTACTCCCCAGGTGAGAGGGCTGCGGCAAAGATACAGTTCTGCGACAGATACCGACTGGCTGTTCGCGCTTCGCAAATCGATACAGCCCCAGGCGGCGACATCGCTTTGGCGCGTATTGCGATGGTCAACGGGGCCCAGATACTCGAAACGGCGGTGGCAAATCCACCGCTCGACGCCAGTCTCCGCGACGCTGGACAAGCGTTGGCGCTGTCCTTCCAAACCCAGGCAGCATTGGCCAGCACCGAAACCGGCACTTCCGTGGCATGGCAGCAAATAGTTGACGACACGAACGCTAAAGATGAGGTGTTGAAGGCGCTGTGCGGTGGATGAGCTCGGTGATGGCCAGGTACGGCGGTCGTCTAACGCGCGCCAAGACTGATGACGGCGGTGGCGCTCTTTACATGTGCGGCATCGCGGTGCGAACCGAGCGAGTGTCGCTATTACGGTGCGTCCAGTAGGTGCTGTGCAGGTACATGATTTACCAATAGTGTAATTATGTAAGGGGCTCCCAATGATCTCCACGCAACCACCTTGGATGACGGCGCCGAGCGGGCCGATGCCTCGCCAGCGACAGCCGACCATCCTGGTAGCCCTGTCTGCTGCGCTATCGCTCGCCGCGTTAATCGTGGCGATAGTGGCACTCGTCCGGCCAACGGAACCTTCGACTGCCGTTTATTCGGAACAGCAACGGCGCGCTGCGAAGGCGCATCTATGCGAGAGGTACAGTCTCGCGGCGGACGCTGAGCATGTTGAAACTAACGGGGATGATCCCGCGTTGGCACGGATATCACTTGTGAATGGTGCCGCCATGCTTGAGTCGGCGGCGGCTGATCCCGCGCTCGAGGCCGAGTACCGCATTGCTGCAAATTCGCTGGCCCAGTCGTATCAGACGATGGCAGCGTCGGCGTCACTGGGCTCTGAAGACGGCGTGTACAAGACGGCACTCAAGGCCGTGATCGCACAGGAGGGCGTGCTCAAGACCTTCTGTGGGCCCTGAGTGGGGCCGGCGTCTTGCGTTTGGCTCCTGGTCGAGGCAGCCGGAGTAGCGCGCGGGCGGCGAATTCCTCAAAAGCGGGGATTCAGAGACCGCTCGTTCGCCCGCAGATCGTAACGCTGAGAGCTGGCGACACTTAAAGCTGGCGCCCCTCGATGGCATGGAGCGATACCATCCGAAAGGTGACCACGTTGCCGCCCGCCTGGCCTGAGCCTTCCCCTGCTCGTTCGCATAGCCGGTCCCCGCTGGTAGTGCAGGCCTTCACGTTAATCATTTCGTTGGCTGCGCTTACCCTGGGCATCGTGGCGGTCAATCGGCCAAATTCCTCGCCTACCTATACCGAGGCGCAACGAGCTGCGGCGCAGTCGATGCTTTGCGAGCGATATAGGCTTGCCGCCGAGAGCGTCAAAATCGAGACACAGACCCCCGACAATGCTGCGTTGGCGCGGATTGCCCTTACAAACGGCGCCATCATGCTGGAGACCGCAAGTGCAGACCCAGCCCTCGATGCATCCGTGCGTGAGGCTGTGCGTGAGCTGGCGGTTGGGTATCAGGATTTGACGGCCATGGGAACAGCCGGAATTGTGAACGAATCTCAGTTTGAGGACAGGATGGACGCCGTCAACGACAAGAACCGTGTATTGAAAGAGCTCTGCAGACGTTGATTCAGCGTCTTTGAGCGCACTGGTGCGGTTCAATATTGTCGGCTGGCTGCTTAATTTCGTGGCGATGGGCTCTTCCTACAGAGGTTGGGCGCCTTAGGTGATCTCCAACGTCGCAACGCATCATAAGCAGCGGTGAACGCCATCCCCCTCATCTGCCTTGAGCCGTTCTCCATTCAAGTCCGGACCGCGGACGCCTCCCGGACCTACGACTGCGGTTGCCACTACCGTCAATGGACATGGCCCCTGCCTGAAGCGAGGTGGTCCCCGATCTGGATGTAAACGCGCAATCGCATTGACGGCTACCATTCGAACTGTGGCCACAACTTCGCCGCCGCAACTCGGACTGATCATCGTGAAGCCGCATCGTCGGGCAACGATAGTTCTAACGACGTGGCGTAGAGCTACGTACCGCCTGACCGGCTTAGGCATCGGCGATAGGGCGAAATCAGGCCACCTCCGCACTCTGGACGCGGCCGGGGCGAACCCGCTGACTGCATCAGGCCACAGTGTCAGGTGGCTGCCGCAGCTATCCCGCCAGGGAGCTGCCTACCCAGCAGTTGCCTCGGAAATGCCGCGCCGGTTGACTAGGCCCCCACCGCTGAGATTGGCGCATCGATCCCCTCTCGGCCGTTCCCCTGTAACCACCCATCGATTCCGGCGACGCGGACTGGAGGCTTGGCCATGACGTCCGCCGCTGACGGTATGGGCTACACACCATTCAGTCCACCCGCATATGCGACCCGAATCCGGCCGCACGTTGGAGGGGCTGAGCGATGACTGATCTGCCGCCCGGCAATTGGTCCGGTTACCTGGTCGGAGCATGGTGGCCCGCGCCTCCGAATGCCCCCACTAACGGTGAGCAGTTCTGGTCGGAACAATCCAATGCAAAGGAGCGCGAGGCTGTAGAGCTCCAAGACTTTACAAGGACAGTGAGCGCAAGAAACGGTGGCCTGACCACGGAGGACGAACTTATACGACTTCGGATTGGATACAACCGTCTTGTAAATGCAGCAGAGCATTGCCGCAGCAAAAGCGTCGCTTGCAAAAGTGTGGCCGCTGCTGTCACTGAACTGCGGCGACAATTGAGAAACATTGCCTCACGGTACAACTCAAAAATCGATGAACTGGTCGCAAAAAATACGCCCGAAGCGAAAGGAGAGGCTATTCGCTTGATCGCTACGGCCAACAGTGAGGCGGGCGGCCATAGCGCCGAAGCTTGCAGCAAGATACTGGTAGCAACGCAGGAAATGTTTGACGGCCTAGGTATCGAAGGCGACGCTCGACGATGGCTGGAAGACAGCGGCGCGAAGTTTGGTCAAGCAACGGCACCCCTACCTACGGTCGAAGAACTAGGCAGGGAAGCATCGGCGCCCGATGCCCTCCCCTTTCCGTTTGGCACCGGAGATATCGGCGAACCGGGCGGCGGCAACGACTTTCCCTTTCCCTTCGGCAACATGCTCGATGGGGTAGGCCCCAGTTCAATCGCGAAGCCGGGGATTGGCAACGACCCGCCTCCTGGATCCGACAGCCTGGGAAAGCCACCAGTCGAACGGGGAGGGGTGGGTCTACCAACAATCCCCCCGGTTGCCGACGCTGGAACGGCGAGGGCAACCGGGCCGGATAACAATCAGGCGGAAGTTGGCGGCACAAGCTACAGGGCGGGGGCCGGGGTCGGCGCCGTTGCGCAGTCCGGTGGCGGCGCGGCCAATAAAGGCGACTTCGGTCGCAGCTCGTTCATCAGCACAGGCCGAGCCCTAGACGGCCCTGGCTCTGGGGGCACCAACGGTGCACCTTCCACCCCCAGCGCTCCCACCCCCGGCGCGCCGGGCGGCGTCACTTCCGGTGGCGCCATGCCGCCGCCCATAGCCTCTGCCATGCCGGGCTTCGGCGCCCCTGGGGGCTCGCCTGAGGGCGCGATGTCGCCCGGGCTTGCCACCGGCGGGCAAGCCCAGGCGTTTGCGTCGGGCATGCCCGGCGGTCCATCGGGACCCGGCGGGTCGCCCCCGCCGCTGTCGCCCGGCGGACCCGGCCCGGCAGGGCTGGGCCAGCCGCCGCAGCTTCCGCCCTCCCCGCCGGTGACACCGATGGCAGGCGGTGCGCTGGGCAACCTGGCCCAACTGGCCAGTTCAGGCGCCGAGGCCGCCCCTGCGGCCCCGGCCGGGAGCGCAGCCCCGCTGCCACCGGCGGCGCCACCGCCGGTCACAGCCGGCTCGGCCGCCGTACCGGCGGGGCCGTTTACCGCCCCCCCGGTAGCCCCGTCGGGACCGCTGCCCGGCTACGGCGCGGACCTGCGCCCGGCCGCCGCGGCGATCCCCACCACAGCCACCGCACCCGCGGGACCGGCCGGTCCGGCGGTCCAGCCGGCGCCCGGTAGCGCGCCTGCACCGGGTGGTCCGGCCGTGGCCCCCGCCGGCAGGCCCAGCGGTGTCGGCGGGCAGTCCGGCGCATCGGTGGCCGGCGGGATTGCCGCCGGCAGCACCGCCGGAGCCGGGGCCGGCACCGCCGCTCGGCGCCTGGCCGAGCACCAGGATCTGCAGCGCAAAGTTGACGCCGTGGCCCGCCAGGCTCCGCACCTGGCCTGGGCGGTCGGCCTGCGCGACGACGAGACCACCGTCATAGTCGCGACCGACCTGGCCAGCGGCTGGATTCCGCCGACCGTCCTACTCCCCCAAGGGTTGACGCTGCTGGATCCCGCCCAGCGCCGCCGCGACACCAGCGCGGTTGATCTGCTGGGTGCAGTGATCGCAGCCGTTGCCCACCACCCGAACACCTACGTCGGCACGGCGGGACCCGAGGACCCGATTCCCGGAAGCGGGGAGCGTGCTCGCTTCGGCCACCACGTCGATGAACTCGGCCCCACCCTGATCGATCTCGCCGGCACCAACAGCCGCCTGCCCCGGATCGTGCAGACCGTCGCGCGCGCCGTCGCCCGCCGATCCGGGGTCGCCGACAACGAGATCGAACTGTTTCGGCAGGTGCTGACTGACACCGAGGCGCGCATCGAGGCGGCCTACCCGCACCATGCGCCCCGGGACATAGCCGACTGGATGTTGTTGGCGGCCATCGACGCCCTGATCGACGGGAGTCAAGAACTGGCCGGCTACCACCTGGCCTGGTACCAGGCCACCGCGGTGCGACCGCGAGGGGTAACGCCATGACCGATGACTTCGTTCGGCATTACGGCGAGGATTTCTTGCGCATCGCACTGTCGCGTCCCCCAGCGGCAATCCCGCCCGGCCCGGTCCATCCCGGCGGGTCATCACCCGTGGATGCCACGATGGCGGCCTTCGGGGCCGCGACCAACCTGAATCTGGTCGAGACCAACACCGGACTCGCCGAAGACCACGCGGACCGCGCCGGCCACGCCGCCGACGCTGTGCAAAAGTTCGCCAACCACGAGGCCGACGCGGTGGCGCGATTTCAGAACGTCGCTGCCGAGGCCGCCCCCTCGATGGCAGGGCAGGGGCCGCAGGAGGCCATGGGTGGGGCCATGCAGGGCGTCACCAGTGCGATGCAGGGCATCACCGGAGCGCTCGGCGGGGCACTCGGCGCGGTGAGCAAACTGCCGCAGGGGTTGATGCAGGCCGGTCAAGGCGCGTTGTCGCCGCTGATGAGCGCGGCGCAGTCGTTGAGCAAGGGCGGGCTTGGCGGCGCCACATTGGCTTCTGACTTCGATGCCGATCCGGGGCTGGAAGGCGGTGGCTTCGGCTCCGGCGGAGCCGGCGGCGGGCTGGGTGCGGGCACCACGCCGGCCAGCAACCTGGGTCCACCTCCGGTTCCGGGAACGTCGGCGCCGACTACCCCCACCGGCTCCTTGCGGGGCACGACAATGGCCGGGCCGGCAGGCGGCGCTCCGGCAACGGGTGGGGCCGGCGGCGGAATGATGCCGATGATGCCCGGCGCGGGAGGCGCGGGCGCCAAGGGCAAAGACGACAAGACCGATGCGAAGCGTATTGCCGCTCCCGGCGTGCCCAACGGTCAACCCGTCAAGGGCCGCACCACAGCTCCGCCCAATGTTCCGGTGACCAAGTCCGTCGCCAAGGATGCCGGCCATCCCGGCATCACGCCACTCAAACGCATTGTCGACAAGGACGATTCAGCGACGTGATGCGCCCCCATCGGCGGGGCGCTAGATGGGCAGCAGGCCGTGCTTGCGCTGCACCTTGGGGAAATTCTGCTTGTCGCGCAGCAGCCGCAGCGACTTCCGCAGCAACAACCGAGTCTCGTGTGGCTGGATCACGGCATCGATGTAGCCACGCTCGGCCGCCGTCCACGGAATCGCCATGTTCTCGTTGTAGCCGTCGATGAAGTCCTGCTTGATCTTCTGCACCTCGGGCGCGGTCGGATCCGGGAACCGCTTGACCAGCAGCTGGGCCGCCCCGTCGGCGCCGATGACGGCGATGCGGGCCGTCGGCCAGGCGAAGTTCAGATCAGCCGACAGCTGCTTGGAGCCCATGACCGCGTAACCGCCGCCATAGGCCTTGCGGATGATCACCGTCACCTTGGGCACGTCGGCCTCGACGATCGCGTTGAAGAACCTGCCCCCACGCTTGATGATGCCGTTCTTCTCCTCCGAAACCCCGGGCATCGCGCCGGGAGTATCGACGACGAAAACCAGTGGGAGATTGTAGGAGTCGCAGAAACGGATGAAGCTGGCCGCCTTGTCGGAGGCCTCGGTGTCGACGGCCCCGGACATGAACATCGGCTGGTTGGCGATCACTCCGACCGGGTGCCCGTCGACGCGGGCGAAAGCGGTGATCATCGCGCGCCCGCGCTGCTCGGCGATCTCGAAGACGTCGCCGTCGTCGAAGATCCGCAGCAGGATCTCGTGCATGTCGTAGGCGACGTTGTCCGAGTCCGGAACGATCGAGTCCAATTCCAGGTCGTGCGGGGTGATTTCGGGCTCGAGGCCCGGGTTGATGACCGGCGCGTCGTCGAAGTGGTTGGACGGCAGGAACGACAGGTAGTCGCGGACGTACTGGAACGCCGCGGCTTCGTCGTCGACCACCTTGTGAATGTTGCCGCGCTGCGCCTGGACGTCGGCACCGCCGAGTTCGTCGAAGGTCACGTCCTCGCCGGTGACGTCCTTGATCACGTCGGGTCCGGTGATGAACATGTAGCCCTGGTCGCGCACAGCCACCAGCAGGTCGGTCTGGATCGGCGAATAGACCGCTCCCCCAGCACATTTACCCAAAATGATCGAGATCTCCGGCACCAGGCCGCGCAACATCTCGTGGCGGCGGCCCAGTTCGGCGTACCAAGCCAGCGAGGTCACCGCGTCCTGGATGCGCGCGCCCGCGGAGTCATTGATGCCGATGATCGGGCAGCCGACCATGGCCACCCACTCCATCAGCTTGGCCACCTTGCGGCCGAACATCTCCCCGACCGAGCCCTGGAACACGGTCTGGTCGTGGCTGAACACCCCGACGGGTCGGCCGTTGATCCGGCCGTGGCCGGTGACCACGCCGTCGCCATACAGCGCGTTGGGGTCACCGGGGGTCTTGCACAGCGCACCGATCTCCAAAAAGGTGCCTGGGTCCAGCAGGGCATGAATGCGTTCGCGGGCGCTGGGGATTCCCTTCTTCGCACGCTTGGCGACGGCTGCCTCACCCGCAGGTTCCTTTGCCAGCTCCAGCTTTTCGCGGAGCTCGGCCAACAGTTCGGCGGTGGTCTTGTTCGTCACGCGCTCTCGCTCTCGGCTTGGATGCGGCTGATCGCCTCACTCATGTGGGCACCCACCTTGGCAATGTACGGCTCGTCGATGACCTGAACATGCTCGCCCCCGATGTGCACGATCTCCAGGTCATCGACGTACTCGCCCCAGCCGCCGTCGGGTTTGCGGGTCGCGTAGGCGGGCTCGAACACGATGGCGTCGTCGTGGTAGCGGTCGGCCATATACAGAGCGACATAGCCGTCATAGGGCCGGTATTCGGCGGTGTCGAGAGCCCGGTTGTCCAGGTAGGAGGTGCGCTGGTGCTCGATGATGCCGCCCGGGATCTGCACCCCGCTCTGGGCCACGACGTCCATGACGAAGCGGACCTGCCCCTCGTCGTCGAGTTTCTCCAGCTCCTCGTAGGGGATCTCGGGGACCTCGACGTTGAACGTGCGCTCGGCGAACCGGGCGTAACGGTCCCAGCGAGCGCGCATCCCTTCCTTGCTCTGGTCGATCGGCTCACCGGGCATCACGGCATCGATCAGCCCGACGTACCGCACGTCGGCACCGGCCTGCTTGAGCCCGATCGCGCAGGCGTAGGCCATCGCCCCACCCAGCGACCAGCCCGCCAGCATGAACGGTCCGTCGTGCAGCTCCATCAGCTTGGGCACGTACTCGGCTGCCCGCTCTTCGATCGAACCCTCCACCCGCTCAATGCCGTAGATCGGGGTGTCGGCGGGCAGGCGCTTCATCAGCGGCTCGTACACCACCGTCGACCCACCTGCGGGGTGGAAGACGAACAGCGGAATCCTGTTCGAGCCTTCGGGTTTGGCGCGCAGGGTTCGGACGAAACCGTCGACCACTCCGTCTTCGAGCTGATCGCGGACGATGGTCGCCAGTTCCTCGATCGTGGTCGCGGACTTCACGTCCTCGACCGTGACGATGCCCTCGGCCCGCTCGGAGAGCCGCTCGGCCATCTTGGCGACGGTCTCGTCGTCGATTGCCGGCAGGTCGTTGAAGATGCCACCGGGCGACTTCCCGGTGACGATCGCCCAGGTGGCGAAAGTGATCCGCTCGGCGGCGTCACGCGGGGGCACATCGGCACCCAGCGCCTCGGTCACCGCCTCCTGGGTGAGTACCTTGGCGGCCGCCGCCGCGGCGGTTTTGGCGCTGACTTCGCTGGTGTTCGCCGCCGGTCCGGCCGGGTTGGTCGGGGGCGGCGGAATCGGTGCGCCACCCGGTCCGGCCGGGTTGGTCGGCGGCGGCGGAATCGGGACATCCGAAGCAGGCGGTGCCGCAGGAGTTTCCGGGGCCGCGGCCGCCTCCGCCGCTGCCGCGGGGGCCTCGCCGGCCTCCTCGGCCGCCTTGGCGGCTGCGAGGATGGCGGCCTGCTCGGCGGCGATCTCGTCAGCGGTTTGGGTCTTCTGGTGCTCGTGCAGCGCCTCGACCTCGTCGCGGTGCTCCACGGCGTAGCGGATCATCTCCTCGACGTTGTAGAGGTTCGCGTCGCGCACCGCGGTCAGCTGGATCGGCGGTAGATCGAAGTCGTATTCGACCCGGTTCTTGATCCGCACCGCCATCAGCGAATCCAGACCCAGCTCGATCAGCGGCACCTCCCACGGCAGGTCCTCGGGCTCGTAGCCCATCGCACCGCCGACGATCGTGCCCAGGCGGTCTGCAATGGTCTCCCCGGATTCCGGCGACCACTTGGCGAAGCTCGCGGCCAGGCCGGCCCCGGCGGTCAGGTTGTCGCGCAGGATCTCCGCGTCGTCGACCTGTTCCTCAACCGGTGCAACCGAAGTCGTAGCCGACTCGGCCACTGCGGTGCCCGCGCCGACGGCGACCGGCAACACCGCGGCTGCGCCGCCACGGGAGACGAGCGCGTCGTAGACCAGCGTGAACGAATCGCCGATGCGGGAGTGCACCTGCACTGCGGCGCCGCCGGGGTGCCGGGTCAGCGTGGTCACCAGCCGAGAGCCTTCGGCCGGGACCGCACGCTGCTCGCTGGCCACCAGTGTCGAGTCCGGAAGCACCGCTGCCGCTGCGGCTTTCACCAGGGCAGCCAGGTCCGTCTCACCGCGACCGGCGTACTCGAAGACATGCCGACCGTCGGGCAAGGCGACGTGCGAGCCGGGCATGACACCGGTGGCGTCGCCGGAGAACCGGGCGTCGAGCCAGTGCGGCTTGCGCCGGAAGCGGGTCGGCGGGATGTTGGCGAACTCCGCGGGACTGATCGGCCCCTGCTCCTCGCGCGGGAACAACGTCCGGAAGTCCAGGTCGTGGCCGTAGACGTAAAGCTGGGCCATCGCCATGGTCATCGCGTCGACGTCGTCTTGCTTGCGCGCCAGCGTCGCGATCAGCTGCGCGTCGTGCAATCCGGCGTCGGCGGTGGTCAGCCCCACCTGCATCAGGGCGACCGGGTTGGGCGCCAGCTCCAAGAAGGTGGTGTAGCCGTTGTCCACGGCGTTGCGGACACCGTGGGTGAAGTAGACGCTGTGCCGCATCCCCTTCTTCCAGTAGTCCACGTCGTGGATCGGTGTACCGCCGGGCTTGACGTAGCTGCCCTCGTGCACCGTCGAGAAGATGGCGACGTGCGGCGTGCGCGGCTCGATGCCTTGCAGCTCGGCGGAGAACTCGCCGAGCAACGGGTCCATCTGCGAAGTGTGGCCGGCGCCCTTGGTCTGCAGCTTGCGGGCGAAGCGGCCCTCGGCCTCGGCGCGGGCGACGATCTCATCGATCTGCTCGGGTGGACCGCCGATCACGGTCTGACTCGGGGCGGCGTAGACGCACACCTCCAGGCCCGGGAAGTCGGCGAATACCGTCTTGAGTTCCTCGGCGGAGTACTCCACGAGCGCCATGAACCGGATGTACTCGCCGAACAGCATCGCTTCGCCCTCACCCATCAGGTGCGCGCGCGAGCAGATCACCCGGGTGGCGTCGGCCAGGGACAGGCCGCCGGAGAAGTAGGCCGAGGCCGGTTCACCCAGCGACTGACCGATGACGGCCGTTGGACGCGCCCCGTGATGCTTGAGCATCTCGCCGAGCGCGATCTGGATGGCGAAAATCGCGATGTTGGAGGTCTCGATGCCGTACTCGTGGGAGTCGTCGAGGATCAGTTCCAGCACCGAGTAGCCGCGCTCGTCCTGAACCAGGGCGTCGACCTTCTCGATCCACTCGGCGAACACCGGGTTGCGCAGGTAGAGGTTCTTGCCCATCTTGCGGTGCTGGGCGCCGAAGCCGGCCATCACCCACACCGGTCCGTTGGTGACCGGCCCGTCGGCGGAGTAGACGTTGGGCTTCTGCTTGCCCTCGGCGACGGCGCGCAGGCCGGCGATGGCCTCATCGTGGTCGTGGGCCAGCACCACAGCGCGCGACCGGCCGTGATTGCGCCGCGACAGTGCGCGGCCGATGGACGTCAGCGGCGTGGCCCGGCCCTCTTCGCTGTCGATCCAGTCGGCCAACTCGGCCGCGGCGGCCTTCTTGCGGGAGGTCAGGAACGCCGAGATCGCCAGGGGGATCAGGGGTTGTACGGGCTCTTCGGCGGCAAGTTCGGCCAAGGCCTCCTCGCGCAGGCGCAACGCCTCATCGGTCAGGCCGGGCAGCTCGTAGTCGCCGTCGTCACCGTAGGAACTCTCGGGCGCGATGAACTCGCCGTACTCGTCGAAGCGGGGGGCTTCGTGCTCGACGACCTCATCGCCCGAGCCAGAGTCGGCAACCGGCTCTTCGGGCTGCGGCTCCCGCTCGATCACGTCGCGCGGCAACACCTCACGCACCACCAGGTGCGCGTTGGCGCCACCGAACCCGAAGCCGGATACACCGGCGACCGCATAGCCGCCGTAACGCGGCCAGTCGGTGGCGCTGTCGGCGACCTTCAGGTGGGTGCCGGCAAAGTCGATGTACGGGTTGGGCCCGGCGTAGTTGATCGACGGCGGGATCTTGTCGTGCTGCAATGCGAGCACGACCTTGGCCAGGCTCGCCGCACCGGCGGCCGACTCCAGGTGGCCCACATTGGATTTCACCGCACCCAGCAGGGCGGGCTTGTCCGCGGCGCGGCCCCGGCCGACCACCCGACCCAGCGCCTCGGCCTCGATCGGGTCGCCCAGGATGGTGCCGGTGCCGTGCGCCTCGATGTAGTCGACGGTGCGCGGATCGATACCGGCGTTCTTGTAGGCCTTGCGCAGCACGGCGGCCTGAGCGTCCGGGTTGGGTGCCAACAAGCCGTTGGATCGGCCGTCGTGGTTGACCGCCGAACCGGCGATCACCGCGAGGATCTGGTCGCCATCGCGACGCGCGTCGTCCACCCGCTTGAGGATCAGCACGCCGGCGCCCTCGGCACGGGAGTAGCCGTCGGCGTCGGACGAGAACGACTTGATCCGGCCATCGGGCGACAGCACGCCACCGACCTCGTCGAATCCGACCGTCACCAGCGGGGTGACCAGCGCGTTGACGCCGCCGACCACCGCCACGTCGGCCTCGCCGTTGCGCAGCGCCTGCACACCGGCGTGCGCGGCGACCAGTGACGACGAACATGCGGTGTCGACGGTGACCGACGGCCCGCGGAAGTCGTAGAAGTAGCTGACCCGGTTGGCGATGATCGAGCTGGAGTTGCCGGTGATGGCATACGGGTGGGTGATGCTCGGGTCGGACAGCGCCAGGTTCTGATAGTCGCCGTTGGTCGAACCCATGTAGACCGCGACCGCTTGGCCGCGCAGGCTCGAGGCCGGGATCCGGGCGTGCTCGAGCGCCTCCCAGGTCAACTCCAGCGCCATCCGCTGCTGCGGGTCGATGTTGTCGGCTTCCATCTTCGACAGCGCGAAGAACTCGGCGTCGAAGCCCTTGATGTCGGAGAGGTAGCCACCGCGGGTGCGAGCCTTCTTGACCCGCTCGGCGACTCGAGGCTCCTCCATGAACTCCGACCAGCGGCCCTCGGGCAGATCGGTGATCGCGTCGAAGCCCTCCAGCAGCTTGCGCCAGGTCTCCTCCGGGGTGTTCATGTCGCCCGGGAAGCGGGTGGCCAGACCCACCACCGCGATGTCGTCGACGTCGGCGTCGCGCGACCAGTCCTCGCCGTCGGAATCGTCGACCACCACCGGCTCGCCCTCGACGATCACGGTGGCCAGCGCTTCGATCGTGGGATGCCGGAATGCCACCGTCGCCGACAACGTCACGCCGGCGAAGTCCTCGATGTCCGACGCCATGGCCACCGCGTCGCGCGAGGACAGCCCCAGCTCGATCAGCGGTGCCGTCTCGTTGATCTTGTCCGGCGACTGGCCGGTGGCATTGGCCACCCAGTTACGCAGCCAGGTCCGCATATCGGCGACGGTCAGGTCGGTGCGGCTGGTGCCGCGCAGGATTGCGTCGTCGCCGTCACTCAATTGCGGAGCCTCACTCATTTAGTGGCCTTACACCTGGTCTGGGAAGGAGTTCGGGGCTGTCGTGCCGCCACGCAGGCTGCCGTCGAGATAGGCGGCCCGGCAGGCGCGGCGACCGATCTTGCCGCTGGACGTCCGGGGCACGGTGCCCGCCGAGACCAACAGCACGTCACGCACGGTCACCCCGTGGCGCACCGCGATGGCGGCACGGATGTCGTCGGCGATGGGCTGGTATTCCAGCTTGTGGGCGCCCGGGGCGCGCTCGGCCACGATCACCAGCTGCTCGGAGCTGTCCTCCGGGTCGAACTTCAGCCCGGAATGCGGGTTGTCGAACGCCGACTGCGGCAACTGGTTGGCCGGCACCGAGAACGCCGCCACATAGCCGGCCCGCAACGCGCGGCTGGCTTCCTGGGCGGAGTACTCGAGGTCCTGCGGGTAGTGGTTGCGGCCGTCGACGATCACCAGGTCCTTGACGCGGCCGGTGATGTACAGATCGTCCTTGTAGTAGGCGCCGTAGTCGCCGGTGCGCACCCAGTAGCCGTCCGGGTCGGATCCCTCGGCGCGTGAGGGGTTGGCCCGCGACTTGAGCACGTTGTGGAACGTGTCGGCCGTCTCCTCCTCACGGTTCCAGTACCCGACGCCCATGTTGTTGCCCTGCAGCCAGATCTCACCGATCTCGCCGTCGGGCAGCTCGGCACCGGTCTCGTAGTCGACGATCACCGCCCACTGGTCCACCGACACCCGGCCGGCCGAAGCCTGGGCGACCGCGTTGGGGGCATCGGCAGCGACCTCGATGAACCGGTTGCCGTTGTTGAGCTCCTCGCGATCGACATAGACGATGCTCGGGCCCTCGTCGGGCGGGGTGGTGGACACGAACAGGGTGGCCTCGGCCAGCCCGTAGGACGGCTTGATCGCCTCCTCGCGGAAACCGTACGGACCGAATGCCTCGTTGAACCGGCGCACCGATGCCGCCGACACCGGCTCGCTGCCGTTGAGGATCGCCCGGACGTTGCTCAGGTCCAGCGGCGGGTCGCCCTCCTTGGGCAGGCCGCGGGCGGCGGCGTGCTCGAAGGCGAAGTTGGGGGCCACCGAGAAGCACTCGCCGGTGTCGCCCTCCTTGCGGGCCATCTCCTTGATCCACCGGTAGGGCCGGCGGACGAAGGCGGCCGGGGTCATGAAGGTGAACTGCTGGCCCATGACACACGACAGCAGGATGGTGACCAGGCCCATGTCGTGGAAGAACGGCAGCCAGGTCACGCCGCGGTCGCCCTCGCGTCCCTTGAGCGAGTCCAGCAATTGGACGACGTTGGTCGGCAGGTTCAGGTGGCTGATCTTCACGCCGGTGGGCGTGCGGGTGGACCCGGAGGTGTACTGCAGGTAGGCGATGGAGTCACGGGTGACTTCGGGCATCTCCCACGTCGATCCGACCTCGACCGGCACCGCGTCGACCGCGATCACGCGCGGGCGGGCGTTGGCCGGGCGGCTGCGGAAGAACTTCCGGACGCCCTCGGCCGAGTCGCTGGTGGTGAGCACCGCCGAGGGGGTGCAGTCGTCGAGCACCGCGTGCAGCCGGCCCACGTGACCGGGCTCGCTCGGGTCGAACAGCGGCACCGCGATGCGCCCGGAGTACATGATCCCGAAGAAGGACACCAGGTAGTCCAGGTTCTGCGGGCACAGAATCGCGATGCGGTCGCCGGGCTGGGTGACCTGCTGCAGCCGGGCGCCCAGCGCGCGGTTGCGGGCACCGAATTCCGACCAGGAGATCTCCCGGGCCACGCCGTCGCGTTCCGTGGAGTAGTCGAGGAACCGGTACGCCACCTTCTCCCCGCGAAGCGCAGCCCAGCGCTCGACGGTCTTCACCAGGTTGGCGTTGTCCGGGAACCGGATCTTGCCGTCCTTGACGAAGGGGTTGTGGTAGGCGGCCTGTGTTGCCGGGGCCATCAAAATCTCCTGTCGCGAACATACGTTCAGTCAACTGCCGGGCGCGTCGGGTCGCGCTGGTGCGCTACATCTCAGGCCCGGGACCTCACAGATGGTAGTGGGTTACCGCAACCCGGCGATGCGCTGCTGCCGTGCGACCATGAGCCGCCGCTCTTAAATTGCTCTTAATGTTAGAGGCCGGTGCGCCCCATGCCAAATCACACGGTACCGCGTGTGACGCCGGTCTCCGGGTTCACGCGGCGTCAGCCGTGCGGTGGATGCGGCGCATTGGCGACCATGTCCCGTGCCCAGTTCAGGGTCCACTCGGTGGCGGATGCGCCGTCGGCACTCCAGAAGTCCGGGGTGGCGTACATCGCGTGCACGGGCTGGCCGGCCCCGCCGGCCAGCGTCTCCAGCGTGGCCGGCAGCCGGCCGACGCTGAACGCCTCGCGCGGGGCGGCGCAGATCAGGTCACCGCGCGCGCAAATCTCGTTCGTGCGCTTGGCGAGGTCACCGAACCCGCCGTCGCGGGCACCGGTCATGGTCAGGCCCATCCCGGAAAGGATCGGCAGCTCGTGCAACGTGACCTCGGCGCCCTGCCCCGGCGGGGTCGGCGGCACATTGACGCCGCCGGTGGCGCCGTCCTGGCGACGGCCGTCGGCGATCAGCGTGACGCCCAGGACCAGATCCTCGTCGACCGGGCCGCGTCCGTTGCCGATGTCGCTGGCGACGTCGCCGGCGATCACCGCGCCCTGCG
This sequence comes from Mycolicibacter engbaekii, assembly GCF_002101585.1. Classification (GTDB taxonomy): domain Bacteria; phylum Actinomycetota; class Actinomycetes; order Mycobacteriales; family Mycobacteriaceae; genus Mycobacterium; species Mycobacterium engbaekii. The sequence goes on along the minus strand of NZ_LQOT01000017.1, from coordinate 58,997 downwards.
AAAAGCCGATCAGCACGTAGCTGGTCAGCGGGCAGCGGTCATTCATCTCGGTCAGCGCCTTGACTGTGGCGCGCGTGCCTTCGGCCCGGCTGTCGTTGTAGCTCATCTGCTTGTCGGCCGACAGCGGATTGTGGAACTGCGCGGTGTAGGGGACGGTGTAGGTCTGCAGCCGCCCTCCGTCGAACTGATCGGCCAGCGGGCGGGTGACGGTGAGCAGCAGTGCCCGGGGAAACTCGGTGGGGTTCAGCGGGTCATCGGTCGGCGAGGACTCCCAGGTGCCGGGCACCGCCACCAGCTGCACATCGGGGCAGCTGGCGTCCTGGAAGGCCGGGCGCGGCTTTTTGGGCCGTGTCGGCACCGAGCTGGTCGGCGGGACGCCCGCGCCGGGCTGGTCGGCGATCGGCGGGGTGGCCGGGCGCCTGATCCAGATCACCACAGCCACGATCACCAGGGCCACTACCAAAGCCATCGCGCCGGCGGCGATCCAGGCAAGGACGCGGCGGCGGTTCGCCGGCGACTTACGTGCTGACTTGCGGGGCGACTTCCGCGGGGACTTCCGTGCTTTGTTGGCCATATCGCCTATCACGGTACAGATCGGCGACGGCACGCACTGACTCTGCGCCCACCAGGCGATCTACTCGAACTTGTGACTGGTGGGCGCAGAGTCAACGCCGAAAGTCAGCGGATGGCGCCAATGATGTCGCCGACCATCGCGCCCAGCTGCGACGACCACGAGCCCCAGCCGTTGTCCCCGGGCGAGAAGTCGAAGTGCGCGTTCTTGCCGCGCACCTGGCGGTACTGCATGTTGAAATACCGGCCGCTGCCGGTCGCCTCGGAGGGGTCGCCGATCATCGCCGCGGGGTTGGACGCGCCGCCCAGCGGGTTGTAGATCCAGACCCGGGTGTTGTTCTGGGCCAGCAGGGTGGCGTGCACGGTGGGGTCGTGCCACTTCCAGCGGCCCAGCTGGGGCGCTCCCCACATGCCGTTGGGGTCCAGCCCGCCGAAGTTCTGCAAGCCGGCGCTGATCACACCGCTCTCGGTGGTGTTGGCCGGTCCCAGGAAGCCCGACATCGCTCCCGCGAACCCGAACCGGTCGGGGTGGAACGTGGCCAGCGCCAGGGCTCCGTAGCCACCCTGGGACGCGCCGACCACGGCGTGACCGCCCGGCGCCAGGCCGCGGTTGGCCGCCAGCCAGTCCGGCAGCTCAGTGGACAGGAACGTGTCCCACTGCTTGCTGCCGTCCTGCTCCCAGTTGGTGTACATGCTGTAGGCGCCACCCGCCGGGGCGACGACCGAGACGCCCTTGCCGGCCAGCGTGTTCATCGCGTTGCCCGCGGTCACCCAGTTGCTCAGATCGGGGTGGGCGTCGAATGCGTCGAGCAGGTACACCGCGTGCGGCCCCTGGTTCAGGAACGCCACCGGGATGTCGCGGCCCATCGCCGGCGACGGGACCATCAGGTTCTCGAACTGTGCGGCGTGCGCGGTCGAGCCGACGATTGTGCCCCCGCCCCACAGGCCCAGCATCAGTACGGCCACGCACAGTGCCCGCAACACCTTCGACAGTCCGCTCATCTCCACCTCGCTCGTCGGCACAGCTTTTGTGATGGTTCGACCCACTGGTCGCACACGCCCTGACCCCGGGGGTAGTCAACCACACGACGCTTGCTGCCAGGACGGGAAACGACCGACGGCGGCGACCCAGGAGGTCGCCGCCGTCGGCGGTACTTCTATCTGCGCTGCGGGACTACTCGCCGCTGTCGCCACCACCCGGCGTGGCGCCCAAGTGCGCCTGCAGGTCGGGCTTCATGGCCTGCAGCTGCTGGCCCCAGTACTCCCAGCTGTGCGTGCCGTACTCCGGGAAGTTGAAGATGGCGTTGTGGCCGCCGGCCGCGGTGTAGAGCTCCTGGAACTTCTTGTTCGCACCGATCATGAAGTTCTGCTCGAGGAACACGGCGGGGATGTTGTCGCCGCCCAGCTCGTTGGCCTTGCCGTTACCGCAGAAGACCCACAGGCGCGTGTTGTTGGCCACCAGCTTCTCGACGTTGACGGTCGGGTCGTTGCGCAACCAGGCCGGGTCGTTGTCGTCGCCCCACATGTCGTTCTTCTTGTAGCCGCCGGCGTCACCCATCGACAGGCCGATCCAGCCCTTACCGGTGGACGGGTTGAGGTAACCCGACAGCGAACCCGCGTAGGTGAACTGGTTGGGGTGGTAGATCGCCAGCGTCAGCGCCGACGAACCGGCCATCGACAGGCCGACCGCGGCGTTGCGGCTCTGGCTCACGCCGTACTCCGAGGCCAGGTAGGCCGGCAGCTCCCGGGTGAGGAAGGTCTCCCACTTGTAGGTGGAGCAGCCCGCCTTGCCGCACGCCGGCTTGTACCAGTCGCTGTAGAAGCTGGACTGACCGCCCACGGGCATGATCACCGAGATGCCGGAGTTCAGGTACCACTCGAACGCCGGGGTGTTGATGTCCCAGCCGTTGAAGTCGTCCTGGGCCCGCATGCCGTCGAGCAGGTACAGGCCCGGGGAGTCCGAACCGCCGGACTGGAACTGGACCTTGATGTCACGGCCCATTCCCGCCGAAGGCACCTGCAGGTACTCCACCGGCAGACCCGGCCGAGAAAACGCGTTCGCCTCCGGGGTACCGCCGACGACTCCCACCAGTCCCGCCAGCAGGGCCGCGCCACCGGCGACGACCATCAACCTGTCAAGCAGCTTCATCCTTGGCATCCTCATTCGTTCATTGCCGTATTTGCCTATAACGTGGTCCGACTCGGACCCGATCTGTGCGTGAAAACGCAACAGTGCCGATGTAGTCAACCACAAAATGGGCGACGTCGAAGGCTCCGGGTTGCCTCAGCAGGCCCCCCACCGGGCACCAGAACCGCTTTTGTGACAACGGGCGCCGGTGCTCCACCCCGGCATTCCAGCCGGTGAGACCGGCCAAAAGGGGGTGACTGCCCGGTCCGCATAATGACGTCCGTCACAATTTCGCGCAGGCGGAGGCCAGCACGTCTCAGGGCACCTCCGGCGGCATCCCGGTGTACTGCGGACGCGTCGGTTCCGGCACGGCCAGCCCGCAGCGGATCAGTTCGTCGCGCGGGACTCGCTCGATCCGGTATCGGGTGTAGCTCGGCGAGTGCAACAGATTGGACAGGAACCGGCGCGGCCCCATGGGTGCACGCACCGAGCCCAGCACCGCCGCGGTGTCCGGGCAGCGCAAGGCAGCCTCCGCCTGGGCGATCCAGTCCTGGTCCAAGTAGCCCGGGATGAACGGATACCACTTGACCCACGGCCCGTCGGCCACCACCCAGTCCCGGAACAGGTCCTTGTCATGGCCGATGCGGCCGTGCTCCAACCGTCCGGTGTGCGCCGCGATCGGGTTGGCCAACCCGATCTGGTCCAGCAACCGCACGTCGAGGCCGGTGTTCATGCCCAGCATGCCCAAGTTGGTGAAGAAGACGGTGTGGGGTCCGGTTGCGCCCGGACCCGGATCGGTCGCAACGCCGATACCGGGGGGCACCGGCAAAATCACGGGCACCACGTCCCATTGGTCGTAATTGCCCGACGGCAGTAGCAGGGCGCCGTCGGGGGTGGCGGCGATGGTGGTCAGAACGGCGCGCATGCGGGGATAGCCGAGGTAGTCCGCACCGGTCAGCGGGTGGGCCTGGCCGGTCGCCTGGGAGTAGAACCGGCGCTCGTCGACGATTCCGGAGTAGGTGACGCGGGTGGCGTCATAACCCATGCCCGGCGAATTGGCCGCCCACAGCGCCCATCCGGCCACCGCCAGCCACAGCAGGCCGACGGCGCCGCTGAGCGGGTAGCCGGCCTCCCGGTGGTAGCGGGCACCGTCGGGCAGCAGCACGGGAATGACTGCCACCGGGGCGAGCATGCAGAACAGCGGCGCCAGCAGCACCCGGCCGTGCATGAAGTCCCCGCCCTGGCGCACCCAGTAGAGGGCCTGGAGCAGCCCGCTGGCCACGAAGAAACAGACCACCGCCCCGGGACTTTGCACCAGCCGGGCCCACGGGCCGACACCGGGGGGAACCGGACGGCGGGGCCGATGACGGACCGCGGAACCGACCCACAGCGCCGCACCCAGCGCGGCGAGCAGCACGGTGGGCACCCACAGTGCGTAGGGAGCGTTGAAGTTCGCCAGGTAGATCATGCCCTGCGACCACTTGTCCCCGGCGGCATCCTTGGCCAGGGCTGTTCCCGGCACCAGGAGGCCGTAGTAGCCCATCCGGAAGATCTGGTACGCCACCGGCAGCGCCCCGCCGGCCACCAGGATCTGCAGCCGGCGGCGCCAGTCGGGCGCGGCGATCAGCAGCATGACCAGGGCACCGCCGCCGATCAGCGCCAACTCGGGACGCACCAGCACACTGAAGCCGGCCACGAACGCCAGGCAGGCGGTGAACCACGCGCCCCGGGCGCGCGAGCGCGGCATGCGCAACGCCTGCGCCCAGCAGACCAACATCCACCACAGCAGGCCCAGGTAGGCGAGCACCAGACCGGTCTCCAGACCGGAGGTGGCGAAGTCCCGCGCGGGGGGCAGGGCGATGTAGACCAGCGCCCCGGCCGGCAACAGCAATGCGCGGCGGCCCTGCAGGCCGGGCGCATACAGCCGGGCGGCGCCCAGCATCAGCATCGCGACACCGGCCAGGCTCAGCGCCAGCGCGAAGGCCAGTGCCACGTATTCCATCCGCAACGGCCCGCCCAGCCAACTGCCCAGATACATCAGGTACGTCCAGGCCGTGGAGGTGTTGGCCTCCACCCGCTCTCCGGCGTTGAACACCGGCCCGTTGCCGGCCAGCAGGTTGCGCACGGTGCGCAGCACGATCAGCCCGTCGTCGGAGATCCAGCGGCGCCGCCAGGCTCCGACGGCGAACATCACCAGCACCACCGCCAGTCCGGCCCAGGAGCTCAGCCGCACCGACGGGCTGTAGGCGACCGCCGGCCAGCCCAGTGGCCGGACCCTGCGGTCCGGTGTCGCTCCTGGTGGGAGTCGGCTAGCCGAAGGCGACGGCAACACCGATGGTTCCGATCCAGGCCAGCGCCATCAGCTGCATCACCCGGTCACGACGCAGGATGTCTTCGGGCTCGCCGGCCATGCCGCCGTCGACGTCGACGGCGTATCGCAGGATGCCGATAGTGATCGGAATGATCGACACCGCGTACCAGGAGCCCGAACCGCTGTCGCGTTCGAAGGCGAAGAGGCTGTAGCAGACCAACATGGCAGTGGCCGACGCCGTCCATACGAAGCGCAGGTAGGTGCCGGTGTAGCTCTCCAGCGATTTGCGGATCTTGGCACCGGTCTGCTCGGCGATCTGCAGTTCGGCGTAGCGCTTGCCGGCCGCCATGAACAGCGACCCGAATGCCATCACCAGCAGGAACCATTGCGACAGCGGGATGCTGGCGGCCACGCCTCCGGCGATGGCCCGAATCAGGAATCCCGAGGAGACGATGCAGATGTCCAGCACCGCTTGGTGTTTGAGACCGAAGCAGTAGGCCAGCTGGATGGCCAGGTAGATAGCCATCACCAGCGCCAGGTTCGGGGTCAGCCACCAGGAGATGCCCAGCGAGACCGCGCCCAGGGCCACCGCCAGGACGTAGGCCAGCCCCACTGGAACCACTCCGGCGGCGATGGGCCGGAACCGCTTGGTGGGATGCGCCCGATCGGCCTCGACGTCTTGGGCGTCGTTGACCAGATACACCGCGGAGGCTGCCAGGGAGAACACCACGAAGGCGATCAGCGACTTGCGCGCCAGGTCGGCGTAGTCGTAGTGGACGCCGCCCCCGAGCGCGGCCAGCGGGGCCGCGACCACCAATACGTTCTTGACCCACTGGCGGGGCCGGATCGCCTTGATGATGCCGGAGAGCAGGTTGGCCGGCGGGCCGAGCTCCGAGGTTCGGTCTTGCGTGTCTGCGCTCATCGCGAATCTCCAGAGTCGTCCAGGCGGATTGCGGCCGCGGCGACCGCGGCACCCACCAGCGCGCCGGTGGCGACGTCACTGGGGTAATGCACGCCGAGCACCATGCGGGACAGCGCCATCGGCGGCACCACCAGGGCCGGCAGGGCCCGCGCCGGGAGCCCGGCCGCCCGGCCCAGCAGGATGGCCGCCGCAGCGGTGGAGGTGGCGTGCGCCGAGGGGAAGCTCAACGCACTGGGGGTTCCGACGTTGATGGCGATCGCCGGATGGTTCGGCCGCGTACGGCGCACGATGCGCTTGATGATCACCGCGGCGGCGTGCGCGGCCAGGGCGCCGGCGCCGGCCAGCAGCCACGACCGGCGCCGCTGCGGCTGCGCCAGCGCGCCGAGCGCCGCTACCGCCAGCCAGCCCAGGCTGTGTTCGCCGAAGTGTGACAACGCCCGCGCCGCCGGCAGCACGCCGGTCCGCCCGGCCAGCGCCGACTGCACGGCGACCAGCACGGCGTCCTCGCCGTGCGGGGGAACCGCGTCCGGGTCCGGGGCGTGTTCGGTCATGCCGACGTGCCACCGTTGGGAAGCAGCACCGTCTCCCACTGCTGTTTGCTGGCCAGTGTGGGCAGCGCCCGGCGGTAGGTCTGGCGCAGAGCGTCGAACCGGCGGGCCAGCTGGTACTGGCGCCGCAGCGATTCGCGCAGCAGCGACAACATCTTCTCGCGGTCGCGCTGGCGGTAGACCACTCCGCGACCGTCGGCGGTGGTGACGGTGACACCGTCCTGGGTGCACAACAGGAACCAGCGCGCGTCCTGGGTGGGCACGTTGAGCTGCGGGCGCTGGTGATGCTCCGGCTCGGTGGCCTTGAGGTTGTGCAGGATTCCGCGCGCGAGCCGATAGCCGATGGTCAGCGGCTGCACCGGCGGCCGCATCGGCCTGCGCCGCTGCGACGGGGCGGGAAGCTCGCTGGCGGCCGGCAGGACCACCGCGTCGGGGTAGGTCTTGCGCAGCGCGTGGATCTCCGGCAGCGCCGACTCCAGGATCGAGAAGATGTGCTCGGGTCCGGCCATGAAGTCGTCCAACGCCTTGTTCTGCACGGCCACTGTCGAGTATTCAAGGCAGGCAAGGTGTTTCAGGGTTGCCTTGAGGTGGCTGCGAATCAGCCCGGAGATGTTGCCGTCCCAGTGCAGGGCCGCGACCATCAACCGGTTGCGCAGGTGGAAGTAGGCCTGCCAGTCGATCGCGTCGTCTTTGTCGCTCCAGGCCATGTGCCAGATCGCCGCGCCGGGCAGCGTGACGGTCGGGTAGCCGTGTTTACCGGCGCGCAGCCCGTATTCGGCGTCGTCCCACTTGATGAACGACGGCACCGGCTGGCCGATCTCCTCGGCGACGGCGCGCGGGATCATGCACATCCACCAGCCGTTGAAGTCGACGTCGATGCGCCGATGCAGGTCCGGCGACTCGGCCAGCGAGTCGGTGGCGAAGTTGTGGTCGTACTCGGTGTGCGGGGCGTTGGTCCACATGAACACGCCCGCATCGACGACCTCGCCCATGATGTGCAGGTGGGAGGGCTCCTGCAGGTTGAGCATGTGCCCGCCGATCAGGGTGGGCGTCTTGGCGAATCGGTTCAGTGCCAGGGCGCGCAGAATCGAGTCCGGCTCGATGCGGATGTCGTCGTCCATGAACAGGATCTGCTCACAGCCGGTGTTCTTCAGCGCCTCATACATGACCCGGCTGTAGCCGCCGGACCCGCCGAGGTTGGGCTGGTCGTGCATCGACAGTCGGTCGCCCAGCGCGGCGGCGGCTTCCGGGAAGCCGGGATGGTCGCGCACCTTGTTCGTGCCCTGGTCAGGAACGATGACCGCGCTGATGACCTCGTCGACCTCGGCGTCGGAGGTCAGTGCCCGCAGCGCGTTGACGCAGTCGTCGGGCCGATTGAAGGTCGGGATGCCGATGGCGATGTCCGCCCGGCCGGGGGCCTCGATCGGGGCGTACCAGCCGCCGCGGTCCAGCGTCACCGGGCTGTCGGTGGTGATGTCGAACCAGATCCAGCCACCGTCTTCGAACGGCTGCAGACCTACCTCGAACTCCACGACCGACGGGGTGTCATGGTTCTCGGCAGAGCCGAAAGGCTTGCCGTCCACCGCGATACGCGCACCGGTCGCCTTGGAGCGGTAGACGTCGACCCTCCCCGATCCGGTCAGCTCCAGGCGCAGCACCACCGAGCCGAGGATCGACCAGCGACGCCAGTAGGAAGCCGGGAAGGCGTTGAAGTAGGTGGCGAACGAGACTTCCGACTCCTCGCCGATCTCCAGGCTGGTGCGGGTCAGCGGGTGGGCCCGCCGGCTGTTGGTCTCGGATTCCTCGATGTAGAGCTTGCGCACATCCAGCGGCTCACCCTGGCGCGGCAGGATGATCCGCGAAAGGCGGCTCACCGCGCGTGAACTGTCGGTCATGCCTTACTGCCCTCCCCCAGCGGCACCCCGTCGAGCAGGTGCGGCGCCAGGATGTTGTCGTACATGTTCAGCGCACTGGCGATGGCCATGTGCATGTCCAGATATTGGTAGGTGCCCAGCCGCCCACCGAAGAGCACCTTCGCCGAGTCCATCTCCGCCTTGGCGCGCGCCCGGTAGGCCGTCAGCACCGCCCGGTCCGCCTCGGTGTTGATCGGGTAGTAGGGCTCGTCGGCGTCGTCGGCGAACCGCGAGTACTCCCGCATGATCACCGTCTTGTCCGCGGGGTAGTAGTCCCGCTCCGGGTGGAAGTGCCGGAACTCGTGGATGCGGGTGAACGGCACGTCGCCGTCGTTGTAGTTCATCACCGGGGTGCCCTGGAAATCTCCGGTGTCGAGAACTTCGAGCTCGAAATCCAGGGTGCGCCAGCCCAGCTTGCCTTCGGCGTAGTCGAAGTAGCGGTCCAGCGGTCCGGTGTAGACGACCGGGGCATCCGGGTTGGCTGCGCGGAGTTCGTCGCGGACGTCGAACCAGTCGGTGTCCAGGCGCACCTCGATGCGCTCGTCGGCCGCCATGTTCTCCAGCCACGCGGTGTAGCCGTCGACCGGCAATCCCTCGTAGGTGTCGTTGAAGTAGCGGTTGTCGAAGGTGTAGCGCACCGGCAGCCGGGTGATGTTGGACGCCGGCAGTTCCTTGGGGTCGGTCTGCCACTGCTTGGCGGTGTAGTCCTTGACGAACGCCTCGTACAGCGGGCGGCCGATCAGGCTGATCGCCTTCTCCTCGAGGTTCTGCGCCTCGGCGGTGTCGATCTCCGCGGACTGCTCGGCGATCAGTGCCCGGGCCTCGTCGGGGGAGAAATAGCGGCCGAAGAACTGCGACACCAGGCCCAGCCCCATTGGGAACTGGTAGGCCTGGCCGTTGTGCATGGCGAAGACCCGATGCTGGTAGCCGGTGAACTCGGTGAACTGCCGCACGTAGTCCCAGACCCGCTTATTAGAGGTATGGAAAAGGTGCGCACCGTACTTGTGGACTTCGATGCCGGTTTGCGGCTCCGCCTCGGAGTAGGCGTTGCCGCCGATGTGCGGACGCCTCTCGACGACGAGAACACGCTTGCCGAGCTGCGTGGCAACGCGCTCGGCGATGGCCAGGCCGAAGAAGCCGGAACCCACGACAAAGAGGTCAAAACGAGCGGTCATCGGCGCCAAGGGTAGCCGACCAGCGCCCGCCCGCATCGTCGGCGCCCCGCCGCCCCTGCTCGCAGCTCGACTTCGCCCGCCGATTCAGGTGCTCTGCGGCCCGGGGGGCGCCGGGGAAGGGTTGATCGCAGTTTCCTCACGATTCGATCTCGTCACTCTTTTCACACAAGTCACACGCGTACCGTCAGTCACGTAGGGCAGATACAAGTGCAGTAAGCGCCACGACGGCCGCGGCAGAACCCGCGAGTTGACGGGCAAAACACATTGAGGAGACTTCCGTGCCGAACCGACGTCGACGCAGGCTCTCGACAACCATGAGCGCAGTCGCCGCCCTGGCGGTCGCGAGTCCGTTCGCAGTTGTCGCTGTATCCGAGCTGGTCGCTCACAACAGCGCCCCTCAACACCACGACTTCGTCGCGGCCTCGTCCGTGGCCGACTTGCCCGGTGAGCTGATCACCGCCCTCTCGCAGGGCCTGTCCCAGTTCGGGGTGAACCTCCCGCCGGTGCCGGGCTTCACCAACGGCGCCGCCTCGACCGGGCTCTACCCGAGCGCGACCGGGACCTATCCCGGCCTGACGTCGCCGGGCCTGGGCACGCCGGGGCTCACCTCGCCGGGCCTGGGCACACCGGGGCTCACCGACCCGTCGCTGACCACCCCGTCGCTGTCGACGCCGCCGCTGGGTACGCCGGGAGTGTCGACCACCTCCGGCCTGACCACCCCCGGCCTGACCACGCCGCCGCTGTTGACCGATTCGTCGCTGACCAGCCCGGGCCTCACCAGCCCCGGATTGACCAGCCCAGGTCTCACCAGCCCCGGATTGACCAGCCCGGGCCTGACCACTCCGGACACCGGCCTGCTCGGGTCCGACGGTCTGCCGCTCACCTCGCCGGTGGGCCTGGACCCCGGCCTGGATGGCACGTACCCGATCCTCGGCGACCCGTCGCTGGGGATGCCGGAGCCCGCCAGCGGTGGGTTGGTCAGCGATCTGATGAGCGCGGCCAACCAGCTGGGCGCCGGTCAGGCCATCGACTTGATCAAGGGTGTGGTGATTCCCTCGATCGCGCAGGCAGCGCAGGGCGCTGGGCCGGCGGTTGCCGCCCCACCCCCGGCACCGTTGCCCTAACCGGACATACAGCGGAGCTGTTCCGCCCGACGGCACCGCAGAGTCAGCCCGCACCTGGCGGGCACCGGAAGACTCTGCGGTGCCGTTAACCCTTTGCGGGTGCCGGCCGACGCCCGTCGCGTGTCGCATCATCTACAACACGTGACACATACGTAACATCGGTACGTGCCAACCCGTCGTCGTCCTCCGCCGACGATCAAGCTGACCGCGACTCTCGCGACCGTGCTGATCCTGCCGTGGACACTGAACTCCGGGGCGGCTTCGAAGGTGCCGCGAGCTTCGGAGGCCGCCCCGAGCGCCGCCGCGACCAAGCTGAGCCAACAACCCCTGGACGAACTGGAGCCGGGCGTCACCGTCCGAGAGATCACCCAGGACGAACCGTTCACCATGGTGGCCCTCACCGGCGCGGACCTCAGCGGGACGTCGGCCCGCATCCGTGCCAAGCGCCCCGACGGGAGCTGGGGTCCCTGGTATGCGACCGCGCACGAGAGCAAACACGAGGCACCGGGGCCTCGCCGGCCCGACGCGCCCGCCCCCGGCCCGGAGGGCACCGAACCGGTGTTCGTCGGCCGAACCACCGCCGTGCAGATCGCGGTGACCCGGACCGCTCCGACCGCGCCCGGCCCCGGGTCGACGACCAAACCCCACGGCACCGGTCCGACCGCCCCGAGCGAGGCGGCCAAGGCACACCCGCCTGCGAAGAAATCCGCGCCGGCCGATCTCGGCTACGTGCCGGCCACCGCCGCGCAGCCGCTTGCCCAGAACATCTCCGCGGTGCTGATCACGCCCCCGAAGACCCCCGCCGACGCCCAGTGGCAACCGCCGCGGGCCGTACTGGCGCCGGGCCAGCCGCCGAACATCATTCCGCGCAGTCACTGGGGCGCCGGGGCCTATGGCCGGTGCGGCAAACCGGTGGAGAGCGGGCCGGTGCACGCGGCCGTCGTGCACCACACCGCAGGTTCCAACGACTACGCCCCCGAAGACTCCGCGGAGATCATCCGGGCGATCTACGCCTACCACACCCGCACCCTGGGCTGGTGCGACATCGGCTACAACGCACTGGTGGACAAGTACGGCCAGGTTTTCGAGGGCCGGGCCGGTGGCCTCAACCGCGGCATCATGGGCAGCCACGCAGGAGGGTTCAACAGCAACACCTGGGGGGTGACCATGATCGGCACCTTCGACGACGCACCTCCCCCGCCGATCCAACTCGAGTCCGTTGGCCGACTGCTGGGCTGGCGGCTGGGACTGGACCGCACCGACCCGCGCGGCATGGCCCAACTGACCTCCGCCGGTGGTTCTTTCACCAACGTTCCGCGGGGTGCATCCCTGACGTTGCCCTCGATCATCGGCCACCGCGACCTCGACGCCACCGAGTGTCCCGGCAACCAGGGATACATAGCGCTCAACGCGATCCGCGAGATCGCCGCCCGATTCAACGAGCCGCCCGGGCCGGAAGACCTCGCCCGGGTGATGGAGGGCGGCGCCATCCACACCCGCTGGCTGGAAATGGGCGGCGCGGAGGGCATGCTCGGCGCGCCCACCTCGCCGGAGGCGATCGGCGAGGGCTCCACCAAGTACGCCACGTTCGAACACGGCGCGGTGTACTGGTCGCCGGAGACCGGCGCACAGCCCATCACCGGGGCGATCTACGACGCCTGGGCGTCGCTGGGCTATGAGCGCGGCGTGCTCGGCCTACCGACCAGCGCCGAGATCCCCGAACCGGAGTGGGTGGGGCAGAATTTTCAGCACGGCACGCTGAACTACAACTGGGCCAGCGGAGCGGTGATCCGCGTCGTCGACGGTGTCGCCGAAGAGCTGCCACCACCGCCGCCGGAGGGACCGCCGGTGCAGCTTGAGCGGTTCTCTCGGGTGATCGATCCCTTCGCCGGCGAGTAGCCGTCGTTGACTCTGCGCGTACCAGGAAGAAGTTCGAGTGCGCTGCCTGGTGGACGCAGAGTCAGCGAAGGTAAATCCGTTCCAGCACCCGCGCCAGGCCGTCGTCGCTGTTGGGGGCGGTGATCTCGGCCGCGGCCGCCAGGACGTCGGGGTGGGCGTTGCCCATCGCCACACCATGGCCTGCACGAATCAGCATCGGCAGGTCGTTGGGCATGTCCCCGAACGCCACCACCTGCTCGACGTCGATCCCCAGCGGAGTGATCAGCTCCTCGAGCCCGCTGGCCTTGGTGATACCTGCCGGCACCACTTCGAGCAGTCCGTTGTTGGTGGAGTAGGTGATTTCGGCTGCCGTTCCGATGTGCGCCGCAAGCTGCGCCGCCATGTCGGCGCTGGATGCCCCCGCCTTGCGGACCAGCAGCTTGATCGCGGGCTGGGACAGTAGGTCCTCCAGGGACACCTCGGTGTTGTCGGGGTTCAGCCAGGCGTGCTCATAGCCGGGCGAGCTGACGAACTGCGGGGTTGCCGCGTCATGCGCGCGCTCGCCGATACGCTCCACCGCCAGGCCCGCTCCCGGCAGCGCACGGCCGACGACTTCGGCCAGCTTGACCAGGTTGTCGGCCGACAGCGTCCGCGCCGACACCACCCGGTCGGTGGCCGGGTCGTAGATCACCGCCCCGTTGGCGCACACCGCCATCGGCGCGAAACCGAGCGCATCGACCACCGGCGCGATCCACCGCGGCGGGCGGCCGGTCGCCAGCACGAAATGCGCGCCGGAGTCCACGGCAGCGTGCACCGCGGCCCGGGTCCGGGCGGTGATGGCTTCGTTGTTGTCGAGCAGGGTGCCGTCGACATCGCTGGCGATCAGCGCGGGGGGACCGTTGGGGTGCGTCATCGGCACGGCCTCGGCCACGGTGGGCGCACTGCCCTACTGCTCCGTGCCGGGAGGGTCGGCCCGATGGCCACCTGCACTCTTGCGTTTCCGTTCCGCCAGTTCCTGCTCTTCCAAAATCCTAGCCTCCTCCGGGGTGGGTGCTGCTCCGCCGAGTCGTCGGGGCACCCAGAATTCACCGGCCGGATGCGGGTAGGCCTGCTGCACCGCAGCCAGCATCGGCGCCATGCGCTGACTCAGCCGGGCGGTGAGCGTCGCGGCGTCCCCGGAGGGGGCCAGCGGCTCCCCCACCCGCACGGTGACCGGTACCTTGCTGGCCACCAGCCGCGCCCGCGGGTGATCCTTGGTCCAGAGCCGGTGAGCACCCCACACGATCAGCGGGATGATCGGCACCTGCGCCTCCAGGGCCATCCGGGCTGCCCCGGATTTGAACCTCTTGAGCTCGAAGCTGCGGCTGATGGTGGCCTCGGGGTACACGCCCACCAACTCCCCCGAGCGCAATGCGGCGACCGCGTGCCGGTAGGCGTCGGCGCCGTCCGACCGGTCCACCGGGATGGTGCGGGTGTGGCGGATCAGGTAGTTCACCACCGGCACCTGCTGCATCTCGGCCTTGATCATGAACCGCATCCGGCGGTCCCGGTAGTACGCCGCCAGCCCGGCCGGCAGGAAGTCCACGTAACCGGTGTGGTTGATCGCGACCACCGCGCCGCCCCGGGCCGGGATGTTTTCCAATCCGAGATAGTCGATCCGAGCGCCGGCGATCTTCACCGCGCTCAACGCCGTGAGCTCCAACGCTCGGAAGACGGGCTCCATGGCAGGCGTTAGTCGGCGGCGCCCGTCGGGCTCGGCGGCTGCTGGCGAGCGGCCCGCTGCTCGGCCTTGCGGGCGGCTTCGGCGGCGTCGAGTTCGAGGGCTTCGGCCGGGGTGGGGGCGCTGCCGCCCAGCCGGGCCGGCAACCAGAAGGCGCCGGCGGGGTGCTCGGGATAGGAGGCCTGGGCCTGCTCCAGCAGGTGTTGCATGCGGGTCTGCAGGAGGGCGCGCAGCTCTTCGACCGGCGGGGTCGGAGGGATCGGCTCGCCGATCATCACCGTGATGGGCACCTTGCTGCGACCGAGCCGCTTCGGGTGATCCTTGGTCCAGATCCGCTGGGCGCCCCACACGATGTGCGGGATGATCGGCACCTGCGCCTCGATCGCCATCCGCGCGGCGCCGCTCTTGAACTCCTTGAGCTCGAAACTGCGGCTGATCGTCGCCTCCGGGTAGACCCCCACCAGTTCGCCGGCCTTGAGGTACTCCACGGCGGTGGCATAGGACTCCGCCCCCTGGCTGCGATCCACCGCAATGTGGCGACAGCCGCGCATGATCGGGCCGCTGTACCGGTTGTCGAAGGTCTCTTTCTTGGCCATGAAGCGCACCCGCCGCCGCGGCTTGGCGTCATAGGAGGCCACCCCGGCAAAGAGGAAGTCGAGGTATCCGGTGTGGTTGATGGCGATCACCGCGCCACCGGTTGCAGGCAGGTGCTCTCTGCCGGTGACGGTGATTTTCAAGCCCTCATAACGCCACAACGTGTGCGCGGCGAACGCGACAGTCCCATACCAAGGCTCCACAGCACCAAAGCCTAGGCGATGGGACCGGCCGCGCCGCCGGTAAGCTCGGATGGGATCTCTTTGAGCGTCGGGAGAAGAATCACGTGCAGGTCACCAGCGTCGGGCACGCCGGCTTCCGGATCGAGACCGCTGCAGGCAGCATCTTGTGCGACCCCTGGGTGAATCCGGCCTACTTCGGCTCCTGGTTCCCCTTCCCGGACAACTCGTCGCTCGACTGGGACAGCCTCGGCGACTGCGACTACCTCTATATCTCGCATCTGCACCGCGATCACTTCGATCCGCGCCACCTGGCGGCCCACGTCAACAAGGACGCGGTGGTGCTGTTGCCCGATTACCCGGTGCCCGACCTGCGCCGGGAGCTCGAAGCTCTGGGTTTTCACCGCTTCTTCGAGACGGCCGATTCACAGCGGCACACGGTGCACGGCCCCAAGGGCGACCTCGACGTGATGATCATCGCGCTGCGGGCCCCCGCCGACGGCCCGATCGGCGACTCGGGGCTGGTGGTCTCCGACGGGGTGACCACCGTGTTCAACATGAACGATTCCCGCCCGATCGACCTGGACGTGCTCCAGGCCTTCGGCACCGTCGACGTGCACCTGCTGCAGTACTCCGGGGCGATCTGGTACCCGATGGTCTACGACATGCCGGCCCGGGCCAAGGAGGCGTTCGGCATCCAGAAGCGGCAGCGGCAGATGGACCGCGCCCGCCAGTACGTCGCCCATGTGGGAGCCACCTGGGTGGTGCCCTCGGCGGGTCCGCCGTGCTTCCTGGACCCCGAGCTGCGCTATCTCAACGACGACCACGGCGATCCGGCGAACATCTTTCCCGACGAGATGGTGTTCCTCGATCAGTTGCGACGCAACGGCCACGACGGCGGGTTGCTGATGATTCCCGGCAGTACCGCCAGCTTCACCGGTTCGCAGTTGGACTCGCTGACCCACCCGCTGCCGCAGGCAGACGTCGAGGCGATCTTCACCACCGGCAAGGCGGACTACATCGCCGACTACGCGCAGCGGATGGCGCCGGTGCTGGCCGCCGAGAAGGCCTCCTGGGCGCCGGCTGCCGGCCCGGCGATGCTCGAACCGCTACGAGACCTGTTCGAGCCGATCATGGCGCGCAGCAACGAGATCTGCGACGGCATCGGCTATCCGGTCGAACTGGTGCTCGACGGCCCCGGGCACACCGAGACGGTGGTGCTGGACTTCCCCAAACGGATGGTGCGCGAGCCGATTCCGGGTGAGAAGTTCCGGTACGGCTTCGGCATTCCACCCGAGCTGGTGCGCACCGTGCTGCGCGACGGCGAACCGGACTGGGTCAACACCATCTTCTTGTCCACGCGGTTCTCCGCATGGCGGGTCGGCGGCTACAACGAGTACCTCTACACGTTCTTCAAGTGCCTCACCGAGGACCGCATCGTCTACGCCGAAGGCTGGTTCGGTGAAAGCCATGACGACTCGGCGACCATCACCTTGGGCGACTGGCAGATTCAGCGCCGCTGCCCGCACATGAAGGCCGACCTGTCGAAGGTCGGCGTGGTGGAGGGCGACATCTTGACCTGCAATCAGCACGGCTGGGAGTGGGACCTCAAATCGGGGCGCTGCCTGACCGCCAAGGGCCACGAACTGCGCTGCGAGAAACTGTGAGCGGCGACTCCTACGACGACGGCCTGGTGGCGCTGGATCGACGGGCAATCACGTTGCGCCGCTACCACTTCCCTTCCGGCACCTCCAAGGTGATCCCGCTGTCGGCGATCCGTCGCTATCGCAGCGAGCCGCTGGGCACGTTCACCCACCGCTTCCGGATCTGGGGCAGTTCGGATCTGCGGCGCTGGCTGCCGCTGGACGTCCGGCGGCCGGTGCGGTCCACGCTGGTCACCCTGGATCTGCAGGGCGACCCGTGGCCCCGGCCGGCCTTCACCCCGGCCCACCCGGAGAAGTTCCTGGCGCTGCTCGACGAGCTGCTGGCCGACCGCTGACTCGCCCAACGTGCACTCAGACCGAATTCCGGTGGGATTTTTCGTGCTGGTTACACGCTCGGCGTCCTGGTCAGCGGTCTGCCAGCACCTGATGGGCGGCGTTATAGCCCGGTATGAAGGTGATCCCGGGACCGCCGTGACAGCCCGCGCTGCCCAGATACAGGCCCTGCACGGGTAACGGCTGTCCCAAGAACCCGGTGGGGCCGGGACGGTTCGGGCCGATCTGGTCGGGGTTGAGCAGGCCGTGGCAGTAATCGCCGCCGGGGGCACCGAACATGGTGCCCATGTGGCGCGGCGTGAAGGTGGTGTGCCGGGTGATGCTGCGCTCGAAATTCGGTGCCAGCCGGGTGATCTTGTCGATCACCCGTTGGCCCATCTCCACTTTCATCTGGCCGTAGTTCCCGTTGCCCTCGATGGGGAACCACAGGGCGAAGGCCGACGCGGCGTGCTTGCCGGGCGGCGCCAGTTCCGGGTCGTGCAGTGACGGGATCTGCAACACCACCGTCGGGTCGGCCGGAACGACGCCGCGACGGGCCTGCTCCCACTGCTTCTGCACCTCCTCGGGCGTGCAGAAGATGCCCAGCGACGCCTGCATCGCGGGCTCGTTGAGCATCTCGTAGGGAGCGGCGAACTCCGGCGCCTCGTCCAGGGCGAAATGCATCTGCAGATAACTGCCCCGGTGGTCGATTCCGGCGTAGCGGGCGCGGATGTCCTCAGGCACCGAAGCCGCGTCGAGCAGCCGGGTGACGGTGACGTCGGGGGCGACGGCCGATACCACCACCGGTGCGCTCACGGTGTCGCCGCCGTCGGTGCGCACGCCGCTGACCCGGGGTCCGGCTCGGTCGACCAGAATTTCGGCCACCACGGTGCGCAGCCGCAGCTGCCCGCCCAGTGCGGTGAACTCCTCGCAGAGGTGTCCGGTAAGTGCCCCGATCCCCCCGCGCAGCTTCTTCATCAGGACGGTGTTCTCGTCGGGCACCCCCAGGCCGAAGGCCAGGGCGGCGGCACTGCCGGGGGTGGCCGGTCCGCGGTAGAGGGTGTTGACCGCCAGCACCGTGAAGGAGCCGCGTAACGCCGCATGCTTCTCCCGGTCAGGCAGATACCGGTCCAGCACGTCGGTGACCGAGCCGAACAGCATGTCGTCGATGGCGGAGCGTTCGAATTCGTTTGTGGCGCAGGCATACATTTCGTCGAGCGACTTCGGCGGGCGGCCCGCCTCGAAACGGCCCAGCGCCCGGGTGGGGGCTTGGCTCCAGGCCAGCAGGCCGGCCATGCCGTTGACCGCCTCGGCGCCGTGCACCTCACTGAGGTGGGTGAACATCTTCATCGGATCGGCGTATTGGATCAGGGGCGCGTCACCGATGCCGCGCATGGCCACCGACATGACCTCGAGGTCGACGGTGTCCAGACCGTCCAGGCCCAGCTCCGCACTGACCGCGGCCGACGTCGGGAACTGCACCGAGCCCGCGATCTCGAACCGGTAGCCGTCGAACAACTCCACCGTCGACGCCATCCCCCCGGCATAGCGCCCGGCCTCCAGGCACAGCGTGCGCAGTCCGGCGCGCTGCAGGATGACCGCCGCGGCCAGGCCGTTATGCCCGGACCCTATGACGATCGCGTCGTAATCGGTCATCGATCCGCCTTCCCGCTTTCCGGGAACGCTGGCACGCGGGCCTAGTTTTGTCAATATTGCCGTAACTAGAGGTTGCGCAGCGAATTGAGGGCCTCGCGGCACATCCGGGCCAGCTCCGCCAGCGAGCGGTCCTGCCCGAGCATCCAGACCTCCATCGCGGCGAACACGGCCGCCGCGATGCAGCGCGCGGTCACCGCCACCGGCAGCGCATCGCCTGCTTGTTGCGCCGGTCCGGGCTGCGCCTCGCCGTCGCCGGTCCGCGCCGCGCCGCCGGGTGCGGTGGCCCGCAGCCGTTCGGCCACGGCGTCTGCGAAGTCGGTCTCCACCTGCCTCATGTGGCGCACGATGCGTTCCGGATCGAGCTCCTCGGCGCGCAGCGCGGCGATGCGCGTCACCGCTTCGACGTCGTAGGGAAACGCGAAAATCGCCGCCTGGACCGACTCGATCATCGGCTCACCCGGCGGGCGCGCGGCCAGGGCACTGCGAAACCACTGCAGCCCGGCGTCGTAGTCGGCGAACAGCAGGTCGTGCTTGGAGGTGAAGTGCCGATAAAACGTTCGCAGCGATACGCCGGCGTCGGCGGCGATCTGCTCAGCGGAGGTGTCCTCGACGCCCTGAGCCAGAAAGCGCACGAGTGCGGCCTGGCGCAACGCTTCGCGGGTGCGTTCGCTGCGCGCAGTCTGGGGCGCTCGGGGCATGCGGGTAAACGTACCGCAGCGCGCCAGGGCGACCGATGACGGCAATTTTGACAAAACTGAAGCCAGGCGGTGAGAGACTGCCCGCATGATCTCGCTCATCGTGCATGCGGTACTCGGCCTGGCGACCATCTGGTGGATCGTGTCTTCCAACCGGGCCGTTTTTGCGAAACCGTCTGGCGGCGCACTCTTCTCGCCGCTGGAGATGGTGTTCTACGCGGTCGGAATCGGTTCGATCGTGCTGGGCTGGTACTTCAACATCCGGTTCGTCAACGAATACGCGCACGGGCCCAACCACAATCCGATCTGGGGACCGGGCAGTTGGACGCACTACATCCAGCTGATGTACACCAATCCGGCGGCCGGCTCGGCAAGCCAGGACTACACGATCATCAATGTCGTCCTGCTGCCGCTGTTCACCATTGTCGACGGCTACCGCCGCGGGCTGCGCCAGCCGTGGCTCTACTTCGTGTCGAGCCTGTTCACCAGTTGCGCGTTCGCCTACGCCTTCTACTTCGCCACCATGGAGCGCCAGCGCCGGCACGTCAAGGCCGCGGCGTAGCCGCCGGCCACGCTTACCTCGCGCGATAGGCTGGCCGCGACGACGGGAGGAATGTCGTGGCCAAGCCGGTGGCGCCGCGCGGATCGGCGCGTGAGCGGGTGCTGCAGGCTGCGCTGGACCTGTTCGTCGAGCACAGCGTGGGCGGGACGTCCATGCAGATGATCGCCGACCGGCTGGGCGTGAGTAAGCCGGCCGTCTACTACCAATTCCGGTCCCGCGATGACATCGTCGTCGCACTGGTGGAGCCGATGTTCGATGACATCGTGCGGGTCATCAAGATCGCCCAGGCCATGCCCACCCAGCAGGGCAAGCGGGACGTGACGGTGAGCGGCGTCGTCGAACTCGCCGTACGCTATCGCCGGCTCACGTTCCTGTTCTATGACCGCGCCGTCGAGCATGCGGTGCGATCCCGCGAAGACTTCATGGCCGTCAGCGATGATGTGGCGGCCATCGTCCGCGGCCCCGAACCCGACGCGACGGCCCGCGTGATCACGACCGCGCTGATGGCGGGAACCTTCACCGCGGCAGCCGATCCGGAGCTTGCAGATATCGCCGACGAGGAACTGCATGAGATCCTGCTGACCATCGCACGGCGGGTTGTGGAGCCACTGACCTGAGGGGTCAGGTCCAACTCCACACCCCCATGTCCTGGGCGGGATACTGCTCGCAGACGTCGGTGGTCCGGGCCGCGACCCCGTGGTTGTTGAAGAACAGCTTGGACCAGTTCGGCCAGGCGAAGGCGAGCTTCTCGTAGTAGATATCGGTGGCCAGGTTCTCCGAATAGGCACGCCGGCCCGAGTAGTCCATGGAGTAGAACCAGTGGATCCGGTCCTGCACCGCCTGATGCAGCTGCGGGGACTTGTTGTTGTAGTCGATCATGTAGCGCTGGTAGTAGACCGGCGTGACATCGCGGGCGGCCGCCATGATCTGTTCGGCACTACAACTGGTGTGCAGCATCCGGTTGGGAATCGGAAAGTTCTCCGTCGCATCCGCCGACGCGGTCCCCGCCGCGGCCATACCGGTCAGCAGCCCCACCACCAGAGCCCAGCTCTTGCGGTTCATCGAAGACCTCCAGCCTGTTCCACCACGATCAGCTTGTCCGGGCAGTAAGTGCTCAGCGCCGCACCCAGGAATTGCCAGGTCTGCTGGGAGTCGGCGCCTTTGAGGTTCTTGCCGACGAAGGCGGCCGACTGGAACGCGTCGTGGTCGATGCCGTTGATCAGCCGCTTGCAGGTGAGCTTGCCGATCCAGGCGTTGTAGTCACGCGCCCCGTAGATCCCGTAACCGTGCAACCGGCCGGCGAAGTCGGTGTCGACGTCGGCGTGCGCGGGCACCGCGAGAAGAATTGCCGCCGGCACACCTGCCAGCGCCCATATGGCCGCCTTCATCACCAACCTCCCCGCTGCGCTGCGCCGCCGGACCCCACAAGCTCGTCACGCGGGCCGCGCTGCAACGGCGCAGGCCAGGGTGCGGGCTTGGGACGCAGCCTGGGCACCTGCGGCCACCAGAACCATTTGCCGAGCAGCGTCGCGATCGACGGCGTCATGAACGAGCGGATGATCAGGGTGTCCAGAAGCAGGCCCAGGCCGATCGTGGTACCGACCTGACCGATCACGCGCAGTTCGCTGATCGCCATCGTCATCATGGTGAAGGCGAAAACCAGTCCCGCGGCGGTCACCACCGACCCGCTGCCGCCCATCGCCCGGATCATGCCGGTGTGCAGGCCGGCGTGGATCTCCTCCCGCAAGCGGGAGACCAGCAGCAGGTTGTAGTCGGCCCCCACCGCCAACAGGATGATCACCGCCATCGCCATCACCATCCAGTGCACCTGCAGACCGATGATGTTCTGCCAGAGCAACACCGACAGCCCGAAGGCACTGCCGAGTGACACCACCACGGTGCCCACGATCACCAGCGCGGCCACCACGGCGCGAGTGATCACCAGCATGATGATGAAGATCAGGCACAACGCCGCGACGCCGGCGATCATCAGGTCGTAGTTGGAGCCCTCCTGCATGTCTTTGAACATCGCGGCAGTACCACCGACGTAGATCTTCGAGCCCTCCCACGGGGTGGTCTTGATGGCTTCCTTGGCGGCGAGCTTGATCGCGTCGATGTGCTTGATGCCTTCTGCGCTCAGTGGATCACCCTCGTGGTTGACGATGAACCGCACGGCACGCCCGTCTGGAGACACGAAACTCTTCATGCCGCGCTGGAACTCGGCGTTGTCGAAGATCTCCGGCGGCAGATAGAACGAGTCGTCGTTGCGGGCCTTGTCAAAGGCCTCCCCCATTGCGGCGGGATCCCCTTGGGCCTCCTGCGCCTGCTTGGCCAGTCCGCTCTGGGTGGCGTAAGTGGTCAGCATCATGGCCTTGGTGTTCTTCATCATCTGGATCATCGGCGGCATCAGCGTGAGCATCTGCGGCAGTTGCGCGGCCATTGCATCCATGTCCGGAACGATCTGCTGGAAACTGTCCGTCATGGTGTCCACGCCGTCCATCGCATCAAAGACCGATCGCAGCGCGTGGCAGATAGGAATGTCGAAACAGTGTGGCTCCCAGTAGAAATAGCTGCGCATCGGCCGGAAGAAGTCGTCGAAATCGGCGATCTTGTCGCGCAGTTCTTCGATCTCGTCGACCATCAGGTGCATCTTGCCCACCATGCGTCCCATG
Organism: Mycolicibacter engbaekii; assembly: GCF_002101585.1. Classification (GTDB taxonomy): domain Bacteria; phylum Actinomycetota; class Actinomycetes; order Mycobacteriales; family Mycobacteriaceae; genus Mycobacterium; species Mycobacterium engbaekii. Next base: position 36,374 of record NZ_LQOT01000017.1, on the reverse strand, counting down.
GTGGCGTTCATCTCCTCCATGAGCTCGATCATCTTGGTCATGGTGTCGATGTTGACCTGCATCTCCTCTGCTTGAGCCAACATCTCCGTTGTGCGGTCATCGTTGAACTTGCGGGTCATGTCCTGGCCGACGGCCTGCATGCCGAGTATGTAGCCGAAGGTGGAGTGCTCCATCGGAATGCCCTGCGGCCGGGTGATGGACATGACCCGGGACACGCCCTCCACCCCCGTGACCCGTTTGGCGATTCGCTCGATCACCAGAAAGTCTGCGGAGTTTCGTATGTCGTGGTCTGTTTCGATCATGAGCATCTCGGGGTTCATCCGCGCTGAGGGGAAATGCCGGTCCGAGGCCAGGAACCCCTGGTTGGCGGGGAGATCCGCGGGCATGTAGGCGCGGTCGTTGTAGCCGGGCTTGTATCCGGGCAGGGCGAGGATGCCGACCAGGGCTGCTGCGGTGGCGGCGATCAGAATCGGTCCGGGCCAACGGCTTACGGCCGCGCCGATCTTCCGCCAGCCGCGGCCTCGATTGGCCCGCTTGGGTTCCAGCAGGGTGCCGAACCGGCCGGCCACCGCGATGACGGCGGACCCCATCGTCAACGAGGTGATGACGACGATGGTCATGCCGATCCCGAGCGGAATCCCCAATGACTGGAAGTAGGGCAATCGGGTGAAGTGCAGGCACAGCGTGGCACCCGCGATCGTCATGCCCGACCCGAGCACCACATGGGCGGTGCTGCGAAACATGGTGTAGTACGCCTGCTCCCGGTCCTCACCAGCACTGCGCGCTTCCTGATATCGGCCGATCAGGAAAATCGCGTAGTCGGTGGCTGCCGCGATGGCCAGTGTCACCAACAGGCTGGTGGCGAAGGGCGAGAGCCCGATCAGACCGTGATAGCCCAGGAACGCCACGATGCCCCGAGCCGATGCCAGCCCGGTCACCACCATCGCCAGCGCCAGCAGCACCGTGGTGATCGAACGGTAGACCGTCAGCATCATGGTGATGATGACCACGAAGGTCAGCGACTCGATGACGTGCATGCTGCGGGTGCCGGCTTTGTCCTGATCGGCGGCCAGCGCCGCGCCGCCGGTCACATACGCCTTCACTCCCTGTGGTGCGGTAACGCTGTCGACCGCCTCGTTGACCGCTTTGACCGATTCGTTGGCCAGCGCCTCGCCCTGGTTACCCGCGGTGTAGATCTGCACGTACGCGGCTTTGCCGTCCGGGCTCTGGGCTCCAGCGGCGGTCAGACGATCGCCCCAGAAGTCCTGGACGTGCTCGACGTGGGTGGTGTCGGCCTTGAGTTTGTCGATGATCTGGTCGTAGTAGTGGTGGGCATCAGCGCCCAGCGGCTCCTCGCCCTCGAGGACCAGCATGACCGAGCTGTTGGAGGTGAACTCCTTGAAAACCTCGCCCTGGCGTTTGACCGCGATCATCGACGGCGCGTCGTCCGGCGTCATCTGGATCGCGGCCATTTCGGCGACCTTCTCCAGCTGGGGAACGGTCACGTTCGCCAGGACGATGATCCCGATCCAGCCCAGCATGATCGGAACGGCCAGCCGCCGAATCCATTTGGCAATCCGGCCGGGCTTGGCGTGGCCGGCGGCAACCGCGGAGATGGCCGCGGTCGGGGCGTCAAGGGGGAGGTTTTCCGTGGCGCTGCTCATGCGGATTTCACCAAGCAGAAGGTCAGGGCGCTGGCGCCGGTGGCAATTCTCTCGTCTTTGAGCTCGTTGTCGATGCTGATGCGGCAGCCCAGGGTGGAGCCTTTGCCCTGCGCGTAGAGGTTGGGAGAGATCGCGGACAAGGTGGTGCTCAAGGTCACCGACCAGGGCAGTGTCGCGGCGTCGACGCGTTGGGGTCTGCTGTCGAGGTCGAGGTAGCTGATGTCGGCGGTCGCGCCGGGTTCACCGAAGACCTCGTAGGTTACGACCTTCGGGTTGTACGGCTTGGTGTCGTTGACCTTGGTGCTGATGAGGTTGGAATTCTCGCCGCCGAAGTAGGTGCGCAACCGCAGCACCGTCAGCGTGCCGAGCACCACCACCACCACGATCAGCAGTGGCATCCACGCCCGCTTCAGGCCCTTCATCGATCAGACCGCGCCGTGCCGCTGGCTTTGCTGACCACCAGGACGTGGTCGTCGGCCCCGATCTCCGGCGCATCGACCACATCGGCGGTGACGCCCGGGGCCACCTGGCTCGCGCCCGGAGTGGCCGGTTCGGGCCGGGAAAGCCTGTGCACCTGCGGGTTCAACATCAGTGGCACCCCTTCTGCCCGGATCTGCGGTTAAGCGTGACGGATAGCTAAGTTATACGGTTGGTAAAGTAGAATCAAGCGATCAGTCAGTAAAACTGTGCGGTGTGGCTCACTCCGTGAGCGGTCGACCGCAACAGGGAGGCATGCAAGTGGCGAAGACGATCACGCCGCGGGGTTTCGCGCGGGAGCGCGTGTTGGCGGCCGCGCAAGAACTGTTCAGCGAGCACGGTGTGAGCGGCACGTCGCTACAGATGATCGCCGAGCGACTGGGCGTCAACAAGTCGGCGGTGTATTACCAGTTCCACTGCAAAGAGGACATCGTGGTCGCGGTGTTCCGTCCGGTGTTCGAGGACATCGCGCGGGTGGTCAGTATCGCCGAGGCGATCGGATCGCGCGACATTCAGCGTGAGGCCACCATCAGCGGCATCATCGAACTGGCCGTGAGGCACCGCCGCACCACCACCCTGGTCCACACCGACCCCGCCGTTGTGGGGATCGTCGAGGCCATCGGGGACTTCCGAGACGCCTCGCGCCGGTTGCAGGCCATCCTTGCAGGGCCACAGCCCGACTCGGCCACCCTCATCGCGATCGCCGTTCTGGTGCCCGGAATCCTAGGCGCAGCAGCCGATCCCACAATTTCAGACATTCCCAACGAGGACCTGCACCGAATGCTGCTGGACTGCTCACGCCGGCTCTTCGCCCCTGAGGCCGACACGGATCAGGAAGCCGGCGGCTCCAGCACGTCCACCCCGACGTAGGGCACCAGCGCCTGCGGGACCCGCACGCTGCCGTCGGGCTGCTGGTGGTTCTCCAGAATCGCCACCAGCCACCGGGTGGTGGCCAGCGTGCCGTTGAGCGTGGCGGCGGTCTGCGGCTTGCCGTTCTCGTCGCGGTAGCGGGTTGCCAGCCTGCGGGCCTGGAAGGTGGTGCAGTTCGAGGTGGACGTCAGCTCCCGGTAGGTGCCCTGCGACGGCACCCACGCCTCACAGTCGAACTTGCGGGCGGCCGAGGAGCCCAGATCGCCTGCGGCCACATCGATCACCCGGTAAGGCACTTCGATGCGGGCCAGCATCTCGCGCTGCCAGCCGAGCAGCCGTTCATGCTCGGCTTCGGCGTCTTCGGGACGGCAGTAGACGAAGCCCTCCACCTTGTCGAACTGGTGCACCCGAATGATCCCCCGGGTGTCCTTGCCGTAACTGCCGGCTTCCCGCCGGAAACACGACGACCACCCGGCGTAGCGCAACGGCCCGCCGGACAGATCCAGGATCTCGTCGGAGTGATAGCCGGCCAGCGGCACCTCGGAGGTGCCCACCAGATAGAGGTCGTCGGCCTCCAGCCGATACACCTCGTCGGCGTGGGCACCCAGGAAGCCGGTGCCCGACATGACCTCCGGGCGGACCAGCGACGGAGTGATCATCGGGGTGAAGCCGTTGTCGACCGCCACGCGCACGGCCAGCTGCAACAGGCCCAGCTGAAGCAGGGCGCCGCGGCCGGTGAGGAAGTAGAAGCGCGAGCCGGAGACCTTGGCCCCGCGCCCCATGTCGATCAGGCCCAGCGCCTCGCCCAGCTCCAGGTGGTCGCGCGGGTGCTCGATGGCCGGCGGCTCGCCGACGGTGTCGAGCACCGCGAAGTCGTCCTCACCGCCCGGGGGCACGCCGTCGATCACGACGTTGGCGATCGCCATGTGCGCGGCGGTGAGGGCCGCTTCGGCTTCGCTTTGGGCTGCTTCGGCCGCCTTGACCTGCTCAGCGAGTTCCTTGGCCCGGGCCAGCAGGGCGGGGCGTTCCTCGGCGGACGCGGCCCCCACGGAGCGGCTGGCCGTCTTCTGTTCGGCACGCAACGCATCGGCCGACGCGATGGCGGCGCGTCGTGCGGAGTCGGCGGCCAGCAGGGCGTCCACCAGGGCCGGGTCCTCGCCGCGAGCCACCTGAGAGCGGCGGACACGGTCGGGGTCTTCACGCAGCAGCTTCAGGTCGATCACGGCAAAACCCTACAACCACAGCTGGTGGCATCACTTTCGCATCATTTGTCACGCCGCTGCGGCTGCCTGTCAGAATGGACGCGATGTCACAGGCAGTCGACCAGGAGAGTCCCCCCGCCAAGCGGGGGCCTTGGCGACGCGTGCTTCCGGCCGCCGCGACCCGGCGCGCCCTGCTGTTGACCGCCCTGGGCGGGCTGCTGATCGCCGGTTTCGTCACCGTTGTCCCGGTGTTGGGCGAGGGCAGCGGCGGGCTGCTGGGCCGTCTGACTGCGCAGCCGACCCCCGGAACGGGCGGCAAGGGGACCGGCCCCGCCCTGGGCCTGGGCACGGTCAAGGGCAACGAGGCGATCGATCGCGCAGTTGCCGGCGACTGCCTGAACTGGCCGGAGGACGACCTGGACGCGGCGACGATCGTCAGCTGCGCCGAGGAGCACAAGTTCGAGGTCGCCGGTCCCGTGGACATGAAGATGTTCCCGGGCTCGGAGTACGGCCCGGAAGCACCACCGCCGTCGATGGCCCGCATCGAGCAGATCACCCAGGAACAATGCGAGTCCTCGGTGCGCCGGTACCTGGGCGTCAAGTTCGACCCGCACAGCAAGTTCGTCGCCAGCATGCTGTGGGCCGGCGAGCGGGCCTGGCGGCAGCACGGTGAACGGCGCATGCTGTGCGGCCTGCAGCTGCCCGGCGTGGGTGGGCGGCAGACCGCGTTCGTCGGCAAGGTGGCCGACATCAACCAGTCGAAGGTGTGGCCGCCGGGCACCTGCCTGGGTATCGATCCGGCCACCAACCAGCCCAACGACGTCCCCGTCGACTGCGCGGCGCCGCATACCAAGGAGGTCACCGGCACGGTCAACCTGGCCGAACGGTTCCCCGACGCCCTGCCGTCCGAGCCCGAGCAGGATGCGTTCATCAAAGAGGCCTGCACCCGGCTCACCGATGCCTACCTGGACCCGGTCCAGCTGCGCGACACGACGCTGACCCTGACTTATGCCACCGTCTCGCTGCCCAGCTGGGCGGCGGGCAGCCGTGAGGTGGCCTGCAGCCTCGGGGCCACGTTGGGCAACGGGGGCTGGGCCGCGCTGATCAACAGTGCCCGCGGCCCGCTGCTGATCAACGGTCAGCCGCCGGTCCCGCCGCCGTCGATCCCCGCGGAGCGACTGAACCAACTGCCCGCGGGTAGCCAGCCGCGGTGAGTGTGCAGATGGACCCGCGCCGGTTCGACGATCTGGTCGCCGACGCGCTGGACCTGATCCCGGCGCCACTGGCCAAGGCCTTCGACAACGTCGTGATCCTGGTGGAGGACCGCAATCCCGAGGAGCCCGACCTGCTGGGGCTCTACGAGGGGATCGCGCTGACCGAGCGGGATTCGAGCTACGCCGGCTCGCTGCCCGACACCATCACCATCTACCGCGACGCGCTGTTGGAGATGTGCGAATCCGAACAGGAGGTCGTCGACGAAGTCCGGATCACGGTGATCCACGAGATCGCCCATCACTTCGGCATCGACGACGACCGGCTGCACCAGCTCGGCTGGAGCTGACGCCGCTCGGCGCGCCGGTTCGGTGTTGTCGGCGCCCAGTGCTAAGAACGATCCATGGATGACCACTGCCGAGACTGCCGGGCAGGGCTGGAGCACTGCCACGGCTCACTCATCCACCATCTGCACCAGGCGGCGGAGTGCACCGAGGACGGGTGCCCGGGTGAGGTGCTGCCCCACGCGTTCGCCCTGGACTGCGAGGCGGTCGGATGCCGCTGCGCGCAGGTGTACGCGCTGGCGGTCTAACCCATCGGATCGGTGTCGGACCGCAACGCGTCGCCCACCGGGTCCGCGCCGGGCTCGGGGTAGAACGGCGGCGTGAGCGATCCCCACTGCACGCAGCTCCAGCGGCCGTCGGTGATCGGTGCCAGCACCACGGCGGTGGCGTTGACCAGGTGATGATCCAGGGCGAAGGAACCGTCCACACCCGCGAGCGTGGCCGCGGCCAGCCGGATCGCCGCGCCGTGGCTGACCACCACGATGTCGCCGGTCCAGTCGTCATCGTCGAGGTAGCGCCTGCGCAGGTCGGTCACCACCGGGAGGTAGCGGTCGAGCAACTGCTCGGCCGACTCGCCACCGGGCAACGCGATGTCCGGCTCACCGGAGTGCCAGCGCTGGTAGATCGCGTTGAACTCAGCGATCGCCTCGTCGTCACTGCGGTTCTCCAGGGCACCGGCCTGAACCTCGTGGATGCCTTCGACGACGCGGGCCGTCACGCCCAGCCGGCCGCTGATCTCCGCGGCGGTCTGCACCGCCCGGGTCGCCACCGAATGGGCCACCAGCATCGGGCGGTGCACACCTTGAGCCGCGAACCCCCTGGCCTGGTCACGGCCCAGCGGAGTGAGCTCCGAACCGGGCGGGCGGGTGTCGAGGCGGCGGTCCACGTTGCCATAGGACTGGCCGTGCCGTAACAGCACCAATCGCCCGCTCATGCCCGCGCCCCGCATCGATTCGCCGATCCGACAGGCCACGATCCCAGGTAGCGGACCTCGGCGCAGCTCTGGCGCAGCGCCTGCAGGGCCTGCGCGACGGCCGCGTCCTCGATGTGGCCCACGCAGTCCAGGAAGAACAGGTAGGTGCCCAGCTCGGTGCGCGTCGGCCGGGACTCGATTCGGGTCAGGTCGATTCCGCGGCTTCCGAACTCTGTCAGGGCGGCCGCCAAAGCTCCGGGCGCGTTCTCCAGGCGCAGCACCACCGACGTCCGGTCGGCGCCGGTGCGCGGCGGAGGCGCCGCCGGGACGCCCACCAACACGAAGCGCGTGCGGGCGTTGGGTTCGTCGATGACGCCCTGGGCCAGGGCGGCCAACCCGCGCTGCTCGGCGGCCAGCGCGGTACTCACCCCGGCGTCCGCCTCGCCCTCACAGACCTGTTGCGCGGCCGCCGCATTGGAATTGGCCGGCACCACCTGGGCCAGCGGAAGATGCTCGGCCAGCCAGTGCCGAACCTGCGCGGCGGCCACCGGGTGAGCGGCCACCGTGCGGATATCACCGGTCTTGCGTCCGGGCGCGACAACGATGGAAAACGCTACGCCCAAGGCTGTTTCGGCGAAGATCTGCAACGGCGGCCCGGAAGCGAGCCCATCGAGGGTGGGTGTCACGCCGCCCTCGATCGAGTTCTCGATCGGCACGCACGCATAGTCGGCGAGTCCGGTACGCACCGCGTCGAGGGCAGCCGGGGTGCTCTCGACCGGCAGGGGAACAGGGTCGGCGCCGGGAACCCTTCCGGCGCCGGTCAACGCGAGCAGCGCCGCTTCGGTGAAGGTCCCCGCCGGGCCGAGATAGCTGATGCGGGTCACCGGACAACCCTATCGGCCACAGCACGCCAACGCCGTCAACGTGCGGGTGCACTTGGCACCGGCTTCGCTTTTCCGGTTGCGGCCACCCGGGTCATTAATTAAGTTAGGCTTACCTCACTTGAAAGGGGATCGATGCGCACCACCGCCGTAGCAACCGTCCCGACCTCCGCCGAGCGGATTCGCAGCGCCTGCATCCGAGGTCAAGCACTCCTGGCGATCGCCGATCGCGCCGACACCGCGCCCGTCACGGCGCCGGTCTGCCACCTGATGAGCGACGGGAACGTGGTGGTCGCCGTTCCGGTCGGGGACCCCGTCACCGACGCGGCCGCCGGCTCCGGCGTACCGGCGATGCTCGAACTGACCGACCATGCACCGTTGCGGCTACGCGAGCGGGTCCGCGCCCTGGCCTGGATCCGGGGCCTGCTGCGCCCGGTGCCCAGCCACGAGATTCCCGCGGTGCTCGACCGGATCGCCGCGGTCGCCCCGGATCCGGCGCTGCTGCAGGTGGTCTCGCCGCGTTCGGCAGGCCAGTTCCGCGACACGAGCGGACCGGACGGTCACGATTCGGAGATCACCTACACCCTGTTGCGGCTGAGCCCGGAGTCGGCCGTGCTGGCCGACTCCACGGGCGCCGAGGCGGTCGACGTACGCGACCTGCTGGCCGCCCGCCCGGACCCGTTCTGCGCAATCGAGGCGCACTGGCTGCAGCACCTGGACTCGGCGCACCCGGAGATGGTCGCGCGGCTCGCCGCCGCCAAACTCCCGCCACAGCTGCGACGCGGACAGGTGCGCCCGCTGGCCGTCGACCGCTATGGCATATGGCTGCGGGTGGAGGCCCACGACGAAGACCGCGACGTCCGGCTGGCCTTCCCGCGGCCGGTCGCCGATGTGTCGAGCCTGAACCGCGCGGTGCGCGCGCTGCTGGGCTGCCCGTTTCTCAACGGGCTTCCCCCCCGCCGCCCACCGCGGTAGCGGCTACCGTGGCGAGGTGACCGAGCCGGCGACCCCGCGACGCGCCCTGCGCCTGGAAATCGTCCTCGTCCTGGCGGTCACCTACGGACTGAGCGCCCTGACCGCAGTTCTGCAGCTCGCTGACGCGGTGCTGCGAGACCTCAGCGCGCAGCGGATCCCGCTGAACCCGCGCCGGTCCTATTTCGACTGGGTCGACCTGGGCCTCAACGCCGCGTGGGCACTGCAACTGATCGCCTGGGGAGCGCTGGCACTGTACATGCTGTGGCGAAGCGGATTCGGGCCGGGCCGCATCGGGCTGAACGGATGGCCGCGCCGCGTCGACCTGGCCGGCGGGCTCGGGCTGGCCGCCCTGATCGGTCTGCCCGGGCTGGGGCTGTACCTGCTGGCACGAACTCTGGGCCTCAATGCAGACGTCGTCCCCGCGGCACTCAACGACACGTGGTGGCGCGCCCCGATGCTGACCGTGATCGCGTTCGCCAACGGGTTCGCCGAGGAAGTGATCGTCGTCGGTTACCTGCTGACCCGGTTACGCCAGCTGCGGGTCTCGCCATGGGTGGCCGTGACCTGCTCGGCCCTGCTGCGGGGCACCTACCACCTCTACCAGGGCTTCGGGGCCGGACTGGGCAACATCGCCATGGGGCTGGTGTTCGGCTACACCTGGCAACGCAGCGGCCGGCTGTGGCCGCTGATCCTCGCCCACGGCCTGATCGACACCGTGGCGTTCGTCGGGTATGCGCTGTTCGCCGGGAAGCTGGGCTGGCTGCGCTGATGGCCCACGGTACGTAGATTAGGCAGGTGAACGGCGATCGCAGGCAGGGCGGGCCCTGGCACTCCGCACCGCCGCGCCGGGAGCCGCCGCCGCTGCTGTATCGCGACGCCGCCCCCCGCCCGGGCTCGCCGGGACAGCCGGCAGCGGGCCGCCAACCCGCGGCGCCTGGGCGCGTGCCGCGCCCGGCCACGCCGCCGCCCCGGCCGGCGGCGCGACCTGCGGGCGCGCGAACTCCGGCCGCACGCCCGCACACCGCGCGCCGGCGCCGATCCTGGCCGCGCCGCCTGGCGGTGCTCGCGCTGCTGGTGGTACTGCTCGGGGCGGCGGCCGTGCTGAGCGCCGCGGCGTGGCTCGACACCACGCTGCAGCGGACCGTGGCGTTCTCCGCCTATGACGACCGCCCGGCACCGGGCCGCGGGACGACCTGGCTGCTCGCGGGCTCGGACAGCCGTGCCGATCTGAGCCTGCGCGAGCAGCAGGACCTCAGTACCGGTGGCGACATCGGCGACGGACGGACCGACACGTTGCTGGTCGTCCATCTGCCCAGCCCGGGGTCGGGCTCCCCGGCCACCGTGGTGTCGCTGCCCCGTGACTCCTACGTCACGATTCCGGGCTACGGCCAGGACAAGATCAACGCCGCATATCCCCTCGGCGGCGCTCCGCTGCTGACCCGGACGGTGGAGCAAGCCACTGGGATGCGACTGGACCACTATCTCGAGATCGGTTTCGGCGGCTTCGCCGCGCTCGTCGACGCACTCGGCGGCGTCACGATGTGCACACCGGAACCGATCGACGACGCGCTGGCCGGCCTCGAGCTGCCCGCCGGTTGCCAGACCCTTGACGGCGCGGCTGCCTTGGGGTTTGTGCGGAGCCGGGCCACCCCGCGCGCCGACCTGGACCGGATGGACCACCAGCGGCTGTTTCTTTCGGCGCTGTCGGCCCGCCTCGCCGATCCGGCCGTGTGGCTCGATCCACTGCGCTGGTACACCGTGCCCCGCGCCGCCGCACACGCGGTCCGCCTCGACGACGGTTCGGGCGTCATGGACCTGACGGCCCTGGGCTGGGCGCTGCGCGGCACCGCCGTCACCCTCACCGTGCCGATCGGGGCGTTCGTCCAGACCGCCGCCGGGGACGCGGTCGTCTGGGACCGCGCCGAGGCCGCGATGCTATTCGATGCATTACGCCGGGATATGCCGCCTTCGGCGGGGCCGGAGAATTAAGCACTACCTAATTCTTCGGAAGCATTATGCAACCCTATCTTTACTTAGGGAAAGCTGACCTGAGTAAGCCTCGCCTTCGGTGCGCACCCCACTTGACCAGGGGTAGCATCGCGATCATGATCGAGACCGACCTTCACACGACGAAATTCCACGCGCTGCTTCAAGAGCAGATCTACCACGAATTCACCGCGGCGCAGCAATACGTTGCGGTCGCGGTATATTTCGACGGCGAGGATTTGCCACAATTGGCGAAGTTCTTTTACGCCCAGGCCGTCGAGGAACGTAACCACGCGATGATGCTGGTGCAGTACCTGCTCGACCGCGACATCCGTGTCGAGATTCCCGGCGTCGACGCGGTGCGTAACAACTTCGATGGCCCGCGGGATGCGCTGGCGCTGACGCTCGAGCAGGAGCGCAGTGTCACCGAGCAGATCAGCCGGCTCACCAGCGCCGCCCGCGATGAGGGTGATCACCTCGGCGAGCAGTTCATGCAGTGGTTCCTGCGCGAGCAGGTCGAAGAGGTGGCCCTGATGACCCGCTTACTCCGGGTCGCCGACCGCGCCGGGCACAACCTGTTCGAGCTGGAGAACTTCATCGCCCGCGAGATCACCGTGAGCCAGGAGGCCGGCGCGCCGCGTATCGCCGGCGCCTGATCCCCGCGCTGATCCGTCAGCCCGCCCGCAACCGCGCCTTGGTTCGGGCGGGCTGATTGGTCGCGATCCAGGCGACGCCGACGTCGCGACAGAAGTCGACGTCCTCTGCGCGGTCCACGGTCCAGCAGTACAGCGCGCGGCCCCGCGCGGCGGCCTGATCCACCAGCTCGGGGTGTTCCCGCAGCGTCTCGATCGAGGGACCGATCGCCGTCGCTCCCACCGTCGTCGCCGCCCCGCCGCCCAAATACCGGGCACCGGACCCGAGCAGCACGGTCGGCAGCAGGGGCGCGGCGCGACGAATCCGCCACACCGCCGCCGCCGAGAACGACATGACCACCGCCCGCGACCGCGAGGCCGATGCCGGCGCGGCGAGCCCAAAACGCTGCAGCAGCGCGAGCACCTCACGCTCGACCATCGAGCCGTACCGCACCGGATGCTTGGTTTCGATGAAGATCTTCACCGGCCGGTGCCAGTCCAGAACCAGCGCCACCAGCGCGTCGAGCGTGAGCAGGCCGGTATCGCCGTTGACAGGCTCGGACGAACCGGCTTGCCCGCCGGGGTGCCAAGCGCCGAAATCGAGGCTCTGCAGCTGCGACAGCGTCATCTCGCTGACCACGCCGGCACCGCTGGAGGTCCGGTCCACCCGCCGATCGTGCACACAGACCAGGTGGCCGTCACTGGTCAGCCGCACATCGCACTCGACGCCGTCCGCGCCCTCCCGCAACGCCAAGTCGTAGGCGGCCAGCGTGTGTTCCGGCCGATCGGCAGAGGCACCCCGGTGCGCGACCACGAACGGGTGCTCCGAGACGACATCGGCGGCCGGGGTCATGGGCCTATGCTGCCGGTTCCCGCCCGTCGGGCTCAAGAGCCGGCCCCGGAGCCGGAGTTTTCTGCGCTGGTTGCGGCGCCGCCCGCCGCCCCGCTGCGAGCTCGGGGGCGGCCCCGTCTCCCACCACCACCCAATGGTGCGAGGGCCGGCCGATGGAGCGCCGCTCGAATCCCTCGACCACACGGGCGGCGGTCACCACCGCCGCCAGACCGAGCAGATAGGCGAGCACCGTGGCCACGATGTTGTTGGCAATGCCCTGGGCGCCGTCGGCCCAGCTGGTGGCCGTGGCGAAGATCGCGACGGCGGTGCTGGCCGCCCACACGGCCCACCACACCACAATGGGCTTGCGCAGTCGGGCCAGCCGGCCTTCCCGCTCGGCCAATTCCAGAACGAACACCGGAGCCCAGGCCAGGTTGACCACCGGCACCAGGCATCCGGCCCACAGCGCCCAGGCGGGGCGCGTCTCCGGCCGATGCAGCCGAGCGAAGGTCGCCGATCGGCGGGCCAGCAGCCAGCGGGTCAGCACCACGGCGCAGCCGACCACCGCCGCGATCGCGGCGAGCCCGGCCAACCGTCCCAGCCACACCGCCCCGCCGGCGAGCAGGGGATTGAGCAGCCTGGTGCGATTGACGATCATCAAGACATAGATCAGCGCGTGAACCAGGGCCGCCACACCCAGAGCGGCAACGGCTGCGCCGAGCGCCCGCTCCAGCGAACGTGCCGTGGGCGCCGGCCGCTCTCCCGAGTGCCCCTGTGCCGCAGCGCGAACCGGCGCGCCCATCAGCGTCCAGCGCGGCATCACCTCATAACGCGGCGTGGGTCCGAGGGGGCGGCGCTGCGCAGGCAGCGGAGGCGGCGGGCCGGGCCGCACCGCGATCCAGCGGTACCGCAGCCCCGGCTTCGGTGCCCCCGGCGCGGGCGCGGCGGGCGGTGCGGGTGGCCCCGGCGGGGTCCACTGCAACTGGGCTTCCTGCTCGGGTGTCAGCGGCGCCCACAGGGCGCCGTTGCAGCGCGGGCACCAGGCCCGTTGACGGTCGCGCACGTTCCACCGCGTGTTGCAGCGGGAACACACCTGGATCACCGCACCAGCCTAATGGGTGCCAACGTGTCAGTCCGGGTTTGCCCGACCACCGGCCTGCTCGGCACCCGGTCAGCTACCTCTGGCTATCCACAGTTTCCACAGGGTTATCCACACCCCCGGCACGGGTCGCAGGCGTCGTGATGTGCCCGTTATATACGGCGCGGCGCATCGATTGTGGATAACGCGCCGCCTAACGAGGGCAGCGACTAACAGCACCGAGCGAAATCGCTTGATCGGCTAACCGTCCCCGACCGGCCGCAAACACATCGGCGCAGGTAAGTGGGGTTATCGCAGTGAATTTTTCCACGGGGCGCACAAAGCGCTATGATCGCCGTCACAGTAACGGTGTGATGCGCCTCACGCGGGTGGGCGCGCGGCGAAGTAGGGGGCTGGAAGCATGACGGCACGCCCGATCGGATCCGGATCCGTGGTGACGGGGTCGGCCTGGCATTCGGGATCGTCGACCTACAAGCGCGCCTATCTGTTGGCGTCGCTGCGCGCCGGACTGATCGCTTTGGTACTGCTGTCATTCCTGCTTGCGCTCGTCCTGACCTGAACCCCGCTGCCAGGCACGGGGCCCCCGGCCGGTGTAACCGGTTGTTGCGGTACTTCCGCTGTTAGAGCAGTGTTGGACGAGGTGGCTCACCACACCCCTGACCCTGGTCTGGTGGGGTGGCGCCAGACCATCAGCACCTGTCGACAATGATCAACGGTGATTGACACCGGATCAGCACTGACCGAAGGAAGGAACCCCGTGGCCGACTACACCTTGCCGGACTTGGACTGGGATTACGGAGCCCTTGAGCCGCATATCTCGGGTCAGATCAACGAACTGCACCACAGCAAGCACCACGCCGCCTACGTGGCCGGCGTCAACAGCGCGCTGGCGAAGCTCGAAGAGGCTCGCGCCAACGACGACCACGCCGCCATCTTCTTGAACGAGAAGAACCTGGCCTTCCACCTCGGCGGGCACGTCAACCACTCGATCTGGTGGAAGAACCTGTCCCCCAACGGCGGCGACAAGCCGACCGGCGAACTGGCCGCGGCACTCGATGATGCGTTCGGTTCGTTCGACAAGTTCCGTGCGCAGTTCACCGCAGCCGCCAACGGCCTGCAGGGTTCGGGCTGGGCGGTACTGGGCTACGACACCCTCGGCAAGAAGCTGCTGACCTTCCAGCTCTACGACCAGCAGGCTAACGTGCCGCTGGGCATCATCCCGCTGTTGCAGGTCGACATGTGGGAGCACGCCTTCTACCTGCAGTACAAGAACGTCAAGGCCGACTACGTCAAGGCGTTCTGGAACGTGGTCAACTGGGCCGACGTGCAGTCTCGCTTCGAGGCTGCCACCTCGAAGACCCTGGTCTGATCTTCTAAGTCGGTAGCACCGGCCCGGCTGGGGCGTCGCGCGATTGGCGCGGCGCCCCGCCTGGTTTCTATACCGTCTCAATTCCCGCTCGTCCGCCGTGTCCGCTTGAATCGCCCTCATCGGTGCCGCATGCTGGCAGACAACCCACCCGCTGAAATGCGAGCAGGCGCGTCAAGCCAACAAGCCACAATGTCGCGGAGGGTGCGCGATGGAGACAACAGGACCCGGACGGGCGATCGAGGTTGCCCCTTTCCATTCCGGGGGCGAGCTTCACGGATTCGTGGTGTTCGGCCGGTGGCCGGATTCGACCAAGGAATGGGCTCAACTGCTCAGTGTCGCGGTCCGGGTAGCATCGATGCCTGGATTACTCACTACCACAACGATTTTCGGTACCCACGAAGATTTCCCGGATAACCCTGGCGCAGTCGGGTTACTGCTGGCTGAGGGCACCGTCACGGGCGAGTCGGCGATCCCCCCGGGATGTTTCGCCGGCCGCCAGCCGTCCGCGTTGCTGATGCTGCATCCGCCGTCGGAAACCATTCCCTCGCTGCCGGAGTGCCGCGGGGCGGCCTCAGGATGCGTGCTGCTACCGGGCCTGCCTCACCTGGGTCTGCAGCATCGGGCTGCCTGGGTCGAAGCCGACGCCGACGGCACCGTCACCTCGCTGGTGAGCCGCGTCGGTGTCGACCCGGTGAGCCATCCCGATACCGCGATACTGGCCATGCTGCTTGCCGCATAAGGGATTTTGCACGCGAGATTTCGGCTTGCCGAAATCTCCCGGCGGCTGGCGAACCGGCCCCCAGCGTCACTAGCCTCGGCAGCTGACGAAAGGTCGTCGCGCATGCTCGCCGCCGCTCTGATCAGCCTGGCCGTGGTGTTCGCCGCTGAGCTCGGCGACAAGTCGCAACTGATCACCTTGACCTACGCCCTGCGCCACCGGTGGTGGGTGGTGCTCAGCGGGGTGGCCATTGCCGCCTTCGCCGTCCACGGAATCTCGGTGACGGTCGGGCACTTCCTCGGCCTGACGTTGCCGGCTCGCCCGATCGCAGCCATCGCCGGTGTGGCCTTCATCGGTTTCGCGGCCTGGACGTGGCGCGACGGTGCCCGCCCCGGCTCCGGGCAGGCCTCCGTCGGTGAGCCGCGCTTCGCGCTGCTGGCGGTCGTGTCCTCGGTGCTGTTGGCCGAGCTGGGCGATAAGACGATGCTGGCCACGGTCGCGCTGGCCAGCGACCGTGACTGGCTGGGCGTGTGGCTGGGCGCGACGGTGGGGATGGTGCTGGCCGACGCGGTGGCGATCGCCGCCGGAGCGGTGCTGCACCGCCGGTTGCCCGAGCACTCCCTGCATGCCGCGGCGAGCCTGCTGTTCCTGGCGTGCGGGTTGTGGATTCTGTTCGACGAGGCCCTCGGCCGGCGGCCGGTGGCGGTCGCCGCGGTCGCCGCGCTGGCGGCCGTGGCGTCGGCGTCAGCGCTGTGGCGGGCGTCGCGCCGCCGTTCCGCATCGGCCACCGGAGACGATTCCACCGCCCGGTAGCAAATCCCCCTGACGGCCTAATCGGCGGGGCAGCTTGCGCTTGGCCGGAGCGCCTTCCGACGACGCGGACCCGCCGACTAAGCTTGCCGTTGCGCTTCGTTCGCCAACGAGGCCGCAATTGTGCTTGGTAATACACAAGAATTGGACTACAGGGATCGCTAAGACCAACGATTGAACTGCGCCAAACCCTTTCTCGTACATCAAGATCGGATTCGCTACGCGAACACTCTTGGTTGTGTCGGTAACTATCGCTACGATGATCAGCAAATCATCAGGCGTTTCTGCTCCGCCCGCGCAGAGCGCCTCGACCGCCTGCCTACCCCATGGAGGTCCTATCGATGAGCGTGTCGTTCGCCGTCCGCTTGAACCGCCTTTTCGATGTGGTGTATCCACCCGGACGCGGACCGCACACGTCCGCGGAGGTGATCGCGGCGCTCAAAGCGGAGGGCGTAACGATGTCGGCCCCTTACCTGTCTCAGCTCCGCTCGGGTAACCGGACCAACCCGTCCACCGCCACCATGGCGGCATTGGCCAACTTCTTCCGGATCAAGCCTGCGTTCTTCACCGACGACGAGTACTACGCCAAGCTCGACGCGGAGCTGTCCTGGCTGGACAGCATCCGCGATGCCGGGGTGCGCCGCATCGCGACCCACGCCGTCGGCCTCTCCCCCGAGGCCCAGGAAGACGTTTTGGCCCACATCGACGAACTGCGCCGCAAGGAGCACCTCAGCGCCTGAGGTGCCGGTGGCGCGATTAGGGTGACTTGATCGGTTTCAGCGAGACACCGGGGAGGCGGCCGGGATGGGCCTGTTCAGAAAACGCAAGAGCCGCGCGACCCGGCGGGCCGAGGCCCGTGCGCTGAAAGCCGGCGCCAGGCTCGAGGCTCGGCTCGCAGCCAAGGGCGAGGCGAAACGCTTCAAGGCTGCCCAGCGCGCCCAGGACCGCGCCCTCAAAGCGCAGATCAAGTCGGACCGCAACCGCGACCGCACCGCGCTCAAAGCGGCCGAGAGTCAACTCAAAGCCGCCCGCGACGGCCGGCTGCTGTCCCCGGCCCGAATCCGCCGGACCCTGGTGGTCGCCAGGATGCTGGCTCCCGTGGTCGTACCGCTGGTCTACCGAGCCGCGATGGCGGTACGCGGACTGATCGACGAGCAGCGGGCCGCCGGGCTCGGGGTGCCGCTGGCCCGCATCGGCGAGTTCTCCGGCAACCTGGCGCAGCTCTCGGCACGGATCGCGGGCGCGGAGAAGACCCTGCGGCTGGTGCAGGACCGCAAACCCAAGGACCCCGAGACCAAGCAGTTCGTCGCGGCGATCACCGAACGGCTGTCGGACCTGTCGACGGCGGTGACCGCTGCGGAGACCATGCCGGTCGATCGGCGCCGTGTCGCCGCCGCAGCCATCGGCGACCAGCTCGATGGCATCGATGCCGATCTGATGGCCCGGCTGGGGCTGCCGGTATGACCGGCGGGATGCGCGCTCTGGCGCTGGCCGTCGCGATCGCCGCGGGTTCGTTCGCCGGCGCCGGTTCCGCCTGGGCACATGTGCACGCCAGCAGTCCCGGCGCGGTGCGGGGCGGGGTCGCAATGGTGACGTTCGAGGTGCCCAATGAGTCTCCGAACGGTTCGGCCACAACGGAACTCACCGTCACGCTGCCCGACGTCGCCTCAGCTCGCACCGAAACCAAACCGGGCTGGACGGCGCGCCTGGACCGCGACCCGAAATCGGGGGCGGTGCGTTCGGTGACCTGGACGGCCACCGACGGCGGCATCGGAGTCGACCAGTTCGGGCTGTTCCGGATAGCGATGCGGCTGCCGGACGCCGACACGGTGAACTTCCCGTCGGCGCAGCGATACGCCGACGGCACCGAGGTGCGCTGGGATCAGCCTCCCCCGGCCGGTGGCGGCCAGGCAGAGCACCCGGTGCCCACCCTGGCGCTGGGTTCCGGACCGACACCCAGCTCTGAACACCACGCCCAACACCCGGAGCCCGCGGTGTCGGCCGGCCCGGCGCCCGGTGCCGGCCCCGAGGCCACGCCGCATTCCGCCGACAATCCGGCCCGCCTGCTCGGCGGGGCAGCCCTGCTGGTCGCCGCACTGGCCGCCGCGATCGCCTTGGCCAGGCGGCGGGCATGAGGCGGGTGCTGCGCGCCGTGCTGGCGGCGGTGTTTGCGCTGGGCATGCTGTCGGCAAGCGTCGGGGTCGCCGCGGCGCACGCCGTGCTGGTCTCGACCGACCCGCCGCGCGATGCGGAGCTGTCGAGCGGACCCGACCGGGTCAGCGCCACCTTCAACGAGCAACTGCAGGCCGACTTCGCCGCCATGACCGTCGTGGGGCCCGACGGTCACCTGTGGTCCACCGGGGAAACCCAGGTGACCGGCGCGGTCGCCAGCGTCGCGGTGCGCCCGCTGGGACCGGCCGGCACCTACACCGTCCACTTTCGGGTCACCTCCGCAGACGGGCACGTGGTGTCCGGATCGTGGCCGTTCCAGCTGACGGTAGCCGGCACCGGGGAGCCGGGACCGGCGGTCGGCGACCGCTCGGACGCCGCACCCTCCGTTGGGCACCGCGACGCCGACGCACCCTCTGACATGCCCATTTGGCCTTTCGTCGCCGGCGCGGTGGCACTCGTCGCGGCCGGTCTGTGGTTCAGCCGCTCCCGCTCCTGATTGTTCGGCCGGCGGTCACCGAGGGCAGATGCTGGCATGATGGGAACGTTGCCGGTTTCCGCGACCAGAACCCGCAGAGGAGCTGCCGTATGACCGAATCGCAAGGCCAGCCCGATCCCGATTCCACCGCCTCGTCTCCCGAGTCTCCCGAGTCTCCCGAGTCGGTGGCCCCCGCTGGCGCAGACAAGCCCGCAGATCCGCCGGCGCCGGCGCCACCGAAGGCGCCCGCCAAGAAGGCCCCGGCTAAAAAAGCCGTCGCCAAGAAGGCTCCGGCCAAAGCCGCGAAGAAGGCGCCTGCGAAGAAGGCGCCCACCAAGAGCGCACCCGCGGCGCCTGCCCCCGCGCCCGCAGCCCCGGCCGCGGCGGCCGTGGCCACCAACGGCGCGGCGCAACCGTCCAATGGCGCCAAGGAAACGGCCGCCCAGGCCAAGACCACGGTGGACACCGCCCGAAACCCGCTGAGCCCGCCGGTGCCACGGTCACCACGGCCTCCGAGCCCGCTGTTGGCTGCCGGAGTGCTCGGCGTGCTCGCTTTGCTGTTGCTCCGCCGGCGGCGCCGCGCGCGCCGAGGCTGACCCGCGGTGAGTGCTCGCTTCCGGCCCACCGCCGACTTGGTCGATGAGATCGGTCCCGACGTACGCAGTTGCGATGTCCAATTCCGCCAGCTCGGCGGCCGCAGGGAGTTCGCCGGGCGAATCAGCACGGTGCGCTGCTTTCAAGCCAACGCGCTGCTCAAATCGGTGCTCTCAGAACCGGGTGAGGGCGGGGTGCTGGTGATCGACGGCGGCGGCTCCCTGCATACCGCGCTGGTGGGTGACGTCATCGCCGAGTTGGCCCGCGGCAACGGCTGGGCGGGACTGATCGTGCACGGCGCGGTGCGCGACGCGGCGACCTTGCGCACCCTCGACCTGGGGATCAAGGCGCTGGGCACCAATCCACGCAAGAGCGGCAAAACGGGTGCCGGCGAGCGCGACGTCGTGGTCGATTTCGGCGGTGTCGCGTTCGTGCCCGGCGCGACGGCGCACAGCGACGACGACGGCATCGTCGTCGTCTGAGGGGCCCGGCGCACCGATGGAAGCCACGTTGCGGGCACGCTGGGAGCTGCTGCGGGAACGAGTCGACGACGCATGCCGCGCCGCGGGCCGTTCGCCCGGGGACGTCGAGGTGCTGCCCGTGAGCAAGACCTTCGGTCCCGACCTGATTCGGCAAGCCGTCGATCTGGGCCTGCGCCGATTCGGCGAGAACAAGGTCCAGGAGATCAAGGACAAGTTCGAGCCGCTGGCCGACTGCGGGATCGACTGGGTGATGATCGGCCACCTGCAGACCAACAAAGCCGGCGTGGTCGCGCGGCTGGCCGCCGAGGTGCAGTCGGTGGACCGGTCCAGACTGGCTGCGACCCTGGACCGGCACCTGCGCGCCGAAGGCCGTGTCATGGACGTGCTGGTACAGGTCAAAACCTCGGACGAGCCCAGCAAGTACGGTCTGGACCCCGGCCAGCTGCTCCCCTTCCTCGATGAGCTGGCCGGCTACCCCAGCATGCGGGTCCGCGGCCTGATGACGCTGGCCATCAACACCGACAATCCGGACGCGGTTCGCGGCTGCTTTCGACGGCTACGCGAACTGCGTGACGACGCCGTGGCGCGCGGCCATGACCTTCCGCGACTGTCGATGGGGATGAGCGGCGACTTTCCCCTCGCGATCGCCGAGGGCGCCACCGAGGTGCGGATCGGGACCGCCCTGTTCGGCGCCCGACCCCACCCGGATTCCTTCTATTGGCCGGAGAACGGCTAGCAGGCTAGGCGTTCACCGGGGCCCGATGCTTGCTGAACCGCAGGGACTTCTCGTCGACCTTGCCGTACCGGATCAGCTGCAGGTCCAGCAGATAGTTCTGCTTGAGCCGCCACGGTGCCACCGACCCGGACCGGGGCAGGCTGTCCATCGACCGGCGGAAGTATCCGGGGTTGAAGTCCATGAAGGGCCGTTCCTCCACGGTGTCGCCGGGATGCTGCGGCTCGACCCGGTCAAAGCCGTGCTCGTCCATGTAGTTGAGCACCCGGCAGACGAACTCCGAGACCAGGTCGGCCTTGAGGGTCCACGACGCATTGGTGTAACCGAAGGTGACCGCCGCGTTGGGAACCCCGGAGAACATCAGGCCCTTGTAGGTCATCGACTTGGGCAGGTCGATCGGCTGACCGTTGCGCGACAGGGTCGCACCGCCCAGCAGCTGCATGTTCAGACCCGTCGCGGTGATGATGATGTCGGCGTCGAGCTCCTGCCCGGAGTTCAGCCGGATCCCGGTCTTGGTGAAGGTGTCGATCGTGTCGGTGACGACGTCGGCCTTGCCGTCGCGGATGGTCTTGAACAGGTCGCCGTTGGGGGCGAGGCACAACCGCTCGTCCCACGGGTTGTACCGCGGGCCGAAGTGCTTCTGCACGTCATAACCCTTCGGCAGGCGGTGCTTGGCCATGGTCATCAGCGTCTTGCGCATGTACTTCGGGAAGGTCCGCGCCAGCTGGTACTGCACGGTACTGAAGCCGATGGCCTTCCATCGGTTGACGAAGTGCGCCGCCTTCTCCGGCAGGTAGCGGTTGGCCTTCTCCGCGATCGGGTCGACCAGCGGGAGCGCGCCGACGTAGGTCGGCGACCGCTGCAGCATGGTCACATGCCCCGCCCCGGAATTGGCGAGCGCGGGGATCAGGGTCACCGCGGTGGCGCCGCTGCCGATCACCACGATCTTCTTGCCGGCGTAGTCCAGGTCCTCCGGCCAGTGCTGCGGGTGCACGATGGTTCCGGCGAAGTCGTCGGCGCCGGGGAACTCCGGCGAGTAACCCTGTTCGTAGTTGTAGTAGCCGCTGCAGGCGAACACGAACGATGCGGTGATCTGCTCCTGCTTGCCGTTGTTGTCCACGGTGACCGTCCACTGGTTGTCGGCGTCAGACCAGTCGGCGGCCGTCACCCGGTGCCGGTAACGGATGTGCTTGTCGATGCCGTTCTCGGCGGCGGCCTCGTTGATGTAGTTCCAGATGGAGGCGCCGTCGGCGATGCTGTGCGCCGAGCGCCAGGGCTTGAACCGGAAGCCCAGGGTGAACATGTCCGAATCCGAGCGAATGCCCGGGTACTTGAACAGATCCCAGGTGCCGCCGAGGTTGTCCCGGCTCTCCAGGATGGCGTAGCTCTTGTTCGGGCAACGATCCTGCAGGTGCCAGGCAGCGCTGATACCGGAGATCCCCGCGCCGACGATCACAACATCGAGGTGTTCAGTCATGGCGCCAGGTTATCAACGGTGTGTCGAGTGAGTCAACGCTCTGTTGATAAACTCGACATGGTGTAAAGTAACCGCCATGGCCAGCCCCAATGCGACCCGTCACGGACGTCGTGGGACCCGGCCGTCCGGAGACGATCGCGAACAGGCGATCCTGGCCACCGCCGAACGGCTGCTGGAACAGCGCCCGCTCGGCGAGATCTCCGTCGACGACCTGGCCAGGGGCGCGGGCATCTCGCGGCCGACCTTTTACTTCTATTTCAAGTCGAAGGACGCCGTGCTGCTCTCCCTGCTGGAGCCGCTCATCGCCGCCGCCGACTCGGAGTTCGAGGGGGCGGTGCAACGCCTGCCCAGCGACCCGCGCCGAATCTGGCGCAACGGCATCAAGGCCTTCTTCCTCGCGTTCAGCTCGCACCGGGCGATCGCCCGCGCCGGCACCGAGGCGCTGGCAACCAGCCCTGAGTTCCGGGCAATGTGGAACGGCTTCATGCAGAAGTGGATCCAGCAGACCGCCGCGATGATCACCGCCGAACGTGATCGCGGTGCCGCACCGGCGACCATCGACGCCGTGGACCTTGCCACGTCGCTGAACCAGATGAACGAACGCACCATGATGGCCGCGCTGCTGGCCGAGGATCCGTCGGTGCCGCACGACCAGGTGGTCGACACCCTGACCCACATCTGGGTCAGCAGCATCTACGGCCCGGCGTAGGTGAGCTCCGCTTAGAACTGGGACGCGCCGAAACCGGCCAGCAGCATCGAGAATCCGCCTATCTCACCAACGATGAGCAACACCATCCCCAGGCGCAGCTGCCAGCTGCCCGACCTGAATTGATTTGTGGTGTCGCGCAATACACCGTGCAACATGTAGCTGCCGATGGCGGCGACAAAGAAGGTCACCATCACCATCGCCGCGGTCATGTTGACCCAGGTCGGCCAACCGCTCAGTTCGACGAAGACCGCCACCAACAAGGCGGCAAAGGAATACATCAGCGCCGCCCGGTGCGCGATGTCGACGTATACGTGCGCCTGACCATCCTCCGAGGCGGCGATCTGCTGGTACTTCCAGACCCCCAGCCCCAGCGCCAGGAGAAAGATCAGACCGGCCGACAACAAGGTCACCTTGGTGTCGATGTCCAGACTCATAACCACCGGCTGAGCCTACTTGTCCGTCCGGCGGTTGTGCGCCGAGGCGAAGAATCGCCGTGTGCTGGCCGCGCCCGGTCCCCCAAGACCAGCGACACCGCTAGGCTCGGCGAGATGCGCTTTGCGTTCAAGACCTCGCCCCAGCACACCACCTGGGCCGACATGCTGGCCGTCTGGCGAGCCGCGGACGATATCGACGTCTACGAGTCCGGTTGGACCTTCGATCACTTCTACCCGATCTTCTCCGACCCGACCGGTCCGTGCCTGGAGGGCTGGACCACCCTGACGGCCCTGGCGCAGGCGACCACACGGCTGCGCCTGGGAACCCTGGTGACCGGTGTGCACTACCGCCATCCCGCCGTGCTGGCCAACATGGCCGCCGCCCTCGACATCATCTCCGCCGGCCGGCTCGAGCTCGGTATCGGCGCGGGCTGGAATGAGGAGGAATCCGGCGCCTACGGGATCGAGTTGGGCAGTATCGGCGAGCGCTTCGACCGGTTCGAGGAAGCCTGCCAGGTTCTCATCGGCTTGTTGAGCGCCCCGACCACCACGTTTTCCGGCACCTACTACCAACTCACCGACGCCCGCAATGAACCCAAGGGCCCACAACGTCCCCATCCACCGATCTGCATCGGCGGCAACGGCGAGCGGCGCACCCTGAAGATCGCGGCGCGCTATGCGCAGCATTGGAACTTCGTCGGTGGCACGCCCGCCGAGTTCGCCCGAAAGCGCGAGGTGCTGGCCGCCCACTGTGCCGACATCGGCCGCGAACCGGACCACCTCCTGTCGGCGCACGTCCGGTTGCAGCCGGACCTGGACTACCGCCGGGCGGTCGACGAGGCCGCCGCCCTGGGCGCGGTGGGACTCGACCTGGCGATCATCTACCTGCCGACACCCCATGACCCTGCGGTGCTGGAACCGCTGGCCGAAGCGATCCGCGACTCCGGACTGTTGGCTTCGGTTGCGAAATGATCACGCTCAGCAAACCCCTGCGCCGACCGCAGACGACTCGAACCCCCGGTTCGCGGCGCAGCCTACGTGACGAAGCGGACGAGTTCGTCGGCGGTGATCAGGCGCTCGTGCTTGGCCGGGAACTCACGGCTTCGCCGCGGATGCCGCAGCAGTGACCAGGCCATACGGCCCATCCGGTATCGGTATATCGGGTTTGTGTACACGGCGCTGTCCCCCGCCCCGGATCGGACCAGATTGGATTCAATGCGAACCATGTTAACACTTTGTTAACGTGGATCACATAGCTGTCCATTAGACACCCGCCTCACGGCAAACATCTTGCGACGCGCCGATCGTTGGGGCAGAAGTTGAAAAAGTGACTCATGGGATCTAGTCGCCGAGGAGCTGCAGGGCCAGCTCGCGCGCCCGCATGATCGGCGCAACCGATCGCTCGACCTTGGAGCCGACCAGCGCACCGTCATAGAGCAGCTGCACCTCACCGGCCCGCTGCTCCGGCTCCCCGACCCCGGCTTCGGTGATTAACCCCGTCAGCGTCTCGCGCATCCAACGGCGGTGGGCCACCACCGGCTCGAGGTCGACGCCCGCGTAGGCCCCCGCGGCGTTGACGTAGAGGCATCCGCGATAGCGGCGCTTTCTGGCAGCTGCCGCAGCCAGATCGAAGAACAGCACGATCTGCTCGACCGGATCGCGCAACCGCGCCGCAGCGCGGTCGTATCGCTTGCGATCAGCCTGATCCAAAGCATTGAGATACGCCAGCACCAGTGCGTCCTTCGAGCCGTAGAGGTTGTAGAGACTGGCTTTCGCCACCCCCGCCTCCGCCAGGATGCGGTCGATGCCGACTTCCCGAATATCTTGTGCGGCAAAGAGTTCCGTTGCAGTATCGAGAAGCCGCTGAGCCGCAGACGTGCCGCGAGCGGCGTGGATGGCGTCCCCGCGCCGGGATCCGGTCATGCCCGTCATGGCAGCAGACTAACCCAGCATCTTCAATAGACAGGGCTGTCTATCACTGGCACCGTCGTGGCCATCGACGGCGAAAGGACACCCCATGACTCTGTACCTCTACGAGATCGCCCCGCTGCGCCACGACCGCGCCGATGCCGACCGCGCGATCAAGGAACTCGACACCCTCGTCCAGCAGGACGGCGGTGAGCTGATCGAGGTTCAGGTGACCGGTGCGGCCGGACGGATCTTCGCCATCACCGAATTCGGCACCTGCCAGGCCCCATCGGTCGACGCGGCGACGTTGTCGGCGGCCGAGGTCAGTGGCCCCCATCCGGTACGGCTGGTCGGCGCCGACCTCGCGCAGCTCAAGGCCATCCGCCCCGCCGCCGGTTACCTCGTCGAATGGGATCTGCCCGCCGAGCTGGACATGGACACCTACCTTGCCCGCAAGAAGGCGAAGGCACCGAAGTACGCCGATGTCCCGGAGGTGACCTTCCTGCGCACCTACGTGCGCGAAGACATGGACAAGTGCCTGTGCTTCTACGACGCCCCCGACGAGGCCGCCGTCCGCCGCGCCCGTGAGGCCGTGACCACCCCCATCGACCGGCTCCACCGCCTCGAAGGCGGACCACGGTGAGCACACCGGTGCGTCATGTGCCCACCGCGCTGGCCGATCTCACCGCGACCGTGGCAGACCGTGCCGAGGGACTCGATGCCGGAGAATTCGACGTCCGCGCCGACTTGGCCCGGTTCGGCTCGGCAGGCTTCTTCGCCGCGGCGCTGCGCGACGACGGTCTGCCCGAGTTGATTTCGACCATCGAACGCACCGCGGCCGCGAGTCTGGCAGTCGGATTCTCGTTATGGGCGCACACCATGGCGGTCACCTACTTGGCCCACGCGCCGGCTCCGGCGCGCGAGGGCCGCCTGGTCCAGTTGAGCAACGGCGACCGACCGGGAGTGACGGCGATGGCCGCCGGACTCAAACAGGTCGCCGGACTGGGCCCGGTGCCGCTGATCGCCGACGGTGCCGACGACGACCTGCGAGTCTCCGGACCGATTCACTGGGCCTCCAACGTCTTCGACGATTCTGTGATCGTGTTGCCGGCACGTCGGCCCGATGGAGCCACCCTCGTCGCGGTCGTCGATGCGGATACTCCCGGTATCACGGTCAACCCGGCACCCACCTTGATGGCCTTGGGTGCCACGGCCTCCACATCCCTGCACCTCGACGACGTTGCCGTGCGGCCCGAGCAGATCCTGACCTGGAACATGGCGGGCTTCGTCAGCACTATTCGACCAGCTTTTCTGTTGTTGCAGAGCGCATTCTGCGTCGGAGTGGCCGGCGCCGCACTCGACGGGGCGCACCAGAGCCGAGGCAAACTGGCACAGCTGTTCTCCCTCGAACGCACTGAGCTCGGCCAGCAGCTCCACCAGCTGCGTGCCACGCTGTACACGCTGGCCGGCAGATCGCCCGACGCGGACCTGGCCGACATCATCCGGCTGCGGCTGGACGCCGCGACCACCGCGGTCAACGCCACCCGGCTGGAATCGACCGTGGCCGGTGGCGCGGGCTATGCAACCCGCAGCGCAGCCAACCGGCGCTTTCGGGAAGCCGCTTTTCTCCCCATCCAATCGCCATCGGAAGGACAACTGCGGTGGGAACTGAGTCGGTTCGAGTAACCCAGGGCAGCAAGCGATTCGGTTCCGTCGCAGTACTGCGCAATATCGACTTCTCGGTCGGCGACGGAGAGTTCGTCGCTGTCCTGGGCGCCAGTGGCAGCGGCAAGTCGACGCTGCTGCGGGTACTGGCCGGCCTCGAGACGCTGGATGGCGGCACCGTCACCTGGCATTCCGCCGGCAACCGGCCACGAACGGGTGTCGTATTCCAGCGACCGCTCCTGATGCCCTGGCTGAGCGTCGCCGACAACGTCACCTACGCTCGGCGCTTCGCCGCGCACCGGGCGGAATTCGACCAGGCGCGCGCCGCGGAGTTGATGGCGCGCTTCGGCGTCGACCAGCTGGCCGATCGCTATCCCGATCAGCTCTCCGGTGGGCAGGCGCAGCGGGTGGCCATCCTGCGCGCGGTTGCCACCAATCCGCGGCTGCTGCTGCTCGACGAGCCGTTCAGTGCACTGGACCCGACCACCCGCACCGACCTGCAGGGCTGGCTGGGCCAGCTGGCCGCCGAGCTGCGCGTGACCGTGGTACTGGTCACCCACGATGTCGATGAGGCGCTGCGGCTGGCCGAGCGAATCGTACTGCTGGGCGCCGATGGACAGCTGCGCGACGAATGGACGGTCGGCACCGGCACCCCCGACCGACTGGCCGTTGTGCGCCAGGAGATTCTGGCGCGCTACGACGCCGACCGCAGCACCGTCGCCGGTGGAGTGCCGTCGTGACAGCGTTGACACGCCGTCGTCTGCTGCTCGGCGCCGCCTCGGCCGCAGCGGCCGGCGGCGTCCTCGGGATCGGGGATCTGGCCCGCAGCGCCACCGCCGCGCGCGCGTCCGACACCGGTGGTCCGCTGCGCATCGGTTACCTGCCGATCACCGACGCGGCCCCCTTGCTGCTGGCGCACAGCGCCGCGTTGTATCCGACCGGGGTGGTCAGTTCCGCCAAACCGGTGTTGTTCCGCAGCTGGGCAGCACTGGCCGAGGCGTTCGTCACCGGCAGGGTGGACGTGGTCCACCTGCTGATGCCGATGGCCGTGCAACTGCGCTACGCCCTGGGCGGCGGCGTGCGGGTACTGGGCTGGAATCACACGAACGGCTCGGCGCTGACCGTGGCGCCCGGCATCGAAGACCTGACCGACCTGGCCGGCACCCAGGTGGCCATCCCGTTCTGGTGGTCCATTCACAACATCGTTGTGCAGCAGCTGCTACGCGCACACGGACTTCGCCCGGTGTTGCGGCGCAGCGCTTCTCGGGCCGCACGCACCGTCGAATTGATCGTGATGAGCCCGTCGGACATGGTGCCCGCACTGGCCAACCGTTCGATCGGCGGCTACGTGGTCGCAGATCCGTTCAACGCGGCCGCCTCGATCAAGAAGATCGGCCGCATCCACACCTTTCTCGGCGACGTCTGGCGTGATCACGCCTGCTGCGCGCTGATCACCCGTGAGGACGTAATCGCCCAGCGGCCCAATGCTGTTGCGCAGGTGACCGATGCCGTCGTCGGCGCGCAGCTGCTGCTGAACTCCGACCGGCCGGGCGCGGCCAAGGCCCTGGGCGGCGGGCGTTACCTGCCGCAACCCGTGCCGGCGGTGCAGCTGGCCCTGACCTACCCCACTCCGCCGTATCCGCTGATCCACCCCGACTGGCAACCGCAGCGGCTGGGCTACACCCCGTTCCCCTTCCCCAGCTTCACCCACCGCCTGGTGGAAGCCATGGGCGAGACGATCATCGACGGCGATCGGCGTTTCCTGGATCGACTGGATCCGGCCCAGGTGCACGACGACCTCGTCGACGACCAGTTCGTCCGGGAAGCACTGACGCGACACGGCGGTCCGTCGGCGTTCGGACTGCCCGAATCACTGCATCGAGAAGAACAGGTGGCCACCTCATGACGAGCATCGCAGTGCGGCGCAGCGACCACCCGGAGCCGGCCTCCGACGCCGGCGGACGATCGCGGTGGTGGCCTAGGTTCTGGCCGCCGGTCGCGAGCGTGGGCGTCGCGATCACGCTGTGGTGGGCGGCGACATCGGCGCTGTGCCCCCCGCAGTCACTGCTGCGCCAGACCGCGCCCCAGCACGTGCTGGCGGCGCTGGGCGACCTGCTCGGCCGGGGTGTGCTGGTGCCCGACACCGCCGTGAGCCTCTACCGGCTGGTGATCGGTCTGCTGATCGCGGCACTCGTCGGTATCCCGGCGGGCCTGCTCATCGGGCTGAGCCGCACCGCCGAGCGCGCGGCGGGCCCTCTGGTGGCGTTCCTGCGGATGATCTCTCCCCTGTCGTGGACGCCGATCACCGTGGCGGTGTTCGGCATCGGCAGCCAGCCGGTGATCTTCCTGATCGCCGCGGCGGCGGTCTGGCCGGTGCTGTTGGGAACAGTCGCCGGCGTACACGCCATCGACCCGGGATACCTGCACGTCGCGCAGTCGCTGCACGCCAGCCGCTTCGAGCAGTTGACCGCAGTGGTGTTGCCGGGGGTCCGCGTGCAGGTACAGAACGGTCTGCGCCTGGCCCTGGGCATCGCCTGGGTGGTGCTGGTGCCGGCCGAGATGCTCGGCGTGCGGTCCGGCCTGGGCTACCAGATCCTCAACGCCCGTGATCAGCTCGACTACGCGTCGGTGGTCGCGGTGATCGCCGTCATCGGCGTTCTGGGTTACCTGCTCGACCTGGCGGCCCGGTTGCTTCTGGCACCGCGGCGCGCCACCGCCGGCTGACGCCGCGGCGCCGATTCAGCGAATCGGCGCCGCGGTGGCCGTGATGGGGGCCGGCAACGCCGTCCGGCCCATCAGGTAGCGGTCCACCGATGCCGCGGCAGCCCGTCCTTCGGCGATGGCCCAGACGATCAGCGACTGGCCCCGGCCCATGTCGCCGGCGACGTACACACCGGGCACCCCGGTGGCGAACTCCTCATTGCGTGCCACGTTGCCGCGTTCGGTGAACTCGACTCCCAGATCGGCCAGCAGCGGAGAGCGTTCCGGCCCGACGAAGCCCATGGCGAGCAGCACCAGGTCGGCTTCGAGTTCGAAGTCGGTGCCCTCCACCTTCTCGAACCCGCCGTTTCGGCGCCGCACCTCGTGGGCCCGCAAACCCGTCACGCGACCGTCGCGACCGAGGAATGCCTCGGTGTTGACCGAGAACACGCGCTCCCCGCCCTCCTCATGCGCCGAGGTGGTCCGCATGATCAGCGGGTAGGTCGGCCACGGCGTGGAGGGATCCCGGATCTCCGGCGGGCGAGGCATGATCTCGAACTGGTGCACGCAGGTCCCGCCCTGGCGGTGCGCCGTCCCCAGACAGTCGGCTCCGGTGTCGCCGCCGCCGATGATGATCACCTTCTTGCCCTCGGCGGTGATCGGCGGCTCGGTCAGATCACCGGCCTGAACGCGGTTGGCCCAAGGCAGGTATTCCATCGCCTGATGGACGCCGTCGAGCTCCCGGCCCGGGATGGGCAGGTCCCGCCAGGCGGTGGCGCCGCCGGCCAGCACCACGGCGTCGAAATCGGCACGCAGCTGCTCGACCGTCAGGTCCACACCGACATTCACACCTGTCTTGAATGTCGTTCCCTCGCCGGCCATCTGCTCCAGACGCCGGTCCAGGATGCGCTTCTCCATCTTGAATTCCGGGATGCCGTAACGCAGCAGACCGCCGATGCGGTCGTCGCGCTCGAAAACCGTCACATCGTGGCCGCCGCGCGTGAGTTGCTGGGCCGCGGCCAGACCCGCCGGCCCGGAGCCCACCACCGCAACCGACTTTCCGGTACGGACCGATGGCCGAATCGGCTCCACCCAGCCTTCCCGGAAGCCGCGTTCGATGATCTCGTACTCGACCTGCTTGATGGTCACCGGCGGCTGGTTGATGCCCAGCACACAAGCCGGCTCACACGGCGCGGGACACAGGCGACCCGTGAAATCCGGGAAGTTGTTGGTGGCGTGCAGCCTGTCGAAGGCCTCCCGCCATCGCCCCGTGCGCACCAGGTCGTTCCACTCCGGGATCAAGTTACCCAGCGGGCATCCATTGTGGCAGAACGGAATACCACAATCCATGCAGCGTCCAGCCTGCTGGCGCACCGTGTCTTCGGCGAAGTCCTGATACACCTCGTTCCAGTCCTGCAACCGCTCGGAAACAGGCCGGCGCAACGGCAGGATGCGCTGGGTGTTGTTCAGAAATCCTCTCGGGTCAGCCATGAGCCGCCGCCATAATCGCCTCCTCTGGATCTGTGCCGCTGGCTTTCGCCTCGGCGACCGCGGCGAGCACCCGCCGGTAGTCGCGCGGCATCACTTTGACGAAGTCCCGTCGACGGTTGGCCCAGTCGGCCAGGATCGTCTGCGCCGGGACCGAGTCGGTAGCCGTGGCATGCGCGTTCAGCACCGAACGCAGCCACTCCACATCTTCGGCGTCGAAATCGTCGAACGTGTCGAGGTCCACCATCTCGGTGTTCAGGCGGCCACCCAGTTCGCGGTCCGGGTCGTAGACATAGGCCACTCCCCCGGACATCCCGGCGGCGAAGTTGCGGCCGGTTTTGCCCAGCACCACAACCTTGCCTCCGGTCATGTACTCACAGCCATGGTCTCCGACACCCTCGACCACCGCCACCGCACCGGAGTTGCGGACCGCGAACCGCTCGCCGACCACCCCGCGCAGGAACAGTTCACCGGAGGTGGCACCGAACAGAATCACGTTGCCGCCGATGATGTTGTCCTCCGCGGCGTAGCCCTCGGGCGAGTCCAGCGGGGGCCGGACCACGATCCGGCCGCCGGACAGACCCTTGCCGACATAGTCGTTGGCGTCACCGAAGACCCGCAGGGTGATACCAGGCGGAAGGAACGCGCCGAAGCTGTTGCCCGCCGAACCGGTGAAGGTGATGTTGATGGTGTCCGAGGGCAGACCTTGGGCACCGTAGGCCTTCGTCACCTCGTAGCCGAGCATGGTGCCGACCGTCCGATTGACGTTGGAGATATCGCTGGTGAACTCGACCCGGGTGCCGGAATCGAGAGCCTCGCGGCTCATGGCGATCAGCTGCTGGTCCAAGGCCTTGTCCAGTCCGTGGTCTTGAGCCGAAGTGCAGTACAGGTCCTGGTTCATGAACGCCGAGTCCGGCTGGTACAGAACCGGTGCGAGGTCCAGCTTGTGGGCCTTCCAGTGCGCCCGAGCCAAAGTGGTGTCCAGCGCCTCCACCTGGCCGACGGCCTCGTTGATGCTGCGGAATCCCAGCGCCGCCAGATACTCGCGAACCTCTTCGGCGATGAACCAGAAGAAGTTCTCGACGAACTCGGGCTGGCCGGTGAACCGCCGGCGCAGCTCCGGGTTCTGGGTTGCCACCCCGACGGGGCAGGTGTCCAGGTGGCAGACCCGCATCATGATGCAGCCCGACACCACCAAAGGTGCGGTGGCGAAGCCGAATTCCTCGGCACCCAGCAGCGCGGCGATCACCACGTCGCGGCCGGTCTTGAGCTGGCCGTCCACCTGGACCACGATGCGGTCCCGAAGGCCGTTGAGCAGCAATGTCTGCTGGGTTTCTGCCAGCCCGAGCTCCCACGGCGCACCGGCGTGCTTGAGCGAGGTGAGCGGTGCCGCACCGGTACCTCCGTCGTGCCCGGAGATCAAGACCACGTCTGCGTGGGCTTTGGAGACCCCGGCCGCCACCGTGCCAACACCGTTCTCGGCGACCAGCTTCACGTGAATACGCGCCTCGGGGTTGGCGTTCTTCAGGTCGTGGATCAGCTGCTTGAGATCTTCGATGGAGTAGATGTCGTGGTGCGGGGGTGGCGAGATCAGTCCGACACCAGGCGTGGCATGCCGAACCTCGGCAACCCACGGATACACCTTGTTGCCCGGAAGCTGGCCGCCCTCACCGGGTTTGGCCCCTTGCGCGATCTTGATCTGAAGATCGGTGCAGTTGACCAGGTAGTCGCTGGTCACGCCGAATCGGCCCGAGGCGACCTGCTTGATCGCGCTGCGCCGCCAGGAACCGTCCGGGTCGGGCAGGAAGCGGTCGGAGTGCTCGCCGCCCTCGCCACAGTTGGACCGCCCGCCGATGCGGTTCATTGCGATCGCCAGTGTCTCGTGCGCCTCGGCTGAGATCGATCCGTAGCTCATCGCGCCCGTGGCGAACCGTTTGACGATCTCGGTGGCCGGCTCGACCTCGTCGATCGGAACAGGCGGACGCTGGCCGGCCTTGAAGCGCAGCAGGCCGCGCAGGGTCGCCAGCCGCTCGCTCTGGTCGTCGACCAGCTTGGTGTATTCCTTGAACACCTCGTACTGCCCGGTGCGGGTGGAGTGCTGCAGTTTGAACACCGTCTCGGGGTTGAACAGGTGGTATTCACCCTCGCGGCGCCACTGGTATTCGCCGCCCACCGGCAGCTCCCGGTGCGCCCGTTCTTCCGGACGGTCGAGGTAGGCCAACTCGTGCCGGACCGCGACATCGGCGGCGATGTCGTCGAGCGTGATGCCGCCGATCGGGCAGTACAAGCCGGTGAAGTACTCGTCGAGCACGTCCTGGGAGATACCGATCGGCTGGAACAACTGGGCGCCGGTGTAGGAGGCCCGCGTGGAGATGCCCATCTTGGACATCACCTTCAGCACGCCCTTGGCCGCCGCCTTGGCGTAGTTGGCCAGTGCCTTTTCCCGGTCCAGACCCTCGATGAGGCCCCGGTCGAGCATGTCCTCGACGGACTCGAACGCCAGGTACGGGTTGATGGCGGCAGCGCCGAACCCGATCAACGCCGCCATGTGATGCACCTCGCGGGCGTCACCGGCCTCCACGACCAGGCCCACCTTGGTACGGGTGCGCTCGGCTACCAGATGGTGGTGTATCGCGGCGGTGGCCAACAGCGACGGGATGGGAGCCAGGGTCTCGTCGGACTCCCGGTCGGAGATCACCAGGAAGCTGGCGCCTTCGGCGATGGCCGCCGACGCACGCTCGCACACCTGCCGCAGCGCCGTGCGCAGACCGGCCCCGCCGGCGGCGGGCGGGTACAGGCACCTGATGACCGCGGTGGACAGGCCGTGCGGCCCCCGAGAGCCGATTCGCTGGTCCGGCTGCAGCTTCAACAGCTTCGCCAGGTCGGCGTTGCTCAAGATCGGCTGGGACAGCACCACCTGACGCCACGTGGGTTCGCCGGTGTTGAGCAGGTCGCCCTCCGGCCCGAGCGCACCTTGCAGGCTGGTGATCACCTCTTCGCGGATGGCATCCAACGGCGGGTTGGTCACCTGGGCGAACAGCTGCTGGAAGTAGTCGAACAGCAGGCGCGGACGAGCCGACAGCGCGGCCACCGGGGTGTCGGTGCCCATCGATCCGATCGGCTCCGCTCCGGTGCGTGCCATCGGTGCGAGCACCAGGTTGAGCTCTTCGTTGGTGTAACCGAACATCTGCTGGCGCAGCAGAACCCGGTGATGCTCCATCCGGGGCGCGTCACCGGCGGGAAGCTCGTCGATGCCGATCAGGCACTCGTCGATCCACTGCTGGTAAGGCCGCTCGGCGGCCAGCGTCGACTTGATCTCCTGGTCGGAGATGATCCGCCCGGCGGCGGTGTCCACCAGGAACATCCGGCCGGGTTGCAACCGCTGGCGCTCGACGACGGTGGCGGGGTCCAGATCGAGCACCCCGGCCTCGGAGGCCATCACGACCAGCCCGTCATCGGTGACCCAGATCCGGGACGGCCGCAGGCCGTTGCGGTCCAACACCGCCCCCACCACGGTTCCATCGGTGAAGGTCATCGAGGCGGGGCCGTCCCACGGCTCCATCAGCGAGTCGTGGTACTCGTAGAACGCCCGGGTCGGGCCGTCCATGCTTTCGTGCCGTTCCCAGGCCTCCGGGATCATCATCAGCACCGCGTGCGGCAGGCTGCGGCCGCCCAGGTGCAGCAGCTCGAGTACCTCGTCGAAGCGGGCTGTGTCGGAGGCCCCCGGGGTGCAGATCGGGAACAGTTTGTCGGCACTGCGCTGGCCGCCGTCGGCGCCGAAGACATCGGTGCGGATCAGCGCCTCCCGGGCCCGCATCCAGTTCTCGTTGCCGGTCACGGTGTTGATCTCGCCGTTGTGGGCGATACGGCGGAACGGATGTGCCAGCGGCCACGACGGGAAGGTGTTGGTGGAGAACCGCGAATGCACGAGGCCCAAGGCGCTTTCCATGCGCTCATCGGCCAGATCGAGATAGAACGCCTTGAGCTGCGGCGTGGTCAACATGCCCTTGTAGACGATCGTGCGACCGGAAAGGCTTGGGAAGTAAACGGATTCCCTTCCCGGACCGTCCTGCCCGGGGCCCTTGGTGCCCAACTCGTGTTCGGCGCGCTTGCGCACCACATAGGCGCGGCGCTCCAGAGCCATCCCGGACGCTCCGCCGATGAACAGCTGGCGGAAACCCGGCATCGCGTCACGGGCCAGGGCGCCCAGCGACGAGTCGTCGACCGGAACCTCGCGCCAGCCGAGCACCTGTAGGCCCTCGGCCTCGACGATCTTCTCCAGGCCGACACAGGCTGCCGCGGACTCCTTGGCCGACTGCGGCAAGAAGGCGATCCCGGTTGCGTAGCTGCCCTCGGGCGGCAGTTCGAAGTCGGTTACCGCACGAAAGAACCGGTCGGGAATCTGGATGAGGATCCCGGCCCCGTCACCACTGTTCGGTTCGGCTCCGGCAGCACCTCGATGCTCCAGGTTGAGCAGCGCCGTGATCGACTTGTCCACGATGTCACGACTGCGCCGGCCATGGATGTCCACCACCATGGCAACCCCACACGCGTCATGTTCGAACGCGGGGTTGTAGAGCCCCACCCGACTGGGTGCCATTTCACCTGACCCTTCGCACGGCCTTACCCGCTCGCCCGTAGGACAAGCGGTCAAGGGGATTGATCCGTGCGACGTTGAACGGCGTTCTGCCTGAAAAATCTCGACAGGCAACGCAACGATATACCCCTACCCAGCAAACGTGCTAGTTCGCTGGACAGTGATGCTGTCGTGAAGGGTGTGTAACGCCGTCGCAATAACTCGATGATGTCCAGGAAATGTGTGCTGCTTATGGTTTGGCTGCCTGCATCCGAAGGAGACCCACATGGCCGCCGATATTTTCAAGCTCGTCGCCGATGAGTCGGTTGAGTACGTTGACATTCGATTCTGCGACCTGCCCGGGGTCATGCAGCACTTTTCGATCCCCGCATCGGCCCTTGATGAGAGCGTCTTCGAGGACGGGCTGGCCTTCGACGGGTCATCGATCCGCGGATTCCAGTCCATCCACGAGTCGGACATGCTGCTGCTGCCCGACCCGGAGACCGCCCGCATCGACCCTTTCCGGGCCGCCAAGACGCTGAACCTGAACTTCTTCGTCCACGACCCGTTCACCCGCGAGCCCTACTCGCGTGACCCCCGCAACATCGCCCGCAAAGCGGAGAACTACCTCACCAGCACCGGCATCGCCGACACCGCCTACTTCGGCGCCGAAGCCGAGTTCTACATCTTCGACTCGGTCAGCTTCGACTCCCAGATCAACGGCTCGTTCTACAAGGTGGACTCGGGCGCCGGCTGGTGGAACACCGGCCGCACCACCGAAGCCGACGGCAGCCCCAACCTCGGCTACAAGGTCCGCCCCAAGGGCGGCTACTTCCCCGTCGCCCCCACCGACCAGTACGTCGACCTGCGCGACGCCATGGCGACCAACCTCACAAACGCCGGCTTCACCGTCGAACGCGGCCACCACGAGGTCGGCACCGGCGGGCAGACCGAGATCAACTACAAGTTCAACACCC
>NZ_LQOT01000016.1 GCF_002101585.1 Mycolicibacter engbaekii | reverse complement strand
TCCCCGGCAGCCAGCACGTCGTGCACGATCGCCTGATGCTCGGCCTCCAACGACGCCGCCTGGGCACGAATCAAGGCACCGTGGGCATTGATATCACCGAACTGGTAGTTAATCGACATCTGCGTGAATCTCCCTCTTGCTCTAGCTGCCCGACAGGATCTGCTGCGACGCAGCTTCCTGCTGCTCGTAGTGGTTGGCGTCGCGGATCAAGCCGTCGCGCACGCTGTGCAACATGGTCACGATGTTGCGGAACGCGGTCTGCATCTGACCCATGGTGTCCATCGACGTCCGCTCGGCCAGACCACCCCAGCCGGCACCGGAGATGTTGGTCGAAGACGCCCACATCCGGCGCGCCTCGTCCTCAACGGTCTGCGCGTGCACATCGAACCGGCCGGCCATCGCACGCATCGCGTCCGGGTCGGTCATAAAACGTGTAGTCATGTATTTGCTCTCCTCAAGGTGAAAATCGGTGCAGCCGGGTTCGGCTCACCACATCGTGGAACGCCGTCCCTTGACGGCCTTTCGCTTTGCCTCCTCGACAGACTTGTTTTCGCGGTATTGCGAGTTGGCGCCGCGCCCGCCCATCGCCATCAGCGGCGCCCCGCCGAACAGCGGCATCCCGCCGAACATTCCGCCGCCCACACCCTCGGCGGCAACCACGTTGGCGGCTTCGACCTCGGCTGCCGCCAGGCGCATCTCGGGCGCCGCGGTCGCCCAGGCTTTGGGAACCGACAGCCCGCTCACCGATTGCGCGCTGCCGACCGAGGCCGACGTGGCCGAGGCCAGGCCGGCCGACGCAGGTGCCGCCAATGTTGGGGCCAGACCGAGAGGTACACCTGCCGCGATGGACATCGGCGACGCATCTCCCAAGCCGAACGGCGACGGAAGCGCGGCGCCCGCAATGAGGTACTCGGGTATGAAGGCGGCGATGATGGCCACCGTCAGGGCAGTTCCCACCGGAGTGACGCCCAAGGCCCCGAGATCGGCGAGAATGTCGCCGATAACCGGGGGAATGGCCGATTGTGCCGCGCCCGGCAACGCCTCCATCGCCCCGTTGACCGCGGCTTGCGCTGCACCTTGGCCAAGCCCCTGGGCAGCCGCAGCTTCCTGCGCCGCCATCCCGCCCGGATTGGCGGTCTGCGGGGGCGGGGCGAACGGCGCCACCTGCGAAGCGAGCTCGGCGGCCGCCGCGTAGCTGAACATCGCGGTGGCGTCCTGTGCCCACATCTCGGCGTACTGGGCTTCGGTGGCCGCGATCGCCGGGGTGTTCTGACCGAAGAAGTTGGTCGCCACCAGCGCGGCCAGCTGTGCCCTGTTGGCCGCGATGACAGCAGGCGGCACCGTCATCGCGAACGCGGTCGCGTGTGCAGTGGCCGCGGCCTTGGCCTGCGCGCCGGTCTGCTCGGCCTGTGCGCCGGTGGCGCTGAGCCACGTGATGTACGGCGCGGCCGCCGCAGCCATGCGTATCGAGGAGACGCCCTGCCAGGCACCGCTGGTCAGGCCGGAGATCACCGACTGGTAGTTGGCTGCGGTGGTGTGCAGCTCGGCAGCCAGTTCATCCCAGGCCGCCGCGGCAGCCAACAGGGACCCGGCGCCCGGGCCGGCGTACATACGTCCGGAATTGATCTCCGGCGGGAGCATCGCGAAATCCATTGCCATTGCCTCCTACCGTCAACCGGCTGCGAGCGCGTTGGCGGCTTCGGCAGCGGCATACGAGTCGCTGCTGGCGACAAGCGTTGCCACGAACATCTCGTGAATTGCCGTGGCCTGCGAGCTGATCTGCTGGTACATCAGCGCCTGCGCGGCAAAGCGTGCGGCGGTCGTTGCCGAAACCTCGTCGGCTGACGGGGGAACCACGCCGGTCGTCGGGACTTGAGCCGCCGCGTTCTGGGCTGCGAGCGCGAGGCCCGCAGCGCTGAGGCTGTCGGCTGCTGTCCTGAGTTCCTCGGTTTGTGCGGTGACAAAAGTCACTGAGCTTCTCCTCGTTATTCGGCCGCCCCGGAACGGTCGGCTGGTGACGACCTGTGACGTTTCCTGGCAGGAGCCTTGGAATTCAAGCTGGTTAACAGCTTTTTAAACGGGGGGCCCGACAATGTAACCGCGTCGTAACGGTGCGCTCACTTGGTAATCAGCGCGTAACAGAGACGCCCGCAGCGGCCCGGAACGTCGACGGCTCGCTCGGTCCGGGTGCGCGCCGGCCGCCTTTTACTTGACATTCACCGTATATTTGTCCAAGAGGGAGGTCTGGATGCTCAGCGTTGACGACACCGCAGCGGGTCCGCACGCCCCCGGTGCAGGGCTGGACCACGAACGCATCGTGCTTCAGGCGCGTGACGTCGGATTCGACTGGTCGGAGCTGCCTGTGCACTACGTGCCCGGCGAGCCGTTCGTCACCCACTTCTGCGATGTGCTGCACCTGTTACTGCCTGCCGGCGAGGAGTTCTTCGTCGAAGTGTTCAAACAGGCGCTGCCACTGATCAAGGACGATCAGCTTCGGCTGGACGTGCAGGGCTTCATCGGCCAGGAGGCCACCCACTCTCAGGCGCACGCCGCGGTCGTGGACCACTTGGCGGCCCGCGGCGTCGACATGGCACCGTTCACCGCCCAGATGGCTTGGCTGTTCGGCAAGCTGCTCGGGGATCGGCCGCACTGGAGTGAGCGCCGCCAGCAGCGCTGGTTGCTGGAGCGGGTCGCTCTGGTGGCCGCAGTGGAGCACTACACGGCCATTCTCGGCGAGTGGATTCTCGACAGCCCCGCACTCGATGCGATCGGGACGCACCCGGTGATGCTGGACATGTTGCGCTGGCACGGCGCCGAAGAGGTCGAACACAAGGCGGTTGCCTTCGACGTGATGAAGCACCTGCGGGCCGGATTCCTGCGTCAGGTCCGCACCCAACTTGCCGTCACGCCGCTGATGCTGATGATGTGGGTGCGCGGCCTGCGCTACATGTACAAGGCCGACCCGCTGTTGCCGCCCGGGACCAGGCCGCGTTGGCGGGATTGGTTCGCCGCGGCGCGCCGCGGGCTGGTGCCCTCGCCGTGGGAGTTCCTGCCGGCCATCGCCTCCTACTACCGTCCGGGTTTCCACCCCGCCCAACTCGGTGGGGTGGAGAAAGCCGTGAACTATCTGGCCGTATCACCTGCCGCCCGCGCCACACACTGACCGCAGCGCGCGAACCACGAGGAGTGCAGTCGATGACCAACCCGAGCACGACCACTGTGACGTCACCCGATGGAGTCAGGCTGGCAGTGCACGCCTACACCGACTTGGACCCGCAGCGGGCGACCATCCTGGCGATCCACGGCTACCCGGACAATCACCACGTCTGGGACGGGGTGGCACGCGAGCTCATCGAGCAGTATCCGGGCCGCTACAACGTCGTCGCCTATGACGTACGCGGCGCGGGGGAGTCGTCGTCGCCGGGGGAGAAGTCCGCCTACCGCTTCCCGCAGCTGGTCGACGACGTCGCGGCGGTGATCGAGCACCTGGGCAGCCACGGTATCGACCAGGTCCACTTACTGGGCCATGACTGGGGTTCCATCCAGGGGTGGGCCGCTGTCACCGACCCGACCGTCGCTGCCAAAGTCGGCTCCTACACGTCGATTTCGGGTCCGCACCTGGACTACGCCGGACGGTTCCTGCGCTCGGCGCGCAACCTGCGCACCCTGGCCGACGTATTCCGGCAGCTGCTGGAGTCGAGCTACATCTGGCTGTTTTTGACCCCCCGCGTCCCCGAGGCGGCTTTCCGCTCCGGGCTGGGTGTGCGGGTCCTGGGTTGGCTGGACCGCATCGGTCGCTCCGGCAACCCGCAGCCTGCCATGCCCCGTGGCGAAAACGACTATGTCAACGGGCTGAACCTGTACCGCGCGAACATGCCGGGACCGTTTCTGAAGCCGGCGGCGCCGTTGCCCGTCACCGATGTCGCGGTCCAGGTACTCGCGCCCCGCCTGGACGTGTTCGTCAGCCCTGCCCTGCAACGTTTCACCGGATCCATCCCGGCGGTGCACCGGGTGCTCGACATCGACGGCGGCCACTGGGTGGTGATCGATCGTCCCGACGTGATCGCCCGGCTCACCGATGAGTGGATTGCGGGCAGCGTGGCCGGCGATGCGGCCGCGTCCGGTGATGATGCCCGGCACGCCTGAGATGGCACCGCAGATCTGGGAGTCACGGCCCGCCGACCTTTACGGCCGCCGGAAGCACGATCGGGTGTTCAACGCGCTGTGGGCCGGGATCACGCTGCTCAGCGGGGCGACATCCCTGTCACGCTGGAAGCCGGCCCAGGTGGCGCCGGTGTCACGGACCATCACGGCCGTGGTCACCAAGCGGGAGATGGTGACCAGCGACGTGGTTGCCCTCACCCTGGCCGACCCCGACGGCGGACTGTTGCCGCACTGGACGCCGGGGGGTCATATCGACGTGCAGCTGCCGTCCGGCCGCCGCCGGCAGTACTCCTTGTGCGGCCCCCCGGGGCGCCGCACCGATTACCGGATCGCGGTCCGCCGGCTCGACGACGGAGGCGGCGGCTCGGTCGAGATGCACCAGGCTTACGCCGAGGGCGACACGTTGCTGTTCGAGGGCCCGCGCAACGCTTTCTACCTGGGCACCGGCGAAAGCGATGTGATCTTCGTCATCGGCGGGATCGGGGTGACCCCGATGCTGCCGATGCTGCGCGAGGCCGCCCACCGCGGAACCGACTGGCGCGCGGTCTATGCCGGCCGCAGCCGGGCCGACATGCCGTTTCTCGACGAGGTGCTGGCGGTCGATCCTGAGCGGGTCACCGTATGGGCCGACGACGAGCACGGACGCGTCGCCAGCACCGACGAGCTGCTGGCCGGCGCCGGTCCGCAGACCTCGGTGTACGTCTGCGGACCCAGCGCGATGCTCGAGGCGGTGCGGGTCACACGCAACAGCCACGCCGACGCACCGCTGCATTACGAGCGATTCAGCCCACCGCCGGTGGTCGATGGGGCGCCGTTCGAGTTGGAGCTGGCCCGGTCCCGCCGGGTGCTGACGATCCCCGCAGACCGCTCGGCGCTGGAGGTGATGCTCGACGCCGACCCGACAACCGCCTGCTCCTGCCGGCAGGGATTCTGCGGCACCTGCAAGGTCAGGGTGATCGCCGGCGATGTCGACCGGCGTGGACGCACCGCAGAGGGCGACGACGAGATGCTGGTCTGCGTTTCGCGGTCCCTCGGGGGACGGATCGTCATCGACGCGTGAGCCCTACGCGTGAGCCGGCGGCGCGCTTTGACACGTTCACCGCGCGCCTCGGCAGACATCCCTCTAGACTGCGCGGATGCCTGAGGCAGGTCCCGTTCACCCCGCCAGTTTTGCCGCGAAGCTCATCTATGCGGTCGCCAACGCCATCACGCCGCGGCTGGTGCGCCGCCTGGTGCTGCACGGCGGCAGCGGCGCGCTTGCCGAGCGGACCCCCACGATGGGGCGCCGAATCAACACCTTGGCCCGGTTGCAGCGGGTCCGCCCGTTCTTCCGGGTGGGATTCACCCGTGCTGCCGCGGCCGGTGTCCCCGTCGAGGTGGTGCGGCGCATCGATCGCGCCCGGCCGCTCGATGAGGCATTCGGCGGCGGCGCGATCTTGTATTTCCACGGTGGCGGGTTCGTCACCGGCGGCTTGGACACCCACCTGCATGTGGCGGTCAAGCTCGCCCGGCGGACCGGGCTGCCGGTGGTGCACGTCGACTACCGGCAGTACCCCGAGGCGACCGTCGACGGGTCGGTGGACGACTGCGTCAGCGCTTACCGGTGGCTGCTCGACATGGGCGCCGACCCCGCCAAGACAGTGCTCGCCGGTGACTCCGCCGGCGGTTTCCTGGCTTTTGCGACCGCGCTGAGCAGCCAACAGCGCGGCTTGCCCGCCGCGGCCGGGGTGATCGGGATCTCGGCGCTGCTGGAACTGGACGGCATCGCTCGCAGCACGCATTCGAACCGAACCGCAGACGCGTTCGGAATCCCGGCGGTGCTGCCCGACATCATCGATCTGGTGTGTCCCTCGCCGACCCTGCGGCACGAGCTGTCCCCGATCAACGGTCCGCTGCAGACCATGCCCCCGGCGCTGTTGATCGCGGCCGAGTCGGAGATCCTGCGGTGCGACGCCGAGCGGCTGCACGACGCACTGCTGCGGGCGGGCCGGTCCAGCCGTCTTGAGGTGTGGGCCCGCGAGCTGCACGCCTTCCCGGCGCTGTTCCCCTTTCTGCCCGACAGCCGGGCCGCGTTCGCCCTGATGGTCAGTTTCGTGGCCGAACGGCTGGCAGACGCCGGCGAGTCCGGGCAGCCCCGCCGAGAGGTGTCCTGAAGTCGGCTGCCGGCTTCGCCGCGCTTGCGATCACCACTAGGGTGGCAGCCATGCGGGTAGCAGTGCTGGGCGCCAGGGGCAAAGTCGGCGCCACCATGGTGGCGGCGGTGGAAGCCGCCGAAGATCTGACCCTGTCCGCCGAGGTCGACGCCGGTGATCCACTGAGCCTGTTGACCGATGGCGGCACCGAGGTGGTGATCGACTTCACCCATCCCGATGTGGTGATGGACAACCTGAAGTTCTTGATTGACAACGGTATTCATGCCGTAGTCGGCACCACCGGGTTCACCGAGGAGCGGCTCGGTCAGGTCCGCTCCTGGCTGGCCGCCAAGCCCGGGTCCGCGGTACTGATCGCCCCGAATTTCGCCATCGGTGCGGTGCTGTCGATGCATTTCGCGGCCCAGGCCGCGAAATTCTTCGAGTCGGTGGAGGTCATCGAACTGCACCACCCGCAGAAGGCCGATGCGCCGTCGGGCACCGCGACCCGCACGGCTCAGCTGATCGCGCAGGCCCGAAAAGGTCTGCCGCCCAACCCCGACGCCACCAGCACCGGCCTGCCCGGAGCCCGCGGCGCAGACGTCGACGGCGTGCCGGTGCACTCGGTCCGGCTGGCCGGGCTGGTCGCCCATCAGGAAGTCCTGTTCGGCACCCTGGGCGAGACGCTGACCATCCGGCACGACAGCATCGACCGGACCTCGTTCGTTCCCGGGGTGCTGCTGGCGGTACGCCGGATCGCTGAGTTCCCCGGACTCACCATCGGCATCGAGCCCCTGCTCGACCTGAAGTAGTTGGGATGAAGGTGTCGCCGGCCACCCGGGTGAAGGTGCTCGTCGCGTTCATGTGCGTGGCGCTGCTGATGTATCTGGTGTTCCTGGGCCGGATCGCGGTGTTGCTGATCACCTCCGATTCCAAGACAGCGATCGGACTCGGGTTGGCGCTGCTGATCATGCCGGTGCTGGGGCTGTGGGCGATGGTCGCCACCCTGCGCGACGGATTCGCCGTCCAGCGACTGTCCCGGCTGATCGCCGAGGACGGCATGGATCTGGACCCCAGCGTTCTGCCACGCCGGCCCTCGGGGCGCTTCGAACGAGAGGCCGCCGACGCTCTGTTCCACACGGTGCGCGCCGAACTCGACGCCGACCCCGACAATTGGCGGCGCTGGTACCGGCTGGCCCGGGCCTACGAGTTCGCCGGGGACCGGCGTCGCGCCCGGGAGGCGATGAAGACCGCGGTCGCCATGCAGGAGAAGCGGTGAGCAAGACGCTCCTGCTGGTGCACCACACGCCGTCGCCACACTGTCAGGCCATGTTCGAAGCGGTGCTGGCCGGGGCCACTGACCCGGAGATCGAGGGCGTGCAGGTGGTGCGCCGCGCCGCGCTGGAGGTGTCGCCCACCGACATGCTGGCCGCCGACGGCTACCTGCTGGGCAGCCCCGCCAACCTCGGCTACATCAGCGGCGCGCTCAAGCACGCCTTCGACGTCTGCTACTACCCGATCCTGGACTCGACCCGCGGTCGGCCGTACGGCCTGTACCTGCACGGCAACGAAGGAACCGAGGGCGCCGAACGGGCTGTCGACGCCATCACGACGGGACTAGGATGGGTCAAAGCGGCCGACTCGGTCGTGGTGTCGGGAAAGCCGGGAAAGCCTGAGCTGGAGGCGTGTTGGGAACTGGGCGCGACGGTGGCCGCGACGTTGATGCAGTGAGCCCCGCTACGGGTCGATGTGGGTCACCGGCTCGTAGAACGAGTGGAACGGATAATCCCGGCCCGGTCCCATCGAGTGGCAATCCTGCTGCGATGGCGGTGATTTCGGCGGCTCGTAGTAGTAGATGACGCAGCGCTGCCAGCTGCCGTCGGGCTGGATCGGGCCGTCGCACTTCTGGGCGGTGGAGAAGAACAGCAGCGGGTTGTCCTGACACCCTGCCTGAGCCGGCGGCGCCGAGGCGATCAGCCAACCGGCTGTCAGCCCGGCGGCAGCCAGCGCGGTGGCCAAACCTCCGCTGAGGTAGCGCTTCACTGTCGACCCCTTCTCGTCACGTCGTGCTGTCGAGCAGACTAGCCGCACCCTGGCGGTGTTGGTCGCAGTATGCCGGAGCAGTCACTCGTCCCATCGCGACAGTGCTGATCCATGACCTGCGCAGGCAACCCGACCAGCGCGGTGTCGCCGTTCAAGAGTTGAGCCACGCC
The DNA here is from genome assembly GCF_002101585.1 of Mycolicibacter engbaekii. GTDB lineage: Bacteria > Actinomycetota > Actinomycetes > Mycobacteriales > Mycobacteriaceae > Mycobacterium > Mycobacterium engbaekii. The sequence continues at coordinate 136,640 of NZ_LQOT01000016.1, read as the reverse complement.
GGCCGCTCTAGGCTGGCCGGATGGAACAGAGGGTGCATTTCGTCACCGTTGCGGCAACCGACCTGCACGCGACCCGGCGTTTCTACGCTGCGCTGGGCTGGGACCCGCTGCTCGACGTCGAAGGGGAGATCGTCTTCTACCAGTCGGCGCCCGGACAGGTGCTGGGCTTCTTCGCGGCCGAGAAGTTCAACGAAGACCTCATGCTCGCCGGCGATCACGCCCGGGTCGGCGGCGTGACGGTGGCGCACAACGTCGGCAGTCCCGAGGCGGTGACGGCACTGACCGATGCCATGGCCGAGGCGGGCGCTGTGGTGCTCAAGCCGCCGCAGGCCGGCCGGTTCGGCGGCGTCTTCCACGCGCACGTTCAAGATCCCAACGGGCTGATCTGGGAGATCGCCCACAATCCCGGCTGGCGGATCGCGCCCGATGGCACGGTAATTCTGGCGTGAGGTCGTAGGGTGGCCGGGAAGTCACGGAAAGGAACGGTGCGACCATGCCCTCACTGCTGAGTACGGCGCTTGGCGCGGCGCCGGTTTTCGGCGGCGCCCTGCTGACAGCGGCGGCCGGGCAGCTCAGGGGCCCGGATATGCGCAGCCTGATCAAGCAAGACCTGGACCTGCTCGACCGGATCCCGCGGGAGGACGCTCAGCGCCGCGCGGAGATGCAGCGCGTCATCGGCGAGCGCATCGATGATCTGGTCGCCGCGTCCGACCAGACGCGGGCGCTGCGAGCCGCGGCGTTCTCCTATCAGGGCAACTGGCGCGACGTGGTTCTGTTCGTCTCCTCGGTGCTGTTCGCTTACGTCTGGTGGCACGTCAACCACGACCGCGGCAACTGGCTGCCGATGTTCATCGTGCTGGTCATCGCGTGCGTCGTGTCGGCGATCTATGCGGTGCGCGGGACCTTGCGGGCGGTGGTGCACATCCGGCTGCGGCGGCGATGACGGACTGTCCATGATCGGGATCATCGGAATCCCGCGGCGGCACAATCCTTTTCCGACGACCGGAGTGGTCCATGACCGCAACGGTGTCGCGCACTACGAGCGGCTGCCCACCTCGTTGGTCGAAGTGCTGGCCGAGCAGGCCGAGCAGCGACCGGACAGCGAGGCCGTCGTCGAGCTCGGGGGCGGCCGGCTGACCTACCGGCAGTTGTGGCAGCGGGCCACGCGGGTGGCCGGCGGGCTGCGGGCCGACGGGCTCAACCGTGGTGACCGGGTCGCGTTGCGTTACCCGGCGGGACTGGACTGGGTGCTGGCATTCTGGGGAACGCTGATGGCCGGCGGAATACCGGTGGCCGTCAACACCCGTTCGGCTGCGCCGGAAGTCGACTTCGTGCTCGCCGACGCCGGCGTCCGGGTCGATCTCGCGCCCGGCGCCGCTTTGCCCGATGGACAGCCGTACGTGGTCGACGGGCTCGAGGCGGCCGACACCGCGGCGCTGTTCTACACCTCCGGAACCACCGGCAGCCCCAAAGGCGTGCCCACCACCCACGAAGCCTTTTTGACCAACGCCGAGAACATGGTGCGTGTCCTGGGTCAGTCCCGGGCGCTGGGCGAGGAGTTTCGCACCCTGATCTCCGTGCCGCTGTTTCACGTGACCGGTTGCAACTCTCAACTGCTGGTCGCCGCCTACACCGGCGGGGCGGCGGTCATCATGCCGGCGCTGAACCTTCCGGAGTTGATCGCAACACTTGGCGAGCAACGAATCTCGTCCATGGTGACCGTGCCCGCGATCTATGCCCTGCTGTTGCGCAACCCCGACTTCGCGGCGGCCGACGTGAGTGGGGTGCGGTGGGTCGGGTACGGGGGCGCGCCGACGGCGCCGGCGCTGGTGCGGTCGCTGCGCGATGCGTTCACTGCGGCAACGGTGTTCAACGGCTACGGCATGACCGAGACGGCATCGCTGATGACGGTGCTGCCAGACTTCGACGCAGTGGCGCACGCGGATTCGGTCGGCTACGCCGTCCCCTCCGGGGATATCGGCGTGATCCCCCTGAACGATTCCAGCGATACCGTCACCGGTGAACTGGTGGTGCGCGGTGCGAATGTGATGCGCGGCTACTGGAACCGGCCCGACGCCACCGCCGCCACGATCGTCGATGGGTGGCTGCACACCGGCGATGTGGTGCGGGTGGACGACGCCGGCCGCGTGCACATCATCGACCGGCTCAAAGACATCATCAACCGCGGCGGGGAGAACGTCTCCAGCGTCGAGGTGGAAGCCGCACTGCTGTCTGCGCCCGGCGTGGCCGACGCCTGCGTGCTCGCGGTGCCCGACGAGGTGATGGGGGAGAAGGTCGGCGCGGTGCTGCTCGGGGACCAGGGCCGAATCGACGTGGCGGCGGTGCTCGACTACTGCCGCGGCCAGCTGGCCGACTTCAAGGTGCCGCAATACGTCACGGTGGTCAGTGAGCCCCTGCCGCGCACGGCCAGCGGCAAACTGCTCAAGGCGCAGCTGCGCGAGCAGGTGCGGTGGGGACCACCCCTGCGGTAACCGCCGAACCCGCGCGGCCCGGAGTTGTCGGTGGCCCGCGCTAGCGTTCCGGCATGGACACAGCACTGCTGATCCTCCTCACCTCCCTGGCGCTGCTGGCGGTCATCCTGCAGGTGGTGGTGCTCGTGCGCCCGGGAGGCGGGGCGATCACGCCCGAACAGCTCGCCGCGCTGCGCGGCGACAGTGAACGCGTGGAGCGCACGCTGCGCGAAGAGCAGCATGCGGGCCGGGCCGAACTCGCCCAGGCGTTCCACCAGTGGCAGCTGACGCTGCACCGCTTCGGGGCGAGTCTGCAGGGCACCCAGGACAAACTGGGCGCCACCCTGGACCGGCAGCTGCGGAGCCTGCAGGCCGAGAACACCGCGCAGCTGGAGAAGATGCGCGCCACGGTGGACGAGAAGCTGCAGGCCACTCTGGAGACTCGCCTGGCGCAGTCCTTCACCCAGATCTCGGAGCGGCTGGAGGCGGTGCAGCGCGGATTGGGTGAGATGCAGACCCTGGCCACCGGCGTCGGCGATCTCAAGCGGGTCCTGACCAACGTCAAGACCCGGGGCATCTTCGGGGAGACGCAGTTGGCCGCGCTGTTGGCCGAAACTCTCACGCCCGAGCAGTACGCCACCAATGTCAACACCGTTCCGGGCTCAAACGCCCGCGTGGAGTTCGCCATCCGGTTGCCCGGTGCCGCCGGTGCCGGTGAGGTGCTGTTGCCCATCGACGCCAAGTTTCCGCGGGAGGACTTCGAGCGCCTGCTCGAAGCGCAGGAGCACGCCGACTCCGCCGGGGAGGCCGCCGCCCGCCAGGCGCTGGTCCGGCGGATCGAAGCCGAGGCCGGCGACATCTGCGACAAGTACCTGGAGCCGCCGCACACCACGGATTTCGCCATCCTGTTCCTGGCCACCGAGAGTCTGTATGCCGAGGTGCTGCGTCAACCGGGGCTGTTCGAGCGCATCCAGTCCAAGTACAAAGTCACCCTGGCCGGGCCGACGACGTTGGCCGCGCTGCTCAACAGCCTGCGGATGGGCTTTCGCACCCTGGCGATCGAGCAGCGCAGCAGCGAGGTGTGGCAGGTCCTCGGAGCGGTCAAGACCGAGTTCGGAAAGTTCGCCGCGGTCCTGGAGAAGACGCGCAAGCAGCTCGACACCGCCCGCAACACCATCGACTCGGCGGGGATTCGCACCCGCGCCATCGAACGCAAGCTGCGCGGGGTGGAGTCGCTACCCGACCCGGAGGCCGAGGCGATGCTGGGGGATTTCGGAACAAGCCCCGACGAACTCAGTGAAGTTGACATCGAATTCAGTTAATCTGCCCGGGTGGATCCCGTTCCGGCACGCCAGCTACCGGCGACGGTGCGCGGGGCCCGGACCCGGGCGGCGCTGGTCGCCGCGGCCCGCAAGGTCTTCGAGCGCGACGGCTACCTCGACGCCAAGCTGATCGACATCACCAAGGCCGCCGGTTGCGCGACGGGGTCGTTCTACACCTACTTCGCCAACAAAGAGGAGATCTTCGCGGCGGTCCTCGAGCAGACGCAGCAGGACATGATGCACCCCGGCATGGGCCGGGTGAGCGATTCCGATGACCCCTACGCCGTGTTGGAGGCCAGCAATCGCGCCTACTTGGAGGCCTATCGGCGCAATGCCCAGCTGATGGGGCTGCTCGAGCAGGTGGCGCAGATCGACCCGAAGTTTCGCGCCTTCCGGGCGCGGCGGGCCGATGCGTTCATTGCGCGCAACGCCGCCGGAATCGCCGATCTGCAGGCGCGGGGGATCGCCGGCGCCGACGTCGATCCGCTGCTGGCCTCGCGGGCGCTGTCGGGGATGGTCAGTCGGCTGGCCTACGCCACATTCGTGGGTGAAGACGGCGCCGAGGGCGCGGGCGCCGATTTCGAGGCCCTGGTCGCCACCGTGACCCGGCTGTGGGCGAACGCCCTGCAATTCCGCACATCCACCAATCGAACCTGAGATCGGATTCATCTAATGTCATTGCTGGCGCGAACGGAAGAACGGGGATGCTGCCGATGAAGGTTGCCGACCGAATCGCGATCGTCACCGGGGGCGGTGGCGGTATCGGGGGAGCCCTGGCCGCGGCGCTGGCCGCCGTCGGGGCCAAGGTGGTCGTGGCTGACCTCGACGCCGACGCCGCGCGCGCGGTGGCCGACGAGATCAACAGCGTGCACCCCGGTGCCGCGATCGGTCGCGGCGGCGACGTATCGGACACCGAGACCATCCGGGAACTGATCGCCCTGGCCGAGCAGACCTTTGGCCCGGTCGACCTGTACTTCGCCAACGCCGGCATCGTCGGTGCCACCGGCCTGGCCGGCGACGCCGACTGGGATGTGGCCATCGACGTCAATCTGCGCTCCCACATCCGGGCGGCTCAGCTGCTAATCCCGGGCTGGGTGGAGCGCGGACAGGGATACTTCATCTCCACCGCCTCGGCGGCCGGCCTGCTCACCCAATTGGGCGGGGCCGCCTACTCGGTCACCAAGCATGCGGCCGTCGGGTTCGCCGAATGGCTCAACATCACCTACGGCGACCAGGGTGTGCGGGTCAGCTGCCTGTGCCCCATGGGCGTCAACACCAAGTTGCTCTACGCCGGTGAGCAATCCGGTGACCCGATGGGTGAGCTGGCCACCCGCGCGGTAACGGCCGCGGGTGAAGTGCTCGAACCCGCCGACGTGGCCGCACAGGTGCTCGCCGCCATCGACGACGAGCGGTTCCTTATCCTGCCGCACCCGGCCGTGCTGGAGATGTTCCGGCACAAGGCCGCCGACTACGACCGCTGGTTGCGCGGCATGCGCCGCTACCAGCGGGGCCTGCTCGACCCCGAAGTGTCCTAGATGAGGAGCTGGTATGTCTCTGTTTGAAATGTCCGAGCGCGCAACGAAATATCGCGACGACCTGCTGGAGTTCATGGACGAGTGCGTCTACCCGGCCGAGCCGGTGTACGAGACGCAGATGGCCGAATCCGGCGACCCGCACTACCAGCCCCCGATCATCGAAGAGCTCAAAGCCCAGGCCCGCGCGCGCGGCCTGTGGAACCTGTTTCACCCCCACCCCGAATGGGGGCCGGGCCTGACGAATCTGGAATATGCACCCCTGGCCGAGATCATGGGACGCAGTCCGCATCTGGCTCCGGAGGCCTGCAACTGCAGCGCCCCCGACACCGGCAACATGGAGGTGTTCACGCTGTTCGGCAGCGACGAACACAAAGAGCGCTACCTCAAGCCGTTGTTGGAGGGCACCATCCGGTCGGCTTTCGCGATGACCGAGCCGCAGGTGGCCAGCTCGGATGCCACCAACGTCCAGCTGTCCATGGTGCGCGACGGCGACGGCTACCTGCTCAACGGCCGGAAGTGGTTTGCCTCCAACGCTTTGCATCAGAACTGCAAGGTGATGATCGTGATGGGCAAGACCGATCCAAACACCGCCACCCACCGTCAGCAGTCGATGATGGTGGTTCCCATCGACGCCCCGGGAGTCACCATCCGGCGCGGCGTGACGGTCTTCGGCTATCAGGATCGCGAAGGCCACGCCGAAATCGACTTCAAAGACGTCCGGGTGCCCGCCAAGGACGTGCTCAAAGGCGAGGGAGAGGGGTTCGCGATCGCCCAGGCGCGTCTCGGGCCCGGCCGGATCCACCACTGCATGCGGGCGATCGGCATGGCTGAGCGTGCTCTGGAGCTGTTGTGCAAGCGCGCGCAGTCCCGGGTGACCTTCGGCCGGCCGGTCTCCGACAACGCCAACATTCGCGACTGGATCGCCGAGGCCCGCATCGACATCGAGATGGTCCGGCTCCTGACGCTCAAGACCGCCTACCTGATGGACACCGTCGGCAACAAGGCAGCGCAGGTCGAGATCGCGGCGATCAAGGTGGCAGCGCCCAATATCGCGCTCAAAATCGTCGACCGGGCCATTCAGGTGCACGGTGCCGGCGGGGTCACCGAGGACTTCCCGCTGGCCGGTTTCTGGGCGCACCTGCGCACCTTGCGGCTGGCCGACGGGCCCGACGAGGTGCACAAGCGCGCCATCGCCCGTCAGGAGCTACGCAAGTACCGCGAGGATCCCCGGTGACCACACCGGATCTCCACGGACGCACCGCCATCATCACCGGTGCGTCGCGGGGGATCGGGCTGGCGATCGGACAGCGATTGGCCGAGGCGGGCGCCAACGTGGTGCTGACCTCGCGCACCCAGGACAGCGCTGACGCCGCAGCGGCCCAGATCAACGGCGCCGCGCTGGGTGTGGCCGCCCACGTCGCCGACGACGACGCGGCCCGTCGCTGCGTCGAGCTCACCCTGCAACGGTTCGGCAGCCTCGACATCCTGGTCAACAACGCCGGTACCAATCCGGCGTTCGGGCCGCTGATCGAGCAGGACCACGCCCGGTTCGCCAAGATCTTCGACGTCAACCTGTGGGGACCGCTGCTGTGGACCTCCTGCGCGGTCAAGGCGTGGATGGGCGACAACGGCGGTGTGGTGGTCAATACGGCATCGATCGGCGGAATGAGCCACGCGCCGCTGATGGGCATGTACAACGCCACCAAGGCGGCCCTGATCCACATCACCAAGCAGCTTGCGCTGGAACTGTCCCCCGGAATCCGGGTGAACGCCATCTGCCCGGGGGTGGTGCGCACCAGGCTGGCCGAGGCGCTGTGGAAGGAGCACGAGCAGGACCTGGCCACCACCATGCCGCTGGGCCGCATCGGCGAGCCGGTCGACGTCGCCGACGCGGTGATGTTTCTGGTCTCAGATGCGGCGAGCTGGATCACCGGGCAGACACTCGTCATAGACGGCGGCCAGATCCTGGGTGACGCAACGGGTTTCCGGGAGGGCTGAGTGGTCGAACAGCCCCTGGGAATCGATCCGGCCGCTGCGGCGACGTGGATCGCCGGACTGGGCCTGCCCGTCCGGGGTCCGCTGACCTTCGAGAGAATCGGAATCGGGCAGTCGAACCTGACCTATCGGGTCTCCGACGGCGCCGGTCACGACTGGGTGCTGCGCCGCCCGCCGGTGGGGACGCTGCTGGCATCGGCGCACGATGTGGCCCGGGAAGCGCGAATCCTGGCCGCGCTGGGCGACACCGATGTCCCCACACCGCGGGTCTACGGGTTGACCCGTGATGGCGAAGGCACGCCGCTGCTGCTGATGGAGTACATCGACGGGGTGGTGGTCGACCGGATGTCGGTGGGAGAGGCGTTGTCTCCGCAGCGGCGCCGACAGATCGGGCTGTCCATGCCCGAGACGCTGGCCAGGATTCACGCCGTCGACATCGCCGCGGTGGGCCTCGATGATCTGGCCAGCCACAAGCCGTACGCCCAGCGACAGCTCAAACGCTGGGCCGGGCAGTGGGAGAAGTCCAAGACACGAGAACTGCCCGCACTCGACGAGCTGACCCGGCGACTGACCGCCGCCGTGCCGCAGCAGCGGGAGCTGACGCTGGTCCACGGAGACTTCCACCTGCGCAACGTGATCACCGACCCGGGCAACGGCCAGGTGATCGCGGTGCTGGACTGGGAGTTGTCCACGCTCGGAGATCCGCTGGCCGACATGGGAAGTCTGCTGGCGTACTGGCCTGAGGCCGGCGAAGAGCAGACCGCCGGGGACTTCGTCATCAGCACGCTCGAGGGCTTCCCGGACCGGGCGGAGCTGGCCCGGGTCTATCTGGAATTGACCGGGCGTGACGCGGGGACGCTGCAGTACTGGCATGCTCTTGGCCTGTGGAAGGTCGCGATCATCGCCGAAGGAATCGTGCGGCGGGTGTTGGACAACCCGGCCAACAAAGCCGCCGCCGGCACGCCGATCACCGCGTGGATCGACGCGCTGGTGGACCGGGCGTGCGGAGTCGCCGATGAGGCGGGCCTCTGAGGTGAGCACGGCCTATCGTGCCGACGGAGCGCCCCATGGCACCGCCGGCGCCGTGGAGCCCGACCTCGTCGACGGCGTTCCGCGCCGGCGAATCGCGGTGGCGGCGATGGTCGGCACCACCATCGAGTTCTACGACTTCTACATTTATGCGGCCGCCGCCGTCACCGTCTTTCCGCACCTGTTCTTCCCGCATGGCGATTCCACGGCGGCGCTGCTGGCCTCGTTGGCCACGTTCGGCCTGGCGTTCGTGGCGCGCCCGCTGGGCTCGATCCTGTTCGGCCATTTCGGTGATCGCCTGGGCCGGAAGTCGACTCTGGTCGCCTCGTTGCTGCTGATGGGTATCGCCACGTTTCTGATCGGTGTGCTGCCGACCTATCACCAGATCGGTCTGCTCGCCCCGGTGCTGCTGGCCGTGCTGCGATTCAGCCAGGGCCTGGCGATCGGCGGTGAATGGAGCGGGGCGGCCTTGCTGGCCACCGAGACCGCCAAACCGGGCCGGCGGGCGACGGCGGGAATCTGGCCGCAGCTGGGTGCGCCGCTGGGATATCTGCTCGCCACCATGATCTTCCTGATCCTGTTCCGGTGGTCGGGACCGGTCACCGCCGGCGCGGACGGTCCCGGGGCATTTCTGGCCTGGGGCTGGCGCATCCCGTTCCTGCTGAGCGCCGTCATGGTGGCCGTCGGCCTGTACGTCCGGCTGCGGCTGACCGAAACCCCGGTCTTCGCCCAAGCGGTCGCCGCAGGGACGCCGGTGAAGGCTCCGATCGCGGCGCTGCTGCGGGGCAGCTGGCGCCAGCTGGTCATCGGCACCTTGGTGATGGTGGTGCCCTACACGCTCTTCTACACCGTGACGACGTGGAGCTTGAGCTACGGCACCGCCAAACGCCCACCCGAGGGATTCGGGCTGGGCTACGGCTACGCCGACTTCCTCGGACTTCAGCTGATCGCCGTGGTGTTCTTCGTCTGTGTGCTGCCCATCGTCGGAAGGCTGGCCGACCGCTTCGGCCGGCGCTCCCTGCTGCTGATCTTCACCGCCGGAATCATGGTGTACGGGGCCACTTTCGGCGCGTTCCTGAAGCCGGCCGCCTCCACCGGCACGATGCTGGCCTTCCTCATCGTCGGTATGACCCTGATGGGCTTGGTCTTCGGTCCGATGAGTGCGGTGCTGCCGGAGCTGTTCCCGACCAACGTCCGCTACACCGGGTCCGGTGTGGCCTACAACGCGGCGAGCATCCTGGGAGCGGCGGTGGCGCCGTTCATCACCACCTGGCTGGTCACCAGCCATGGCGTGGCCTGGGTGGGCGGCTACCTGGCGACGGTGGCCGCCTGCTCCTTTGTGGCGCTGCTGGTGATGCACGAGACCAGGGACACCGAACTGGTAGCTCTCTGAGCTTCGGCTCTCCTTCGTCGAGCCTGGCTAACCGCCGGGTTTGATGCGGCGGTCCAGCTTCGGCTCTCCTTCGTCGAGCCTCGCTAACCGCCGGGCATACTTCGGCGGTCCAGCTTCGGCTCTCCTTCGTCGAGCCTCGCTAACCGCCGGGCATACTTCGGCGGTCCAGCTTCGGCTCTCCTTCGTCGAGCCTCGCTAACCGCCGAGTGCCCCGTCGAAGACCTCGCGCATCGCCGCCCAGTGGCGGGCCGCGGCGTCGGCGTCATACGGCGCGTTGTCGGGGACGGCGAAGCCGTGCGCGGCCGGATAGATCTCGACGGTGTGAGTGACGCCCGCGGCACTCAGCGCCTCGTCCAGCGTCGCGGCGTTCTCCTGGGTGAACCCGGCGTCGTTCGCCGCGCCGGCCACATAGATCGTGCCCGTCATCCGGTCGGCCAACAGGTGTGGGCTGTCGGCGTCATCGGTCACCAGGCCGCCGCCGTGGAAGGAGGCCGCGGCACCCACCCGATCGGGCACCCGTCCGGCAACCACCACCGAAGTGCGGCCGCCCATGCAGTAACCGCACACCCCGAACTTGTGCCCCCGCACCTCGGGACGGGCCTCCAGATAGTCGAAGAACGCCTGCGCGTCGGTGGCCATCCGCTCTGGCGTCACCGTGCCGATCATCGAGAACAGCCGGCTGCGCTCGCCGGCATCGGCGAACACCGTCGCCATGTCGAACGGTGCCCAGCCGGGGTTTCGGTAGTACACGTCGGGCAGCAGCACCGCGTAGCCCATGCCGGCCAGCTCGGCGGCCATATCGTCGAAGGTCGCGCGGACCCCGCCGGCGTCCGGATACATCACGACGCCCGGCCAGGGCCCGGACCCCTCCGGGGTGAACAGGCGGACGGGGCAGTCGCCGTCGGGCGTGGCAACGGTGTCGGTGATCATAGGCATGGCCTCTGTTGTACTCCGCCACATGCGCGGGCCCTACAGCGGCGCGTGGCTTCGCCCCGCTTGCCCTCGCCGCTAAGCTAAGCGCGTGCCGATCGCCACACCGTACGAGGATCTGCTGCGGTTGGTGCTCGAGAGCGGAACTCCCAAGGCGGACCGCACCGGCACCGGAACCCGCAGCCTGTTCGGTCACCAGGTGCGCTACGACCTGGCCGCCGGATTCCCGCTGATCACCACCAAGAAGGTGCACGTCAAATCGGTGATCTATGAGCTGCTGTGGTTCCTGCGCGGCGATTCCAACATCGAGTGGCTCAACGAGCACGGCGTCACCATCTGGGACGAGTGGGCCAGCCCCACCGGCGATCTGGGCCCGGTCTATGGAGTGCAATGGCGCTCGTGGCCTACCCCGTCGGGAGAGCAGATCGACCAGATCGCGGCCGCGGCGGAGTTGCTGCGCACCGACCCCGATTCCCGCCGGATCATCGTCTCGGCCTGGAACGTCGGTGAACTGAGCAAGATGGCGCTGGCCCCCTGCCATGCGCTGTTCCAGTTCTACGTCGCCGACCAGAAACTGTCCTGCCAGCTCTACCAGCGCAGCGCCGATCTGTTCCTCGGGGTGCCGTTCAACATCGCCAGCTACGCATTGCTCACCCACATGATGGCCGACCAGGCCGGGCTGGGCGTCGGCGAGTTCGTCTGGACCGGCGGAGACTGCCACATCTATGACAACCACGTGGACCAGGTGCGCGAGCAGCTGTCTCGGGAGCCGCGCCCCTACCCGAAACTGGTTCTGGCGAAACGTGATTCCATCTTCGACTACACCTACGACGACATCGAGATCCACGGCTACGATCCACACCCGGCGATCAAAGCGCCCGTGGCCGTATGACGCTTGCTCTGATCTGGGCGCAGTCCGTCTCCGGCGTGATCGGCCGGGACGGCGGCATACCGTGGCGGCTGCCTGAGGACCAGGCGCGTTTCAAGGCGCTCACCCTGGGGCACCGGGTGGTGATGGGCCGGCTGACCTGGGAGTCGCTGCCGGCCTCGGTGCGGCCGCTGCCCGGGCGCCCCAACGTGGTGGTGACCCGCCAGCCGCACTACCGCGCTGACGGGGCCGAAGTGGTCGCCTCCCTGGACGCGGCGCTGACCGACGCCGAGACCTGGGTGATCGGCGGCGCGCAGATCTACCAGCTCGCACTGCCCAAAGCCGACCGGTGCGAAGTCACCGAGATCGACCTCGACCTGCCGCCACGCGACGGGGATGCCGCCGCTCCAGAACTCGACCACCAGTGGTCGGTGGTCAAGGGCGAGTGGCTCACCAGCGCAACAGGTCTGCGGTACCGGTTCTGCAGCTACCTGCGGTGACACCCACGCTGAACTCGGCGCAGGCACGGCGAATCGCCGTGGCCGCACAGGGGTTCACGCAGGCCAGGCCGCGGGCTGCAGTGAGCAGGGCGCACCTGCAGCGGTTGATCTCGCGCATACAGGTTCTGCAACTGGACTCGGTGTCGGTCGCGGTGCGCGCCCACTACGCGCCGGTCTTCAGCCGGCTGGGTCCCTACGACCGTACGGTCCTCGACCGGGCCGCGTGGAGCCACAGCGCCCGCTCGCCGCGGCTGCTGGTCGAGTACTGGGCGCATGAGGCGGCGCTGATGGCCGTCGAGGACTGGCCGTTGCTGCGCTGGCGGATGCGGCAGTGGCCCCACGGCCGGTGGGGCTCGGCGATCGTGCGGCGCAACCCGCAACTGGTCGCCGATGTGACTGCCGCGATCGGGGAACTCGGACCGGCGACCGCCGGCCAGATCGAAGCGCATCTTGCCGCCGCATCCGGGCGGGCCGGCAAAGGGCCGTGGTGGAACCGCAGCGACACCAAATGGGTGGCCGAGGCGTTGTTCGCCTCCGGTGTGCTGACCACCGCCACCCGGGTCGGATTTGCCCGGCACTACGACCTGGTCCAGAACGTGCTGCCGCCGCAGGTACTGGCGGTCGAGGTCGATGACGACGAGGCGGTCCGCGAGCTGGTACGGCGGGCGGCCGGTGCGCTGGGGGTGGCCACCGAGGCCGACCTGCGGGACTACTTTCGGCTGTCGGCCGCCCAGACCAAGCCGGCGATCGCCCGGCTGGTGGCCGACGGCGACCTGGAGCCGGTCGCCGTACAGGGCTGGGACAGCGTGGCCTACCTGCATGCCGGGCAGTCGATACCGCGGGCCGACCGCGGCACCGCGCTGTTGTGTCCGTTCGATCCGCTGATCTTCTATCGGCCAAGGGTGGCGCGGCTGTTCGGTTTCCACTATCGACTGGAGATCTACACCCCGGCGGCGCGGCGCCAGTACGGCTACTACGTCTGGCCGTTTCTGTTGGACGGGGAACTGGTGGGCCGAGTGGATCTCAAGGCGGATAGGCAGCGCGATGCATTGCACGTCGTCGGGGCGTTCGCCGAACCGGGCCGGTCCCGCGAGCAGGTGGGCGCGGCGTTGTGGTCGCAGTTGGAGTCCATGGCCGGCTGGCTGGGGCTCAGCGGGATCACCGTGGGCGACCGGGGAGATCTGGCCGCCACGCTGCGGGCGCGCTGAGCCGGCAGGTGTAGCGGCGGGGCCGGTCGGGCCGCGCTAGGGTGGCGGGCGGGAGCAGATCGGCGTCGCGGGTGATAGGGGCGTCGATCCGGGGATGTCGGGGGATCGTATGCGGGTCGCTGCCAGGTGCGGGCTTGTCGTCGTCGGTGCGGTGCTGGCCGCCGGTTGCGGGCAGCACGGGGTGAGAGTTCTGCCGCCGGCCACCACCGCGGTGACCACCACCCCGCCGGTGCCGGTCGCCGAGACCGGGCTGCGCGCCCTGCTGCTGCCCCCCGAACAGGTCAACCCGATCATGGAGGCGACCGACATGGTCGTCACCCGCATCCACAACGCCCTGTCGGACGACAGCGCCAGCATGCAGCCCCGCGAATGCCTGGCCATCGACGGCGCCGGCCAGGCGCTGGTCTACGCCGACAGCGGTTACACCGGGGTGCGGGAGCAGGCCATGAGCGAGGGCGACGATTTCGAGCACTACGTCGAGCAGGCCGTGGTCGCGTTCCCGTCGGCGAATCAGGCCGCGGCGTTCTTCGCCGCTTCCGCCGAGCAGTGGCTGGCCTGCGAGGAGTACAGCCATGTGCAGAGCGGCAGCACCTGGATCGCCGCGCCCATCGTCAACACCGACGGCATGCTGAGCACCATCGCGACCCAGAGCAACGCCGGCAACGACGCCAGCTGGGCCTGCGGGCGGGCGTTGACCGTGGCGAACAACATCGTGATCGACGTGAACACCTGTAGTGCGGACCCCAAGGACTCCGCGGTCGTCATCGCCCGGCAGATCGCCGAGAAGGTGCCCAACGGCTGACGGGCCTTTTACCAGGCCGGGCAGGCACACCTTAAGGGGAGTGCCGCGGTGGCGACGGCGCCGCTGCGCGGGCAACTGATTGCAGTTCGCAACAGCCTTCTCGGGGCGGTCAGCTGATGCGGTAGTCGCTCAACGGGAATTCCCTGGCCTCCCGAATCGCCGTCTCGGTCGACGTCGGGCGCAGCAGCGCGGGATCGCCGTTGGGGCTGAAGTAGTACGAGTGGGCGCTGGCACAATTGCCCTGGGTGAACACCGACTCGCCGAGCAGTTCGGTCATCCGTTCCAGGAACTGGGTGTTGGCCTCCTCGGTGACCTCGAACGTCGTCGCCCCCCGTCGCTTGACCTCGGAGAACAGCCGGTCCATCAGCCGCATCTGGTACTCCATGGTGTTGAAGAAGTTCAACCCCAGGAACGCATACGGACCGGCCAGGCTCAAGTAGTTCGGGAAGTACGGCATTGACACGCCCTGATAGGCCTGGAAGCGGGTCTCGCGCCACCACTTCCCGAGGTTGCGGCCTTCCCGGCCGATCACCTCGATGGCCGGGAAGTTGGCCTCCCACAGATCGAATCCGGTGGCCAGCACCAGCGTGTCGATCTCGACCTTTGCGCCGTCCTTGCCGACGATTCCGTCGGCTTCGATGTGGTCGATACCGGCATCCTGCAGGTGCACATTGGGCCGGGTGAACGCCTGGTAGTAGCCGTTGGAGAACGTCGGACGCTTGCACCCGAAGTCGTAATCCGGGGTGAGCCGGCGGCGCAGCTCCTTGTCCCGGATGACCAGGAACCGGTTGATCTTGGCCAGATCGCCGGCCGCGATGTTGAACCGGCCCCGGAACATCGAGTAGTGGCGGACGCCGATGGAGACCATCACCTCGTAGACGGAGTCGGTGAGCCAGCGGAAGACGCGCTGGGTCCAGGGGAATCGGGCGAACATCCGCTTGGCCCACGGGGCGAAGCGCAGGTCGATCTTGGGCACCACCCAGATCGGGGTGCGCTGGTACACCGTCAGGTCAGCGGCGGTTTTGGCGAGTTCGGGGATCAACTGGACGGCGGTGGCTCCGGTGCCGATCACCGCGATGCGCTCACCGGCGGGGCTGTACTCGTCGTCCCACTTGGTGGTGTGGATGACCCGGCCTTCGAAAGTCTCGATACCGGCGATGTCGGGGATGTGCGGCTGCGACAGGAAACCGGTTGCGGTGATCAGATACCGCGAACTGATGGTTTCGCCGTCGGCCAGGGTGACGCACCACAGCGAGGCGTCCTCGTCCCAGCGGGCGCCCTCGACCTCCGTGTTGTACCGGATGTGGCGCGGCACGTCGTACTTGGCGGCGACGTCCTCGGCGTACTTCTTGATTTCCGGGCCAGGGCTGAACATCCGCGACCAGTTGGGATTGGGCTCGAAGAAATACGAGTAGGTGGTGGTGGGAACGTCGACTGCCAGTCCCGGGTAATGGTTGACATACCAGGTGCCGCCGAGATCGTCTTCGCGCTCGAGGATGACGAAGTCCTCGATGCCGAGGCGCTTGAGCTGAATGGCGGCACCGATGCCCGCGAATCCCGCCCCGACGATCAGTACCTCTACCTGCTGCGAAGACATTTTTCCACTTTATCGCAGGCTCGCAGAGCGCACCCTGCTCGGCGCCGGCCGGCACACCTTAAGGTGAGTGCCGTGGCCGAGACGGCGCCGCTGCGCGTGCAACTGATTGCCAAGACCGAGTTCACTCCGCCGCCGGACGTGCCCTGGAGCACCGATGCCGACGGCGGGCAGGCCCTGGTGGAGTTCGCCGGCCGGGCCTGTTATCAGAGCTGGTCCAAGCCCAACCCGCGCACCGCCACCAACGCCGGCTATCTCAAGCACATCATCGACGTCGGCCATTTCTCGGTGCTCGAGCACGCGGTGGTCACGTTCTACATCAGCGGAGTGTCCCGGTCGGCCACCCACGAGCTGATCCGGCACCGGCACTTCTCGTTCTCGCAACTGTCGCAGCGCTACGTCCCCGAACCGGATTCTCGGGTCGTGCTGCCCCCCGGTATACAGGACGATCCGGAGTTGCAGCAGATCCTGATCGAGGCCGCCGACGCCAGCCACGCCGCCTACGCCACGCTGCTGGCCCGGCTGGAAGCCAAGTTCGCCGATCAGCCCAACGCGACCCTGCGGCGCAAGCAGGCCCGTCAGGCCGCCCGCGCCGTGTTGCCCAACGCCACCGAGACCCGCATCGTGGTGACCGGCAACTACCGGGCCTGGCGGCATTTCATCGCGATGCGGGCCAGCGAGCACGCCGACGTCGAGATCCGGCGGCTGGCCGTCGAGTGCCTGCGCCAGTTGTTGGATGCGGCGCCGGCGGCGTTCGGGGACTTCCAGATCAGCACGCTGGCCGATGGCACCGAAGTCGCGACCAGTCCGCTCGCCACCGAGGTCTGAGTGCGTCCGGGCGCCAGGTAATCTTGGGGCCGTGAGCAGCAGCGGATTCGACGCCAAGGCGCAGTTCGGCACCGTGCTGACCGCCATGGTGACCCCCTTCGGCGCGGACGGCTCGGTGGACACCGACACGGCGGTCCGGCTGGCCAATCGCCTCATCGACGCCGGTTGCGACGGTCTGGTGATCTCAGGCACCACCGGCGAGTCGCCGACCACCGCGGATTACGAGAAGCTCACGCTGCTGCGTGCGGTGGTCGAGGCGGTCGGCGACCGGGCCCGCATCATCGCCGGCGCCGGCAGCAACGACACCGAGCACAGTGTGCGGCTGGCCGAGGCGTGCGCCGGGGTCGGGGCGCATGGCCTGCTGGTGGTGACGCCGTACTACTCGCGTCCGTCGCAGGCCGGGTTGCTGGCGCACTTCACCGCCGTCGCGGACGCCAGCTCGCTACCGGTGATGCTGTACGACATCCCAGCCCGCTCGGTGGTGCCGATCGCTCCCGACACCATCTTCGAACTGGCCGAACACCCCAACATCGTGGCCATCAAGGACGCCAAGGGCGACCTGCACGCCGGGGCGCAGATCATGGCTGAGACCGGGCTGGCCTACTACTCCGGCGATGACGCGCTGAACCTGCCCTGGCTGGCCATGGGCGCTACCGGTTTCGTCAGCGTGGTGTCGCACTTCGCAGCCGGGCAGCTGCGCGACATGCTCGCAGCCTTCACCGCCGGCGACGTCGAGACCGCCCGCAAGATCAACGTCTCGATCGCCCCGCTGTCCAATGCGATGGGCCGGGTGGGCGGGGTGACCTTCGTCAAGGCCGGCCTGCGGTTGCAGGGCTTCGAGGTAGGCGACCCGCGGTTGCCCATGGTGCCGGCGTCCGCCGCGGAGGTCGAGGAACTGGCCATCGACATGCGCGCCGCGGCTGTCCTCGGGTGAGGCACAGGTGAACGAGGATCTCACTCCGCCGGGTCCGTTGGCCGAAGGCGGGCTGCGTGTCACCGCGCTGGGCGGAATCAGCGAAATCGGCCGCAACATGACCGTTTTCGAGCACCTCGGCCGGCTGCTGATCATCGACTGCGGCGTGCTGTTCCCCGGCCACGACGAGCCCGGCGTCGATCTGATCCTGCCCGACATCCGCCACATCGCCGACCGGCTCGACGACGTCGAGGCGCTGGTGCTGACGCACGCCCACGAGGACCACATCGGCGCCATCCCGTTCCTGCTCAAACTGCGGGCCGACATCCCGGTTGTCGGTTCGAAGTTCACCCTGGCACTGGTCGCCGCCAAGTGCCGGGAGCACCGCATCAAGCCGGTGTTCGTTCAGGTGGCAGAAGGCCAGCGCAGCACCCACGGCGTGTTCGAATGCGAATACTTCGCGGTGAACCACTCGATCCCCGATGCGCTGGCGATCGCGGTGCATACCGGCGCGGGCACGGTGCTGCACACCGGCGACATCAAACTCGACCAGCTGCCACCGGACGGGCGCCCCACCGACCTGCCCGGCATGTCCCGGCTGGGCGACCAGGGCGTGGACCTGTTCCTGTGCGACTCCACCAACGCCGAGATCCCCGGGGTCGGGCCGAGCGAGAGCGAGGTCGGGCCCACCCTGCACCGGCTGATCCGCGGGGCCGAGGGCCGGGTGATCGTGGCCTGCTTCGCCTCCAACGTCGACCGGGTGCAGCAGATCGTCGATGCCGCGGTGTCGCAGGGCCGGCGGGTGGCCTTCGTCGGCCGGTCGATGGTGCGCAACATGGGCATCGCGAAGGAATTGGGCTTCCTGCGGGTGGCGGACTCGGATCTGGTGGACATCGGGGCCGCCGAGATGATGCCGCCGGACAAGGTGGTGCTGGTCACCACCGGAACGCAGGGCGAACCGCTGTCGGCGCTGTCGCGCATGTCGCGCGGCGAGCACCGGTCGATCACGCTGACCGCCGGTGACCTGGTGGTCCTGTCGTCGTCGCTGATCCCCGGCAACGAGGAAGCGGTCTTCGGCGTGCTGGACGCCCTGGCCAAGATCGGCGCCCGGGTGGTCACCAACGCCGCGGCCCGCGTGCACGTCTCCGGGCATGCGTACTCCGGGGAGCTGCTGTTCCTCTACAACGGGATCCGGCCGCGCAATGTGATGCCCGTCCACGGCACCTGGCGGATGCTGCGGGCCAACGCCGCGCTGGCCGCCCGTACCGGGGTGCCGGAGGAGTCGATCCTGCTGGCCGAGAACGGGGTCAGCGTCGATCTGGTCGCCGGGCAGGCTCGCATCGCCGGGGCGGTTCCGGTCGGCAAGATGTTCGTCGACGGACTCGTCGACGGCGACGTGGGCGACGCGACGCTGGGGGAGCGGCTGATCCTGTCGAGCGGATTCGTCGCGATCACGGTGGTGCTGCGCCGCGGCACCGGAAAGCCGTTGGCTGCGCCGCACCTGCATTCGCGTGGTTTCTCCGAAGATCCCAAGGCGCTGGAGCCGGCCGTGCGCAAGGTCGAGGCGGAGCTGGAGTCGCTCGCCGCAGAAGGGGTCACCGACCCGGTCCGGATCGCCCAGGCGGTGCGCCGCACGGTGGGCAAGTGGGTGGGGGAGACCTACCGGCGTCAGCCGATGATCGTGCCGACGGTGCTCGAGATCTGATCCGGCACAGCCGCTGCGTGTTTCGGCGTGGGCGGACGATTCGGGCGGTTCGCGGCCTGACGCTTGCCGTGGCTTATCGCTTGTTGACGAAGCCGGCGTCGACGGGCATGGCTATGCCGGTGACATAGCGGGCCGCATCGGAGACCAGCCAGGCCACCGCATTGGCGATGTCCTCCGGTTGCAGCACCGCCACCGGCAGCGCATTGCCCATGTCCGGTGGCGAGCCCGTCGCGGCGGTGAGCTCCGCAAGCCAGCCCCGCACGTAGTCGTTGTTGATCATCGGCGTATCGACCCCGGCCGGGTGCACCGAGTTCACCCGAATACTGTGCGGCGCCAGCAGGTTCGCGTAAACCCGCATCAACCCCACCAACCCGTGCTTGGCCGCGGCGTAACCGATCGCGCCCGCGTCGTGACTGCCGATGCCGGCCAGGCCCGCGACTGAGCTGATCAGCACGATCGATCCGCCCTCGCCTTGGGCGATCATCGCCGGAAGTGCCGCTTCGATGGTGTGGTAGGCGCCGGTCAGGTTGACGTCGATGACGTCACGCCAGCCGTCGGACGCGGCCATCGGGGCGATACCGGCGTTGGCCACCACGATGTCGACCCGGCCCAGCTCGTCGAGTCCGGCCTGCACCGCGGCGCCCAGTGCCGTCTGGTCCCGCACGTCGGCCTGCCGGGCCACGATGCGCGCACCGGTGCGTTCGACCAGCTCCGCTGTCGTCGCCAAGTCCTCGGCGACGGCCAGCGGATAGGGCACGCTGTCGATCTGATCGCACAGGTCGACGGCGATGATGTCGGCGCCGTCGGCGGCCAGGCGCAG
Organism: Mycolicibacter engbaekii; assembly: GCF_002101585.1. Taxonomy (GTDB): domain Bacteria; phylum Actinomycetota; class Actinomycetes; order Mycobacteriales; family Mycobacteriaceae; genus Mycobacterium; species Mycobacterium engbaekii. The sequence continues at coordinate 116,727 of NZ_LQOT01000016.1, read as the reverse complement.
GGCATGGGCGCGCCCCTGGCCGCGGGCCGCGCCGGTGATCAGGGCGACCTTGCCCTGCTGGGCTTTGTCCGACGGCCGGGCCGTCACGGCCGCAGCTGGCCCTTGGCGGGGTCGCCTGCGGGCACGGCGTTGAGCAACTTGATCTCGGGTGCGCCGGCCAGGTGCTCGCTGAGGCTGCCGAACAGCTCACCGGAGGCCGGCGAGGTCGAGTGCGCCTTGAGGGCCTCACCGTCGGCCCACTGCTCGATGAACACGAACGCCCCGTCGGCCTCATGCAGGGAGTACAGCTCGCAGCCGGGCTCCTGGTGTACCTGCGCCACCGCCTTGGTGCAGATTTCGCGGACGGTTTCGACCGATTCCGGCTTGACGGCGAAGGTGGCGACGACGACCACGGGCATGTGCGACTCCTTGGAAGAGGGGGGATTCCCCGGTCACCCTACCCAGCCGGCCGCCGTACGTGCGGCGATCGGGTCGCTCGGGGCCAGTGTGGCATATGGTGCAGATGGGGTATTTGCGACTAGGCTTGCCCATATGGCTAGTAAGACCGCTAGTAGGGCCCCTGCGCGTTCTGGCACCCGAACGACCAGGTCGAAGGCTGCCAAGGGGGGATCGCGGGCTGCTCGGCCGGCCAAGGCGCGCCGTGCCGCGCCGCAGCCGGCCCGTCCGGTGGCGGTCGGTATGGCCCTCGGGCGCGTCGCCCGTGCGACCTGGCTGATGGTGGCCAAGGGCGCCGGAAGCGCCGCACGTTCTGTCGGTCGCGCACACGACATTGACCCCGGGCATCGCCGCGACGGCATCGCGCTGGCACTGCTGGGCCTGGCCGTGGTGACCGCGGCGAGCTGCTGGCTGGATGCCGCCCGGCCGGTCGGCGCGTGGATCGACACCGGTCTGCGCGCCGTGGTCGGCGGGGCCGTGGTGCTGCTGCCGGTCTTGGCCGCGGGCGCCGCCGTGCTACTGATGCGCACCGAACCAGACCCCGAGAACCGGCCCCGGCTGATCCTCGGCTCGGCCATGATCGCGTTGCCGCTCCTGGGCCTGTGGCACCTGTGGTCGGGTTCGCCGCAGAGTCCCGACGGGCGTCTGCACGGCGCCGGGTTCGTGGGATTCGCGATCGGCGGCCCGCTCGCCGACGGGCTCACGGCGTGGATCGCCGCACCGCTGTTGTGCATCGGTGTGCTGTTCGGGGCGCTGTTGCTCACCGGGACCACCCTGCGTGAGGCGCCGGAGGCCCTGCGGGCGATGTTCCGCGGCGACTACGACGACTACGACGACTACGGCGACTACGACGATGCCGAATACGACGAATACGACGATCAGGGCTACGACCCGGCTTACGAAGGTGCCGAGGACGATCGCGCTCGCAACGACGACGTTCGCCACGACATCGCCGCCGGGACGCGGGCCGGAAGCAGCCGGTTCGCCGCCGTCGATACCGACGTGATCGACGACGCCCCGGACTGGCAGTCGCGCAGCCCGCTGGACAACTACCCACTCGAGGAACCGCCGGCCGCACCGCCGCCCCCGGTCAAGCCCGTGCGCCGCAAGGCAACCAAGGAGCCCAAGGCCAAACCCGCCGACACCACGGTGGTCCTCGACCGGGTGGTCGAAGGCCCCTACACGCTGCCCGCACTGAGCCTGCTGGTCGCCGGCGATCCCCCGAAGACACGCACTGCCGCCAACGACCAGATGGCCGACGCGATCACCTCGGTGCTGGAGCAGTTCAAGGTCGATGCGGCGGTCACCGGCTGCACCCGCGGACCCACCGTCACCCGTTACGAGGTGGAACTGGGACCGGGGGTCAAGGTCGAGAAGATCACCGCCCTGCAGCGCAACATCGCCTACGCGGTGGCCACCGAGAGCGTGCGGATGCTCGCGCCGATTCCGGGCAAGTCCGCCGTGGGTATCGAGGTGCCCAACACCGACCGTGAACTGGTGCGGCTGGCCGACGTGCTGACCGCGCCGTCCACCCGCTCCGACCACCACCCGCTGGTGATCGGCCTGGGCAAGGACATCGAGGGCGACTTCATCTGCGCCAACCTGGCCAAGATGCCGCACCTGCTGGTGGCCGGCTCCACCGGCTCGGGCAAGTCCAGCTTCGTCAACTCCATGCTGGTGTCACTGCTGGCGCGCGCCACCCCCGAAGAGGTCAGGATGATCCTGATCGACCCCAAGATGGTGGAACTGACGCCCTACGAAGGCATTCCACATCTGATCACCCCGATCATCACCGAGCCCAAGAAGGCGGCCGCCGCGCTGGCCTGGCTGGTCGAGGAGATGGAGCAGCGTTACCAGGACATGAAGTCATCCCGGGTGCGCCACATCAACGACTTCAACGACAAGGTCCGCTCCGGGGAGATCACCACGCCGCTGGGCAGCGAACGGGTCTACCGGCCCTACCCCTACATCCTTGCGGTGGTCGACGAGCTCGCCGACCTGATGATGACCGCTCCCCGCGATGTCGAGGACGCGATCGTGCGGATCACCCAGAAGGCCCGCGCCGCCGGCATCCACCTGGTGCTGGCCACACAGCGGCCGTCGGTTGACGTCGTCACCGGTCTGATCAAGACCAATGTGCCGTCCCGGCTGGCATTCGCCACCTCCTCGCTGACCGATTCCCGGGTCATCCTCGACCAGCCGGGCGCGGAGAAGCTGATCGGGATGGGCGACGGCCTGTTCCTGCCGATGGGTGCGAACAAGCCGATCCGGCTGCAGGGCGCGTTCATCTCCGACGAGGAGATCCAGGCCGTCGTCAGCGCCTGCAAGGACCAGGCAGAGCCCGAGTACACCGAGGGCGTCACCGCGGTGAAGCCCAGCGGCGACCGCGCCGACGTGGACCCCGACATCGGCGACGACATGGAGGTCTTCCTGCAGGCCGTCGAGCTGGTGGTGTCGAGCCAGTTCGGTTCCACCTCGATGTTGCAGCGCAAGCTGCGGGTGGGCTTCGCCAAGGCCGGCCGGCTGATGGACCTGATGGAGACCCGCAGCATCGTCGGACCGTCCGAGGGCTCCAAGGCGCGGCAGGTACTGGTCAAGCCCGACGAGCTGGCGGCCACCCTGATGGCGATTCGCGGCGGCGGCGAGCCGGACACCGGGGACGGCGAAGACTTCTAGCCGGCGCCGATGACGACCGGGGAACCGTGCCCCGGGGGGAGCGCTAGGCGCTGCGCACCAATGCCAGGCCGTGCCAGTCGCGGAGCGGCCTGCGTCGTCGGCTGCGCGCCACCAGCCGGGCCACCGCAGCCTCCAGACCCCGCGCCAGTTCGTCGACCGCGGCGAACTCGAAGTCGGCCAGCACCCCGATGAACAGGTCCCCGGCGTAGCTCAGAGCCGAGACGCCGGCGCGAAGCTGCATCGCGATCGGAGGTACCGGCAGCACCTGAACCACGTCGCAACCCATGATCTGCAACGGCTCGGCCGGGCCTGCGACATTGGTGGCCAGCGCCACGACCCCGCGCTGGCGGAGTTGGCCGAACAGCCGGGCCGCCCACCCCGACCACGTGACGGGAAGCAGGCCGGCCGCCGAGATGACGGCACGCGCGGCGTGCCGCTGGCCGCCGGCTTTGGCCTGCGCCAGCCGGGAACGCACCGCCAGCAGCCGCCGGATCGGGTTCGACTCCTCGACCGGCAGCCGGGGCAGCAGCACCGAAGCCCGGCTCTCGGCGGTCGGTGCGGCGTCGGGGGACGACGGCGAGAACGGAACCAGGGTGCGCAGCGAATCGGGCTCGGGAATCTCACCGCGGCGGATCATGAAGTCGCGGTAGCTCTCGGTCAGCGCCGCCAGCACCACGTCGTCGACGGTCACCTCGAACGCCCGGCACACCTGTTCGATGCCGTCGAGCGGCACCCGTGCGGTGCTGTAGCGGCGCCGGCTGGTGATCGGACCGTTGAGCGGCGACGAAGCCGGCTGCAGCAGACCGCTGGCAAGTTCGACGACGCCGCGCAGGTTGTACACCCAATGCACCGGATTGAGGTCCAGCAGCGGCCGGGTGTGCGCCGGGCGGTCGGCAGCGGGCGGCGCCGCGGCGCCGGGCCCGTGCTGGCTCATACCGTTGTCGGACAGGCCGGTGAGCATGTGCGCGGCGGCGGTGCTGCCGGCGATGCAGTGGTGGACCTTCATCAGCAGGGCCCACCGGTCGTCGCTGAGACCGCCGATCACCCAGATCTCCCAGAGCGGACGGTCGCGGTCCAGACGCCACGACATCACGTCGGCGACCACCGCGTGCAGCTCGGCGTCTCCGCCGGGCGCCGGCGCCGCGACCCGGCCGATGTGGTGAGCGACGTCGAAGTGCGGATCATCGACCCATTCGGGTGCGCTCAGATCCAGGGCGTGGCGGACCAGCCGCTGTCCGAACCGGGGACAGCCGCGCAGGCGCTCGGCCAGCGTCGCCGCCAGAGCGGCGTGCTCGGGCATCGGGCCCTCGAGCACCGCGAGCGTCCCCGTGGCCATGCTGACGTTGTCGTCGGAATCCTCCAGCCCCAGAAAGCCGGCGTCCAGGGGGGTCAAGTACTCGGCCACAGCTACCTCCAGTTGTCTGCAACTGTCAGTACCACTATCTCCTGTGGCGGTAGCGTACGGCAGGGCCGGAAGTCCTCACGTCCGGCCCCGCGCACCGGTGCGGGCCACATGCCGGCCACAGAGCGGCTACGGACTGGACACCGGCAGTCTTCCCCGGTCAGAGGGGCGCGTAATCTCGCCCCGTGGAGTGGGCACGACTTTTCGCTTTCGATACACCGCCCTCGGAGATCTTCATTCGCGGGACTGTCATCTACATCGCGATCTACGCGATGCTGCGAGTGGTGCTCAAACGCGAGGCCGGCACCAACGGCATCACCGACCTCATCGTCGTGGTGTTGATCGCCGACGCGGCGCAGAACGGGATGGCCGGCGGCTACCGATCGATCAGCGACGGCATCTTGCTGGTCGGCGTGATCATCGGCTGGTCCTATCTGCTGAACTGGATGGCGCACCGCTGGCCGGCCGTGGCCAGGTTCCTGCGGCCCGGTCCGCTGCTGGTGATTCAGGACGGCGCGCTGCTGCACCAGAACATGCGCAAAGAGATGATCACCGAGGAGCAGGTCCGCGAGCAGGCCCGCAAGCAGGGGATCGCGGATCTCTCCGTGGTCCGGGAGGGCCGCATGGAGTCCGACGGACAGTTCAGCTTTCTCATCGGCGCCACCCGCCGGTCGCGTGATCTGATCGTCGACTAGAGGATCAGCAGCATCCGGGTGTTACCCAGGGTGTTGGGCTTGACGTAGCTCAGGTCCAGGAATTCGGCCACGCCGACGTCATAGGAACGTTGCATCTCCTCGTACACCTCGGCGGTCACCGGTGTTCCGTCGATCTCGGTGAACCCGTGGCGGGCGAAGAACTCGGTCTCGAAGGTCAGCACGAACAGCCGCTGCAACTCCAGCTCGCGGGCGACAGCCAGCAGGCGGTCGACGATCGCGTGTCCGATCCCGTGCCCGGTCAGCCCCGGATCCACCGCGATAGTGCGTACCTCACCGAGGTCTGCCCACAACACGTGCAGGGCACCGCACCCCACCACCTGCTGGTCGGCGTCCTCGGCGACCCAGAACTCCTGGACCGACTCGTAGAGCGTCACCAGGTTCTTTTCCAGCAGGATCTTGCCGGCGTAAATGTCCACCAGCCGCTTGATCGCCGGGACGTCGGAGGTGCGTGCACGCCGGACCACCGGCCGCTGGGCCGGTCGGTCCGCCGCAAGATTCACAGCTGCACAGTATCGGTTTCTCGTTTCGGCCTGGACAACAGATATTCTGACGCCGTGTCGGGGCACCCTAAAACCGGTCCGACGGTGACGAACGTCCCCGTGGTCAATCTCGCGAACGCACTGACCGTCATGCGGTTGGGGCTGGTCCCGGTCTTCCTGCTGGCGCTGTTCGCCGAGGAGGGCCACGATCCGAGGACGCGCATCGCGGCGTTCGTCATCTTCGCCGTGGCGATCATCACCGACCGGCTGGACGGCACCCTGGCGCGCAACTACGGCATGGTGACCGAATTCGGCACGCTGGCCGACCCGATCGCCGACAAGGCACTGATCGGCGCCGCGCTGATCGGGTTGTCGATGCTCGGCGACCTGTGGTGGTGGGTGACGGTGTTGATCCTGGCCCGCGAGATCGGGATCACGGTGCTGCGGTTCGCGGTGCTGCACCGAGGCGTGATCCCGGCCAGCCGCGGCGGCAAACTCAAAACCCTGGTGCAGGCCGTGGGCATCGGCCTGCTGATCCTGCCGCTGTCCGGGCCCTGGCTGGTGACGGCCTGGACGGTGATGGCCGTGGCGGTGATTCTGACCGTGCTGACCGGGATCGACTACGTGGTCTCAGCGGTCACCGACCTGCGCGGCGGCCCGGCCGCAACTTGACCGCGTCCTTCGGGAACCCATCGGGGGACGGTGCGCGTTGAGGTCATGACGGTGAATCGCCGAGGTTGACCCGGGAGGGGAGTGCACGATGACGACATTGCTGCGGGAGTCGGTCGGTGAGGTGCTGCGCCAGGCCCGGACGGCCCAGGGGCGCACGCTGCGCGAGGTGTCCGACACCGCGCGGGTCAGCCTCGGATACCTCTCGGAGGTCGAGCGGGGCCGCAAAGAGGCGTCCAGTGAGCTACTCAACGCGATCTGCGCGGCGTTGCAGATCCCGCTGTCGCGGGTGCTCTTCGATGCCGGATCCCGCTTGGCCCACGCCGAGCGGTCCGACCAGGCACAGCGCCAGGCCGCAGTGACCCGCATCGATGCCGGCACCAAGGTGGTGATCCCGCCGATTCGCGGGCTAGCATCGGCGGTTTCAGCGTGACGCGCCACGCCTGAACACCCACCCGAGCACCCCGGACCCGATAAATTGATCAGCGGTAGCCGGTGGAGCGACAACACCGGACAACGAGCAGACGGAGCTGACTGATGGCCAACCCGTTCGTCAAGGCGTGGAAGTACCTGATGGCGCTGTTCAACTCGAAGATCGACGAGCACGCCGATCCCAAGGTGCAGATCCAGCAGGCGATCGAAGAGGCGCAGCGCCAGCACCAGGCCCTGACTCAACAGGCCGCTCAGGTGATCGGCAACCAGCGGCAACTGGAGATGCGGCTGAACCGCCAACTGGCCGACATCGAGAAGCTGCAGGTCAATGTGCGCCAGGCGCTGACCCTGGCCGACCAGGCCACGGCCGCCGGGGATGCGGCGAAGGCCACCGAGTACAACAACGCCGCCGAGGCGTTCGCGGCGCAGCTGGTCACCGCCGAACAGAGCGTGGAAGACCTCAAGGCCCTGCACGACCAGGCCCTCTCCGCGGCGATGCAGGCCAAGAAGGCGGTCGAGCAGAACGCCATGGTCCTCCAGCAGAAGATCGCCGAACGCACCAAGCTGCTCAGCCAGCTTGAGCAGGCCAAGATGCAGGAGCAGGTCAGCGCATCGCTGCGCTCGATGAGCGAGATCGCGGCCCCGGGCACGACCCCGAGCCTCGATGAAGTGCGCGACAAGATCGAGCGGCGCTACGCCAACGCGATCGGAGCCGCCGAGCTTGCCCAGGGATCGGTGCAGGGGCGGATGCTCGAAGTCGAGCAGGCCGGTGTGCAGATGGCCGGTCATTCCCGTCTCGAGCAGATCCGGGCGTCCATGCGCGGCGAGTCGCTGCCTGCGGGCGGATCGGCCCGCGCGGCCGGCCAGGGCACGCCGGCGGCCCCGCAGTCGGGGGCGAACCCAACCCCCGAGAATCCGCTGGGACGGTAGCGACGTGGCCGCGACACTCGGAGGCAGCGCCCGGCATCCGCTGCTGCAGCGTGCCGTGGACCGGGCCAGCGAGGCCGCCGACGTCCTGGCCGCCAGGCTGGGTGCCCTGGCCGATCCGCGGGCCAGAATGCTGCGTAAGCGGCGGTGGGCGCTGCGGCTGGGCCTGTTCTTCGGTGCCACCTGCGGGTTCTGGATGTTGGTGACGGCGGTGTTGGCCTCCTGGTCGACGCCGGTGTGGGTGCTGCTGATCACCGGACTGGTGTCGGCGGGGGCCGCTGCGCCGGCCACTCTGTTGTTGCTGCGCTACCGCTGGTTGCGCGCCGCGCCGTTGCCGGCCGTGCGTGCGGCCACCGCGCGGCGGCTGCCGGCGGCTGGTTCGGCGGCGCGTCCGGCGATGTACGCGCTGGGCGCCTCCGAGCGGGGGATGCTCTCGCTGCTGGGCGTGCTCGAGCGGGGCCGGCTGCTGCCCGCCGACGAGATCACCGAACTGACCGACGCCGTCAACCGCGCGGCATCCACCATGGCGGCCACCGCTGCTGAGGTGGTGTCCATGGAGCGCGCCGTGCAGGACAGTCCGCAGTCTCGCCAATACCTGGTGCCGACCATCAACGCGTTCACCGCGCAGCTCAGCGCCGGCGTCCGCCAGTACAACGAGATGGTCACCGCCGCAGCGCAACTGGTTGCCTCTGCCAACGACGGCTCGGCGACCCTGACCGGTGACCCGGCCAATTCCCCGATGTCGCAGCGGCGCTACCGCGAGGAGCTGGCCGGTGCGACCGACCGGATGCTGGGCTGGGCCCAGGCGTTCGACGAACTGGCCGAGTTGCCCCGGGTCGTCTAAATGTCGTCGCTGCGCTGATCCACGTCCGGCCGCGGGCCGTAGCGTTCCACGTAGGAACGGTGGATGTGGGCGTCGCGCTGCCGCTTGCGGGCATTGGCGAGTTCCGGGTCGAGGCCGTGCATGCGCAGCATGTGGGTGCGCCACACCTTGTTGAGCGCATGTGCGAACAGAATCACCATGAACCAGATCGGAAACGTCATGGTGAAATGCGTCATGAAGTCGGCAGGCAGGAACCAGAACGGGATCAGGATGAGCGTCGTGGGCACGGCGGCGCGCATGATCATCCGGATGGTGGCGCCGCGCCCGGCGAGGTCGTTGCGGACCCAGTCCAGCAGCTCCGGCGGCAACGGGCGCCCGTAGCAGTAACGGATGTATTGAATCGGGTTGGGGCGCTTTGACACGGTCGTGACCTTAGAGCGTCGGGCGCAGCGCCGGAAACACCGTGGCTGCCACCGCGCGCAGCAGCGCCTTGAACATGTCGAGGAAGTCGAAGTAGTCGCGCCACAAGGTGATCCGCCCGTGGTGCACCTCGAACACTCCACACACCCAGAACTGCAGCCGCAGCGGACCCAGCGTCAGCACGTCGGTGCGCTCGGTGAGCACCGCCGAGCCGTCGGCGGCGATGCGGTGGGTCTTCACGTCGAACGACCCGCGTCCGGCCAACCGGCGGAACACCTTGACCGTGGCGCTGCGGCCGTAGATGGTCGGCAGCCCGACGTTCTGATACACGACGTCCTCGGCGAGCGCTGCGGCCGCCGCGTCGAGATCCTCGTCGCGGAGGGCTTCGAGGAAGGTCTCAACGATGCGGATGTTCTCGGCGGTGTCCGCGGCGCCGTGCTGGTCAGTCAGTTCGGTCATGCCTGCCACCCTAGGCCCGTGGGGCTGTGGCACGGTAGGCCGATGCGAGTGGTAGTGGTAGCAGGCCCCGATCCCGGTCACGCGATCCCCGCGATCGCCCTGTGCAAACGCTTCGTGGCCGCCGGCGACGCACCGACGCTGCTGACCGGGGTCAAGTGGCTCGACACCGCGCGTGCCGCCGGGGTGGACGCCACTGAACTACTCGGGCTCGATCCCACCGCTGCTGATGACGACGCCGACGACGGGGCCAAACTGCACCACCGTGCGGCCCGGATGGCGGTGCAGAACCGAGATCAGCTGCGGGCCCTGCAGCCCGACCTGGTGGTCTCCGACGTCATCACGGCCTGTGGCGGAATGGCGGCCGAGCTGCTGGGCATCGGGTGGGTGGAACTGAGCCCGCACCCGCTGTACCTGCCGTCGAAGGGCCTGCCGCCGATCGGCAGCGGGCTGGCTCCGGGCACGGGGGTGCGCGGCCGGCTGCGGGATGCGGTGATGCGGTCGCTGACGGCACGGTCGGTCCGCAGTGGGCTGCGCCAGCGTGCCGACGCCCGGGTCGCTATCGGGCTGCCGGGCCACGATCCGGGGCCGCTGCGGCGCCTGATCGCCACGCTGCCCGCGCTCGAGGTCGACCGGCCCGACTGGCCCGCCGAGGCCGCTGTGGTCGGCCCCCTGCACTTCGAACCGACCGAGCAGGTGCTGGACGTACCGGCGGGAACCGGACCGCTGGTGGTGGTGGCCCCGTCGACGGCAGCGACCGGCACCGCCGGGCTGGCCGAGCTGGCGGTGGAGCATCTGGTGCCGGGTGCCACCCTGCCTGAGGGAGCCCGATTGGCGGTATCGCGCCTGAGCGGTCCGCCCCTGACGCTGCCGCCGTGGGCCGTCGCCGGTCTGGGGCGTCAGGATCAGCTGTTGCAGCACGCCGACGTGGTGGTGTGCGGTGGCGGGCACGGGATGGTGGCCAAGACGCTGTTGCACGGTGTGCCCCTGGTGGTGGTGCCCGGTGGTGGCGATCAGTGGGAGATCGCCAACCGTGTGGTGCGCCAGGGCAGCGGACGCCTGATCCGGCCGCTGACCGGGCCGGCGTTGGCCGAGGCGGTGGGCGCCGTGCTGGCGTCGCCGGACCATCGTGAGGCAGCGCGGCGAGCGGCGCGCACCGCCGGCGAAGTCGCCGACCCGGTACGGGTGTGCCACGAAGCACTGGCGAGCACTGGGTAGGTTGGGGGCTGTGCGTCTGACCGAATTTCGCGAGCGGGTCGCGATGCGTTTCGGTGCCGCCTACGGCAACACGGTGATGGAAGATCACGTGCTGGCCGCGGTGGGCGGACGCACCGCGGCGCAGGCCATCGAGGACGGTGTGGAGCCGCGCGAGGTGTGGTGGGCGCTGTGCGCGGACTTCGACGTGCCGCGCGATCAGTGGTGAGACGAGTCGCTGTGCGCCACGATGCTGCGCACCAGGGCGACCGACAGGTCTGAGCAGATCGCGGCCAGTTCGGCCGGAGTTTCGACCGGGTTGTCGAGCCAGGTTTCGATGATCTGATTGACGCCGCCGACGATGAACAGTGCGCCGCGCCGTAACTCTTCGGGGGCCAGCTTCTGGCCGTCGAGAACGGCTGGGGCGTATTCGACGATGGTGTCGGTGATCATGTCGAGGATGCCCGCGCGGTGCTCGTTGAGGCCCGGAATCGCCGACAGGTCGCTGGTGGCGATGCGGTGGATGTAGGGGTCGGCGGCGATGAGGTCGAGGAAGGCGGTCAGCGCCGAGCGGAGTTTGTCCGACAGCGTTCCGGGGTCGCCGACGCCGGCGGTCACCATCGCTTCGAGCAGCTGGTCGCGGACATCGTCGGAGACTGCGAAGAACAGCGCTTCGCGATTGGGAAACTGCTCGTAGAAGTAACGCGGGGTGAGTCCGGCGGCGGTGCAGACCCCACGGACCGTGACCTCGCCGATGCCCGACTCGCCCCAGATCTGGCGCCCGGCGGCCAGCAATTTTCCGCGGCGCTCGGCGCGGCGGTCCACCGCGCTGATCCCGCCGTAGTCACGCACCACCTCAGGGCGTTTCATTGACATCACCCTACTAGCGCCCGTAAATTCGGAATACGGATGTTATCCAAATAGTTGGGAGGCCGCCCGATGAACGCGCCCGCGCAGACCATCCCCGCCCGCCACCCGTCCGGGCCCGGCCGCGTACCGGCGGGCATCGCGGCGCTGGCCCGGGTATTGGCGGTAGGCCGGCCCAGTGCCGAGCGGTGGCAGAAGATCGGTGCGGACCTGACCGCCGGAGACGAGCCGATGCAGCGGTTGGTCGAGTGGATGTCGAGCACCGGGGCCGCCGAGACGCGGCCGATCTTCGAACAGATCCTGACCCGTGGCCTCGCCAGCGTGCCGGATGCACCTGAGCCGCTGCGGGAGTTCTTCGGTGAGTTCGAGCCGATACCGGACTGGGTCGACATGGCCCGGGTGCGGCGCGGCCAGCGTGCGCTGCGCCGGGGCGGTGCCGACGGCACCTACATCGCCCGGGACGTGTCGTTTCTGGGGGGCTACCAGTTCTCCTCGTTCAACAAGACGCTGCTGCGTACCGGTGTGCTGGAGAAGGGCTCGAACAAGCGCTTCGCCGAGACCCTGCAGTGGGCGCTGGACGTCAGTGCGGAAGGCGGACTGGAGCCGCTCGGCGTCGGTTACCAGGCCACCATCCGGGTCCGGCTGATCCACGAGTACGTGCGCCGGCATGTGGCGGCACTGCCGGACTGGCGCGCCGACGAATGGGGCCTGCCGGTCAACCAAACCGACATGGCCGCCACGTTGGTGGGCGCGCTGATCGCGCCGCCGGCCGGGGGGCTGGCCCTGGGACTCGTGATGCCGCCGGCCGAACTGGACGACATCGCGCACCTGACCCGCTATGTCGGCTGGCTGATGGGAGTCCGCGACGACTGGTTGCCCCGCAGCTTCCGGGACGGCATCCGCGTTCTCTACCAGACCCTCGGTGCACTCTCCGCGCCCGACGAGACCACCAAGCAGCTGGCGGCACCGATGGCCGACGATCCGCTGGGATGGCATTTCGGCGCCATGGCCGGCCTGCGGCGTCGCATCGCACGCGCCCAGCATCTCTCGTTGACCAGTAGCTTCCTGGGATCGGGCACGATGCGAAAACTCGGTCTGCCGACTTCGGTGCTGCCGTGGTACCCGCTGGTGCGGATGCCGGTGAACCTGGCCCGCAGCGTTGCGGCGCTGACGCTGCCCGGTGGACTGGATCGCGCGGCGCGCCGCGGGCGGCGCGAGCAGGAGGCGTTCATGCGCACCCTGATGGGCACCGGCGACACCACCATCGGAGCCTCTGCGCACGTCATGCAGGTGGCCTAGCGGCGATCGCGAGCGCGGCGGAGCCGGGCGCTGCGGGTCGGCGCCATTGGGCTAGCGGCGATCGCGAGCGCGGCGGAGCCGGGCGCTGCGGGTCGGCGCCAGTGGGCTAGCGGCGATCGCGAGCGCGGCGGAGCCGGGCGCTGCGGCGACACGCCGCGCGCCTACTTGATTCGAACATTCGTTCGCCTACTGTGGAGGCAGTTCGTTCGGCCTGACGGGTTTGTCAGACCCCGTCGCTAGCGTCACGGCCAACCGACCGAGAACGGTCAACCGAACTACCGAACCACAGGAGAGGCATCATGGCGCAAGCGCCCGATCGCGAAAAAGCACTCGAACTGGCGATGGCCCAGATCGACAAGAATTTCGGCAAAGGCTCGGTGATGCGCCTCGGTGACGAGGTGCGTCAGCCGATCTCGGTCATCCCGACCGGTTCCATCGCCTTGGACGTGGCGCTGGGCATCGGCGGCCTGCCCCGGGGCCGGGTCGTCGAGATCTACGGCCCGGAGTCCTCCGGTAAGACGACCGTGGCGCTGCACGCGGTGGCCAACGCCCAGGCCGCCGGAGGGATCGCGGCGTTCATCGACGCCGAGCATGCACTGGACCCCGAATACGCCAAGAAGCTCGGCGTGGACACCGACTCGTTGCTGGTGTCCCAGCCCGACACCGGGGAACAGGCGCTGGAGATCGCCGACACGCTGATCCGCTCCGGGGCGCTGGACATCCTGGTCATCGACTCGGTGGCCGCCCTGGTGCCGCGCGCGGAGATCGAAGGCGAGATGGGGGACAGTCACGTCGGCCTGCAGGCCCGGCTGATGAGCCAGGCGCTGCGGAAGATGACCGGCGCACTGAACAACTCGGGTACCACCGCCATCTTCATCAACCAGCTGCGGGAGAAGATCGGGGTGATGTTCGGCAGTCCTGAAACCACCACGGGTGGAAAGGCTTTGAAGTTCTACGCATCGGTGCGCCTCGACGTTCGGCGGATCGAGACCCTCAAGGACGGCACTGAAGCGGTCGGCAACCGCACCCGGGTCAAGGTGGTCAAGAACAAGGTGTCGCCGCCGTTCAAGCAGGCCGAGTTCGACATCTTGTACGGCCGGGGCATCAGCCGTGAGGGTTCACTGATCGACATGGGCGTGGATCAGGGCTTCATCCGCAAATCCGGCTCGTGGTTCACCTATGACGGCGAGCAGCTGGGGCAGGGCAAGGAGAACGCCCGCAACTACCTGCTGACCAACGTTGACGTGGCCAATGAGATCGAGAAGAAGATCAAGGAGAAGCTCGGCATCGGAGCCGTGCTGACCGATGAGCTGGCCGATGAAGTCCTGCCTGCCCCTGTCGACTTCTGAGCTGGTCGAGGCGGCAGAGCCCAAACGCGAAGAGCAGGCGAAGGCGCTGTGCCTTCGCCTGCTCACCGCCCGGGCGCGGACTCGTGCCGAACTCACCGAGCAGCTGGCAAAACGCGGCTACTCCGAGGAGGTCAGCACCCGAGTGCTCAACCGGTTGACCACCGCCGGGTTGATCGATGATGCCGATTTCGCCGAACAGTGGGTGCGCTCGCGGCGCGAGCGGGCGGGCAAGGGCCGCAAGGCGCTGGAAGCCGAGTTGCGCACCAAGGGCATCGATGAGGACGTGATCGCCACAGCGTTGTCGGGCATCGACGCCGGGGCCGAGCGCGAGCGCGCCGAGCAACTGGTGGCAGCCAAGCTTCGCCGGGAAGCCCTCGGCGACGACGATGTCAAGATCACGCGCCGGCTCGTGGCGATGCTGGCCCGGCGCGGCTACAGCCCGGCGATGGCCTACGACGTGGTCAGCGGCGCATTGGCCGGCGAACGAGAGCGCCGCCGAGTCTGACGACGTGCGCTAGACGCCTTCCTCGGCGTCGTCTGTGCCGGTGAAGACCTCCCGGGTTCGCTCCACAGCATGCGTGGCGATCGCCATCGAGTCCTGGACGATCGCACTGACGCCCCCGGAGATGTCCCCCCGAATGATGTCGCCGGCGTCCACGACGATGTCGGAGGCCTTCTCCATGGTGTGAGCGGCGATGTCCCGTGCGGCGCTGATTGCGTCCTTGGGAGTGATGGCCATCGGAGTCTCCTGTCGCTAGCTGTCGATTCCGACTCTAGACGCCGGGCACCGGGTGCGCAGTGCCTAAACGACGCGGGTGCCCGGGGTGCCTTCCGGCTCGATGGTGGTGGCCTCCAAGGGGGACTGGCGGGCCCGGCGCAGGCGGCGTTCCAAGCCGATGGCGCCGGCTGACAACACCATGTTTCCGGTGATCATCAGTGCGGCGATCACCAGGAGCGCGGGAAGGTAGTTGCTGTACTGGGAGCCGACGACGGTGCCCTGGCGCACCATCTCCACAAACGTGATCTGGTAGCCGATAGCGGTGTCTTTGAGCACCACCACCAGTTGCGACACCAGTACCGGAAGCATGGCGGTGACGGCCTGCGGCAGCAGGACCAGCCGCATCGACCGGATCCAGCCCAGGCCCAACGCGGCGGCGGCCTCGGCTTGTCCACCGGGCAGGGCGTTGACCCCGGCCCGCACGATCTCAGCGATGACTGCGCCGTTGTAGAGGGTCAGGCCGGTGACGACCCCGGCCAATGCGATCTGTTGCGGTGGAAACACGTTGAGCAGGCCGTAGACGAAATAGGCGAAGATCATCATGATCAGCACCGGAATTGCCCGGAAGAACTCCACGACCACCGCGCAACACCAGCGCACCGGCGTGATCTGCGACAGCCGGCCGACCCCCAGCGCGACGCCCAGAATCAGTGCGAGCCCGATCGACCAGGCTGCCGCGGTGAGGGTGCCCGCCACCCCCGGCAACACGTAGGTCCGCCACAGGTCCGCGGTCAGAAACGGCGCCCATTTCTCCGCCGTCAGCTGGCCTTTGGCGCTCAGCCGCGAGTACACCATCCAGCTCAGCAGGCCGGCGACCAGCACCGTGGCCACCGACAAGGCGTGGTGGCGGGCCCGGGCCCGCGGGCCGGGGGTGTCGAACAGCACGGTCGCCTGCGGCACGGACCTCATCGCGACACCGCCAAGCGCCGGTCGAGGTAACCGAACAACAGTCCGAGCGGCAGAGTCAGCACCAGAAACCCGGTGGCGAACACCGCGCCCACGCCCAGCAGCGCCGCGGTGTTCTCGGTCATCGTCTTCATCAGCAACGCCGCCTCGGCGACGCCGATCGCCGAGGCCAGCGTGGTGTTCTTCGTCAGCGCGATGAAAACCGAGCCCAACGGGACTATGACGGCGCGAAAGGCTTGAGGTAGCAGGATGATCCGGAGATTCTGGGTGAAACTGAGCCCCAGCGAGCGAGCCGCCTCGGCCTGCCCGATACCCACCGTGTTGACACCGGCGCGCACCGCTTCGCAGACGAAAGACGCGGTGTAGACACCGAGCCCGAGGACCGCGAGGCGAAAGTTGCTGTCGTCGACCGAGGTCGGCGACTGCGGGTCGGTCAGCGTCACCCCCAGCGTCTGGGACAGCCCGAACGAGCACAACAACAACAGCAGGGTGAGCGGGGTGTTGCGCACCAGATGGACGTAGCCGCCGCCGAGCAGGCGCAGCACCGGCACCGGAGCCAGGCGCATCGCCGCCAACCCGGTGCCCAAGGTCAGCGCAAGCGCACCGGACAGCACCGCCAACTCCACCGTGACGGTGAAGGATTGCAGGATCTGGCCCCGATATTCGCCGAACATCATCGCCTGATCGGCGGCGGATCGGGGACGGCAAACCCGGCCGGGCCGAAGTTGTCCTCGAACGCCGCCCGCCACGAACCGTCACGTTCCATTTCTTCGAGGGCGTCGTTGATCCGCTGCCGCAGCGTGTCGTTGCCCTTACGCACACCGATCCCGTAAAGCTCCTGGGAGAAGCGTTCGCCGACCAGCTTGAAGTCGCCGGGACTCTGGGCGGCATAACCGGCCAGGATCACGTCGTCGGTGGTCACCGCGTCGATCGCGCCGTTACGCAGGGCCTCCACACATGCCGAGTAGGTGTCGTAACGCTGCAACTGCACACCGGGGTAGCGGTCCTTGATCCGTTGCGCCGGTGTCGAACCGGACACCGAACACAGCTTCTTGTGCCGCTGCAGCGAGGCCGTACCTGTGATGTCGGTGTTATCGGCGCGAACCAGCAGCGACTGCCCGGCCAGCAGATAGGGGCCGGCGAAGTCGACCTTCTGCAGGCGAGAATCGGTGATCGAATACGTGGCCACCAGGAAGTCGACCTGGCCGTTGCGCAGCAGCATCTCGCGCTGGCTGGACGGAGCCTCGATCCAGGCGATGCGGTCGGGCGGGTAGCCCAGCCGGGCCGCGACGTAGCGGGCCACGGCGACATCGAACCCGTCCAGCGTCCCGTCGGGTCTCTTGACGCTCAACCCGGGCTGGTCGAACTTGACCCCGATGGTGATCTTGTCGCTGTCGTGGGCGGTACATGCCCCGGTGAGCGCAGTCAGGACGGCCGCCCACACCAGTACCGCAGCGACCCGCGCCAACCTGCGCAAACGCCCGGTGAGCATCAATGGTCGAGGACCTTGGCCAGAAAGTCCCGGGCCCGGTCGGTCTGCGGCGAGCCGAAGAACTCTGCGGGGGCGGCGACCTCGACAATGGCGCCGTCGGCCATGAACACCACCCGGTCCGCGGCACGGCGAGCGAAACCCATCTCGTGGGTGACCACCACCATGGTCATCCCGTCGTCGGCCAGGGTGGTCATCACGTCGAGCACTTCGCTGATCATCTCCGGGTCCAGGGCGCTGGTCGGCTCATCGAACAGCATCACCTTGGGATTCATCGCCAGGGCGCGCGCGATCGCCACCCGCTGCTGCTGCCCGCCGGACAGCTGGGCCGGGTGCTTGTCGGCCTGATCGGCCACCCCGACCCGCTCCAGCAGTGCCATCGCCTGGCTGTGCGCCTGCGCCCGGGGCAGCTTGTGCACCTTCATCGGAGCCAGTGTGACGTTGGCGAGGATCGTCTTGTGCGGAAACAGGTTGAACGACTGGAACACCATGCCGACCTGGGCGCGCAACCGGGCCAGGGCCGCACCTTCGGCCGGCAGCGGCTCGCCGTCGAGAGCTATGGTGCCGGAGTCGACGACTTCGAGCCGGTTGATGGTGCGACACAGGGTGGACTTGCCCGACCCCGATGGACCGAGGATCGCCACCACCTCGCCCCGGGCAACCTCGAGACTGATGTCTTTGAGCACATGCAGATCGCCAAAGTACTTGTTGACCTCACGGATGGCGATCATCGGCACCGGATCCCCTCCGCTGCTGATCATGGCATCTGACCCTACCCAGGAAGTCCCGGCCGGGACGCCGCTATCGGTCGGGTCAGTCCCATCGACTCGGGTGCCGCGCGCCGCCGTACCATAGACCGGGTGAGTTCGCCGGTGATTTCCGAACAGATGCGCACCTACGAGGTGCGCACCTACGGCTGTCAGATGAACGTTCACGACTCCGAACGGATCGCCGGAATGCTGGAACAGGCCGGTTATCGCCGCGCCTCCGACGGCGCGGACGCCGACCTGGTGGTGTTCAACACCTGCGCGGTGCGCGAGAACGCCGACAACAAGCTCTACGGAAACCTGAGTCACCTGGCGCCCAACAAGCGCAGCAACCCCGACATGCAGATCGCGGTGGGCGGCTGCCTGGCCCAGAAAGACAAGGACAGCGTGCTGAACCGCGCGCCGTGGGTGGACGTCGTCTTCGGCACCCACAATCTGGGGTCGTTACCGGCGCTGCTGGAGCGCGCCCGGCACAACCGCAGCGCCCAGGTCGAGATCGTGGAATCGCTCCGGGAGTTCCCGTCGTCGCTGCCCACCGCGCGGGACTCGGCCTACTCGGCCTGGGTGTCGATCTCCGTCGGCTGTAACAACAGCTGCACCTTCTGCATCGTGCCCTCGTTGCGGGGCCGCGAAGTGGACCGCAGCCCGGACGACATCCTTGCCGAGGTGCGGGCGCTGGCCGCCGAGGGCGTCCTCGAAGTGACCTTGCTGGGCCAGAACGTCAACGCCTACGGCGTCTCGTTCGCCGACCCCGACCTGCCGCGCGACCGCGGCGCATTCGCGTCGCTGCTGCGGTCCTGCGGGGACGTCGACGGGCTGGAGCGGGTGCGCTTCACCTCACCGCATCCGGCTGAGTTCACCGACGATGTCATCGAAGCGATGGCGCAGACCCCGAACGTCTGTCCCACACTGCACATGCCGCTGCAGTCCGGTTCCGACCGCGTGCTGCGGGCCATGCGCCGCTCCTACCGGGCCGAGCGTTACCTGGGCATCCTGGAGCGGGTCCGGGCCGCCATTCCCGACGCGGCCATCACCACGGACCTGATCGTGGGATTCCCCGGTGAGACGGAGCAGGATTTCGCCGAGACCCTTGAGGTGGTGGCGGCGGCCCGATTTGCGGCCGCATTCACCTTTCAGTACTCCAAGCGCCCCGGGACACCTGCTGCCGAACTTCCCGATCAATTGCCCAAAGAGGTTGTCCAGCAGCGCTATGACCGGCTGATCGAACTACAGGAGCAGATCTCGTTGGAGGAGAACCAGGCCCAGATCGGTCGCACCGTCGAGTTGCTGGTGGCAGCCGGTGAGGGACGCAAGGATGCCGCGACCGCACGCATGAGCGGCCGGGCCCGCGACGGCCGGCTGGTGCACTTCGCGCCCGGGACCGCGCAGGTGCGTCCCGGTGACGTGGTGACCACGACGGTCACCGGCGCGGCGCCGCACCACCTGTTGGCCGACGGCGCCCTGCTGAGTCATCGGCGTACCCGGGCCGGAGACCTGCACGCCGAACCGGCACCCGGTGTCGGACTCGGTATGCCCAAGATGCCGGGGGTGGCGCGATGAGCGGCAGCGGCGACAACCACCGAGACTTCGAGGCCTACCGCGCCGACATCGAGGCCGCCGAGCGCCGCGTGGCCGGCGAGATCGATCCGGGCGGCAGAGGCCTGGTGGTGGCGATCTGCGTCTTCGTCCTGCTGGGCTCGTTCCTGTTGCCGCACACCGGATCGGTGCGCGGCTGGGACGTGCTGTTCCCCGGCAACAGCGCCGACGGAGCCCTCGTGACGCTGCCGTCGAAGCTGTTCATGTGGCTGGCCCTGGTGTTCGGCGTGGGATTCTCTCTGCTGGCCCTGGTGACGCGACGCTGGACGGTGGCCTGGGTGGCCCTGTCGGGGTCGGCGGTGGCCACCGCGGCGGGACTGCTGGCCGTGTGGTCCCGCCAGACCGCGGTGCCGGGCGACCCCGGCCCGGGCATCGGGCTGATCCTGGCCTGGATCACGCTGTTCGTGCTGACGTTTCACTGGGCGCGCGTGGTGTGGACCCGCACCGCGCTGCAGCTCGCCGCAGAGGCCGAGCGCCGGCGCAGCACCGCCGAACTGCACTCCAAGAACCTGCTGGACGGCCTCAACGGTCCCGAGGACCAGCCACCGCCGGCGGCGGGGGAGTAGGAGCCGTTGCGGCCCGGCCTTCCCGGCTCGCGCGATAGGCGTCGGCGCGCAACCGGGTGAGCCAACGGGGACGCAGTTCCACCCCCGGAGCGGTGTTGACGGTCGGGTCGAACGACACGTCATGCCCCGCATCGCCGGTCCCCTCGAGGCCGGTGAGTACCAGGTGCGCGAGCGGATGGAATCCGGCCGTCCCGCGGGCCTGCTCGAGTTCGAAGCGGATCTCGCCGCCGTCGAGTTGCCGGCGGATGCTGCGCAGCGACAAGCCCAGGCCGTCGATCGGCGTGTTCAGCCGGGCCCGCAACCACCACGTCTGCTCGCGGTAGCTCAGCGGCTGCAGTGAGGTCATCGTCAGACCCGACCACCGCAGTGCGGGCCGTATCCCCAACGCGCGGCCCACGATCCCCGATCCCGCCGAGGCCAGCAGGATGTCCCAGCAGCCCTGATCGGGCGCTGAGGCGGGAATCCGCAGGGCCAGCCCGACGGCGTCGGGTAGCGCGCCCGGTGTGCCGGTGGCCTTGGAGATGCGCGCCACGACCGTGGCCGACGGGACGGGCAGGCCCGCACCGGTAGGTGCATCCCGTTCGAGAACGCCGGTCGCCAGCACACCGTCGGGGTGAAAAAACCGGCTTTGCCGCAGCGCTGCCCCCGGCGAAACAGTTCCCCGCCGATCATTGGCGCGGTACGTCTCCGCGCCACGCGCCGGTCTCGCTGCCCTGGCTTTCGATGAATTCCTTGAAGCGCTTGAGATCGCCGTGCACTCGGTGGTCCAGGATGTGCAGCTTGTCGGCGACGTTCTCCAGGACACCGTCGGGGTCGATGTCCATCTGGGTGGTCACCCGCGTGGTGTTGTCATCGATCTTGTGAAAGGTGACCACACCGCCGTGGGCCGGTCCGGAGTCGGATCGCCAGGCGATGCGCTCTTCGGGGTGTTGCTCGGTGATGGTCGCGTCGAACTCACGCGAGACCGGTCCCACCTTGATCTTCCAGTGCAGGTGCGTGGGGTCGCGTTGCTGCACCTGCTCGACGCCCTCCATGAACTGAGGGAACGACTCGAACTGGGTCCATTGGTTGTACACCGTCTGAATCGGCCGCTTGACGTCGAGGGCCGCGGTGATGTTGCTGGCCATGCTCACCTCCAGTGAGTGGTTGTGCCGTCTCGTCTGGAGGTGGTAGCCCAACGTCGCCGATGCCCAAACATCGGCTGGTCGAGAGCTGGTGGATCAGCGTCGGTTGAGCGCCTGCTCGGCGGCCTGGGCCCATTGCCGCCACTGCTCGGCGTTGGCGCTGGCCTCGGCGGCCTCCTTGTCCCGGCCCGCGGCCTGGGCCTTGAGTGCTTGCCGCTCGAACTGTTCGGCGCGGGTGCGGAACTGAGCCGCCCGGGCTTCGGCTTCGGGGTCCACCACGGCGGCCTCGGCTGCCGCGCCGGCATCCCGCACCTTCTTCTCCACCGCCCGCAGCCGTCGCTCGAGCTCCGCGGAGCGCTCCCGGGGTACCTTGCCGAGGGCATCCCACTTGTTGACGATCGAGCGCAGCGCGGCGCGCGCGGCGTTCTGGTTGGCGGGGTCGATGTGCTCCGCCTCGGCCAGTAGGGCCTCTTTTGCCGCGGCGTTTGCCTCCAGCTCGGCATCACGCTCGGCGTTCGCGGCGTTGCGGGCGGCGAAGAAGGTGTCCTGGGCGGCCTTGAAGCGCTGCCACAGCGCCTCATCGACGTCCTTCGAGGCCCGCTCCGCTGATTTCCAGGTGGCCAGCAGCTGGCGGAAGGTGGCGCTGGTGGCCGCCCAGTCGGTGGACGCGGCCAGTTCCTCGGCCCGCTTACACAGCCGTTCCTTCTCCTCCCGGGCGCCTGCCCGGCCGCGGTCCAGCTCGGCGAAATGCGACCCGCGCCGCCGGTTGAAGCTGTCGCGTGCGGCGGCGTAGCGCTTCCACAGCGCATCATCGACCTTGCGGTCCAGTCCGGTGATCGTGCGCCATTCGTCGAGAATGGCGCGCAGCCGGTCGCCGGCAGCTTTCCACTGCGTCGACGTCGCGGCCAGCTCCTCGGCCTCGACGGCCAGGGCTTCCTTGCGTGCCGTTGCCGCTGCGCGCTGCTCGTCGCGCTGCGCACGGGCTGCGGCGGCGAGGGAGTCGGCATGGTCGCACACCACCGAGATCCGAGTCGCCAGGGCCTCCACGTCGCCGAGGATGCTGGCGGTGGGCAACTGCTCGGCCAACGCCGCCGCGGACGCCTTGATCTTGCGGGCGTCGCCGCTGCCGGAGGACAACCGCTCCTCGAGCAGGGTCACCTCGGTGCTCAGATCGTCGTAGCGGCGGCCGAAGTGGGCGAACGCCGCCTCGCGGTCACCGGCCTGCCACGAGCCGATCTGGCGCTCGCCGGCCGCCGTGATCAGCCATACCGTGCCGTCGTCATCGACGCGGCCGAATCGGTGTGGATCGCAGGTAGGCGGCCCCACGACGGCCGGGGCCGGCCGGGCGCCCGGCTTCGGGCCGGGGCGCGGCCCCGGACGCGGACCCGGGCGGGGGGCGGGCGAACCGCTGTCAGTGGTCATCGCTGTCGTCACCTAACCCTTCGCGGGATAGCCCGCGCATCTGCCGCGCGACGCGGCGCCTTCGATATGCCTGGAAAGTATTCAAGAGTATTCAAGCAGTTACCCGCCACACTCCGCCGCCAACTCGGCGGTTCAGCGAAGCTCGACGCAGGAGAGGCGAAGCTGGGGCCGCCGATGGGTGGTGCGGTTCAGCGAGGCTCGACGCAGGAGAGGCGAAGCTGGGGCCGCCGGATGGGTGGTGCGGTTCAGCGAGGCTCGACGCAGGAGAGGCGACGCTGGGGCCGCCGTATAGGCCGGGCGGTAGCCTGTCGGATCGCCACCGAAATTCCCTGCGGACTGGTAGGAGGCGGCCATGGCGAAAGAGACGGTAGCCGTGCTGTTCGCTCTCGGTGCGGCGCTGTTCGGCGCGATCAGCGATGTGATCCAGCAGCGCAGCGCCCATCGTGTCGGCGACCAGGCTGTGGGATCCGCCGCATTGTTCGCCCGCTTGCTGACCGACCGGCGCTGGTGGGTGGGCAGCGTGTCGGGCTTGGTGGGACTGGCTCTGCAGGCGGTCGCGCTCGGACTCGGATCGGTGCTGCTGGTGGAGTCACTGCTGGTCACCTCGCTGTTGTTCGCGCTGCCGCTGGGTGCTCGCCAGGCCGGCCGGCGGCTGGCCCCATCGGTCTGGCTGTGGGCGGGGCTGCTGGTCGCGGCCTTGGCGGTGGTCATCATCGTCGGCAATCCCACCGCCGGGCAGCCGCGGGCGTCGCTGGACGGCTGGGTGTGGGTGATCGGCGTGCTGGCACCGACGATGCTGCTGTGCGTGATCGGAGCACGGGTCTATGCCGGGCGGGCCGTCGCGGCTGTGCTGCTGGCTGCGGTGTCGGCCATCGCCTGGGGAATCTTCGCGGTGTTGACCAAGGGGGTGGTCGATCTGATCGGCCATGGTCCACGCGCGCTGCTGACGGCTCCGGAGCTGTATGCCTGGGGAGCTCTGGCCCTGGTGGGCATGGTTTACCAGCAGTCGGCGTTTCGCGCCGGGGCCCTGACGGCCTCGCTACCGACGATCACGGTGCTCGAACCCCTGGTGGCCGCAACGCTGGGTGTGGTCCTGCTCGGCGAGGTGCTCAATCCGGGCCGCGACGCCGCCTTCATCCTGGTATTGGCGGTGGGCACGCTGGTCGCCGCGGTGGCGGCGCTCTCGCGGGATCAGGCGGCCACTGCCGAGGTCCCGGCGGTCGCCACATAGCGCGGGATGGCCAGCGGGCGGGTTACCGCCGTCGGCTTTGCTCCCGGGCCGCAACGCCGACTGCGGGTATCGTTGCCCGTCTGAGGAGGGGGCCATGTCGACAGGAAATGTCCTAGCGGCGCTGATCGCGCTGTGCGCTGCCTTGGCGTCCGCGATCGGCGACGTGATCCGGCAGCGCTCCGCGCAGGAGATCACCGACCAGCAGGTGGGCCACCTGGAGTTGTTCCGGCTCTGCCTGCGTGACCCCCGGTGGTGGGGCGGGGGCGCCGCGGCGGTGGCCAACTACGCCCTGCAGGCGGTGGCATTGGCGGTCGGTTCGGTGATGCTGGTGACCGGCCTGCAGGTGACCGCGCTGCTGTTCGCCCTGCCGATCTATGCCTGGCTGACCCGCCGCCCGGTGACCAACCGGGAGTGGATGTGGGCCGTCCTGCTGGCCGCCTCGCTGGCGGTGGTGGTGATCGTGGGCGATCCCACCGAAGGCAAACGTCACGCTCCGGCGGCCACCTGGATCATCGTGGCGGTGGTCTTGCCGACGGTGTTGGTCGGCTGCGTGCTGGCCGCCCGGATGTTCCGCGGCCGGCCGGCCGCCGCAGTGCTGCTTGCCGTGGTGGCCGGGACGTCGCTGGCGGTGTTCGCCCTGCTGACCAAGGTGCTGGTGGAAGTGCTCAAGGCCGACGGTTTCGCCGCGGTGCTGCGCGCCCCGGCGCTGGTGCCCTGGGTCGCCGCGACGCTGGCCGGGATGATCTTCCAGCAGTCGGCGTTTCGGGCCGGCGCGCTGACGGCATCCATGCCGACGATGATCGTGGCCAAACCGCTGGTGGCCACCGCCCTGGGCGTGCTGCTGCTCAACGAGACGATCCAGGCCGGTGGAGCAGAGGACGTCGCGGTGATCGCCGGGGTGATCCTGGTCGTGGTCGCCACGGCCGCCCTGGCCCGCGGTGAGGCGGCCACCATCGTCGCCGATGCGGGGGCGGACCTGGCCGCGCCGGTGGCCGCGCCGTCGAACAGCTAATTTGGGTGCCGTGCTGGGACCGATAGCGATCATGCCGTCGGCGCCGGTGCTGGTGCCCGAACTGGCCGGCGCCGCCGCCGAAGCCGCCGAGTTGCGGAATGCTGCCCTGGGCGCCGCGGCGCTGCTGCCGCGGCGTTGGGTGGCTCTCGGCGCCGGACCGGACGGGGTCTTCGGGCCAGACAGCGTGGGCAGTTTCGGGGGATTCGGCGCCGATGTCACGGTCGGGTTGTCGCCGAAGGCCCGGCAGGTGGTTGATCTGCCGTTGTGCGCGTTGCTGGCCGGCTGGGTGCGCGGGCAGGTCTGCCCGGAGGGCGAGGTGGTGGTGTACTCCAACGCCGATCCCCGCGCGGCGTGGACCACCGGGGCGCGGCTGCGCGCCGAGCTGGACCAGCTGGCCGAGCCCACGGGCGTGCTGGTGCTCGCCGACGGTGCCGCCACGCTGACGCCGGCCGCACCCGGCGGCTACCACCCCGAACACCGCGAAGATCAGCACGCCCTCGAAGAGGCGCTGGCCGGCGGCGACGTCGCCGCCCTGGCGGGGCTGCCGCCACAAATCGTCGGGCGGGCGGGATTGGCGGCACTGGCGGGGCTGGCCGGGACGGCGCCGCGCGCGGTCAAGCAGCTCTACTGCGACGCGCCGTACGGGGTCGGCTACTTCGTGGGGGTCTGGCAGCCGTGAGGCCGATCGCCATCGTCGGACCCACCGGCACCGGAAAATCACAACTGGCACTGGAGCTGGCGGCGCGGCTGGGCGGTGAGATCGTCAACGCCGACGCCATGCAGCTCTACCGCGGCATGGACATCGGCACCGCCAAACTGTTGCCGCACGAGCGTGGCGGCATCGTGCACCACCAACTCGACGTGCTCGACGTCACCCAGACCGCGACGGTGGCCCGCTACCAGCAGGCCGCCACGGCCGACGTGGCGGCGATCATGGCCCGCGGCGCGGTCCCGATCATCGTCGGCGGGTCGATGCTCTATCTGCAGGCCCTGCTCGACGACTGGTGTTTCCCGGCCACCGATCCGGTGGTGCGTGCCCGCTACGAGCAGCGGTTGGCAGAAGTCGGGGTCGCTGCCCTGCATGCCGAACTGGCCGGCGTCGATCCGGCCGCCGCCGCTTCGATCCTGGCGACCGACGGCAGGAGGATCGTGCGGGCACTGGAAGTCGTGGAGCTGACCGGTCAGCCCTTCGCCGCTTCGGCGCCCGCCATCGGAACTCCGCGCTGGAATACCGTGATACTCGGCTTGGATTGCGACACAACCATTCTCGATGAAAGGTTGGCCGCCCGGACCGACTCGATGTTCGCCAACGGGCTGGTGGCCGAAGTCCAGGGCCTACTGGAGGCGGGGCTGCGCGAGGGAGCCACGGCCGCCAGGGCTCTGGGGTACGCCCAGGTGATCGCCGACCTGCAGGCCGGTGGCGACGGCGCCGGCGCCGCCGAACCGACGTTCATCGGCACCCGCCGCTACGTGCGCCGGCAGCGATCCTGGTTTCGGCGCGATCACCGCATCCAGTGGCTCGACGCCGCCGCCGGCGGCCTGCTCGACGCGGCGTTGAGCGCGGTGCGGCACGTATCCTGAGCACATGCTTTTCGCCAAGGGCCACGGCACCCAGAACGACTTCGTGTTGCTGCCGGACCTGGACGCGGCGGTGCAGTTGACCCCCGCCGCGGTGGCCGCCCTGTGCGACCGCCGTCGCGGACTGGGGGCAGACGGTCTGCTGCGGGTCACCACCGCAGGTGCGGCGGTGCAGGCAGGTGTGCTCGACCGCCTTCCCGAAGCGGTGGCGCCCGCGGACTGGTTCATGGACTACCGCAACGCCGACGGTTCGGTTGCCGAGATGTGCGGCAACGGAGTCCGGGTCTTCGCGCACTATCTGCGGGCTGCCGGCCTGGACACCCGCGATGAGTTCGTGGTCGCCACGCTGGCAGGGCCGCGGCCGGTGGTCGTCCACCACGCCGACGACGTGCACGCCGACGTCACCGTGGACATGGGCAAGCCGAACCTGCTCGGAAGCACCGGCCCGGCATTCGAGGCGGTGGTCGGCGGGAAGCGGTTCGCCGGCCTGGGCGTCGACATGGGAAACCCGCATCTGGCCTGTGTGGACCCGGAGCTGTCCGCGGCAGCGCTGGCGGCCCTCGACGTGGCAGCCCCGGTGTCGTTCGACACCACGGCGTTCCCGAACGGGGTGAATGTGGAGATCGTGACCGCGCCGCGCGACGGAGCGGTGCGGATGCGCGTGCATGAGCGCGGCGTCGGTGAGACCCGCTCGTGCGGCACCGGCACGGTGGCGGCCGCGGTGGCGGCCCTGGCCTATGCCGGCTCGTCGACGGGCACGCTGTGCGTCGAGATCCCGGGCGGGCGGGTCAGCGTCACCGTCACCGAGGCCGGCAGCTACCTGCGTGGGCCGTCGGAACTGGTGGCCCGGGGCGAGATCGCGCCCCAGTGGTGGGCGGCCCAGTGACCTATCCCGACGCGAGGACGCAGCCCAGCACCGGTGAGCTCAACCTCGACGACCGCGCTGCGTTGCGCCGGGTCGCCGGGCTGTCCACCGAACTCGCCGACATCTCCGAGGTCGAATACCGCCAGCTGCGCCTGGAGCGGGTGGTGCTCGTGGGAGTGTGGACCGAGGGCACCGCGGCCGAGGCCGACGCCAGCATGGTGGAGCTGGCCGCCCTGGCCGAGACCGCCGGCTCGGAGGTGCTCGAGGGCCTGATCCAGCGTCGGGAGCGGCCCGACCCGGCCACCTACATCGGCTCCGGCAAGGCCCAGGAACTGCGGGAGTTGGTGCTGGCCACCGGGGCCGACACGGTGATCTGCGACGGTGAACTGTCGCCGGCGCAGCTGACCGCGCTGGAAAAGGCGGTCAAGGTCAAGGTGATCGACCGCACCGCGTTGATCCTCGACATCTTCGCTCAGCACGCCACCAGTGCCGAGGGCAAGGCGCAGGTGGCGCTGGCGCAGATGCAATACATGCTGCCGCGGCTGCGCGGCTGGGGCGAGTCGATGTCGCGGCAGGCCGGCGGACGGGCCGGCGGCAGCGGCGGTGGAGTGGGCCTGCGTGGGCCCGGCGAGACCAAGATCGAGACCGACCGGCGGCGGATCCGGGAACGGATGTCGAAGTTGCGCCGCGAGATCCGGGCCATGAAGCAGGTGCGCGACACGCAGCGCAGCCGGCGCCGGCACAGTGACGTCCCCTCGGTGGCGATCGTCGGCTATACCAACGCCGGGAAGTCGAGCCTTCTCAACGCATTGACCGGTGCCGGGGTACTGGTTCAGGATGCGTTGTTCGCCACACTGGAACCCACCAGCCGTCGTGGCCAATTCGACGATGACCGCCACTTTGTGCTCACCGACACAGTCGGTTTTGTGCGCCACCTGCCCACCCAGCTGGTCGAGGCGTTCCGCTCCACGCTCGAGGAAGTCGCCGACGCCGACCTGCTGGTCCATGTGGTCGACGGATCGGATGCAGCACCATTGGCGCAGATCAGCGCGGTGCGCGAGGTGATCTCCGAAGTCATCGCCGAGCGTCATTCAGGGCCCAGCGACCAGCGTGCCCCGGAGCTGCTGGTGGTCAACAAGATTGATGCCGCGGGCGATTTGGCTTTGGCGCAGCTGCGCCGTGCTCTGCCCGACGCGGTGTTCGTTTCGGCACACACCGGAGACGGCATCGACGTGTTACGGCAGCGGATGGGGCAGCTGGTGGCGCCCGTCGACACCGCTGTAGATGTCGTGATCCCTTATGGCCGTGGTGATTTGGTAGCCAGAGTGCATGAACAGGGCCGCGTGCAGCTGGCCGAACACGGCGAGGGCGGCACCCGGATCCGTGCGCGAGTCCCCTTGGCTCTGGCGGCCAGTCTGCGGGAATTCGCCGCCCTTTAGGCATTCGGCGCACCGTGCGATAGGCTGGCGATCACGCGTCGTGGAACGCTTACTCACCGCCATTGCGGCCATTGGGCCGTGATTCAGCCGGTTCCAAAGCTCTTCTCGCGGCGATCGCTATTGCCAACAGGCAATCTCGCCAACCCTGTGTTGCAGATGGATCGGTCATCTCGTGTTGACCGCTGCGGCACAGCCGATGCCGGAAAGGCATGACATGACAACCCCTTCATTCGCCGACCTCGGTGTGCCCGCCGCACTTGTGCGCGTGCTCGCCGAGCGCGAAATCGCTGCTCCGTTCCCGATTCAGGTGGCGACACTGCCGGACAGCCTGGCCGGCCGCGATGTGCTGGGCCGCGGCAAGACCGGTAGCGGCAAGACGCTGGCCTTCTCTTTGCCGCTGGTAGTTCGGCTGGCCGGTGAGAAGCGCCGTCCCTCGGCGCCCACTGGACTGGTGCTGGCCCCCACGCGCGAGCTGGCGACCCAGATTGCCGCAACCCTGGAACCGCTGGCCCGGGCCAGTGGTCTGAAGGTGACCACCGTCTTCGGCGGGGTGTCGCAGAACCGTCAGGTGGCTGCGCTCAACGCCGGAGCCGACATCGTGGTGGCCTGCCCCGGCCGCCTGGAAGATCTGATGAAGCAGCGGCTGATCACGCTGGACGCCGTACGCATCAGTGTGCTGGACGAGGCAGACCACATGGCCGACCTCGGTTTCTTGCCGGGAGTCACCCGCATTCTGGCGGCCACCGCCGAAACCGGTCAGCGACTGCTGTTTTCGGCGACGTTGGACAACGGGGTGGACAAGCTGGTTCGGCGCTTCCTGCGGAATCCGGTGTTGCACTCCGTCGATGAGCTCGACGCGCCTCCTCCGGCCATGACCCACCACGTGTTCCACGTGTCGGGTCTGCAGGAGAAGAAGGAACTGGTGCAGCTGCTCGCGTCGGGAACCGGGCGGCGAATTCTGTTCTTGCGCACCAAGCACCAGGCCAGGAAGCTGGCCCGGCAACTGACCGAGAGCGGTGTTCCCTCGGTCGATCTGCACGGCAACCTGTCCCAACCGGCCCGTCAGCGCAATCTCGCGGCCTTCGCCGACGGCGAGGTACGGGTGCTGGTGGCCACCGACATCGCCGCCCGCGGCGTCCACGTCGACGAAGTCGAGCTGGTGGTGCACGTGGATCCGCCCGCCGAGCACAAGGCCTACCTGCACCGCTCCGGGCGCACCGCCCGGGCCGGCAGCGCCGGAGACGTCGTCACCCTGGTCCTGCCCGAGCAGCGCAGTGAGACCCAGGTGCTGCTGCGCCGCGCCGGCATCACCGTCGCCCCGCAGCAGGTGGCCGCCGATTCGGTTTCGGTGCTCGACTTGGTGGGGGAGGTCGCGCCGTTGCGCGCGCCCGCGCCGGTAGCCGCCGCCCCGGCACGCGTTGCGACCGCGCCGGCCCGCTCGGGCCGCCCGCGGCGCCGGCGCAGCGGTACCCCGCAGCAGGCTCCGGCTGCCGACTCCCGGCGCCGGCACCGCGGCGGCACCGGCCCCCGGCGCCAGGCCGGGTAGGCGGCAGATCCCCCCATCCACCACCACGGGCGACCAACCATCCGGTTGGTCTATTCTCGTCGGAAAGATCAGTCGACCGGAGGTCAGGCAATGAGTGCCGCAATCAAGTACCAGCGAACCCTGTTCGAGCCCGAGCACGAGCTGTTCCGGGAGTCGTTCCGGGCCTTCCTGGATCGCCACGCCGCGCCCTACATGGAGGAGTGGGAAAAGGCCAAGATCGTCGACCGCTCCGTATGGCTTGAGGCGGGCAAGCAGGGTTTCTTGGGCATGGCGGTGCCCGAGGAGTACGGCGGCGGCGGCAACCCGGACTTCCGCTACAACACGATCATCACCGAGGAAGTCACCGCGGGCCGATACAGCGGACTGGGGTTCAGCCTGCACAACGACGTCTGCGCGCCCTACCTGCTGGAACTGTGCAACGAAGAGCAGAAGCAGCGCTGGCTGCCCAAGTTCTGCACCGGTGAGCTGATCACCGCGATCGCGATGACCGAGCCGGGCACCGGCAGCGACCTGCAGGGCATCAAGACCCGTGCGGTACGCCAGGGCGACCACTACGTGCTCAACGGCTCCAAGACGTTCATCACCAACGGCATCCACTCCGACCTGGTGATCGTCGTGGCCCAGACCGACCCCGACAAGGGCGCACAGGGCTTCTCCCTGCTGGTCGTGGAGCGCGGGATGGAGGGCTTCGAGCGCGGCCGGCACCTGGACAAGATCGGTCTGGACGCCCAGGACACCGCCGAGCTGTCGTTCACCGACGTGCACGTTCCGGTGGAGAACCTGCTCGGCGAGGAGGGCAAGGGCTTCATCTACCTGATGCAGAACCTGCCCCAGGAGCGGATCTCGATCGCCATCATGGCCGCCGGGGCGATGCAGGCGGTGCTGGAGCAGACCATCCAGTACACCAAGGAGCGCAAGGCGTTCGGCAAGCCGATCGGCAGTTTCCAGAACAGCCGGTTCCTGCTGGCCGAGTTGGCCACCGAGGCCACCGTGGTGCGGATGATGGTCGACGAGTTCGTGAAGCTGCACCTGGACAAGAAGCTCACCGTCGAGCAGGCCGCGATGGCCAAGTGGTACTCCACCGAGAAGCAGGTGCACCTGATCGACCGCTGCCTGCAGCTGCACGGAGGATACGGCTACATGCGCGAATACCCGGTCGCCCGGGCTTATCTGGACGCTCGCGTTCAGACCATTTACGGCGGCACCACCGAGATCATGAAAGAGATCATCGGTCGCAGCCTGGGCGTCTAGCCGCGGCAAAACCGAACATCGAGGCGTCCCGCGGACGCTCTCAGGGGCGCTACCTGCAGGTTTGGTAGCGCCCCTTGTTCGCGTCAGGGCTGATAGTTTGGCATCATTTCAGCATCGGGTGGGTATCTGTTTCCGCAATATCGGATACTGGGCTTCGAAATTCGGCCGGATTGCGGGAAAGTCTATGCCGGAAATATTTGCGTCGATAACGATGCCTGGGAGGGCGCTGGTGACTAGTCGGAGAGATCGGTTCGGCAAGACGGCGGTGCGCGCGGCGCTCGGCCTCGTGGCGACGGTCACCGTGCTGTTGTCGGTGCACACCGCCGCCGCAACACCCGATAGCGATGCCCAGGACGCCATCACGGCGGCATGGCAGACGGCTGGCGGGGAAGGCTCGCCGCTGGGGCCGCCCAAGGGGGAGGTGCACCCGGCCGGTAGCGGGTTCGCCCAGGACTTCGCCGGCGGGACAATCTTCTTCACCCCGGAGACCGGCGCCAAGGCGCTCTACGGTGCGATTCTGGACAAGTACGAGGCGCTGGGCGGGGCGGCGGACAACGGCCTGGGATTCCCCAGCAGTGACGAAGTACCCGGCCTCGTTCCGGGCAGTCGGGTGGCCATCCTGTCCGGCGCCGACAACCCGGTGATCTTCTGGACGCCCGAGCACGGCGCGCACGTGGTGCGCGGACCGATCAACGCCGGTTGGGACAAGCTGGGCAGCTCCACCGGCGCGCTCGGCGTCCCGGTCGAGGACGAGCGCTACGACGGCGCCGTCGTCACCCAGAAGTTCAGCGCCGGTGCGCTCTCCTTCGACAGCGCGACCCGGACCTTCACCACCGTGCCGCCCGAACTGGCGGCGCAGCTGGCCGACGTGCAGGCCCAGGCGGATCCGGCGGCGGCCATCGACCAGGCGTGGCGCACCGCCGGCGGACCGGCCGGCGCGCTGGGCGCCAAGGAGGGCGGCCTGTACCCGATCGGCGACAACGGCGGCGCGGGCCAGGACTTCGTGCACGGCAAGGTCTACTTCAGCCCCGTCACCGGCGCCAACGCGGTCGCAGGCGACGTGCTGGCCAAGTACGAGTCCCTGGGCGGGCCGGCCGGCAGCGATCTCGGCTTCCCCATCACCAGCACTGCCGACGGCGCGGCCGCCGGCAGCAAGTTCAATGCGTTCGCCGCCGAGGACGAACCGGTGATCTTCTTCAGCCCCGACAAGGGCGCCTTCGTGGTGCGCAGCGCGATGAAGGCGGCCTGGGACAAGCTCGACGGAGCCACCGGCCGGCTCGGCGTCCCGGTGGGCGATCAGACTGTCGAAGGCGATGTGGTGTCGCAGAAGTTCAGCGGCGGGACGATCACCTGGAACCAGGCGACGAACACCTTCAGCGCCGATCCGGCCGAGCTGGCGCAATCGCTGTCCGGCGTGCAGATCCCCGGGATGAACCTGCCGGAGGGCAGCAAGGCCACCACGGGCGTCACCGCCAAGGAGACCCGGTGGAACTGGCTGTGGGTGCTGATCCCCGTTGCGGTGCTGGCGGTTCTGGGCGCGCTCGCCGGGGCGGCGATGTGGTGGCAGCGGCGGCGGCCGGCCAACGGGCGTACGGGCGCGCCGATCGCGGTGCCCGCCCCGGCTGCCGACGAGCACGACGACGATGACGAGCAGTGGGCGCACCAGGAGCACCGCGAGGAGCGCCGTGAGGAGCACCGGGAGTTCGAGGGCACCGTCCGGCTGCCCAGCCGGTACGGGTCGGCGCCGTATCCATCCGAGCCCGAACTGCCCGTGTCCACCAGTGCCGATGCGCCGTGGCTGCACTACGGCGAGAACGACAGCGAGGCCCACCTCGACGACGATGACGACACCGACACCGCGCCCACCCGAACGGTGACCGACGAGGACTTCGGTTCCGGTCGGCACGCGGTGGGCAACGGTGGCACCCCGGCGGATCCGAACAGGTTCGGCGGCGGCGCGGAGCCGCGCAGCTTTGGCCGCGGCGCGTCCGGGCGCGGTTTCGGCATCGAGGAAACGGTGCATCCGGTGATGCATCTGCCGCTCGACGACCCGTACCAGCAGCCGAACGGCTACCCGATCAAGGCGAACATCGGCTCGGGGCTTTACTACACCCCGCAGAACGCACTGTATGACGACACCCTCGCCGAGATCTGGTTCGCCACCGAGGAGGCCGCGCGGCTCAACGGCTTCACGCGGGCCGGCTGATCACCGCAGCGGCAGAGGCAGATTCGCCTCGGCCGGCGGGCGCGGTGCATTCGTACTGGTAGCGGACCGCGATCCGGCTGCCCTCCCAGCACCACAGGTCTCTAGTCGCGCTCGGCGGCCCATTTGCGTTGCAGGGGAAGGCCTCCGGTCTCCGCGCGGCCGGTGATGAACGCGTCGCGGTTACGCCATAGCGAGTCCTCGGTGTGGGCCAGTGCCACGCGCGCCGGACCCCTGCTGTTCCAAGCGTCTTCGGCGGCCTGCGCCTTGCGTTGTGCGGACGCGGCGTCGCAGGGTGGGACGGGCGCGAAGACGGTCAGATCTTGCGGATGACGGTCACAACCTTGCCCAGCACCACCGCGTCGTTACCCGGGATCGGGTCGAAGATCGGGTTGTGCGGCATCAGCCAGACCTGGCCGCCGGTGCGCTTGAAGGTCTTGACGGTGGCCTCCCCGTCGATCATGGCGGCCACGATGTCACCGTTGTCGGCGACGTTCTGTTGGCGCACCACAACCCAGTCGCCGTCGCAGATCGCGGCGTCGACCATCGACTCGCCGACGACCTTGAGCAAGAACAGCTCTCCTTCGCCCACCAGTTCGCGGGGGAGGGGGAACACATCCTCGACGGCTTCCTCGGCCAGGATCGGCCCGCCGGCCGCGATGCGGCCCAGGACCGGGACGAACGTGGGTTCGGGCAGCGCGTCCGACCCGGCGAATTCGGTGGTCGGGGCGGCCTCGGCGGCACCGGCCACATCGTCTAGGCCGCGGACGTCGACTGCGCGGGGACGGTTGGGATCACGGCGCAGATAGCCCTTGCGCTCGAGCGTGCGCAGCTGGTGAGCGACCGAGGAGGTGGAGGTCAGCCCGACCGCATCGCCGATCTCGCGGATGCTCGGCGGGTAGCCCCGCTCGTTCACCGAGGCGCGGATGACGCTCAGGATGGTGCGCTGGCGGGGGGTCAGCGCTGAGTCCGGCCCCGTGGCGCTACTGCTGCTGTCACTCATGGGGGCGAATCTAGTCGCCGAGCTGCGATTAATCAAACATGTGTTCGAGGTGTGTCGCGCCGGCGTTCGAACTGTTGGGCGAGGTTGTCGGAGGTGTTCGCTAATGTTTTCGACAACGATTCGATCACATGTTCGGAAATCGAACATACAAGCGATTAGTATTCGAACAGTCGAGCGAACAGGGTCGCCGACGCCGAGCGAGGGAGAACCGCACATGATGCTCATCGACACGATCCCCGTGACCGCCGAGCCCGTCGGGCGCCAGTCTGCGCGGATGCATCGGGCTGCGCGGACATCGGGTCGCGCCCACCCGGTCTACACCCGCCCGGCGCGTCTGGTCCGGTCCCGGCCGGGCGGCGCGCCGCTGCGGCAGCGTGGCACCGGGGTGCTGATGTCGCGCGCGCCGCACCGGCCGCAGGCCGCCAAGGCCATCACCCCGGCGACCACGGTGGTGCTCGCCCTGATCGCCGCCGCCATCACGGTGTGGCTCGGGCTGATCGCGCAGTTCGGCGCGGCCGCCGCCGGCGGTAGCGCCGCGGTGCCGGACCGGCTCGGTGTCGTACGTGTTCAGAGCGGGGAGAGTTTGCAGCACCTGGCGGCGCGCGTGGCACCTGACGCGCCGGCCGGGCAGGTCATCGAGCGCATCCGCGAACTCAACGGCCTTCAGACGGTCGCCCTGGACGCCGGTCAGACGCTGATCGCGCCGTTGGGCTGAGGACCGCCGTG
The DNA here is from genome assembly GCF_002101585.1 of Mycolicibacter engbaekii. Taxonomy (GTDB): domain Bacteria; phylum Actinomycetota; class Actinomycetes; order Mycobacteriales; family Mycobacteriaceae; genus Mycobacterium; species Mycobacterium engbaekii. Next base: position 81,081 of record NZ_LQOT01000016.1, on the reverse strand, counting down.
CTGATCCGGGGGCCGCTTGCAGCCACTGCCGGACCCCGACGGCCGGCCGCGCAGGTACGCTCGCAGGGGTCTCAACGGCCCGGGGTGCCTCGCCTGTCAGAGGGCCCTGGTTCTCGGCACGGCGAAGGAGCGGCGATGCACTGCCCGTTTTGTCGCCATCCAGACTCACGGGTGGTGGACTCCCGCGAAACCGATGAGGGCCAGGCGATCCGGCGCCGTCGTTCGTGTCCGGAATGCGGTCGCAGGTTTTCCACGGTGGAGACCGCGGTGCTCGCGGTGGTCAAGCGCAGTGGCGTCACCGAGCCGTTCAGCCGGGAGAAGGTCATCAGCGGGGTACGGCGGGCCTGCCAGGGCCGCCAGGTCGATGACGACGCGCTGAACCTGCTGGCTCAGCAGGTAGAGGACGCTGTTCGCGCCGCCGGTTCACCGGAGATCCCCAGCCATGAGGTGGGGTTGGCGATCCTGGGCCCGCTGCGCGAACTCGACGAGGTGGCCTACCTGCGTTTCGCCTCGGTGTACCGGTCGTTTTCCTCCGCCGCCGACTTCGAGCGGGAGATTCAGTCCCTTCGCGAGCACCGCGAGATGCCCAGCCCCGATTGAGCCGTACCGGCTCCGGGGCGCATTACGCTGGCGGGATGGCACCGCAGTTGCACCCGAACCTTGTGGAGCTGGCACCGCTGTTGGGCACCTGGTCGGGCGAGGGCTTCGGGGTCTATCCGACGATCGCCTCGTTCGACTATCTCGAAGAGGTGGTGTTCTCCCACGTCGGTAAGCCATTCCTGGTCTACGGCCAGAAGACCCGGTCACCGGTCGACGGCCTGCCGCTGCATGCCGAGACGGGCTATCTGCGGGTGCCGCAACCCGGCCGGATCGAATGGGTGCTGGCGCACCCCAGTGGCATCACCGAGATCGAGGTCGGCAGCTACGCGGTCACCGGCACCGGCGTGGAGCTACGGTTGTCGGCCACCGCGATCGGGCTGGCGCCGACCGCCAAGGAAGTGACCGCGCTGAGCCGCGTTTACCGGCTCGACGGCGATGAGTTGTCCTACACGCTGGAGATGGGCGCCGTCGGCCAGCCCGCGCAGAACCACCTGACCGCCACCCTTCGCCGCACCGCGTAGCCGGCGGCGCGGCTCACTCGTCGCCGTCGCGATCCTTCTTGGCCTCTTGGGCCAGGAAGCGCTCGAATTCGGCTCCCAGCTCGTCGGCGCTCGGCAGGTCCTCATCGCGCGACAGCAGCGAACGGTTCTGTTGGGCGGTGACAAACGCGTCGTACTGGTGTTCCAGAGCCGTCACCACCTGGGCGACTTCGGCGCTCGCCTCCACCTGTTGGTCGATCTTGGCCCGGATCTCGGCACCGGCCTCGCGGAGTTGGGTCAGCGGCAGGTCCAGCGCGCCGCTCTGGGCCGCGTGCTTGAGCAGCGCCTCAGCCGCGTCGGGGTAGTCGGTCTGCGCCACGTAATGGGGTACGTGAACGGTGAAACCGACCACCTCGTGGCCGTGCTGCGCCATCCGGTACTCCAGCAGGTTGGATGCGCTGCCCGGCACTTGGACCTCGGTGATCCACGGGGTGAACTCGCTGATGAGTTCCCGGTTGTTGGAGTGCGCGGTCAGGGTCACCGGACGGGTGTGCGGCACGGCCATGGGGATGGTGCCCAAGCCGATGGTCCGTCGCACTCCGAGCTGCTCGGCAAGCAGGCGCACGGCTGTGATGAAACGCTCCCATTTCAGGTCGGGCTCCATGCCCGCCAGCAACAGGAACGGGGTGCCCGCGCTGTCACGCAACGCGTGCAGGTTCAGCTCGGGCTCGCTGTAGTGGGTGAAGTGGTCGGCCTTGAACGTCATCAGCGGCCGGCGCGACCGGTAGTCGAGCAGGTCATCGATCGCGAACGACGCCACCAGTTCGCTGTCCAGCGTGGCCTTGAGGTGCCGGGCCGCCAATCGGATCGCGTGGCCGGCGTCGGAGAAGCCCTCCAGGGCGTGAATCAGCACGGGTCCCTCGCCGTTGGCCGACATCAGCTGCGGTGCCGGAACTTCCAGCTCGTACATGCCGCTCTGCTCGGCCTGGTAGTGCCGGTCCCGGTCGGGACCGTTGTCCGGGTGGTCGGCCATCGTCTTGCCTCCTCGTTGTGCGGATCGCACTCGCCATTTTCCCCCACCGGGGGACGCACCGGAAAACGGTGCACTCTGTGGTGATCAACGCCGGTGGGCACCGGCGGAATTCCGCAGGTGTCCGGCGTTCGCTCACCGGAGAACGCGCTGGCAGCCGGCCCCACGGCGGCGCAACGGCGCATGGATTCGCGGCGTCGCCCGAACAGCTGTCCACAGCCGCCGGTTCATCCCCAACGCGGGGTGCGGCGGGGCAGGCACGCGCCCGGCGTGACGGAGCTTGTCGTCACCGTTGCAGCCATGACGACAAAGCAACCGGACTTCACGCTGAACCGGCCCGAAGCGCTGATCGCGGCGTTGCCGGCCATCCTCGGCTTCGTGCCGGAGAACTCCCTGGTCCTGATCTTGCTCGACGGCGGTGAACTGGGCTCGGTGCTGCGGGTCGATCTGACCGACGCGCTCATCGGCACCCTGGGGCGGCTTGCGGAGGTGGCGGCGGCCGCCGCGCCGGCGGAGGCCGTCGCGGTGCTCGTCGACGAGCCGGGAGCCGGCTGCCCGGCCTGCGGGGATCAGCACCGGCTGCTGATCGCCCGGCTGACCGAAGAGTTGTCCCGCCGCGACATCGCGCTGCTCGGCGCGCATGTGGTGGATCGGGTGGCCCGGGGCGGCAGGTGGCATTGCGCCGACGGCTGCGGTGCCGGCGGTCCGGTCGACGACCCGGAGGCGTCGCCGCTGGCCGCCGCCGCAGTGCTGGAGGGCAGGCGACTGTATGCCCGCCGTGCGGACGTGCAAGCGGTGGTCACCCCCGATGACGCGGTGCGCCGTGCCGCGGTGGCCGCGGCGATCGCCGACTGTACGGCAGAGCGGGCCGCGGGGCGCGGTGCGGCTCTCGTCCGAGCTGGCCGCGACGTCGCGCAGGTGCTGGCTGCTGTCGCTGCGCTGGCGGCCGGACAGGAGCCGGGCGAGGCGGAGTTGGCCCGGCTCGGATGTTCGCTCACCGATGTGCTGGTCCGGGACACCCTGTGCGCCTTGGCGATCGGTGAGCGCGCCGCCGAAGCCGAGCGGCTGTGGGCGACCCTGGCCCGGGCTCTGCCGGAGCCCTGGCGCGCCGAGGCGCTGGTGCTGCTGGCGTTCAGCGCCTACGCGCGTGGGGACGGGCCGCTGGCCGGGGTATCGCTGGAAGCCGCCCTGCGCAGTGTGCCGGGGCATCGGATGGCGGGCCTACTCGACACTGCCCTGCAATCCGGGCTGAGGCCGGAGCGTATCCGTGGTCTGGCCGACACCGGCTACCGGCTGGGACAGCAGATCGGGGTGCGCCTGCCGCGGCGGCAGGACCCGGATCGGCGGGCCGGTTGAGGACCGGGCGTCAGACCTTCTGGACCTTCACGGCGTGCGCCATCTCGTAGGGGAGGCTCACGTCGGTGTGGCCGGGGATCACGATGGTCACCCCGTCGTCGCCGTCCGTCTGGACGGTCACCCTGGCGTTGGGCACCACACCGGCTTCCTTGAGCCGGGTGATCAGGTCGATATCGCCCTGGACGTGCTCGGTGAGCTGGCGCACCACCACCGCCACCGGGGCGCCGGCCGGCAGTTCGGTCAGCCGAACGAGGTCGGAATCGCCGCCGCCGGACCCGGCGCCGAAACCGAGATCCAGAAGACCGGGGATGGGATTGCCGAACGGCGACGTGGTCGGGTTGTCGAGCACCTGAACCAGGCGCCGCTCGACGACCTCGCTCATCACATGCTCCCAGCGACAGGCCTCGGCATGCACCTCCTCCAGCGGCAGGCCGATGACGTCGACGAGCAGGCGTTCGGCCAGCCGGTGCTTGCGCATCACCGAGACCGCCAGGGAGCGGCCCTTCTCGGTGAGTTCGAGATGACGGTCGCCGGCCACCTTTAGCAGGCCGTCGCGTTCCATCCGGGACACCGTCTGACTGACGGTCGGGCCACTTTGCTCCAAGCGCTCGGCTATGCGTGCACGCAGCGGGGTGACACCCTCTTCCTCAAGGTCGTAGATCGTCCTGAGGTACATCTCGGTGGTATCAACCAAGTCATTCATTCGGCACCTTCCGTCGCAGCTGAGTCTACTTGGACAGCCAAGGCCGCGGTGAGCCGCGATGCTCGGCGTTGCGGCGGCAATGCAGGTCCGCAGATGCAGCTCCGGCGGGCCTCCGCGATCTGCGGCGGCCCGCCGGAACGGGGACGATGCACCGGGCCCGACCGGGCCCGCCGGTGTCAGCTGGCGTAGGAACGCAGCCGGTCGGCGCGCTCGCCGTGGCGCAGCTTCGCCATCACCTCGCGCTCGATCTGGCGGACCCGCTCGCGCGACAGACCGAACAGCTTGCCGATCTGGTCCAGCGTGCGGGGCTGACCGTCGTCGAGGCCGAACCGCAGCCGGATCACCTGGTGCTCCCGCTCGTCGAGGGTGGCCAGGACGCTGCGGATATCGGTGTGCAGCAACTCGGCGATCACCGCGTTCTCCGCCGACATCGCCTCGGAGTCCTCGATGAAGTCGCCCAGCGGGGCCTCCTCGTCAGAGCCCACCGGCATGTCGAGGCTGACCGGGTCGCGGCTGTGCTCGAGCAGGTCGTTGATCCGCTCCGCCGGAATGCCGGACTCGGCGGCCAGCTCTTCGTCGGTGGCCTCGCGGCCCAGCTGCTGGTGCATCTCACGCTTGATCCGCGCCAGCTTGTTGACCTGTTCGACCAGGTGGACCGGAAGCCGGATGGTGCGGCTCTGATCCGCCATGCCTCGGGTGATGGCCTGGCGAATCCACCAGGTGGCGTAGGTGGAGAACTTGAAGCCCTTGGTGTAGTCGAACTTCTCCATGGCGCGGATCAGTCCGAGGTTGCCCTCCTGGATCAGGTCCAGCAGCGGCATGCCCCGGCCGGTGTAGCGCTTGGCCAGTGAGACCACCAGACGCAGGTTGGCTTCCAGCAGGTGCCGGCGCGCGGACTCGCCGTCGCGTACCACCGCTGCCAGTTCGCGCTTGCGCTTCTCGCCGAAACGCTTGCGGGTGTCGAGCAGGTGCTGGGCATAGAGCCCGGCCTCGATCCGCTTGGCGAGTTCCACCTCGTCGGCGGCGTTGAGCAACGCGGTTTTGCCGATGCCGTTGAGGTACACCCGTACCAGGTCGGCGGCTGGGCTCTGCGCGTCCAGATCGCCGTCGATCCGACTCATGCTGGCATCTCCCTTTGCCATTGGGGCCTCCCGTTGATCGGCTTCAGCTGTCACACGTGTCAACGCCCGACACGCACGCAGAGTTCCCGGACGATCGCATTTCCACACCACCTGACGTGCGGAAATACGGGAATGACTTTGAGAATGTGCTAAGAACCGTTCGCGTGCGGCGCTTCGCCGCCCGCGCCGTCGCCGGAATCCGGGCGCGGTGGCCGCTGCAGGGCCGGCCGGGTGCCGGTGGGGAACAGCGGGGTGCGCGTAGGAGCCGCCTCATAGCGGCGGGGCTCCTCCTTGCTGCGGGGCGGCCGGTCATTGGCGATCAGCACCGCCATCCACGGCAGCGGGATCGACGCCACCAGGATCAGCAGGGAGATCAGCCCGTTGTGCCAGATTCCGTAGGCGATCGCGGCGAAGATCAGCGCAGGCACCCGAAACGCCATCAAGGTCAGGTACTTGCGTACCCGCTCACGGTGCTGCTGCTCGTAGGACGGGGCTGCCGCGGTGATCAGGACCGGTCGGCCGTCGTCGTCGAAACCCAGCTCGGGGCCGTGCTTCATCCCTCCACTGTCCCACATGTCCGGCTCCCCGGCACGAGGGGTTTTGGGAACCCTGCGGTTCTGGGCACAATGGGAACATGGGCATACAGACCGACACCCTCGAGCGCACCGATTCCGAGGAACGCGTCGATGACGGGACCGGCGGCGACACCCCGAAGTACTTCCACTACGTGAAGAAGGACAAGATCGCCGAGAGCGCGGTCATGGGCACCCACGTGGTGGCGCTGTGCGGCGAGGTGTTCCCGGTGACCAAGTCGGCCAAGCCCGGTTCCCCGGTCTGCCCGGACTGCAAGAAGATCTACGCGACGCTCAAACAGGCTTGACCGGATCGGTCTCGTCGCCGGCCTGGCCGGCTCGTGAGACCACCCACCTACGCAGCTGGTGCAGGTGGGTGGCGTGGGCGGGCCACTCTTCCTGGACGGCCGCATTCAGTTCGGCGCCCAGCATGATCGCGAAGCCGAGCAGAAACGCGAACAGCAGAAAGGCGATCGGCGTCGCCAGCGCCCCGTAGGTGTAGCCGGTGCTGGTGATGTAGCGCAGGTAGATGCGCAGACCCATCGTCGCCACCACGAACACGGTCGTGGCCAGCAACGCGCCGAAAATCAGCCGGTGCGAGGGCAGGGGCTTGGGCAGCGACACCCGGTAGAGCACCGTCACCGCGAGCAGCAGACCCAGCACCAGCGCCGGGTAGTAGCCGAACCGCAGAATGTCGGTCCATCTGGCCGGCAGCCGCTCGGCGATCGCGTGCGGTCCCAGCGCGGCCAGCGGGGCGGTGGCCACCGCGATCACCAGCATCGCGACGTAGAGCCCGAGCGCGAAGAAGCGTTGCCGCACCGGATGACGCAGCGGGGTCTGATCGTGGGCCTCGACCACCGAGTCGACGAACGCCGAGATCGCCGATGATCCGGCCCACAGCGATATCACGAAGCCGAGCGAGACCACCTCACCGCGCGCATTGGCCACGATGTCTCGCACCGTCGGCTCGATGATCTCCACCACCACGTTCTTGGAGAAGAAGCTGCTGGCCATGCTGATCAGCCGGTCCTGGATGGTGGCCAGCGTGTTCGGGCCGAACAGCGGCGCCACGTAGGACAGCGAGCCCAACATTCCCAGCAGCAGCGGCGGCAGGGACAACACCGACCAGAAGCCCGCCTGCGCCGATTCGGAGAAGATCGAATCGTCCCAGCTCTTCACCAGGGTGCGCCGGGCGATCCGGAGCAGGTGATGACGGGAGGGTTTGGGAATCCGGTCAGTCATGACCAGCCCAGCATTCCTGACGATTGCCGCTATTGCACAATCTGCTCAGACGGCGTGTTGGCTGCGCCTCGCGTCACGCCTCGTCGGACGCGCTGACCTGAATCACCGCGGCCAGCTCGATCAGCTTGGCCTCGTGCTCGTTGGCGTGGTGCTGGCAGAAGAGAAGTTCGGCACCGGAGGGCAGCGTGGCTCGCACCCGGGCGGCTGCGCCGCACCGGTCGCATCGATCAGCCCGGGTCAGTTCGGGACTGGTCAGAGTCGCGTTCATGGGCTCCTCCGTTCTCGCGGTTGCTCTCAAGTGTGTCAGACGCTTGAGCGTTCGGCGTTGTTCCCGGCTCCGGCTGTGTCGTGTCTCACCCCGAAGCGCGGTGCGGCAGGATCGGTGATATGGAGCAGCAACCGATACCGGCGGGGGTCTTGGTACACATGTGCCGCGCCGGCGACTGGGAGCGGGCGCAGCAGGCCGGCGAGCTACGCCCCGAGTCATTGCGCAGTGTCGGATTCGTGCACCTGTCGACGCCGCAGCAGGTGCACCTGCCGGCGAATCGGCTCTACCGCGGCTGCACGGATCTGGTGTTACTGCAGGTGAATCCGGACGAACTCGGCGCTCCGGTGCGCTGGGAGCCCGGCGTGCCGGGCGATCCGGAGTCGATGTTGTTCCCGCATCTGTACGGGCCGTTGCCCGTTGCGGCGGTGTGCGGTGTCAGTCCGTACCGGCCGGGCCCGGATGGCGTGTTCGCCCCGGCTGGTTGAGGTTGATCGGGGTGGTCGGCTTGGCTGCCGACGCCCGGGTGAGTTCGCTACGGGCGAACGTGGTCTGCGCCTTGTTGATCAACGCCGCGGGCACTCGTGGCCAGGTCGCGGCGACGGCGTTGATCGCGTCGAGCACAGCGGGATTCAAACCAGCCTCGGGCGGCGCGGGATGACCATGGGTGGTCGCGCGCTTGAGCAACGCGGCGAAGGTCTGGGACGACACGGGATCATCCGGGGACATGCTCGGCGATCCTACGCCGGCCCGGCGCCGGCGGCCTAGATCGGCCGAGCCTCGACGATCGCCAGTGGGCTGGTGGTGGGCACCACGCGGCGCAGTTCGAAACCGGTGGCAGCCAGCAGCTCGCCATACTCCCGGCGGGTGCGCTCCTGGCCGCCCGCGGTCACCAGCATCTCCAGGTCGAGCAGCAGGCCCAGGTGGGCAGGAGCCCCCTCAGGAAGCACCATCTCGAACAGCAGCAGCTTTCCGCCGGGCGCGATGGCGCTGCGGACGTTGCGCAGAATCGCGCGCGATCGATCGTCGTCCCAGTCGTGGATGACGGTCTTGAGCAGGTACGTGTCGCCGCCGACGGGCACCGACTCGAAGAACGAGCCGCCCTGGACGTCGCAGCGCGACGCCACCCCGGCGGCGCTCATCGCCGCTCCGGCGCCGGCGACAACCTGCGGCAGGTCGAACAGCACGCCGCGAGCGTCGGGGGCCCGGCGCAGCACCGCGGCCAGCAGCGCGCCATGACCGCCACCGACATCGACGATGAGCTTGCTGGAGCTGAAATCGTATGCGGGTACCGCGCTTTCGATGGCGATTGCAGAGGCGCCCGTCATCGCGTCGTTGAAGACCTGCGCCAGTTCGGGGTCGGTGTCCAGGTACTCGAAGATAGGCATTCCACGAAGCTCGTCGACGGCGGTCTCGCCGGTCCGCACCGAGTGCTCGAGCTGCGACCAATGTTCCCGGTGTCGCGGGTGGCCGACGAACGCCATCATCGGGGCCACTCCGGCCGGATTATCCGACACCAGGGCCCGGCCGACGCGGGTCAGCGCGAACCGGCCGTCGCGGCGCAGTTTGAACACCGAGTGACTGGCCAGCGCGCGCATCAGCCGGTAGGTGGCCGCGGGGTTGGTCCCGGCCCGGGCAGCGACCTCGTCAGCGGTCAGCGGACCCGCGCTGAGCGCGTCGGGGATTCCCAGCCGCACGGCGGCGCTGAGGGCCTGCGACAGCCAACCGCCCAACCCCAATTCCAGGGCGGCGACGGAGGCGGGAACGGTCACCTGGCGCAGGCGCTGTAGGCCGCCACGGCACGCATCGACGGCACGCAGTACTGCCGAGGGGGGAGTGGCGGCCATCTGTGCTCTAGTCGAGGTAGTCGCGCAGGACCTGAGACCGGCTGGGATGGCGCAGTTTCGACATGGTCTTGGACTCGATCTGGCGGATGCGTTCCCGGGTCACCCCGTAGACCTGGCCGATCTCGTCGAGGGTGCGCGGCTGTCCGTCGGTGAGGCCGAAGCGCAACCGCACCACGCCCGCCTCGCGCTCGGAGAGCGTTTCGAGCACCGACTGCAGCTGGTCCTGAAGCAGTGTGAAGGAGACCGCGTCGACGGCGACCACGGCCTCGCTGTCTTCGATGAAGTCGCCGAGCTGCGAGTCGCCCTCATCACCGATGGTCTGGTCCAGCGAGATCGGCTCGCGGGCGTACTGCTGGATCTCCAGCACCTTCTCCGGGGTGATGTCCATCTCCCGGGCGAGTTCCTCAGGGGTGGGTTCGCGGCCCAGGTCCTGCAACAGCTCCCGCTGGATCCGGCCGAGCTTGTTGATGACCTCGACCATGTGGACCGGGATGCGGATGGTGCGGGCCTGGTCGGCCATGGCGCGGGTGATGGCCTGGCGGATCCACCAGGTGGCGTAGGTGGAGAACTTGTAGCCCTTGGTGTAGTCGAACTTCTCCACCGCGCGGATCAGACCGAGGTTGCCCTCCTGGATCAGGTCCAGGAACGCCATGCCGCGGCCGGTGTAGCGCTTGGCCAGCGACACCACCAGGCGCAGGTTGGCTTCGAGCAGGTGGTTCTTGGCGCGGTCGCCGTCGCGGCAGATCCACGCCATGTCCCGCCGGTAGGCAACCGCGAGCTTGTCGCCCTTCTCGGCGTGCTCGGCCATCTTCTGGGTGGCGAACAGGCCGGCCTCGATGCGCTTGGCCAGTTCGACTTCCTCTTCGGCGTTGAGCAGCGCCACCTTGCCGATCTGCTTGAGGTAGGCACGCACCGAGTCGGCCGACGCGGTGAGCTCGGCGTCCTTTCGGGCCTGGCGCAGCGCCTCGGACTCCTCTTCGTCCCAGACGAAGTCGCCCGACGCCTTGTCCTTCTCGCTGGGCTCGGCGATCTCGTCCTCGTCGCCGTCCTCGTCGCCGTCGTCGGCCGCCTCGGCTGCCGGGCTCGACGCGGTGTCGTCGCCGTCGGCGGCCGTGTCGTCGTCATCGAGATCGTCCAGGCTCAGGTCGGCGACGTCGATGTCGTCCACACCGGGTTCGCCGTCGAGCTCTACATCGGCATCGAGGTTCTCGGGCGCCAGGGCATCGGCGTTCTTCGCCGCCGCCTTGGTGGCCTTGGCCGCTTTCTTCGCCGGACCCCGCGTGGCGCGCGTCGCGGGCTTGGCCGCTGCGTCGGCGCTCCGCGCCGTCGACTTGGCCGCCTTCTTGGCCGGTGCTGCCGCCTTGGTGGCCTTGGCCGCGGTGCGCTTGGCGGGCGCCGCGGCGGCGGACTTGGCGGCAGCCTTGGCAGGCGACTTCGCGGCGGCCTTGGCGGGCGCCTTGGTGGCGCTGGCCTTCTTGGGCTCCTCAGCCGCCGGCTGTGCCTTGCTCACTGCCACGTCCACCCCTTCGGTCGGACTGACTTTCGGGTCGCAGCGTCGTGCGCAACCGAAAGTATCGGGTATGTCGAATGTCGGCTCTATTTCAGTTGGAGATCAACTGGGATAGTCGCCGCTATCGGTTAGGCGGCCGCCGCGGACCATTGTAACGACAGGACGGGGCGGGACTCGTCGAGCGGGCGCAATTCAGTGAGTCTCGTCGGCCGAAGACGCCATCGCCGCCCCGACGATGCCCGCGGTGTTCTGCAGTGTCGCGGCCACCACCGGAGTCCGATTGCCCAGCAGCGGCACCCACCGATCGGCTTTACGGCTGATACCGCCGCCCACGATGATCAGGTCCGGGCAGAGCGCGTCCTCGATCGCCGTCAGCACCATCGTGACCTGTTCGGCCCACCTCGCCATGGACCAGTTCTTGCGCTCCTTGACCGACGCCGCGGCCCGCTGCTCGGCCTCCTTGCCGCCCACCTCGATATGCCCGAGTTCGGTGTTGGGCAGCAGCTTTCCGTTGTGGAGCACCGCCGATCCGATCCCGGTGCCGAAGGTGAGCAACACGACCACGCCGGGGTTGTTGTTGCCCGCCCCGTAGCGCTCCTCAGCGAGCCCGGCGGCGTCGGCGTCGTTGAGGACGACCACCCGCTGGCCGTCCAGTTCGGCGGCGATCGTCTCCTGCACGTTGAGCCCGATCCAGGACTTGTCCACGTTGGCGGCGGTCCGCACGATGCCGTCGACGACCACCCCGGGATAGGTGACGCCCAGCGGGCCGGTCCAACCGAACTCCCGGACCACCGCGGCGACGGTCTGTGCCACCAGGGCCGGCGTGGCGGGGTTGGGCGTGGGCAGTTTGACCCGCTCACCGACCAGCGCGCCGGTGTCAAGGTCGACGATGCCGCCCTTGATGCCGCTGCCGCCGACGTCGACTCCGAAGCCGTGTCGCTGCTGCCGCTCGCCGGTGGCCGGGGGGGAAGCGGGGGCGGGTCCGGTCATGGATCTCCTCTTCGGCGGTCGATCGTCAGCAGGTGCCGGAATGGATCTTGGTCAGCAGGGCAGGATCGGGCATGCCGGTGGAGTCCGGACGCAGTCCGGCCAGGGCGGCTTCGATGTCGTCGCTGTGAGACAGGCTGATGAAGTCGCTGCCGACGGCCAGGTCCACCGAGTCGTCGGCGCGGTCGTCGCGAAACAGTTCGGCGCAGGGCGCCACCAGCCACAGTGCCGCCGCGGCTGCCTGGCCGGCCGGGCCGAAGCGAATCTGGCCCTGGCAGTCCAGGCGGACTTCGCTGTAGATGGGATCGTTGGCCGCCGTCGGCTGGGGGAAGCCGTCGTCGCGCAGGGCGTCGGCGACGTCGGCGGCCTGACCCGCCCGGCCGCTGGCGTTGAGCACGCGTGCCTTGACGTCGGCAAGCCGGGCCGGGGTGGTGGCGACCATCGCGGTGCGGGGCACCTGGGTACCCAACTGCGGCTGGTCCGGTTCGGTGGGCGCCGGCGGGGCGTTGCACACCGCGACCTCGTGAATATCGACCGGCCGGGTCAGCGCCACCGCCCACACCACGGCGGTCAGCAGGGCCAGGGCGGCCGCCGCGTAGGCAGCCGGTCGGTAGTTACGTCGCCGGAACGGCCGACCGTGCTTGTCGAACTCGGTACCGGAGGTGATTTGCGCGACCACGTACGCACTCTAGAGGGCGCGCGGGCGTGCGATGACCGTGGTCAGCAGGGGAGTGTGATATAACTCACACTTGTTTCGGGGGCAATCCGGGCACGAATCATTTGGTGGATGCGTTCGACGCTGGTACAAAGCTCGCGCAGGCTTACGAGGGGACTGGAGGGGAGAAGACCATGGCTACCGATTACGACGCCCCGCGGCGCACAGAGACCGATGACGTTTCCGAGGATTCGTTGGAGGAGCTCAAGGCCCGTCGCAACGAGGCGCAGTCCGCTGTGGTCGATGTGGACGAGTCCGAATCGGCCGAGTCGTTCGAGCTGCCCGGCGCCGACCTGTCGGGCGAAGAGCTGTCGGTGCGGGTCATTCCGAAGCAGGCCGACGAATTCACTTGCTCGAGCTGCTTTTTGGTTCAGCACCGCAGTCGGCTCGCCAGCGAGAAGAACGGCGTGATGATCTGCACCGACTGCGCGGCCTGAGCCGGCCGCGCCGCCGGATCCCACTCAGGTCTGCAGTGCTGCCAGCAGTCGCTGCGGATGGCGACAGCTGACCAGCCAGTAGGGGGTCGGGTCGTCGGGATCGTCGAGAACCACCAGCACCATGGGGCCTACCCAGCCGCGGTGGACGACGTAGGCGGCCGGATCGAGTTGGCGGCCCAGCGCCGCGGATTTCGCCGACCGCGGTACCTCGGCCGAGCGTGCGATCACCGACGTGGGCAGGTGCGCGTCACCGACCCACAGCTGTCTGTCCCCGCCGCTGTCGACCACCCGCACCGTGATGCGCCCCCACCACAGCAGGGCGCCCGCGGTGATCGCGAAGAACACCGCGAACGGCAGCCAGTCAGGCAGGCTGCGCAGCCCCAACCGGACTTCGTAGGCCAACAGCCCAGTGCCCGCAAACCCCAGTGGCCACCACCACCACGGCACCCACAGCTGCTCGCTGTAGCGCACGGTTTGCGATGTCCGGTGGTTCAGACGCGATCCCGACATCCGGCTAAGAGTAGTCTTGCGCCTCGTGTCACCCAGTCTCGCGGTTGTTCGCCTGGATCCGGATCTGCCCCTGCCCAGCCGTGCGCACCCCGGCGATGCCGGCGTGGACCTCTACAGCGCGATCGACGTCGAACTGGGTCCCGGCGAGCGCGCGCTGGTGCCCACCGGGATCGCGGTGGCCATTCCGTTCGGCATGGTGGGCCTGGTTCATCCCCGGTCGGGTTTGGCTGCGCGGGTGGGTCTTTCAATCGTCAACAGCCCGGGCACCGTCGATGCGGGCTATCGTGGTGAGATCAAGGTGGCGTTGATCAACCTCGATCCGGCGACGCCGATCGAGATCCACCGCGGCGACCGGATCGCCCAACTGCTGGTGCAGCGGGTGGAACTGCCGGAACTGGTCGAGGTGGCATCGTTCGACGATGCTGGACTGGCCCAGACGAGCCGCGGCGCCGATGGACACGGCTCCTCGGGGGGACATGCGAGTTTGTGACACGGAAAGCACGAAGTGATGAAGATGGGCGGCTGTGATGGCATTCGGTAGAGGTAAAGGCAAGGGCGAGGCGGCCAAGCCGACGAGCGCCGGGCCGGAGGCCTCCGCAGAATTGGACGACGACTACGAAACCGAGCCGGAGGAGCTGGAGGGGCCCTTCGACATCGAGGATTTCGACGACCCGGCTGCGGCTACCACGGCTCGGCTGGATCTGGGCTCGGTGCTGGTGCCGATGCCCGCAGGGGCTCAGGTTCAGGTTGAACTGAGCGACGCCGGTGTTCCCAGTGCGGTGTGGCTGGTGACCCAGTACGGCCGGTTCAACATCGCCGCCTACGCCGCGCCCAAGTCACCGGGTCTGTGGCGTGAGGTGGCTGCCGAGCTGGCAGAAGCGCTGCGCAGGGACTCGGCGAACGTCAGCATCGTCGACGGACCATGGGGCCGGGAGGTGGTCGGAACGGCGACCGGCGCCGTTCGGTTCATCGGTGTCGACGGTTACCGCTGGATGGTGCGCTGCGTGATCAACGGCCGGCCCGAGACCATCGAGCCACTGGCCCAGCTGGCACGCCAGGCATTGGCCGACACCGTGGTCCGGCGCGGCGACACGCCGCTGCCGGTGCGCACGCCGTTGCCGGTGCGCCTGCCCGAACCCATGGCCGAGCAGTTGCGTGCAGCGGCAGCCCAACAGGCCGCGGCCCAGCAGGCGGCAGCCCAGCAGGCCGCGGCCCAGCAGGCGGCAGCCCAGCAGGCCGCCGCAATGCAGCAGTTCGGGGGAGGCGGCGCCACACCGCCACCGCCTGCGCCGCCGGCGCCCGCCGCCCGCCGCAGTGTGGAGGGATCGGCGATGCAGCAGTTGCGCACCATCACCGGCGGCTAGCGATCGTGGGGCGGCCGGTCAGCCCATGGCGGCGATCAGCGCGGTGACGCAGGCGCTGCCCAGGGCGGCCGGGTCGGCGCCGATCTGATCCAGGGTGACGGTGCGCAGCGCCGCTCGCGGGACGGTGGCCGCCCAATCGGAGGCCGTCTGCAACGGGTGCACCGCGTCATCGACGGCTGCGGTCAGACCCATCGGAGCGGTCAGCGCCGCCAGCTCGGCGGATGTCGGTGCAACGTAGGCCGCGGCTTCTTCCAGCGCATCGGGCAGCTGTGGCCACTGGGCGGTCCACGAACGGGCCAACTCGTCCCCGAGCCACTCCGGGCTGGAGGCCCGCATCTGGGCCACCACAGCGGCCAGCCCCTCGTCGCGCAGCTGCTGGGCGCTGTAGCGGGCGGCCTGGGCAGCCGGTGCGTCATCGGGTGCGCCGGTCCAGGCCGGCAGCGCGGCCAGCACCCCGACCGCCCGGTCGGGATGGCTCAGTGCCCACGCGGCGGCCACCGCCGCACCGATCGACACTCCGCCGGCCAGGATCGGGCCGGACCGGGCGGCTGCGGCGTCCAGCGCTTCCAGATATCCCTCGACGAGGCGGCCCGGCTGCGGCCGGTGGGTCACCAAGGCGGCACCCACCTGCTGCAACGGTCGGCCGAACGCCCGGCGTACATAGTCGTCGTCGGATCCGGTTCCCGGCAGCAGAACGGCCGTCACGCCGCGCAGAACCAATGCCACCTCTTGATCGTGTCGGGTGTTGTCCGCCACCCGGCAGGCCGGTCGTGTGGCATTAGGTAATCAACAGGTCTACCGTAGCGTGCGCACACGATTGAGGGAGAGGGCAATGGCTGCTCCGAAAGAGTACCTGCGCCGGCTGACTCGGCGATTGACGGAAGATCCCGAGCTGCGTGACGTCGAAGAGCTGTCCGGCGAGGCGTTCAACACCGGTGCGCAGCGCGCGATCGACTGCCAGCGCGGCCAAGAGGTCACCATGGTCGGGGTACTGCGCAGCGTCGAAGCCAACGCCAAGGGCTGCGTCGGCGGGGTCCGGGCCGAACTTTTCGACGGCACCGACACGGTGACGCTGGTCTGGCTCGGGCAGCGCCGCATTCCCGGAATCGACTCCGGCCGCACGCTGCGGGTGCACGGCAGGCTGGGCAAGCTGGAAAGCGGCGGCAAGGCCATCTACAACCCGCACTACGAAATCCAGCAGTGACCCCACCTCGCGGCAGACCGGCACAGCGATGAGCGAGGACTACCGCTCCGAGGGCGCCCAGGGGCCGCAGCGCCTTCTGGAGCAGGTCGGCGGGCTGTCCGGGCTGATCTACTCCTCGTTGCCGATCGTGGTGTTCGTGCCGACCTCCAACCTCTTCGGCCTGTGGGCCGCGGTCCTGGCGGCGGTGGGCGTGGCCGCGGCCGTACTGGCCTGGCGCCTGCTGCGCCGGCAATCCAGCCAGCCGGCCGTCTCCGGCTTCTTCGGGGTTGCCGTCTGCGCCCTGATCGCCTATCGCATGGGCGACTCCAAGGCCTATTTCCTGCTGGGAATCTGGATGTCGCTGGTGTGGGCAGCGGTGTTCGCCGCGTCGATCGTGATCCGCCGCCCGGTGGTCGGCTACGTCTGGTCATGGGCAACAGGTCAGCCCACGGTCTGGCGCGAGCTGCGGTCGGCCGTCTACGCCTACGATCTGGCGACCCTGGCCTGGGTGCTGGTCTTCGGGTCCCGGTTCGTGGTCCAGCGGCTGCTCTACAACGCCGATCAGACGGGTTGGCTGGGGGTGGCCCGCATCGCCATGGGCTGGCCCCTGACGGCGGTCGCGGCGGTGGCCACCTACCTGGCGGTCAAATACGTTCAGCGGGCTCTCGACGCGCGCCCTGCCGCCCCGGCAGCCGAGGGTGCCCCCCGGTCAGTGGGGTAGCAGCAGGGCCCGCAGTTCGTCCTCGATGCCGCTGGAAGCCACGAACAGCAGCTCGTCACCGCCCTCGAGGGGTTCGTCGTCCTGCGGCACGATCACCCGGGCCCCGCGCAGGATCGTCACCAGCGCGGCGTCGCGGGGCAGCGTCAGCTTGCGCACGGGCTTGCCGCCCCAGGGCGTGTCATCGGGCAGGGTGATCTCCAGCAGATTGGCCTGACCTTTGCGGAACTCCATGAGCCGAACCAGGTCGCCGACCGCGACGGCCTCCTCGACCAGCGACGCCAGCATGCGGGGCGTGGACACTGCGACGTCCACCCCCCACGCGTCGGTGAACAGCCACTCATTGCGGGGATCATTGACGCGCGCCACCACCCGGGGCACCGCAAACTCGGTCTTGGCCAACAGGGACAGCACCACGTTGGCCTTGTCGTCGCCCGTCGCGGCGATCACCACGTCGAAGGACTCCAGGTGCACCGCCTCCAGCAGGCTCAGCTCGCAGGCGTCGCCCAGATGCCACTGCGCGTCGGCGATGTCCTCGGGGTCGACGTGCTCAGGGTTGCGCTCGATCAAGGTCACCTGGTGATCGCTGTCGAGCAGTTCGCGAGCGATCGACCGGCCGACCGCGCCCGCCCCGGCTACCGCTACCTTCATCTGCGCCGCTCCTTCGGCCGGAGGCCGGTGGGGGGTTTCATTTGTCCAGGTCCTCGCTCGGCGGCAACGCCGCGATCGCGATCGCTTCGGCCACCCGACCCGACACCGCGACGATGTAGACCTGGTCGCTGGCCTGAATCACCGTCCGGGGCTCGGGCAGGACACCGGTACCGAACCGGATCAAAAACGCCACCCGGGCATTGATGGCCGCCTCCAGATCGGTGACGGGACGGCCGATCCAGTCCTCATGCAGAACCACCTCGGCGACCGCGACGGTGCCGGTGGGGTCACGCCACTTGGTGGTCTCGCTTTCCCGGGTCAGCGCATCGAGCATCCGGTCGGTGGTCCACGGCACCGTGGCGATGGTGGGGATGCCCAGGCGCTCGTAGACCGCCGCCCGCTTGGCGTCGTAGATGCGGGCCACCACCCGCGATACGCCGAAGGTCTCCCGGGCCAGCCGCGCCGCGATGATGTTGGAGTTGTCACCGGAGGACACCGCGGCGAACGCAGCCGCATCTTCGATGCCCGCTCGCAGCAGCACATCGCGGTCGAAGCCCATACCGAGCACGCGCTCGCCGTTGAACTCCGGACTGAGCCGGTTGAACGCGGTGCTGTCTCGGTCGATGATGGCGACCTCGTGGCCGATCCGGGACAGCCCATCGGCCACCGAGGCGCCAACTCGGCCACAACCCATCACAACTACCCGCACGTGCAACGTCCTTTCGGCCGGTTTCGCCTGGTTGGCAGCAGCAGTGGTGCCCGTATTCGGTGAACGCTACCGCCAATGCCCGGCTGGCTTACCCTTGGCTCTCGTGTCGAAGATTTCCACCGCTGCTCGGCGCCTGGTTCTGGGCCGGCCCTTCCGCAGTGATCGGCTCAGCCACACGCTGCTTCCGAAGCGCATCGCCCTTCCGGTGTTCGCCTCCGACGCGCTGTCCTCGGTGGCCTATGGACCCGAAGAGATCTTTCTGGTGTTGTCGGTGGCGGGCCTGGCGGCCTATCGGATGACGCCGTGGGTGGGTCTGGCGGTCGCGTTCGTGTTTGTCACCGTGGTGGCCTCCTACCGCCAGAATGTGCACGCCTACCCGTCCGGCGGCGGCGACTACGAAGTCGTCACCGTCAACCTCGGTCCCACCGCGGGCTTGACCGTGGCCAGTGCGTTGATGGTGGATTACGTTCTGACGGTTGCCGTCTCGATCTCCTCGGGAGTCGCCAACATCGGCTCGGCGATACCGTTCATCGCCGAGCACAAAGTGGCGTTCGCGGTGGGGACGGTGATCGTGGTGGCCGCGGCGAATCTGCGGGGCATCCGCGAATCCGGTACCGCGTTCGCCTTTCCGACGTATGCGTTCATGATCGGGATCTTCGTCATGCTGGGCTGGGGCCTGTTCCAGATCTTCGTGCTCGGCGATCCGTTGCAGGCCGATTCGGCCGAGTTCAAGATCCACTCCACCCAGGGTGAGGTGGTGGGCGTCGCCCTGGTGTTCCTAGTGGCGAAATCGTTCTCGTCGGGCTGTGCCGCGCTGACCGGTGTGGAGGCGATCAGCAACGGTGTGCCGGCGTTTCGCAAGCCGAAGTCGCGCAACGCCGCCACCACCCTGCTGATGCTGGGTGTGATTGCCGTCACGTTGATGATGGGCATCATCGTGCTGGCCCGGGAGACCGGGGTGAAGATCGCGGCCCGTCCGCATGAGCAGCTGATCGGGGCGCCGGCGGACTACGAACAGAAGACGCTGCTGGCCCAGCTGGCCGAGACGGTGTTCCGGGGCTTTCCGCCCGGACTGTGGATCATCGCCGGGGTGACCGCGCTGATCCTGGCGCTGGCCGCCAACACCGCCTTCAACGGCTTTCCGGTGCTGGGATCGATCCTGGCCCAGGACTCCTACCTGCCCCGGCAGTTGCACACCCGTGGCGACCGGCTGGCGTTCTCCAACGGCATCGTGTTTCTGGCGGTGGTGGCCATCGCCTTCATCGTGGCGTTCGGGGCGGAGGTGACCGCGCTGATCCAGCTCTACATCGTCGGGGTATTCGTCTC
Source organism: Mycolicibacter engbaekii (assembly GCF_002101585.1). Taxonomy (GTDB): domain Bacteria; phylum Actinomycetota; class Actinomycetes; order Mycobacteriales; family Mycobacteriaceae; genus Mycobacterium; species Mycobacterium engbaekii. The sequence continues at coordinate 61,756 of NZ_LQOT01000016.1, read as the reverse complement.
GTTCACGCTGAGTCAGATCGGTATGGTGCGGCATTGGAACAGATTGCTGCGCAACGAGACCGACCCGGCTGCCCGGTCGAAGATGATGCGCTCGCGGGTGGTCAACACAATCGGCTTCATCGCCACCGGGGTGGTGCTGATCGTGGTGATCGCCACCAAGTTCATCGCCGGCGCGTGGATCGCGATCGTGGCGATGTCCGTGCTGTTCCTGCTGATGAAGCTGATCCGCCGGCACTACGACGCGGTCAACCTGGAACTGGCCGCACAGTCGGCCGCCCAGGAGGACCAGGCGATACTGCCCAGCCGCAACCATGCCCTGGTGCTGGTGTCGAAACTGCACCTGCCGACTCGGCGCGCGCTGGCCTACGCCCGGGCGACGCGGCCGGACTCGCTGGAAGCGATCACCGTCAACGTGGACGACACCGAGACCCGCCGCCTGGTCCGAGAGTGGGAGGAAAGCGATATCACCGTCCCGCTTAAAGTGATCGCATCGCCGTACCGCGAGATCACCCGGCCGGTGCTCGACTACGTCAAGCGCATCAGCAAGGAGTCGCCGCGCACTGTGGTGACCGTGTACATCCCCGAATACGTGGTGGGCCGCTGGTGGGAACAGCTGCTGCACAACCAGAGTGCCCTGCGACTCAAGACCCGGCTGTTGTTCATGCCCCAGGTCATGGTCACCTCGGTGCCCTGGCAGCTGAACTCCTCGGAGCGGCGCAAGGTCCTGGCGCAGCGCCCCGCGCCCGGCGACACCCGGAGAGGCTTTTAAGGCAGTGATCGATCAAGAGCTGACCCTGGTCACGGGGCCGGCCGCCAACGGCGGCAGTTGCGTGGCCCGGCACGACGGCCGAGTGGTCTTCGTTCGCTACGCACTGCCCGGCGAACGGGTGCGGGTGCGGATCACCGCCGAGCGCGGCTCCTACTGGCACGGTGAGTGCGTCGAGGTGTTCGAACCGGCCGCGGCCCGGATCGAGTCGCTGTGCCCGATCGCCGGTGCGGACGGTGCCGGCTGCTGTGACCTGGCGTTCGCCGACCCGGCGGCAGCGCGGGTGCTCAAAGGCGAGGTGGTGGCCAACCAGCTGGCCCGGCTCGGCGGCCATGCCTGGCACGGGGAAGCCGAGCCGCTCGGCGATGACGGACCGACGGGCTGGCGCAGCCGGGTCCGCCTGGAGGTGGGCGCCGACGGGCAGGCCGGATTTCACCGATACCACAGCGATGAGCTGGTCACCGACCTGCGGTGTGGTCAGCTGCCGGCGGGGATGATCAAGGGGCTGGCCGAACAACGTTGGCGTCCTGGCGATCACGTGCATGTGGTGGCCGATGACGACGGGGTCCGGCATGTCGTGAGCACCGGTCGGGGGCATCGCCCGGAGGTCGTCGAGGGCGACTACCACGCCGCCCAGTGGGTCGGCCGCCGCCGCTGGCAGATCCCGGTGACCGCGTTCTGGCAGGCGCATCGGCGGGCGGCCTCGATCTACAGTGCGCTGATAGCGCAGTGGGCACAGGCCGATTCGGGCAGCACCGCCTGGGATCTCTACGGTGGGGCGGGAATCTTCGCCGCGGCGCTGGCCGAGTCGGTGGGGCCGTCGGGGAAGGTGATCAGCGTCGACACCTCACGCGCCGCGACGGGCGCCGCCCGGGCGGCGCTGGCCGATCTCCCGCAGGTATCGGTGCGCACCGACTCGGTGCGCCGGGCACTGGAGGCGCAGCGCGGGCCGGCCGCGGTCGCGGTGCTGGACCCGCCACGCGCCGGCGCCGGGCGTGAGGTGATCGACCTGCTGGCGGCCGCAGATGTGCCGCGCGTGGTGCACGTCGGCTGTGAGGCGGCCGCGTTCGCCCGCGACATCGGCCTGTATCGGGGCCACGGGTACAGCGTCGAGCAGATCCGGGTGTTCGATGCCTTCCCGCTGACCCATCACATGGAGTGCGTGGCGCTGCTCACCCGGTGAACGCCCGGCGTCAGCCGAACACGAAGTAGCGCAACCACAGGTACACCGCCGACAGCGCCACCGACACCGCGGTCACCACGATGCCCTTGCGGGTGAACTCCCAGAAGGAAATGGGGTTGCCGGCGCGCCGGGCGATGCCGAGCATCACCACGTTGGCGCTGGCTCCCACGGCGGTCAGGTTGCCGCCGAAATCGGCGCCCAGCGCCAGGGCCCACCACAACGCGTCGGGATGCAGGTCGTTGGGCAAGGTGGTGCTGAGCTCGGCGACGATCGGGGTCATGGTCGCCACGTAGGGGATGTTGTCGATGATTCCCGACACCGGAGCCGACACCCCCAGGATGCCCATCGTGGTCAGCAGCGCGTTGCCTCCGGTGAGCTCGGCGGCAGTCTTGGCCAGCGCGCCGATCGCCCCGGTGTCCACCAGCGCGCCGACCATCACGAACAGTCCGGCGAAGAACAGCAGGGTTTCCCATTCCACCCCCGACAGGTAGTCGGAGCGGTCCAGCCGGGACGTCATGACCAGCGCCCCGGCGCCCAACAGGGCCACCACCGACGGCTCCAGATGCAGCGCCCCATGGCCCATGAATCCAGCGAACACCACGGCCAGCACCACGCCGCATTTGATCAGCAGCCCTCGGTCGCGGATGGCCTCGCGCTCCTCGAGTGCCATCACATCGGCGACGCGCTCGGGCTCCACGGCGAACGATCCGGGAAAAAGCCGGGGCAGCATGACGATGAACACCACGATCACCACGGCCACGATCGGCGCCAGGTGAATCAGGAAGGCGTTGAAGGTCAGCCCGGCCCGGCTGGCGATGATGATGTTGGGCGGGTCGCCGACCAGCGTGGCGGCGCCGCCGATGTTGGAGGCGAACACTTCGGCCATCAGGAACGGCGCGGCGTTGATCTCGAGGCGGTCGCAGACCAGCAACGTGACCGGGGCGATCAGCAACACCGTGGTCACGTTGTCCAGCAGCGCCGAGGCCACCGCCGTCACCAGCACCAGCAGGATCATGATCCGCAGGGGAGAACCGTTGGCGCGCTTTGCTGCCCAGATCGCGACGTACTCGAAGACGCCGGTCTGGCGCAACACGCTGACGATGATCATCATGCCCAGCAGCAGGAAGATGACGTCCCAGTCGATCCCGGTTTCGCGGGAATAGAAGATGTCCTCGGAGCTGATCACCGGCAGGATGACCACGGCCGCGGCGCCGGCCAGCGCGACGACGGTCTTGTTGATCCGGTCAGCGGCGATGAACGCGTACGCGGTTAAAAACACCGCCGTCGCGAAAAAGGCCATCCGCGGTATCAGGCTTCCAGGGCCATGGCCAGCAGACGCGACGCGGTGATCACGCCGAGCAGTGTACCGCTTTTGACCACGGCGACCAGCGGGCTACGCAAGCGGGCCATGGTGGAAGCGACTTCGATCACGGTTTCGTCGGCGCCGGCGGCCGGCAATTCGGGCAGGTGCTCGGGCAGCATGTCGCGTACTGCTTTGGCGCCCAGCTTGTCGGCGGCGTGATCGGCCATGTGCTCGTTGAGCACACCCGCCAGCGACGGGTCGTCTTGGATGTAGCCCGGCACGATGAAACGCACCACCTGGGAGCCGGGCAGCACTGCTAGGGGACGACCCGATCCATCGACCACCACGATCCCAGGCAACCGGTGCTCGGCGAGCAGTTTGGCTGCCGATAGGGCGCTGGAGTCGATGGCCACCACCGGGAATTCCTCGGCGATCTCCGCGGCACGCATAGGACGACCATAGCTGGGCTTCCGGTCGCCGTGCGTAGACTGGCCAGATGCTTGAAGGGATCCGCGGCCCCGCCGATCTGCAGCACCTTTCGCAGGCCCAGCTGACCGATTTGGCGGCGGAGATCCGCGAGTTCCTGATCCACAAGGTCGCCGCAACCGGCGGACATCTGGGGCCGAACCTGGGTGTGGTGGAACTCACTTTGGCGTTGCACCGGGTGTTCGACTCGCCGCACGACCCGATCATCTTCGACACCGGCCACCAGGCCTACGTGCACAAGATGCTGACCGGGCGCAGCCTCGACTTCGACACGCTGCGCAAGAAGGGCGGCCTGTCGGGTTACCCGTCGCGCGCGGAGAGCGAGCACGACTGGGTGGAATCCAGCCATGCCAGTTCGGCGCTGTCCTACGCCGACGGGCTGGCGAAAGCCTTTGAGCTGACCGGGCACCGCAACCGGCACGTGGTGGCCGTCGTCGGCGACGGCGCCCTGACCGGTGGGATGTGCTGGGAGGCGCTCAACAACATCGCTGCGGGCAACCGTCCGGTGGTGATCGTGGTCAACGACAACGGCCGCAGCTACGCGCCCACCATCGGCGGCTTCGCCGACCATCTGGCCGTCCTGCGGCTGCAGCCGGCCTACGAGCGGCTGCTGGAACGGGGCCGGACCGCGGTCCGCGGCGTGCCACTGGTCGGCGAACTCGGCTACCAGGTCATCCACAGCGTCAAAGCGGGCCTCAAGGACGCGCTGGCGCCGCAGGCACTCTTCACCGACCTCGGCCTGAAATACCTGGGGCCGATCGACGGCCATGACGAGGCGGCGGTGGAGTCGGCGTTGCGCCGCGCGCGCGGGTTCGGCGGGCCGGTGATCGTGCACGTGGTGACCCGCAAGGGCAAGGGCTACGGCCCGGCCGAGAACGACGAGGCCGAGCAGATGCACGCCTGCGGGGTGATCGACCCGTTGACCGGCTACGCCGCCGAGACGTCCGGGCGTGGCTGGACGGCGGTGTTCTCCGATGCGCTCATCGAGTACGGCGCCAAGCGCCGCGATGTGGTGGCGATCACCGCTGCCATGCCCGGCCCCACCGGGCTGGCGCCGTTCGGGCAGCGTTTTCCGGATCGGATGTTCGACGTCGGGATCGCCGAGCAGCACGCCTTGACCTCCGCGGCGGGGCTGGCGATGGGCGGTCTGCACCCGGTGGTGGCGGTCTACTCGACGTTCCTCAACCGCGCCTTCGACCAGCTCATGATGGACGTGGCGCTGCATCAGCTGCCGGTCACGCTGGTGCTGGACCGGTCCGGGATCACCGGGCCCGACGGCGCCAGCCACAACGGCATGTGGGATCTGTCCATTCTGGGTGTGGTGCCCGGTATCCGGGTGGCCGCACCGCGCGACGGCGTGCGGCTGCGTGAACAACTCGGTGAAGCGCTCGATGTCGACGACGGCCCCACCGCGTTGCGATTCCCGAAAGGGGAAGTGGGCGAAGATATTCCCGCTGTTGAGCGACGGTCCGGGGTGGACGTGCTGGCGGTGCCGGCCGACGGTCTGGCCGCCGACGTTCTGCTCGTCGCGGTCGGCGCGTTCGCCCCGATGGCGCTGGCGGTGGCCGAGCGCCTGCGCAAGCAGGGTATCGGAGTGACCGTGATCGATCCGCGCTGGGTGCTCCCGGTGCCCGACGTGCTCGTCGAGATGGCCGCTGCGCACAAACTGGTGGTCACCTGCGAGGACAACGGGGTGGCCGGGGGTGTCGGCTCGGCGGTGTCGGCGGCGCTGCGCCGCGCCGAGCTCGATCTGCCCTGCCGCGACGTCGGCCTGCCCCAGCGCTTCTACGACCACGCCTCGCGCGGCGAGGTGCTGGCCGAGGTCGGCCTGACCCCGCAGGACGTGGCCCGCCAGATCACCGGGTGGGTGGCGGCTCTGGGCTCGAGCGCTTGCGTCGACGAGGTCAGCGAGAGTCTCGACTAGCGGGCTCAGCTCGCCGGTGGCCAGATCGTGTCGAACACCCACGCGAACACGAAGGTGTAGACGAGAAAGAAAGCCAGCAGGCCGATTTCGAGACCGAAGGCCTCCAGCAGCGACACTTTCAAGGTGTGGGCCACAATCGGCAACAACAGCACCACCAGGCCGCCTTCGAAACCGACGGCGTGGGCGATCCGGCGCCGAAGGGTGCGGGTGCGGCAGGGCTGGCGCCGCTCCCAGCTCTCAAACGCGGTGGTCCACAGGTAATTCCAGATAACCGCGACGGTCGACGCGGCCACCGCCACCACTCCTGAGCTCCCGCCGCCGAACCCCAGGAAGGTCAGCCCGAGGGTGGTCAGCGCAACGGCGACCAGCTCGTAGCTGATGACGTAGACGATCCGGCGAAAAGTTCGAGACACCAAGCCCTCCAAGGAAATTCAGCCATGGGAAGTCCTTGACGGTTCACGTCCACGGTGCGAGTGGGTGAAAGCACTGGCCGAAATGCCGATTCGGCTGCTCTGTGGGAAGTGTAGCAACAGTTCACGCGAGCGCCGGTGATCCGAACCCGCCCGGCGCTCACTGCGGGCGGTTGGCGCCTGCCGTGCCGCTGAGCGCCTCGGCCAGTACCGGCACCGTCAGGGCGCGTTGCCACGGCCGCGCGCCGCCGGCGGCCAGAAACTCCTCGATCACCGTCGCGGCGTCTGACCGCGTCGGTTTCCAGTCCCAGCACAACCGGCGCACCAGCTCGGGGGTGATCAGATTCTCCGTCGGCACGTTCACCTGTTCGGACACCGCGGTCAGCGCGGCGCGCGCCGCATCGAGGCGGGCGGCGGCCTCGGGTTTGCGCCGAGCCCAGCGGGACGGCGGTGGTGGGCCGTTGGCGGCTTCGCCGGTTTCCAGCGGCTCCGGGTTGTCACGAGCCGCAGCGAGTGCGGCCAGCCAGGTTGACGCGCTGCGGCGTTGCCTGGGGCCGCCGAACACCGGCAGAGCGAGCAGTTCCTCGACGGTCGTGGGGTTGGCTATTGCCGCGGCGATGATCGCGGCGTCGGGCAGGATGCGACCGGGCGCGACATCGCGGCGCGCCGCGATCTGGTCGCGTACGGTCCACAACTCCCGAACCGCGGCCAGGCCGCGCCGATCCCGCACCTTGTGAATCCCCGACGTGCGCCGCCACCGGTCCCGGCGTGTGGTCGTGGTGAAGTCCGTCACCCGGAGGTGGTTGAACTCCTGTGCTGCCCAGTCGGTTTTGCCCTGCTCGGACAGCACCTCGGCGACCGCGTGGCGCAGTTCGATGAGCACCTCGACGTCCAGGGCGGCGTAGTTGAGCCATTCGGCCGGCAGCGGCCGTTTGGACCAGTCGGCGGCACCGTGCCCCTTGGCCAGACCCAGCCCCAACAGGCGCTGCACCATCGCGGCCAGATTCACCCGCTCGAAGCCGGCGAGCCGGCCGGCCAACTCGGTGTCGTAGAGCGCCTTGGGCCACATCCCCACCTCGGCCAGGCAGGCCAGATCCTGATCGGCGGCGTGCAGAATCCATTCGTCGTCGTCGAGCACCTCGGCGACCGGGCGCAGCAGGGCGGCCGGGTCCTCGCCCGCGCCGACCGGATCGATCAACACCGTCCCCGCGCCGGCCCGGCGAATCTGAATCAGGTAGGCCCGATTGGAGTAACGGAAGCCCGAGGCCCGCTCGGCGTCCACCGCGAACGGGCCGTGGCCGCCCGCCAGCAGATCGGCGGCCGCATGCACCTGCCGGCGCGTGGTCGACACCTCGGGCACCCCCTCGGCGGGATGCGACAGCGGTGTCGGCTCGGGCTCGTCGGTGGCCGGTTCTTGAATCTGCTCGGACATCTCAGACGCGGGTTCGCGAACTCAGATCGGTGATCCCGACCGGGGGCAGGCCCGCGGCGTGCTCCAGGACCTCACAGAACGCCTGGACATGGCTGCCCAGCTCGGGTGTGGTCGCCGTCCAGGACGCGCGCAGTTCCAGCTGGTGTCCCCGCGGTGGCCCGGCGATGTCGCCGTAGCGGACCGAGGTGGTGGCGGTGACGGTGCCGCCCAGTGCGGTGACGTGTTCCGTGCGGGCCCCCAGGGCCTCCACCAGCCAACTCCAGGCGACCTCGGGCAGCAGCGGGTCGATCGCCTCCTGCGGATCCAGGTCGGCCTGGATGAAGGCCACCAGCCGCATGGTGCCGTCCCAGGCGTCGGTGCCGTCGGGGTCGTAGAGCAGGATCAGCCGGCCGAAGGCATCACCGTCGGAGTCTTCCGGGACGAAGTCGGTCTCGGGATGCTTGACCTCGGCGCCCAGGGCGTAGCTGTAGGGCGCCAGGCGCTGCGGGGGCCGGATCGGGCCCAATTCGATCTCCGACCGCACCGTCGCGGCGTGCATCGTCGCCACCGCTTCCCGGAACGGGGCAGGCTCGGCTGATGTCACGGGTGCCGCTCCTTAACTGATCGCTGTGCGCCGCATCGCCAGCGGCCGGCGCCCAGAGTTGGATTGCGCACCGCCGCGACGCGGGTCACCGGATCTCACGCTAACCCCCGGCGCCGGTCGGCGCAGACAGGCGCGCCGAATCACCCCGGTTCGGCGAGAGGGGAGGCCAGCACCGGCGCGCAGAATCGGCACGGTTCGGCCTGTGGCGGGCGGGCGTGGCAGCATTGAGCGCGATGAGCCCCCGTCGTGAACTGCCCGATTCCCCGTACCTGACCGCCGTCGCCGGCCGGACTCCCAGCAGGGTGCCGGTCTGGTTCATGCGCCAGGCCGGTCGTTCCCTGCCCGAATACCGGGAGCTGCGCGCCCAGCACACCATGATGGAGGCCTGCTTCGACCCGGAGCTGGTCTGCGAGATCACCCTGCAGCCGGTGCGCCGCCACAACGTGGATGCGGCGATCCTGTTCTCCGACATCGTGGTGCCGCTGCGCGGGGCCGGGGTGGATCTGGACATCGTGCCCGACGTCGGGCCGGTGATCGCCAGCCCGGTGCGGACCGCCGCCGACGTCGCGGCACTCAAGCCGCTGGACCCGCAGCAGGTGGCGGCGGTCGCGACGGCGGTATCGCTGCTGGTGGACGCGCTGGGGCAGGTGCCGCTGATCGGCTTCGCCGGCGCGCCGTTCACGCTGGCCTCCTACCTGGTCGAGGGCGGTCCCAGCCGGACCCACGCCCGGACCAAGGCGATGATGCTGGCCGATCCGGACAGCTGGCACGAATTGATGACCCGGCTCACCGACCTGACCATCGGGTTCCTGTCGGTGCAGCTCGACCACGGCGTGGACGCCATCCAGTTGTTCGACTCCTGGGCCGGGGCCCTGTGCCGGGCCGACTACCGGCGCTACGTAGCCCCGCACAGCGCCCGGGTTTTCGCCACCCTCGCCGACCGTGGGGTCCCCATGACGCACTTCGGGGTGCAGACCGGCGAGCTGCTGGGCGTGATGGCCGAGGTCATGCAGCCGGCGCCGGCCAGGATGGTCGGGGTGGACTGGCGCACCTCGCTGGCCGATGCCGCGGCCCGCGTCGGCGCCGGCACCGCACTGCAGGGCAACCTGGACCCGGCGGTGCTGCTGGCGGGCTGGCCGGTGGTGGAGCGGGCGGCCAGGGCCGTGATCGCCGACGGCCGTGCCGCGGTGCAAGCCGGAGCGGCGGGGCACGTGTTCAACCTGGGGCACGGCGTGCTGCCGGAGACGGATCCCGGGGTGTTGACCGACCTGGTGTCGCTGGTTCATTCATTGTGACCACGTCGTACTGCGTCGTCGGGGGCGGAATCTCCGGTCTGGCCGCCGCCCACCGGCTGCGAGCGACACTCGGCGACGCAGCCGACATCACCATCTTCGATCCCGCCGACCGGCTCGGGGGACTGCTGCGGACCGAGAGCCTGGGCGGACTGAGCGTCGACGTCGGGGCCGAGGCGTTTATCGCCCGCCGGCCCGAGGTGCCCGCCCTGCTGGCCGAGCTCGGGCTGGCCGACCGGCAGCGCGGTACGACGGGGGCGCGGCCGCTGCTGTACCGCAACCGGCTGCTGCATCGGCTGCCGGCGGACACCGTGAGCGGCATTCCGTCCTCGCCGGCGTCCATGGCCGGACTGGTCGACGCCGAGACGCTCGCCCGAATCGCCGGTGAACCCACCCGCCCGCTGGCGTTCGAGCCGGGCAGTGACCCGGCGCTGGGCGCCCTGGTCGCCGACCGGTTCGGCGAACAGGTGGTCGCATCATCGGTCGATCCGCTGATCGGCGGGGTCTACGCGGGGTCGGCCGCGACTGTCGGGCTGCGCTCGGCGGTTCCCGGGCTGGCCGCCCTGCTCGACGCGGGGGTCCCCAGCATGACCGAGGCGGTGCGTCGAACGCTGCCCGCCACGACCGGCGTTCCGGTGTTCGGCGCGATCACCGGCGGATACCAGGTGTTGGTGAATGCACTGGTGCGCAGCGCCCGGCCCCGCTGGGTGCAGTCCGCGGTCACCCAGATCGACCCGGTCGGCCAGGGTTGGCTGTTGCGGGACGCCGGTGGAGGTCACCACCGTGCCGACCGCGTGGTGGTCGCGGTTCCCGCGCCGCAGCTGGCGCGGCTGGCCACCGGATTCGCGCCCCGCGCCGCGGCGGCGGCCAGCCGGATCGACAACGCCTCGTCGGTGGTGGTCGCCATGGCGGTGCCTGCCGGCGCGGCGTTCCCGGACAACTCCGGGGTGCTGGTGGCCACCGGGGAGCGGCTGCATGCCAAGGCGATCACCCTGACCTCGCGCAAGTGGGGAGACCGGGGTTACGGCGGCCGGGTGGAGGTCCTGCGGTTGTCCTTCGGCCGGTTCGGAGACTCGCGGATCGGCGTCTCCGACGCCGAACTGGTGGGGTGGTCGGTGCAGGACCTGGAGGCGGTCTTCGGGGTCACGGTGGACCCGATCGACGTGCGGGTGCAGCGCTGGGCTGCGGTGATGCCGCAATATCGCTCCGGCCACGCCGACCTGATCGCCGGGTTGCGTGCGGCGCTGCCGCCGACCGTGGCGGTCGCCGGTAACTATCTCGACGGCATCGGGGTGCCGGCGTGCATCGCGGCGGCCGACCGGGCCGTGGCGGCCGTGATCAGCGCAACCCCGGCGCCCTAGCAGTCTTCACAGGGCATCGTGGCAGCATAGGGATCATGGCGCACCTCGACTACGACAAGCTGAATTCCACCCTCCGCTACCTGATGTTCTCGGTGTTCTCGGTGAATCCGGGTGGACTCGAGGCGGTCGGTGAGACGCGCGAGGCGATCGCCGACCAGGTCGCCACCTACTTGAAGCAGCAGGAAGAGCGCGGCGTGGTGGTCCGCGGGGTGTACGACGTCGCCGGCCTGCGTGCCGACGCCGACTTCATGATCTGGACTCACGCCGAGCGCATCGAAGACCTGCAGGCCACCTACGCAGGGTTCCGCCGCACCGCGCTGGGCGGGGCCTGCAAGCCGGTGTGGAGCAGCGTGGCGTTGCATCGGCCGGCGGAGTTCAACCGGAGCCATCTCCCGGCGTTCATCGCCGGCGAACCGGCAGGCGCCTACGTCTGCGTGTACCCCTTCGTGCGTTCGCTCGAGTGGTATGTCCTGCCCGAAGAGGACCGCCGCCGGATGCTGGCCGAGCACGGCATGGCGGCCCGCGACTACAAGGATGTGCGGGCCAACACCGTGCCCGCGTTCGCGCTCGGCGACTACGAGTGGATCTTGGCCTTCGAGGCGCCCGAACTCGACCGGATCGTCGACCTGATGCGCGACCTGCGCAACACCGAGGCGCGGTTGCACGCCCGGGAGGAGACCCCGTTCTTCACCGGGCCCCGGGTCGAGGTCGAGCAGTTGGTGGCCTCGCTGCCGTAGCAGCCCGCTAGGCCGGCGGTACCAGCCGCAGGCAGATCGAGTTGATGCAGTAGCGCTGGTCGGTGGGGGTGGGGTAGCCCTCTCCGGTGAACACGTGGCCCAGATGGCTGTGGCACGACGCGCACAACACCTCGGTGCGTTGCCGGCCCAGCGAGTTGTCCGGGCGCAGGATCACCGCGTCGGAGTCGGCCGGGTCGAAGAACGACGGCCAGCCGCAGTGCGACTGGAACTTCTCGGTGCTGCGGAACAACTCGGCACCGCAGGCCCGGCATTCATAGATGCCCTCGGCGGTCGTGTCGGTGTATTCGCCGGTGTTGGGCGGCTCGGTACCGGCGCGGCGCAGCACCGCGAACTCTTCGGGACTCAGCTTTGCGCGCCACTCATCGTCGGTGAGGGAGACCTTGGGAGACGTCATGTACCCACGGTAATCCGCCCGCGGTTGTCCCGCTGCGCGCGGCTAGGTCGTCGCGGCGGCTTTCGCCGGTGGAGTCGCCAGCCAGGCCGGGTCGATCCCGTCGTCTAGGCGCCCCTGTTCGCGGGCGTCGAGGTAGCGGTAACACAGCACGGCGCACACGACGATCACCAGCAGTGACCAGCCGTAGGTGATCTTCAGATAGTCCAGCGGGCGACCGATGTTCATCCACCGGAAGATCAGCCACTTGTCCAGCGTCATGAAGCCGTAGACGGCCAGCCAGGCCGGCCAGTTGCGCAGCACCGAATTGGGCAGCACCACCGTCATCAGGAACGGGAACAGCACGATCGAGTAGTAGCCCTGTCCCAGGGACAACACCAGGAACGAGGTCGTCAGCAGCACACCCGAGGAGGTCAGCATCCAGAATCGGGGGTCGCGGGTGCGGTAGTAGCGGTAGAGCAGCCACAGGCTGACCGCGGCCAGCACGGTGAACAGCACCCGCATGAACAAGATCAACCCCGAGGGCAGGCCGAAGAACACGCCGTTGCCCAGAATCGAGGAGTTGAAGTAGTCGCGGGTGCCCATGATGTAGGGAACCGTCTGGGTGAAGTAGCTGGTCGGGTCGCTGGACAGCGGGAAAGCCACCAGGTTGAACAGCACCGGTGTCGCGATCGCCCCGACGAAGGGCCGCCACTGCCGGCTCAGCAGCGGCAGGAGCAGCAGCGGCATCAGGACCGGCTTGACCACCAGGGTCAGGCCGATCGCGACCCCCGCCCACCACTGGCGGCTCGCCCGGCCGTCGAGAAGCCAGCGGAAGTAGAGCACTTCGGCCAGCAAAATCACCCCGTTGATGTTGGTGAACACCAGCGTGCTGCTCACACTCTCGGTGAGGAACATCGCGGCCAGCAGGGCCGGTGCCGCCACCGAGCTCAGCCCGAAACCGAACATCCGCAGCAGCAGGTAGGCGGCGAGCAGGATCGCGATCGTGTTGGTGGCGATGAAGGTGTAGCGCGACAGCGTCTCGGGCAGATAGCCGAATGGCGACATCAGCAGCGTGCCGCCGGGGGAGTACAGATAGTGCGGATCGACGTAGTCGAAATGCTCGTTGTAGATGTCCAGGCCGTGCCGGAAGTTCAGGACCGCCCGGTACACCGGTTTGAAGTCATCGGTGATGTTGCCGTTCAGCGGCAACACAATCGAGCGGTGCAGCACGGACATGATGGCCACCGGCCACAGCACCGAACGCAGCACGGTGGCGGTGCTCGGCGGAGAGGTGGGGGGCCGGAACGCGTTCAGTAGGGCGGTGCCCGCCCGGTGCATCAAGGAGTCGGCTGCCGTCACCAGCGAACCGTACCGCGGGCGGGGCCCGCGGGTCCGGATCAGGGTCAGGCCGGGCAGTAGACGTCGGTGTCGGGCAACTTGCCGGTGTCGAGGTAGCCGATCAGCGGCGGCAGCGTGCATGCCGAATACACCGCGGCGCCGTGGCCGATGCCCTGCCACATCACCCGCTTACTGGCCGATCCGGCGTTGATGACGGCCGCGGCGGTGGCCGCCACCCCCTCCTCGCCGACGATCGGATCGTTTTGGGCCCCGAGCAGCAGCACGTCGATCTTGAGTTCTTTGGGCTGCTCGGGAGTGCTGCTGGTGGGCCAGCTCAGGCACTGCGCCATATCCAGTGCGCCGACGGTGCCGAACTGGGGGTAGAGCTTGCCCCAGGCGACCACCAGTTCCCGGATCCGGTCGGGGGTGGGCCGGTTGAGGGCGTCGGCGCACGCGTTGATGAAGTGGCCGTCGCTGCCGGTGGTGCCCTGGGCCCGGTTGATCAGATTGTTCAGCAGGTTGGCGTCGCCGGAGTTGGCCGACGCCAGTGCTCTGGCCAGTTCGTTGGTGCTGTTGACCCGATCGCCGATGGGATAACCCAGAGCGGTGACGATCGCGTGGGTCACCGCGGCCACCGAGGCACCGCCGGGGCCCCCTCCGGAGCGCGCGGAGTCCAGGACCGCGTCGACGGCGCCCTTGGGGTCCGGGCCCAGCGCACAGCCGACCGCGGCGCACTGCGCGGCAAAGGCGTCCAGGGCCGCCTGTTGGCCCTTGACCCGCTGCTCGGCGGCGGCTTCGGCGGCCACGCCGAGGGGAATGGGGGAGTCCAGGGCCAGCCGGGCCACTTTCCCCGGGTGCGACCCGGCGTAGGCCAGGGCGACCTGGGCACCGTTTCCGATACCCAGCAGCGCCAGTGCGGGAACGTCCCAGATGCTGCGCAGCCGCTCGAGGTCGGTGGCGGCATGGGTGTTGTCGTAGGAGGACTCGCCCGGCGAGATGGAGTCGGTGCAGTCGGTGGTGGCCTCCATCGTGATGGTGCCCAGATTGGCCACCGGATCGTCGCCGGGGGCGAACTGGGCCTGGTTCCACATCTCGTCGCGCTGGCTGCGACTGCGGCAGTCCACGGGGCTGGACATCCCGATGCCGCGCCGGTCCACGGCGACGATGGGGTGGCTCTTGAGCACGTCTGCGCCGGCGCGGGACAGCCAGATCGGCAGCTGCAGCGACGACGGCAGATCCCAGCCCGTGGTGAACACCACCGGGCCGGCGTCGCCGGGGGTCTGCACCGACCGGGCCCGGACCACCCCGATGCTGATCGAAGAGGAACCGCCGCCGAGCGGGTCGACGTCGGCGTCGTAGCTGGAGCAGTCCAGCCGCACCCCGGGCGTGGCGGGCACGGCGGCGTCGCTGAACATCCGGGCGGTGCAGTCATGCCAGGGCAGGTCGTTCTTGGGCACCTCTACCGGTGGTGGACCGGCTTGGTCGGGGGTGGAGGCGGGTTGCCCCTGCGGCCCGGCGCCGGAATTGGTCGCAAAACGCGGGTTGGCGGCCAGCCCGGGCGCACAACCGGCCAGCAGCGGCGCGGACCCGGTCAGTACGGCGGCAACCGCGACCACCACGGTCCGGGCGAACCTCGAGGAGCTGGTCATGCCTGTCACCTTATAGGCGCGCGCTTTTGACGTACCGGGCGTAGAGGTAGCCGGAGTCGTCGGTGAGCAGATGAGCGCAGCGCATCGGCGTTGTCAGCTCGCCCGGTCCGGTGGCGATGCGGCGAGCCAGGCCGCCGACCAGATACGGCGCCAAGGTCAGGCACAGCTCGTCGAGCAGCTCGCGCTCGATCAACGACCCCAGCAGGCGCGGTCCGCCCTCGGTGAGCACCCGCAGGTGCCCGCGCTGCGCCAATGCGTCCAGCAGCACAGCCTCATCGACGCGGTCGGGATCATCGCCGGAGCAGTCCAGGACCTCGGCGTTCCCGGCCAGCCGCTGCCGGGCATCGGCGGCTGCCGCGGTGCAGGTCAACACCAGCGGCGCCACCTCGGTGTCGTTGAACACCCGCAGGTCGCGGTCCAGTGCCCCGGACTGGGTCACGATCGCCAGCGGGGGGATCTCGGACTGTCCTCGGTCGCGGCGGCCCTGCCGTTGCGCGGCGCTGAGCCGTGCTCCGCCGTAGTTCTCGACCCGGACGGTGCCCGCCCCGACCACGATGATGTCGGCCAGGGCGCGCAGCAGCATGAACACCGACCGATCGCCGGGCCCGGCCAGGCCGCCGGAGGTGCCGGCGACCGTGGCGCCGCCGTCGATGCTGCCGATGAAATTGGCCCGCACCCATGGCCGCGGCCCGTCGGCCTCGGGGTAGGCATACAGCCGCCCCAGTTCCGTGTCGTCGACGGGCGCGGTGGCGCCCAGCAGGGTGAAGCCCGGATCTGCGCTGAGGTCGGACATGGCCTCGATTGCACCATGTGACTACAGTTCGTGCGTGCCCAATCCTGCCGCCGAGTCGATCGACCACCTGGTGGACAGGCGTCCGGAGGTTTCCCCGGAGCGGTTGATCGCCCAGCTCAAACCGCCTCCGACGTTTGCTCACGCCAGCTTCGCCAGCTACCGGCCGGACCCGGCGCAGCCCAGTCAGGCGGCGGCGGTGGCCGCGTGCACCGCGTTCTGCGAGCAGGCGGTGGCCCGGCGCGCCGGACGGCGCAAGCTGCTGGGCCGCCGCGAAGTGTTGCCGGGCGTGGGGATCTACCTCGACGGCGGTTTCGGTGTCGGCAAGACCCACCTGCTGGCGTCGGTCTACCACGCCATCACCGATACCGGCGGCGTCCCCGGCGCCGGCGGGACGCCCGGGACGGCGTTTGCCACGTTCATGGAGCTGACCCAGCTGGCCGGGGTGTTCGGGTTCACCGAGTGCATCGACCTGCTCGGCGGCTACACCGTGGTCTGTATCGACGAGTTCGAACTGGACGACCCGGGCAACACCACGCTGGTGTCGCGGCTTCTGTCCGAACTGGTGGCGCGCGGGGTCTCGATTGCCGCCACCTCGAACACGTTGCCCGAACAGCTCGGCGAAGGCCGCTTTGCGGTCCAGGACTTTCTGCGCGAGATCCACGCTTTGGCAAGCATTTTCACCTCGGTTCGGGTGGACGGCCCGGACTACCGGCACCGGGACCTGCCGCCGGCACCCGAACCGCCCTCGACCCCGGAGGTCACCCAGCGCGCGGCGGCGCGGCCCGGGTCGACACTGGACGATTTCGACGCGCTGTGTGCGCACCTGGCCACCATGCATCCGTCGCGCTACCTGACGCTGATCGAGGGGGTTTCGGCGGTGTTTCTCACCGGCGCGCACCCCATCGAGGATCAGAATGTGGCGCTGCGGTTGGTGGCGCTCACCGACCGGCTCTATGACGCCGGTATCCCGGTGGTGGCTTCGGGCGCCAAACTCGACGAAATCTTCAGTGCCGAGATGCTGGCGGGCGGCTACCGAAAGAAATACCTGCGGGCCACCTCACGGCTGCTCGCCCTGAGCAGCGGGGGTTAGCGAGGCTCGACGAAGGAGAGCCGAAGCTGGACCACCGCATCAGACAGCGGGGGTTAGCGAGGCTCGGCGAAGGAGAGCCGAAGCTGGACCGCCGCATCAGACAGCGGGGGTTAGCTCACAGATTCCACTGCGCCAGCCGCAGGCCGGTGTTGCGCGACAGCATCACCACGTGGGTGACCAAGCCGCGATAGACATCCCAGTACACCCCACCGTTGACGGTGGAACCCGCCGGAGCGTTGGTCAGCAACGCGTCCAGGGTGGTCGGGTCGTCGGTGTGCTTGGACACGTAGGCGTCGCCGCCGGGCGTGACGCCGTCGAAGGTGACCGAGGCGGCCATGATGTAGGGGTTGGGCACCGAGATCGGGTGGACGGTCACATTCGCCCGCCAGGGGCCGCCCTGGTTACGCCACCGCGGCGACCCGTTCGCACCCCAACCCGGCGGGATCTCGCTGGGCACCACGTCATGCACCGTGACATCGGCGACGATCGGTCCGAACGCCTCGTCCTGGTACTGGATGCGCAGCGTGTCTCCGAGACGCCCAATCGGAGCCTCGGGGGTGGTGGTCGGCGTGGCGTATCCAGACGCCGGCAGGGTTAGGGCGGCCACCGCGGTGACGGCGGTGGTGACCAGGGCCAGAATCCAGCGATGCATCATGTCCTCTTCGTTTGCTTCTGGGCATGATGGCACATCGGGGTGGCGGGCGCGGGGCCTTGGGCCCGGCGGCTGGCGGCAGCGGTCGCCGCCGCCGGTCAGGCGGTGGTCTCCTCGCCGGGGGTGGCGGCCTGGTTGGCGCTGAGCCCCGCCAGGAGTCGGGCGAGATCGGCTTCTGCCCGGCCCCGGTCGACACCGGTGCGATGCAGGGGGCCGCAGCCGTCCTCGGATTCCAGCAGTGCCAGCAGCAGATGCTCGGTGCCAATGTAGTTGTGGCCGAGGCGAAGTGCGGTGCGGAAGGTCAACTCGAGAGCCTTGCGGGCTGGACCGCTGAACGGAATCAACGGGGGCGGTTCGGTGTCGCCGGGTTCAAGGACCACGGCGGCGGCGACCGCGGCGGGATCGACGTGCTGAGCGGTCAGCAGGACGCTGGCCAGCGCGTCGGGATCGTCAAGGGTGCCCAGGACCAGATGCTCGGGGGTGATCTCGCTGCTGCGCGCCCGGCTGGCCGCGTTCTGGGCGGCCACCACCGCATTGCGTGCCCGGGGAGTGAACCGGGCGAAGCCCTGCTCGGGATCGAGGGCGGTGGCTTCCGGGCGTGGGACGAACCTCTTCTGGGCGGCCTGTTTGGTGACGCCCATGGACTTGCCGATATCGCTCCATGACGCACCGGAGCGTCGCGCCTGGTCGACGAAGTGGCCGATCAGGTGGTCGGCGACCTCGCCGAGGTGTTCGGCTGCCAGCACCGCATCGCTCAACTGCTCGAGCGGGTTGTCGTGCACGCCGGTGATGACGTTGATGAGGTCGTCGAGGCGGACGAATTGCGTGAGCGGAACGGGGTCGGCCATGCCGTCAACGTTAGGTTGACAACATGGCTGCGTCAACCGAGGGTTGACGTGAGCCGTGGTTCGGGACGCTCGTCGCTGCTCGGTCTCCGCGGTTCGGCGCAAGCGAGACTTGAGTAATGCTCAGGCTCGGCCAAGGTGGCGTTCATTGGGTCGCTTCAAGGATTCAGCGGAACGGCGGAGAAAGAATTAACGCGGAAAATATTTGCGCCGAAAATGCGCCGACCGCAGAGTCGTGCGCGGCAGAAGCGCCCTTCGCCGATGACGGACTGCGTCATCAAGTCGTGCGCTGCGTCGATCGTGGTGCGCGGTACTGGGATTGAACCAGCGACCTCTTCCGTGTCAGGGAAGCGCTCTCCCGCTGAGCTAACCGCGCTTAGAGCCTTGGGACGGAGGTGGAGACGGGAATCGAACCCGTGTGCACGGCTTTGCAGGCCGTTGCCTCACCACTCGGCCACTCCACCGCAAGGGGTTGATGCCACTTGACACCCTCGAGCGGATGACGGGATTCGAACCCGCGACCCTCACCTTGGCAAGGTGATGCGCTACCAACTGCGCTACATCCGCGTGCCACGGGCGAGATCGTCGCCCGTCGCGATGCAGAACATTAGCGGACACATGTGAGCCAGCACAACTCCGCATGTCAGAGGGGTGAACCGCGCGAAAAGTCCCCTGCGCATTGATACTCGGGGGGGTGGCCGTGCTAGTGTTCGTCCTCGTTCATCCGGTCTCGTAGCTCAGGGGGAGAGCGTCCGCCTCACACGCGGAAGGTCGCTGGTTCGATCCCAGCCGGGACCACAAGAAAGCCACCTGGTGACAGGTGGCTTTTCTCGTTTCGGAGAAGCTTCGGGCCACCGGGGTCCGGCCCGGTCTGGTTCGGCGATCACAGGTGGCCCGCAGGGCTGCCGGGCGCGAGCGCCGGCAGGATTGCCGGAGTCACTTGGGGACCGTCGCGCGCTGCGCCTCTGCAACCAATCAAGGTTCGCTGACGGAAGTCGCAGTGCTGCTGGTGTTTTCAGCAGTGTGCAGCGGGCACGAGTGACCGAAGACGGGGGAGCCGGTCGCTCGGATGCGTGCCGGTGAGTCGATCGCTTCTGTACCGGCGGCATCAGGCACCGGGAGGCGGGATCGCCCGAGTGCGGGGAATCGCCCTGCCGCGTCGATGTTTCGGCGGTCCGGCGCGGCAGGGTCGGGGCGGGACCGTTTCGGGCTAGGGTGTCGATGATCCTCGGCTGGGTGACGAGGGCCGCCGATCCGCGTGAGGAGTACCCGTGACGTTGACCCCCACGCCCAACACCGCGTGGCCGGGCATGCAGAAGTACCTGGCGTCGTTGCCGCCCGGCGAACATCGCCGCGCGACGGAGCGGCTTGCCGGCCTCACCGAAGCCGACTGGCGCAGCTTCGGCGTGAGCGAGCCGCAACAGGCCGAATACGACTATCCGGTGACCCAGATCGACGGATCGCTGCCGGCGGATTTGGCCGGGACGCTGTATCGCAACGGCCCCGGACGGTGGGAGGACCACACCGGGCGGCCACTGCACCACCTCTTCGACGGCGACGGCATGGTCTCGGCGTTCACCATCGGCGGCGGTCGCGTGCACTACCGCAACCGCTACGTCCGTACCCGCCACTACCGCGGCAAGACCGGCACGCGGCACTTGGGCACCCCGGCGGCCGGCGGCTGGTGGTCCAACGCCGGCAGAATTCCGCCGAATCTGGCCAACACCAACATCGTGGAACACGCCGGGCACCTCTACGCGCTGTGGGAGGGCGGCCCGCCACACGAAATCGACCCCGTGACCCTGCAGACCCGCGGGGTGCGCCGATTCGGGGGCCGACTGCGCTGGATGGGTTCCTACTCGGCGCACCCGAGTCTGTGCCCGCGCAGCGGGGAGATGTTCAACTTCGGCGTCGAGTTCATCCCGCGACCGCACCTGCGCATCTATCGCACCGATGTGCGCGGCCGCCTGAGCCACTTCCGCTCGGTGCGGCTGCCGTATGTGGCCATGGTGCACGATTTCGCGCTCACCGAGCGCTACCTGGTGTTCCTGGTGTCGCCGATCATCCCCGACGCGGTGCCGATCGCCCTGGGCCGCCGGACCCTCGGCGACGCCCTGCACTATCGGCCCGAACGCGGCAGCGTGTTTGTGCTGATCCCTCGCGATGGCGGCGCCGTCCGGCGGGTGGAGTGCGAAGCCGTGCTCCAGTTCCATCTCAGTAACGCCTATGACGACGGTTCCGACGTGGTCGTCGATGCGATCACCTACGCCGACGGTCGCCTGCTGGAACGCATCGCGCGGTTCCAGACCAGCAGCCTCACCGACGCGCCCTCGGAGTTTTCCCGGTTCCGGATCACCGCGTCCGGGCGCCTTACCCGCGACCGGCTGAGCGACGCCGCCTGCGAGTTTCCGCGCCACCACCCGGGCTATGAGGGCAAGCCGCACCGGTACGCCTACATCAGCAGCCGGCGTCGGCTGAGCTCGTTCTACGACTCGATCACCAAGCTGGACCTGGTCGACCAGAGCGAGACCACATACACCGCCGAGGGGGAGGGGAACAGCTTCTGCGAGCCGGTCTTCACGCCCAGGCCGCACGCCACCGCCGAGGACGACGGGTGGCTGCTGACCGTCGAATACCAGGCCGCGCAGCACACCTCACGCCTGGTGGTCTTCGACGCACGCGATCTCGCCGGCGGCCCGGTGGCCCGCGCTGAACTCACCCACCACATTCCGCAGGGTTTTCACGGCAACTTCAGTGCCCGCCCGGCCAGCTGAGCACCCTGGGGCGACTACGCCAGTTCCGGCACGTTCAGGTGGGCGATCGCCAAATCGAATTCGGCGACTTCGAGCACTTCGGCCGCGGCCTCGTTGACGGCTCGGGCCCAGATGGCCTGCTCACTGCTGCGACTGGCGATCAACGCGGCGCGGTCGTCGAAGCTCACGGTCGAGACCGCGCGGCCCGAATGCCGGTCGACCATCAGAGTGGTGCTGCAGAAGCCCTCGAGATTTTCCAGGTCGGGTGTGAGCGCCAGCTTGTAGGTGTCGATCATCCGATCGCATCCGGTGGGGTCGGTCCGCAGCCAGGTGACCCGCACCCCGGCATAGCGCTGAGACCGGTGATCACGGCGCACCGCAGCGATCTCCCAGCGGCTGATCTCAGCGGTGGCATGGAAGATCTCGGTGGCGCGGTCACGCATCTGCGCGGCGTCGGCCTCGCTTGCCCGCAGGGTGTCCTCATCCAGCCATGACGACGTGACGATGCACCGGCCGGCGTCGCGGTCGACGAGCATCGACATCCCCGCGCAGCCGTCCATTCCGGCCAGGGCCGGCATCACCACGGTGCGGACATGGGTGATCCCCTCATCGAGGAATGACGGATGGGCGTGAATGGTGGTTGCGCGCGCGAACATGGGGGCCTCCGAGCGATCGGGGCGACGCCCCCGCGGCGCCGCCGCTCCCTTCCACCATGCTCCGGCCACGGTGTGGGGACAACCCCTATTCGCCCCCAATTGGCTGACTACTCCAGGACCGCGTCCGCCTCGGACCGATGGTTTGCCTCCAGCTCGGCGATGTGGGCGCCGATGCGTCCCCGCAGCGCGAGGGTGCCGATCAGGCCGGCGAGCACCGCGACCAGCAGCGCTACCCAGGAGAAGCGGGAAAGCCAATGTTCGGCCGCCACGCCGGCGTAGTACACCAGGGCCGTGGTACCCCCGGCCCAGCAGATGGCCCCGGCAACGTTGGCGATCAGGAAATGCCGGTAGGGCATGCGCAGCGCCCCGGCCAGCGGGCCGGCCAGGATGCGCAGCAGTGCCATGAAGCGGCCGAAGAACACCGCCAGGCTGCCCCACCGGCCGAACGACCGCTCCGCGAATGCGATGTGGCCCGGGCCGAAGTGGTTCGGGAATCGCCGGCCCAGCCGGTCGAACAGCGGCATACCGAAGCGACGGCCGATCGAATAGCCGATCGAGTCGCCGATGACAGCCCCGACGATGGCCGCAGCGGCGACCCCCACCGGGTCGACTCCCAGCTCGTGCCGCGACGACAACAGCGCGGCGCCCACCAGCATGAGTTCCCCCGGAAGCGGCACACCCAGGCTCTCGATGCCGATCACCCCGCCGACGAGCAGATAGACCAGCACCGGCGGGATCGAGTAGAGCAGGATATCCACCGACATGCGGCCAAGCATGCCTCACGGCGCTCAGGAAAGCCCGTCGGCGCGGTCGGCGCTGCACCGCTTCACCTTGTAGCGTAAGCCGGGCGCCTGCCCAGGCACTGGTGATCGGATCGAGGAGCGGCAGTGGAATTCAACCTCGCCCAGGTGTTCTCGGCGGTCGCCGAGGCCAACCCGGACCGGGACTGCATCGTCTTCGGCGACCGGCGGTTGAGCTACCGCCAGGTCGAGGACCGGGTCCGCCGGCTGGCGCGGGCCCTGCACGAGCGGGGTCTGGGCGCGCGCCGGGAGCGTTGCGACCTGGCCCCCCACGAATCCGGCCAGAGCCACCTGGCGCTGTATCTGGCCAATGGCAACGAGTATCTGGAGGGCATGCTCGGCGCCTACCACGCCCGCGTCGCGCCGTTCAACGTCAACTACCGCTACGTCGCCGATGAACTGGTCTATCTGCTGACCAACGCGGCCACCGACGCGATCATGTACCACGCCCGCTACGCCCCCACGCTGGCCGAGGCACTGCAGCGGGCCGGCGACCGATTGCCCGCGATACCGCTGATCCACGTCGACGACGACTCCGGCAACGAGCCACTGCCCGGTGCGGTGCGTTACGAGGAACTGCTGGCCGCCACCTCCGCGGAGCCACTGGACCTGACGCTGTCCCCGGACGACCTGTACCTGCTCTACACCGGGGGCACCACGGGCATGCCCAAGGGCGTGCTGTGGCGCCAGCACGACATCTTCATCAACGCGATGGGCGGCCGCGCCTTCGGTACCGGCTCCGTACCCGCCACGCTGGAGGAGGTCGTCGCCCGCGCCCAGCTCGCCGGTACGGCCGGCTCGATGACGGTGGCGCCGCTGATGCACGGTGCCGCCCAGTGGGCCGCGTTCATCACGCTGCTGGGCGGGCGCCCGTTCGTGATGTCGACGTCCACCGCTCGGTTCGACCCGGTGGTGACATGGGAACTGGCGGCCAGGGAACGGGTCGTTTCGCTGTCGATCGTCGGAGATGCCTTCGCCCGCCCGCTCGCCGACGCGCTCGAGGCCGGTGGCCCCGAGCTGGCCGACGCCCTGTCGGGGCTGATGGTGCTGGCCAGCGGCGGGGCGGCGTTCACCGCGCCGCTCAAGCAGCGGATCCTGGGCCTGCTGCCGCACGTGTCGATCCTCGATGCCGGGGGTTCTTCGGAGACCGGCGCCGCGATGGGGCAGACCACCAGTCGCGCCCAGAGCTCCACCGGACGCTTCACCCCGAACCCCGGCGCCGTGGTGGTCAGCGAGGACATGACCCGCATCCTGCAGCCCGGTGACGACGAGATCGGCTGGCTGGCGCAGCAGGGTTATGTGCCGCTGGGATACCTCGGCGACCCGCAGAAGTCGGCGCGCACGTTCCCCCTCATCGAGGGAATCCGGCATTCGGTCCCCGGTGACCGGGCCCGCTGGGACGCCGACGGCGGCATCGACCTGCTGGGCCGCGACTCGGTGACGATCAACTCCGGCGGCGAGAAGATCTTCGCCGAGGAGGTCGAAGCCGCGATCGCGCACCATCCCGCCGTCTACGACGTCGTGGTGGTGGGCCGGCCCAGCCAGCAGTGGGGCAACGAAGTCGTCGCCGTGGTGCAGCTGGCCGAAGGTGCCGACGCCGGGGCCGACGACATCATCGCCACGGCAGCCGACCACATCGCGCGGTACAAACTGCCCAAAGCCGTGGTGTTCTGCGCCCAGATTCGGCGTTCGCCGTCGGGCAAGGCCGACTACCGCTGGGCCAGGGAGCAGGCCATCGCCGCGCAACTCGTCCAAGCGGCTGTGCCCGGGTAGGTCAGCCGAACTGCGGCTTGCGCTTTTCCCGGATGGCGGCCAGGCCCTCGTGCACGTCGGGACCGGAGAAGCCGAGGAACTCCAGGCCCAGGGCGGTCTCGAAGGCCGGCGCGAACTGCCGGTACCAGTAGTTCAGGCTGTGCTTGGTGAACCGGATCGCGTCCTGGGCGCCGTGCGCCAGGTCGTCGGCGATGCGGGTGGCGGTGGCCAGGACCTGGTCGTCGTCGACGCAGGTGGAGACCAGCCCGATGCGTTCGGCCTCCTCGCCGTGCAGTGTCTCGCAGGTCAACAGGTAGTACTTGGCCTTGGCCATCCCCACCAGCAGCGGCCAGCAGATCGCCGCGTGGTCGCCCGCGGCCACCCCGAGCTTGGTGTGGCCGTCGATCAACCGCGCGGTGCGCCCGGCCACCGAGATGTCTGACAGCAGCGCCACCACCAGGCCCGCCCCCACGGCCGGGCCGTTGATGGCCGAGATCACCGGCTTGGAGAAGTTGACCATGTTGAGCACCAGATCGCGGGCCTCCCGCAGCACCTGCATCCGCCCGGCATGATCGCCGACGATCTTCTCAATCAGATCGAAGCTGCCGCCGGCGGAGAACGCCTTGCCCTCGCCGCGGACCAGTACCGCCCGCACCTCGTCGTCGCGGTCGAGCACCGGCCACACGTCGGCGAGGTCGCGGTGCATCTGCGGGCCCACCGAGTTGAGCCCGGGGGCATCGAGCACCAGCTCCAGCACGCCGTTGTCACCCGGCTCGAACCGAAGGCTGGGGAAGTCGGAAGAGGCACGGTAGCGGGGCGCGTCAGTCATCATTTGTTTCTACTCGACGGCCCGGGGCCGCCGCCGTCAGGGCTGGCTTGACGCCGTCGGCGGCCACCTGCGCGGTGCGTCGGTGAATCCGCAACGAGCCCAACTGTTCCCGGGTCCGGTCAGGCCGGGAATGCCGTCCAGCGCGGGGGCGCACGGGGCGCCCAAACCGGCCGTGGGCGTTTAGGTTCGCCTTTCTCGTTTCTACAAAATCCCTTGTGTAAACTCTGTGCCCATGGCATATGTGATCGGGAAGCCGTGCGTTGACGTGATGGATCGGGCCTGCGTGGAGGAGTGCCCGGTTGACTGCATCTACGAAGGCGGGCGAGCCCTTTACATCCACCCGGACGAGTGTGTGGACTGCGGAGCCTGCGAGCCGGTGTGCCCGGTCGAGGCCATCTACTACGAAGATGACCTCCCCGACGAGCTCCAGCCGCACCAGGCTGACAACGCGGCCTTCTTCGCCGAGGCCCTGCCGGGGCGCGACGAGGCCCTCGGATCCCCCGGCGGCGCCGCCAAGATCGGCCCGCTCGGCATCGACACTCCGCTGGTGGCCAGCTACCCTCCCCAGGGGGAGTGAGCGACATCGCCAAGTCGCCTGCGCCATCGGGAGGACGTCGCCTCGACGTTCTTCGGCTGGTACAGGCCGCTGACGAACCGCTGAGCATCGCGCAGATCGCCGACGAACTGGGCGTGCACCCCAATACGGTGCGGTTCCACTTGGACACCCTGGTCGAGGAAGGCCGGGTCGAGCACACTGCAACCGATCACAAGGGCCGGGGCCGGCCGGCGCTGATGTTCCGTGCAATCCGGCAGATGGACCGTGGCGGCACCCGCCGGTTCCGGCTGCTCGCCGAAATCCTCACCATGGGCTTGGCCGCCGACGCCGATCCCAGCACCAAGGCGCTGGCCGCGGGCCGGGCCTGGGGACAGCGCCTGCGCCCCCTGCAACCCCCGGACGGACCCGTCGACGCCGACGACTCCACCGGTCAGCTGCTGGAAATGCTCGATGAACTGGGATTCGAACCCGAGACCCTCGATCCCGACACCACCGGCGAAGAGCAGTTCGGGCTGCGGCATTGCCCCTTTCTGGAACTCGCCGAAACCTCGGCCGAAGTGGTCTGCCCGATTCACCAGGGGTTGATGCAGGGCGTACTGGAAGCTTGGGGATCGCCGCTGACCGTCGATCGTCTCGACCCCTTCTACGAGCCCGACCTGTGCGTGGCGCATCTGAAGCCCGCGGCCGACAACGGAACGCCGGTCGCCCGCTCCGCCCCGGGCGTGACGCGCACCGCAGGGTCCACCGGGTGAGCGCCGGCGCCTCCGTTGCGACCGCCGCCACCTTCCTCTGGCTGGGGATGGTGACCGCGATTTCGTTCCTGGAGGCGCCGCTGAGGTTCCAGGCGCCCGGCGTCACCCTCCCGATCGGTCTCGGCATCGGCCGGTTGGTCTTCCGCGGCCTCAACGCGGCCGAATTCCTGCTGGCTGCGGTGATCGCGGCCGCCTTCGCCGCGCAGCGGCCCACGGTCGGTACCGCCGCGGCCTATGCCGTCGCCGTGGCGACGCTGTCGGCCCAGGTGCTTGCGGTGCGCCCGGCCCTGCGCCGCCGGGCCGACCAGGTCCTGGCCGGGTTGCAGGCACCCCGCTCCCGGGCGCACTACGCCTATGTCGCACTGGAACTGATCAAGGTTGCCGCGCTGATCTGCATGGGCATCCTGCTGTTGTCCGGCTGAACCGTCCCACGCTCCCACCCCGAGCCGAAGGAGTACCGATGGAATCGACATCGCTGAACGCGTTGGCCGACGAGAAGCTCGCCGAGGCGGCCCAGCACCACAGCGGCCGAGCCGCCCACACCGTCTACGGCGGTTCGGTGCACCACCTTCGCCAGACTCTGGTCGCCTTGCAGGCCGGCCAGTCGCTGGCCGAACACGACAGCCCGGGGGAATCGACCTTGCAGGTGCTGCGCGGCCGGGTGCGGCTGAGCGCCGGCGAGGACACCTGGGAGGGTGCGGCCGGTGAACTGGTCACCTTGCCCCGCACCCGGCATGCGCTGGAGTCGCTGGAGGACTCGGTGGTGCTGCTGACCGTCGCGAAAAGCGCATCCCACTGAGCGTGCCGCTGCGCACCTCCTGGTCGCAGGGGATCGGACTGCGGGTGCCGATCCTCAATGCACCCATGGGTGGGGTGGCCGGCGGACGGCTGGCCGCGGCCGTCACCGCCGCAGGCGGGCTGGGGATGATCGGCATGGGCAGCACCGCCACCGCGGCGTCGCTGGCAACCGAACTGGCCGCGCTGGGCACCGCGCCCCGGTTCGGAATAGGCCTGGTGGATTGGGTGATCCGCGACCAACCCGACTTGCTGGAGGCGGCACTGGCTGCCGGCCCGACGTTGCTGTCGGTCAGCTTCGGTGCCGACTTGTCCTGGGTGCAGCGGGCCCACGGCGCTGGGATCGCGGCTGTCACTCAGGTCTACGACGCCGAGACCGCCCGCCGGGCCCGGGACGCCGGGGTGGATGTGCTGGTGGCGCGCGGCGCCGAGGGCGGCGGCCACGGCGCGATCCGGCTTGGCACGCTGCCCCTGCTGGACGCCGTTCTGGATGTCGTCGAGGTTCCGGTGCTGGCTGCCGGTGGAATCGCCGGGCCGCGCAGCCTGGCCGCCGTGCTGGCCGCCGGCGCCGCGGGAGCCTGGCTGGGAACGGTGTTGTCGGCATGCCCCGAGGCGCTGACCGGCGAGGGCGCCCGCCGCGCGCTGATCGCAGCCACCGGCACCGACACGATCACCACCCGGGTCTTCGACGTCGGGCAGCGTCTGGACTGGCCGGCGTGGTTCCCGTCGCGGGTGTTGCGCAACGACTTCACCGGCCGCTGGGCCGGTCATGAGGATGCGCTGGCCGCCGATCGGGATGCGAGCGCGGAACTGGCCGCCGCGATCGCCGCCGACGATCAGCGACTCGCCCCGGTGGACGCCGGTCAGAGCGTCGGCATGCTCACCGACAGCCGCCCGGTGGCGGTGGTGATCGACGAGCTGTGCAGCGGGGCGCAACGGCTGCTGGCGCGCTGGGGCTGACCCGTCACACCGCTCGCAGATAACGGGTGGCGATGGTGCGCTGCAGAAAGGGCCCGATCGGTCCGGCTGCCTTGGTCCACCAGGTGGCCGGCCGGGAGAACGCCCGAATCTGGGCGTACACGGTGTCATCGGCGGCGTCGTAGCGCACCGCGAACAGCTCCTCCCCGGATTCGGGATGCCCCGGCAAGGTGCCGTAGGCGAAGCCGCGCCGGTCGGGTTCGGACACCACATAGACGACCCGGCACGGTGCGGTCATCAGTCCCAGGCGAACCAGCACCACGGCGTCCACCTCGGCGATCTCGCGGTCAGCCCGCACCCGTACTCCGACGCCGGCGCCGCGGAGCATCCCCCAGCGCAGCACCGCGTCGCCGGCCTCCTCGAAGCGTTGCCTGCCGGTCCCGATCGGGGCGCTCAGATCCAGATGGTGATAGCCGGCGGGCAGCGTTCCGGCGGTGGCGCCCACCTCGGGGTAGGTGAGCGGCAGCTCACGCAGCGTGCTCAATTCCACGGCCCCACCTTGCCACCGCGGGCGCGCCGTTCGCCCGGCATTGGCCGGAACGTTAAATAGGGGGATGACAGCCACACACGCCGGCGGCGGCTTCAATCCGCCCGAACCGACCCAGAAGGGCGGGCCGGACTACGGCCGCTTCCTGGAGAATGTGCGCGCCCTGCAGGACCATGCCCGGGCCGCCGACGCCCCCGCCGAGGTGATCAGCCGGGCTGCCGACGCCCTGCAGAACGTGTGTGAGCTGCTGGCCCCCTTCGACACCGACGAGTGGTCGTCGCCGTCGGGCCGCCGGCTGGACCTGCCTATGCGCGGCAACGTGCTGGCGGTGCCGATGAAGCTGAAGCGGGACGGCGAGGGGCGGCTGAGCGGCTGGGCCCGCTTCCGGCGTTTCCATCTGGGCCGCAACGGCGCGGCGCACGGCGGGGCTATCGGGCTGTTGTTCGACTCGGTGTTGGGTACCGCGTCCTGGATGCTGACCGGCGGGGACTATCAGCGCACCGCCTACCTACACGTCAACTACCGCCAGATCGTCCCGATCGAGAAGGAGTTGCAGGTCCAGGCGTGGGTGAGCAGGGCCGAGGGCCGCAAGATCTTCGTCGAGACCACACTCTGCGACGGTGACACCGTGCTGGCCGACGGCGAGGCGTTGTTCGTGGTGCTCAAACCCGGTCAACCATGACGGCGGTGCACTCCCGAACGGTTGGCCCACAGCCCCCCCGATAGCATGGTCGCGGACGTTTCTAGCCCCTAGCACCCCCTTGGAGACCACGTCATGAGCGCGCCCGCACAGCCCGTCCCGATCCGGGTTCCCGCCGGGACCACCGCGGCCGCAGCGGTGCGCGCGGCGGGCCTGCCCGAGCGGGGCGCACCGGACGCCATCGTGGTGGTGCGCGACGCCGACGGGCGGCTGCGCGACCTGAGCTGGACGCCCGGCGCCGACGCCGAGGTCACCCCGGTCGCCGCCGACACCGACGACGGCCGCAGCGTGATCCGGCATTCCTGCGCGCACGTGCTGGCCCAGGCGGTCCAGGACCTGTTCCCGGCGGCCAAACTGGGTATCGGGCCGCCGATCACCGACGGCTTCTACTACGACTTCGACGTGCCGGAGCCGTTCACGCCCGAGGACCTGGCCAAGCTGGAGAAGCGGATGCGGGCCATCATCAAGGAAGGCCAGCTCTTCTCCCGGCGGGTGTATGAGTCCAAGGACGCCGCCTGCGCCGAGTTGGCCGGCGAGCCCTACAAGCTGGAGCTGGTCTCTGCCGACTTCGGCAAGGCCGACGATCCGGACATCATGGAGGTCGGCGGCGACGAGCTCACCGCCTATGACAACCTGAACCCCCGTACCCGGGAACGGGTTTGGGGTGATCTGTGCCGAGGGCCGCACATCCCGACCACTCGGTTCATCCCCGCCTTCAAACTCACCCGCTCATCGGCGGCCTACTGGCGCGGCGATCAGAAAAACGCCAGCCTGCAACGGGTTTACGGCACCGCATGGGAGTCGCAAGAGGCGCTGGACAGCCACCTGGAGTTGATCGAAGAGGCACTGCGGCGCGATCACCGCAAGCTCGGCGTCGAACTGGACCTGTTCAGCTTCCCCGACGAGATCGGCTCGGGCCTACCGGTTTTCCACCCCAAGGGCGGAATCATCCGGCGCGAGCTGGAGGAGTACTCGCGGCGCAAGCACATCGAGGCGGGCTATCAGTTCGTCAACACCCCGCACATCACCAAGTCCGAACTCTACGAGACGTCCGGGCACCTGGAGTGGTACCGCGAGGGCATGTATCCGGCCATGCACATCGACGCGGAGTTCGCCGAAGACGGCACCCTGCGCAAACCCGGCCAGGACTACTACCTCAAGCCGATGAACTGTCCGATGCACCACCTGATCTTCCGGTCGCGCGGACGCTCGTACCGCGAACTTCCGTTGCGGCTCTTCGAATTCGGCAGCGTCTACCGCTACGAACGCTCCGGTGTGGTGCACGGGCTCACCCGGGTGCGCGGGATGACCCAGGACGACGCACACATCTACTGCACCCGGGAGAGCATGCGCGACGAGCTGGCCTCGTTGCTGCGCTTCGTGCTCGACCTGCTCGCCGACTACGGCCTGGACGACTACTTCCTGGAGCTGTCCACGAAGGACCCGGAGAAGTACGTGGGATCCGACGAGGTGTGGGAGGAGGCCACCGACACGCTGCGCGAGGTCGCCGAGGCCTCCGGGCTGACCCTGGTACCCGACCCGGGCGGCGCGGCGTTCTACGGGCCGAAGATCTCGGTGCAGGTCAAGGACGCCCTCGGCCGCAGCTGGCAGATGTCGACCATCCAGCTCGACTTCAACATGCCGGACCGTTTCGAACTGGAATACACCGCCTCCGACGGAACCCGCCAGCGGCCGGTGCTGATCCACCGGGCGTTGTTCGGTTCCATCGAACGGTTCTTCGGGGTGCTGACCGAGCACTACGCCGGTGCCTTCCCGGCCTGGCTGGCGCCGATCCAGGCGGTCGGCATCCCGGTCGCCGACCAACACGTGCCCTACCTGGACGACCTGGCTGCCCAGCTGCGCCGGCACGGCGTGCGGGTCGAGGTGGACGCCAGCGACGATCGGATGCCCAAGAAGATCGTCAACCACACCAACCAGAAGGTCCCGTTCATGCTGCTGGCCGGTGACCGGGACGTCGAGGCCGGCGCGGTGAGCTTCCGCTTCGCGGATCGCACCCAGATCAACGGGGTCCCGCGCGATGAGGCGGTGGCGGCCATTGCCGGCTGGATCGCGGCACGCGAGAACACCGCTCCGACCGCGGAGACGCTTCGGGCGCGCCTGACCGCGAGCGAGACACCATGAGCGAAGACCGGGACAAGGACGCGGCGGCGGAGCTGATCGACACCGGCGTCGGCGAACCCGACCGGCTGCAACGGCTGTGGACGCCCTACCGGATGACCTATCTGGCCGAGGCGCCGCTCAAGCGCGCGGAGTCCGGGGCGTCGGCGCGGTCCACCCAACCGTTCACCGATATCCCGGCGATGTCCGACGAGGACGGTCTGGTGGTGGCGCGCGGCGAGCACGTCTACGCGGTGCTCAACCTCTACCCGTACAACCCCGGGCATCTGATGGTGGTGCCCTATCGGCGGTTCTCGGAGTTCGAAGACCTCACCGACGAGGAGGGCGCCGAGTTGATGGCGTTCATCCAGAAGTCGATCCGGGTCATCAAGGCCGTGTCCCACCCGCACGGGTTCAACGTCGGGCTCAACCTCGGCGAGTCGGCCGGCGGTTCGCTGGCCGAGCACCTGCACGTGCACGTGGTGCCGCGCTGGGGCGGTGACGCGAACTTCATCACGATCGTGGGCGGTTCCAAGGTGATTCCGCAGTTGTTGCGCGACACCCGCCGGCTGCTCGCCGACGAGTGGGTCAAACAGCAATGAGCAGACTGCCGTTCCTGTCGCGGGCGACGTTCGCCGGCATCACCACGCCGGTGGCACGATTCCTGCTGCGGGCCGGGCTCACCGCCGACATCGTCACCATGGTGGGCACCGCCGGAGCGGTGATCGCGGCGCTGACGCTGTTTCCCACCGGCCAGCTGTTCGCCGGGACCCTGGTGGTCTGGTTCTTCGTGCACTTCGACATGGTCGACGGGGCGATGGCCCGGGAAAGCGGCGGCGGCAGCGCGTTCGGCGCGGTATTGGATGCCACCTGCGACCGCATCAGCGACGGCGCGGTGTTCTGCGGGCTGGCCTGGTGGGCGGCGTTCGGACTGGGCGATCCTCCGCTGGTGGTGGCGACCCTGATCTGCCTGGTCACATCGCAGGTCATCTCCTACATCAAGGCCCGGGCGGAGGCCAGCGGGCTGCGGGGCGACGGCGGCTACATCGAACGCCCCGAACGACTGATCATCGTGCTGGTCGGAGCCGGCCTGTCCGGTCTGCCGGTATTCCCGCTGCCGTGGGCGTTGCCCGTGGCGATGTGGCTGCTGGCCGTGGCCAGCCTGATCACCTGCGCTCAGCGGTTGCACACCGTGCGCACCTCCCCGGGTGCGGTGGAGCCGCTGCCGCGGGTGTCCGACGGTGAGGAGACCTCCGGATCGTGACCCTCATCCCGAGCGGCCTGCGAGTTCCCGGGCTCAGTCAGTTGGACGCCTGGGCCACCGACGCCGGGTTCGCCGCGGGCTGGATGCTGGTACGCGCGATGCCGGAAGTCGTCGCACGCAACGCTTTCGATGCCGGCGCGTTGTACGCGGCCCGCGGCGGGGGGCCGGAACAGCTGCGCAAGAACCTGGCTCGCATCACCGGGGTGGATCCGTCGGAGGTGCCGGCGGAACTGATGCGGGCCTCGCTGGCGTCCTATGCCCGGTACTGGCGAGAGGCGTTCCGCCTGCCCACCATGGACCACGCGGCGGTGGCGGCGCAGCTGGACGCATCGGTGCGGGGGCGCGAGCACATCACCGCGGCGCTGGCGGCCGGCCGCGGGGCGGTGATGGCGCTGCCGCACAGCGGCAACTGGGACATGGCCGGGGTATGGCTGGCCCAGACACACGGCGGTTTCACCACCGTCGCCGAACGCCTCAAACCCGAATCGCTCTACCGCCGGTTCCTGGCCTTCCGGGAGAGCCTGGGGTTCGAGGTGCTGCCACTGTCCGGGGGAGCCCGGCCGCCGTTCGAGATCCTCGCCGAACGCCTGTCGAGCAATGGCCTGGTGTGTCTGATGGCAGATCGCGATCTGACGCGCAGCGGGGTACCGGTCGAGTTCTTCGGCGAAACCACCCGGATGCCGGCCGGCTCGGCCAAACTCGCTCTGGCGACCGGCGCGGCGCTGTTACCGGCGCACTGCTGGTTCGACGGCGAGGGATGGGGCATCGACATCGGCGCCCCGCTGGACTGCGGCAGCGCGGACGTGGGCGTGATCACCCAGGCGCTGGCCGACAAGTTCGCCGAGGGCATCGCGGCTTACCCGCAGGACTGGCACATGATGCAGCCGCAATGGATCGCCGACCTGCCCGAATCGCGACGGGCCCGCTTGGGGGAGACCTGATGCGTATCGGCATGGTCTGCCCCTACTCGTTCGATGTGCCGGGCGGGGTGCAGGCTCATGTGCTGCAGCTTTCGGAGGTGCTGCGGGCCCGCGGACATGACGTCAGCGTGCTGGCGCCCGCCTCCCCGGATGTCACCCTGCCCGACTACGTGGTCTCGGGCGGTAAGTCGGTCGCGATTCCCTACAACGGCTCGGTGGCCCGGCTGCAGTTCAGCCCGGCCGCGCACCGAAAGGTCAAAAAGTGGTTGGCCAACGGTGATTTCGATGTCCTGCACCTGCATGAGCCGAACGCCCCCAGCCTGTCGATGCTGGCGCTGAACGTGGCCGAGGGGCCGATCGTGGCGACGTTTCACACCTCGACGACCAAGTCGCTGACGCTCAGTGTGGTGCAGGGACTGCTGCGTCCGATGCACGAGAAGATCATCGGCCGGATCGCGGTGTCGGACCTGGCCCGGCGCTGGCAGATGGAGGCCCTGGGTTCGGACGCGGTGGAAATCCCCAACGGGGTGGATGTGGCGTCCTTCGCGGCGGCACAGCCACTGCCGGGCTACCCGCGCGCGGGGCGAACGGTGCTGTTCTTGGGCCGCTACGACGAACCCCGCAAGGGTATGGCGGTGCTGCTGGGAGCGCTGCCTGCCCTGGTGGAGACGCACCGGGACATCGAACTGCTGATAGTCGGGCGGGGCGATGAAGACGAACTGTGCCGTGCCGCAGGCACGATGGCCAAACATCTGCGCTTCTTGGGGCAGGTCGACGACGCCGAGAAGGCGTCGGCGCTGCGCAGCGCCGACGTGTACTGCGCACCCAACACCGGCGGCGAGAGCTTCGGCATCGTGCTGGCCGAGGCGATGTCCGCCGGTACCGCGGTGGTCGCCAGCGAGCTGGACGCCTTCCGCAGGGTGCTCAACGACGGGCAGGCGGGCCGGCTGGTGCCGGTGGACGACCCCGAGGCGCTGGCCACCGCCCTGATCGAGCTTCTCGACGACGACGCGCTGCGGGCCTCCTATGTGGCGGCCGGTGCTGAGGCCGTGCGCCGATTCGACTGGCCGGTGGTGGCCGACCAGATCATCCGGGTCTACGAGACGGTCGCCGGGGTGGGCAGCAAGGTCACGGTGGGCGACTGATGACGCTGACCATCGTCGCTACCGTCCTGGTGCTGATCGGAGTGGCGGTCCTGGCCGCCGCGGTGGCCTGGGCCTACCAGACCGCCAACCGGCTCAACCGGCTGCACGTGCGGTGCGATCTGTCCTGGCAGGCGCTGGACGGTGCGCTGGCACGCCGGGCGGTGGTGGCCCGGGCGATCGCGATCGACGCCTACGGCGACGATGTGGCCGGCCGGCGGCTGGCCGCGTTGGCCGACGTCGCCGAGCGAGCACCGCGCGCTGCGCGGGAGGCCGCCGAGAACGCACTGTCGGCCGAGCTGGCGATGGTCGATGCGGAGTCGCTGCCCCATGTGATGGTGGCCGAGCTGGCCGACGCCGAAGCCCGGGTGCTGTTGGCCCGCCGGTTCCACAACGACGCGGTCCGCGACACCGTGGCGTTGCGTGAGCGTCCCTTGGTCCGGGCCCTGCACCTCGGTGGAACCGCACCGATGCCAACCTATTTCGAGATCGTCGAGCGGGCAGGCATGGTTGCCCACGGCGGTCGGGGAGTGCTGCGGCCCCGCGTCTCGGCGCGGGTGGTGCTGCTCGACGAGGCCGGATCGGTGCTGCTGCTGTGCGGCCAGGATCCCGCCCTGGCCGAGGACCCGGCGCACCCCGCGCCCCGCTGGTGGTTCACCATCGGCGGCCAGGTACGGCCCGACGAACCTCTTGCCGATGCGGCAGCGCGCGAACTGGGCGAGGAAACCGGTCTGCGGGTCGACCCGGGACAGCTGGTGGGGCCGATCTGGCGCCGTGACGCCGTCTTCGAGTTCAACGGCGAGCGGCTGGACAGCCAGGAGTTCTTCTTCGCCTACCGCACGGCGCGATTCGAACCATCCGGAGCGGGCCGCACCGGGCTGGAACACCGTTACCTGCGCGGTCACCGGTGGTGCGATGCCGCGCAGATCAAGGCGCTGGCCGCCGGGGGCGAGACCGTCTACCCGCTGGAACTGGGCGACCGCCTGGCCGAAGTGGCGCGCCTGGCCGACGGCGACGTGGGTGCCGATGCCGGTCTTCGCCGGATTTCCTGACCGGCGCAGCTTAAGCTGAGCAGGCCTCGGGCGACTCTTCTCCGCAACCTCAGGAGGCCTGTATGCCGACCCATCGCGCTGTTCACGTGGCGGCAGTCGATGCCCCGCTGACGCTCGTCGATGTCGAGACCGAACCGCCAGGCGCCGGCCACGTGCGCATCGCTGTTACCGCCTGTGGCGTCTGCGGCACCGATCATGCGTTTGTCAACGGTGGCTTCCCCGGGATGACCTGGCCGGTGACGCTCGGGCACGAGATCGCCGGCACCATCGCCGAACTGGGTGCGGGCGTGACGGACTGGAAGGTCGGTGACCGGGTCGCGGTCGGTTGGTTCGGCGGCAACTGCGGCCATTGCATTCCCTGCCGCAAGGGCGATTTCATCCACTGCGTCAACGGCCAGGTGCCCAGCTGGCATTACCCGGGCGGCTACGCCGAATCGGTCACCGTTCCGGTGAGCGCACTGGCCCGGATCCCCGACGAGTTGTCCTTCGTCGAGGCCGCCCCCATGGGCTGCGCCGGTGTCACCACCTACCATGCGCTGCGCTCGACGGCGGCGCTGCCCGGGGACCGTGTCGCGGTGCTCGGCCTGGGCGGTTTGGGGCATCTGGGCGTGCAGTTCGCCCGGGCCATGGGTTTCGAGACGATCGCGATCGCTCGCGGTGCCGGCAAGGCCGCCGACGCCCATGCCCTCGGCGCACACCACTACATCGACTCGACGGCAGGCGACGTCGCCGAGGCGATGGCGGCGCTGGGCGGAGTCGCGGTGGTGCTGGCCACCGCGGCCAATTCGCGCGCGATGGCTGAAACCCTCGGGGGGCTGACGCCGAGGGGTGAACTGGTCATCATCGGCGTCACCACCGAGCCACTGCCCATCGCCCCCGTCCAGCTGATCACCCCGGGGATCAGTGTCACCGGTCACCCGTCGGGAACTGCCCGAGACGTCGAGGAGACCATGCGTTTCGCGGTGCTTTCCGGGGTGCGCGCCCGCATCGAAGAGCGGCCGTTGGCCCAGGCTGCGCAGGCCTATGCCGCCATGGAGCAGGGGCAGGCGCGCTACCGGATGGTTTTGACGATGTGACCGGCGGGGCCGGTATCGGCACCGCCGCGGTTATCAGCGGGAAAACGGCTGGCGTCAGCCCACTACACTGATCGGGTATCAGTGGCCAGCAAGGAGAAGTATTCAGTGGACAGCGCGGCGCAGAACGGTTCGGCACCCGACGGACAAACGGGTACTGCGCGGGTAAAGCGCGGCATGGCCGAGATGCTCAAGGGCGGCGTCATCATGGATGTCGTCACGCCTGACCAGGCACGCATCGCGGAGGCCGCCGGCGCGGTCGCGGTGATGGCCCTGGAGCGGGTACCGGCCGACATCCGGGCCCAGGGCGGCGTTTCGCGGATGAGCGACCCGGACATGATCGAGGGCATCATCGCCGCGGTCACCATCCCGGTGATGGCCAAAGTACGGATCGGGCACTTCGTCGAGGCGCAGATCCTGCAGAGCCTCGGGGTGGACTACATCGACGAGTCCGAGGTGCTGACCCCCGCGGACTACACCCACCACATCGACAAGTGGCGCTTCACCGTGCCCTTCGTGTGCGGTGCGACCAACCTGGGCGAGGCGCTGCGCCGGATCACCGAGGGCGCTGCCATGATCCGCTCCAAGGGTGAGGCCGGCACCGGTGACGTCTCCAACGCCACCACCCACATGCGAGCCATCGGCGGCGAGATCCGTCGGCTCTCGTCGCTGTCCGAAGACGAATTATTCGTTGCCGCAAAGGAACTGCAGGCTCCCTATGAGCTGGTCGCCGAGGTGGCACGGGCCGGAAAGCTGCCGGTGACGCTGTTCACCGCCGGGGGGATCGCCACTCCCGCCGATGCGGCCATGATGATGCAGCTCGGCGCCGAAGGCGTGTTCGTCGGCTCCGGAATCTTCAAGTCCGGGGACCCGGCGGCGCGCGCGGCGGCCATCGTCAAGGCGACCACCTTCTACGACGACCCGGACGTGCTGGCCAGGGTGTCGCGCGGCCTGGGCGAGGCGATGGTCGGTATCAACGTGGAGGACGTCGCTGCGCCGCACCGGCTCGCCGAACGCGGCTGGTAACCACCTCGTGGCAATCGAAGAGATTCTCGATCTCGAGCAGCTCGAGGTCGACATCTACCGCGGAAGTGTGTTCAGTCCGCATTCGGACGACAATCAGCGCACGTTCGGCGGGCACGTCGCCGGGCAGGCCCTGGTCTCGGCGGTGCGCACCGTGGATCCGAGCTTCGGCGTCCACTCGCTGCACGGCTACTTCCTGCGGCCGGGAGACGCCAAGGCGCCCACGGTTTTTCTGGTCCAGCGGGTGCGCGACGGCGGATCGTTCTGCACGCGGCGGGTCGACGCCATCCAGCACGGCAACACCATCTTCAACATGTCGGCGTCGTTTCAGCGCGGGCAGCGGGGCATCGAACATCAGGATCTGATGCCGCACGCTCCCGATCCGAAGGATCTGCCCGACATCGGCGCGATGAAGGCCTTCGACGACGAAGGCTTCAAAGCGTTCGCCGAATGGGATCTGCGCCGGGTGCCGCCGGAACAGCTGCCGGGCATTGCCGGCAGGGCCGCCGAGCAGCAGGTCTGGTTCCGGCACCGCGACCCGCTGCCCGACGACCCGGTGCTGCATATCTGTGCGCTGGCTTATATGAGTGATCTGACGCTGCTGGGCGCCTCCTGGTCGATTCACCCCGACGTGCGCGATCAGCTGCAGGTGGCGTCCCTGGACCACGCGATGTGGTTCATGCGGCCCTTCCGGGCCGACGAATGGCTGCTCTACGACCAGTCGTCGCCGTCGGCGTGCGCCGGCCGGGCGCTGACCCAGGGCAAGATCTACAACCGGTCCGGAGACCTGGTGGCAGCGGTCATGCAGGAGGGGCTGACCCGGTTCCCGTCCGGATTTGCCCCTACCGAACGGTGAGCGGCCCGCAGATCGGCGTGCTCGCACTGCAGGGCGACGTCCGGGAACACCTCGCGGCGCTGCGCGCTGTCGGCGCCGACCCGGTGCCGGTACGCCGCCGCCCGGAGCTGGACGCGGTGGACGCGCTGCTGATTCCCGGCGGCGAGTCGACCACCATCAGCCACCTGTTGCGGGAGCTGGAGCTGGTGGAGCCCCTGCGGGCTCGGTTGGCCGAGGGGATGCCGGCTTATGGGTCCTGCGCGGGCATGATCATGCTGGCCAGCGAGATCATTGACGCCGGTGTGCCGGGCCGCGCCGCCATTCCGCTCGCGGGTATCGATATGGCGGTGCGGCGCAACGCTTTCGGTAGACAGGTGAACTCTTTCGAAGGTGACCTGGATTTCGCCGGCCTGGCGCAGCCGGTGCACGCGGTGTTCATCCGGGCGCCCTGGGTGGAGCGCGTCGGTGACGGCGTGCAGGTGCTCGCCCAGGCCGCCGGGCATCCGGTTGCGGTGCGGCAGGGCAGCGTGCTGGCCACGTCGTTTCACCCGGAGGTGACCGGTGACCGCCGCGTTCACGGCCTTTTCGTCGACATCGTCAACGGAGCGGCCTGAGGGGCATGCGGGCCGCCGCGGGCACCCCAGGGGTGCCCGGGCATACCGTCTCCGGCACCGGCCAGGCATGATGGGGTCATGGCAGATCTGGCGCGGGGCGGATTTCGCCGCGCAGTGAAACTGGCGAGTCTCCCGGCCGGGGTAGCGGGTCGGGCCGCCTTGGGCGTGGGCAAGCGGATGACCGGCAAGTCCAAGGACGAGGTCAACGCCGAGCTTCTGGAGAAGGCCGCCGACGAGATGTTCAAGGTGCTCGGCGAGCTCAAGGGCGGCGCGATGAAAGTCGGCCAGGCGCTGTCGGTGATGGAGGCCGCGATTCCTCCGCAGTTCGCCGAACCCTTCCGCGAGGCGCTGGTCAAGTTGCAGAGCGAAGCCCCACCGCTGCCGGCGGCCAAGGTGCACCGGGTGCTTGACGCCCAGCTCGGCACCAAGTGGCGGGAGCGCTTCGCGTCCTTCGACGACACCCCCGCCGCCTCGGCGAGCATCGGGCAGGTGCATCGGGCGGTCTGGAAGGACGGGCGCGACGTCGCCGTCAAGATCCAATATCCCGGTGCGGACGAAGCGCTGCGCGCCGACCTGAAACTGATTCAGCGATTCAACTGGGTCGCCAAGCAGGTGGTGCCCGGGGCCGACGTGGACCGCGTGGTCTCGGAGATCAACGACACCCTGGAATCGGAGCTGGAATACCGGCAGGAGGCCGACAACCAGCGTGCCTTCGCCAAGGCCTACGCCGGTGACCCGAAATTCTTCGTCCCGGCGGTTATCGCCAGTGCGCCGAAGGTCATCGTTTCGGAGTGGGTCGAGGGCCGGCGGCTGTCGGCGGTCATCAGCGGCGGCACCCAGGAGGAACGCGACTCGGCCTGTGCGCTGCTGCTGGAGTTCACCTTGAGCTCACCGGCGCGGGTCGGGTTGGTGCATGCCGACCCGCATCCGGGCAACTTCATCCTGCTTCCCGACGGACGCCTCGGTGTTATCGACTTCGGCGCGGTGGCCGAACACCCCGGCGGTATTCCGCCGGAGTTCGCCGAACTGCTGTGCTGGGCGCGAGACGAGCAGTGGGACGAGGCGATCCGGCTGCTCAAGAAGCTCGGATTCATGCCCGCCGACTACGAGCTGAGTGCCGAACAGCTGGTGGAGTACATGCAGCCGCTGTGGCCTTACATCGACCCGCTGCGCTCGGGGGAGTTTCACTTCACCCGCAAGTGGTTCCAGAAGTCGGCGCTGGTCACCACCGATCCCATGGCCGAAGGCTTCGCCGACCGCTTCAAGATGGCGCGGCAGATGACGCTGCCGGCGGGTTACGTGATGTTGCTGCGTACGCTGGGTGGCCTGCTGGGAGTCGCGGTGCAGCTCGACGCGCGCGTCGACTATGCGGCGCTGATCGAGCGGTGGGTGCCCGGGTTTTTCCCGCCGGAGCAGCCCCCGGCACGTGGGCAGGACTGACACGTAGACTCGTCGCGCCGATTTTTTTTGCGACAGTGAGGTAGGTGATCGATGAGCGGCCATTCCAAGTGGGCTACCACGAAGCACAAGAAGGCGGTCATCGACGCGCGTCGTGGGAAGAATTTTGCGCGGTTGATCAAGAATATTGAGGTTGCGGCGCGGGTTGGTGGTGGTGATCCGTCGGGTAATCCGACGTTGTTCGATGCCATTCAGAAGGCGAAGAAGAACTCGGTGCCCAATGACAACATTGAGCGGGCGCGTAAGCGTGGTGCTGGTGAGGAAGCTGGTGGGGCGGATTATCAGACGATCACCTATGAGGGGTATGGGCCGAATGGGGTGGCGGTGTTGATCGAGTGTTTGACCGATAACCGCAATCGTGCTGCCAGTGAGGTGCGGGTGGCGATGACGCGCAATGGTGGGACGATGGCCGATCCGGGGTCGGTGGCGTATCTGTTCAGTCGTAAGGGCACGGTGACCTTGGATAAGAACGGGTTGTCCGAGGATGACGTGTTGGCGGCGGTGTTGGATGCCGGTGCTGAGGATGTCAATGATCTGGGGGAGAGCTTCGAGGTGGTGTCGGAGCCGGGGGATCTGGTGGCGGTGCGTTCGGCGTTGGTGGAGGCGGGGATCGATTATGAGTCGGCGGAGGCCAGTTTTGTGCCGTCGGTGAGTGTGGCCGTCGATGTCGAGGGTGCTCGTAAGGTGTTCAAGCTGGTCGAGGCGCTTGAGGACAGTGACGACGTGCAGAACGTGTGGACCAACGTCGATGTGTCCGATGAGGTGCTCGCCGCCCTCGAAGCCGAATAAAACCCGCAGCAGGCCCCGCCGCCCACGAGTGACCTCGGGCCGGGGGTGCCGGGCCGCCGCGTGTCGCATCCGTCCTGTGCGCCGATCCCCACTAAGCTGTCGAACAATTGTTCGGAGCGGGAGAGGACTCGGATGCGGGTGATGGGCGTCGACCCCGGGCTCACACGGTGTGGGCTGTCGGTGGTCGAGGGCGGGACGGGCCGTCAGGTCATCGCCTTGGATGTCGACGTGGTGCGCACCCCGGCCGATGAGCCGCTGCCGCAGCGGCTGCTGACCATCAGTGACACCGCCGAACACTGGCTCGACACCCACCGCCCGGACGTCCTCGCGGTCGAGCGGGTGTTCTCCCAGCAGAACGTCTCCACCGTCATGGGCACCGCGCAGGCCGGCGGGGTGATCGCGCTACAGGCCGCACGCCGCGGCATCCCCGTGCACTTCCACACCCCCAGCGAGGTCAAGGCGGCGGTGACCGGCAACGGCTCGGCCGACAAAGCTCAGGTCACGGCGATGATCACCCGGATCCTCGGCCTGCAGCAGAAACCGACCCCCGCCGATGCCGCCGACGCGCTGGCGCTGGCGATCTGCCACTGCTGGCGGGCCCCGATGATCGCCCGGATGGCCGCGGCCGAGGCACTGGCCGCCGAACAGCGGCGTAAGTACACCGCCAAGCTCAAGGCGGCCCGCGCATGATCGCGTCGGTGCGCGGCGAGGTCATCGACATCGCGCTCGATCATGCGGTGGTCGAGGCCGCCGGGGTGGGTTACAAGCTGATGGCAACCCCGGCGACCTTGTCGACGCTGCGCCGCGGCGGTGAATCGCGGCTGATCACCGCGATGATCGTTCGGGAAGATTCCATGACGCTCTACGGTTTCCCCGACGCCGAGGCACGCGATCTGTTTCTCACGCTGATCGGGGTCTCCGGGATCGGGCCCAAGATCGCCTTGGCGACCCTGGCGGTCTACGACGCGGCCGCCCTGCGCCGGGCGCTCGCGGACGGGGATGTCGCGGCGCTGACCCGGGTGCCCGGCATCGGTAAGCGCGGAGCGGAGCGCCTGGTGCTGGAACTGCGCGACAAGATCGGTCCGGTGGCCGCATCCGGCAGCGCCGTCGTCAGCGGTCACGCGGTGCGCGCACCGGTGATCGAAGCCCTCATCGGCCTCGGCTTTGCCGCAAAGCAGGCCGAGGAGACCACCGACAAGGTCCTGGCCGACAATCCCGACGCGAGCACCTCTGAGGTGTTGCGGACCGCGCTGAGCCGGCTGGGGAAGACCAAATGAGCCAGTCCGGCGATGAAGAACGCGAGGTGTCCCCGGCGCTGACCGTCGGCGAGGGCGACATCGACGCCGGTCTGCGCCCACGCAGCCTGGCCGAGTTCATCGGCCAGCCCCGCGTCCGCGAGCAGTTGCAGCTGGTGATCGAGGGCGCCAAAAACCGTGGCGGCACCCCGGACCACATCCTGCTGTCCGGACCGCCCGGCCTGGGCAAGACGTCGCTGGCCATGATCATCGCCAGCGAGCTGGGAAGTTCGTTGCGGCTGACCTCCGGGCCGGCCCTGGAACGTGCGGGAGACCTGGCCGCGATGCTGTCGAACCTGGTCGAGCACGACGTGCTGTTCATTGATGAGATCCACCGCATCGCGCGGCCCGCCGAGGAGATGCTCTACCTGGCGATGGAGGATTTCCGCGTCGACGTCGTGGTCGGCAAAGGCCCTGGCGCCACCTCGATTCCCCTGGAAGTGGCGCCGTTCACCCTGGTCGGTGCCACCACCCGCTCCGGTGCGCTGACCGGCCCGTTGCGCGACCGGTTCGGCTTCACCGCGCACATGGATTTCTACGAACCGGCCGAGCTGCAGCGGGTGCTGGCGCGCTCGGCGAAGATCCTCGGGATCGAGCTGGGCCCTGAGGCGGCCGCGGAGGTGGCGCGCCGGTCGCGGGGGACGCCGCGCATCGCCAACCGATTACTGCGACGGGTGCGCGACTATGCCGAGGTGCGGGCCGACGGCGTGATCACCCGCGACGTGGCCAAAGCTGCCCTGGCGGTCTACGACGTCGACGAGCTGGGCCTGGACCGGCTGGACCGCGCCGTGCTGTCGGCGCTGACCAAAAGCTTCGGCGGTGGCCCCGTCGGGGTCTCCACACTGGCCGTTGCGGTGGGGGAGGAAGCCACCACCGTCGAAGAGGTCTGTGAGCCCTTCCTGGTACGCGCCGGGATGGTGGCGCGCACCCCCCGGGGCCGCATCGCGACCCCGGCGGCCTGGACACATCTGGGCATGGTGCCGCCGGCCGGTGCCGGCGGGCTGGGGCAGCAGGGGTTGTTCGAGTAGGGCGGCCGGTCAGAGCCGGCCGAGCTCGCCGGCCAGGACCTCCAGGCCCTCGGAGAGCAGTTCGTCGCTGATGGTCAGCGGCGGCAGCAGCCGCACCACGTTGCCGAACGTGCCGCACGTCAGCACGATCACCCCGGCCCGATGGCACGCCGCGGCCAGTGCCTTGGTCAGCTCGGCATCCGGTTCGCTCGTGTCGGGCCGCACCAGCTCGATCGCGATCATGGCGCCGCGCCCACGGACGTCGCCGATCCGATCGTCGTCGGCCTGCAAGCGCTTCAGCCGCTGCACCATCAGCCGTTCCAGCTGCCCGGCGCGTCCGACCAGGTCGTCGTCCTCGACGGCGGCCAGCGCCCCCAGCGCTGCCGCGCAGGCCACCGGATTGCCGCCGAATGTGCCGCCCAGCCCGCTGACGTGCGGAGCATCCATGATGTCGGCTCGCCCGGTGACCGCGCCCAACGGCATCCCCCCGCCGATGCCCTTGGCGGTGCAGATCAGATCGGGTGCCATCCCCGCGTGCTCACAGGCGAACATCGCCCCGGTGCGGGCGAAGCCGGTCTGCACCTCGTCGGCGATGAACACCACACCGTTGTCGCGGCACCACGCCAGCAGCGCGGGCAGAAAACCGGGTGCGGGGACGATGAACCCGCCCTCGCCCTGGATGGGTTCGATCACGACCGCGGCCAGATTGTCGGCGCCGATCTGGTTCTCCAAGACGCCGATGGTGCGTTCGGCGGCCCGTCGGCCGTTGCTGCCCAGCTCTGTGTCGATCAGGCTGTCCCGGTAGGGATAGGACCCCGGTGCGCGATAGACGTCGGGCGCGAACGGGCCGAACCCGCTCTTGTACGGCATCGCCTTGGCGGTGAGCGCCATCGTCAGGTTGGTGCGGCCGTGATAACCGTGCTCGAACGCCGCCACCGCCGGTCGGCGGGTGTAGGACCGGGCGATCTTGACCGCGTTCTCCACAGCTTCGGCACCGGAGTTGAGCAGCACCGACCGCTTCTCGAACTGACCGG
Organism: Mycolicibacter engbaekii; assembly: GCF_002101585.1. Classification (GTDB taxonomy): domain Bacteria; phylum Actinomycetota; class Actinomycetes; order Mycobacteriales; family Mycobacteriaceae; genus Mycobacterium; species Mycobacterium engbaekii. The sequence continues at coordinate 16,836 of NZ_LQOT01000016.1, read as the reverse complement.
GGGTCAACCGGTTCAGGGCCTCGGCGACGGCCACATAGCCCTCATAGGGCGCCACCATGAAGCAGGTGTGGGTGAACTCGGCGACCTGATGCCGCACCGCGTCCACCACGCGGGGGGCGGCGTTGCCCACTGTGGTCACCGCGATACCCGAGCCCAGATCGATCAGGCGGTTGCCGTCGACATCCTCCACGACCCCGCCACCGGCCCGGGCCACGTAGACCGGCAGGGTGCTGCTCACCCCGCGGGCCACGGCCGCCGCGCGGCGACGCGCCAGCTGCACCGAGCCGGGACCGGGGATCTCGGTGGCCAGGTGGCGGCTCTGCAGCGGCAGCACGGTCATGGTGGAGGGCCCGCTCGGCGATCCTGACCGCGACTCAGAGCTGGCCGAGTGGCCGGCAGGCGTTGCCGAAGGGGTTCCACCATTGGCCGGGCGGGCAGTCCAGCGGTGTCGGCCCCTGCCCCACCGGCATGCAGGTGTTGGTGCTCGGCTCCCAGTACTGGCCGCCCGGGCAGCCCAGCGGTGTCGGCCCCTGGCCCAGGGGCATGCAGGTGTTGGTGCTCGGCTCCCAGTACTGGCCGGCCGGGCAGTTCAGCGGCTCCGCAGAGCCCACGGCGGGCATGGCAAGCGCGCCCAGCGCCAGGGGAGCCGCTGCCAGGGCGACGGCGGTCGCCAGGCCACACGCGAAGTTCCTCATCGGCCAACCTTCCCTCGACTGCCCCCGTTCACCGACAGCCTAAGCGGTGGGCGACGGTGCCGACGCGCGGTCGCCGGACACAGTGGCACACTGGTGGCATCGCAAGGGCCCGCCACACCTCGGGTGGCCGGCGCCGAAGACTCATTCGAACAAGTCGAAAGATCGGTTGTCGTCATGGAAAACATGGTTGCCTTCCTGCCGCTGCTCCTTGTCATGGGCGCGTTCATGTTCTTTGCCTCGCGGCGGCAGAAGCGCGCTATGCAGGCCACCATCGACCTGCACGAGTCGCTGCGGGTCGGCGACCGGGTGCACACCACCTCCGGTCTGCAGGCCACCATCACCGGCATCACCGAGGACTATGTCGACCTGGAGATCGCGCCGGGTGTGGTGACCACCTGGATGAAGCTGGCCGTGCGGGACAAGATCGAGCCGGAGGAGCTCCCGGCAGACGCGCCGGTCGAGCAGGCCGTCGAAGGCGCCTGACGCGGCACCGGCCGCCGACCGGGGCCCAGGCCTTCCCAGCGGGTCGGCCCCGTCCGGACTGCCGGACACGCACCCGACGCGCGGAACGCCCGCCCAACGATTGCGTCGGCCAGCCGGGCACGTACCCTTTTGCGGGTGCAGTGGTACTGATCGCTGCGGGCCGCCCGGGCATGGGCCGGCCCCGAGGATCACCAGCGCGCAGTGCGCAAAGAGCGAAGGAGACTGAAACAACGTGGCATCGCCTTCGGCTCCGGTGCACCCTGCCCGCAACCTGGCGGTGTTCCTGGCAATGCTCATCGGCGTCTACCTGCTGGTTTTCCTGACCGGAAACAAGCTCGCCGAGCCCAAGCTGGGTATCGACCTGCAGGGCGGCACCCGGGTGACGCTGACCGCACGTACCCCGGACGGCTCCGCGCCGACCCGGGAAGCGCTCAACCAGGCGCAACAGATCATCAGTGCCCGGGTCAACGGGCTGGGGGTCTCGGGTTCCGAGGTCATCATCGACGGCAACAACCTGGTCATCACGGTGCCGGGCAGCGACGGCAATGAGGCCCGCACCCTGGGTCAGACGGCCCGGCTCTATATCCGTCCGGTGATCAACGGAGTTTCGGTACAGGAGGCGGCCCAGGCCGCAGGCCGGATGCCCGGTCTCGGCGGCGGCGTGCCCGGAATTCCCGGCCTGCCTCCCGGTGCCGGTGGCGGTGTCCCCGGAATTCCCGGCCTGCCTCCCGGTGCCGGCGGCGGCGCCGGGCAGCTTCCCGGCCTGCCCGGGCTGCCTTCCGGCCAGCCCGGCTCGCCGGCCACGGGTGGCCAGACCCTGCCCGGCGGCCCTGGCGCGGGCGGGCAAGGCCTCTTCGGCGGTGCCGGCGGACAGGGCCTGTTCGGCGGTGCCGGCGGACAGGGCCTCTTCGGTGGCGGCGGCGGTAGCGTTCCGCAGCAGCCTTCCGCCCCGGCCGCCCAGCCGCGACCCTTCCCGCAGGAGCCGACGCCCACCCCCGGTGGTACCGACTCCGACGAACCCACTCCCGGCACCTCGGTGACCGCCCCGGAGCCGGGCGCACCGGGATCGCTGCCCAACGCTCCGGCCCCCGGCGCACCCAGTCCTGCCTTCCCGGGTCTTCCCGGCCTGCCGGGGCTGCCCGGACTGCCCGGTCAGGGCGACGAGGCGCAGGGTCTGGCGGCTCGGATCGCCGCCGAGAAGCGGCTGCGGCAAAGCGACAACAAGGTAGTGCAGGCGCTGGCCCTGCAGATCCAGGCGGGACGCTGCGACAAAGAGGACATCCTCGCGGGCAACGACGACCCGACCCTGCCGCTGGTCACCTGCTCGCAGGACCACCAGACCGCCTACCTGCTCGCGCCGTCGATCATCAGCGGCGACCAGATCGCCGACGCCAGTTCGGGTATGGACCAGCGCAGCGGTTCCAACATCGTGCAGCTGCAGTTCAAGAGCGGCGCTGCCGACGTGTGGGCCGACTACACCGCCACCCACATCGGCACGCAGACCGCGTTCACGCTGGACTCCCAGGTGGTCAGCGCACCGCAGATCCAGGAAGCCATCCCCGGCGGCCGGACCCAGATCACCGGCGGCTCGCCGGGCTTCACACCGGACGGCGCGCGTCAGCTGGCCAACGTGTTGAAGTACGGATCGCTGCCGCTGTCGTTCGAGTCCTCGGAAGCCGAAACCGTCTCGGCCACACTGGGCATGACCTCGCTGCGGGCGGGTCTGATCGCCGGCGCGATCGGCCTGGTACTCGTGCTGGTCTACTCATTGCTCTACTACCGAGTGCTCGGCGTGCTGACCGCGCTGTCGCTGGTCGTGGCCGGAGCCATGGTGTACGCGATCCTGGTGCTACTAGGCCGCTATATCAACTACACGCTCGACCTGGCCGGTATCGCCGGTCTGATCATCGGTATCGGTACTACCGCGGACTCGTTCGTGGTGTTCTTCGAACGCATCAAGGACGAGATCCGTGAGGGTCGCTCGTTCCGGTCGGCCGTACCACGCGGGTGGACGCGAGCCCGCAAGACCATCGTGTCCGGCAACGCGGTCACCTTCCTGGCTGCGGCGGTGCTCTATTTCCTGGCGGTCGGCCAGGTGAAGGGCTTCGCCTTCACGCTGGGGCTGACCACGATCCTCGACCTGGTGGTGGTGTTCCTGGTGACCTGGCCACTGGTCTACCTGGCGTCCAAGTCGCCGACGCTGGCCAAGCCGTCCTACAACGGCCTCGGCGCGGTCCAGCAGGTGGCACGTGAGCGGCGGGCAGTGGCGAAATCGGGAGGCGGAACGAGCGGCAAGTCCGGAGCCAAAGCGCGCACGCGGGTAACCGCCCAGTCGACGGGACAGGGATAGCCAGATGGCCAAACCGAGCACCAAGAGCGCCGCGAAGCCCGCAAAGAAGGACGCGGCCGCGGCCCAACCCGCCAAGAAGCGCACCGCGGTAGCGCCCAAGGCGCCCAAGCACAGCTTCCTGTCCCGGCTCTACACCGGTACCGGCGCGTTCGAGGTCATCGGAAAGCGGCGGATGTGGTACGCGATCAGCGGTGCCATGGTGGCCATCGCCATCGTCAGCATCCTGGTCCGCGGCTTCACCTTCGGTATCGACTTCGCCGGCGGCACGAAGGTCTCGTTCCCCCGCGGCGACACCTCGGTCACGCAGGTCGAAGAGGTGTTCCGCAAGAGCGTCGGCACCAGCCCCGAATCGGTGGTCGTGGTGGGCAACGGCAACTCCGCGACGGTGCAGATCCGCGCTGAGACGCTCACCAACGCGCAGACCGAGAAGCTGCGCGACGACCTGTTCGAGGCCTTCCAGCCGAACGGCCCCGACGGGCAGCCCAGCAAGCAGGCCATCAGTGACTCGGCGGTCTCGGAGACCTGGGGCGGGCAGATCACCCAGAAGGCGGTGATCGCGCTGGTGGTGTTCCTGCTGCTGGCGTCGCTGTACATCACCGTGCGCTACGAGTGGTTCATGACGCTGTCGGCGATGGTGTCGATGGTCTTCGACATCCTGGTGACCGCCGGCGTGTACTCCCTGGTCGGGTTCGAGGTCACGCCGGCCACCGTCATCGGCTTGTTGACCATCCTCGGGTTCTCCATCTACGACACCGTCATCGTGTTCGACAAAGTCGAGGAGAACACCAGCGGGTTCGAGCACAAAACCCGGCGCACCTACGCCGAGGAAGCCAACCTGGCCGTCAACCAGACCTTCATGCGGTCGATCAACACCAGCCTGATCTCGGCACTGCCGATCATGTCGCTGATGGTGGTCGCGGTATGGCTGCTGGGCGTGGGAACCCTGCAAGACCTCGCCCTGGTGCAGCTCGTCGGTGTGGTCGTGGGCACCTATTCGTCGATCTATTTGGCCACGCCGCTGCTGGTGACCCTGCGGGAGCGCACCGAGCTGGTGCAGAACCACAACCGCCGGGTGATGCGGCGGCGCAACGCCGCGGCCGGGTCCAAAGCGGCGCCCGCGGCTGCCGACGGTGCCGAGGATTCCGACACCGACAACGGCGCCGAGCCCGCCGGCGACGATGGTGAGCAGGTCGCGGTGTCCGCGGCTCCGGGTGCCCCGACTCCCGGGGCAAAGCCCGCCCGGCCTACCAGCCGGCGCGGCCAGCGTCCGACCGGCAAGCCGGGCGCCGGCCGGTAACCGGCGATGGCGGTCCGCTGTCGGCGCGCTGCGGCGTGGGTGGTGGCGATCGCCACCGGCCTCGGCGTCGCGTCGGTGCCGGCGTGCACCAGTGCCACCGTCGACCAGATCGACTACGCCGTCGACGGCGGACTGAGCACCTACAACAGCACCACCGTGGCCGGCGCCGCGTCGGCGGGACCGCAGGCCTTCTCCCGCACGTTGATCGGCTTCGGCTATCACGGCCCGGACGGTCAGATCGTCACCGACCATGACTTCGGCAGCATCTCGGTGGTGGGTCGCGCCCCGCTGGTGCTGGACTACCAGATCTCCGACGCGGCGGTGTACTCCGATGGCGAGCCCATCACCTGCGACGACCTGGTGCTCGCGTGGGCGGCCCAGTCCGGCCGGTTCGCCGGATTCGACGCCGCCAGCCGCGCCGGTTACCTCGACATCGAGAACATCGAATGCCAGCCGGGCACCAAGAAGGCACGGGTGTCGTTCTTCCCGGATCGCAACATCGTCGACTACGAGGAACTGTTCACCGCGACCTCGATGATGCCGTCGCACATCATCAGCGCCAAGCTCGGGGTGAACACCACCGATGCCGTGCTGGGCAGGCTCGGCCCCGCCGAGGACGTGATCGCCCGGATCGCCGAGGCCTGGAACACCACCTGGCAGCTCGACCACAACGCCGACCTGCGGAATTTTCCGTCGTCGGGGCCCTACAAAATCGACTCGGTGCTGGACGGCGGCGCGGTGGTGCTGGTGGCCAATGACCTGTGGTGGGGCGCCAAGCCGGTCACCAAGCGGGTCACGGTCTGGCCGCAGACCGCCGATATCGCCGAGCGGGTCAACAAGCGCGTCATCGAGGTCGTCGATGTGGCGACCGGCTCCGCCGGGTCGTTGATCCCCCCGGACGACTACGACAGCACCGACAGCCCGTCCGGCGGCATCCAGCAGCTCATCTTCGCGCCCACGGGCCCGCTCTCGGAGACACCGGCACGCCGGGCGGTGGCCTTGTGCACCCCGCGCGACGTCATCGCCGGCGACGCGGGTCTTCCGGTGGTGAACTCCCGGCTCAACACCGCCATCGACGACGCCTTCGATCAGGCCGAGAACGTGCCCGAGGCCCAGCAGTTCGCCCGCGCGGACCCCGACGCGGCGCGTGATGCGCTGGACGGCAGGCCGCTGGCGGTGCGCATCGGCTACCGCGGTCCCAACACCCGTCTGGCCGCGGTGGTCGGAGCGATCACCGCCTCATGCGCGCCGGCCGGCGTCAGCGTCACCGAAGTGGCCGCCGACAGCATCGGCCCGCAGGCGCTGCGCGAGGGGCGCATCGACGTGTTGCTCGCCAGCACCGGGGGCTCCACCGGCAGCGGCTCCAGCGGATCCTCGGCCGTGGACGCCTACGAGCTGTTCAGCGGCAACGGCAACAACCTGTCCGGCTACCACAACGATCAGATCGACGGCATCATCTCGGCCCTGGCCGTCACAGCCGACCCCACCGAGATGGTCCGGCTCCTCGGCGAGAGCGCTCCGGTGCTGTGGGCGGATATGCCCACGCTGCCCCTCTACCGCCAGCAGCGCACCCTGTTGTCGTCGAAGAAGACCTACGGTGTGGCGGCCAACCCGACCCGGTGGGGCGCGGGCTGGAACATGGACCGTTGGGAACTCAAACAGTGAGCCACGCGGAGTCCGCGGCGGGCGCCGGCGAGATCATCGCGGCGCTGATCCGCGAGGTGCCCGATTTCCCCACGCCGGGAGTCGCCTTCAAAGACCTCACCCCGGTGTTCGCCGACGCGGCGGGCCTGGCGGTGGTCACCGATGCCCTGGCTCGAGCCGCCGCCGGAGCAGACCTGGTGGCCGGGATCGACGCACGCGGTTTCCTGCTGGCCGGGGCGGTCGCCGACCGGCTCGGGGTGGGTGCCCTGGCCGTGCGCAAGGGCGGCAAGTTGCCGCCGCCGGTGCTCTCGGAGCGTTACCAGCTCGAGTACGGCACCGCGGTGTTGGAGATCCCGGCCGACGGAGTCGACCTGGCCGGCCGGCGTGTGGTGATCCTCGACGACGTTCTGGCCACCGGCGGTACCCTGGCCGCAACGCGGCGGTTGCTGACCCGGGCAGGAGCCGAGGTGGTCGCGGCGGCGGTGGTGCTGGAGCTGGCCGGGCTGGGCGGGCGGGCCGCCGTGGCCCCGCTGCGGCTCGAACGACTGCACCTGATTTAGCCGATATTCTCGTGGTCGGAGGTGAGCACAGTGGGCCCTGAACAAGGCTTAGAGCACGGCTTGGATCAGGGCTCCGACCGCGACCGGTCCAGCGCTGACACAAGCCCGCCGATTGCGGTCTCGGAGGCGGTTGCCCAGGATTCGCCCACCGAGCGCACCGACCTGCTCAAGGTCCCCACCAGCGCCTCCCGGCGGGTGCGGGCCCGGATCGCCCGGCGCATCACGGCGCAGCGGGGGGCGCTGAGCCCGGTGCTGGAGCCGCTGGTGGCGGTGCACCGGCAGTACTACCCGAAAGCCAATCTGGCGCTGCTCCAGCGTGCCTATGAGGTCGCCGAGCAACGCCACGCCACCCAGCTACGGCATTCGGGGGATCCCTACATCACCCACCCGGTGGCTGTGGCGACCATTCTGGCCGAGCTGGGCATGGACACCATCACCCTGGTGGCCGCATTGCTGCATGACACCGTCGAGGACACCGGTTACACCCTGGCGGCGCTGGGGGGCGAGTTCGGTGACGAGGTCGCCCACCTGGTCGACGGGGTGACCAAGCTGGACAAGGTGGTGCTGGGCACTGCCGCGGAGGCCGAGACCATCCGCAAGATGGTGATCGCGATGGCGCGGGATCCCCGCGTGCTGGTGATCAAGGTCGCCGACCGGTTGCACAACATGCGCACCATCCGGTTCCTGGCGCCCGAGAAGCAGGCCCGCAAGGCGCGCGAGACACTGGAAGTCATTGCGCCGCTGGCGCATCGGCTGGGTATGGCCACCGTCAAGTGGGAGCTTGAAGACCTGTCCTTCGCGATCCTGCACCCGAAGCGTTACGAGGAGATCGTGCGCCTGGTCGCCGATCGGGCGCCGTCGCGGGACACCTACCTGGCCAAGGTCCGCGCTGAGATCGTCAACACTCTGGCGAAGTCGAAGATCACTGCCACCGTCGAGGGCCGGCCCAAGCACTACTGGTCGATCTATCAGAAGATGATCGTGCGGGGCCGCGACTTCGATGACATCTACGACCTTGTCGGACTGCGGATTCTGTGCGACGAGATCCGGGACTGCTACGCCGCGGTCGGTGTCGTGCACTCGCTGTGGCAGCCGATGGCCGGCCGGTTCAAGGACTACATCGCCCAACCGCGCTACGGCGTCTACCAGTCGCTGCACACCACCGTCATCGGCCCGGAGGGCAAGCCGCTGGAGATCCAGATCCGCACCCGGGAGATGCACCGCACCGCCGAGTACGGCATCGCGGCGCACTGGCGCTACAAAGAAGCCAAGGGCCGCAACGGTGTTCCGCACCTCAACACTGCTGCCGAGATCGACGACATGGCCTGGATGCGTCAGCTGCTCGACTGGCAGCGGGAGGCGGCCGACCCGGGTGAGTTCCTCGAGTCGCTGCGTTACGACCTTGCGGTCAAAGAGATATTCGTGTTCACCCCCAAGGGCGACGTGATCACCCTGCCCACCGGCTCCACGCCCGTGGACTTCGCCTACGCCGTGCACACCGAGGTCGGTCACCGCTGTATCGGTGCTCGGGTCAACGGCCGATTGGTGGCCTTGGAACGCAAGCTGGAGAACGGGGAAGTGGTCGAGGTCTTCACCTCGAAGGCACAGAACGCCGGGCCGTCGCGGGACTGGCAGCAGTTCGTGGTGTCCCCGCGTGCCAAGGCCAAGATCCGCCAGTGGTTCGCCAAGGAGCGCCGCGAGGAGGCGCTGGAGTCCGGCAAGGACGCGATGGCGCGCGAGGTGCGCCGGGCGGGCTTGCCGCTGCAGCGCCTGGTCAACGGCGAGTCGATGGCGGCGGTGGCCCGCGAACTGCACTACAGCGACGTGTCGGCGCTGTACACCGCAGTGGGCGAGAACCACATCTCGGCGCAACACGTGGTGCAGCGGCTGGTGGCCCAACTGGGCGGGGTGGACCAGGCCGAAGAGGATCTGGCCGAGCGTTCCACCCCGCTGACCCTCCCGCGCCGCGAGCGGCACTCCGATGACGTCGGCGTGGCGGTTCCCGGTGCAACCGGCGTCCTGACCAAGCTGGCCAAGTGCTGCACCCCGGTGCCCGGTGACGAGATCATGGGTTTCGTCACCCGCGGCGGCGGGGTGTCGGTACACCGCACCGACTGCACCAACGCCAGCGCGCTGCGTCAGCAGGACGAGCGGATCATCGAGGTCAAGTGGGCGCCGTCGCCTTCCTCGGTGTTCCTGGTCGCTATCCAGGTCGAGGCTCTCGACCGGCATCGGCTGCTCTCGGACATCACCAAGGTGCTCGCCGACGAGAAGGTCAACATCTTGTCCGCCTCGGTCACCACCTCCCGCGACCGGGTGGCGATCAGCCGGTTCACCTTCGAGATGGGCGACCCCAAACACCTCGGCCACCTGCTCAACGTGGTCCGCAACGTCGAGGGTGTGTACGACGTCTACCGGGTGACCTCAGCGGCATAGCCCGAGGCCCGGACAACCGCCCCCGTGGGCAACCAGGGCCGCAGATTCCCCGAATGTGCGGCCCTGGTCGCGAGCGGCGGTCGCCGTCAGTCGGCCTGCACCGACTTGACGGTCACCTTGGTTGCGGGCGGACCGTCCTCGCCGCCGCCCTGCACCCCGGCCGCGGCGATCTTGTCCAGGGTGGCCAGCCCGTCGTCCTGGATCCGGCCGAACACCGTGTACTGCGGCGGCAGCATCGAATCCTTGTACACCAGGAAGAACTGGCTGCCGTTGGTGCCGGGGCCGGCATTGGCCATCGCCACGGTGCCGCGGGGGTAGGTGACCGCGCGCTGGGCCGCGGGATCGCCGGGGGCGTACTGGTCGGTGGGGTATTCGTTGTCGAACTCATACCCCGGGCCGCCGGTGCCGTCGCCGGCGGGATCCCCGCACTGCAGCACGCTCAGCGTCGGCGACGTGGTGAGCCGGTGGCACTGGGTGTCTTTGAAGAAGTCCTTGGCGGCAAGGCTGATGAAGCTGTTGACCGTGCACGGGGACTGGGCGTTGTTGAGCATCAGGCCGATGGGCCCCTGGTCGGTCATCATCGACACGCTCACCTCGGCCGGGTCGGTCGGCACCTTGCCGGACCGGGGCGGATCGACGGGTTTGGTGGCCGGCCGGCCCTTCGGGTACTGGCAGTCGGCGCCCAGCTGGGGCGACGCGGTGAATTTCGGCAGCTTCCCGGCGGCGGCGGCCGGGGAGTCGGCCTGCGACGTCTCCGATCCCGACGAGCCGCCGGCGTTGACGTTGCCCGGGTCGTCGTCGCGCAGCACGACGAACACCACCGCGGCGATCAGCAGTACGGCCGCCACGGCGCCGAGGATTATCAGCAGCCGACGCTGCTTGCGGGCTGCCTCGGCGCGCTGCTCAAGTTGTCGGTCCAGATTGCGCTTGGCGGCGGCACGTCGTTCTGAGTTCGTGGGCACCGGCAGTAACCTCCTGGCTCGCTGGTTGAGTCGGCCCTCAAGTGTGCCAGAGCGCGTCTGGGCTGCCCGCGTCACCGCCGGACCGGCGCGCAATGGGAAACTGGTCGGCGTGTTGGTGACCGGATTCCCCGCGGGGATGCTGGCGTGCAACTGCTACGTGGTGGCGCCGCGGCAGGGCGCGGACGCCGTCGTCGTCGACCCCGGACAACGCGCGATGGCCAGGCTGCGGCGCGTTCTCGACGAGAATCGGCTGACGCCGGCGGCGGTATTGCTCACCCACGGTCACATCGACCACATCTGGTCGGCGCAGAAGGTCTCCGACACCTATGGTTGCCCCACCTACATCCACCCCGAGGACCGCTACATGCTCACCGACCCTGTGCGCTCGTTCGGGACGGTGCCCGGGCAGGCGTTGTTCGGTGTGTTGAGCAAGGTGATGTTCACCGAGCCCCGGCAGCTGATCGAACTGGATCGCGACGGCGCGGTGCTGGGCCTGGGCGACACCGCCGTGACCGTGGACCATACGCCCGGCCACACCCGCGGTTCGGTGACCTTCCGGGTCGAAGGCGACGCCGCCGAGGTGGTGTTCAGCGGTGACACGCTGTTTCAGAATTCGGTGGGACGCACTGATCTGCCCGGTGGCAGCGGGCGCGATCTGCTGACCTCGATCGTCGAGAAGTTGCTGTGTCTCGACGACGCGACCGTGGTGTTACCCGGTCACGGACCCCAGACCACCATCGGCGCCGAGCGCCGTAACAACCCGTTCCTGGAAGGGCTGAGTGCGTGAGCACGTTTGCCGCACCCAAAGGGGTGCCCGATTATGTTCCGCCGGCCTCCGCCGGTTTCGTCGCGGTTCGCGACGGCCTGTTGGCGGTCGCTCGCCGCGCCGGCTACGGCGATATCGAGCTACCGATCTTCGAGGACACCGCCCTGTTCGCGCGCGGGGTGGGGGAGTCCACCGACGTGGTCTCCAAAGAGATGTACACCTTTGCCGACCGGGGCGACCGTTCGGTGACCCTGCGGCCCGAGGGCACCGCGGGCGTGATGCGCGCGGTGATCGAGCACGGACTGGACCGGGGTCAGTTGCCGGTCAAACTCTGCTATTCCGGGCCGTTCTTCCGGTACGAACGCCCCCAGGCCGGCCGTTACCGGCAGCTGCAACAGGTCGGGGTCGAAGCCATCGGCGTGGACGATCCCGCGCTGGACGCCGAGGTGATCGCCGTCGCCGACGAGGGGTTCCGTTCCCTGGGCCTGGAGGGCTTCCGGCTGGAGATCACCTCGCTCGGTGACGACACCTGCCGGCCCGCCTACCGGGAACTGCTGCAGCAGTTCCTGTTCGGCCTGGACCTGGACGAGGAGACGCGCCGCCGCGCCGAGATCAATCCGCTGCGGGTGCTCGACGACAAGCGCCCGCACGTGCGGGAGATGACCGCCGACGCCCCGCTGATGCTCGAGCACCTGTCGGAGGCCGCCCGGACGCACTTCGACACCGTGCTGGCGCATCTGGACGCGCTGCGGGTGCCCTACGTCATCAATCCGCGGATGGTGCGCGGTCTGGATTACTACACCAAGACCACCTTTGAGTTCGTGCACGACGGATTGGGCGCGCAGTCGGGGATCGGCGGTGGCGGCCGCTACGACGGCCTGATGCGGCAGCTGGGCGGACAGGACCTGTCCGGTATCGGCTTCGGCCTGGGGGTGGACCGCACCCTGCTCGCGCTGGCCGCCGAGGGTAAAACCGTGGGGCGCTCGACGCGCTGCGACGTGTTCGGCGTGGGGCTTTCCGAGTCCGCCAAGCTGCAGTTGGCGGTGATCGCCGCCCGCCTGCGGGAGGCCGGGCTGCGGGTGGATCTGGCTTACGGGGACCGCGGTCTCAAAGGCGCGATGCGGGCGGCCGACCGTTCCGGGGCCGTGGTGGCTCTCGTCGCCGGCGACCGTGATCTGCAGGCCGGCACCGTCGGCGTCAAACTCCTGGCCACCGGGGAGCAGGTCGACGTCGCGCTCGATGACGTGGTGACCCAGGTCCGGGCCCGCGTGAGCGGCGAGTGACGCGGCCGCACCATCGGTGACTTGGGTTTGCCGACCCTCGCCGCAGTCGGCACTCCGGTACCGTTTCCGGGTATGACGATGATGCAAAAGGCGACATCCGGGCTTGGCGCAGTGCTTTTGGTGACGGCGGGCGGACTGCTCTGCGGCCAGCCGACGGCATTGGCGGAGCCGGAGCCCTCGACAGAATCCTCGGCGGCACCCAGCCCGACTCCCAGCCCGGCCCCCAGCGAGGCCGCCACGCCGACCCCCAGCGAGGCCGCCACGCCGACCCCCAGCGAGGCCGCCACGCCGGCCGAGAATGCGTCCGAGCCCTCAGCCGAAGCCCCGAAGCCCGGCGTGGCCGGCGGGCACGAGGTCACCTACACCATCACCGCCACCAGTGACCTGACCGGCAACATCTCCTACATCAAGACCGACCCCCCGAGCATGGCGGTCTACAACGCCAACTCCTCGGAGTACCTCGAGACCGTGCGCGTGCCGATCGCCGGCGGCCAGCCGGTGGTCTACACCACCACGCTGGCCGATCCCGCCCAGTGGGCGCTGGTCACCGCCAGTGGGGGTCTGCGGATCAACCCGGAGTTTCACTGCGAGATCGCCGTCGACGGCGAGGTGGTGGTGTCGCAGCAGGGGGGCAGCGGCGTCTCCTGCGCCACCCGGCCGTGGTGAGCTAGCGCCGGTTCAGTCGGCGAACACATAAACCCAGGCCCGCTCGCCGGAGCGCAGCGGCACCGCGATTCGCCGGTAGGCGTCGACTTCGTAGTCGTCGGCGGCGGCCAGCTCCGCGGCGCTGATCGCGAACACGGTGCCCGCCACGTATGCGCCTGGCGCGGGGCGCAGTATCGGGTGGCGGTCGCTGCCGCTGACCGCCACCACGTGGGGATCGGTGATCGTGACGTAGTCGAGCTCGTAGTCGGCGATCGCGTCCGGCCGGCCGTCGAGCTCGCGCCCGAACGTGCTGCGCTGCACCTGCGCAAGCTGCAGCGTGCCGTAGGAGAACAGCAGTTCGGTGTTCACCGCAGACCGGTCAGTCATGCCGCCGCCGGGCCGGCGCGGTGCCACCGGGGCACGGCGGGAACGCTTCCCGTGCCTCGGGGCTAACCCAGGTCACGTGCGGCGAAGGTGTCGCACTTGTCGGGGTCGCCGGTCTGGTAGCCGACGGTGAACCAGTGCTGACGCTGCGCCGATGCGCCATGCGTCCAGGACTCCGGGTTGACCCGGCCGGTCGCGGCCTGCTGGATGCGGTCGTCGCCCACCGACGACGCCGCCGACAAGGCGTCGCGGATGTCGGCATCGGTCAGCGGCTCCAAAAACGGCACGCCGGTGCCTTCCTGCTTGGTCACCGACGCATAGTGGGCCCACACGCCGGCGTAGCAGTCGGCCTGCAGTTCCGTGCGGACACCGGCACCGGTGGGGCCCTGCGCGCCGTGCTGGGCCCGGCCGAGCACACCGAGCAGGTTCTGCACGTGGTGTCCGAATTCGTGGGCGACGACGTACTCCTGCGCGAGCGGTCCACTGCTGGAACCGAATCGGTCCACGAGCACGGTGAAGAAGTCGGTGTCGAAGTAGGCGGTCTGGTCCACCGGGCAGTAGAACGGCCCTACCGCGCTGGTGGCAGCCCCGCAGCCGGTGGACGTCTGTCCACTGAACAGCTGCACCCGTGGCCGGGTGTAGCCCCGCATCAGGTCCGACCAGACCGCGTCCACCGAATTGGCGGTCGCGACGACCCGGCATTGCACATATTTATTCGCGTCCTGTCCGGTGCGGCACTTGTTGAGATCGAATCCCGGCGCGCTGTATTGCGCGGAATCCACCGGCTGCTGGCTCAGGACTTCGCCGGGATCGGCTCCCAGCAACAGCGCCACCACCAGGATCACCAGTCCGGCGACGCCGCCGCCGACGGCGATGCCGCGGCCGCCGCCCGAGGAGGTGGTGCTCGTATCGATCCGCATACCCTCGTTGAAGGTCATCGCACGCTCCGTGGGGTTGTCCGTGGGGCCGGGTGGCGGCCGACCGATGGGGCACCTTAGCTTTGCACACCGTCGGCCGCCCCCAGGGCTGCTTCGGCGGGTTGAATACGGCCAATCCCACGCTGCGGCTAAGTGAAACCAGCGTTGTCTGACCAGATCCCAAAGCTTTACTGAATGTTTGTCGCGGCGCTGTACCCCGTGTTCGCGCCGGTGTTACGGTCTGCATCCGGCCGCAGTGGAGCCCCTCCCGCGACGGCCGGCCAGCTATCTGCCCAGCTCTTTAGAGAGGTCGTCTGCGCGGTGAACGTCTCAACCCGTCTCCTAGGGCCCGTGCTTTGCCCCGGCGCCGAGTTGCCGTTCGTCACTGCAGCCCCAGCTTTATCAGACCGTTATTACAACTGTCCGCTAGAGTGACGTACGTCAAGTATTGACGCTAACTTCGAATATCAAACATCCCCCCAGAGACGCCTTGCACGACCCCCAGGAGGAACAATGTCGTTCGTTACCGCTCAGCCAGAGTTTCTGACGGCGGCCGCCGGAAGCCTTTCCGGAATCGGCGACTCCATGGCCGCAGGGGTCACAGCCGCTGCCGCGCCCACCACCGGGGTGGTCGCGCCGGCCGCCGACGTGGTGTCGGCCATCACCGCTGCCCAGTTCGCGGCGCACGGCGCGCTGTTCCAGCAGGTCAGCGCGCAGGCGACCGCAGTGCACCAGCAGATCGTGGCCACCTTGAGCAGCAACGCCAACGCCTACGCCCTCACCGAGGCCGTCAACGCAGCGTCCGCCGGCTGAAGCGGGGCGCATCGATGAGTTTCAGTATCTTTCCTCCGGAGATCAACTCCGGGCTGATCTATACCGGCCCGGGTTCGGCTCCGTTGCTGCAAGCCGCAGAGGCATGGAGCCAACTGGCTGCCGAGTTGGTCACGACGGCCACGGCGACCCACTCGGTGATCGCCAACCTGGACTCGACATGGACCGGTATCGGCTCTGCTTCGGCGACCGCCGCGACCGCTCCCTATGTGGCCTGGTTGGAGCAGGCCGCGGCCACCGCCGCCGCCAACGCCGGCCTGGCCACTCAGGCCGCCGGGCTGTTCGAGGCGGCCCGTGCCGCGTCGGTGCCGCCCCCGGCGATCGTGGCGAACCGGGCGATGCTGCTGGCGCTGATCTCGACCAACTTCTTCGGCCAGAACACCCCGGCGATCGCGGCCACCGAGGCTCAGTACGAGGCCATGTGGGCGACCGACGGCGCGGCGATGGACACCTACAGTGCCGCGGCCGAGGCCAACAACAATGCCCTGCAGCAGGTCTCGCCGCCGCCGCAGTCCGCATTGGCAACCACGCCGGGATCGGCTGAGGGTGGTCCGCTTCCGGGGACCGGCGTCCCGGTCACCCCGCCCTCGGGCTATGACTTTGCCACTGTCGGTGGGTTGATCGACGCCGTCGGCCTGCCCTCGGCGATGTTCGGCGACAAGGTCGCGGCCACCACCATCGCCTCGATGATGTCGCCGATCAACACGATGTCCGCCCCCGCGATGATGCTGGTGCGATTCCTGCCGATGCTGATGCAGTTCGCCAGGATGGGCGGTGCGGCCGGGACCGCGGGCACGCTGGCCGGACAGACCGGTGCCGGGGGCGCCGGCACCCTGATGACCCAGATCGGCGACTTCGTCAACGACAAGCTGCAAGGCGCGGTCGGCGTGCTGGCCGGCCACTTCAGCTCGGCCACCAGCGCCATCTCGGCCAAGCTCGGACAGGCCGCCTCGATGGGCGCGCTCAAGGTGCCGCAAGCCTGGTCGATGGCGGCCGACGGCATGGTCCGTGCCGCCCCGGTGCTGCCGGCCACCACGGTCAGCGCACCCATCCAGACCATGTCGGCGGGTTCCGGGTTGCCCGGCGGTCCGTTCGGCAACGCGCTGATGGGCGCGATGGCCGGACGCGGACTGGGCGCTGTAGCCGCCAAGGCCCCCAAGGTTATGCCCCGTTCGCCGGCTGGCGGGTAGCGGAAGGGGCCAGAACACACACGTGTCCGCCGGGTCGGCGCCCGGCTACCACAACGAATTTCGAGCAAGTAGGGAGAAGGAATCATGGCAACACGTTTTATGACCGACCCGGACGCGATGCGTGCGATGGCCGGCCGCTTCGATGTGCACGCGCAGACCGTTGAGGACGAGGCGCGCCGGATGTGGGCGTCTTCGACCAACATCTCCGGTGCCGGCTGGGGTGGTCTGGCGGAGCGGACGTCGATGGACACCATGGGTCAGATGCAGACCGCGTTCCGCAACATCGTGACCATGTTGCACAGCGTGCGCGACGGCTTGATCCGCGACGCCAACCACTACGAGCAGCAGGAAGCTGCGTCGCAGCAGATCCTGTCGGGCAGCTAGAGCAACTCA
>NZ_LQOT01000015.1 GCF_002101585.1 Mycolicibacter engbaekii | reverse complement strand
GGGTGTTGAACTTGTAGTTGATCTCGGTCTGCCCGCCGGTGCCGACCTCGTGGTGGCCGCGTTCGACGGTGAAGCCGCCGTTCGTGAGGTTGGTCGCCATGGCGTCGCGCAGGTCGACGAACCGGTCCGTGGGGGCGACGGGGAAGTAGCCCCCCTTGGGGCGGACCTTGTAGCCGAGGTTGGGACTGCCGTCGGCTTCGGTGGTGCGGCCGGTGTTCCACCAGCCGGCGCCCGAGTCCACGTGGTAGAACGAGCCGTTGATCTGGGAGTCGAAGCGCACCGAGTCGAAGATGTAGAACTCGGCTTCGGCGCCGAAGTAGGCGGTGTCGGCGATGCCGGTACTGGCGAGGTAGTTCTCCGCTTTGCGCGCGACGTTGCGCGGGTCGCGCGAGTAGGGCTCGCGGGTGAACGGGTCGTGGACGAAGAAGTTCAGGTTCAGCGTCTTGGCGGCCCGGAAGGGGTCGATGCGGGCGGTCTCGAAGTCGGGCAGCAGCATCATGTCCGACTCGTGGATGGACTGGAATCCGCGGATCGACGACCCGTCGAAGGCCAGCCCGTCCTCGAAGACGCTCGCATCCAGCGCGGCGGCCGGGATTGTCAGATGCTGCATCTGACCGGGCAAGTCGCAGAACCGGATGTCGACGTACTCCACGTTCTCGTCGGCGACGAGCTTGAGAATGTCGTCGGCCGTCTTGTCGGTCACTGAACTGTTCTCCTCCGCTGGTAGCCCCCGCAACCCGGGGTTTCCGGCGCTGACGTTACGCAACCTCGGGTTGCCCCGCCGACGCCGGGTCGCCATTACGGTCCGCCTATCGTAGGGGCCATGAGCCGCACGTTCTCCTCGTGGTTGTCGGGGCCGGAGTCTGCCGGTCCCGACGGCCCCGACACCGCCCCCGGCCAGCGCCTGGGCCTGCCCGCCAGCGGCCCCGGATCGCTGGCTCCGACGGGGCGGCGCCTGGTGGCGCTGGCGCTGGACTGGCTGGTCGGCTACGGGCTGGCCGGTCTGGGCGTGGCAGCCGGTGTGGTGACCCCGGAGTATCTGGCGACGGTGGTACTCGGGATCTGGCTGGTGCTCGGCGTGGCCGCCGTGCGACTTTTCGGATTCACCCCGGGGCAATACGCCTGCGGGTTACGGGTGGTCCCGGTGGACGGGCCCGGCCTGGGCATCGGGTTGGGCCGAGCAACGGTGCGCGGACTGCTGATCGCCCTGGTGGTGCCGGCGCTGTTCACCGACGCCGACGGACGCGGGCTGCAGGACCGGGCCACCTCGACCGCGGTGGTGCGCAGCCGCTGACCGCTGGGGCGGCTAGCGCCGGCGCACCGCACGCTGGACGCCGCGCACCTTCGCGCCGCCGGGCAGCGGTCCCTTGGGCATGGCCGCGGGCCCGCTTCGCGAGCTGAGCGCGGCCAGCCGCGACTCCAGCGAGTCCATCTGCTTGGTCGAGATATTGGCCGGCAACTTGGTCAGGAACCGCTCCAGCTTGGCCAGCGGCACCTCGCCCTCGCCGTTGCCCACCACCACGTCGTAGATCGGTACGTCGCCGACCAGCCGGGCGGTGCGCTTCTTCTCCTGGGCGAGCAGTGGCTTGAGCCGGCTGGGGGAGCCTTCGGCGACGAAGATGACGCCCGGGCGCCCGATCACCCGATGCACGGCATCGAGCTGGCCGGTGGCGGCCACGCCGGGGGTGACGCGCCATTTGCCGCGCAGGTTCTCCAGCGCCCACGCCGCCGCCCCGGCCTGCCCCTCGGCCTTGCGGTAAACCGACCGCTGCGCGCGCCGACCGAAGATCACGAAGGCCACCAGGGCGCCCAGCACCAGGCCCAGCGGGATGGTCGTCACCTTGGCGAAGGTGCCGCCGTTGAGCGCCAGCGCGGTGGTCACCCCGACGACCAGCACGAAGGCGCCGGCCATGTAGGGCACCAGCCGCTTGTCCTCTTTGCGCTGGAGCTGGAACGCCTGCCACAGCTGGGCACGGCGCTGCCTGCTGGCGTTCTTGCGGGCGGCTTTGGCCTCCGCCCGGGCAGCCTTGTTCTCGGCGGTGTTGCGCGGTCTGGGCATAGCTACCAAGGATACGCAGCCGGGCCCGCCGCCCCCCGGGGCGTCAGCCGGCCGAGGTGCACTGGCCGCGGTTCGCCCGGTTCTCCAGCGCCTGCTGGTAGAGCCGCCCGGCGCGATACGACGAGCGCACCAGCGGCCCGGACATCACCCCGGCAAAGCCCAGCTGCTCGGCGTAGCGGGCGTGCTCGACGAACTCCTCGGGCTTGACCCAGCGCTCGATCGGATGATGCCGAGCAGTCGGGCGCAGGTACTGGGTGATGGTGACCAGCTCGGCACCCGCCTCATAGAGGTCTGACAGTGCGGCCCGGATCTCTTCGGGGGTCTCGCCCATGCCGAGGATGAGGTTGCTCTTGGCCACCAGCCCGGCGTCGCGGGCCTGGGTCAACACGTTCAGGCTGCGCTCGTAGGAGAACCCCGGGCGGATCAGCTTGAAGATGCGTGGCACGGTCTCGACGTTGTGTGCCAGCACTTCGGGACGCGAGTCGAACACTTCGCCGAGCAACTCGGGCCGTCCGCCGAAGTCGGGGATCAACAGCTCCACGCCCGTCGACGGGTTGAGCGCCTTGATGGCGCGCACCGTCTCGGCATAGAGCCAGGAGCCCTGGTCGGGCAGATCGTCGCGGGCGACACCGGTGACCGTCGAATACCGCAATCCCATCGACTGCACGCTCTCGGCGACCCGGCGCGGCTCGTCGCGGTCCAGCTCGGGCGGCTTGCCGGATTTGATGAGGCAGAACGAACAGTTCCGGGTGCAGACCTCGCCGCCGATCAGGAAGGTGGCCTCGCGGTCCTCCCAGCACTCGTAGATGTTGGGGCAGCCGGCTTCCTCGCAGACCGTGTGCAGTTTGTCCTTCTTCACCAAGACCTTCAGGTCGGTGTAGTTAGGTCCCATTCGCGCACGGGTTTTGATCCACGATGGCTTGCGTTCGATCGGCGTCTCGGCGTTGCGTGCTTCGGCACGGCTTAACCTACGACCTTCTCCGACGGCGCTCACGTGGTCGATGTTACGCGCGGAGCCGAATGGTCGCGCACCGGCAGGACACCGTCGAGAGCGTCGACGACCGCGCTCGCCACCGCCTGCCGCACATCCTCGACGCGGATGTCACAACCCAACTCCGCCGACAGTGAAGTCACTCCGGCGTCGGTGATCCCGCACGGCACGATCGAACCGAACGCACTGAGATCGCAGTCACAATTGAGCGCGAATCCGTGCAGCGTGGTGGCGCGGGCCACCCGCACGCCGATCGCGGCGATCTTGCGGGCCGGCCGGCCGTTCCCGGCCGGCAGCCACACCCCGGATCTTCCCTCGACCCGAGTTGTGTTCAGGCCCAAGTTGTTACACACCTCGATGAGTGATTCTTCAAGACGCCGAACGTAATTCACCACGTCCAGCGGCTCGGCCAGGCCGATCACCGGGTAACCCACGAGCTGGCCCGGGCCGTGCCAGGTGATCTTTCCGCCCCGGTCGGTGTCGACCACCGGGGTGCCGTCCACCGGGCGTTCCTGCGGTTCGGTGCGGCGCCCGGCGGTATAGACGGGGGGATGCTCCAGCAGCAGCAGTGTGTCGCGGCCCCCGGCTGCCCTGGCCTCGGCCAGGTCGCGTTGCAGTTGCCAGGCGTCGCTGTAGTCCAGGGTGCCCAGCTGGCGCACCTCGATCGGCTCGTTGCTGGATCGGATGGACACCATGCTCGCAGGCTACCCGCCGCGCTGCCGCTAGAGCGGGGTCGGCCGGGAAGTGGCGTAGGCCAGGGCCTCGCCGACGGTGGGGTGCTCGAAACGGAACCCCGCCTGCTCCAGCACGGCGGGGATGGCCCGCTGCCCGGTGAGCAGGCTTTCGGCGAACTCGCCGAGCCCGGCCCGGACCGCGAAACCGGGCAGCAGCATCGGGGTACGGCGGCCCACCGCCCGCCCGAGCGCGGCGGTGAACTCGGCGTTGGTCACCGGGGCCGGACCGGTCAGATTCACCGGACCCGACACCTCGTGGCTAATCGCGAACAGCAGTGCGCGCACCTCGTCGACCATGCTGATCCACGACATGTACTGCCGGCCGTTGCCGATCCGGGCGCCCAGTCCCCAGGAGAACAACGGCTGCAGGCGCCCCACCACGCCGCCCGCGGGCGAGAGCACGATGCCGGTACGAGCCAGCACCACGCGAACCCCGGACTGCTGCGCGGTCGCGGTCGCCGCCTCCCAGTCTTGGGCGAGTCGGGCCAGGAAATCCGTTCCCCCCGGTGCGGATTCGTCTACGGTGCGGCTGCCGGTGTCGCCGTAGTAGCCGACGCCGCTGGCGTTGACCAGCACCGGGATGCCGGCCTCGGCAACCGCTGCCGACAGCACTTCGGTCGGGGCGATCCGGCTGTCGCGCAGGCTCTGCTTGAACGCACCCGACCAGCGCCGGTCACCCACGCCGACGCCGCAGAGGTTGACCACGGCGTCGACGCCGGCGAGCGCGCCGACATCGATGTCGCCGGCGGCCGGATCCCACTGCAGCTCACCGGAGCCGGCGGGGGCGCGCCGCACGATCCGCAGCACCTGATGACCGTCGGCGCGCAACGCCGAGACCAGTGCCGAGCCGATCAGTCCGGATGACCCGGCGATCGCGACGACAGGGTTACCCACAGCTCAATCCTCTTGCAGCGCTTCTCGCTTCGGTCCTCAGAGGCCCAGGTCCGCCTCGAAAGCCGCTTCTTCGAGCCGGTTCTTGATTGTGGTCACGAACCGACCCGCGTCGGCGCCGTCGATCAGGCGGTGGTCATAGGTCAGCGGCAGGTAGCAGACCGAGCGCACCCCGATCGACTCGTTGCCGGCGTCGTCGACGATGACCCGGGGCCGCTTGACGATGGCACCGGTTCCCAGCATGGCGGCCTGCGGCGGCACCAGGATCGGGGTGTCGAACAGCGCGCCCTGGCTGCCGATGTTGGTGATCGTGAAGGTGCCCCCGGACAGCTCGTCGGGCTTGAGGTTGCCGGAGCGGGCCCGCGCGGCGATGTCGGCGATGGCCCGCGCCAGTCCGGCGAGGGAGAGGTCACCGGCGTTGTGGACCACCGGGGACAGCAGTCCCTGCTCGGTGTCCACCGCGAAGCCCAGGTGCTCGGCGTCGTAGTAGGTGATCTCGCCGGCGTCCTCGTTGTAGCTGGCGTTGACGTTCGGGTGCGCCTTGAGGGCGTCGATGACCGCCCGGGCGATGAACGGCAGGTAGGTCAGGTTCACGCCCTCGCGCTCGGCGAAGTCGGCCTTGGCCCGGGCCCGCAACGCCACGATCTTGGTCATGTCGACCTCGTGGGTCTGGGTGAGCTGGGCCGTGGCCTGCAGCGATTCCCGGGTCTTCTTGGCGGTGATCTGGCGAATCCGGTTGGCCTTGGCGGTGGTGCCACGCAGGTGCGCCAGCGCCGAGGCGGGTGCCGCGGCTGCCGGGCGCGAGGCGGCCGGTGCCGCCGGTGCCGACGCAGCGGCCGGTTCCTTGCGCTGCTGGGCCTGCTTCTCGGCGAAGGCCAGCACATCCTGCTTGCGGATGCGCCCGCCGACCCCGGTGCCGGTGACCAGGCTCAGGTCCACGTTGTTGTCGGCGGCGAGCTTGCGCACCAGCGGGGTCACGTAGCGCGCGGCCTCGCCGTCCTGGGCCGGCGCGCCAGCGGACGGCGCCGGTGCGGGTTCGGGCTTGGCCTGCGGCGCAGGTGCCGGTGCAGGTGCCGGCTCGGGCTTGGCCTGCGGCGCAGGTGCCGGTGCGGGCTCGGGCTCGGGCTGGGCCTGGGGTTCGGGGGCCGCAGGTGCGGGGGCCGCCGGCTCGGGCGTGGGCTCGGGTGCGGCCGCCGGGCTGCCCGAACCGATTCGGGCCAGCTCTCCGCCGACCTCGACGGTGGTGTCCTCGCCCGCGGTGATCGACAGCAAGGTGCCGGCCACCGGCGACGGGATCTCGGTGTCGACCTTGTCGGTGGAGACCTCCACCAGCGGCTCGTCGACCTCGACGCTGTCGCCCACCTGCTTGAGCCAGCGCGTCACGGTGCCCTCGGTGACCGATTCGCCCAACTCCGGCATCAGCACCGGGGTGCCGTCTCCGGCGGGTGCCGACGATGCGGCGGGTGCGGCAGCGGCCGGTGCTTCGGCAGCCGGTGCCGGCTCCTCGGCAGCGGGAGCCGGTGCTTCGGCGGCGGGAGCCGGCGCCTGCGCCTCCGGTTCGGCCGGCGCCGAGGTGTTCTCGCCGGCCTCGCTGATCACCGCAAGCTCGCCGCCGACCTCGACCGTGGTGTCCTCACCGGCGATGATCTTGGTCAGCACACCCGATGCCGGCGACGGGATCTCGGTGTCGACCTTGTCGGTGGAGACTTCCAGCAGCGGCTCGTCGACCTCGACGGTGTCGCCTTCCTGCTTGAGCCAGCGGGTCACCGTCCCTTCCGTGACGCTCTCACCGAGGGCGGGCATCTGGACTGAGAAGGCCATCGTTGTTGACTCCTTGCTCGATCGATCGCTGCACTTCGTCCTCTGGATACCACAGAGTGGCGGGGCGAGGGCGGTGCCCAGGTGGACTGTCGAAACCATCCTGTCATTGCGGGCCTTGCCCGCACGCACCGAGGTGGCGGTGCAACGCCTTGCGCCGCCGTGCGCTACGGCACGGCGAGCGCTGCGCCACAAGCCCGTCTGGCGGGCTTGGCAGCCGTCACCCGTTCGCGGCGATGTCTTCCAGCACCGCGAACATGGTGCGCGTCGGCACCCCGGTGCCGCCCTTTCCGGTGTACCCCCACGGGCCACCGGAGTTGTACGCCGGCCCGGCGACGTCGATGTGCACCCATTCGACACCGTCGGCCACGAACTCACGCAGGTACACCCCGGCGACCAGCATGCCCGCGAAACGCTGGCCGCTGACGTTGGCCAAGTCGGCAACCGTCGACTTCAGGTCGTCTTTGAGTTCGTCCGGCAGCGGCATCGGCCAGCCGTTCTCGCCGACGGCCTGCGAGATCGCCGCCACCCGGTCGCGGAAATCCTCCGAGCCCATCACCCCGGGGATGCGCGCGCCGAGCGCCACCGTCTGCGCGCCGGTCAGCGTCGAGGTCTCGATGAGATAGTCCGGGTCGTCCTCACAGGCCCGCACGATCGCATCGGCCAGGATCAGGCGGCCCTCGGCGTCGGTGTTGAGCACCTCGACGGTGGTGCCGCCGTACTGCGTCAGCACGTCGCCCGGGCGCTGGGCGGTCGACGACGGCATGTTCTCGGCCATCGGCACCGTTGCGGTCACATCGAGTGGAAGGCCGCGGCGGGCGGCCAGCACCACCGTGGCGATCACGGCGGCCGCCCCGCCCATGTCGGAGGTCATGTGGTGCATCGAGGCGGCCGGCTTGATCGAGATACCGCCGGTGTCGAACGTGATGCCCTTGCCGACCAGCGCCACCTTCTTGGCGCCACCCGGGTTGGGCGCCAGGCGCGACCCGCGGTGAGTCAGCCGCACCAGTCGCGGCGGGCGTGCCGAACCCTGGCCCACCCCGATCACGCCGCCGAATCCGGCGTCGGCCAGCGCCGCCTCGTCGAGCACCTCGACCTCCAGTCCGGCGGCCTCGCCCAGTGCCCGGGCGCGCTCGGCGAACTCGGCCGGATACAGGTGGCTCGGCGGGGTGTTGACCAGGTCGCGGGCGGTGATCACCGCCGCGGCGATGTCGGCTCCCCGGGCGGCGCTCGCTTCGGCTCCGGCCGCCGACGTCAGCACCGTGAGACTCTGCAGACCGGGATCCTTCGGCGCCGTCTTGTCGGAGCGGAAGGCGGTGAACCGGTAGGCCCCCAGCAGTATTCCTTCGACGCCGGCGGCCACCAGGTCGTCCTCGTCCTGGCCGGGCAACCCGCTCAGCGTGCTGATCGCCGAGGTCGTGCCGTTCAGCGAGCGAGCCGCGGTTCCGGCGGCGCGGCGCACCACGTCGGCCGGCCAGGATTCCCGGGCCTTGCCCAGGCCCACGGTCAGCACGCTGGCCACCGGTAGCGATGTCACGACCAGCCGGTTGACCTGCTCGCTGCCGCCCTTGGCGCCCAGGGCGCTCAGGGCGGCCTCGATCTCGGCGACCGCCTGGGCGGGCAGCGCGGGCTCGGTCGCGGCGACGACGGCGCCGCGCTCACCGGACTGCCCGTCCGGCTCGGATTCGTCGCCGGCCGAGACCACCGGCACGATCAGCACCGCCTGGTCGGCGTCGGCGGGCAGTGAGTCGGCGACGGTGACGGTGGGGGCAGGGGAGTGGTGTTCGGTGCTCACAAGCACTCACCCTAACGATCGAAGTGCGGGTGCAGCTGGTATGCCGGGACCGGTTCGTCGAACCCTTTGAGCGTCAACGGATCCTGAGCTATGACCGGCCAGTTCGGCAGTTCGGCGCGCACGCAGGAGGAGACGAGCACCTGTCCGGGTGCGGCGACGTCCACCAGGCGGGCGGCCAGATTGACCGGGGTGCCGAAGTAGTCGCCGTTGATCGCGACGATCTCGCCGTAGCCCAGGCCGGCGCGCACCTGCAGGCCGGCCGCGCGGGCCTCCGGGTGATTGACCAGGTCCATCGCCGCTCGGGCCAGCAGTTCGCCGGTCGCGCTCACCCACATCACCGCGTCGCCGATGAACTTGACCACCCGCCCCCCGTCGCGGTGCACCACGTCGGCGACGGTGGCGGTGAAGTCGGTCAGCAGCGCGGCCAGCTCGGTGGAGGTGAGCACCCTGGTCAGCGCGGTGAACCCGGTCAGGTCGGCGAAGCCCACCCCGCACATCAGCCCCATCGTCGGCCCGCCGGCCAGGCCCTCGAGGAAGGTCCGAAGAGTGACCTGGTGCTGGCGGTGGACGGCGTCGATCATGGCGCCGATGCGCGGGATGTACTCCGCGACCGAGCGCCACGCCCGGGCGGTGCGCAGCTCGTCGCGGGTGTGGCCGAGCCACATATCGGGCTCGCTGAGCCGGATCATCGACGACTCGGCCTCGGCCAGCCGCGCCATCGTCGCTCCCAGAACTCGCAGGAAGCCGTCGACGGACTCGCCGAGGTTGGACCGCATTTGGCGCCAGGTGGCCAGTGCGTCCACGTCGGCCTGGCTCAGCGCGGGCGTGTCCGGGCGGGGGACGGTGAGCCCGAGCATCCGCCAGGCCTGGGCCACCTCGGCCACCGGCACGTCGAGGGCCTCGGCGGCGGACTGCAGGGTGTAGGTCGGGGGACCCGAGCGGCCGACGGCGTCCCCGGCCAGGCCGAACAGCCTGCCCTGGAGCTCGGCCTGCACCATCTCTTCGGCGGTGAACCCCAGAGCGTCGAGGTATTCGATGAGGCCGGCGCGGGTCCTGGCATCTGCGATGCCGGCAGCTTCGAGCGCATCCCAATCCACCATTTACATAAGTGTGCCCACTAGGCTGGCTCGTCGTGAGCGAACTGCAACACGGACCCTTAGAAGACCGGCACCGCGCCCTGGGCGCCAGTTTCGCCGAGTTCGGCGGCTGGCTGATGCCGGTGTCCTACGCCGGTACCGTCGCCGAGCACAACGCGACCCGCAACACCGTGGGCCTGTTCGATGTCAGCCACCTCGGCAAGGCGACCGTGCGGGGTGCGGGCGCGGCCGCGTTCGTCAACGCCACGCTGACCAACGACCTCGGCCGGATCGCGCCGGGGCAGGCGCAATACACGTTGTGCTGCAACGAATCCGGCGGCGTCATCGATGACCTGATCGCCTACTACGTCGCCGACGACGAGATCTTCTTGGTGCCCAACGCCGCCAACACCGCGGCGGTGGTGTCGGTTCTGCAGGAGGTGGCGCCGGCCGGGGTGACGATCACCGACGAGCACCGCTCGCGGGCGGTGCTGGCGGTGCAGGGCCCGCGATCGGCCGAGGTGGTGGCCGGGCTCGGGTTGCCCACCGAGATGGACTACATGGCATTCGCCGACGCCGACTTCGCCGGGGTGGCAGTCCGGGTGTGCCGGTCCGGCTACACCGGCGAGCACGGCTTCGAGCTGCTGCCGGAGTGGGATTCCGCGGAGGTGGTGTTCGACGCGCTGGTGGCCGCCGTGGCGGAGGCCGGCGGCGAGCTGGCGGGCCTGGGCGCCCGCGACACCCTGCGCACCGAGATGGGCTACCCGCTGCACGGTCACGAACTGTCGCCCACCATTTCGCCGCTGCAGGCCCGCTGCGGCTGGGCGATCGGCTGGAAGAAGGAATCCTTCCTGGGGCGCGACGCGCTGCTGGCCGAGAAGGCAGCCGGTCCCACGCGGCTGTTGCGGGGGCTGCGCGCCACCGGTCGCGGGGTGTTGCGTGCCGACTTGGCGGTGCTCGACGGTGACCGGCGGGTGGGGGTCACCACCTCGGGCACCTTCTCGCCGACGCTCAAGACCGGCATCGCGCTGGCGCTGATCGACGTCGACGCGGGCGTGCAGGACGGCGCCCAGCTGGCCGTCGACGTGCGGGGCCGCGCGGTCGAGTGCGAGGTGGTGACCCCGCCGTTCGTCACGGCAAAAACCCGCTAGCGCACCGGTTATACAATCGCTGCATGACGAGCAGCCTCCTCGACTTCCACGTGTCGGTCACCACCAACCCGACGCCCGACGAGGTGCGCGAATCCATTTTGGCTGAGCCGGGTTTCGGCAAGTACCACACCGATCACATGGTGTCGATCGACTACACCGCGGACGCGGGTTGGCACAATGCTCGGGTCATTCCCTACGGGCCCATCGAATTGGACCCGTCGGCCATCGTCTTGCACTACGCACAGGAAGTGTTCGAAGGCCTCAAGGCCTACCGGTGGACCGACGGATCGATCGTCTCGTTCCGGCCCGAGGCCAACGCCGCCCGGATGCGGGCGTCGTCGCGGCGGCTGGCCATCCCGGAGCTGCCCGACGAGCTGTTCATCGAGTCGCTGCGGCAGCTGATCGCCGTGGACGCGGCCTGGGTGCCGGCGGCCGGCGGCGAGGAGTCTCTGTACCTGCGCCCATTCGTCTTCGCCACCGAGCCCGGGCTGGGCGTGCGCCCGTCGAACGAGTACCGCTGCCTGGTGATGGGCTCGCCGGCCGGCGCGTACTTCAAGGGCGGGATCAAGCCGGTCAGCGTGTGGCTGTCGACGGAGTACGTGCGGGCCTGCCCGGGTGGGACCGGCGCCGCCAAGTTCGGCGGCAACTACGCGGCGTCGCTGGTCGCCCAGGCCCAGGCCGCCGAACATGGCTGCGACCAGGTGGTCTGGCTGGACGCCGCCGAGCGGCGCTACGTCGAAGAGATGGGCGGCATGAACCTGTTCTTCGTGTTCGGCACCGGCGGCTCGGCGCGGCTGGTGACGCCGGAACTGTCCGGCTCGCTGCTGCCCGGCATCACCCGGGACTCCTTGCTGCAGTTGGCGACCGATGCCGGTTTCAGCGTCGAAGAGCGCAAGCTCGACGTCAGTGAATGGCAGAAGAAGGCCGCATCGGGGGAGATCACCGAGGTGTTCGCCTGCGGGACGGCCGCCGTCATCACGCCCGTGTCCCACGTCAAGTCCGCCGAGGGCGAGTTCACCATCGCCGACGGTCAGCCCGGTGAGGTGACCATGGCGCTGCGCGACACCCTGACCGGAATCCAGCGCGGCACCTTCGCCGACACCCACGGGTGGATGGCCCGGCTGGACTAGCCCGGTACGCCCGGTGTGCCGGGTGTCCCGTCGGGGCTGCCCGGACCACCATTACCGCCGGAGGCGCCGGCACCGTCGGTGGTGCTGCCGCCGGCGCCGCCCACACCTCCGGCACCGGTGGCGCCCGGGTGCGCAACTCCACCGGCCCCGCCGGTTCCACCCCAGCCGCCCACCGCGGTGCCCTGGACCGCGGTGATCGCATTGCCGCCGGCGCCGCCGTCGCCGCCCACACCGCCGGTGACATCGTTGTAGCCGTCGGCTCCCGCGTCGACGAGGCCGTCGGCGGTGCCGCCGACGCCGCCGGTACCGCCACCGCCGCCGAGAGCGCCTTGGCCGATAGCGGCGGTACTTCCACCCGTGCCGTCACCGCCCGTGCCGCCGTCGCCGCCATTTCCACCGGTGCCGCCGTTGAAGGCCGTACCGCCGGCACCCCCGGTCCCGCCGTAACCCCCCTGGCCGAAGCCGCCGCCGAGGTTGCGGATTCCCGTGCCGTCGCCGCCGGAGCCACCGGCCCCACCGACGCCGCCGGTGCTGCCGATTCCGATGCCGCGGCCGCCCTCGCCGCCAGTGCCGCCGGTGCCGCCCACCCCGGTGATGTGGCCGAAGATGTCGAGACCGCTACCGGTGCCACCGCTACCACCTGCACCGCCCGCACCACCGGTGCCGCCGGCACTGCCGACGCCGCCCCCGCCGCCGCCACCACCACCACCGGTGGTGCCCAGGGCGGCGGCGGCCCCGATGCCGCCCACACCCCCCACGCCGCCGCTGTCGGCGCCGCCGTGACCGCCGTTGCCGCCGGCGCCGCTGCCTGCTATGCCGAACCCCGATGGCCCACCGTCACCGCCGGCGGCACCGATCGCTTCGCCGCTGCCGTTGCCGCCTGCGCCCCCGTCGCCGCCCGCGCCGCCGAATTCCCCGAAGCCACCCCATCCTCCGCCGTTGCCGCGACCCGCGGAGTAGCCGACGCCGCTGGCGTCGCCGCCATTGCCACCGTTGCCGCCGTCGCCTCCGGTGCCGGAGTACCTGCCGCCAAGGCCGGTCCCGCTGCGTCCGCCTCCCCAGCCGACTCCACCGTCGCCGCCGTGTCCAGAGGTGGTGCCGCCGTCGCCGCCGTTGCCGCCGTTGCCACCGGCCCCGCCACTGCCACCCACCCCGGTGACGGTGTCACCGCCGTTGCCACCGAGACCGCCGTAGCCGCCGGCACCACCGTTGCCTGCCGTACCCGCGGACCCGCCGTCACCGCCGTTGCCGCCCGCACCGCCGATGCCCCCGTCACCGAAGAGCGCGAAGGTGCTTCCCCCGTCGCCGCCGTACCAGCCGTCACCGCCCACGACGCCGGCCGCGCCGTTGCCGCCGTCCCCGCCGTTCCCGCCGGCTCCGCCGTTGCCGAACAGCCAACTCACCGCATCGCCGCCGTCGCCGCCATAAGAACCGTTGAAGCCGGCGGCCCCGTCTCCGCCGTCTCCGCCGGCGCCACCGTGGCCCATGAAGATGCCCCCGTTGCCGCCGTCGCCGCCGTCGCCGGGATAGTCGCCGGAGCCGAAACCGCCGCCGTGGCCGCCGTCGCCGCCGTTGCCGAAGAATCCGGCGTTGCCTCCGTTGCCGCCCCAGCCGCCGACTGCGGTGCCGCCGTCGCCGCCGTCGCCGAACCACAGCCCGCCGGCGCCCCCCATGGCCTGTTCGTTGGTGCCGCCGTCGATCCCGTCGGCGCCGTTGCCGATCAGCAGTTGGCCATTGCCGAAGGTGTCGTTGATCCAGTCGCTGATCGCGATGCCGGAGGGGGTGACCAGCCAATCCTGGCCGGCTGCATACAGCGGGGCATAGACCCAAGTCTCGAACAGCTCCGCCATGGTGGGGTCGCCCGCGGCAGCCGGGCCGAGCGCGCTGTCCGGGCCGCTGAAGCTGCTCAAAAAGCTGCCCCAGTCCGCTGTTTCGAGTCCGGCGGTACCTTCGCCGGCCAGCCATGCCCAGGCCGGGTCGACAAGGTCGACGACCCAATCGATCAGCGGATCCGCCTGGGCCGGTGCGCCGGCCAGTGGGCACATGGCGAACGTCAAGAACGCGCCGGCTGTGCCGCCCAGCCCCAGCAGCCTGGTGGAGCGGCCGGGGTGGTTGGGGAGGTTCGTACGGCGCCGATGAAGTCGCTGAAGGTCCATGATCCGCTCCTCATGATTCCGACCGTCTGATCAGCGCCGACGCTATGGTCGTTCACAGGATGCGGATGCAGTAGTCCAGTACTGCACTTTCGGCCGGATCACCAGCTCGGGGAAGTGCGGGGTGGCCTCTGGCGCGCCCCACCGCCGCGAGCGCCAGCCTCGCGGCGGGAGATGCTGGGTGATCAGCGGCGCAAGTCGGGGGGGCCCGCCGACGCGTTCGGCCAGCGGAGACAGATCCTCGGTCATCTCGTGCCAGTAGGTGGAGTCATCCCAATCATCGAAGGTGCCGTCGATCATCGCCTTACGTGATTCACGGCTTCGCTTGCTGTAGTTGTGGTGACGCCCCATCTGATATCCCCCTTTAGTTAACGGTGCATGTTAACGTTCGTTCCACGATACGCGCAATAGCGGGGCGGGGAATCACCCATTCGGAGAATTATCCGCCAGACCGGACAGTTTCGGAAGTCGCAGCAGGCTGGGCCGGGGCCGTCAGAGCGCGGCCATCGTCACCGCGGCGACCGCGGTGGCGCCCTCGACGACCGCGCCCAGCACATCGCCGGTGATCCCCCCGAAACGGCGCACGCAGTGTCGGACCAGGGCGACCGAGCAGGCCAGCGCCAGGGCCACGGCCACTGGCCCATGCCATGGCTGCGCACCGGCGGGGACCGCCGCCGCGAGCAGCGCCGCCACCCAGGCCGCCGCCACCGGCAACGGCTGGCTGCCGGCCACCGTCGCGCCGAGCACGCTGCCCTCGGCCGCGGGTACCGAACGCCGGCAGGCCAGCACGGCGGCCACCCGGCCCGCACACACCGCGAGCACGATCTGCCCGGCGCCCAGCAGCGGGAACGCCGTCGCCTGCAATCCGATTACCAGCACCACCGCGACCACCCCGAACGGGCCGGTCGCACCTTCGCGCATCACCTGCAGCGCCTGGGGGGCGGGCCGGTAGCAACCCAAACCGTCGGCGGTGTCGGCCACCCCATCGATGTGCAGGCCCCGGGTGGCGGCCAGCAGCGCCGCCACCGCCAGCAGCCCCGTCACCGGGCTGCCCGGTCCGAAGGCCAGCCCGCCGGCCCACACCACGCCCGCCGCCAGTGCCCCCAGCGCGGCGCCGATCACCGGCAACGCCGTCAGCGCGCCACGGCCCGGCGGGCCGGTCATGGCTGCGGGGAGCCGCAGCGCCGTGCCGAACCCCGCCGCGGCGGCCAGCGACCGGATCACCCGGACGCCCCGTCGGCCGGCCCGGACACCCCCGCCTCGGCGAAAGTGGCCATCGACGACAACGCCGCAACCGCGGCGCGCAGCACCGGGAGGGCAACCGCGGCGCCGGTGCCCTCGCCCAGCCGCATCTGCAGGTCGAGGATCGGTTCGGTGCCCAGCGCGGCGCACGCCAGCGCGTGTGCCGGCTCGGGGGAGCGGTGACCGGCCTGCCACCAGGCCCGTGCGCCGGGGGCCAGCCGATCAGCCACCAGGGCAGCAGCCGTGGAAGCCAGGCCGTCGAGCAGCACCGGGGTGCGGCGTACCGCCGCCTGGGCGCAGAAGCCCGCCAGCGCCGCCAGGTCCGCGCCCCCGCAGCAGCGCAGCAGTCCGACCGGGTCCGCGTGCTGCGGGCGCGACCGGAACAGCGCGTCGCGCACCGCCGCGGTCTTGCGCGCCCAGCCGGCATCATCGATCCCGGTCCCGTGCCCCACCGCCTCGGCGGGTTCGGCGCCGGTCAGCGCGGCCACCAATGTCGTTGCGACGGTGGTGTTTCCGATGCCCATGTCGCCGGGTATCAGCAGGTCTGCCCCGCTGTCGACTTCCTCGTCGGCGATCCGCCGGCCGGCCTCGAGTGCGGCAACCACCTCGTCGTGGGTCAGGGCGTCCTCGCTGGTGATGTCGCCGCTGCCGCGGCGCACCCGGTAGGCGCTGAGTGTCCCGGCCGGGTCACCGGGGATCGGCCCCGCGACGGCCATATCCACCACGCGCACTCCGGCCCCGCCGACGGCGGCCAGCGCGTTGACGGCCGCCCCGCCACGGTCGATGTTGGCGACCATCTGCGCCGTCACCTCCGGGGGATAGGCCGACACCCGTCCGCGGGTCACGCCGTGATCGCCGGCGAACACCACGATGCGGACGCGTTCGAACTGTCGTGGCGGGCACTGCCCCTGGCAGGCCGCCACCCAGACCGACAGCGCCTCCAGGCGGCCCAGGGAACCCGGCGGCTTGGTCAGCGAGGTCTGCCGGGCGCGGGCGGCGGTCGCCGCCGCGGCATCGGGCGGGCTGACCGGGGGGAAATCCATCGCTGTCGGCGGCCGGGCAGCGCTTTAGTTGAGGCGTTCGCCGCGCCGCACCTGCGGGCGCGGCGCCCGCATGCGGCGCACCGTCGACGCACGGCCTGCGGCATAGAGCCCCAGCCGCCAACGGCTTTCGGTGTTGTCCGGGAATTTCTCGTCGACCAGGCGGCCGACCTTGCGGGCCACCAGCACCCCGTCGAGCGCCATCAGGAGCATCAACAGCATCATCGCCGGCGAGATGTAGTACTGCACCTGCGGCAGGGCCATCATGATGAACATCAGCCCCAGCGCCACCGGCATGAACAGGCCGAGCAGGTTGTATCGGGAGTCGACGATGTCGCGGGCGTAGCGGCGCACCGGGCCCCGGTCGCGTTCCAGCAGCGCCGACTCGTCGCCGGCCAGCATCCGCTCCCGCCGTTCGGCCATCCGCTCCCGGCGCTGCGCCTTGGCGATCCGGCGTTCCTCTTTGCTCAGCTTCGGGCCGGCCAGCGACTTGCGCCGGGCCCGGGCCTCCGCGGCGGTCATCGGAGCCGGCGCCACCGGACCGCGCCGCTTTCCGGCGCTGCGCTTGGGGGTGGGCCGGCCCTTGGGGGCGGTGCCGCCGCCACGGGCGGAGTCCGCCGTCTCGGCGCCGTCGAGAGAGACGGCGGAGACCGCGGACTCAGCGGACTGAGCCTCGTCTTTTCTGCGCCCCGGCACTTTCACGCCCGCCAGATTACTTGTCCGGCCCGCCCGGCCTGCGCCGCCGTCCGTCCGGCTTTATAGCCTGCGCAGATGGGTGATCACCCGGATCCCGGCGGTGCGGCCGGTGGAAAGTCGCTGCGGGTCCTGATCGCGCCGGACTGCTACGGCGACAGCCTGACGGCGCCGCAGGCCGCCGCCGCCATCGCGACCGGCTGGCGTCGCAGCCGCCCGCAGGACCGCCTGGTGATCGCGCCGCAGTCCGACGGCGGCCCCGGTTTCGTCGAGGTGCTGGCCACCGCCGTGGGCACGGTGCGCCGGTCGCGGGTCAGCGGGCCGCTGGCCGAGGACCTCGACGCGGAATGGGGCTGGGCCGCCGACACCGGCACCGCCTACCTGGAATGCGCCCAGGCCTGCGGCCTGGCCCGGCTGGGCGAACCCGCCTCGCCGCAGACGGCGCTGGCGGCCCACAGCCGGGGAGTCGGGCAGCTCGTCGCCGCGGCGCTGGCCGCCGGGGCGCAGCGGATCGTGGTCGGGCTCGGCGGGAGTGCCTGCACCGACGGCGGCCGCGGCATGGTCGAGGAACTGGGCGGCCTGAGCGCCGGTCGCCGGCGGCTGGCCGGAATCGAGCTGATCGCCGCCTGCGACGTCGAGCACCCGCTGCTGGGTCCCCGGGGTTCGGCCCGGGTGTTCGGGCCGCAGAAGGGCGCCGACCCGGCCACCGTGGCCGTCCTGGAGCGCCGGCTTGCCGCCTGGGCATCGCAGCTGGACGCCGCGGCCGGGTGGCCGGTCAGTGCGGCGCCGGGTGCGGGCGCGGCCGGGGGGATCGGCGCGG
The DNA here is from genome assembly GCF_002101585.1 of Mycolicibacter engbaekii. GTDB lineage: Bacteria > Actinomycetota > Actinomycetes > Mycobacteriales > Mycobacteriaceae > Mycobacterium > Mycobacterium engbaekii. Next base: position 6,406 of record NZ_LQOT01000015.1, on the reverse strand, counting down.
CGCTGCTCGCGCTGGGCGGCGCGGTCGAATCCGGGGCGCAGATCGTGGCGCGGCACACCGGTCTGGCGACCGCGCTCGCCGACACCGACGTCCTGGTGACCGGCGAGGGCCGCCTCGATGAGTCGTCGCTGCACGGAAAGGTGGTCGGGGCGCTGGCGGCCGCGGCCCGAGCGCGGGACACTCCGGTGCTGGTGCTGGCCGGGCAGGTCGCCCTGGAGGAACCGGTGTGGCGGCGCGCGGGCGTGGCGACGGCCCGGGCGATGGCCGAGCACGCCGGTTCGGTGCCGCTGGCCTTGGCCGACGCGGCGAACCAGCTGATCGGTCTGAGTGCCCTCACCGCAGCCCAGTTCGGCGATCGTGAGGAGAATCCGCCGGGTTCGCCGCGTGGGTAGGGAACCTGTTGGCGCAGGGTATCGTTGCTGAAGTGGGCTTGAACTCCGGGCATCGGGGTGGGGCCCGCCCCATGACAATCGCAGTAGGGAGACGCAATGACTGTTCAGGATCAGTCGGCCACCGAGTCTCACGGCGTGGTTTTGACCGATGAGGCCGCGGCCAAGGTGAAGTCGCTGCTGGAACAGGAGGGCCGCGACGATCTGACCCTGCGTATCTCGGTCCAGCCGGGCGGCTGTGCAGGCCTGCGCTACAACCTGTTCTTCGACGACCGCACCCTCGACGGTGACATGATCGCCGAGTTCAACGGGGTGAAGCTGGCCGTCGACCGGATGAGCGCGCCGTACCTGCAGGGTGCGGAGATCGGCTACGCCGACCAGATCGACAAGCAGGGTTTCACCATCGAGAACCCCAACGCCGGCGGCTCCTGCTCGTGCGGCGACTCGTTCAACTGAGCGCCTGACGGGCGGTCGCAGGCCGGGTGCGGCGGGTCGCCGCAAAACGGGCTGCTAGCACCTCAGCGTCGGCGGCCGGTGACTGCCCGGCGGGGAGCCGGTGACACCGGACCGCTACCGTGGGTACCCACATCCAGGCCCATGGTGACGAAACGAGGGGGATAGTTCAGTGACGATTGCGGTGACCGGTTCGATCGCGACCGACCATCTGATGCGCTTTCCGGGTCGGTTCTCCGAACAACTGCTGGCCGATCACCTGCAGAAGGTCTCGCTGAGCTTCCTGGTCGACGACCTGGTGGTGCATCGCGGCGGCGTGGCGGGAAACATCGCCTTCGCCATCGGTGTGCTCGGCGGCGACGCCGCGCTGGTGGGCGCCGCGGGCGCCGACTTCGCCGACTACCGGCAGTGGCTGGTGTCGCACGGCGTCAACTGCGACCACGTGCTGACCTCGACGACCGCGCACACCGCCCGGTTCGTGTGCACCACCGACGTGGACATGGCCCAGATCGCGTCGTTCTACCCGGGCGCGATGTCGGAGGCCCGCAACATCTCGCTGGCCAAGCTGGTCGAGGCCGCCGGGAAGCCCGAGCTGGTGATCGTCGGGGCCAATGACCCCGAGGCGATGTTCCTGCACACCGAGGAGTGCCGCAAGCTGGGCCTGGCGTTCGCCGCCGACCCGTCGCAGCAGTTGGCCCGGCTGACCGGCGAGGAGATCCGCAAGCTCATCGACGGTGCCACCTACCTGTTCACCAATGACTACGAGTGGGACCTGCTGCTGTCCAAGACCGGCTGGACCGAGGCCGACGTCATGAAGCAGGTCGGCCTGCGGGTTACCACCCTGGGTGGCGACGGTGTCGACATCGTCTCCCCGGACGGCTCCCGCGTTCACGTCGGTGTGGTGCCGGAGAAGTCCCAGACCGACCCGACCGGGGTCGGCGACGCCTTCCGCGCCGGTTTCCTGACCGGTCGCAGCGCCGGGCTGAACCTGGAGCGTTCCGCGCAGCTCGGTTCGCTGGTGGCGGTGCTGGTGCTGGAGTCCACCGGGACCCAGGAGTGGACGTGGGACCGCGCCACCGCGGTGAGCCGGCTGGCCGACGCCTACGGCGACGCCGCCGCGGCCGAGATCGACGCCGCGCTGCAGTAACTGATCCGCTGACTCTGCGCTCACCAGGCACAAGTGCGAGTAGGTGCCCTGGTGGGCGCAGAGTGAACGGGCCCCCGGCCAGCCGCTGGCTAGAGCCGCACCGGGTATTCCGGCTCTTTGATGTCGGGCACCACGCTGTGCTCGACGAAGATGGCGTGCCAGAGCATGAAGATCAGCACGGTCCACAGCCGACGGCTGTGATCGGCGGCGCCGGTGCGGTGCTCGTCGAGCATCGAACGCACCGCGGCCACGTCGACCAGGTGATCGGCGCCGGTGGCGTCCACCATCGCGTACGCCCACTCCACCAGCTCGCCGGCCCGCAGCCAGTGCCGCAACGGCACCGGGAAGCCCAGCTTGGGCCGGTGCAGCACATGCGCGGGGATGATCGGCTCCAGCGCACGCCGCAGCGCGTACTTGGTGGTGGTGCGGGTGATCTTGGCCGACACCGGAAGCCGTGAGGCCACCGCGAAGACCTCGGGGTCCAGGAACGGCACGCGGAGCTCCAGGGAGTTGGCCATCGTCATCTTGTCGGCCTTGACCAGGATGTCGCCGCGCAGCCAGGTGAACAGATCGAGGTGCTGCATGCGGGCCACCGGATCCCAGCCGACCGATTCGGCGTACACCGGCGCCGTCACGTCGGTATGGGTCCAGTCGGGGCAGAAACCCGGCAGTACCGCCCGGAGTTGCTCGTCGGAGAAGCTGCGCGCGTTGCCGTAGTAGCGCTCCTCGAGCGTCAGCGAGCCGCGGTGCAGCAGGCTCTTGCCGCGCATTCCCTCGGGCAGCGGTCGTGACGCCCGGCCCAGCGACCGGCGCACCGGGGCGGGCAGGTAGTCGAACGGGCGCAGGGAAAGGGGCTCGCGGTAGATCGTGTACCCGCCGAACAACTCGTCGGCGCCCTCGCCGGAGAGCACCACCTTGACGTGCTTGCGGGCCTCGGCGGCGATGAAGTACAGCGGCACCAGCGCAGGGTCGGCGACCGGGTCGTCGAGGTACCACACGATCTCGGGCAGCGCGGCCACGAACTCGGCCGGGCTGACCACCTTGACCACGTGGCGGGCGCCGATCGCCTCGGCGGACGCGGCGGCCACGTCGATCTCGGAGAACCCCTCCCGCTCGAACCCGGTGGTGAAGGTGATCAGCTTGGGGTTGTGCCGCATCGCCAGCGCGGCGATCGCGGTCGAGTCGATGCCGCCGGACAGGAACGCGCCCACCGTGACGTCGGCGCGCATGTGCTTGGCCACCGAGTCCTCGAGCACCGCGGTGATCTCGTCGTAGCGCGCCTGCTCGGTGTCGCGGGTGATCGGCGTGGCGTCGAACCGCGGCCGGAAGTAGCGGGTGGTCTGCGGCGCGTCGCCGGGCCGAATCCGGGCGTAGCAGCCCGACTCCAGCCGCCGGATGCCGCGGTGCAGCGTCTCGGGCTCCGGCACGTACTGCAACACCGTGTAGTGCTGGACGGCGCGGGTGTCGATGGCGGTGTCGAAACCGACCACCTCGGCCAGGTCCAGCAGGCACTTCTTCTCGCTGCCCACCACGGTGCCGCCCGGCCCGGAGGCCATGAACAGCGGTTTGATCCCGAACGGGTCGCGGGCGCAGAACAGCTGGCCGGCCACGGTGTCCCACACCGCGAAGGCGAACATGCCGCGCAGGCGGGTCAGCACGCCCGAACCCCAGTAGTGGTAGCCGGCGACGATCGCCTCGCCGTCGCCGTCGGTCGCGAACACCGCGCCGTGCTCGGCGGCCAGCTCCTCGCGCAGCTCCAGGTAGTTGTAGATCTCGCCGTTGAACACCAGCTCGTAGCGCTCGGGTGCCTCCGGGGGGCCCCACCGCATGGGCTGGTGGGAATGGGCGATGTCGATGAACGACAGCCGGTTGAAGCCGAACACCACCCGATCGCCGGCCCAGATGCCGCCCGGCTCGTCGGGTCCGCGGTGGCGCATCAGGTGGGTCGCGCGCGCTACCGCGCCGGCGACTTCGGCAACGTCAGGGCCGGGTGTCGTGCCGGCCGGGGCACAGACGAAGGCCAGCAGACCACACATGGGGTCTCAGTATGCCGCACCGGAATCGGCCGTCGGCGGTGTAGGCCTGCGCGGGGGCGCCGCAGATCCGGGGGAGGCGGCGGCGCCGGTCAACACACCGGAGCGGCCAACCGGCAGGTACGTCGAGACTCGGTGATCCGGGTGGTCTACGCTGCGTAGTATTCGACTGCTCCGCCGGGTCAGTCGGCCCGTTCTGTGACTCGAGGAGGCACCAAGGTGACACGTCGCGGGCAGGGCGTTGCGCATCGCCGTCTGCGTCGACCGCTGGCTGCGGCCGGCGTGCTCGGACTGCTGGCGGTAACGCTCAGCGGATGCAGCGTCGACTGGACCGACATCGTCGGTTTCGGCTGGCCGAAGGGCATCACCCCTCAGGCCGAAGCCAACTACAAGCTGTGGATCGGCATGGTCATCGCTTCGGTGGTGATCGGTGGGCTCGTGTGGGGAATGATCTTCTGGTCGATGATCTTCCACCGCAAGAAGGCGACCGACACCGAGCTGCCGCGCCAGTTCGGCTACAACATGCCGCTGGAGCTGGGACTGACCGTCCTGCCGTTCCTGGCCGTTGCGGTGATCTTCTACTTCACCGTGGTGGTGCAGGAGGAGATGCTGCACCACGAGCCGGACCCCGAGGTGGTCGTCGACGTCACCGCCTTCCAGTGGAACTGGAAGTTCGGTTACCAGAAGGTCGATTTCCACGACCACACGCTGACCTACGACGGCGCCGACCCAGCCCGCAAGGAAGCCATGACGTCCAAGCCCGAGGGCACCAACGCCCACGGCGAGGAACTGGTGGGACCGGTGCGCGGTCTCAACGTCGAGGACCGGACCTACCTGAACTTCGACAAGATCGAGACGGTGGGCACCACCAACGAGGTCCCGGTGCTGGTGCTGCCGAGCGGCAAGCGCATCGAGTTCGTCCTGAACTCGGCCGACGTCATCCATTCGTTCTGGGTGCCGGAGTTCCTGTTCAAGCGTGACGTCATCGCCTGGCCCGAGCGCAACAACCAGGTGAACACCTTCCAGGTCTCCGAGATCACCAAGGAGGGCGCGTTCGTCGGCCACTGCGCCGAGATGTGCGGCACCTACCACGCGATGATGAACTTCGAAGTCCGGGTGGTCTCGCCCAACGACTTCAAGGCCTATCTGGATCAGCGCATCGCCGGGAAGACCAACGCCGAGGCGCTGGAGGCGATCAACCAGGACCCCCTGGCGACGTCGACCTTCCCGTTCGACAGCCGTCGTGGCCTGCTAGCCCCCCAAGCCAGCAACAAGTAGGGACAACCTCATGCGCATCGAATCCAGGCTGTTCGAGTTCGTCGCCACCTTCTTCCTGGTGGTCGGGGTGATCTATGCGGTGCTGACCGCGAAGTTCGCCACCGGTGGCGTGGAGTGGGCAGGCACCACCGCGTTGTTCCTGACCGGCATGATGGCCATGATCGTGGCCACCTTCTTCCGGTTCGTGGCGCGGCGGCTCGACACCCGTCCCGAGGACTACGAAGCGGCCGAGATCAGTGACGGCGCCGGCGAACTGGGCTTCTTCAGCCCGCACAGCTGGTGGCCGATTCTGGTGGCACTGTCCGGATCGGTGGCCGCCGTCGGGATCGCCCTGTGGCTACCGTGGCTGATCGCCGCCGGCGTGGCGTTCGTGCTCTCGAGCGTGGCCGGTCTGGTCTTCGAGTACTACATCGGTCCCGAAAAGCACTGACCACACACCTGCGACTCGGCCGCCGTGTCGACCCGTTTGGGTAGGGTTGCCGATGCACAATGACCAACGGTGGTTGATGTAGACCGCAACCGGCCACGGCACGGCGCCGTGGCCGCAGCGGTGTGAAGAGGATAGGCGGGAATGAGCGGGCCGAATCCCCCAGCGGCGGGCTCTGGAGAAGAGGGCTCCGGCAGCGGTCAGCCGGCCTCCGACGGCGCACCCGAGGCGGGCGCCGGCGGGGACATCCAGCCCCTTGACGACCTCGCGGCGACGCCCACGGCGCCGGCACCGGACAGCACGGCCTACTCCCAGGCCTACTCGGCTCCCGAATCCGAGCAGTTCCTGAGCGGTCCCTACGTCCCGGTGGATCCGCGGCTCTACGACTACGACACCTACGACGTCCCCGACGAACCGGATCCGGACGCCAAGACCCCACGCTGGCCATGGGTGGTCGGTGTCACCGTGATCATCGCCGCGATCTCGCTCGTGGTGTCGGTGGCTCTGCTGTTCGCCCGCACCGAGACACAGGATCTGGCGACGCCGGCCACGACGACGAGCACCGCCCCGGTGCCGCCGGTACAGGACGAGATCACCCGAACCACTCCCAGCAGCACCGTGCCGCCGCCGCCCCCGCCCGAGATCCACCAGGGCCACCGTGGCCGCCACGCTCATGCCC
>NZ_LQOT01000014.1 GCF_002101585.1 Mycolicibacter engbaekii | reverse complement strand
CACCCACCCGGCCCCCGGCCGCGCTGCCCCGGCCCGGTCACGAGTCGCCGAGCAGCTCCCGACCCGGCCGGTCAGCGGCGATCCGTCCAGCGCCCGGACCAACCGGATCAATGCCGGCCCGGCCGAGCCGCCCACCACCCGCTTCGCAGCGGCCGATCCGGCCACCGAACGGGTGACGTCTCCCGGCGAGGGAGGCGAACGTGAGATCGAGTCGTGGCTGGGCGAGCTGCGTACCGGCCGGGAGGCAACGCCGCCTCGGCGCGGACGAGCGGCGCAACCTCCGGCGGATGCTGCCGACGAGCGGACCCGGTCACTGCCCCAGCCCGCCGACGACCTCGGTGCCACGGAGAACGCCCCCACCACCGCCATCCCGGTGCCGGGCACGCAAGGCGATTCCGAGGCCCCGGAGACCGAGAAGTTCACCGCTGTCGGCGAGCAGCCCGGCGACGAGGCCGCGGAAAATTCGCAGAGCCCCCAGCGCCGCGGCGCCTCAGGCGGTCTCAGCGCTGCTGAACTGTTGCGCCGGGAGGGTCGGTACTGACCTCGTCGGTGCCGGGCTCGCCGGGTGGCGGCGCCTCGGCGTCCTCGATCTCGGGTGCTGCCGGCGCGGAGGTGCCGATCAGCACCCGTACCGCCCGGTCGATGAAGGCGATGGCCGGGACGGCGAGCAGCGCGCCGACGATGCCGGCCAGGACCCCGCCCGTGGAGATGCCCAGCACCACCGCCAAGGGGTGAATCGAGACCGCGCGCCCCATGACCAGGGGCTGCAATACGTGGGCTTCGAGCTGGTTGACCGCGATGATCAGCCCCAAGGTGACCAGCGCGTAGATCCATCCCTTGGCGATCAGCGCAACCAGCACGGCCAGCAACCCGGTGAGCACCGCACCGACAAGCGGGATGAACGCCCCCAGGAACACCAACGAGGCCAACGGGAGCGCCAGTGGCACGGCCATGACCGCCAGACCGATGCCGATACCGAGGGCGTCGACCAGCGCAACCAGGAACGTGGCCCGCACGTAGCCGATCAGCGACTCGAACCCCGCGACACCGGCCGCGTACACGGTGTCGCGCACCTGGCTCGGGAAGACCTTCGCGGTGAACCGCCAGATGTCGCGGCCGCCGTAGAGGAAGAAGATCAGGGTGAACAGCACCACGAAGGCTCCGGTGATGATCTTCGTGACGGTCTCTGCCGTCGACAGCGCCCCGCTGGTCAGTTTGGCCTGGTTGTTGCGCAGGCCGTTGACCACCGTGTCGCCGATACTGTCGATCTGTTCGGCACTGAGGTGCAGTGGCCCTTCGATCAGCCAGCGCTGGGTTGAGTTGATCACCTGGGTGACCTGCTCGACCAACTCGGGCACCCCGTCGATGAACTGGTCGACCACGAAGGTCAGCAGGCCGGCCAGTACTGCCAGGCCGCCCAACAGCAGCATGAACACCGCGAAGCCGCGCTGCACACCGTGCGCCGACAGCCAGTCCACGCCGGGCAGCAGCAAGGCCGACACCATCATGGCGATCGCCACCGGGACGAAAATCACTTCGAGGCGCCGGATGACCAGCAGCACTACCAGCACCGCGGCGAACAGAACCAGCAGGCGCCAGGCCCACGCCGCCGCCTTGCGAACGGTCGGATGTACGGATTCGTCTGCGCTGGCTGACATCCCGGTAGCGTAACGATGCCGCAGCGGGTCTACATCAGGTAGCGGAATATCGAGGTGCCGCGATTAGCCTCTGAATTCGTGGCTGCGCCTCCCCTTTCTTCCGAATGCGTCGTCGATGACGCGCCCGGAGGCCGGGCCGTGGCGGTGCGTCCGGGCGGTCGGTACCGGTGGGTGCGCCCGGCACTGGTGGCGCTGGTGGCGGTGATCCTGGTCGTCGAATTGGTGCTGGTATGGGACCAGGTGTCTGCCGCGTGGTGCAGCCTGTGCCGCGCTGAGGGCCGGTGGCTGTTCGGGGCGGTCATCGCCGCGGCGGCTTCGATGCACAGCTTCGCCCAGATTCAGCGGACCCTGCTGGGCTCGGCCGGCGTTCACGTGACGCAGGCGCAGTCCGAAGCGGTGTTCTATGCCGCCAACTCACTGAGCACCACCCTGCCCGGGGGGCCGGTGCTGTCGACGACCTTCCTGTACCGGCAGCAGCGACGCTGGGGGGCATCGCCGGTGGTGGCGTCCTGGCAGTTGGTGATGTCCGGGGTGCTGCAGGCGGTGGGTCTGGCCGTCCTGGGCCTCGGCGGCGCATTTCTGCTGGGCGCCCGCGGTAACCCCTTCTCGCTGCTGTTCACGGTGGGCGGTTTCATCGCGCTGCTGCTGCTGGCGCAGACAGTGGCGTCGCGGCCGGAGCTGATCGACGGCATTGGCGTCCGGGTGCTGGCCTGGGCCAACTCGGTGCGCGCCCGGCCCGCTGACACCGGCCTGGCGACGTGGCGCAGGATGCTGGGCCAGCTGGAGTCGGTGAGCCTGGGCCGGCGCGCGGCGTCGATGGCGTTCGGCTGGTCCTTGTTCAACTGGGTCGCCGACGTCGCCTGCCTGGCGTGTGCGGCCTACGCGACCGGCGGACAGGCGTCGATTGCCGGTTTGACGGTGGCCTACGCCGCCGCCCGGGCGGCGGGAACCATTCCCCTGATTCCCGGTGGCCTGCTGGTGGTGGAGGCGGTGCTGGTGCCGGGTCTGGTGTCGAGCGGACTGGCTTTGCCGGACGCCATCTCAGCGGTGCTGATCTACCGGATGATCAGCTGGCTGCTGGTCTCAGCGGCCGGCTGGGTGGTGTTCTTCTTCCTGTTCCGCACCGACAACGCGGGCCACGCCGCCGCGGTGCACGCCCCGGCCGTCAGCGAATGGCTACCGGCTGAGTCACCGATCCCGCGGGCGGGCCGCTCACCGGCAGGCCGTTTATCGGCAGGCCGGCGCCTGGCAGGCCGCCACCCGGCAGACCGGCGCCCGGCAGGGCGCCCTGGGCGGCCTGCAGCAGCCCGAGCACCTGCGGCAGGCTGATCGCCAGCCTGCACTCCTCGGCCACTTCGGTCACCGGTGCGGTGATCTTGGCCAGGTCGTCCTGAACCTTCGGGTTGGCGTCGAAGTGCGCCTTGAGGTTTGCCAAGGTCTGCGGCCCGGGCTGCTGCTGCAGGGCACCGGTCATCACCTGATTGGTGTCCGGGTGCGAGTCCAGGTAGTCGCCGGTGGCGGTGACCACCTTGCCCACCGTGCGGGCGATCTCGCTGGCCACGCAGGGATCTTTGGCCGCGGTCGCCGAAGGCGCCGCCGGGGTGGCCACCAGCGTCGCCGCGACGGCGCCGCCCAGGACGGCGGGCAGGGCGGCAACGGCGCCCCGCCTCGCCAGGCGACGGCGCTGGGCTGCGGCATTGGTGTTGTTCACGAACTCTCCTCACGACGGGCGGGATTGGTGATCCGCGCCGACGGGTCTCATCGCAGCCCGCCCGATGCGCGGTCCGGTGCGCCTGCGATGCCCCCCGGCAACGACCGCGGATCGATCGGCGGTCTTTCGGCCCATCCTGACAGTAACCACCACCCCTCGCCACCCCAGCGCAAGTCTCCGCTGGTCACAGTGTGATTCCCGGCGTGCATCGGAGCAGCTGACAGGCCGGCGAAACGACCGGCACGACACTTTGCTGCGGTAGGCTCGCAGCACGCGACGCACCGGTGCGGGCGAGAGCGGGGAGAGACGAAATCCAGCAGTTCATGATGCGCCTCAGCAGCAACCTGCGCAGATTCCGCTGGGTGGTCTTCACAGGTTGGCTACTGGCTGTCATCCCCTCGCTCTACCTGGCCGCAACCCAGTCCGGTCACCTCACCGGCGGCGGCTTCGAGGTACAGGGATCACAGTCGCTGCATGTGCAGTATCAGCTCGAGGAGCACTTTCCCGAGCAGGGCGCATCTCCCCTGGCCCTGGTGGCCGCACCGCGCGCCGACGCCACCTACCGGGATATGACCGAAGCCGTCGCGCTGCTCCAGCGGACGGCCGCCGAGGTACCCAGCGTGACGGTGCTGCCGAACACGACGCAGCCCCCGCCGCGGCCCGATCGGCCCTACGTCGTGTTGCTGCGGGTGGACTTCAACAACACCGGCGCCGTCGACGTCGCCAAGAAGCTCCGCACGCGCCTGGGGGTCGAAGGCGAACATCCCGGCCGGATCGAGAACGGCTCGGTCAACCTGTACGTGATCGGCCAGGGTGCGCTGGGCGCCGCCGCATCGGCGAAGACCAAACAGGACATCGGCGCAGCCGAGCGGTGGAACCTGCCGATCGTGCTGATCGTGCTGCTCGCCGTCTTCGGCTCCTTGGCGGCCGCCGCGATCCCGCTCGCGCTCGGGATCGGCACGGTGATCGTCACCATGGGGCTGGTCTATCTGCTGTCGCTGTTCACCACGATGTCGGTGTTCGTCACGTCGACGGTGTCCATGTTCGGCATCGCCCTGGCGATCGACTATTCGCTGTTCATCCTGATGCGTTACCGCGAGGAACTGCGGTCCGGTCGCCAACCGCAGGAGGCAGCCGATGCGGCGATGGCGACGTCCGGGCTGGCGGTGGTGCTCTCGGGTCTGACCGTGGTGGCCTCGCTCACCGGGATCTATCTGATCAACACACCGGTGCTGGTGTCGATGGCGACCGGAGCGATCCTGGCTGTCTCGGTGGCCGTGCTCGCCTCGATCACCCTGACCCCCGCGGTACTGGCGGTGCTGGGCCGGGCGGTGGCCAAACGATCGGCCCTGCTGCACTGGGCCCGGGGCCCACAAGCCGCCCAGTCGCGGTTCTGGACCAGGTGGACGGCGTCGGTGATGCGCCGCCCCTGGGTCTCGGCGCTGGTGGCGGCAGGGTTCCTGCTCGCGCTCGCCGCACCGGCACTGTCGCTGTCGCTCGGCAACAGCATGCTGCGCCAGTTCGACTCCTCCCACGAGATCCGGGGCGGGGTGGCCGCGGCGTCCCAAGCACTGGGACCCGGCGCGATGGGACCGGTTCGGGTGCTGGTGACCATCCCCGGCTCGCATGCTTCGGCACCCGCTCACGCCGAGACGTTCGCGGCGATCCGCCAGGAGATGTCCGCGGCGCCGCACATCGCCTCGGTGTCGCCACCGGTGTTCGCCAACGACGAGAGCAGCGGTCTGCTGTCGGCGGTGCTGTCGGTCGACCCCGAGGACATGGCCGCCCGCGCCACCGTCGACTGGATGCGCGAACACCTGCCGGCGGCGGCCGGATCGCCGGCGGTGCAGGTGGACGTCGGCGGACCCACTGCCTTGATCAAGGATTTCGACGACCGGGTGGAGGCGGCCGAGCCCCTGGTGCTGGTGTTCGTCGCGCTGATCGCCTTCCTGATGCTGCTGGTTTCGATCCAGTCGGTCTTGCTTGCGCTCAAGGGCGTGGTGATGACGGTGCTGTCGGTGGCCGCCGCCTACGGCAGCCTGGTGATGGTGTTCCAGTGGGGCTGGCTGGAACGGTTGGGGTTCGCCGCGACCGGCTCCATCGACACGTTCATCCCGCCGCTGGTACTGGCCATGACGTTCGGCTTGTCGATGGACTACGAGATCTTCCTGCTGACCCGCATCCGCGAGCGTTTCCTGCAGACCGGCAACACCCACGACGCGGTCGCGTACGGAGTGAGCACCAGCGCACGCACCATCACCAGCGCCGCCCTGATCATGATCGCGGTGTTCATCGGTTTCGCGTTTGCCGGAATGCCGCTGGTCGCCGAGCTGGGGGTGGCGTGCGCGGTGGCGATCGCAGTCGACGCGACCGTGGTGCGACTGGTGCTGGTTCCCGCCCTGATGGCGATGTTCGCCGAGTGGAACTGGTGGCTGCCACGCTGGCTGGCACGTCTTCTACCGTCGGTCGACTTCGAAAAACCACTGCCCACAGTCGATCTGGGCGATGTCGTGGTGATCCCCGATGACATCTCCGCGCTGATCACCCCAAGCGCCGACCTGCGCGTGGTGGTCAAGTCGGCGGCCCGGCTCAAAGGCCTGGCACCGGACGCCGTCTGCGTCAGCGACCCGTTGGCGCTGCGTGGCTGCGGCATGGCCGACGTGGCCACCAGCAGGATCGAAGCGCTGCCGCGGGCAACCGACCCGGCCCCGGCCGGCGGCACCATGGTCAGCCATGCCCTGGCCCGGCTGGCCGGTGGATGGCAGTCCCGGGCCGATCGGGCGCAGCCACGCGCGCTGCGGCCGGTACACCCGGTCACCGTCTGGCGACGCCGGCTCGCGATCGCGCTCGACGCGCTGGAAACCGAGTCGTGGGCGGCCAACGAGATCGGTCTGGAAGGACAGCCGCTGGCCCGGCGCCTGCCGATGGAGACTGCCGCCGTCCAACTGCCCACCGGCGACCGGTTGCACATCCCGACCGGCGCCGAGACCCTGCGCCTGGCCGGCTACCTGGCCCTGGTCCGCAACCACCGCCGGGACTACGCCGAGCTCGCCGACCTCGCTGACGCATTCGGCCTGAAAACCGTCGCTGGGGAACTCTGCGGGATCGACAGGTATTACTCTGGTCAACCGACCGAAGGACAATGGATGGCCACGCAGCTTGTCCGTCGGCTCGCCGATCCGGAGCTCACCACGGGCAGCGACCACGCTGGCGAGGAGGCCCCGGAAGCGGGTACGGACTGGGAGCATGTAGCAGGACGCTGCCTGGCCGTTGCGGTGGCGATGCTGGAGGAGGCGAGGTGACGTTGGCCGCGGACCGACGCCGTGGGTCGCTGCCCCGGCAGCCGGCCGGCGACTCCGACCGGCAGGTCGAGTTCTGGCCCACGTCGGCTATCCGCGCTGCGTTGCAGAACGGCGACATCGCCACCTGGCAACGCATCGTGGTGGCACTCAAACGCGACCCCTACGGCCGCACCGCACGCCAGGTCGAAGAAGTGCTGGCCGGCACCGAGTCCTTCGGCATAGCCAAGGCACTGTCGGAAGTCCTGACCCGCACCCGAACGCATCTGGAGGCCAACGAACGTGCAGAGGTCGCCCGCCACATGCGGGTGCTGATCGAACGCTCGGGCCTGAGCCGGCAGGAGTTCGCCTCGCGGGTCGGGATTCCAGCCGACAGCCTCGATGAATACCTCGGCGGCTCGGTCAGCCCGCCTGCCTCCCTGATGATCCGGATGCGCCGGCTGTCCGATCGTTTCGTCAAGCTGAACACCCGCGAAGCGCCCGACGCCGTCTGACGCCGGTGCACCGGTGAGGTCACCGGGCGTGGATCGGTGACATCTCCAGGACCAACCACTGGCCGCCGCGCTTGGTCAGTGTCACCCGTACCGGCACCACCGACTGCTTGACCTGCTGGTTCGCCACCGTCTGGACACTGCGCATCACAACCGCGACCCGCGCGGCCGACGGCCCCAGCGCCTCGACGCCGGCGCTGAGCGTCTGCGCATCGACGGCGATGTTGCGGTTGGCCATCTCCGTGGCGGTCCGGCCGATGCTCTCCCGGAAGGCGCTGACCCGGTCCGGGACCATGTAGGTGGCGGCTTTGTCGATCGATGCGTCCGGGTTGGCCGGCGCGACCGTCGCCGCGGCCTCGGCCATGGCGACGGCGGTCTTGACCGCCTCACCGGCGTCGGCTTCCAGGTCGCGGTCGGGCACGGTCCAGCGCAGATACCCCAGCACGGCCGCCGCGATCAGCGCCGCCGCAGCCAAGCCGACGACTCCGAATCGCAGACCGGGCCGCTCATTGTCGGTGCCGACTGTGACCGCGTCGCGGCGCAGCAGCAGGAAGTTCACCACCATGCCCTCGACGATGAGCAGCACCAGCACCGAGCACAGCGAGACATACCAGACCGGCCAGTCGAGCGAGAGCCCCACCAGCAACAGGCCGCCGATCGCGCCCAGGGGCGCCGCGATATCGACGGCCAGAACCCGCCACAGCGTGCGCGATTTGAGGACTTCCAGCTTGCTCATCGAATCGACCTCAATCGGGAGATCATCAGGTTGCCCGCGACGTCGGTGACGTCGAGGTGCAGGGCCCAGTGCACGGTCTGGGGCCGGCCGCCGACGTTCTCGGCGATCGAGGTGGCTATCACCATCACGGGGTCGGTGCGGCCCGGGTTGGACGGCTTGTCGTTGCCCACGCCGGCCGGCTCGTCGAGATCGTGGTGTTCCTCTTCGATGGCGACCGCTTCGATACGGCCGCTGCTGCGCGACTGGATCCGCTGCACCACGTCACGGTAGGGCGCCAATGCCGCGTCGAACTCGGTGTTGAGTTCCCCGACGGTCTTGTCGCGCAACCGGGCCATGCCCTTCTCGACGTTCTCGGCGTTCAAGTTGATCAGCACGCTGGTCCAGCTGGCGGCGGTCTGCAGCACCTGGCTGCGGTAACCGCGTTCCTTGACGTCGGCGCGGTGCGCCGACCAGGTGACCAGGCTGAAGACCAACGCGGCCACCGCGAGAAGGCCGACGCCGACCGACGCCCACCCGTAACCGGACAGGACGTTTTGCGAGGCCGCGGCGGCGGGCTTGCTGTGGGCACTCTTCTTGGGCGTCTTCTCCGGAGCCTTGTCGCGGGACTCCGCTACGGCGTCCTGGCTCGTGTCGCTGTCAGCTGTGCCGGCGCCGGGTTCGATTCCGCCGTCCACCTCGGTGGAGGCGTCAGGTTGTTCCTCGTCAGGCATGGCGGTGACGCTACAGGAGAGCTATATCGTTCGCCGTGGAAGGATGGACCGGTGACCTCAGCAGCCACCAGATCCGGCCTCGATCTCGCCTACATCGACAGTGCCGTCCGACCGCAGGACGATCTGTTCGGCCATGTCAACGGCGAGTGGCTCGAGGGGTATCAGATGCCTCCGGACCGGGCCACCGACGGCGCCTTTCGCGCCCTGTTCGACCGGGCCGAGATTCAGGTCCGGGAGTTGCTGACCGAGGCCGGCGCGGCCGCTGCGGCATCCCCGGATGGGGTGGATCCCGACCAGCGCCGCATTGGCGATCTCTACGCGAGCTTCCTCGACGAGCAGACCGTGCGCGAGCGCGGGGTAGCGCCACTGCTCCAGGAACTGTCCGCCATCGACGAGGCCGGTGACCGCGATGCGCTGGCACGGGCGCTCGGGGCCTATCAGCGCACCGGGGTCGGGGGCGGCGTCGGGTTGTATGTGGACACCGACTCCAAAGACTCGACCCGCTACCTGCTGCACCTGAGCCAGTCGGGGCTGGGACTGCCCGACGAGTCCTACTACCGCGACGATCAGTACGCCGAGATCCTGGCCGCCTACCCCGAGCACATCGCGGCGATGTTCGCCCTGGTCTACGGCGGACAGGCGCACGATTACGCGGGGACGGCGGCGCGCATCGTGGCACTGGAGACACGGCTTGCGCAGGCGCACTGGGACGTGGTCAAGCGCCGCGACGCCGAGCTGACCTACAACCTGCGCACCTTCGCCGGGCTGCCCGCCGAGGCGCCCGGCTTCGACTGGGCGGGCTGGCGGGAGGAACTGGGCGCCGCCACGGGGGCCGCCGACGAATTGGTGGTCCGGCAACCGGACTTCCTGACGGCGTTCGCCGCCCTGTGGGACAGCGCGGAGCTGGCCGATTGGCAGGACTGGGCTCGGTGGCGGGTCATTCACGCTCGGGCCGGACTGCTGAGCGAAGAGTTGGTCGCCGAAGACTTCGAGTTCTACGGACGCCGGCTCTCGGGCACCGAACAGATTCGCGACCGCTGGAAGCGCGGCGTTTCGGTGGTCGAGTCCCTGATGGGCGACGCCGTCGGAAAGCTCTATGTGGAAAGGCATTTCCCGCCGGCAGCCAAGGCGCGCATCGACGAGCTGGTCCGCAATCTGCGCGAGGCCTACCGGGTGAGCATCACCAACCTGGACTGGATGACTCCGCCGACCCGAGAGCGGGCACTGGCCAAGCTGGACAAGTTCACCGCCAAGATCGGCTACCCGGCGCGGTGGCGGGACTACTCCGCGCTGGTCACCGACCGCGCCGATCTGTACGGCAACTACCTGCGCGGCTACGCGGTCAACTATGACCGCGAACTGGCCAAGTTGGGCCAGCCGGTGGACCGCGACGAATGGTTCATGACACCGCAGACCGTCAACGCCTACTACAACCCGGGGATGAACGAGATCGTCTTCCCCGCCGCGATTCTGCAGCCGCCGTTCTTCGACGCCGACGCCGACGACGCGGCCAACTACGGTGGTATCGGCGCCGTGATCGGCCATGAGATCGGGCACGGTTTCGACGACCAGGGCGCGAAGTATGACGGCGACGGCAACCTGATCGACTGGTGGACCGATGCCGACCGCGCCGAATTCGGTTCGCGCACCACCGCGTTGATCGCCCAGTACGACGCCTACGTGCCACGCCAGTTAGACGGTGACCGACACGTCAACGGCGCGTTCACCGTCGGGGAGAACATCGGCGATCTCGGCGGGCTCTCCATTGCCCTACTGGCCTACCAGTTGTCGCTGGGCGGGGCCGAGGCCCCGGTGATCGACGGCTTGACCGGCACCCAGCGGGTGTTCTTCGGCTGGGCGCAGGTGTGGCGCACCAAGTCCCGCGATGCCGAGGCCATCCGGCGCCTGGCGGTGGATCCGCATTCACCGCCGGAGTTCCGCTGCAACGGGGTGGTCCGCAACATGGACGCGTTCTACCACGCCTTCGACGTCACCCCGCAGGACGCGCTCTACCTGGAACCGGCCTCGCGCGTCCGCATCTGGAACTGACCGCCGCCGGGGGCCTGCGCACGCAGACCCCGGGCCGCTCTAGAGCTGCCAGTCCTGGGAGCCGTCGTTCTTGGTGTAGGTGCCCACCGAGTTCTTCACCACGACGGGATCGCCGCTACCGAAGTTCTCGTAGAACCACTTCGCGTTGGCCGGGCTCAGGTTGATGCAGCCATGGCTGACGTTGCGCTTGCCCTGATCGGCCACCGACCATGGCGCGCTGTGCACGAAGCCGCCGCTGTTGTCGATCCGGACGGCGTCCTGCACGGTGAGCTTGTATCCCCAGCTGGAGTTCACCGGAACCCCGTAGGTGGAGGAGTCCATCACCACGGTCGGGAACTTCTCGAGCACGTAGTAGGTGCCGTTGGGGGTCTCGTGCCCACCGGCACTCATGCCCATCGACATCGGGAAGACCTTCTCCACCTTGCCGTCGCGGGTGATCGTCATCTGGTGCGTCTTGTCATCGGCGGTGGCCACCAGGGAATCACCGACGCGGAAGCTCGACTTGGTGCCGCCCGCGTCGATGTTGACCACGGTGTGGGCCGGCCAGAAGTTGAGCGGCCGCCACCGCACCTGGCTGGGCGTCATCCAGTAGAACTTGCCCGATACCGGCGGGGTCGACGAGATGTGGATCGCCTGCTCCGCCGCCGCCTTGTCGGCGACGGGCCGCTGGAAGTCGATGATGATCGGCTTGGCGACACCCACCATCGAGCCGTTGACCGGGTTGAAGGTGGGCGGCTGGAAAGGCGACGTCCCGGTGAACGGCTCGGGGTTCTGCCCGACAACCGGCCCCGCGGCGGTCGCCGGCCCAGCACCGTGCTGCACCGGCTCGCCCGGGACCGCCGGCACCGTCTGCGAATCCGGGCCGGGCGGGATGCCCTCGGGCGCGCCGGGCGGCCCCGCCTCCGCGGGTGGCGGGAACGCCGCCGGGTCCCCCGGCGGCAGCGGCGGGGGCAGCTCCGGCGGGAACGGCTGGAACGGCGGGAACGGCTGGAACGGCTCGAAGGGCGGCGGCGGAAACTCGGCCGGGGGCGGCGGACCAGCCGGGTCCGGCGCACCGGCGTCGGCCGGCGCGGGGTCACCGGGCTGCTGCGGCGGGTCGGCCAGCGCCGATCCGCAACCGAGTGTGAGACCCGCGGCCAATCCAGCGGTGCTGAGCCACGCACCGACCCGCGCGAGTTTCCATCCCGACATCGACACACCTCCGGTCGCCATAGTGATCCCAGTGTCGCACAGGGCGGTTGCCAGCTAACTCCGACAACCGGCGCAATTAGCCACCGCCCGCCGATGCAACCTCACTGACCAGCGGCTTCTCTCGGCGGCGGGGTGGCGAACGTTACCGCTCGGTTACCGTCAGGGAACGACAAACAGGCGCTTGCTGGCCGCGATGCCCACCGCGGCGATGCCGACCAGCGCTGCCGACGCGGTCAGCATCGCCGAGGTTCCGGCCCGCTCGAACAGCAGGCCGCCGGCCAGCGAGCCCCCCGTGATCCCGACCTGAAACGCCGTCACATACAACCCCGAAGCGCCGTCGGGATCGTCGGGCGAGGTGCGCATGGCCGCCGACTGCAGCATCGGCGACACCGCCATCGCCATCGCTCCCCACAACACGATGGCCGCCGACCCCAGCAACGTCGTTCCGGTGGTGTGATGCCCGCCGATCGACAGGGCCGCCAAGACGACGAAGGCTGCCGACATCGCGGCCATGCAGGTGCCGGTGACCAGCTTGGGCCGGTGGTCCACCGGCCGGGCCAACAACGGCATCGCGATCAGGCCGGCTGCGCCGAACGCGGCAAGCAGCCAGGCCAGGCGAGCCCCCGGAACGCCGACCACATCGCCGATGATCACCGCGATGAACGTGTAGGAGATGAAGTGCCCGGTGACCGCGATCAGCATCAGCACACTCACCGCCACCAGTCGCCCGTTGCGGTGATGGTGGTTGCCCACCAGTGCGAGTTGATCGGTGCTGAGCACCAGTGCCGGCAGCGCGATCCGGGCCGCCACCGTGATGGCGGCCGCCGCCGCGGTGATCACCACGACTGCCAGCCGCCATCCCCAGAGCAGGCTCATCGCCGAGGTCAGCGGGATACCGACCACCAGAGCCAGACTGGTGCCGACGTAGATCGCCGTCGTCGCGCGCCCGGAATGGCTGGCCGGCACCAGCCGGGTGGCGATGGGCGCCAGCACCGACCACATCAGGCCGTGCGTGACCGCGCAGAGCGCCCGCCCCCCGGCCAGCACGGCGAAGTTCGGCGCCATCGCCGAAATCACCTGGGAGGCGGTCAGGCAGACCAGGGTGAGCAGCAGCACCCGCCGGCGCGGCCAGTGCGCGGTCCAGCGCACCAAGGGCAGCGTTGTCGCCGCCGCCACCACCGCATACCAGGCCAGCAGGGTCCCGACCAGCGCCTCGCTGACGTCCAGGCCGACCGAGATCGCCGGCAGCGCGCCCACCGGCAGGATCTCTGCGGTGGCGTAGATGAAGGCGGCAGCGGCCAGGATCGCCAACTGTGCCGTGGTCTGCGGCGTCCACGGCCTCGATCGGGTACTTCCGGCTTCGACAGTCATGTGTTGAGGGCAGCGCCGAGTGGTACATGGCGCCTAGCGCTCCCGGTTACTGCCGGGTCACATGGTAACGGCGTGCGGGTCAGGAACGAACCAACCGAGCAATGGCGGCCGACGCCTCGGTGAGCTTGGCGTCCCCCTCGACGCCGCCGGAGGCGACGGCGCCGCTGACGCAGTGCACGAGATGCTCGTCGAGCAGGTTCAGCGCCACTGCCCGCAGCGCACTGTTGACCGCACTGATCTGGGTGAGGATGTCGATGCAGTACTTGTCTTCGTCGATCATCTTGGCAATGCCGCGCACCTGCCCCTCGATGCGGCGCATCCGTTTGGCGTAGTTGTCCTTGTGCGGGGAGTACCCCGGCGCCTCGGCGGTCATGCGGCTCCCAACAGTTGGTTCATCTGATTGATCTCGGCTTGCTGAAACGGCATGAGCGACTGCGCGATGCTGATGGCCTCGGGACTCTCGCCGTTTTCGATTTCGTTCTGCGCCAGGACAATCGCCCCACGGTGGTGGGCGATCATGGTCTGCAGCCAGAAGGTGTCGAACGCCGGTCCCCGCAAGCCGCGCAGCCTTTCCGCGGTGGCCGGATCCACCATTCCGGGAATGGCGTCCGGCTCGTCGCCGGAACGCCCGCCGGGAACCTCCCACTGAAGCAATTGCGCCTGGCAGCCCTGCAGTTCGGTGCGCCGCTGCGCCGCACTCTGGTCGGCGAACGCCACCAGCGCGGGGCTGGTGCTCTGGCCGGGCACCAGGGCGGCCAGTTCCAGAGCCTGCTGGTGGTGGATCACCATGTCTTCCAGAAACGCCACATCGACTGCGCTGCCGGTGCTCATTCCCACCGAACTGGGCGACGTTTGTGGCGCCGGCGCGGGCGCGTGGTGGCACCCGCCGGCGACCATGCTGACGACGCCGGCGGCGGCGACGGCCAGAACCCATCTCATGCGCCCACTTTAACCCATACCCCCGCGGGGTATTTATTCGTTTGGTCCGGTCAAGCCGTAGCGGCATACTGGGCGGGTGAATTCTGGGAGCACCACCCCCAACGGGGCGTCCGTCGACATCAAACCGCGCAGTCGTGACGTCACCGACGGCCTGGAGAAAACCGCCGCCCGCGGGATGCTGCGCGCCGTCGGCATGGGCGACGACGATTTCGCCAAACCCCAGATCGGCGTGGCCTCGTCGTGGAACGAGATCACGCCCTGCAACCTCTCGCTGGACCGGTTGGCCAAAGCCGCCAAGGAAGGCGTGCTGGAGGCCGGCGGCTACCCGCTGGAGTTCGGCACCATCTCGGTCTCTGACGGCATCTCCATGGGCCATGAGGGCATGCACTTCTCCCTGGTGTCGCGCGAGGTGATCGCCGACAGCGTCGAGACCGTGATGTGCGCGGAGCGTCTCGACGGATCAGTGCTGCTGGCCGGCTGCGACAAGTCACTGCCCGGCATGCTGATGGCCGCGGCGCGCCTGGACCTCGCCTCGGTCTTCCTTTACGCCGGCTCCACCCTGCCCGGCTACGCGAAGCTGTCCGACGGCACCGAGCGTGAGGTGACGATCATCGACGCGTTCGAGGCGGTCGGCGCGTGCTCGCGGGGCCTGATGTCTCAAGAGGACGTCGACATCATCGAGCGGGCGATTTGCCCCGGTGAAGGCGCCTGCGGCGGCATGTACACCGCCAACACCATGGCCAGTGCGGCCGAGGCGCTGGGAATGTCCCTGCCGGGCAGCGCCTCTCCGCCGGCGGTCGACCGGCGCCGTGACGGGTATGCCCGCGCCAGCGGGGCCGCGGTGGTGGAGATGCTGCGCCGGGGTATCACCGCACGCGACATCTTGACCAAGGAGGCGTTCGAGAACGCGATCGCGGTGGTGATGGCGTTCGGCGGATCGACCAATGCGGTGCTGCATCTGCTGGCGATCGCCCACGAGGCGCAGGTGGATCTGACCCTGGCCGACTTCTCCCGAGTCGGGGCAAAGGTGCCACATCTGGCGGACGTCAAGCCGTTCGGGGCGCACGTCATGTACGACATCGACAAGATCGGTGGCGTGCCGGTCATGCTGAAGACATTGCTGGAAGCGGGCCTGTTGCACGGCGACTGCCTGACCGTCACCGGCAAGACGATGGCGGAGAACATCGCCGAGCTCAATCCGCCGGTCGTGGACGGCAAGGTGGTGCACGCGCTGACCAACCCGATCCACCCGACCGGCGGTATCACGATTCTGCGCGGGTCGCTGGCACCGGAGGGCGCAGTGGTCAAGTCCGCGGGCTTCGACACCGACGTGTTCGAGGGCACCGCACGGGTTTTCGATGGCGAGCGTGCCGCCCTCGACGCCCTGGAAGACGGCACGATCAGCGCCGGCGACGCGGTGGTGATCCGCTACGAGGGCCCCAAGGGCGGGCCGGGGATGCGGGAGATGCTGGCGATCACCGGCGCGATCAAGGGCGCCGGCCTCGGCAAAGACGTGCTGCTGCTGACCGACGGTCGCTTCTCCGGTGGCACCACCGGGTTGTGCGTCGGCCACATCGCTCCCGAGGCGGTGGACGGCGGCCCGGTGGCGTTCCTGCGGGACGGCGACAAGATCCGCCTGGACGTCGCCAACGCGACGCTGGACGTGATTGCCGACCCCGAGGAATTCGCGTCCCGCGCGGCGGGTTTTACGCCGCCGCCGCCGCGCTACACCACCGGCGTGCTGGCCAAGTACCGCAAGCTGGTGGGCTCTGCGGCCATCGGCGCAGTCTGCGGCTGACCTGCCGGCGCTGACGGCGCCCCACGGGGACCTCGGGAGGTCTCCGGCACCCTCCGGGACCCTCCGGCCCTGCCACGGCCGCGGGTCCTGCCCTGCCCTGCGGCCCGTACATCGACGGCGATCGCCGGCGCTCCCTGCCCTGACACCGGCTCAGATCCACCCCCACTCCCCGATCGGCAGGCGCCGATTCCGGTGGCTTTCGCCCCTTTACCGCATACCCCCATGGGGTATACAGTCAAGGAACCCGGTTGCCGCCGGGAACGCAGAGAAAGGTGTGAAAACATGGCGAATTACGAGGATGGAGCCGTGTTGACCTGTGGTCATGACGGCTGCGGATGCCGCGTCCGGGTCGAGACCGCGTGTCACTGCCCCGGCTCCGACGTCAGCTACCGATGCACCTGCGGGGAGGAGTTGGTTCCGGTCAGCGAATAAGGGGGCGGCGCCGGTGACGCACAACCTCGACCGTTGTGCGTCACCGGACGCCTGTCCTTTATCTACACCACCCGCACCCGAGGTGCTCGGCGGCCGGCGGTTTGCGCGCCCGTCAGCGCACCCCCTCCTTGGCAAACACCACCCGCAGCACGTAGCCCGACTCCGGGCCCATCACCATCTCGGCCAGCTCGCAGAACGTTGCAACGAACCGCGGGCCGTGGGCCGGCCGGGCGTCACACAGGTGATGCGCGATCTCGTGCAACACCACCAGTTCCCTCAGCGCCCAGTCCCCGCCACGCTGGTCCGGCACGGCGATAATGCCTGCCGCCCCGGCCTTTTCGTAATGTGCGGCAGTGGTGCCGCGGCGAGCGCGCACGGCCAGATCCCCCGCGCCCTTCCACCGGTCACGCACACCCGGCAGGGCCATGACGTCCTCGACGTACCGCTCAACCGCCGCCACCGTCGCGAAACGGGCCTCCGGTGGCAGCGTCAGCGCGGCGCCGAAGAAGTCGATGCTGCGCGTACCGGTCTCGGCGGCGCGGTCGAACAAGGTGCGGACGAACAGTTCCGCGGCATAGACCTTGGCGCGCTGACCGTCGCGCTCCGCTGCGTTGCCGCTCACCGCTCCAGCGCGGACCGCGCCACCGACAGTTCGGCCTCACCGCCCAGTCGCGCTTGGCGTCCGGCCCGATCGCCGGCCCGTCGCGCCGCCGAGGAATACCCCGCCGACGCCCGGGTGGCCCGCCAGGTACCACGCGCCTTGGAGGCGCCGCGGTAGAAGTCCTGCAGTTCGATCTCTTTGTTGCGCAACGCGATCGCAGTCCCGGGAGTTCTGTTCCGGCCGGATTCGGCGTCGCGCCGGGCCTCGTCGCGCGCCTCGGCCAGCCGCTGGGCGACCCGCGCCCCGAACGCCAGGTGAAAGTTGAGCCGGGCGGTGATGGTGGGGGTGGGCCGGTGCGCACCCGTCGCAATGTAAGCATCGGAGGCCCGGACCATCTGAACGACCAGGCTCGCGTAGAGGGCGTGGGTGGCGTCGATGTCCTCGGCGAAGCCGTAGGCGTAGACGTAGGTGGAGTTCATCGCGACGTCGCAGCGCACGTCGTTGGCGGCGGCGATCCCCACGAACAGCTGCACGTAGGTGCGCAATCCCTTGGTTCCGGGCGATCCGATGGTGATGGTGCGCTGCACCGGCACCGTGGCAGCGGTCCGGTTGGCGGAGTGGGCCCGCGCCACCGCCAGATCGATGGAGGTGGCGGTGGCCAGCCGTTGCGCCGCCGCCATGAAAGCGTCCGCCTCATGGGCGTTGTCGGTGCCCTCGGCCTGGCGCAACAGCGCGGCGATCCGCGCCAGCATCTTGTCGTCGGTGCTCATGACCGCCGCTCCTGGGTATCGGGGCTCATGACCGCCGCTCCTGGGACGTCGGGGCTCATGGGCGCCACGCTAGCCGACGCCGGCGACACCCGGCGCCGCTGACTCACAGGTGCGCGTCGATCCAGCCGACGACCTCGTCGAGCACCTGCGCGCGCTGCGGTTCATTGAATACTTCGTGGTACAGACCCGGATAGACGGTCAGCTGCACGTCGCGGGAGCCGGCGTGCTCCGCCAGACGCCTGCTGCCGGCAGCGGGCACCAGCCCGTCGTCTTCGCCATGCACCACCAGCAGGGGCGCCGTGAGCGCCTGTGCCCGCGTCGGCATCGTCTCGCTGACCTTGATCAGGGCCCGGGCCACACCGGCCGGCACCCGCCCGTGGTGGACCAGCGGGTCCGCGTTGTACGCCGCCACCACCGCCGGGTCACGCGACACCAGGGCACTGTCGAGTTTCTCCACCGGCAGGCCCGGCGCAATCACCCCGAGCGCCTTGGCAACCCAGGCCAATCCCGGTGAGACGACGTCGGCCATGCCAACCGCCGGTCCCGACAGCACCATCAACTGGTAGTCGTCGGGCCGGTCCACGCCGTAGCTGAACACGATCGCCCCGCCCATGCTGTGCCCGAGCACCACACGCGGCACTCCGGGGTGCTCCCGGGCGGCGATTCCGGACAGCGTGTGGAAGTCGGCGGTGTATTCCGCGATGTCGCGGCACAGCACTCGACGGCCGCCCGAGCGACCGTGCCCCCGGTGGTCGAGGGCATAGGTCGCCAGACCTGCCGCACCGAAACGGTCCGCGACATGGTCATAGCGCCGGGCGTGTTCGCCGAATCCGTGCGAAAGCACCACCACCGCGCGCGGCGCGTCCGGCGGTGTCCACGTGTCGTAGACGATCGGCACCTGGCGGACACCCTCGAAGGTTCGTTCGGTGCGGGTCACGGCCATCAGGGCAGCGTAACGGGCGGCAAGCGCGTCGAGGTAACCTCGCCAGCCATGGGACGAGTCGAGGGCAAAGTTGCGCTGATCAGCGGCGGCGCGCGGGGAATGGGCGCAGCACACACCCGGGCGCTGGCCGCCGAGGGCGCCAAGGTCGTGATCGGTGACGTCCTCGAGGACGAGGGCAACCGACTAGCCGACGAACTGGGGGCCGACACCGCACGGTTCGTCCGTCTCGATGTCACCCAGGCCGAGCAGTGGCAGGCGGCTGTGCAGACCGCGCTCGACGCCTTCGGCAGCCTCGATGTACTGGTGAACAACGCCGGGATCGCCAAGTACAACGCCCTGGAGAACTTCGACCTGGCCGCCTGGCAACAGGTCCTGGATGTCAACCTGACCGGGACCATGCTGGGCATGCACGCGGCCGTCGCCCCGATGAAGGCCGCCGGCGGCGGCTCCATCATCAACATCTCGTCGGTGGAGGGGATGCGCGGCACCGCAGGCCTCTACGGTTACGTGGCATCGAAGTGGGGGGTGCGCGGGCTGGCCAAGGCCGCCGCCGTCGAACTCGCCCCGCACGGCATCCGGATCAACAGCGTGTTGCCCGGGCTGATCCGCACCAGGATGACGATCGCCATCCCCGATGACTCGCTGCAGATCCCGCTGGGCCGCGGCGCCAAGTCGGCGGAGGTGTCCACCGCGGTGGTGTTTCTGGCCTCCGACGAATCCTCCTACATGACCGGGTCCGACCTGGTCATCGACGGCGGTCTGTCGGCGGGCATTCCGCACAAGACGGGCTAAGGCGGCATTTTCCCAGCTGAGGACACCTATCACAGGAACTTCTGGAACGTGTTCTATGATGGCCGGTCATGAAGACCAAGGGCGCATTGCTGTGGGAGCTGAACTCGCCGTGGCGGGTCGACGAGATCGAGTTGGGCGACCCTGTCGAAGGCGAAGTCCAGGTCCGGATGCACGCCGCGGGGATGTGCCACTCCGACTACCACGTCACCACCGGGGCCACCCCGATCGGTCTGCCGGCGCTCGGCGGCCACGAGGGTGCCGGGGTGATCACCAAGGTCGGCAAGTCGGTGACGGGCCTGGAAGAGGGCGACCATGTCGTGATGGCCTTCATCCCGGCCTGCGGCGCCTGCCCGCCGTGCATGAAGGGCTTCCGCTCGCTGTGTGATCGCGGCGCGGTGCTGCTGGGCGGCAAAGCCATCGCCGACGGCACGAACCGGATTCACGCCGGTTCCCACGCGGTCTCCCCGATGAACCTGCTCGGCACTTTCGCGCCCTACATGACCGTGCATCAGGACTCCGTCGTCAAGATCGACAAGGACATCCCGTTCCAGACCGCGGCGATCATGGGTTGTGCGGTGCCCACCGGGTTCGGCTCGGCCACCAACGTCGCGGAGGTGAAGCCCGGCGAGACCGTCATCATCGTCGGGGTCGGCGGGATCGGCATGAGCGCCCTGCAGGGCGCGGTGCTCTCGGGCGCCCGGCGGGTGATCGCCATCGACCCGGTTCCCTTCAAGCGCGAGGCGGCCGTGAAGTTCGGCGCCACCCACGTCTACCCGTCGATGGCCGAGGCGATCGTGCCGGTGATGGAGGAGACCTGGGGCCTGATGGCGGACAAGGTGATCATCGCCGTCGGGGACATGAAGGGCGAGTACATCGAAGAGGCGATGACGCTGACCGCCAAGACCGGCACCTGCGTGGTGACCGGAATGGGCGCGATGGCCGACGCCGACGTCAAGCTGAATCTGTTCCTGTTCACCATGCTGCAGAAGACGTTGAAGGGCAACATCTTCGGTGGCGGTAGCTCGCACATCGAGACACCCCGGCTGGCGGGCCTGTACAAGTCCGGTCTGCTCAAGCTCGACGAGATGATCACCACGACCTACAAGCTCGAAGACATCAACGACGGCTACCAGGACATGGTGGACGGCAAGAACATCCGCGGCGTCATCACCTACGACGAATCGGACTGGTAGACCGTCACTTCTTGTCCTGCGGCAGCCGACAACCGGTGTAACCCGAGACCACGAGGTTGCCCCGGTAGCCGACTTTGATGAAAAGTCCGGTCGGACCGTAGAACCCGACGTCGTGGTTGCCCGGCTGATCCTGCATCACCTGAATCTCGGTGGCATCCAGCTTTGCGGCTGCCGTCTTGGCCGCCTGCTCGAGCTTGACCCACGCTTGCTCCGACACGTCGACATCCCGGGCGACCGCGTCCGGCAGGAAGTAACGCTTACCGTCCGTTTGCTCGTATGGCCGCTCGCAATTTCCACCATCTCCCTCGTCCAGAGTCTCCCAGACGATGGAAGGGATGAGTTGCTTTGCAGCGGCAGTTATTTCATTCATCGTGGCGGCTACCTGGGTTTGAGTGTCCTCAAGCGACGGCAACGACTTGAGAATGGCCAGGGCCTCGGCGGCGACGCTGGGCGGAGTGGGTTCATACGGTTGGGACACGTGACATCCTGCGGTTAGTGCGACGATGGCCAAGACAGCGAACAGGCATCGTCGCGGCTGGGGTGGGGACACTTGGTGAAACATCAATCTCCTCGAACCGCCTTGTCGCCCAGGTCGGCGAGGACCGCGGCGATGTTGTAGTTGGTCGTCCGAAGTCCTCCGCCGTCGGGAAAGCGGGGGTAGTCACTGTGCCCGTGAGCCTCTTGCAGGGTGATGGTGCCACCACGGCCGTCGGGCACCGTCGTGGCACCGGTTTCCAGGCGGGTGAACTCGGGGTTGGTCGCCGGGTTCGATCCGAAGTCACCGAACTCGTTGTTGAGGTAGCTGCCCAGAATCGGAATGCCCTGACCCACCGCCCTGGCGTCGTAGACCCATTGGATGGGATCGTCGGGGGTTTGCATCGCATAGACCTGGCCGGACGGCAGCTGCAACTGTTCCGGCGTGGACGCTGCTATTCCAGGGGACCCGTAGAACAGCGCCCGCGACACCCCGTGATCGCCGGGTTCCTGCAACGCCAACCCGGTGGTCAGCGAGCCGTACGAGTGCCCGATCGCAGTCAGATGAGCGGGGCCGCCGAGGTGCGAGGCCTGTATCCCGTCATAGAAGCGGGCCAGGTCGTGGGCTCCGGCCCTGGCGAGGTCGTCGTGGGTAACTCCCCAGATTCCGGACAGCGACGCAGTCTTTTCATCAAAACCGGGAACCTGTGGCGGGTCGTACCCGATCCAGGCGATTGCCGAAACGGTGTCGCCCTCATGTCCCGGCTCGAACCGCAATTGCCGCAATGCTTCCCGTCTGAGGTTGGTCGCCTCTTCGGTCATTCCCCCGATGCTGCCGTGCACCGTGGTGTTGAGCCCGGGGGCGGTGACCGACACGTGGGTGGCCTTATCCGGGTCTCCGACCGCGATGGCGGCACGGGCCTGTGTGCCACTTTCGGTGTCCAACAGCATCAGCTTGCGGTCCGGGCTGGCACGGACAGCCGAATCCACGGCCTTCAGATCAGGCAGATACTTCGAGCCATCGCGCGCGGCGTCGAACTGGCGCTGCCAGTTTTCGTAGGCCACCCGGTCGTCGAATATCGCACCCGGCTTATTGGGACGCGGAATGTTCTCGCCGGCGGCCCAGTCCGGGTGCTGGTTCCCCAACGCCTGCGCCTGCGCCGCGGCGGACTGTGCGCGCTCGAGTTCCTCGGCCAGGTGCCGCCTGTTGTAGTGGTCGTAGCCCAGACCGTCCGGCGGGTCACAGGGCATCCCCGGATGGTTGCCGATGTTGTTGTCGGAGTTGTAGAGCCACTCCTTCTGTCCGGGCGTCAGGCTGTTCCAGAAGTCGTGGAACTGCTTCGGATCCTCAGGCACCGGTCCCGGAGGCGGCGCCGGAGCATCCGCGTCGAACCCGTCCAGGGCGTCGGCGGCGTCGTAGCCGCCCTTCTCCCGCAGGTTCGTCAGGCCCTGCTGCAGCGTTTTGGCGTAGGTGGTGCGGATGACGGTGCCGTTGTGCAGGGCGGTCGCGGTGTCGTCCTGGGCCAGCCGGCGGCACTGGGCGATCTCGGTGGCGTAGTCGTGGCCCTGGCTCTCCAGTTCCAGGTACTGCCCGATGCGGGCGTCCAGGACGATCAGGTTGGCGTTGAGCGCGGTGATGTTGGCCTGGGATGCGGCGCGCGCTTGGGCCAGGGTTGCGGCGATGACGCCCAGGTCGGCGGCGATCTGGCCGAGTTGCGCGTTGGTGGCGTGCAGGCCGTCTTTGACGCGCTGGACTTCGGCCCCGTCGTTGATGGGTTGCTCGCCGTTTTCACGGTTGTACTGCGTGAAGTGTTCCTGGGCGGTTTGGAAGGCCTCTTCGGCGGCGGTGGCCGAGCCGGCAGCGGAGTGAAAGGCCTTGGCCAGGAAGTTGATCTGGGTGGGGCTGCCGGCCTGCAGGCTGTCATCGATCGCCCACGGGTCACCGCCGGCCTGTCCGATGAGATCGCCGATCTGCAGGTGCGCCAGGGCGGGACGACTCACGCGGAACCACCGGCGGCAGCCGCGGCTCCGACGTCAACCGACATCGCCTCCCACCTCCGTATCACCTCGGCGGTTGGGAGTGAGACTACCGGCACCCACCGGGTCGCGCGCTAGCCTTGAGAGCCATGACCGGCCTGCTCGATGTGCGACGGGCCGCCGAACGCGCCGCCACCCGCACTCCGTGGCTGACTTCGCGGCATTCGTTTTCGTTCAACGACTACTACGACCCGGACAACACCCATCACGGAGTGCTGCTGGTCAACAACGATGACGTCGTCGCGCCGTCCGCCGGGTTCGACACCCATCCCCACCGTGACGCCGAGATCGTCACATGGGTGCTGTCCGGTGCGTTGAGTCATCGCGATTCGATCGGCAACGCGGGCGTCATCCATCCCGGTCTGGCACAGCGCATGTCGGCAGGCACCGGAATCCTGCATTCGGAGCGCAACGAATCAGCCTCCGAGCCGGTGCATTTCATCCAGATGTGGGTCATGCCCGACGCGCCGGGACGCGAACCGGCCTACCAGCAGCGCGAGATCGGCGACGCGCTGGCGGGCGGGCGCCTGGTTACGGTCGCCTCAGGCCGCGATCCCGACGCCATGATCTCCGTGGGCAACGCCGGCGCCACCCTGTATGCCGCTCGCCTGCGTCCCGGCGACCGCATCGAGATACCCGATGCGCCGTACACGCATCTGTTCGTCGCGCTGGGCCGGGCCGAACTCGAGGGCGCCGGAGCTCTGGGGGCCGGTGACGCGGTCCGTTTCAGCGGCGGCGGAGGTCAGCGCCTGTCCGCGATCACGGCGGCCGAAGTGCTCATCTGGGCGATGACAGCCCGCCTGGGCGGCTGAACCCAGCGCACTCAGGGCATGTCCACCTTGGCGGCCAGCCAGCGCCCGTTCACCTTTTCCATGGTGATCACGATGCGACTGCGGTCGATCTGCACCTGTGGGCTGGCTTTGTTGCTCACCGCCTGATCGACGAACAGCAGCACCTCGACCTTGTTCTTGGTGGCGGACTTGACCGCGGATTCGATGACCGTGCCGTGCGCCATCGCCTTGTTGTCGATCAGCAGTTGGCGAAGCTGCTCACTGGATGTGCTGTAGAGGTCCTTGAACTCGCCGGTGGCGCCGTCGAGGATCTCGGCGAAGTTCTTGTCGATCGCCGTGGGGTCCACACTGGTGAGCGCCAAGGTGTACTTCTCGGCCGTCTCCAGTGCCTGCGCGGCGGCCACGTTGCGCTGGTGGTGGGCGTACAGCAGCCAGCCCTCGTAGGCCGCCCCGATCACACCCAGTGCCAGCACCGCCACAGCGATCCATCGCCGCAGGGGAACTCCGGCCTTGGGCCGGTCCGGCTCTGCGGCGGCCTTGTCATCGGCGGCATCGGCGGTCTTGTCCTCGGTGGCATCGGCGGCGCCGGTGTCCTTGGCGTCATCGGCCGACGGCGTTTGTGCCGCCCCGGCGGTGGACTCACCGTCGGTGGACTCGCCGGCGGTAGTTGCGGCGTCGGCGGACCCGGAGTCAGCAGACGTGGCGTCGGTCTCGGCTTCGGCGCTCTCGGCCGCCGGTTCGACGCCGTCGGCTGCCTGCTGGTCCTCACGGTCCGGCACCTGAACTACCTCTCGTCGTCCGCTGCGCGGGCCGTCCGGCCGCAACGCACCCCGAACCTACCCGACGGCGGGCGCTCCGATGCAGGCCCCGGAATTCCGCACGGCATCGCCCCACCCGAACGCGGAATCGATGTAGGCGCGGGTGAAACCCGCGGGCTGCTTCTTGCGAATGCTGTCGGCGATCTGCGACAGCTGAAACAGCACCTTGGTCAGGTGTTCGCCGCCGTAGACGGGCGAGTACGGGCCGTAGTTGTCCGGGGTGTTGCGGATGGTCAGCGGCTGCAGTCGTGGGCCCAGGAAGCCGGTCGAGCGGTCGAGGTTGGCCACCACCGCATCTGCCTGCGCCTGCACCTGCGAGTAGGTGTCGCGATGGTCGGCAAGGTTGCGATTGAAAGCGGTGACCTGTCCCATCAGCGGGTCGAACTGCGCGTTGAACCATTGGCACGAGTCCGACATGCCGCTGATCATCTCGGGCGTCACCTGATAGGTGAAGGTCGTGTAGGGCCAGATGTCCATGCGCGGCGACCAGTCGCTGGGCGCGGGCGTGAACTCCGGCAGCGCCGGTGCCGTGTCCGGGTCTGCGGCCGCGGAGCCCGGTGTCAACACGGCGGCCGCTGCCATCACGCCCGCGACAGCGGACGCGATCTGAGTCCAGCCTCCCCGTATCGGCACTGTCCCGACTCCCTTCCACTCGTTGCGTACGTCCCGGAGAGTATCGCCATCGAACCCCTTGTGGGGGCGCCAAAACCGCGAAAGTGGGTGCTACCGACCAGTAACCCCCCCATAACAGGTGTCATGTTGCTTGAAGCACCCTTGCCAGGGCATTGTGTCCGACATCATGTCCGGATGAAAGGACTCGGCGGACACCCATGTGCTCTATCCCGACCGCCGCGATGCGTATCCTTTCTGCCAACCCACCAGTTGGTCCGAGAAGCGAAGAACCGAACAGCGGAGTAAGAACCCTGATTATGGTGCCTGCCCTGGATCATCAGCCGCGCGCGCGATCGGCTACCCACGGTGATCTCACGACCCCGAACGGCGATCGATGACTCCCCCGGACAATCGCGACCTCACAGAGGCGGCCCCGCTCGACGGCGTGGCCGCCATTCAGGACTGGACCGCCGGCTATGTCAACCGCCACCCCCTGGCGTCCCTGAACACCGTCGGCGAGCAGTGCGTGCTGGCGGTGCGCACCGTGCAGTACTTCTTCTCCGACTTGTTCGGCGGCCGCTTCCAGTGGGGCGAGTTCGTCCGGCAGAGCGCGTTCATGGCCAACACGGCGGTGCTGCCGACGATCCTGGTGGCACTGCCGATCGGCGTCACGCTGTCCGTTCAGTTCGCGCTGCTGGCCAACCAGGTCGGCGCAACCTCATTGGCGGGCGCGGCTGCCGGGCTGGCCGTCATCCGGCAGGCCGCCTCATTGGTGGCAGCCATGCTGATGGCCGCCGCCGTCGGCTCGGCCATCACCGCCGACCTGGGTTCGCGCACCATGCGCGAGGAGACCGACGCCATGGAGGTGATGGGAGTTTCGGTGATCCGCCGGCTGGTGGTCCCCCGGTTCGCCGCGGCCATCATGATCGGCGTCGCGCTGACCGGAATCACCTGTTTCGTGGGCTTTTTGGCCAGCTACCTGTTCAACGTGTATTTCCAAAAGGGCGCGCCCGGCAGCTTCGTGGCCACCTTCTCCTCGTTCGCCACCACCGGCGACATGATCGTCGCGCTGATCAAAGCCGTGATCTACGGCGCGATCGTGGCGGTGGTCTCCTGCCAGAAGGGGCTGTCCACTCGCGGCGGGCCGGCCGGCGTCGCCAATTCGGTGAACGCTTCGGTGGTCGAGTCGATCCTCGTTCTGATGATCGTCAACGTCGCCATCAGTGAGCTCTACAACGTGCTGTTCCCGCGGACGGGCCTGTGACATGAGCGCCTCTACCTATGTCCCGGCATTCGCGCGCCCATGGGTGCGCCTGTACCAAATCGTCTCGGAGCCGACCATCCGGCTCGGTCACATGCTGGTGTTCTTCGGCCGCGCGGCAGCCGGTCTGCCCACCGTGCTGCGCCATTACCGCAAGGAGTTCCTGCGGCTGCTCTCCGACATCTCCTGGGGCAACGGATCCATCGTGGTCGGTGGAGGCACCGCCGGCGTTGCCGTGGTGCTCGGATTCACCGCCGGTGCGCTGGTGGCGATCGAGGGCTACAACTTCCTGAACCTGCTGGGACTTGGGCCGGCCACCGGCATCATCTCGTCGCTGGTCAATACCCGCGAGCTGGCGCCGATCATGGCGTCGCTTGCATTCGCGATGCAGGCCGGCTGCCGCTTCACCGCGCAACTGGGCGCCATGCGGATCTCCGAGGAGATCGACGCGCTCGAATCGATCGCGATCCGGCCCATCCCGTTCCTGGTCACCACCCGACTGCTGGCCGCCACCATCGCCGTGATCCCGCTCTACGTCGCCTGCCTGGCGATCACCTACCTCACCTGCCAACTGGTCACCGGCCTGATCGGCGGCGGTTCGATAGGCCCCTACCTGCACTACTTCACGATGATGCTCAGCGGCCAGGACATCTTGTACTCGGTGCTCAAGTGCGTGGTGTTCGTCTGGCTGGCCTCGACCGTGCAGTGCTACTACGGCTTCTACGCCTCCGGCGGACCCGAGGGCGTCGGGGTGGCCGCCGGTCGTGCCATGCGTGCCAGCATCACGGTCGTGATCATGGTCAACATGCTGCTGACGATGGCCCTGTGGAGCATCGACGCCGGCGCAAGGTTCGGAGGCTGAGATGGCCAATTCGCTGGATACCGACGGACGCGGACCTTCCGACCAGCAGCTGCTGGGTGCCGGGATCGCCGTCCTGCTGGTGATCGCCATGACCACGGCGGGCCTGCTGGCCAAGTCCACCGGCATGCTCAACTCCTACGTGCGGGTGGTCGCCGACTTGATGAACGTCGGCGACGGCCTGCCGGCCCAGTCCGACGTCAAGTACCACGGGCTGCTGGTCGGCAGCGTCACCGACGTGATCCCGGCCGCCTACGGCAAACCCAACTACGTCCACATCAACCTCAAGCCCGATTACGCCAAGGACATCCCGAACTCGGTGACGGCGCGAGTTGTGCCGTCCAACGTCTTCGCCGTGTCATCCATCCAGCTGGTGGACTCCGGGGAAGGCGGACCCACGATCCGCGACGGCGCCCACATCGCCGAGGACGGCGAGTTGTCCACGGTGATCTTCCAGACCACGGTCTCCAAGCTGCGCGACATTCTGGCGGCCACCGGTCGCGGGCGCGAAGACCACAGTCTGGGCATCCTGGCCGCGGTCGGCGCGGCGACCGACAACCGGCGCGTCAAGCTGCTCAACGCCGGTGCGCACATGTCCCGCCTGCTGGATCAGCTCAACGGCATCGTCGCCACCGAGCCGGGACCGTCCACCATCTCGGCGCTGCTGGAGGCCACCCACGGCCTGCAGTCCACCGCGCCCGACCTGGTCGACGCACTGCAGCAGGCCGTCGAACCGATGCGGGCATTCGCCGAGAAGCGCGCCGAGCTGGCCTCGCTGGTCACCGGTGGTCAGCACACCGTGGGCGTCACCCGCGAGGCGTTCGACAACCACATCGACCAGCTCATTCAGATCACCCACGACTTCACGCCGGTGGTGGGCGTGCTGGCCAACAACGCCGACAAGTTCGTCCCGATCTTCAAGCGGGTCAACGGGCTCAGCGACAAATTCTTCGAGCAGCTCTACCACCCCAAGTTGATTACCAAGAACATGCGGGCCAACCTGTCGTTCACCCCGCTGCACACCTACACCAGGGCCGACTGCCCGCAGTACGGCGAACTCAAGGGCCCGAGCTGCTTCACCGCGCCGATGATCTCGGTGCGGCCGGAACTGCCGGAGAATCTGCTGCCGCAGAACTACCGCTTCCCCGCCGGCCTGGAACCCCCGCCCGGTACTGAGATCGGCTCCGATGGAAACCTGCATGCGGTCGGACCGCCCGTGGTCAACCCGGATCGCAGCCTGGTGGACACCAACCCGCCGCTGCCGTGGTGGACCGGGCCGTTCCCGCGTGTTCCCGGCACCGCTGACCCGTTGGACCCGGCTCCCCCGCCCCCACCGAGCCCGCCCATTCCGGTACAACCCCATGCACCGGAGTGGCAGCCGGCTCCGCCGGTGGCTCCAGCTTCCTACGGAGGCAACGTGGGTCCCGTCGGCAGTCAGACCGAACGCAACCAGCTCGGCCTGCTCACCGGCCAGGGCGGGCCGGCGTCGGTGGCGACCCAGCTCTTGCTCGGCCCGGTCGCGCGCGGCAATGCCGTTTCCGTGTCCTTCTCCACCGCGGCCGAGCCCGCTCCGCCGAAAGCAGGTGGCAATAAGTGAGGTTCCGGGGCCCTTTGATCGGGCTGTCCTTGTTCATGGTTGTCTCCATGGCGCTGACCTGGCTGGTCTATGCCACCTTGCGCCGCGATGTGGCCGGAGCCACGACGCCGTACGCCGCGATGTTCACCGACGTGTTCGGGCTGCGCGAAGGCGACGACGTCCGGATGGCCGGGGTCCGGGTGGGCCGGGTGGAGAAGGTCGCACTCGACGGGAAGCTGGCGAAAGTCTCCTTCATCGTCCAAAGCGACCAGAAGCTGTACGGCAACACCGTCGCGTCGGTGACCTACCAGAACATCATCGGCCAGCGCTACCTCGGACTGTCGCTGGGCAGCAACGAAAACACCGAAGAACTGCCGCGTGGCAGCGTGATCGGCGTGGACCAGACCGACCCCTCCTTCGACGTCGGAACGCTGCTCAACGGCTTCAAGCCTTTGATGTCGTTACTGGATCCCAAGCAGGCCGACGATCTGACCAAGGGTGTCATCTTGTCGCTGCAGGGCGACCAGGCCTCGATGGCCACCCTGGTGGATCAGTCCTCAGCGCTGACAGCGACGCTGGCCGGGCGCGACGAGGTACTCGGAGACCTCATCACCAGCCTCAACAAGGTCACCGGGACCATCGCCGGGCAGAACGATCAGTTGGATCACGCACTGACACAGGCACGCCGGGCAGTCGCCGACCTGGACGCCCGGCGCCCGGCGTTGCAATCCTCGGTCGGGTCGCTGGCCCAGGTGACGCGACAACTCGCGAAGATCACCGATGAAGTCTTCCCGTCCTTCGAAGAGATGATCAACCGGGAACCCGGTTTCACCAAACACCTTGCCAGCATCGAACCGCAGCTGGCATTCAACGGCGCCAACCTGCCCCTGCTGCTCAAAGGCTTCGGCCGGATGTTCGGCGAAGGGGCCTACGGCATCGCCTACCTGTGCGACTTGAACGCCACCGGTTTCCTGCCGGGACAAAACGACCTCACCACGATGATCATCAACGCCGCGACTCCTGGCAACGCACGCCCGCTCACCATGGAGAACCTAGCCTGGTTCACCCCGAGATGCAGGAACACCGTCGATGGCTAGCATCAAACGACTCGTCGGCCAGTGGCGCAGCCGGCCCCTGGAGTCTTACAACACCACCTGGCTGGGTTTCTGCGCACTGGCGGTGGTCGCCGTGGTCGTGGCTGCGGCACTGTTCGTCAAGGTGCTCGGCTTCGGCTATACCCGCTACACCGCGGAGTTTGCCCAGGCCGCCGCGCTGTCTCCCGGGAACCCGATCATGGTGGCCGGCATCGAGGTGGGTCGGGTATCGAGCATGAAGCTCGCCGGTGACCACGTCGAGGCCGGTCTCACAGTTCGCAACAATGTCCCATTGGGCAAGGACACCCGGGCGAAGATCCAGGTGATGACGATCCTCGGCTCGCGGTATTTGCGACTGGAGCCCGACGGCCCCGGCGCGCTGCCCGGCAAGCGGATTCCGCTCTCCCAGACCGAAGTGCCCTACGACCTCGAGTCGCTGTTGGAGGACGCTACCACCACCTTCGACCAGATCGACTCCGACCAGTTCGCCCAGTCGCTGGCGGTGCTCGGGCGACAGATGAGCGGCCTTCCGCCGGTGGTTCCCCAGGCCATGGCCAACCTGC
This sequence comes from Mycolicibacter engbaekii, assembly GCF_002101585.1. Taxonomy (GTDB): domain Bacteria; phylum Actinomycetota; class Actinomycetes; order Mycobacteriales; family Mycobacteriaceae; genus Mycobacterium; species Mycobacterium engbaekii. The sequence goes on along the minus strand of NZ_LQOT01000014.1, from coordinate 64,155 downwards.
ACGCACTCGCCAAGATCACCGCCGATCGACGTGACGAGCTCGGCACCTTGTTGGCCAGCACCCAGCGGGTGGCCAATACGCTGCACAACCAGCAGACAAGCCTGGGCAATCTGGTCGATCAAGGCCAGGATTTCCTGGGGGAACTGGTGGCGCGTCAGAACACCTTCCACGCCATGTTGTCGGCCCTGACCACTCTGGCCGGCCAGCTCAACAACGTTGTGGTCAAGGACCGGTCGATGCTCGACGACATGCTGGCCAACATTCGTGCGCTGTCCGACATGCTCGGCCAACATGACGACCTGGTGCGCAGCGTGCTCCAAGCCGCACCACCCGCGTTGCGGGGGGCGACCAACGCGACCGGCTACGGGCCCGGTATCGAGTTCTTCGCCGGGAACGGTCTGCTGAACGACTCGTGGATGTGCGCGATCAGCGGACGCGCCAAGCAATTCGGCATGATTGAGTACTACAAGGACTGCAAATGAGCGCGCCGCCGACTACCGCCGACGACCCGATCGAAGAGCCCGCCGACACGGAGCGCACAACTCCTGTGGCCCAGCCTTCCGGCACCCCGGTGCGCCGGCGCGGCGTCAAGGCCATGGTGACGGCGCTGGTCGCGGGGGCACTGGTCGCCGGCGCTGTGGCCGCCTACCACTTCAATCCATTCGGCGGACATATCACTGTCACAGCCCAATTCGACAGTGCCGCAGGGCTCTACGAGGACAATGTCGTAGCGGTTCTCGGTATGCCGGTCGGCAAAGTCAAAAAGGTTACTCCCAAGGGCGAATACGTCGAGGCTGAACTCAGCGTCGACCGACGGGTGAAGATTCCCGCCGATGTGAACGCCGTGACCATCAACACCTCGATCCTGACCGCACGCCAGATCGAGCTGACCCCGGCCTATACCGGCGGACCGGTTCTGCCCAACCACTCCACCATCGGTTTGAACCGCACTCGGACGCCCGTCGCGTTCGACCGCGTGCTGGACATGCTGGACAAGGTTTCGAAGTCCCTCGGCGGCGACGGCAAGGGCAACGGACCAGTGGCCGACGTGATCAATGCCGGTGCCGATATCGCCGACGGCAACGGCGAGCAGATCAAATCAGCGTTGAGCGAGCTGTCGCTCGCACTACGACTCAGCTCCGACCGCGGCGAGGCGACCGGCGATCAGCTGACGACGATCATCACCAACCTCAGCTCCCTGATGGACGCCGCGGCTCGCAACGACGCGAAGTTGCGGCAATTCGGTTCCACCACCCGGCAGTTGAGTCAGATGCTTGCCGATGAAGACTTCGGGACCGGGCGCACCGGCCGTATGCTCAACGAGGTCGTGACCCAGGCAACATCGCTGATTCAGGCCAATCGGGACCACCTCAAGCAGAGTGTGATCAACGGTGACATCGCCTTGACGACCATGGCGGACAAAAGGCGCGAACTGGCGGAGCTCATCAATGTGCTGCCGATGACGTTGGAGAACCTCTACAACGCCGTCGACACCAACAACGGCGCGGTCCGCCTGCACGCACTGGTCGACAAGATTCTCGTCGAGACCCAAAGCACCAAAGAAATGTGCAACATGATGCACCTTCGGCAGTTGGGTTGCGGCACGGGAACGTTGGCTGACTACGGCCCGGACTTCGGCCTTACCTATATCCTCGACGGACTTTCGATGATGGGACAGTAGACGTGACATCGCGATGGAGAAGGGCACCGAGGACCGCCGCAGCGCTGCTGTGCGGCGCGGTCATCGCCTCGTCGGTGGCCGGGTGCGGCACCAGTGGGCTGGACAGCCTGCCACTGCCGGCGCCGGGGATCGGCCGCGGCGGCTATCAGATCACCGCGGTGTTCGGCAATGCCCTGAACCTGCCCGGGCACGCCAAGGTCAAGCTTGCCGGCGCCGACGTCGGTCAGATGGAGTCGATGGTCGCCCGCAACTACACCGCCGTCACCACACTGCGCATTATGGACGGTGTCCGGATTCCCGCGGGCAGCACCGCTGAGTTGCGTTCGGCGACACCGCTCGGTGACGTGTTCGTGGCGATCAAGCCGCCGGTGCCGGTCGATCCGTCGGCGCCGCTGCTCTCAGATGGCGACACGATCGGCCTGGAGTCCACCGCCTCTGCGGCCACCGTCGAGTCGGTGTTGAGTTCGGCGGCGCTGCTGGTCAACGGCGGCGCGGTGCAGAACTTCACCAACATCATCAACGGCGCCGGGAAGGCGACCGGCGACCAGGGCCAGGCGCTCGGCAAACTGATCACCCAGTCGAACGACCTGCTGCGAAAGCTCAACGCCCGTTCGGGTGAGATCGAGTCGTCGCTGCGTGAAACCAGCCAGCTCGCAGAGCGCCTCGACTCCCGCAGCGCGGCGCTCACAGCCGTGCTCAACGCGGCGGGCCCAGCCACCGACACGATGGTTGACAACACCACCCAGATCGCCGACCTCGTCGAACAACTCGGTGCCACCAGCCGACAACTGGCCCGGTTCCCGTCGATCGCCGGCACCGACGACTCGGGGCACAGTTTCGTCAAGGACGCCAACGTGCTCGCCAGCGCCTGGAACGACATGGCCACCGATCCCGACATCAGCCTGTACGCGCTGAACCGGCTGATGGCGCCGATGATCAAGATCACGGCGGGCACCGGGGCGGCGGTACATGCCAGCATCGATCGCCTGGTGTGGGGTTCGATGCCCGATGCCGGATTCAAGGGCGACCCGGCCTTCCACGGCCCGAAGCGCTACGACTGGGCCAAAATGGCCGGGTCGATCAAGTATGCGCTGTGGCGTCTGCAGGAACGCGTGGTCGGTCGCGGGCCCGATTCGGATATGGGGCAGGCACCCTGGACGGCTATCGGTCCCCCGATGCCTCCCACCCCCGCTGAACTTGAGATGGAGGCGGCACAGGCCGGCCTTGTCGAACAGGGGCCGCGGCCATGATCGATGCACTGAGCCGTCGGATCGTCGCACTGGTCCGGGCCGGATACCGCCGCAAGAACCTGCTGTCGGGCATCGCACTCGCGATGACGCTGGTGGTAGCGAGTGGGTATCTCCTGGTGGGCGCACTGCGGGTGAATCCGGCGCGGTCCACCTACCAGATCACCATCGCCCTGCCCGATTCCGGCGGCCTGCTCGCCAATCAGGACGTGTCGGTGCGCGGTGTGCCGGTAGGCCGCATCGAGTCGCTGCGCGTCACCAGTGGGGGCGTCGACGCGGTCGTCAACATCGACTCCAAGGTGAAGATTCCCGCCGACAGCCCGGTGCGCGTCTCCGGACTCTCGGCGGCCGGTGAGCAGTACATCGACTTCGAGCCGCCGTCGAGTTCCGGGCCTTATCTGACGCGCGGCAGCGTGGTCTCGAAAGATCACGCCACCACGCCGATCCCGATTTCGCAGTTGCTCGCCGACGCGGACGGCATGCTCGCACAGACCGACACCCGCAAGATGGAGCTGATCAAGAAGGAGCTCAGCCTTTCCGACGAGGGCCCGCGCAAGCTCACCGACATCGTTGACGGTGGGTCCTTCCTGTTGTCCACCCTGGATTCGGTGCTGCCGGAGACGGTGAGCCTGCTCAAGTCGAGCCGCGTGGTGCTGACCATGCTCAGCGACGTCAACAACGGTATGGCCTCGACCGCGGCGAACCTGGACAAGGTGTTTCGGGGAATCACTCCGATGATCGGCGGTTACAACCAGCTGCTCGATCAGGCACCCGGAATGTTGTCGGGCGTCGACAGCGTCTTCGATGACAACTCCGACGTCATGGTGGGCCTGTTGGGCAACCTGGCCACCGTGTCTCAGCTGCTCTATGTCCGGGTACCAGCGCTCAACGCGCTGTTCCCCAACTACCGCGGTTCGACGTTGGAAGCGCTCAGCTCGGTGATCCGCGAGGACGGCATGTGGACCACGGTGGACATCTACCCCCGCTACACCTGCGACTACGGCGTGCCACGGCGCGCGCCCTCAGCGGCGGACTTCCCGGAGCCGTACCTGTACGGCTACTGCCGCGACACCGATCAGTCGGTTTTGGTGCGCGGCGCCCACAATGCGCCACGGCCACCGGGAGACGACACCGCAGGCCCACCCCCGGGAGCCGACCTCGCCGCGACCACGGATCCCACCCCCAAGGGCCGGTACACAATTCCGACCCCGTACGGCGGGCCACCGCTGTTGATCGACCCGCCCCGCTGATGTTCAAGGAGACACCGCGGTGAGCACCGCTGATGAGCCGACGCCGGACCGGGCAGAAAAGAAGCAACCCGCTGTCGATGATCCGGAGTCGCCGAAAGTAGCCGGCACCGAGGAATCGGCCGCCGACAAATCCGCCGACGAACCGGCCGCCCCGGCGCCTGCCGAGGACGTCGCACCGGCGACGGCCGGAGTGCCGCTGTGGAAGCGCCGGCACCTGTGGCGCGCCGTGGCCGTCGCGGCGGTCTACGGCGTGGTGTTCGGGTCGGTTGCCGGGCTGGGCTGGCAACTGTGGCAACAGCATCAGGTGTCCTCAGCGGAGGCGGCCGCGCGAGCGGCAGCCGTGGACTACGCCCAGGTGTTGACCAGCATCGACTCCAACAAGGTCGATGACGACTTCAACGCGGTCCTCAATGGTGCGACCGGGGAGTTCAAGGACACCTACACCAAGGCCAGTGTGCAGCTGCGACAGTTGCTGATCGACAACAAGGCCGCAGCACACGGCACCGTAGTGGAGTCGGCAGTGCAGTCCGGTTCCCCGGACAAAGTGGTGGTGCTGCTGATGGTCAACCAGACCATCACCAACTCCACCCGCCCGGACCCGCGGGTGGACCGCAGCCGAATGAAGATGACGATGGAGAAAGTCGACGGCCGGTGGCTGGCGAGCAAAGTGGAATTGCCTTAGGAGGCAAGCTATGTGGGCGACCCGGTTACTGACGGGCGTGCTTGCCGCAACATTTGCGGTGTCTGCGGCACCGACGGTCGGCGCTTCGGCGCCGTCGTTTTGCGACGGCCTGGGCGGCAACTGGGACGGCCATTTCTGCACCACCGACGTGCACTCGGAACGACTGGCCACCCGCTACATCCGGATGGCGGTGCCCGGCGATCTCGTCGACCATCCGGTCGCCGGTCCCCCGATCCGCGAGTACCTGTCGAAGTTGTTCACCAATTGGCGCACCAAAGGTGTGTCGATGGTCGTCGACAGTTGGGGCAACGAGAACTACGAGATTTTTCAGCACGGCAAAGCGCTGACCGTGGTCTTCCACGAGGACTACCACGCCGAGGGCCCCTACATCAACAACGCCTACCGCACCTTCACCTTCGATATGGGGCCCGGTGGCCGGCAGCTGCAGTTGACGGACATCACCAAACCCGGAGTCGACCCGCTCGCGGTGATCCCGCAACTCGGTGAGCCCTACATCGTCGAGGCGCTGGACCGGGCGTTCTGGGAGCACCGTCCGGGCGAATACCCCTTCGTCCCGGAGCGCTTCACACCCGACAAGGTTTTCTCGGGCGGATACCGGTCCTGGGCTCTGACCCCCGATGAGCTGATTCTGTACATGCCCGACTATCCGGTCGGACACGACAGTCCGATCCAGTACAACCAGATGCAGTGGTTCATGGACGGCGGCAACGTGCAGGCGCACATTCCGCTGTCGGCACTGAGTTCGATCCTGCGTCCGGAGTACGGCGGTTCCTGAAAGGCACGGGCGCCGGTCTACCCGTAGCGGAAGAGGGCCAGGCTCACCAATACCACCGCACCTGCCATCGCGATGATGGGCGCCACGAACACGTGCGTGAGGGTCGCGCCGACGACGGCACCCAGGATCATCACGAAAACGACGGTGTAGCGCAGGTTTTGGCGGTCCGCCCTCCCCCCGGCCAGCCGGCTGTCCACACCGATGCCGACGATCGTCGAGGTGAGCACCGTGGTGTAGAGCTCCTGGATTCCGAATTGGCGGGCAGTCGAGTTCTGCACCCCGAACGCCACGGCCAAACCGGCGATCAACACGAACTTGCTGGTGTCGGCGTAGCGCAACACCCCGAGGCCGGCCAGGGCGGCCAGCAGCAGGAGCAGGGCCGCCTCCAGACTCAGCGCAACCGTCAGCCAGCGCCGGGGATTGGGGTTGCCATACATTCGGAACAGTCGGCCGCTGATCACCGCGCCGGTGAGGAACCCGCCGATTGCGACCATCGCGGCGGTCAGGTCAAAACCGGTGCCGGGCACGAACAGAAAACCCAAGAAGATCGCGTTGCCGGTCATATTCGCCACGAAGACGCGCCCGAGTACCAGCACACTGACCGCGTCGACAAGGCCGGTGGCGAACGTCAACAACAGCAGGGCCACCACGGTGCGCCGTCGCGACAACGGCGACGCGATCGGCATACTCCGCTACCTCCGGCCGGCGCCCGCGCTCAGCCCTGCAGACGGGGGGTGAGGTCCAGTGAGGTGATGGTGGGCATCCTGGTGACCACCCAACGGTTCTGATCCCGCTTCATGAACAGCCGGTAGGTCAGGTACTTGATCTGCGGGATCGATCTGCTCAGCTCACTGGTGGCTGTGGTGTTGGTGTAGACGATCACGGTGGCCTCGGGCCCATCGAGGGTTTCGACGGCCGCACCGACGATCTCGGTGGTGTCGGTGACGCGGGCCTGCTTGTTGCTGTCGGCGATGGCGTCGATGAACTTGCGGTACTGGGCTTCCAGATCACCGCTGAGGTACATCGCGGCCCGATCCGGCAGCGAGTCCATGTTCTCGGGCGTGTAGTTCCACAGCGTGTGGATCGCCCGAGCCGCTGTCCGGGCGATGTCCAGCTTGATAGCCACCTCCGCCCGGTCGCGCAGGTAGGGCTGCGCCGCGGCACCCGCGAATGCCGCGGCGCCGATGAATGCCGCGGCCGAGACGGCGACGGCTACCCGGACGCCGATACCGCGCCGGCGTACCGGCGCACCCGCGGCCCCGGGCTGATCCTGCTCTCCAGCTTCGGCTTCGGCGTCACCCTCACCCTCACCCTCAGCCTCGGCTTCGGCCTCGGCTTCGGCTTCGGCTTCGACTTCGGCTTCGGCTTCGGCTTCGACTTCGACTTCGGCTTCGGCTTCGGCTTCGGCGCCAGTGTCCACATCGGCGTCCGCCCCGGTGGCGTCGCCCGCCACCTCGCTTTCCGGTGTCGCCTCGACCGCCGGATCGGCCTGCCGATCGATCGGCGCACCCGAGGACGCGTCGGTCACAGCACCTGGTTCAGATCGCTGATCTTCCACTGGTCCCCTTCCTTCTGCGCCGTCGCCAGCCATCGCGTGGCGACCCGGACATCGTGCTTGCCGTCCGGCGACTTACCGGTGTTCTCCACGGCCACCAGCATGGTGACGCTGCCCTCGTCGTTCCACCGTTCGACACCCGCCGCCGTCACCGTTCCGGTGGTCGGCTCACTGCGGGCCACGGCGATCAGGATCTGATTGGCCTTCTCCTGGTACGCACTCGCGAAATCCCCGGTGGCATTGTCCAACACACGGGCCAGATAGTCATTGGCGTGGAACGGATCCGGCGAGGTGAACATCGTCATGAACGACTCCACGGCCGCCAGCGCCTCGACGTCGCGCAAGGCCGCACGACGGTGCTGCTCATGGGTCACCAGGGTCACCGCGCAGATGGCGATCGCCGCGGCGGCCGCCACCAGCGAACCGACGATCACCATCGGCAACCGCCGACGGCGCGGCACCGGACGCTCGACGTAGAGCGGCTGATCCTGCGGGTGCACGCGGCGGCGTGGACTCATCTGTCCCCCTCGGCGGGCAGCGGCTTACTGACGACGGTCAGATCGTCGACCCGCCACGCTCCCGACTGCTGGGCGAAAGCCACCCGCACGGTGGCACTGATCAGCCGCTCATCGCCGGCGACGCCCCGTTGACCCTGCAGGAACAGCAGCATCGTGGCCCGGTGCGGCGCGGCGTCGAGCACCGCGGCATCGGTCACCCGGTAGAAGTTGGGCACCGGTTTGGACTTGCGGATCGCGTCCTGTTGCGGCAGCAGCTGCTCACGATACTTGTCGGTGACCAACGACTGCGCGCGGTCGAAATCGTCCTGCAATGTCTCCGGGTCGTAGGACAGCATGTCGGCCACGATCTTCGGGCCTTGGCGGGTGATCTGCGATCGCGCCTGGTCGGTGTGGTGGTCGCGCTGGTAGACCAATCCGTAGGCGCCGGCAGCACCCAGCAGAGACAGGGCCGCCGATCCGATGAAGACGGCCATGGTCCACCGCCTGATGTCGGCGGGCCGCTCCCGCGTCACCGGGCGCACCTGGGTACGCGCCACCATGTCGGCGAAGGTGCGTCCCCGTTTGTCCCGCAGCGGCCACAACCAGCCGAGCGGAACCGGGATCGTGTCGAGAAGATGTGCCACTTCGCGAACCAGCAGGCGTCTGGGTCCGACCCCGGGCCCCGGCTCCGCGGCGGCACCGGTAGGCACGCGCGCCACCTCGATCCCGGTGAGCGCCCGGCCCAGGCTCCAACCGGTGATTGCGGGCAGCAGAATCCGGTTCACCGCGGTGGCCAGGAACGCCAACGCGGCGACAGCTGTAGCGGCCCAGCGCCACGCACTGTCGCCCGGCAAGGACAAGGCAAGCATGCCCATGCTGGCCATCACCACCACCCCGGGCAGCAGGTCGATCGCCAGGGCTGTCGCGCGAGTACGCCAACGGGCCGGGTCGCTGTGCGGCACCGGGGCCACCGGATCGGTCACCGGGCCACCTGGTCGAGCTTCGCGATTCGGTACTGACCGTCTTCGCGCACCATCTGAGCGCGCAACCGGTATCCGACCTCTTTACCCTGCGTCTCGATGTTGTCGATCCTGACCCGGAAGGCCACCAGAATGTCGACCGAACCGTCTGGATTGTTGCGCTCCACCGCGGCGCCCATCTCGGTGAGCTCGACCTGGACCTTCGCCGCCTGGTAGGCGTGGACGAACATCTCGGCGTACAGCGCGACCTGGGTGCGGAACTCGCCGGCCGTACAGTTCAGGATCTTCTGCTGCGCCAGCGCGATATCGCGCCCGTCCGGCGCCTGAGTGGCCAGGACGCATTCCTTGGCCGCGGCGATCGCCTCGGCGTTGTCGCGCGCCAGCGCCTGGCTTGCCGCGTGGTCCCGCAGACCTACCAGGCCGGCCGCCACCAATCCGGCGGCCAGCAGCAGCAACAGCGCACAGATACCCACCTGCTGGCGACGGCCGAGACGCGACGGTGCCGGTCCGGTGACTGCTTCCGCAGCGGCAGTCGCCTGCTGCGGGGCGTCCGCCTCGGGTTCCGTCACCGCGTCTTCAGCGTCCCTCGCCGAGGTATCTGCGGTCTGCTGGTCCTCGTCCGTGCTCAGCGGAACGGTGCCAGCATCCCCTTCCATCCGTCGTCTCCTAGGTTCATCGAGTTCTCGACGGAGTATTCGACGCCGTCTGGCCCCACCGCCTGGCCACTCTGCGGATTGTAAATCGCGGCAGGCCCCCCACTGGGGGTGTAGATGCAGGGGTTGGGTTGTTGCCCGTTGCACTGCACGGTACCCGTCCCGGGCCGCGTGAGTGGATCACTGGGCGGCGGCGGCGACGCCGGCACCATGTCGGCGGGCAGCGGGTTGAGGCCGGTGTTGACCGACGGCGCGGGAATCACGTGACCCGGCTCGACCGGCTGGTCACAGCGCGCGCCCAGGGCCGGGCAGTTCCGGATCTGGTTCGGGTCGCCGTACCAGGGGTTGGTACCCAGCGGCACGTAGGGCTTGTCGCTGCGGCACTCCTTGGGGGTGGGAGCCCGCTTACCCGGCACGTCGGCGCACGGGATGTTGCGGACACCGCGAACGTTGTTGGCCGGGGTGTCCTGCGGAATCCGGCACGACACGTCCGGCAGCTCCGCCGGGCTGGTGTCGGCGAACGCCCGCCACTCAGAGGCAGGAAGGTACCCGGTCAGACATGGCGCCGGGTAGTTCAGGCTCAGGCCCGGAATCGGAACCGGAAATATGGGCCCGGGGAAGGCGCCCAGCGCCACACCCAGCGATGCCCGGCCCGGGAAGGTCGAGCTCACCGTCTGAATGATCGAGCCCGCCTGCGGCAGGAAGACCAGCACCTGCTCGGTGTTGCGGTTGTAGCGCCTGGCCATATCGGTCAGGATCGCCATGTTGGCCATCAGCTGCGGCAGGCTGTCCCTGGTCTCGCTGAACACCGTATGCACCTGGTCGATCAGCGGGGGCAGGTCGGAGATGATGTGCTTGACCGTTTCGTCCCGGCTGGCCGCTTGCCCCGCCAGGATGTTCAGGTTGCGCGCCCACTGGTGGATGGCGTCGCCGGAATCGACCTGACTTTCGATGATCGGCGCGGACTTCTCCACGATGTCGTCGACGTCGGCGAGATTCTCCTTGAAGTCGCCGACTATCGCCTGCGTCGCGTCGACGAGCCGCTGCAGGGACGGGCCCAACCCGCCGACAGCCGTCGCGGTCTCGTCGAGCAGGGCAGAGATCTTGCCGGCCGGCAACGCTGCCAGACCCCGGTTGGCAGTGTCCAGCGCCGGTCCGATCGCCGCCGGGACCGTTCCCGTGGTGATCGTCTGACCTTGCTTGAGGTACTGGCCCGGGTTACCGGTCGACACCAGATCCAGGTACTGCTCACCGATGGCTGACACCGAGTGCACGTTGGCGCTGGCGTCGACGGGGATCTTGTACTTGCTGGAGATCTGGAATGTCGCCTGCGCGCCGGTCTCGGTCGGTTCCACGCTGGTGACTCGCCCGATGATGGTGCCGCGGTAGGTGACGTTCGCCGTCTTGTACAGGCCGCCCGCCTCGGGCAGGTCGGCTTTGAGGGTGTACTGGCCCAGCCCCGCCATGGTCGGCAGTCGCAGGTAGTAGACACCCAACACCAGCAGCGCGACCGCGGTCAGGACGCTGAAGATGACCAGTTGACGCTTGATCTGTGGTTTCAGCAATTCCGGTCAGCCCTTTCCACATACGGACCGCCGGGCGCGGTAGCCGGGTTCGGGGTGTACCGAACGTCCGGGATCATCTTCTCCGGGTCGTGACCGAAGGACTGCTCCAAGGCCCGCAGCATGCCGGAGAAACCGGTACCGGTCAGGATCGCGTTGTCGATGGACGCATAGGTGAGGTCGACCACCAGCGAGGTGTTGATGAAGTCACCCCGCACCGCCTTGAACGCACCGTCGACGTGGTACGGAGCAGTGATCATCACCTGCAGCAGGTCAGGCAGATAAGGCGAGGCCTTCCGCAGTTCCCGCGCCGGGCACTGGAAGGAGGTCAGCACCTTGTGCAGGTCCGACCGCGCGGGCGCGATCTGCTGGTTGACCTGGGTGCCCATCGCCCCCAAGGCGTCCACGGCGTTGATGAAGATCGCCTGCTGCGCGTTGAAGTACTTGAACAACGGCGGGAAGTCGGTCAGCGCCTTCTCGATGGTGTCGTTGTGCTCACCGAAGTAGCTCAGCAGCCGGTTGCTCGAGTCGATCGCCCGGGTGATGTCCTCGCGCTGGTCGTTGAGGTTGCCGATGAAGGTGTCCAGCTTGGTCAGGAAGGCGCGGATCTGGTCGCCACGGCCGTTGGACAGGGCGGCGAACTCGGTGGTGATGGTGTCCAGATCCGACAGGCCGCCGCGCTGCAACAGCAGCGCCAAACCCGCCAGGGTGCGTTCGATGGTCGGGTATGACGTCGAGTCGCTCAGGGCGATGGTGTCGCCGTTGCGCAGTTCGCCCTCCGGGTTCGCCGGGGCGGTCAACTCGATGTGCTGCGATCCCAGCAAGCTGGTCTGGCCGATCTTCGCCGTGGCGTTGCGCGGCAGGTGAACGTCCTTGTTCAGCCGCAGCTTCAGCGTGGCGATCCAGTTCTTCAGCTCGATCCGCTCGACCGCACCGACGAAGACGTCGGCGACCAGGACGCGGCTGTTGCCGTTGAGCGCCAGCGTGTCCGGCACCTGGACGTACACCGTGTAGGCGCCCGGACCGCTGCCCGGACCGCCGGGCAACGGCACGTTGGCGATACCGCGCCAGCTGCTGCACGACGAGAGCGTCAGGGCGGCCATCAGCAGCACCAGAGCCTGCCAGCCGCGCCGGCTGACCGTCTTCATCGCTGTCCTCCGTCTCATCAGCCTTGACCCCGCGGGGGCAGCGGCGCCACGGGCCCCGGAATGACGTTGGGTCCCGGCGGCGGCGGTGCTATCGGTCCCACCCCGGGCGGCTGGCCGATGAACGGCAGCGGACCGGGTGCCTCGTCGTAGGAGTTCGGCGGACCGGGCGGCGTCTGGTACTGCGATTCGACCGGCGCCGGGTCCGGGCCGCCCATCAGCTGCGCAAGAGACTCCGGGGTGAGCAGTCGCGCGGTGTCATGTCCGGGCTCCACGCCCTGCATGCCGGGCGCGGTAATCCAGCCGGGCTGGGTGTTGCGGTGCGAGAACGGGGTGTCGGGCACCCAGATACCCGGGACGGTGGTGTCCTTGTATCCCGGCGGCGGCTGAAGCCGCGGCTCGGAGTAGGCGATCTGCTTGGGCAGGGTGTACGCGCTGGTCCAGATGTTGATACCGAACGGCAGGTAGTTGAACTTGATCGCGTCCGCCACCGGAGCCAGGTACTCCGCGCACAGCTCGGCGGAGTCCTGGTAACCGAGCCGGCTGCCGGCCTGGATGGCGCTGCAGATGAACTCCATCGGGTTCGCGAAGTTCACCAGCACCGGAGAGCCGAGCACCATGCCCTGTGCCGGGTGGTAGATCTCGCCGACCGCGGACAACACGTTCGGCAGGATGTGCAGCGCGGTCTCGAAGCCGTCGAGGGCGTCGGGCTGGGTGATCGCGGTGGTCACCTGCTCCACATTGTTGATGGTGTGCACCAACGGTTTCGCGTTCTGGCTGAGGAACGCCTTGACGATCGTCATGGTGGCGTAGAACTGGTCGGTGGCCGTCGCCAGCGCCTGGTCGGTGCTGTTGAGGTTGCTGGTGAATTTCGCCAGGTCCCGGTTCAGCGCGACGAACTGCTGGTCGTTGTGGTCCAGCGCCTTGACGAACAGCGACAGGCTGCGCACCACCGCGAAGAAGTCGCCGCGGCCCTTGTTCAGCGCGGTCAGGGCTTCCGACAGATTGTCGAACGCCCTGTTGATCTCCTGGCCCTTTCCGGACAGGCCGTCGGCGAACGATTCGATGGCCTCGCCGATCGGCCCCTTCGGCTGCTCGGCGGTCGGACCCAGCTTGTTGATGATGTTGGTGACGTCGTTGCGCAGTGTGTCCCACTCGACCGGGACCTCGGTCCGCTCCTCGGGGATCACCGCGTTGTCGGCCAGCACCGCGCCACCGCGGTACGGCGGCTCCAACTGAATGGTGCGCGACGCGACCAGAGTCGGGTTCAAGATGATCGCCTTGGCCTCGGCGGGCACCTTGTACTTGTTGTTGTAGTGCAGGGTGACCTTCATCTTGTCGCCCGCCGGCTCGATCTTGTCGATCGCGCCGACGCGGACGCCCATGATCTGCACCGCATCGCCGGGGTAGAGCGCGTCGGTCTGCGGGAAGTAGGCGACGACGGTGTTGCTGTTCAGCTTTCGGAACAGCTGCACTCCGCCGAAGGCGGCCACCAAAGCCAGGGCCAACAGCAGCGATCCGACGATCACCGCCTTACGGGAGCGCTCCGGCAGTCGCAGGTTGCGAACATCAAAGACGGTACTCACGGCCGCTCACTCCCTCTTGCGCCGCCGCCGCCACCCGGCTGGCTGTTCCCGCCTTCTCCGGGCGTGATGAACGGTGCCGGCAGCTGGTTGCCGGGGCCGGGCGGGGCCGGCGGGCCAGGCGCCCGCGGTCCCGGCGGTGGTGCCGCGCCCGGGTTTGCCGGTGCCGGACCGGCGACCGGGCCCACAGGCTCCGATCGTGCTCCGGGGTTGGCGTCGGGCAGCGGAACCGGGGTGCCCGGCACCACCGGCGGAGTCTCGCCGGGGCGACCCGCGATCGGAATGCCCGGCGACGCCGGCAGACCGTCGGGGTTGGGCGGCGAGAACAGCACATCGGTCGGCCCCGGGTACGGACCGCTCGTCCCGAAGGGACCGGCGCTGGTGTCGACGTTCGCACACGGCAGCGGGTTGGCCGGGGTCGGGAACATTCCGGCTGCGGGCGCATAGGAGCACGGCGATCCGGGCGCGACGGCCGGCCCGGGGTGCTCGGGCGTGCCCTCGATCACCTGCGGAGCAGGCGGCGGTGCACCGTTGGCGAACCTGGTGCCGTTGGGGTCGGGGTAGCGGAACTCCGGCAGGCCGGCGTTGCGCCAGAACTCCTCCGGCGAGATGCCGCGCTTCTTGAACGCGGCGTCGACCCAGGGCTGCAGGATCCAGAACGGGACCAGGTTCAGGGTCGACACCTTGAAGTACGGGCCCGACGCGACCGCGTCGTTCACGATCGTGAGGTACCGGCCCAAGATGGTGAACATCTCCATCAGGTCTTCTTTGCGGCGCACCAACATGTCGGTGATGTTGGATGCCTCTTCGAACACGTGGTTCAGATCCAGGTTGGGGTTGTCCCGGACCAGGCCCTGAACCTGCTCGCCGAAGTACGCGATGTTGCCCAGCAACGCCGAGATCGCCTGACTGCGCTGGTTGACCGCGGCCGACAGGGTCTGGGTGTTGCGCAGCAGGGCGTCGATCTGCTCGCTGCGGGCGCCGATGACACTGGCCACCTGGTTGGTCTGGGCCAGCAGGTGGGTGATCTCCTCGTCGCGTTTGCCGATGGTGTCGGAGAACTTCGCGACACCGTCGAGGGCGGAGCTCAGCTCCGGGTAGGTCTGGTCGACGGTCTCCGAGAGCACCTTCAGCGACTTCTTGACCGTGTCGATGTCCCAGCCCGAGGCGGCCTTGGTGGCGTCGAAGACCGCGTCGTAGAGCTGGTAGGGCGTGGTGCTCTGACCCAGGGGCAGCACACTTTGCGGCGAGAGCCGACGCTCGCCCTTGGGCTCGATCGACAGGATCTTCTTGCCCAGGATGGTGTCGGTCTTGACGCCGATCCGGCTGTCGCTGCCGATCGGGTTGGCTCCCACCGAGAATTTCACCAGGACGTGGTCGCCGGCGATCGACAGGTCCTGGACCTTGCCGACGTCGACACCTGAGATGCGCACCTTGTCGCCGGCAGTCAGGCCGCCGGTGTCGGAGAGCTCACCGTAGTAACTCGGCTCGGCGAAAAGCATCGGCACCTGGGTGAAGCTCTGCCCCACCAGGGTCACCAAGATGACCGAGGCAACGCCGATGATGCCGATCCGTGCCCGGTTGGGCGGTTCCAGGGTCCTCACTGGGGCGTGCACCTCCCGGTCGGCTGCTGCCACAACCGGACGTTTCGCACCGGTCCGCCGGGCTGCAAGCCGGGAAGCTTGATGGTCGCGTCGCAGATGTAGAAGTTGAAGAAGTCACCGTAGACACCGGTGCGGCCAATCAGCTTCAAGGCCTTCGGAATCTTCTGGAACAGCTCGTCGACATCGTTGAGCCGGTCTGGTGGCTCGGGTCCGGCCACCGGGAACAGGCTGTGCAGCTGCGTGCGGTTGTCGGCCAGCAGGTCTGCCAGATTGCCTGCGGCGTTGCCGAATTCCGCGGTGCCGTTGGCCAGTCCGTCGGCGTGGTTGTTCAGGCCCTTGACCAGCTTGTCGAAATTGTCGACGGTCTCGTCGAACGTCTGGCGGTGCCGCACCGCGGTGTCGAGCACCACGTTCAGGTTTTTGACCACCTCGCCGATGGCCGCATCACGGTCGGCGATGTGGGAGGTCAGCTGGGCGGTCTGCTCCAGGATGTCGTTGATGGTTCCGCCCTGGCCCTGGAACACCGTGACGATGGTCGAGGCGATGGTGTTGATCTTGTCCGGGTCCAGTGCCCGAAAGACCGGCTTGAAGCCGCCGATCAACGCATCCAGGTCCAGCGCCGGCTCGGTCCGGGAGGAGGGGATGAACCCGCCCATGGGCAACCGCTCGTCGGCGCCCTGACCCTCGCCGCGCTTGAGCTCCAGGTAGCGGTTGCCGATGAGGTCGGCGTAACGGATCTGTGCGGTGGTCGACTGGTAGAGCGGCAGCGAACGGTCGACGTCGAAATCCACCACGGCGCGACGGCCGCCGTCGACCAGCCGGACTCGTTTGACCTTGCCGATCTCCACACCGGAGGCGCGGACGAACTGGCCCTGGCGCAGCCCACTGGCATTGCTGAACTCCGCGGAGTAGCGGGCTGTCCGGTCGAACCGGATCTGCCCGAACACCACGACGAGGCCGACCGTGAAGAGCAGCAGCACCGAGCCGACGGCGCCGAGTTTGATAGCGGTTCTGGTGATGTTCATGGGTTAATCGTGTTATCCCCGACTTGGCGACCCCAGACGTAATCAACGGCCAGGGGCGATCCGGTATCAAAGTGGTTGTACGGCGCTTGGCTGACTCCCGTGTCGGCCACCAGGTAGGGCGCCGGCCAGAAGTCATGGGTGATCTTCTGCCAACAACCCGGCGCGCCGCCAGGGCCACCGCGGGCGTTGTACCGCGGCAGGTTCTCGGGGTAGATGTACGGGTTGGCCGGGCCGACCAACTCACTGACGGTGTCGAGCGCGTAGCCGTCGCCGCCGAGGAACTCGTAGACCTTGGGTGCGCCCTCGGCCAGGTTTCGGATGGCGCAGAACAACTCCGGGCTGTACTCGTCCAGCAGCGCCGAGACCGGAACCAGATCGGCGAACTGGGCCCGGAAGTACGGACCGAACCGCTCGGTGATGTCGGCCCCAAGGTTGCCCACCCCGGCGGCGCCCAGCAACGCGGCGTCCAGTTCCTTCTGTTGGTTGGTGATCGTCTTGACGGTCACCACCGAGCTGTCCAGGAAGCCGATCAGATCCGGTGCCCCATTGGCGTAGACCTCGGCCAGGTTGGCGAAACCCTTGAGGTCGCGGCGGAACAACGGCATCCGCGCATTGGCGTCGTCGAGGATCGCATTGCCGTTGACCAGCGATTCACCCAGCTTGTCGCCCAGCCCGGTCAGAGCCTCCGCCGCGGCGTGCAGGGTCAGGTTCAGTTTGATCGGGTCGACGTGTTCGGACAGGTTGTTGATCGTCTCGAACAGCGTGTTGAGCTCGGTGGTCACCGAGGTCGCGATGATGTTTTTGGTGGTGATGCGCTCCCGCGCAGGGTGTTCCGGCGCGGTCAGCGAGACGTACTTGTTGCCGAACAGCGTGGTCGCCATGATGTCGGCCTTCACGTTGGACGGAATCAGCTTGAGGTACTTCGGGTTCACGTCGAGGGCGAACTTGGCGGCCGGCTTGTTCTCGTACTCGGTCGGCGTGATGCTCGAGACGCGCCCGATCTGGACCCCGTTGTAGGTCACCGGACCGCCGGGATCCATCACCAGACCGGCGCGCGGGGCCACCATGGTCAATGTCGTCGTCTTGGTGAAAGCGCCACGGAACTGGCCGTAAACCAGGCCGGCGATAAGGGCCAGGACCGCGAAGGTCACCAGGCCCGCGAGCCGGTACGGCGGGTTGTGGACTTTGTTCTGCTTCCCGTTTGCCATCCGCGTCACATCGTTAGGTTGAAGTTGGGGTCGACGCCGTAGAGCGCCAACGCGGCGAGCAGCACGACGGTGGGCACGGTGATCAGGGACAGGCGCATCGACTGGCCGACCGCGCTGCCCACGCCGACCGGTCCCCCGCTGGCGTTGAAGCCGTAATAGCAGTGGGTGATCATGACCACCACCGCGATCAATATGGTCTCGATGAAGGACCAGAACACGTCATCTGGCCGCAGGAACGTTCGGAAGTAGTGCTCGTAGGTGCCCGAGGACTGGCCGAAGAACAACGTGGTGACGATCTGCGGTGCGGCGAACGCCATGATCAGTGCGAGCGCGTAGAGCGGAATGATCACGGTGAAACCGGCCACCACACGCGTCGACACCAGGTAGGCGATCGAGTTGATCCCCATCACTTCGAGCGCGTCGATCTCCTCGCTGATGCGCATCGCGCCCAATTCGGCGGTGGCGCCCGCTCCCACGGTGGCCGCCAAGGCGATACCGGCGTTGACCGGACCGACCACGCGCACGTTGACCAGGGCCGCGGCGAAACCGGTGTAGGTCTCGACCCCGATGTTGCCCAGCGAGGTGAAGCCCTGGATGGCGATCAGCGAACCGCCGGCCAGCATCACGAAACCCATGATCGCGACAGTGCCGCCGATCACCGCCATGGCTCCGGTGCCCATCCCCAATTCGGCGACCAGACGCAGCGTCTCGGTGCGGTACCGGCGCAGCGCCCACGGAATCTGCCGAAGGGCGGCCACCGAGAACCAACCGAGCCGACCGCTCTTCTCCAGCGTGCGGCCAGCTACCCCGACATAGCGCTGATAGTTGGCGACCAGGCCGGGAAAGCGACCTCGCACCACCGCTGATGTCGACATGTCAGGTCCCCGTTCCGAACTTCACGCCGATGGTGGTCAGCACCACGTTCACGGCGAACAACGCAAGCACGCACAGCACGACGGTCTCGTTCACGGCGGTGCCCAGGCCTTTGGAGCCACCGCGCACGGTGAGCCCTCGATAGCAACCGACTAAGCCGGCGATGAGTCCGAACACGCTCGCCTTCACCGTCGAGATGATCACCTCGGGCAACCCGGTGAGCAGAGTCAACGTCGACAGGTAGGCGCCACCGGACACGTTCTGCAGGTAGACACCGAACAGGAAGCCGCCGGCCAGGCCGATCACGATCACCAGTGCGTTGAGCAGCAGGGCCACCACGGTCGCGGCGATCACCCTTGGCACCACCAGGCGATGGATGGGGTCGATACCCAGCACCTCCATCGCGTCGATCTCCTCGCGAATGGTCCGGGCCCCCAGGTCGGCGCAGATCGCGGTCGACCCGGCGCCGGCAACCACCAGCACAGTGACCAGCGGACCCAACTGGGTGACGGCCGCGATGCCTGCGCCGGCACCGGACACATCTGCGGCACCGAACTGCGCCAACAAGATATTGAGCGTGAAGACCAGCAGCACGGTCAGCGGGATGGCGACAGCGATGGTCGGGATGATGGCGACGCTGGTGATGAACCAGCCCTGCTGCAGCGTCTCGCGCCACTGGAAGGGCCGGACGAACAGGGCCCGGGCGGTCAGGGCACACATCCTGAAGAAACCGCCGACCATGATCAGCGGCGGCAGCACACGATCCCGGAGGAAGTCGGCGACACGGGGACTCGCTGGAGCGGTCACACCACCCCCCTCACAAAAGATCCCGCCGCACGACTCAGCAACAAACCGCGTCGCACAGTGTCTTCTCCCGTCCGTCGATCAGCGAGACCGGCGTCACCTTCTCGGCCCCGAGTGCCTTTGGCGACCATCGGACCATACCTGATGGCTCCGTGAGAGGAACATTGAACGGACGGAACCCACGCGCGTTTCCTACCGGGCAGTAACGCCCTGCCACCTCACTGATCGCCATAGTGAAAGCCGTGCACCTAATCGGTTCAGCGGGCCGAACCGAACTGAGTTCGCAGTTCGGTTTTGAGCACCTTGCCCGCCGGGTTGCGGGGCAGGGCCTCGACGATCTCCAGTGCCTTGGGGTGCTTGTAGCGCGCCAAACGCTCGGTCATGAACACCTCGAGCTCGGCCAGGGTCAGCCCTTCGCGGGACAACGCAGCAACCGCCACCGGCACCTCGCCCCACCGTTCGTCCGGGCGGCCGATGACGGCCACCTCGACGATGTCCGGGTGATCGGCCAGCACGTTCTCCACTTCGGCGCAGTACACGTTCTCGCCGCCGGAGATGATCATGTCCTTCTTGCGGTCGACCACCCACACGTAGCCTTCCTCGTCCATGCGGACCAGGTCTCCGGAGTGGAACCAGCCGCCGGCGAAGGCCTCGGCGGTGGCCTGGGGGTTGTTCCAATAGCCGCTCATCAGGGTGGGCGCCCGGTACACGATCTCGCCCACCTCGCCGACGGGCACGTCGTTCATCTGCTCGTCGACCACGCGGGCGCTGACCGTCGGAATCACGGTACCGACCGAACCGAGTTTCCTGATGGCGTCCTCGCCCAGCAGGATGCAGGTCACCGGCGACATCTCGGTCTGCCCGAAGGCCGCCAGGATCTTGGTGCCCGGGAACGTCTCCGCCATCTGCCGCAGCAGGGCATCCGAGGCCGGCGCCGCGCCCCACGACATGGTCCGCAGACAGATGTCACGCGGGTTGGCCTGCTGCTCGGCGCAGACCGCCTGCCACTGGGCCGGCACCAGGAAGATCCCGGTCACCCGCTCCGCGGCCAAAACGTCGAGCAGTTGGCCGGCGTCGAACGCGCCCAGCGGATTGATGACGGTCGGGATGCCCAGCCACATGCCGGGCAGCAGGTTGCCCACCCCGGCGATGTGGAAGAACGGCACACCGATGAACGCCACGTCGCCGGTGCCGGTCCCGGAGGTGTGCAGCGCCGTCATGGTCTGGCCCAGCAGGTTGGTGTGGGTGAGCACCGCGCCCTTGGGCAGGCCGGTGGTCCCCGAGGTGTAGATGATCAGGGCCGGGGAGTCGTTGGGGATGTCGACCGGCGCGTGCGGTTCGCCGGTCTCGTCGATGAGGTCTTCGTAGCCGATCAGACCCGCATCGCTGTCACTGGGAGCACCGGCCACCACCACGGTCTCCAGCAACTCGGTCAGCTCGCGCACGCCGGTGGCGACCGGCACCAGCGCCGGTTCGGTGATCAGCACCCTGGCCTCGCAGTCGCCGACCAGGTAGGCGATCTCCGGCGGGGTGAGCCGGAAGTTCACCGGGACCGCGATTCCGCCGAGCATGTTGGCGGCCAGCACCGACTCGACGAACTCGGTGCGGTTGAGCATCAGGATCATCACCCGATCGCCGGCGCGGACCCCGCGACGGCTCAGGGCGTCGGCCAGCGCCGCGACCCGGTCACGCAGCTGCGCCCAGGTGGTGGTCTGGCCGAGGAAGCGCAGCGCCGTCGCGTTCGGCTGCATCAGCGCGTGCCGGTCCAACTGGTTGACCCAGTTCTGTCGACGAGCACGGTAAGGCTGCTCGGCGGGATCGACGGTTGCGTGGCTCAATTCGGATCTCCCGCTTCGTATTGACGACGACACACGGCTTCCGCCGCTTGATCGACGCTGAGGCTAGCCTGCCGCGAGTGCTTCGGCGCGCCGTTTGAGATTGTCGGCCAGATAGTCCAGGGCGTTGTTGAAGGCCTTCTTGAGCATCGGCTTGGGCACCGACATCTCGGTCTCGACATTCATGTCGACGGTGAGCAACGTCGTGGGACCGATCTCGACCACGGAGAACAGCTGCTCCTGCTTGCTGAACAGGTCGCCCTGCTGCAGGACGGTCTGGATCTGGGTTTCGCTGGGGTAGTACACGGCCTGGATGAAGGTCCCGTCGAAGCCGGAGTAGGACGCGTCCAGGCGCAGCTGGCTGGGCCGGCCGTCGTCGTAACGGGCCAGCACCCAAATTCCTTTGACCTCTTCGTTCCATTGCGGATACGCCTCGAAGTCGGCCACGATACCCATGATCGTGGCGGCATCGGCGGCGACTTCGACGGTCTTGCTCACGAGCGGCACCCGCCGAGCATAGCCACCGGCCGGACGACCGCCGAGTTAAACCTGGGCGGTGCTCAGCAGCGCGCGGATACCGTCGGGAATCGGCACGGGCCGGCGGGTGGTGCGGTCGACGTAGACGTGGACCCAGTGCCCGAGCGCGGCCAGTGGCGCCCCCGCTGCGGGCTCGGCGCCGCGCTCGTCCGGGGCCCGGAACACCGCGAGCCGGTAGGTGACGCTGCTCCGTCCGAGCCGGGTCACGGCCAGCCCGACCGCCAACCGGTCCGGGAAGGCGAGTTCGCCCAGAAAGCGGCAACCCGACTCGGCCACCACCCCCAGCTGCGGTGTGGCGACCGGATCGGTGTCCACATGGGCGGCGATCCAGCCGTTGATGGCGGTGTCGAACAGCTGGTAGTACACCGCGTTGTTGAGATGACCGAACATGTCGTTGTCGGCCCAGCGGGTCAGCACCGGCCAGTGCACCGGGAAGTCGTGGCTGGTCAGGCCTTCCGGCGCGGGCGGGACCGCTGCGTCCGAACTCATGGTTGTATTCCAGCATGACCACGATCCGCGGGGCGGTGCTGGAGCGGATCGGGGCGCCGCGCCCGTATGCCGCCTCACGCCCGCTGACGGTGGCACAGGTGGAGCTGGACCCGCCCGGGCCGGGCGAACTGCTGGTGCGGGTCGAGGCCGCCGGGGTCTGCCACTCCGACCTGTCGGTGGTCGACGGGAACCGGGTGCGACCGGTGCCGATGCTGCTCGGCCACGAGGCCGCCGGGATCGTCGAGGCGGTCGGTGCGGGCGTCACCGCGGTGCGAACCGGACAGCGGGTGGTGCTGGCCTTCCTGCCCCGCTGCGGCGCCTGCCCGGCGTGCGCCACCGACGGCATGGCGCCGTGTGAGCCCGGCAGCGCCGCCAACGGTGCGGGGACCCTGCTCGGCGGTGGGCTGCGGCTGCACCGCGGCGACCAGACCGTCTATCACCACCTCGGGGTCTCCGGGTTCGCCACGCATGCGGTGGTCAACCAGGCGAGCGCGGTGCCGGTCCCCGACGACGTGCCTCCGGCGGTGGCAGCCCTCCTGGGCTGCGCGGTGCTGACCGGTGGCGGTGCCGTGCTCAACGTGGGCCGTCCGGGCCCGGGTGAGACCGTCGTGGTGGTCGGCCTCGGCGGGGTGGGGATGGCCGCGGTGCTGACCGCGCTGGCCTACGACGAGGTGCAGGTGGTCGCCGTGGACCGGCTGCCGGACAAGCTGACGGCCGCGGCCGAGCTGGGCGCGCACCGGACGTACACCCCCGAGCAGGCTCTCGCCGCCGGCGTGCGCGCCCCGGTGGTGATCGAGGCGGCGGGGCACCCCGCCGCGCTGGAGGCGGCGATCGGTCTGACCGCGCCCGGTGGGCGCACCATCACCGTCGGCCTGCCGGCTCCGGACGCCCGGATCAGCGTGTCGCCGCTGGGGCTGGTCGCCGAGGGCCGCTCGCTGATCGGCAGCTATCTGGGGTCAGCGGTTCCCGCGCGCGACATCCCGCGTTTTGTCGAAATGTGGCGGGCGGGGCGGCTTCCGGTGGAGCGTTTGGTGTCGTCCACCTTGCCCCTGGAGCGGATCAACGAGGCCATGGACCAGCTCGCCGACGGCGTCGCGGTGCGGCAGATCATCACCTTCGGTCGGCCCTGACCACCGGTTCGAAGGTGAAGTCGGCGGGCCGGAACCTGCGGGTCATGGCCCAGAAGGCACCGGCGCTACGCGGCCACTGCGTCACCACGCGTCCGTTTGCCGCCCGAAAATAGTTGCTGCATCGGGAAGTCCACACGGTGTTACGCATCCACCGGTCGACCTTGGCGATGAAGTCCGTCAGCGCGGCGGGCCGCACGGCGACATAGGACTTGCGCGTGCGTCGCAGGTGCTTGAACACCCGCACGATGTATCGCGCCTGGGCTTCCAGCACGAAGATCACGCTGTTGGACCCGACGTTGGTGTTGGGTCCGTAGAGCATGAAGAAGTTGGGGAAACCGGGCATCGCCATACCGAGATAGGCGCGCGGCCCGTCGCTCCAGGCCTGCTTGAGCGTGGTTCCTCCCTCACCGGTCACCTCGATCTGACCCAGGTAGTCCGCGGCCGCGTACCCGGTGGCGCAGACCACCACGTCGACTTCGCACTCGGTGCCGTCCTCGGCGACCACCGATCGGGCACGCAACGCCGCGGCCGGGCTGTTCACCACTTCGACGTTGGGCCGCGCCAGCGCCGGCAGGTACTCCGAGGAGAAGACCAGACGCTTGCAGCCCAACGGGTGATCGGGCGTGAGCTCTGCCCGGAGGCTCTCGTCGGAGATGGTGGTGTCCAGCAGTTTTCGCGCGACATCGGTCAGCTCCCTGGTCCTGTCGCTGCCGCTCTCGATCACCGAGATGTTCGCTTCGCTGCGCAGCCACAGCCGCAGCCGATACAGCCGCTTGGCCAGGGGGACGCGGGCGAAGACCCACCGCTGCAGCGGCGTGTAGGGACGGTCGGGTTTGGGCAGGATCCAGGTGGGCGACCGCTGCAGCGAGTACACCTTCTCGGCAACCTCGGCCAGCTCCGGCAGCAGTTGCGCCGCAGTCGAACCGGTCCCCAGCACCGCGACCTTCGCGCCGGCGATCGGCACCGTATGGTCCCACCGCGCCGAGTGCATGACGGTGCCGGTGAAGGGCTGCTCTTCGATCAGATCCGGCAGCACCGGCCGGGTGAACAGGCCGACCGCCGAGACCACCGCGTCGAACCGGTACTCGGCGCCGTCGCGGGCACCCAGGCACCACTGCCGCCGGTCTTCCTCCCAGCGGGCCGAACAGATCTCCGTGCCCAGCCGCAGATGTTGGGTCAGGCCGTGCTCGGCGGCGCAACGCTCGAAGTAGGCGAGGATCTCCGGCTGCTGGGACCATTGCCGCGACCAATGGGCGTTCAGGTCGAAAGAATAGGAGTACAGGTGCGACCTGACATCGCAGGCCAGACCCGGATAGGTGTTGATCCGCCAGGTCCCCCCGACCCCGTCCTCGCGGTCGAAAATGGTGAAGTCGAAAAAGCCCGCACGCCGCAACAGGATTCCCAAGGCCAGGCCGCCCGGACCGGCGCCGATGACGCCGATCGACAGCCCCTTTTTGGGCGGCTTCATCGGATCTGCAGACATTGGCCGCCGTCCACGATCAGTTCGGCCCCGGTGATGAACGACGCGGCCGGCGAGACCAGAAATGCCACCGCATCGGCCACCTCGCCGGGGCGGCCGAGCCGGCCACTGGCCGCCACGGCGGCCAGTCGCTGTTGCGTGACGTCGTCGAGCATCGGGGTGGAGATCGGCCCGGGAAAGACCGCGTTGACCCGGATTCCCGCCGGGGCCAGTTCGGCGGCGACGGTCTGGGTCAGCCCGCGCAGCGCCCATTTCGAGGAGCCATAGGCACTGTGCTGGGGGAACGGGCGGATCGCCCCGGTGCTGCAGGTGTTGACGATGGCGGCGCCTTCGCACTGCCGCAGCTGCTCCAGAGCCGCTTGGATGCCCAGAAAGGGGCCCAGGCAGTTGACCCGCCAGGCCCTTTCGAAGTCCTCCGGGGTCTCGTCGGCGATCGGCGCCCGGTGCAGGGTCCCGGCGTTGTTGATCAGCGTCGTCAACGCGCCGAACCGGCGCACAGCGGCGGCCACGGCCGCGTCCCACTGCTCGGGGCAGGTCACGTCCAGCCCGATGCCGATCAGCGCGTCGTCGTTGCGCGCGGCGACGGCGGCATCGAGCTCGGCCCGGTTCACGTCGCAGGCGGCCACCGCGAATCCGTCCGCCCGTAGCCGTTCTGCGATCGCCCAGCCCTGGCCGCGGGCCGCACCGGTGACCAGGGCCACGCGTGGTTGACTCATCGGCCCCTCGCCTCGTCGAGGTGGTCGATGGCTCCGCGCCGCAGTGCCTGCGACTCGGCGGCCAGCGTGATCATCTGGTATCCCAGACCGGCCAGCGCCGCACCAGCGGTGCCCGAGCCGGCGTGAATCGCCGCAGTCACGCCCGCCTCGGATGCCGCGCGCTGAATCCGGGCCATCGCTGTCAGCATGCCGGGATCGGTGGTGGCCCGGGCGACGTCGACCCCCATCGAGATGGCCAGGTCGGCGGGCCCGACGTAGACGCCGGCCAGTCCGGGGACCGCGCAGATCCGCTCCAGGTCGGCCAATGCCGCTGCGGTCTCGATCATGGCGAACACGTCCGCGCGCGCCTCCAGGGCACCCAGGTCGCGGCCCAATGCGGCCCGCAGGGGCCCGAAGCTGCGGTTGCCCGCCGGCGGATAGCGGGTCGCGGCGACTGCGGCCGCCGCCTGTTCGGCCGTCTCGATGAGCGCGACGATGACCGCGTCGGCTCCGGCGTCGAGCACCCGGCCGATGGGGGCCGGATCGGCGTTGGGCACCCGGACCGCCGTCGCGATCGGCAGGTGCTCGGTGTAGCGCAGCATCGAGGCGATCCGGGCGTCATCGAGGTAGCTGTGCTGGGCGTCGAAGCCCACGTAGTCGTATCCGGCGCGGGCGAACTCCTCGGGCCCCAACACGGTTGGACCGGTGATCCAGCCGCCCCAGAGCGGTGCCCGCTGCGCCAGCGCGTCGCCCAACGCCGACATCAGGCGACCATCGCGATCTTGACGCGGCCCGGAACCGGTCGTGCCGCCAGCTCGAAGGCGTCCTGCGCTTGGTGGCAACCGAAGACGTGGGTGACGTAGTCGCCCAGCAGTTCGGGATGATCGGCGGCGAAACGCGCTGCGGCCGAAAGCATCCGCCGACGGTCGTGGGTAATCCCGGAGATCAGTGTCAGATTGTTGCGCAGCATGGCGCGCATGTTGATCGGATAGCTGTCGTCGTCGGGGACTCCGAAGTAGAACACCGTCCCGCCGGGTGCGGCGGCTTCGATGGCGTGGCCCAAGGTGGCGACCTGGTGGCCGACCGCCTCGATCACGATCTCCGGCCGGTCGGCGGGGTCCAGGTGGCGCAGCCAGCGGTCGCTGGTCGCCTGGATGACGGAGTCGACGCCGAACGCGGCGGCCACATCGCGGCGGTCGACGGGGTCCACCCCGGTGACCCGACGTGCGCCGGCGGCTTTGGCCACGACGCTGAACAGCAGGCCGATCGAGCCCTGACCGATCACCGCGACGTGGCGCCCGGCGAGGTCGGGCAACTGTTCGACGGCGTAGAGCACACATGCCAGCGGCTGCAGACCCACCGCTCGGGCGGGATCCAGTGCCGGGTCATATCCCAGCAGCCCGTCGCCGTCACTGACCACCTGCTCCATCAGGCCGTCGAAGCCTGAGGCCCAGCCGACGACGCGGTCTCCGGGCCGATGCTGGGGATGCCGGCTGACGATGACGTCGCCGACGATCTCGTGGATAGGAAAGCCGAGCTTCTCGGCGGCGCCGGCACCGTCGTCACCGGGCAGCCTGCCCTGCGCGCCACGAAAGGCCGGGAGGTCGCTGCCGCACACTCCGGCAGCGACGAACCGCAACAGCACCTGGCCCGGGCCGACCTGTTGTTCGGCGGGTTCGGCAACCTCGACTCGCTCGAACTGATACGGCGCGATCAACCGGTGTGCCCACATGTTCTACACCTCCACCGGAATGCTGTTCCAACCCCACTGGAAGCTGGACGGCAGCCTGGTCGCGCCGTCCTCGATGATGCGGTACTCCCGGACACGGCGCAGCCATTCCTCCACCAGCACCGTGACTTCCAGCCGGGCCAGGTGATAACCGATACAGAAGTGCTGTCCGCGCCCGAAAGCCAGCGACCTTTCTATCTTTCGGTCCCAATGGAATTCGTTGGGATTCGGGTACTGACGCTCGTCCCGGTTCGCCGATGCCAACAGAGCGATGATGCGCTGACCGGGCTCGATCGTCCTGCCGTGCAATGCGAAGGGTTTGCGGGCGGTGCGGGCGAACCATTGCGCGGGGGCGCAGTACCGGATCATCTCCTCGCGTGCGCGCGGCACCGTGCTGGTGGGATCCGATCGCACCGCGGCCAGTTGGTCCGGCCGGCGGGCCAGCTCCCACAGTCCGTGCGCCACGATCTTGGGCACCGTCTCGGTGCCGCCGATGAAGATGCACAGCAGCTGCGTTGCGGCTTCGACGTCGTCGAGGTCGCTGCCGTCCGGTAACCGGTAGGCCAGCATTCCGTCGACGATCGGCAGTGCGCCGTGATCCCGCTCGGCGCGGCGGCGTTGCACGGCCGGGATGAGGTACTGCAGATAGTTGGGTCGCGCCGCGGCCGTGTCCACCCCGCTGCCGGCCTGCGCGAGGCTCCCGGCGTTGACCGCGGCGAGTACCTCCGCGGCCAGGTCGATGGGAATGCCCAGTAGTTCGCACACCACCTGGGCCACCACTATTCCGCCGTAGTCACAGGTCAAGTCGAAGCGACCGCGCGGAAGCAGTTCGTCGAGCCGCTGGTTGGCCAGGGTACGGACGCGGTCTTGCCAGTCGGCCACCGACCGGGGCCGGAATGCCGGCGACTGCAGCCGCCGGATGTCGTCATAGATCGGCTTGTCGAAGACGGCGTGGAAGGGCAGCGGATGCAGCGGCGGGTCGGGTACCGGGCCGTTGTTGTGTTGTGCCAACACGCTGGCCGGCGGCAGGGTGCCCTCGGAGGCCACGAAGGTTCCGTCGCTGACCGCCAGCACATCCCAGATGTCGTCGAATCGGGACAGTGCGTAGAGATCCCACTGCGGCACGTAGTAGAGCGGGTGACGGTCGCGCAGCACGCGGTAGTACGGCAGCGGGTCGGCCATCACCGCCGGATCGAAGGGGTCGTAGGAGAACTCCGGCGCCGCAACGCTTGTCACGTGTTGTCTCGCTGGAGCGGCGAGGGGGGCAAGGCCTGCAGGATCGAGTCCTCCCAGCCGTCACGCAAGGCAGGCGCCACGCTCATCCAGGTCACGATCTCGGCCGGCGGGTGGTCTTTCCACGACGGGTAGTGCTCGGCGAAGCAGTCCCATCCGCCGTCGAGCGCCCAGTAGTGGATGACCTCGTTGAAGCGGAACGTGGTGGTGAACGAACCGAGCCAGCGCTTTCCGGTGCGCTCCGACCACGGCACGTACAGCCGCTCCAGCTCGCGGATGTAGTCGTCCTGGCGACCGGGCTTGGTCTGCATGATTTCCTGAATCACCACGGTCGCGTCGAAGCCGGAGTCGCACAGCGCAGACAGGGTCTTGTTGCGCGGCCCGGGATACATGATGCGGCCCTCCCCCGAGGCACCGATGCCGGCCAGGTAAGCCGACCAATCGGCCGCGGGCTGGGCGTGGCTGCCGCCCCGGCTCTGTGCCCGCCCGATCCGGGCGTAGTCGGCGAACGCGTCGATCTCCCAGATGACGGTGACCTGCGGCCAATGCCCGTTGTAGGCGGTGGACTCCCACAGTCCGAACAGGCGGGCGCCGAGGTCGGTCATCATGGGCTGGTAGGTCTCGGTGAAGTGGCGGGTGAAGTCGTCGCTGGTGCCGCGGCCCAGATCGATCGTCTCGTGCAGATACAGCAGGGTGTGGTCGTAGTACTTGCGCATCAGCAGACCGATACCAGATCGGAAGCGACTGGCAGGCAATGACTCTGGTCGCTGCGGAATGTCTCCGGCCCGTCGATGCGCCCCACCTCCCCGCCGGCGGCGGCCAGCGCCCGTCGTTTGAACGCCCGTCCTGCCACGGTGGGTGTGTGCTGGACCGCGCGCAGCCGGTGATCCAGCTCCAGCGTCGCGGGCCGCCCCCACACCACGAGCTCCGTCAGGCTGCACCGCAGCGCCTGCTGCACCCGCTGGTGGATCCGCGTGTCGGCGCGGAGCGCCTCGGCGGCCACCGCCAGGGCGTGCCCGGGCGCCTCGCGCTCGGGCGCGGCAAGGTGGGCCTCCAGGTCGGCGGTGGTCAGACCGAGGATCTGCAACGGCCGCAGGTCCAGGTGCGAGGGCACCCGCACGCGCACGTCCCAGCCGGTCGCCGCCCGCTGGTACAGCCAGCCGCCGGCGCTGTGCACCAGGCCGGCGACGTCGCGGGCGATGACGTCGAGTCGGTAGCGCAGACACGGTTCGTGCGCCGGGGAATCAAGGGCCGCAGCGGTACTCGTCATCACATCTTCCCAGCTCGTCGCGAGGACCATCAGACGGTGCCGCCGGTCCGACGAGCCCGGTCCGTCCGCGCAGCACAACTTCCGGTGATATTACAGTTGGAGCAGAATTTGTAAAGCCGAATTCGGTGGACACGACCGGGGGCAAGGGGTGAGGGCACGTGAGTCTGGTTGCCGGGCATGGTCCGCTCAGCACTGAGCGGGCCGGTTGGTTCACGCCGGAGATCACCGGCGCTTTGGTCTACGTCGAGCCGCATCCGCGCCGGGTGCAGGCGATCCGCGCTCAGCGCTGCGTGATCGACACCGAAGAGGTGCTGCTGGTGCATCGCCAGGGCGAGCCGTTGAGCTACGCCTTTCGCGAGGACGCCGTTCGCGGGCTGCCGTATCGGGCGCTGCCGGAGGCGCCCGGCTTCGTGCAGGTTGCCTGGGACGCTGTGGACACCTGGCTCGAGGAGGGCCGTCGGCTGGTGCACTACCCGCCGAACCCCTATCACCGGATCGATTGCCGCCCTACCCGGCGAGCCCTGCGGGTCGAGGTCGCCGGCGTGGCCCTGGTGGACACCGACGACACGATCATCCTGTTCGAGACCGCCCTGGCCCCGCGGCTCTACGTCAGCGCGAACCACGTGCGCACCGACCTGCTGCAGGCATCGGCGACGTCGACGTACTGCAACTACAAGGGCTACGCCAGCTACTGGAGCGCGGTGGTCGGTGACACCGTCATACCGGACGTGGCGTGGGCCTACCTGGAGCCGCTGCCCGAAAGCGCGGCGATTTCCGGGCTTTTCAGCTTCGATCTGTCCCGGGCCGCCGGTTTTGCCGAGCTGCCGAAACCGGCTGGGCGTCTGCCGCTATAGCCGCGAGTGCTCGGCGATGGTGTTGTCGCTGGTACGCAATGGCCGGATCAGCCCATCCTGGGCGAAGGAGGCGATGAGTTCGCCCTTCTCGGTGTGCACCGTTCCGCGAACGTAGGACATGCCCGCGCCCACCTGCGTGCTCTCGTGACTGTAGAGGAGCCAGCCGTCCCAGCGGACCTGCTCGTGGAAGCTCACCGTGACGGTCATGGGAGCTGTGGACACCGTCACGTGCGACTGGCTCGTTCCGATCCCGGCATGCGCGCGCATCGTGGTTGAGATCCCCAGATGTCCGGTGAAATAAGCGATCAGGGCCTTGGCGAGATCATCACGGGCAGGAATCGGGTCATAGTGCAGCCAGGCGTAGAGCTCCGGGGGCCCTACCTCGTCAGGACTGTTGACGTCCACCACGTCGACCAGGCGCACCTCTCTTCCGGTCATCGGCATGACGCAGGGGTTGGCCTCCGCCGGGGCGGTGACGTCCGGGCGGGGGAGGTGGTGGGTGATGATGTCGGCCGACGGGACATCGGCGAGCACCGTGATGGTTGCGCAGCGTTTGCCGTTCTGCAGGACCGAGATCACCGCGGTGGCCGTGGAGCGCCCCTCGCTGACGACATCGATCGCGTATTCCGCCGGCGGCCCCACCAGAACAGCCCGGGCGAACACCGCGTGCACCGACCGGATCGACTTGTCCGCGAACCGTTGCGCCGCCGCCACGATGGCCTGCGCGACCAACTGGGTGCCCTCCACCACCTGACGCTCGTCCCCGCCGGCCAGTCCGGTGGCGCCGACGAAGCGGTCCGGACCGTCGGCAACCACCTCGAACAGGTCCAGCAGGCCGCTTACCGACCAGTGCGTCGCGGGGGAGGTCTCGGTTGGCGCGGATGTTTCAGACATTCCGCGAGCGTGACATTTTGGGCGCATTTTGTAAAGTGTGTGCAAGCCGCGCCCAGGGCGGCCGGACAGGAGGGCGACAGTGTTGGGTATCGCCGAGACGGGTTCGCAGCCAGACGTCGACACCACGTCGTCGACGCCTGCACCCCTGGCGGGCGGCTTCTGCTTCGGGGAAGGGCCCCGCTGGTTCGAGGGCTTGTTGTGGTTTTCGGACATGCTCGGCGAGGCGATCCACACCGTCACGCTGAACGGCTCGATGACAACGGTTCCCCTGCCGGGCCACAGCCCCAGCGGGCTGGGCTTCCGGCCGGACGGCACGCTGCTGATCGCCTCGGCCGCAGATCGTCAGGTGCTCAGCTACGACGGCGACTCGGTCACCACGCTGGTCGATCTGGCTGACCGCGTGCCGGCCGATCTCGGCGACATGGTGGTGGACGCGGCGGGCCGCTGCTACATCGGGTCACAGGCTCCCTCCGGTGGGGTTCTCGTACGCGTGGATCCGGACGCGAGCGTGCGCATTGTCGCCGAGGACCTCGACTTTCCGAACGGGATGGTGATCTCCCCGGACGGGACCACGCTGACCGTGGCCGAGTCGATGGGCCGCCGGCTCACCCGGTTCACCATCGACGCCGACGGCGGACTGCGAGCCCGCCGCACCTT
This sequence comes from Mycolicibacter engbaekii, assembly GCF_002101585.1. Taxonomy (GTDB): domain Bacteria; phylum Actinomycetota; class Actinomycetes; order Mycobacteriales; family Mycobacteriaceae; genus Mycobacterium; species Mycobacterium engbaekii. The sequence continues at coordinate 32,207 of NZ_LQOT01000014.1, read as the reverse complement.
CGCCGACGGGCTGGACGGACCGCCGGATGGCATCGCGCTCGACGCCGCCGGAGGGGTCTGGACGGCGATGACGCTGGCGAATCAGTTCGAACGCATCGTCGAGGGCGGCATCGTGACCGACCGCATCGCGACCGGCGGCCGGGCCGCGATCGCCTGCGCACTGGGCGGCCGGCAGCGCCGCACCCTGTTTCTGCTGACAAGTCCCAGCGCCTACCCCAAGCGGCTGATCGGGACCCGCGACTCACGGCTGGACACGGTGACCGTGGAGACTCCCGGCGCCGGATTGCCCTGAAAGGGATGCCATGACCGACGCCTACTACGAGCTGCTGGACCCCGACGACTCCCGCGGCGAGAGGTTCGTGGCCACCGATTTCGTCCGCGGAACCTGGTCAGCTCAGATTCAGCACGCCGCGCCGGTGTCGGCGCTGCTGGTCCGGGCGCTGGAGCGCCTGGACGCCCGCGACGACACCCGGCTCAGCCGGGTCACCATCGACCTGCTGGGGCCAGTACCGGCCGAGGGTGACCTGTGGGTGCGGGGCCAGGTGGACCGTCCCGGCAGGCAGATCGAACTCCTCAGCGCTCAAATGCTGGCGGCGGGGCCCGACCGGCTCCTGCGGCCGGTGGCCCGCGCGACCGGTTGGCGGCTCCAGAAGCTGGACACCTCCGAGGTGCAGCACGCCTCGGCGCCTCCACTGCGGCCGGTCCACGAGGCGCGCGGCATGGACATGCAGCGCAACTGGGACCGCAACTACGTGCACAGCCTGGATTGGCGGTGGTTGACCACGCCGCTGGCACCGGGGGCCGGCGAGTCGTGGATCTCGCCGATCGTCGACCTTGTCAACGGCGAGGCGATGACACCACTGCAGCGGCTGTTCGCGGTGGCCGACGACGCCAACGGGGTCGGCACCAAGCTCGACATCACCACGTGGACGTTCCTCAACACCGACCTGGTGGTGCACGTGCACCGGATTCCCGACGGCGAATGGATCGGGATCCGCGCCGAGACCAACTACGGGCCGGACGGCATCGGGACGACCATCGGCACGCTGTTCGACCAGGCCGGCGCGGTGGCCGGTATCCAGCAGTCGGTCCTGGTGCGCCGTCGTTGATCGCCCCCGGCAGCCCTGCCGATCCCCGGTCAACGCGACAGCGCCGGCTTGTCGGATGTGACGTCAGGCGCCTCGATCGCGATAATCGACTCACGGCCCGGCCCGGGACCCACGGCGGCGAGGAACGATGTCCGAGCACCGAACTTCCGTGACACTCCTTCCCTACTTTGTAAAGTTTGCGCAATGACCCCTTCGGTGGACACCCCCGACAACTCGACGCGGCAGCGGATCCTTGCGGCCACCGCCGAGGTGCTCGGGCGCAATGGGATGACCAAGCTCAGCCTCTCCGAGGTGGCCGCTCAGGCCGGGGTCTCCCGTCCGACCCTGTATCGATGGTTCCCGTCGAAGGAAGAACTGATCTCTGCGTTCTCCCGCTACGAGCGGCATATCTTCGACAGCGGTCTGGCGAGCGCCACCGAAGGACTCAAGGGAGCCGAAAAACTCGACGCTGCATTGCGTTTCATTGTCGACTACCAGCACTCCTCGACGGGCGTGCGAATGATCGACATCGAACCCAAGCACGTGCTGGCCGACTTCTCCCGGATCATCGTGCCGATGCGCGAGGGCCTGCAGCGCATGCTGACCGGACCTGATGCCGCAGTGAAGGCGGCCGCGGCTATCCGGATCGCCATCTCGCACTACATCATTCGCAGCGACGACTCCGAGCAGTTCCTCGCTCAGCTGCGCCAGGCCGTCGGCAGCAAGCACCGCGACTAGTCGAAGAGCACCGCGGCATTGAGATACCCGGTCGGATCGAACGCTGCCTTGATCGTCCGCATCGCCGCGATGTCGGCCGGCCCGCGCGACATCGACAGGTAGGCCCGTTTTCGGCTTCCCACTCCATGTTCGGAGCTGACGTTGCCGCCGCACTCGGCGATGAGCTCCATCATCGCCGCATACAGGCCCGCCTCGGCGGATTCCGAGCAGCGCAGCACGTTGAAGTGCAGGTTTCCCTCGCCGATATGACCGAACAGCACCGGAAGCGCCTCCGGTGCATGGTGGCGCACCAGCGTGCTCGCCGCCGCGGCGAATCCGGCGACGGCCGCCAGGGGCAGTGAGACATCGAACTTCAGTGGGGGGCCGAACGCTCCCAGCACGTCGGCTACCGCTTCGCGCACCCGCCAGAGTCGCTGCTGCGTCGCGAGGTCAGACCCCACCGCCGGCTCCGCGCAGGATCGCACCCGCGCCAGCAGGCCCTCGAGGCGATCGGTCTGGTCATGATCACCGGTCAGCTCCGCCAGCAACAACCACTCGCCGGCAACCGGCGCGGGCACGCCGAGCCGCTCCCCGGTCAACGCCGCGGCGCGGGCATCGATCACTTCGAGGGCGGCGATGCCGTCCAGATCGCGAAAGACCCGGGCGGCCTCGACCAGGGCCTCGAGTTCGGCAAATCCGCAGACGACGGTCACCCGGTGCGCCGGAATGGGATGCAGCCTCAGGTCGAGTCCGGTGATGACACCCAACGTCCCTTCGGCCCCCACGAACAGCGCCGGCAGGTTGTAGCCGGTGTTGTCGCTTCGCACCGAGCTGTGCCGGTTCACCAGGGTGCCGTCCGGCAGTGCCACCTGCAGACCGAGCACCTGTTCGCCCATGTTGCCGTAGTGCACCGTGTACAGCCCGCCGGCATTGGTCGAGGCCATTCCGCCGACGGTGGCGCTGTCGCGGGCGCTCAGATCGACCCCGAAGATCAGCCCGGCGCCGGCCGCCGCGCGCTGGACCGCCGACAGGGTCGCACCGGCGCCCGCCGCCACCCGGCGCTCGACGGTATCGACCTCACCGACGGTGTTCAGCCGCTCGGTGGACAGCAGCACGTCGCCGTACTCCGGGACGGTGCCGGCCACCAGGGAGGTACGCCCGCCCTGAACGGTGACGTGGGCGCCGGCGTCGCGGCAGAGCCGCAGCACCGCGGCGACGTGCTCCGGCGATCCGGGCCGCACCAGCGCGCCCGCCCGGCCCCGGTAGCGGCCGGTGTAGTCGACGCTGCGGCCGGCCAGCACGTCGTGATCGTCGGTGACGTGGGCGGGACCCACCACCTCTGCCAGATTCCGCATCAGGCTCGCGGTCACCGTTGCGGTCACGAAGCCGGTTTATCACACACCGGGCTACCTTGAAGCATGGCTACCCGCGAAGACATCTCGTTCCGATCCGGCGCGGTCCGCATCAGCGCATGGTTGTACCGGCCCGACGAATCCGGCCCGAACGGCGCACCGCTGCTGGTCATGGCACATGGCCTGGGCGCGGTGCGGACAATGCGCCTGGACGCCTACGCCGAGCGATTCGCCGCGGCCGGTTACGCCTGCCTGGTATTCGACTACCGCAACTTCGGCGACAGCGACGGCGCTCCGCGCCAGTTGCTCGACGTGGGCATGCAGCTGGCGGACTGGTCGGCCGCGGTCGACTTTGCGCACACCCTGCCCGGCGTCGACCGCAACCGGATCGGCCTGTGGGGCACCTCGTTCGGCGGCGGGCACGTGATCGCCACCGCGGCCCGGCTGCCGGTGGCGGCGGTGGTGGCGCAATGCCCGTTCACCGATGGAATCGCCTCGGCGCGCTGCATTCCGCCGTTGACCACGGCGCGGATCAGCGTGTTGGCGTTGCGGGATCTGGCCGCGGCCCGGCTGGGCAACCCGCCGGTGCTGGTGGCCACCGCCGGTCGCCCCGGCGACGTCGCCCTGATGACGACGCCGGACGCCTACCCGGGTTACCTGAAGCTGGTCCCGCCGGGACAGAACCTGCGCAACGAGGTCGCCGCCCGCATCGGGATGAAGATCCTGGCCTACCGCCCGGGCCGGCTGGCGGCCAAGGTGTCATGTCCGATTCTGTTCTGCGTCTGCGACACCGATTCGGTCGCCCCGCCGGGGCCGACCCTGCGCTACGCCGCAAAAGCCCCCCGGGGCACCGTCAAGAGATATCCCGAGGGCCACTTCGACATCTACGTCGGCGATGCCTTCGAGCGGGTGGTCGCCGATCAGCTGGAGTTCTTGGACCGCAACCTCGCCTCGCCGTCGGGGTAAACCCCCAGCGGCGACTCGACCCGGATCGTCTCGTCGCGGATCAGGCCGCGCAGCAGCGCGGTGCTGAACTCCGCGGCGATCTCCTTGGCGCTGCGGCGCCCGCTGGGCCGCAACCATCGATAGGCCCCCAGCGTCATGCCGATGTAGCCCAATGCCAGCACGTGCGAATCGCAGGGGTAGAACTCGCCGCTGGCGATACCGCGGTCGATCAGGCCGTGCACGTGCTCGTAGACCTGGGCTTCCTTCTCCCGGATCGCGGCCACCTGCTCCTCGGTGAACCACTCGGTGATGTAGGGCTGCTCCTGGAAGTAGACCGCCGCGCCTTCTGGATTGACCGCGATCTGGTCGAGCAGGCGCACCGTGTACTGGTACAACGCCTCACGCGCGGTCCAGGACGGGTCGTCGTGGACGGCCGCCAGCGTCCGCTCCGCGGCACCCTGGTAGATGTCGTACAGGATCAACGACTTGCTGGCGTAGTAGTGGTAGACGGTAGCTTTGTTGAGCCCCACCACGTCGGCGACGTCATCCATGCGGGTGCCGTGGTAACCACGGGCGGCGAACAACTTGGTGGCGACCGCGAGCAGCTCTTCGCGACGGGAAGGGCTCTGGGTCGGCCCTCCGGACGTGGCCTTGCCGTTTGTCATGTCCACTCACTCTTCGGCCAGGCCGTGTCGTCGGCGCGTCTATCAACTGGTTGGAAGAATTCTAGGCAGTCCGCTGGGGTGGTGTTGACCGGCCGACTAAACTGGTGGAATCCAAGCTAAGGGGTTGACGACATGGGTCCTGGTTACGGTTACGATCCGAATCCGGATTACGAGTTGAGCGATGAAGCCGAGTTCTTCTTCAAGTATCTGACCTGGGGCCTGCGCGGCGTCGAAAGCGGTGGCGGCTACCCCCCGCAGAACTACCCGCCGATCTAAGCCTGAAAAACCGACCGACGGCCCCTGATCCAGCTGGATCGGGGGTCGTTTGGCGTCTGCCCACGAAGTCCGGCGGCCCGGTGTCCTATCGTGGCCGGGTGACCTCCCAGCCGATACTGCCCGGGGCCTGGAATTTTCGCGACGTCTCGGAGTCGACCGGCGCGCTGCGCCCGGGCCGCCTGTTCCGCTCCAGCGAACTGAGCCGCCTGGAGCAGCAAGGCCGCGAGGAACTGCTGCGACTGGGGGTGGCCGACGTGGCCGACCTGCGATCGCCGCGTGAGGTCACCCGCCGCGGACCCGGCCTGGTGCCCGACGGCGTCGGCATCCACCTGCTGCCCTTCCCGGATCTGGCCGGCGATCAGTCACCGGACAGCTCGGCGCCGCACGAGGACGCGTTCCGCAACATGATGGCCGAGAAGCCTGACGAGGATTCCGCGGCCGACGTCGCCGCCCGCTACATGACCGAGGAGTACACGCGGTTTCCCACACTCGCCGGATCTCGCCGCGCGGTGCAGCGGGTGGTGTCCCTGCTCGCCCAGGGCCGGCCGGTCCTGACGCACTGCTTCGCCGGGAAGGACCGCACCGGGTTCGTCGTCTCGGTGGTGCTGCGGGCGGCCGGGGTGGACCAGGACGCCGTCGTCGAGGACTACCTGCGCAGCAATGCCGCGGTCCCGGCGTTGCGCGACCGGCTCATGGAGATCATCCGGCAGCGCCCCGAGTCCGAGATCACGCCGGAGATGCTGACCTTCACCGAGGCGCGCCTCTCCGACGAAGTGCTCGGCGTGCGGACCGCCTATCTGGATGCCGCCGATCGCTCGATCGCCGAGAACTTCGGTTCGCTGGACGGTTTCCTGCAGGCCGCCGGAGTCACCGACGCCGACCTCGACGCGCTGCGCAGGGCGCTTCGCGACTGAGGCGGCGACGGTAGCTCCGGCGATCGACCGCTACTGCAGGGAGAAGTTGGCCGCCTTGGCTTGCGACAGGTCGGCGATGTCCGACCACGCAGCCGCGACGTCGTCGACTGACGGCGGGTTGTCGAACACCGCGCCCGCGTTCTCGAACAGGGCCGCCCGCTGCACCTTGCCGCCGCCGGCGATGAACACCGAGCCGGTCTCGGCGACTTCTTCGGTGCACAGGTAGGCCACCACCGGAGCCACGTATTCGGGCTTGAGCTTGGCCAGCACCTCCGGGGGCAGGATGTCCTCGGTCATGCGGGTAGCCGCGATGGGAGCGATGGCGTTGGCCTTGATATTGTACTTGGCGCCCTCGATGGCCAGCGTGTTGATCAGGCCGACCAGGCCGAGCTTGGCCGCGCCGTAGTTGGCCTGGCCGAAGTTGCCGAACAGCCCACTGGTGGACGTGGCAACCACCACGCGGCCGAAGCTCTGCTCACGGAAGTGCGGCCACGCCGCCCGCACCACGTTGTAGCCGCCGTAGAGGTGCACCTGCAATACGGCGTCCCAGTTCTCCGACGTCATCTTGTGGAAGGTGCCGTCGCGCAGGATTCCGGCGTTGCTGACCACGCCGTCGACCTTGCCGAACTCCTCGACTGCGGTCTTGATGATGTTGGCAGCGCCCTCGGCGTCGGCGACACTGTCGTAGTTGGCGACGGCCCGGCCGCCTGCCTCTTTGATCTCAGCGACCACCTGGTCGGCCATGTTGTGCCCGGCCCCGGTGCCGTCGCGGGCACCACCGAGATCGTTGACCACCACAGCGGCACCTTCGCGGGCCAGGGTCAGGGCGTACTCACGGCCCAGCCCGCCACCGGCCCCGGTGACGACGACAACACGATCCTGCACTCCGGACATCAGTTTCCTTCCTCGATTCCATCGCCAAGCTAGAACAACCCTCGGAAAGGCCTAGCGCCAACTTCCAGGTCTTCTCTGTATACGGGGGACGAATCGAGTCCGCCATGCCGGGTCGGCTGTGACCGGTCAGGTCCTCACCGCGGTGACGAATTCGGAGAACGCATCCTCGTCGTCGCCCATCGGCACGTCCACCCAGCGGTTCAGCCGGCGCATCTCCGCGGTGGAGGACTGCGCGGTGGCCCGCCAGCCGTGCTCGTCGAGCCAGCTCCGAACGTCCGCGCGGTCGTCATCGTGGTAGACGAGGTCTTGGATGTCGATCGTCTCCGACAGCCCGATCGCCGCGGCGATCTTCTTGAACCGCTCCGACATCTGCTGCCGGCGCTCATCGGAATGGTTGCCCGCGGTTTCGGCCGCTATCCGGCTGCCCGGCGCGCTGAGCGTGGTGATCTGGTCGAACAGCCGGTCCTGGCCCTCGGCGGGCAGGTACATCAACAGGCCCTCTGCCAGCCATGCCGTGGGCGCCGCCGGATCGAAGCCGGCCGCGGTCAGCGCAGCAGGCCAGTCCTGACGCAAGTCGATGGCCACGGTGCGCCGATCAGCTGTCGGCGTCACGTTGTGCGCTGTCAAGGTCTCTTCCTTGTAGGCCAGGACTTTGGGCTGGTCGATCTCGTAGACGACGGTGCCGGCCGGCCACTGCAGTCGGTATGCCCGCGAGTCCAAGCCGGAAGCAAGAATCACGATCTGCCGAATGCCCGACGCGGCGGCATCGTTGAAGTAGGCGTCGAAGAAATGCGTGCGGACCGCCTGGTAGTTGCGCATGTGGTGATACATCGCGGCGACTTCGGGGTCGATGGCCTCCACCTTGGCGACCAGCTCCTCGTCGAGCAGCATCTCCCAGACGCCGGTACCGGCCCCGGCAACCAGCAGTTGGGCGTAGGGGTCGCGGATCAGCGGGTCGGGGCCGGCGGTCTCGGCGGCGCGGGCCGCGGCGACCATCACCGCCGTGGAACCGACGCTGGTGGCGATATCCCAGGTGTCGTTGTGGGTACGCAGTGCGCTCATGGTGTTACCTCGTTCGGGTCACGGCCGGTGTCGCAGGCCATGCTACCGACGAAAGTTAGCCGGGCTATTAACCCTGCCTGTCCACCGGCTGACGCAACCGCCAGAGATCCTGCGCCAGCAGCGCCTGAAAGCTGCCCACCACGCCCGGCGAGGCGCCCACCAGGGAGATATAGGACGTGACCCCCCACAACACGGCCAGCAGCATCTCGGTCAACTCGGCGACGCTTGAGTCGGTGACCAGCTCTCCCCGCTCAATCGCCTCGCTGAGCGCCTCGACCAGGAACGATTGCGTGGGAAGTTGGATGGCACCGACCAGCGACCGCAGGGCGGGATCACGCTGGGCGTCCACCACGGCGGTGACCACGAACGCCGCCACCGTGTGGTTTTCTTCGGCGAGCCGGACGAACGACGCCACCACCGACGACAGCTGCCCCACCAGGGTGCGTTGCGAACGCGCCTCCTCGACGGCCATCTGGAGCAGGGCCGCGGCCTGCGTCAGAACCTCCTGATAGAGCAGTTGCTTGCGCGGGAAGTAATGGTTGACGGCCGGCCGGGTGACCTGCGCGCGTTCGGCCACGGCCTGGAACGTCGTTGCGTGGTAACCGACTTCGCCGAACACACCGCTGGCGGCGGACACGATGCGCTCACGCGTCACACCGGAGCGCGCCCCCCGAGGCCGCCCCACTCTGCGGAACGCAGAATTCGGCACCGGACAAGTGTTTCACGGGCAGGGCTGGTGTCCACCCGGAATTGCGAAACGAAGATTAACTTAAGAGTTCGCTGTGCTGTATACCAAAGGCGTCCGGCCAACTAAAGTCAACTTATGGCCGCGATTCTCTCCCGTCAGGCGTACTTCGAGACAGGACTCGAGGTGCTTGCCGAGTTGGGCCACGGGGGCCTCAAGCTGGCCGAAGTGTGTAATCGACTGGGCGTGACGACGGGCTCGTTCTACCACTACTTCACCAGTTGGCCGGTGTATACCCGCGAGCTGGTCCAGCACTGGCGGGACGTCCGCACGGTCCAGCAGGCGGAGTCCGCGCGGGGTATACCCGATCCCCGGCAGCGCCTCGACACCCTGATGCAGCTCGGACTGACGTTGCCGCACAGCGCCGAATCGGCGATCCGCGCCTGGGGCTCGGCGGATCCCCGAGTCCACGCGGTGCAGGCCGAGGTGGATCAGCACCGCTACGACATCGTCTTCGAGGCGGCCGTGGAAATCCTGCATAATCAGCGCTCGGCGCATCTGTTCGCCGCCTGCGCGATGTATCTGCTGGTGGGCTACGAGCAGGCTCTGCTGCCCCGCGACAACTCCTCGATGGAGTGGATCCTCGCGCAGTTGCTCGATGCGCTCGACACCGGCCGGTTTCCCGCCGGTATCGACAGCCCCCGCGGGGCGTCGTCTACAACGAGCTGATGCGTTGGAGCGCCAATCGCGGGCCACGTCGTTGACTCACAGCCAGACCGCTTTCGATCAGCAACCGCACCACCCGGTGCCGGTGCGGTCGCATCGGCTCCAGAAGTTCGGTCATCGCGGCGTCATCGATCGGATGCCCGAGTAGCGTGCGGCCGACCATTGTTGCCAGGTGATAGTCGCCGACCGACAAGGCATCGGCATCGCCGAATGCCCGTTGCGCGGTTTCGGCCGCGGTCCACTCCCCCACGCCGGGCAGCGACATCAGCGCCGCACGGGCCTGCGCGGCGGGGCGGTTCGCCAGCTTTTCCAAGGCGACCGCACGTTGCGCGCAGCCCACGATGGTGCGGGCCCGTCCCCCATCGACGTTGGCGCGGTGGAACTTCCACGAGGGGATGCTCCGCCAGGTCTGCGCCGGCGGCGGCACTCGCATGAGTGCCGGCGCCGGGCCGGGTGCCGGCGAGCCGAACTCGGTGACCAGCAGCCGCCAGGCCCGAAAGGCATCGACGCCGGGCACTCGTTGCTCGAGCACCGCGGGGATGAGCGCCTCGAGCACCCGGCCGGTGCGGCCCAGCCGCAGGTGCGGCACCCGCCGGTGCGCGGCGCGCACCGTCGGCTCGGTCGGGGCGAAGTCCGCCGCGTCGTCATGGACGCCCAGCAAACCCGGCAGCCCTTCGAGGAACTCCGCGGCACCGGCGCCCCACGCAGCACAGTCCACCGCGTCGGGGGTCGCTCGGGTGATGCGCGCCGTCACCGGCCCGCTGGGCATCAGGCTGGTTCGCCAGATCGCGCCGTCGGCCATCTGCAGGCACGGGTCACCCGGCCCGCGGCGCAGCGGGGCCAACGTCAGCCCGGGACTGGCCGGGCCGGGGAAGACGACGGTGCGGCAAAGCGAAGTACTGATGACGCGATCATAAGGATCCCGGGCTCGCGTTGACCGCCACGCGCGGCCACGCCACGATGGTGTGGTGTCCACCCCTTTTGATGATCCGCAGGCGGAACTGGCATGGATGTTTCTGCAGGGCCTCTGTGGCGACGATGACCTCGATGAGATCTTCACGCTGGTCAGTGACGATTTCACCTACTGGAGCATCCTGACCCGCGAGGCCATCGACCAGGACGCGTTGCGGCTGCAGGTCGAGCAGCGCCGAATGGGCCTGCGGGTGGGCCTGGACCTGCTGCGCTGCATCAACGAACACGAAACGGTCGTGATCGAAGCGATGGGTGACTGTGTGACCGCCGACGGTTCGCACTACGACAGTCCGGTGGTGTTCATCATCGACACCCATGATGGGCGGATCGTCTCGGTGCGCGAGTTCACCGATACCCGGTACGCCGGCCAGGTGCTGGGCCTTTAGGCGTCGGCTACGGCGATATCTGCCTTGGCCGGGTAGAACGCGATGTGTCCGGCGATATCGGCGACCGCCGGAAACGGCTGTTCGTAGGTCCACCCGGCATCGGCGACGGTCTGGCCGTCCGGGGTGTTCACGCTGTAGTAGGCGGCATCGCCCTTGAACGGGCAGTAGCTGGTGGTTGCGGTCCGCGTGAGCATGTCGCGCCGCACATCGGCCAGCGGAATGTACTGGACGGCGGGACGCGTGGATTCCTGCAGCGTCAGGGCGTCGGCGCTGTCGGCGACGAGCTCGCCGCCGACGCGCACTGTGACCCGTCGACCCGTCGGGGTCACGGTGATCGGATATTCGGCGGTCGGGGTGTGGATCGGTCGCCTGCTCGAAGGGCTGTGTGTCATGCGGGGCTACCTCGCTTTCTGGCATCGCGCAGCTTTACCCAGAAACGCGCCGCCTCCCGGATCGATTCCTCGACCGGTCGTGGCTGCCAGCCGAGCTCGCGTACCGCCTTGCTGTGATCCACCGGCGCCTCGGCGCGCATCATCTGAACCGACTTCAGGCTCAGCTCGGCGTCCTTGCCCGTCAACCGTGCCCGGAGGCTGCCCAGCGCGCCCAGCGCATACAGGACCGGCACCGAGATCGAGCGCGCCGGCGGGGGCACACCGGCTTCGTCGGCCGCGATCTTCACCACGTCCTGCAGTGCGATCAGCCGTTCGGAGATCAGGTAGCGCTGTCCGTTGCGGCCCCGTTCGGCGGCCAGAATCATTGCGCGGGCGGCGTCGTCGACCCCGACCACTTCGAGCTCGATGCCCTTCATGAGGAACGGCAGTTTGCCGAAGGCCGCCCCGGCGATGAACGCCCCGTGCGGGGTCCGGCCCCAGTCGCCGTCGCCGTAGGTGGTCGACACGCACATCGCCACCGCGGGCACGCCCGCCTCGGCGACGCTGCGCAGCACCAGGTCTTCGGCCTGTACCCGGGACTGCACATAGGGCGTCAGGCCGCGCTGGTCGATGATGTCGTCCTCGGTGGCCACGCGGCCGCGGCGCCGGCCCACCGTGGCGTAGCTGCTGGTGAACACGAACCGGCGCAGGCCGGCGTCTTTGGCGACCGCCAGCACGTTGCGGGTGCCCTCGACGTTGGTGCGAAACAGCGGGCTGGGATCGCGCAGCCAGGCGCGCGTGTCCACCACGCAGTAGTAGACGTCGTCGCAGCCGGCCATCGCCTGCGCCAACGTGGCGGAGTCGAAGATGTCGCCGTGGAACCGGGTGACGTCGAGGTGATCGATGGCGATGGTGTTGGCGCTCGGACGCACCATGACCCGCACGTCTTCGCCGGCGTCGACAAGCTGCCGCGTGACGTGCGAACCCAGAAATCCGTTGGCGCCGATGACCAGCTTGGGCTTGGGGCTCACGCGTTGCCTCCGAACTGCTGCATCCAGGCGGCCGCCTCATCGTCGAGGGTGCCCAGTTCCTGGGCTTTGCGGCACCACTTCATGGTCGCGGAGACGAAGCGCAGCGGGTTGTAGACGTCCTCCTGCCGGCGCCACAGCCCATCACCGGCGTAGGTGATGATCGAGATGTTGGTCGCGCTGATGATGGTGCCGTCGCCCGGATCGCGCATCGGATTGTCCAGTTCGCAGATGATGCGGCCGCCGGCCTCGTCGATGACCGACCACACTGACGGGAACTCGGTCATGTGGCTGCCCGGGAAGCTGGACATGGTCTTGCGGATCCAGCTGCGCACCTCGTCGCGCCCATGCATGGTTCCCATCGCATGCTCGACGTATTCGACGTCCGGGGTGTAATGGCCGACCCAGGCGTCCCAGTCCTTGGTTTCGGCGGCGCGGGCGACGGTCTGCTCGAACACATCGAATGCGGCCGCCAGTTCTGCACGGCTGAACTGCGGATTCGTCATGCGATGAACTAGAACACGTTCTAGCAGTGTTGTCGAGAGCCGACCCCGCCGAAATCGAATCTGGGTTTGAATTCGAAACGGTGTTACGGTGACGCCGCCGGCCCACCGCGGGCCGTGAGGAGGTAACCGCCCACGTGACTGCCCCCAAACCCGCCGTCGGCCTGCATCACGCGGCATACGCCTGCGCAGACCTGGAAGCCACTCACCATTTCTACGAGGACCTGCTGGGATTCCCGCTGGTGCACACCGAGGTCGAGCACCTGCAGGACGGCTACTTCCGGCATGTGTTCTACGACCTCGGCGACGGATCCTGCATCGCCTTCTTCGACCTGCACGGAGTCGGTGAGAAGCCCGACTGGTCCAGTTCGCTGTCACGCCCGAACGGGCTGCCGGTCTGGGTGAATCACGTGGCCTTCCGGGCAACCGAGGAGAAGCAGAACGAAGTCCGGGCTCGCATGGACGCCGCCGGGGTCAAGGCGTTGATGGATGTCGACCATGGCTGGTGCCACTCGCTGTACTACCTGGATCCCAACGGGATCATGGTCGAACTTTGCCGGGACACACCCGGTTTCGAAAGCGACCCGCAGAAGGCGCGGGCCTTGCTGACAAGCACCGCCCGAGCGGCGGATCCCAAAGTGGTCACGTCGAGCTCGACCACCACCCGCCTCGGCTGAGCCCGCACCTCATGGGCCTGGATTCGCTGACCACGCTGGCCGTCGCCCGCACCGGGCCGGCGGTTCGAGTACGTATCGATCACGGCGAGATCAACATGATGGACGCCGCGATGATGGGCGACCTGTGGCGTCTGGTGAATTGGCTGCGGTCACCGGCCGGCCAGGACATCCGGGTGGTGGTACTGGAAAGTGCAAACCCCGACTTCTTCATCGCCCATGTCGATCTGGCTCTGCTGGCCGCCTCGGTCGACGACCCCGAGGCCTCCGTCGGCTCTTTTCAAGACCTGGTCGGCGCCTTCCGTGCACTCGACCAGGTCACTGTGGCGGTGGTCGCCGGGCGGGTGGCCGGCGGCGGGATGGAGCTGCTGGTCAACCTCGATCTGCGCTTCGCAGTCACCGGCCGCGCGGTGTTCAACCAGATCGAGACCGGCATCGGCGTCATCCCGGCCGGTTCGGGTCCGCAGCACCTGCTTCGGCTGCTGGGACGGGGCCGCGCGCTGGAGGTCATCCTCGCCCACGACGACCTCGATGCCGAGCTGGCCGAACGCTACGGGCTGGTCAACCGGGCACTGGCCCCTGACGCCGTCGCACCGTTCCTCGACCGGCTGGTGACCCGAATCGCCACGGTGCCGCTGGCCGACATCGCCGACATCAAGACCACCCTGGCCGCACCGGACGTCGCCGCGGGCCTGGCGGCGGAGCGCGCGGCGTTCGCGTCGGTGCTCGGCCGTGGTGCCGCGCTGCCGAAGATGCGGCGTTTCCTGGCGGCGGGCGGTCAGACACCCGCCGGTGAACGCCGGCTGGCGGACCTGGTAGCCGACCTGGACCGGACGGAACCGGGATGACACCGTCCGAGGGCGCGCCCCCGGACGTCACGGCCGCCCGTCCCACCGTCCGCGGCCGCGACACCCAGGCGCGCCTGGAGCAGGCGGCCCGCGAGGTGATCGCCCGCAAAGGCTTCTTCAAGACGACCATCACCGACATCACCTCGACGGCCAGGCGCTCGCCGGCGTCGTTCTATCACTATTTCGAATCCAAGGAAGACTTGCTGGCGTCGCTGGCCGAGGACTTTCGCGCGCTGGCCAAAAGCCGTGCGGTGCAGGCCCTGCACCCGGGTCAGGATCTGCGCGAGATCATCGAGGAGTCGGTACGGGCGCACTGGAACACCTACCGCGAACACCGCGGCGTCATGGTCGGGGTGTTCCAGCTGGCGATGATCAACGACGAGTTCGCCCAGCGCTGGCGCGACATGTGCGCCGATGCGATCGACTGGGTGGCGCAGACGGTACGGATGGCGCAGCGCAAGGGCTTTGCCTCCGATGCGGACCCGGAGCTGGTCGGCTCGGCCATCGTCGCCATGCTCAACAACTTCACCTATGTCTGGCTGGTGGCGGGCGGCGACGTCGCCGGGCGCGAACTGGACGAAGAAGCAGCAATCAAAACGCTCACCGACACGTGGTACCGCTCGGTGAGCTGGCGTGATGACGGTTCATGATCGAAGGAGTGATGTAGTGGCAGTAACCCGCGAATTCGTTTCGCTCACCTCGGCGTCGGGAGTGGTCAACCCCGCCGGTTATCACCCCGCCCAGGGGTTGTACTGGACGCCCAGCGGTGCCGCTCCGAAGGTGGCGGTGATCGCCAGCCACTACAACGTGGACTTCGCCGAGCACTACCTGGCGCCGCTCATCGCCGAGCGCGGCTACGGCTTCCTGGGTTGGAACACCCGCTACCGCAGCGGCGAATCGCTGTTTCTGCTCGAACACGCCCTGCTGGACATCGCGGCCGGGGTGCGGTGGCTGCGCGAAGAACGCGGTGTGGACGTGGTCGTCCTGCTCGGCAACTCCGGCGGCGGCTCGCTGATGGCCGCCTACCAGTCGCAGTCCGTCGACCCGCACATCACCGCCGTGGGCGGCGGCCCGGTTCCCGACGCGGTCAACGCCCTGCCCCCCGGCGACCTGTACGTCTCCACCCAGGCCCACGCCGGACGGCCGGAGGTGCTGACCGCGTGGATCGACCCCTCGGTGACCGACGAGTCCGACCCGCTGTCGTGTGATCCGTCGTTGGACATGTACTCCGAGGAGAACGCACCGCCTTACACCCCGGAATTCATCGCCCGTTACCGCCAGGCCCAGCGGGACCGCAACGACCGGATCACCGCGTGGGCGCAGGCAGAGTTGAAGCGGCTGAAGGCAGGCGGCGCCTACGACCGCGCCTTCTCGGTGCACCGGGTGTGGGCTGACCCGCGCTACCTCGACCCCTCGCTGGACCCGTCGGACCGCCCGCTCAACCAGTGCTACCTGGGTGATCCGCGCCGCGCGAACCGCTCGCCGTACAACATCGCCGCGCACTGCACGCTGCGGACCTGGCTGTCCATGTGGAGCCTGCAGACCTCCTTCTGCCAGGGCGCCCCGCATCTGGGCCGGATTACGTTGCCGTCCTTGGTGATCCAGGGAACCGCCGACACCGGAGTCTTCCCCAGCGACGCCCACCACATCCACGACTCGCTGGCCAGCACCGACAAGCAACTCCACTTCATCGCCGGCGATCACTACCTGGAACAACCGACGGACAGCCGGGCCGTCTGCGCGGATCTGGTGGCGTCCTGGATCGCCGAACGCACCTGATGGGCGCACTCGACTTCGACTTCCGGGACCCGGACCTGCATGCCGATCCGCTGGCCTATCAGCGACGGTTCGCCGAAGCCGACCCGGTCCACCGCAACAGCCAAGGTCTGTGGGTGCTCACTCGCTATGCCGACGTGCTGGCGATGCTGCGCGACGACCGGGTCAGCACTGATCGGCGAAACCTGTACCGCGGCAAGCTCGAGCCGGGACGCCCGTACCTGGCGCACGTGGAACACAACCTATTCTACCGCTCCGGAGACGATCACCGCCGGCTGCGGGCGCCGTTGTCCCGGGCGTTCACACCGCGGGCGCTGGCCTCGTTCGAAGCCGAAGTCGCGGCCCGCGCCCGGTCCCTGGCGGCGGGGCTGGACCCCGACGGCTTCGATCTGGTGGCGCAGTTCGCCAAGCCATTGCCGCTGGGGGCGATCGCCACCCTGCTGGGAGTGCCCGACAGCGAACTGGACAATCTGGCGGCCTGGTCGCTGGCGCTGATCGCGGCACTGGAGCCCGCCGCGCCGCGCGCGGTGTTCGCCGCCGCCGACGACGCAGCCGCCGGCATGAAGGCCCTGCTCGCCGACCTGCTGGCGCTGCGCCGCGCCGACCCGGGCCACGACCTGCTGTCGGTGGTGGCCGCGAGCGGATTGCCCGTGTCCGATGACGAGCTGCTGCACAACGCCATCTTCTTGCTGTCGGCGGGCCATGACACCACCACGGCCGTCTTGACCGGGGCGGCAGCGCTGCTGATCGCCGACCCCGGCCAACGCAGCCTGCTGGCAGACTCCGCCGCCGCTCCGCACGCCGTCGACGAACTGGTGCGGATGATCAGTCCGGCTCTGATGATTTCCCGGGTGGCGGTCGCACCCATCGAGATGGCCACCGGGAACGAGACGGTGGTGATCGACACCGGCGCGCCGATCCTGCTCGGATTGGCTGCCGCCAACCGGGACCCGGCGGTCTTCCCCGAACCGGATCGGCTCGACCTGACCCGATCTCAAACCAGCCACCTGGGGTTCGGCTTCGGTCCGCACGTGTGCCTGGGCGCCCCACTGGCCCGCATGCAGATCCGGTTAGGGCTGCTGGCGCTGTTCGACCGGTTCCCGCAGTTGACAGCACAGGCCCCGCCCTACCGGGAGCCGAGCGCGGTGTTGACCAGCTACCGCTCCTATCCGCTGGCGGCACGCGGATAGCCGCGGATAATCGAAGCATGACCAACTACGACAGAGCGATCCTGGCCGGCGGCTGCTTCTGGGGCATGCAGGACCTGATCCGCAAGCTGCCCGGCGTGGTGTCCACCCGGGTTGGCTACACCGGCGGCGACGTGCCCAACGCCACCTACCGCAATCACGGCACCCACGCCGAAGCCATCGAGATCACCTTCGATCCCGCGGCGACCGACTACCGCAGCCTGTTGGAGTTCTTCTTCGCCATTCACGATCCGACCACCCCCAATCGGCAGGGCAATGACATCGGGACCAGCTACCGGTCGGCGATCTTCTACCTCGATGACGAGCAGCGCCAGATCGCGCTCGACACCATCGCCGACGTGGAGGCGTCGGGACGATGGCCGGGCAAGGTGGTGACCGAGGTCAGCCCGGCCGGTGAGTTCTGGGAGGCCGAACCCGAGCACCAGGACTACCTGGAACGTTTCCCGGGCGGCTACACCTGTCACTACATCCGTCCGGACTGGCAGCTGGCGCCCCAGCGCTAAGCGGCGTCAGTCGCGGCGCCGCACGGTGATCCGGCCGCCGTTCTTGGGCGTGAAGGCCACACCCCGGGAGTGGAACTTCTCGCCCGGCGCTGTGGTGGGCTCGATGGCCAGGCGCTGCAGCACCGTCCGCAGCACCACATCCATCTCCACGTTGGCGAATGTGGAGCCCGGGCACCGTCGGGTCCCGCCGCCGTAGGGCAGCCACTCGAACGCCGACGGGCTGCCGGTGAGGTAGCGCTTGGGGTCGAACCCGTCGGGGTCGTCGAATGCGCCGGGGTTTCGGTGGATCTCGTTGATCGCCACGATCACCGAGTACCCCCGCGGGATCACCCACTCGCCGATCGTGACGCTGGGTGCGTAGACATGCCGTCCCGAGAAGTCGATCACGGTGCGCACCCGCTGCACTTCGCGAATGGTGGCACGCCGCAACGCGTTCCCGCCGGCATCTGCCTCAGCGGTCAGCTCGTCGAGGAGTTCTGGATGGCGACTCAGCCGCTCGAAGACCCAGGCCATGGTCGATGCCGTGGTCTCGTGCCCCGCGGCCAGCAGGGTCAGCAGCTCGTCGCCGATCTCCTTGCGGGTCATGGCCGTGCCGTCTTCGTAGGTGCTGCTCAAGAGCAGAGTCAGCACATCCGAACGGTTCTCGAAGTCGGGATCGGCGCGGACGTCGGCGATCAGCTTGTCCAAGACGAGCTCGTATTCGGCGCGCCAGGCGGCCAGCCGGCCCCATGGGGTGAACCGGCCGTAGCGGCGGATCGGAATCGGCAGTGCCGCAAGGCGCGAACCCAGTGTCACCCATTTGGGCAGGCCGATCCGCAGCTTGTCCAGGTCGGCGCCTTCGGCCCCGAAGATCGCCCGCAGGATCACGTTGATGGTGATCCTGTTCATCGGCCGAAAGGTGTCGAACGGCTTTCCGATGGGCCAGGTGGCCATCTCGCGCAGGGTCTCCTCGACGATGATCTGCTCGTAGGCCCGCACCCGCTTGCCGTGAAACGGCGGGCTCAACAGGTTGCGCCGGCGCCGATGTGCCGCACCGTCCAGGGCGAACACCGACCCTTCCCCCAGGATCCGCGACAGGTTGGGCTGGATGTTGCCCAGATCCTCCGGGCTGGTCAGCAGGACCTGCCTGGCCAATTCGGGATCGGTCACAAAGACCGTCGGCCCGAACATCGGAACGTCGACAGTGAAGGCGGCGCCGTAGCGCCGGGTCAGGCCCAGCAGGGCCCGGCGGCGGGACAAGATGAACAGCAGTCCCGCCGTCAGCTTGGAGTGACGCGGGCCGGGCGGCAGGTTGATCGCCGGGGGCTCGATGGCGTCCGCGGCCGTCCCGGTAACCATATGGGTCATGCGACGCCTCCCGACGTGAGCGTGGTACTGGGGCGTACCAAATCCGTGAGGGACACGGTACTCTTAGGTACCAATTAGGGGCAAGGCTTACCCGTGGGGAGGTGCGGCGATGACGATCCCGGCAATCGATGCCCCGGCGGCGGACGCCGCCGACCCGTTCCGCCGCCGACTGCTCGACGGGCTGGCCGATTCGATCTCCGAACGCGGGTACCGGGCCAGCACCGTCGCTGAGATCGTGCGCGCCGCCCGCACCTCCAAGCGCACCTTCTACGACCACTTCGCCAGCAAGGAGGAGTGCTTTCTGGAGCTGCTGCGGGTGGACAACGAGGAATTGGCTCTGCGAATCCAGACCGCGGTGGACCCTCAGGCCGAATGGCAGGTCCAGATCCGTCAGGCGGTCCAGGCCTACGTCGCCAAGATCCGCGCGCGACCGGCGATCACCTTGAGCTGGATTCGCGATATGCCGTCGCTGGGCGAGGTTGCCCGACCGGCCCAGCGCCACGGCCTGGAGTTGATGTCGAACCTGCTGATCGAGCTCAGCGGCAGTCCCGGGTTTCGCCGGGCGAACCTCCCGCCGTTGAGCCCGGCCCTGGCGGTGATTCTGCTGGGCGGCCTGCGCGAACTCACCGCCCTGGCTGTCGAGGACGGCACCGATATCGGCGTGATCACCGAGCCGGCCATCGACGCGTCGATCGCACTGCTGGGCCCCCGGGGCTGACTCAGCTCCAGGGCAGTGCCAGTTTGCAGATCTTGCGGACCACGCTGCCGAACTGCTTGAGCAGCGGCCCGGTGTTGTAGGGCACGCCGTAGCGCTCGCAGATCTCGCGCACCTGCGGTGCGATTTCGGCATAGCGGTGCGCCGGCAGGTCGGGAAACAGGTGATGCTCGACCTGAAACGACAGGTTGCCGGTCAGGACGTGAAACCACTTGCCGCCGGTCAGGTTTGCCGAACCGAGGATCTGGCGGTAGTACCACATGCCCCGCGACTCGTTCACGGCCTCTTCGACGGTGAACTCCTGGGTGCCCTCGGGAAAGTGCCCGCAGAAAATGATCATGTAGGCCCACACGTTGCGCATCAGGTTGGCGGTCATGTTTCCGGCAAACACCAGCGGCGCGAACGGCCCCGCCAACAGCGGGAAAGCGACATAGTCCTTCAGGGTCTGGCGACGCACCTTCTGCCAGGTCTCCCGCAGCATTTCCCGCTTGTCGGCCAACCCGATCTCACCGGCGCGGATACGTTCGGCTTCCAGTTCGTGCACTGCGACGCCGTACTGGAACAGCACCATCAGCAAGAAGGCGTACAACGGGTTGCCCAAGTAGTAGGGCTCCCAGGGCTGCTTGTCGCTCATCCGCAGAATGCCGTAGCCGACGTCGCGGTCCATTCCGACGATGTTGGTGTAGGTGTGGTGCATGTAGTTGTGCGAGTGCCGCCACTGATCGGCAGGGCAGGCGGTGTCCCACTCGAAGTGCTTGCCGTACAACGCCGGTTCGCCCATCCAGTCGTACTGGCCGTGCATGACGTTGTGACCGATCTCCATGTTGTCGAGGATCTTCGACAAGCCGAGCATGGCCGTGCCGGCCAGCCAGGCCGGCGGGAGGATTCCGAGGAACAGCAGGGCGCGCCCACCGACCTCAAGGGCGCGCTGCGCCTTGATGACGCGATGGATGTAGTCCGCGTCACGCTCGCCGAGGTCGTCGAGGACACGCTGGCGCAGGGCGTCGAGTTCGGCGCCGAAGGCGTCAAGACGCGCCGGCAGATCTGAGCGCTTGGGGGTCACCGCCTGTTCGGGCTGTGTTCGCTCAAGGACTGACTGTGTCATGGTTGGCTCCTTGGGTTGTGAGGTCGTTGAACTTCAGAGGTCGATTGCGACGTCGCCGACGGGCACCGAAACGCAGATCTGGATGTCTTCTTCCTCGGCGGTGGAGACCGCACCGGTGATCAGGTTGCGCACCGTGCCAACGGTTTTGCGGCAGGTGCAGCTGTGGCAGATGCCCATGCGGCATCCGCTGGCCGGTTTCAGTCCGGCGGCTTCGGCCTGCTCCAACAGGGGCCGGCCGTCATCGGCCACCGCGACGGTGCTGTCGAGGAATGTCACCCGCCCACCGGAAGCGCCGGCCGGCGCGAACTCCGGCGGCACGAAGCTCTCAGAGATCGCGTCGGGGCGCTGCTCCCGCACCGCCGCCACCAGGCTCGGTGGACCGCACACATAGACCGCCTCGGCGTCTGGCATGGCGGCCTGCAGGTGTTCGGCACCGAAATGGCCCCGCAGGTCGCCGGCGTCGGGCGTGCGGGTGTAACTGTGCAGGACGCGGACTCGCGGCATGGCCGCGAGTTCGTCGCGGTAGCAGGCCTCCTCGCTACTGCGGGCGTAGTGCAGGAAGGTCACCCGGCCCGCGTATTGCTCGGCGTTGAGGGTGCGCAGCATCGACATCACCGGGGTGATGCCGCTGCCACCGGAGACCAGCAGGATCCGGCGGGGGCGGATCGCGGGAAGTACGAAGTCACCGGCGGGCCGGTCCAGGCCGACGACCATCCCCGGCCGGGCGTTGCGGAAGAGATGCTCCGAGACCAGGCCCCCTTCGTGGCGGCCGATGGTGAGCTCGAGCAGCCGCTGACCCTCGGCGCTTGCCGGCGAGTAGCAGCGGGTGCGCCGGCGCCCGTCGATGTCGACGGACAGGTTGACGTGTTGGCCGGCCTTGAAACCGGGGAACGCGTCGTTGGGTTGCAGGAGCAGCGTCACGCTGCGCGGGGTACTGCGGCGGACCTCCACCACCCGGGCGCGGGCATCGTGTCGCGACCACGTCGGCGACACCAGTTCGGTGTAGCGGTCGACCCCGTGAGGGCCGGTGAGCAGATCGACCAGGCTGGAGCCCAGGACCCGCCGCGTCAACGTTTGAGTGAACATATGTACACAGTGAACACTCGTTCACGACGAGTCAAGGCTTCTTTGCCCGATGTGTTACGCTTCACAACAGTGAACAGTCGTACGCCGAATTCCAGAAGTGGGCGCACGCGGCCACCGCGGCCGGAGCGTGCGGCCCGCCCTGAGCGTCCCCCGCGCCCCGAACAGCCGGAGCGGGTTTCCCGCGAGGAACGCAAGGAGGCCACCCGCCGGGCCATCATCGGCGCGGCGCTGACCCTGGTGGACGAACGCAGCTTCAGTGCGCTGAGCCTGCGCGAGGTGACACGGGCCGCGCACATCGTTCCGGCCGCTTTCTATCGCCATTTCGAGTCGATGGACGCCCTGGGCCTGGTGCTCATCGACGAGTCGTTTCGGGCACTGCGCGAGACTCTGCGCGAGGCCCGGGCCGGCGGCGTGGACCCCAGCCGGATCATCGAGTCCTCCGTGGATGTCCTGGTCGAAAGCGTCAGCTCCCGCCGGGAGTACTGGCGGTTCATCAACCGGGAGCGCTTCGGCGGAATGACGGTGCTGCGCTACGCGATCCGCACCGAGATCCGGCTGATCACCTCCGAACTGGCCACCGACCTGGCGCGCTTCCCCGCATTCAGCGCCTGGAGCTCCGAGGATCTCAACATCCTGGCGGGACTGTTCGTCAACGCGATGATCGTCACCGCCGAAGCCATCGAAGACTCCCCCGATCCCGAGACGCTCACCGAGATCAAACAGGTTGCGGTCAAACAACTTCGAATGATCGCGGTGGGCGCCGGCGGCTGGCGCAGCAAGCCCTGAACCCGTGCGCCCCGCCGCTCGGAATGCCCCTGGGAAGCTGGCCGACGTCACCGGCCCGGGCATCACCGAGAGGTGGGGCGCGACCTGCACAGACCTCGGCGCGTCGGTGCTGGCGCCCAACGGAACGCTGGTGTCGGTGTTCGGCGACACCTTCGCCGGCGACCGCGTCGGCCAGGGCGATTGGCGCTCCCCGGTGATCCTGATCGGCACCGGCGACGCCGCCCATCGGATCCGTTACCACCGGGCCGGCGGCATCGAGGCGCACTACGCCCGCCAACTGTGGCACTACCGGCACCGCGAACCGGTCTCGTGGCTGGACCGCGAGTCCATCAGCACCGTGATCCCGTCGGATCTGCTCCGAGTGGAGCAGACGCTCTACCTGCATGCGATCGTCAACCGTGGCTTCAGCCACGTGGCGTGGACTGAGATCTGGCAGTCGGCCGACAACGGCGTCTCGTGGCACAACGTCGGAACACGGTTTCCGGCCCGGCTGCATCGCGGACACGCCCAGTGCTGGTCCTGGGACTACGACCCCGAAGACGGTTGGGTGTATGTGGTCTCGACCGGGTTCCAGCGCGACAAAGGCGTCATCCTGCAGCGCGTGCGCCCCGCACATCTCGGTGACCCCCGCAAGTACTCCGGCTGGGGCTATCGCGGCGAGCGCCGCGCCTGGGGCCGGCCCCCGGTTCCGATCACCCCACCGGGCGAGACATGGGGCGAGCTGTCCCTGCGCCGGCTGGCGCCGCGCACCTGGGTCCTCGGCGGGTTCATCTCGTCGCACTACGCCCTGGGTTATCGGGTGCTGGAGTCGCCCGCGGCGGATCTGAGCGAGGCACGCCTGCAGCTGCCGCTGCTCGGTTGCGGCTGGGAGAACGAAGACCACGCACGCGGCCGCGTCGCGCAGCTCTACGGCGGCTACGTGCTGCCGGGTTCCCGGGTGGATCACGCCGGCGGGGTGGGCCTGATGGTCTCGCAGTGGCACACCGCGCAGGGCTGGCCGTACCGGGTGATGCAGTTCCGCGCGACGTTGGTCAGCGGTAAGGACGTTCTCTAACCCGCAGGCGCCTGGACGCTCCCCCAACCCCCAGATTCCTCAGTAACTTACTGGGCAAATGAGCGGAGCCGGCCGCTAAGCTTAATTTTTCCTGGGGGTCAGCTGCTAGCATCGCCGCCAAGTGATCCGCATACTCCGGTGAGGAAACGATCGTGACAAAGGTGAAGCAGTTTCTGTGCGGTGCGGCCGTCGCCAGCCTCGTTGCGGGCACGGGAGCGGCAGTGGGGACGCAGGCGGGCCTGTCGACAGTGACTGCCGACTGGATGCTCACCGCCGAGCACGTGCTACTGATCGGTCTCGACGGCGTCAACCTCTCCAAGGTCTTGGAGTACGCCTACAACGACGACAGCGGCTTCAAGACGGCGATGGAGCAGAGCGTCACCGGAACCGCAAGCATCATCAACCACACCACGCTTTCCGGGCCGTCCTGGTCGACGGTCCTCACCGGAGTCTGGGACGACAAGCACGGCGTCTTCAACAACCTGTTCCGGCCCGAGCCGTACACGCAATGGCCGTCGGTGTTCAACCTCATCGAATACAACAAGCCGGAGATCGACACCACGATCATCAGCAATTGGGGCTACCTCAACCAATTGGCCGACTCCGGCGGATACGTCGTGGACAACAACGTCTTCGTGGGCCCCGAGGACAGTCCCGCCCAAAGCGACGAGCTGGTCACCGCGCTGACCATCGCCCAGATCCTCGGCACCGCGGACAACCCGGATGACATCTCGAGTTTCCTGTTCTCCTACCAGTCGCAGGCCGACCACGCCGGGCACGAGTTCGCCGGCGGGTCGGAGGAATACACGCAGGCCATCATCAATCTCGGAGCCAACCTCCAACAGATCCTGGCCGCGATCGCCCAGGTACAGGCAATCACCGGCGACGACTGGTCGGTCCTCATCACCACTGACCACGGCCACCAGCAGACGGTGACGCTGCCCGGTCTGAGCATCGGCCACGGCTTCCAATCGCCCAATGAGACATCGTCGTTCGTCATCTTCGATCAAGCCGGCAACGATGCGACCGACGGCAGCCAGAACCTCAACTACTCGATCGCCGACATCACCCCGACGATCTTGTCGCTGTTCGGCATCCCGCTGCGCTCGGACTTCGACGGCGTCTCGCTCGCGGACGACCCGACCGTTCTGAACAGCCACGTCACGCCCGTCGATCTGGAACAGGCACTCCTGTCCGCGCTGGCGATGTATGGCTACCCGAATATCGGTAACGACATCACGCTGGGAATCCGGACGGTGATCGGCTCCGTCCCCTACTTCCTGAACATGTTTGTCAACGGGATCGACGAATTCCTGCAGGGGATCGTCGACAAGGACATCTTCCTGATCAGCGGGCTGGCCGAGGGCGCTCAGCTGATCAACGGTTTCTTCGGCGGCCTGACCGTGGATGTCACCAACACGCTGGCGCACGGCATTGCCCACCTGCTCGGCTCGGGCGTGATCGCGCCCACGGACGCGCCGCTGCCGCTGCCGGGCAGTGCCGAGTTCTCCGACCCGTCCCTGCTGGCCGTCGACCTGTCGCAGCTGTTCGACTTCGAGGCCCTGTTGGGCTGATCCGCCGAAGCCGGCGGCGCCAACACCCACCACTTCAACCAGGAGACCCGATCGTGACGACAATCAAGAGAGCTCTCTGCGGCGTGGCTGTTGCCAGCCTGGTCGCCGGCACGGGTTCGGTGGTGGGGACGCAGGCGGGTCTGTCGACCGTGACCGCCGAGTGGATGCTTGCAGCGGAGAACTTTCTGCTGCTCGGCACCGACGGAACCCGCATCGACAAGATCCTTGAGTACGCCTTCGACGACGACAGCGGCTTCAAGATGCTGGCGGACCGGGGCATTACCGCCGTCACCAGCCTCACCGGCCACCAGACGCTGTCCACGCCGTCATGGTCGACCATCCTCACCGGGGTGTGGGACGACAAGCATGGGATCGTCAGCAACGTCTACCGCCCGGAGCCGTACACCACCTGGCCCTCAGTGTTCAACCTGATCGAGTACAGTCGGCCGGACGTGGAGACCACCGTGATCTCCGGCCGGGGCCTGTTCACCGAGATCGCCTCCATCGGCCACTATCCGGCCGACAACATCATCGGAATCTCCGGTGGATCCACCTCGGCCGAGATGGACGAGCTCGTCACCCAGGAGACCATCTCCCGCATCCTGGCGACCACCACCAACCCGGATATCCCGAACTTCATGTTCGCCTACCAGTCTCAGGTCGACCACGCCGGACACTCCTACGGCGCCGGGTCCGACGAGTACATGAACGCGGTCATCAACGTCGGGGCGAACCTCAAGCAGATCCTGGAAGCGGTGGCGTTGGCCGAGGCGGCCACCGGCGACAAGTGGAACATCATCCTCACCACCGACCACGGCCATCAGCTGAACCCCGACCTGCCCGGGTTCAGCCTCGGACACGGACTCCAGTCACCTAACGAGACCACGAGTTTCATCATGTTCTCGCTGGCCGGAAATGACGACCAGGCCGGTGCCCAGAATTTGGCGTACCAAACCGTCGACATCGTGCCCACGATCCTGCAGGCCTTCGGAATTCCCATGCGGTCGGACTTCGACGGCACCCCCATGCAGCTCGACCCGGAACTGCTCAACAGCACTGTCTTCCCGGATGACCTGAAAACCGCACTGCAGGCCGCAATCGACTCCTACGGCTACCCGGACATCGGTACCCACCTCATGCTGGGTCTTCGTGCGCTGGCCGGCGGTGCCGGTTACTTCATGCGGGATTGGGCCTTCCCTCCCGTCAACAACTTCTTGCAGTCGATCATCGACCAGGACATCTTCCTGATCAGCGGGCTGGCCCAGGGCGCCCAGTGGGTGTTCAACACCGTCGGTGGGTGGGTGATCGACGTGGCGAACGACTTAGGCCGCGCTATTGCATACCTGACCGGGGCCGGCGTCATTGCGCCCAACGACGCACCGCTGCCCGCGCCGGCCGAATTCACCGCTTCCCTGGAGATGTTGCTGGCCGACCAGACCTTCGCCGCCGTCGACTTCGGTGCCCCCGAGCTGGTCGAGGTCGATGTTCCGCCGGTGTTCGACCTCGACGTACTGGTGGACTGACCAGGGTCCCCCGCGCGGGTACGGCGTCCCGCCGTTCCGCTGGTTTTGCACGCTGCCCTGAGGTGAGCAGACCTGCCGAGAAACCTGAGTTTTCGCTGGGTAACTGCTAGTATCTTCGAGCATCAGCCCCATCACTTCTGACAAAGGGGAACCGATCGTGATATCCGCCAAGAAGTTTCTGTCTGGAGTGGCCGTCGCAACCCTGGTTGCCGGCACCGGGGCCGCCGTCGGGACACCGGTAGGGCTGTCGGCGACCACCGCCGACTGGTTGCTGGCCGCCGAAAACGTGCTGCTGATCGGCGTCGACGGCACCAACCTCTCGAAGATCCTGGAATACGCCTACGACGAGGGCAGCGGCTTCCGCACCCTGATGGATCAGGGCATCACCGGCGCGGCGAGCGAGGTCAACCACACCACGATCTCCGGTCCGTCCTGGTCGACCATCCTCACCGGGGTCTGGGACGACAAGCACGGCGTGATCAACAACGTGTTCTCCCCCGAGCCGTACAACGCCTGGCCCACGGTGTTCAACCTGCTCGAGTACTTCCGCCCCGAGGTCAACACCTCGGTGATCGCCGACTGGGATTTCATCAACGGAATCGGCGAAGCGGGCGGCTACCCGGCCGACCACAACCTGTTCATCCCGTTCCAGGACTCCTGGGCCGCCACCGACGCCGAGGTCACCGAGGAGACCATCGCACAGATCCTCGCGACCACGACCAGCCCGGATATTCCGAATTTCATCTTCTCCTACCAGGTTCAGGTCGATGAGGCCGGTCACACGTTCGGCGGCGGCTCGGCCGAATACGCACAGGCCGTCATCAATGTCGGCGGCAACATCCAGCAGATCATGGACGCGATCGCCATTGCCCAAGGCGAAACCGGCGATGGGTGGACGGTCATCGTCACCACCGACCACGGCCACCAGCAGTCGCTGGGCTTCGGCCACGGCTTCCAATCGCCCAACGAGACTTCGCAATTCGTCATCTTCTCTCTCGCCGGCAACGAGGCGCAGGCCGGCAGCCAGAACCTGAACTACTCCATCGCCGACATCACTCCGACCATCCTGCAGATCTTCGGCGTGCCGCTGCGCTCGGACTTCGACGGGTCTCCGATGTTCACCGACCCGGAGATCACCGGCAGCCTGGTGGAACCGGTCGACCTCAAGCAGGCGCTGCTGTCGGCCATCTCGATGTACGGCTACCCCAACATCGGCAACGACCTGGCCCTGGGCTTGCGCACCGTGGTCGGCACCATCCCCTACGTGCTCAACGGGCTCGTCACCGAGATCGACAAGTTCCTGCAGGGCATCGTCGACCAGGACATCTTCTTGATCAGCGGGCTGGCCGCGGTCGGCCAACAGCTCAACGACTTCTTCGGTGGCCTGACCGTGGACGTGACGCAGTTGTTGGCGCGCGGCGTCGCCTACCTGACGGGATCCGGGGTGATCGCGCCGACCGACGCTCCGCTGCCCCCGCCGGGAAGCGCCGAGTTCTCCTGGCTGGATGCGCTGCTGACCGACCAGGGCTTGGGCGCTGGGGACCTGGCCGACGCCGAAGTGCCTCCGCTGCTCGACCTCGATCTGGATGCACTGGTGGCCTGACCCACCCGACAACACGCACGTTGTGCCGCCAGGCGAGAGCATCTTGCCTGGCGGCACAGCGCGTTCTGCGGTAATTCCGCACCCGCCGCCGAGCGCGCAGGGTGCTGCGATAGCGTCCTGACAGTCACCTGGGCCCTCGCCGGGCCAGGTCCCGGTCAGTGATCTCGTCCCCTGAAGGAGCGGTGGAACCGTGAAGACCCCCATCTGCGAGCAGTACGGCATCGACTTTCCGCTGTTCGCCTTCAGCCACTGCCGCGACGTGGTGGCCGCGGTGACGAACGCTGGCGGCTTCGGTGTGCTCGGCGGCGCCGCCTACACCCCCGAACAGCTGGACCAGGAACTGACCTGGATCGACGAGCAGGTCAAGGGCAAGCCGTACGGCATCGACATCATCGTCCCGGCGAAGTTCGAGGGCAAGGGCGAGAACCTGTCCGGCCGCCAACTGTCCGACCGGATCCCCGACGAGTACAAGTCCTTCATCGCAGATCTGCTAGCCCAACACGACATCGAGCCCGACGAGACCCCCCGCCTGGGATCGGCCTTGCTGGCCGGCACCGCGGGCGAGCAACTGCTCGAAGTTGCCGTCTCCCATCCCATCCGCCTGATGGCCAACGCACTCGGCGTCCCGCCGGACTACATGATCAAGTCCGGGAAAGACAATGACATCCCGGTTGCGGCCCTGGTGGGCGCCAAGGAGCACGCCATCAAACAGGTGGCCCACGGCGTCGACCTCATCGTCGCTCAGGGCACCGAGGCCGGCGGACACTGCGGCGAAGTATCGACGCTGGTCGTGGTCCCCGAAGTCATCGAGGCCATCGATGACGCCGTGCCCGTGCTCGCCGCCGGCGGGATCGTCACCGGCCGCCAGATGGCGGCGTGCGTGGCGCTGGGCGCCGCCGGTGCCTGGACCGGTTCGGTGTGGCTCACCACCGAGGAAGCCGAAACCGCGCCGCACACCGTGCAGAAGATGCTCGCGGCCAGCTCGCGGGACACCATCCGCTCCACGGGGCGCACCGGCAAGCCCGCTCGCCAGCTGGTCTCGGACTGGACGGACGCGTGGCGGCCCAACGAAAAGGGTCATCCGACGTTGCCGTTGCCGCTGCAGTCCATGCTGGCCGAGCCGACGCTTCGTCGCATCGACAAGTTGGCGGCCACCGGACATGAGGGCGCGCAGGCGCTCTCGACCTACTTCGTCGGCCAAGGTGTGGGCCTGATGAACAAGGTGAAGCCGGCGCGCGACGTCGTGTTCGAGTTCGCCCGGGACTACCTTGCTGCCGCCGAACGCCTCGGCGACACCGTCAGCGACTGAGCCGAGCCGGTCGGCTAGGGCGTCTGCGGCTCCCGCCACATCTTCCACAACGTCGGGCCGCCGTTGGGCACCTTGATCTCGCCGATCACACGGAAACCGAACCGCTCGTAGTACGGCACGTTCTCCGCTTTGCTCGACTCGAGGTAGGCCGGGCACAGCTCGGCGTCACAGCGATCCAGCCGCGGCTGCATGACGGCCTGCCCGAAGCCGCGCCCCCGCACCGCGGGGTCACTGCCGATCACCGCCAGGTACCAGTGCGGCTCCTCGGGGTGGTTGGCATCCAGCAGATCGGTCAGTGCGCGGCCCTGGGAAAGCCGAAAGCCCAGGGACAGGAGCAACGACGGCACCATCCGCAGCTGCGACCACACCGACTGCTTCCAGCGGTTGGGCGGATCCCACAGTGCAGCCGCCCCGACTTCCGCACCGTCGTAGGCCACCTCGACGCCGCCGCCGGCCAGGTGGTGGTAGCGGGTCGAGGTGCCGAAGAACGTGGTCAGCTGTCCAGTGCGGGCGTCGTCATCGGGCAACAGCCACATCGACACCGGGTCGTCGTAAAACGCCCGCCCCAAGGCCTGCGCCAGTGGTGTGATGTCCGGTTTGAGCGCGGGCCGCGCTTCGATTCCCATGCGGTTAGATTAGTGTCTCGGGTCCGGCGGGTGCGCAGATTATTTGCGCGCGGGGGCGTTGGGCAGCGGCGTTCACGCCGGGTTCGCTTGCCGCACGCAGCCGACACAACGATTGTGGCCGCCTCAGTCCGCCGGTGATCCGTAGGCGAAATCCGCTACTGCACTGAGCATCTCGTCGGGCTTTCCACCAGGGGCTATGCCCCCATCCGGCGACGACCACGGGCGCCAAGCCCGCCTTGCGGTGGGGGCCGACGTTCCTGGGGGCCGGGGTCAGCACGTCGGTTTCGCTCCCGCCCCACCAGCACCTGGGCCAACCAAAGCAGCCCGGGCGTTTACCCACCCGGTGACGGTATCCCTGGCTTAGCCTGGACCGAGATCGAACCACAGGAGGAAGTAGTGAGCGACCACGACATCCGGATGATCGTCTTGTCCACCGACAACCTGGACGAATCGATCAAGTTCTACAGCGAGACCCTGGGCATGCCGCTGAAGTTTCGCGACGGGGCGCACTTCGCCGCCCTTGACGGCGGTTCGGTGACACTGGCTCTGGCGACCGCGGTCGACCACCCCATACACGGACAGGTGGTGGTCGGCATCAAGACCGACGACGTCGACGGTGCGGCGAAGGCCATCGAAGCCAGCGGCGGCGGAATTGTGAAAGGCCCCTACGACGATGCCCATGAGCGTCGTGCGGTGGTCTACGACAACAAGGGCAACGGACTGGTTTTCTATAAGCCGTTGGCACGGTAGGGAGATTTCCCCGTAGTCGCCGCGCTGCATTCGAACGGTGTTTCGCCGGATTCGGGTTTAACATCCGGACTGTGACGATGACACCGCCACCGTGGCCCGGACCACCGCCTAGTCGACCCAGTGGCCGGCCGATCGCCGCGCTAACCATCGGCCTTATCGCAACCGCTGTAGTGGCTGTAGCGGGCGTTCTTATTAGTCTCAACCGGGCCGCCCCGCCTGTTGCCACGTACTCCACCGGCGAGAGGGCTGCGGCAAAAGTACAGTTCTGCGAGAGATTCAATCTGGCTTTTCGCGCTTCGCAGATCGATACAGCCCCAGGCGGCGAGATTGCTTTGGCGCGCATTGCGATGGTCAACGGCGCCCAGATACTCGAAACGGCGGCGGCCGATCCACCGCTTGACGCCAGTCTCCGCGACGCTGGCCATGTGTTGGCGATATCCCTGCAAACTCAGGCAGCATTGGCCAGCACAGAAACCGCTACGTCGGCGGCATGGCAGCAGATAGTTGACGACACGAACGCTAACGCTCGAGCGGTGAAGGCGCTGTGCGGTGAATGAGCTCATTGATGGCCAGGTACGGCAGTCGTCTAACGGGCGCCAAGAATCACGACGCCGGTGGGCGCGGCTACCGCGTAGAAGCTATGAGGCACACCCGATGCCGCGTACGAGCGCCGCACTGAAGCCAGCTGGTGTAGCTCATTGGCGGTCGGCCGGAAATGCTGATGCGGTCCACCCACAGAGTTGCCGGGCGCAGTTTATATTCGCGAAGTGAACACGAATTCGCCGCTCGGCCCTCATCCCCTTCCCCCAAGCGCACGAGGGCGCCCGGCGACTGCGCTCGCAGCGCTAGCGGTCCTGATTGCGGCCACGGCCTTGATGAGCGCGCTCACCCGCCCGTCAGAAGGAGCGGAACGGACCTTCACTGCTATTCAGAGGGCCGACGCGAAGGACCATCTCTGCCGCAGTTACAGGCTTGCAGCCAACGCGGAACATACCGAGACGAATACTCCCAATAATATTGCGCTCGCGCGCCTCTCGGCAACCAATGGTGCACTGATCCGATAGTGCCCCGTGGGGTGGTGGACTTCGGATCGGCGTGAGTCACGCGTGGTGATCAACGAGTCATGCTGGATGCTA
>NZ_LQOT01000013.1 GCF_002101585.1 Mycolicibacter engbaekii | reverse complement strand
CTTCCATGACGACAGGATAGTCTGAGGGTTATCTGTCACAGATTTGAGGGTGGTTCGTCACATTTGTTCTGACCTACTGAGGGTAATTTGTCACAGTTTTGCTGTTTCCTTCAGCCTGCATGGATTTTCTCATACTTTTTGAACTGTAATTTTTAAGGAAGCCAAATTTGAGGGCAGTTTGTCACAGTTGATTTCCTTCTCTTTCCCTTCGTCATGTGACTTGATATCGGGGGTTAGTTCGTCATCATTGATGAGGGTTGATTATCACAGTTTATTACTCTGAATTGGCTATCCGCGTGTGTACCTCTACCTGGAGTTTTTCCCACGGTGGATATTTCTTCTTGCGCTGAGCGTAAGAGCTATCTGACAGAACAGTTCTTCTTTGCTTCCTCGCCAGTTCGCTCGCTATGCTCGGTTACACGGCTGCGGCGAGCGCTAGTGATAATAAGTGACTGAGGTATGTGCTCTTCTTATCTCCTTTTGTAGTGTTGCTCTTATTTTAAACAACTTTGCGGTTTTTTGATGACTTTGCGATTTTGTTGTTGCTTTGCAGTAAATTGCAAGATTTAATAAAAAAACGCAAAGCAATGATTAAAGGATGTTCAGAATGAAACTCATGGAAACACTTAACCAGTGCATAAACGCTGGTCATGAAATGACGAAGGCTATCGCCATTGCACAGTTTAATGATGACAGCCCGGAAGCGAGGAAAATAACCCGGCGCTGGAGAATAGGTGAAGCAGCGGATTTAGTTGGGGTTTCTTCTCAGGCTATCAGAGATGCCGAGAAAGCAGGGCGACTACCGCACCCGGATATGGAAATTCGAGGACGGGTTGAGCAACGTGTTGGTTATACAATTGAACAAATTAATCATATGCGTGATGTGTTTGGTACGCGATTGCGACGTGCTGAAGACGTATTTCCACCGGTGATCGGGGTTGCTGCCCATAAAGGTGGCGTTTACAAAACCTCAGTTTCTGTTCATCTTGCTCAGGATCTGGCTCTGAAGGGGCTACGTGTTTTGCTCGTGGAAGGTAACGACCCCCAGGGAACAGCCTCAATGTATCACGGATGGGTACCAGATCTTCATATTCATGCAGAAGACACTCTCCTGCCTTTCTATCTTGGGGAAAAGGACGATGTCACTTATGCAATAAAGCCCACTTGCTGGCCGGGGCTTGACATTATTCCTTCCTGTCTGGCTCTGCACCGTATTGAAACTGAGTTAATGGGCAAATTTGATGAAGGTAAACTGCCCACCGATCCACACCTGATGCTCCGACTGGCCATTGAAACTGTTGCTCATGACTATGATGTCATAGTTATTGAC
>NZ_LQOT01000012.1 GCF_002101585.1 Mycolicibacter engbaekii | reverse complement strand
GGCCCATGGGCGCCGGGGGCGGGCCGGGCGGCTGCGGGCCGCGCTGGGAGTAGGGCATGGACCGAGTCTGGTCCTCGCCGGGTTTGCCGGAACCACCTGAAGATCCGAAGCGCGCCATTTCACCGATCGTAACGGAAAGCCCTGGCAGGCGACTTGGACGAGAGATCAGAAGGTGTCGACGTTATCGATGCTGACCACCATCCCGTGGCCGGTGCGGTCGTTGGTGAACCGGGTGCCGTCGATATCGGCATTGATCGTCCACCCCTGCGCCCGGTAGGTCAGGTAGTCGATGGTCACGACCGGAATATCGCCCAGGTTGCCCAGCACCCACTGCACGGTGCCGTCGGCGCTGACGCTGACGCCGTTGGCGTGCTGCCCGTCCTTGAGGGGGGAGTTGGTGAACTCCGCCTCGCAGTCGACTTGCGGTGACGAGATCTGGCAGCGGGTCCGCCCGGATTTCGTCTCGATGAAGACGTAGCCGTTGTCGTCGGGCGGCAGCGGGATGGCATCGGCCGGCTGGTTCGGCGTCGCCGACGGGGTCGGGCTCGGGGGGCTCGACGGCGTCGTGGTGGTCCGGGGCGGCCGCAGCGACGGCTCCGGCGGGCCACCACCGCCCGGCGCTGCGGTCGGGTGACCGTCGACGGTGGTGCTGCAACCCGCCAGCAGCAGTGCGGCCGCCAGCGTCAGCTTTACGACCGTCGGGGGCTTCGCCTGGTCTGGTGCTCGCACTCATTCCCTCGCTGACATGTAGTGCGGCTCAGCGTACGCACCCAGTGACTGCCGTGGCTGTAGTGACTCGCGGTGCCACGGTGGCGCGGCGGTCAGGAAAGGTCGCGGAAGGCCAGTACCGCACCGATGGCCGCCAGCACCGCCGCGAGCGCATATCCCGCGATCGACCACCAGCCGGCGTGCAGGGCCGCGGCGACGGCGACGATCGCGATGGCGCTGAAGACCAGCACCATTCCGTACAGCGGGGGCTTGGCTGCGTAACGGTTGCGGGTCATGGGATCGGGCCTTACTACTCGTCCTACTCGTCCGGATCGGGCGGCACGGCCGCGGGCCGAGCCTGATCGTGCTCCGGCGTTGCAAGCGCGGCCGCGGCCTGGACCCGACCGCGCACCAGAAACCAGCCGCCGAACAGTGCCGGGGTGCCGATGAGCAGCACGCCCCAGACAAACGGGCCGCTGCGCTGGTCGAACAGCATCAGAACCAGCACGCCGGCCAGGAATACCAACGTCACGTAGCCGCTGTAGGGCGCCAGCGGCATCCGGAACGACGGCCGCTGCATGACGCCCGCATTGGCGAGTCGGTGCAGCCGCAGCTGGCAGGCCACGATCGTGGCCCAGGCCGCCATCACCCCAACCGCGGCGATGTTGAGCACGATCTCGAATGCCTGCCCGGGGCGCACCGCGTTGAGCACCACGCCGAACAGGCCGACCGCGCTGGTCAGCAGGATGCCGCCGTAGGGCACCCCGTTCTTCGACATCTTGGCGGTGAACGCCGGCCCGCTGCCGTTGACCGCCATCGAACGCAGAATCCGCCCCGTGGAGTACAGGCCCGCGTTGAGGCTGGAGAAGGCCGCGGTCAGCACCACCAGGTTCATCAGGCTGCCGGCCCCGGTGAAGCCCACCTTGGAGAAGAAGGTGACGAAAGGGCTCTGGTGCTCCTTGAACGCGGTGTAGGGCAGCAGCAGTGCCAGCAGCACCACCGAGCCCACGTAGAAGATCGCGATGCGGGCCACCACCGAGTTGATCGCCCGCGGCATGACCTTCTCGGGGTTGGGGGTCTCCCCGGCCGCGGTGCCCACCAGCTCCACCCCGGCGTAGGAGAACACCACGCCGGACGTCACCAGCACCAGGGGCAGCAGGCCCGTGGGCAGCAGCCCGCCGTTCTCGGCCAACAGGTGCAGGCCGGTTTCCTGGCCGTCGACCTGGTAGCGGCCGCCCAGGAAGATGGTGCCGACCACCAGGAAGGTCAGCAGCGCGACGACCTTGATCAGCGCCGCCCAGAACTCCAGCTCACCGAAGAGCTTGACCGAGATCAGGTTCATCGACAGCACCGCCAGCAGCGCGATCAGGGCCAGCGTCCACTGCGGAACCACCCCGAACAGGTGCCAGTAGTGGAAATAGCTGGCGATCGCGGTGGTGTCGACGATCCCGGTCATCGACCAGTTCAAGAAGTACAGCCACCCCGTCACGTAGGCGGTCTTCTCCCCGAAGAATTCCCGCGCGTAGGACACGAATGATCCCGAGGTCGGCCGGTGCAGCACCAGCTCGCCGAGCGCACGCAGGATGAGGAACGCAAAGACGCCGCACACCGCGTAGACGATGAACAGGCCCGGTCCGGCCGAGGCGAGCCGGCCGCCGGCGCCGAGGAACAGCCCGGTGCCGATGGCGCCACCCAGGCCGATCATCTGCAACTGCCGGGGGGTCAGGTCTTTGTGGTAGCCCTCGTCCTCGCGGGCCAGTGCGGCGGGAGAAGCCGGCTGCGGGGCGGGGGAAAGTGACATCGCTGCGAGGGTAACGCACCGGGATTGCCGATCCGGATCAAAACCGTGGCCACGGGCACCACCCCGCCGCAGCGGGCCCGAGCCCGGGTGCCATGGTGATCTGGTCAGGGAGGTGCACGTGGCTGCGATCAGATGCGGTGCTGCGGGGTCGGGCTCATGAGGCGGCGCATCGCCGTCGTGGGTGCCGGCATAGCCGGGCTGGCGACCGCGGTCGGGCTGCACCGCGGCGGGCATGACGTCACCGTCCTCGAACAGCGCACCGACACCTCATCAGGGGCCGGCATCAGCATCTGGCCCAATGCGCTGGCCGCCCTGGACCACCTGGGCCTCGGCGATGCGGTCCGCGCGGCGGGCGGGCGGATCACCGCCGGGGCAGCCCGCTGGCACGACGGGTCCTGGCTGCGCCGCCCGCAGCCCGAGCGCATAGTCCGGGCACTCGGCGAACCGCTCGTCGTCGTGCAACGCTGGGCGCTGCGCGACGTTATCGCCGGCGCGTTGCCGGTGGGCGCCGTCGAGTACGGTCTGGCCGCCACCGAGGTGACGACCACCGGGGAGGCGGTGCGGCTGCACCTTTCGGACGGCTCGGCCCGCACCTTCGATGCCGTGATCGGCGCCGACGGCACGCACTCGGTAGTGGCCCGCCAGCTCAACGGCCCGCTGCAGCAGCGCTACGTCGGCTACACCGCGTGGCGCGGCGTCGCCGCCTACGAGCTGGATCCAGACCTGGCCGGCGAGACGGTGGGGCCCGGCGTGGAGACCGGTCATGTGCCGCTGGGGCCGGGGCTGACCTATTGGTTTGCCACCGAGCGGGCGCCCGCGGCGCAGCGCACGCCCGCGGAGGAGCTGGCCTACCTGCGGGCGAAGTTCGCCCGGTGGGCCGAGCCGCTGCCCAGCATTCTTGCCGCCACCGCCGCGGCCGATGTCCTGCGCGATGATCTCTTCGACCGCAGCCCGGCCAGGCGCTGGGCGCGCGGACCGATCGTGCTGGTGGGCGACGCGGCCCACCCGATGCGCCCGCACCTCGGGCAGGGCGGTTGCCAGGGGTTGGAGGATGCGGCAATCCTGGCCGCATTCGTCGACCAGGCCCCCGACCCGGCGACCGCTTTCGCGCGTTTCGAGTCCTTTCGCCGGCGTCGCGTCACTGCGATGGTGCGAGAGTCGGCCTTGATCGGCAAGGCCATCAACGTGCGGTCGGATCTGCTCAGCAGCCTCATCAGCCGCTCCACGGCGATGGTGCCGGAGTTCGTGATGACGAGGCATCTGGCATCGATCGCCGCGGGCAGGGCGTTCGTGCTGCCCGGCGCCGGTGCGCGCTGATGAGCGGCGTCGCGAAACGTCGGCTGCCGATGATGCTGTGGCTGCGGTGGGCCGTACTGCACGGGCTCCCGCGCGCACTTCTGGCCGTGCAGGCGCGGCGGGGAGAACCGATGGCACGCCTGTTGGTCGGCCCGCTGCGCGGCGGCGACCCGGCGCCGTTGATGGAGCAGATCCGCACGCGTGGGCGTCTGACGCGCACGCCGGCCGCGTTGGTGACCGCCGACCATGAGCTGTGCCGAACCATCCTGCGCGACGACAGATTCGGGGCGAGCAACCCGGCCAACATGAATCTGCCCAAGCCCGTTCGCTGGGTGTTCTACCGGACCGATCCCCAGTTGCCGAATCCGGCCGAACCCCCCTCGATGCTCGTGGTGGATCCGCCTGCTCACACCCGCTACCGGCGAGCTGTGGTGCGGGCCTTCACCCCTCGCGCGATCGAGCGGTTGCAGACCCGGATCGTGGAGGCCACCGAGGAGTTGCTGGATCGGGTTGCAGCAGCGGCGCATCCGGACCTGATCGCCGATTTCGCCGCTCCCTTGCCGGCCTTGATCATCGCCGAGATCCTGGGAATACCGCAGGACCAGCGGTCGCAGATGCTCGACCGGGGCGACCGGAGTGCCCCGTTGCTCGATATCGGGGTGTCCTGGAAGACCTTTCGAGGCGCCATGCGCTCGCTTCGAGAAGGCGACCGCGAGTTCGGCGACCACATCGAGCTGTTGCGTGCCGACCCCGGTGAGTCCGTCTACAGCCAGGTGATTCGCGACGGGCAGCTGGACCGGCGCGAGCTGGGCGTGACGGCGTTGCTGCTCGCCGGCGCGGGCTTTGAGACCACCGCCAACCTGATCGGCAACGCAATCTTCCTGTTGCTGCGCCACCCGGATCAGCTGGCGAAGCTGCGCGACGACCCCGGTTTGTGGCCGGCCGCCGTCGAAGAGGTTCTGCGCTACGACAGCCCGGTACAGATGACCTCGCGCAACGCGCTGTGCGACCTGGAGCTGGCGGGGCGCCGGGTGGCCGCCGGCGAGACGGTGGCACTGCTGCTGGGAGGCGCCAACCACGACCCCGGCGTGTTCACCGAGCCGGACCGCTTCGACATCACTCGGGCCAACGCCAAAGACCATCTGTCTTTCAGCAGCGGCATCCACGCCTGTCTGGGCGCCAACCTGGCCCGCATGGAAGCCACCATCGCCCTGCGTGCACTTTTCGAACGCTTCCCCGACCTGCAGCTGGAAGGGCCGCCGACTCGCCGCGGGCTGGCCACCCTGCGCGGATTCCGGCGGATGCCGGCGACCACCTGACCCTGGACGTCAGCCGTTTTTACCCCGGGAACAAATCGGCGGCCCCTCCCGTTGACGCTAGCGATAAGTTGAGTCGGAATCACTCAAGTCCAAGTTGACAGCGAGGCTGTCGAGGGAGGATCGTTGAGCGCAGTCCGCTCAGACTAGGGATTATCGTCTACCAGGGAGGAACCACAATGGCTCGTGCGGTCGGAATCGACCTCGGGACCACCAACTCGTGCGTCGCAGTGCTGGAGGGCGGGGACCCCGTCGTCGTAGCCAACTCGGAGGGCTCGCGCACCACCCCGTCGGTCGTCGCGTTCGCCCGTAACGGCGAAGTGCTCGTCGGCCAGCCCGCCAAGAACCAGGCGGTCACCAACGTCGACCGCACCATTCGCTCGGTCAAGCGCCACATCGGCTCGGACTGGAAAGTCGAGATCGACGGCAAGGACTACACCGCGCAGGAGATCAGCGCCCGCGTGCTGATGAAGCTCAAGCGTGACGCAGAGGCCTACCTCGGTGAGGACATCACCGACGCCGTGATCACCGTGCCGGCCTACTTCAACGACGCCCAGCGCCAGGCCACCAAGGAGGCCGGTCAGATCGCCGGTCTGAACGTGCTGCGCATCGTCAACGAGCCGACCGCGGCCGCGCTGGCCTACGGCCTGGACAAGGGCCACAAGGAACAGACCATCCTGGTGTTCGACCTCGGTGGCGGCACCTTCGATGTCTCCCTGCTGGAGATCGGCGAGGGCGTGGTCGAGGTGCGGGCCACCTCCGGTGACAACCACCTCGGTGGCGACGACTGGGACGACCGCGTCGTGGACTGGCTGGTCGACAAGTTCAAGGGCACCTCGGGCATCGACCTGACCAAGGACAAGATGGCCATGCAGCGCCTGCGCGAGGCAGCCGAGAAGGCCAAGATCGAGCTGTCGAGCTCGCAGAGCACCTCGATCAACCTGCCCTACATCACCGTGGACGCCGACAAGAACCCGCTGTTCCTCGACGAGCAGCTCACACGGGCGGAGTTCCAGCGGATCACCCAGGACCTGCTGGACCGCACCCGCAAGCCGTTCCAGTCGGTGATCAAGGACGCCGGCATCTCGGTGTCGGAGATCGACCACGTGGTGCTGGTGGGTGGTTCCACCCGAATGCCCGCGGTCACTGACCTGATCAAGGAGCTGACCGGCGGCCAGGAGCCCAACAAGGGCGTCAACCCCGACGAGGTTGTCGCCGTGGGCGCCGCGCTGCAGGCCGGCGTGCTCAAGGGTGAGGTCAAAGACGTTCTGCTGCTTGACGTCACACCGCTGTCGCTGGGTATCGAAACCAAGGGCGGCGTGATGACCAAGCTGATCGAGCGCAACACCACCATCCCGACCAAGCGCAGCGAGACCTTCACCACCGCCGACGACAACCAGCCGTCGGTGCAGATCCAGGTCTTCCAGGGTGAGCGTGAGATCGCCTCGCACAACAAGCTGCTGGGCTCCTTCGAGCTCACCGGCATTCCGCCGGCCCCGCGCGGTGTCCCGCAGATCGAGGTCACCTTCGACATCGACGCCAACGGCATCGTGCACGTCACCGCCAAGGACAAGGGCACCGGCAAGGAGAACACGATCAAGATCCAGGAAGGCTCCGGCCTTTCCCAGGAGGAGATCGACCGGATGATCAAGGACGCCGAGGCACACGCCGAGGAGGACCGCAAGCGGCGCGAAGAGGCCGACGTGCGCAACCAGGCCGAGTCGCTGGTCTACCAGACGGAAAAGTTCGTCGCCGAGCAGCGCGGAGCCGAGGGCGGCTCGAAGGTCCCCGAGGACACCCTGGCCAAGGTCGACGCCGCGATCGGCGACGCCAAGAAGGCGTTGGCGGGCACCGACATCGGCGCCATCAAGTCGGCAATGGAGAAGCTGGGTGTCGAGTCCCAGGCGCTGGGCCAGGCGATCTACGAGGCCACCCAGGCCGAGCAGGCCGCCGAGGCCGCAGGTGACTCCGGCGGCGACGACGACGTCGTGGACGCAGAGGTGGTCGATGACGGAGACACCAAGTGAGCCCCGAGGGCGCCGCGAACGGCTCCGACGTCCCGCCGGAGACCATCACCGTCACCGATAAGCG
Organism: Mycolicibacter engbaekii; assembly: GCF_002101585.1. Taxonomy (GTDB): domain Bacteria; phylum Actinomycetota; class Actinomycetes; order Mycobacteriales; family Mycobacteriaceae; genus Mycobacterium; species Mycobacterium engbaekii. The sequence goes on along the minus strand of NZ_LQOT01000012.1, from coordinate 80,090 downwards.
GCGTATCGACCCCGAAACCGGTGAGGTGCGGGAGAGTTCCTCCGGACCGGCCCCCAGTGGGCCGGCTCCGGAGGAGCCGCCCGTCGACGAAGACCAGGACGACCCGCTGGCCGAACTCACTGCGGACCTGCAGCGAGTGCAGGCGGACTTCGCCAACTACCGCAAGCGGGCGCTGCGCGACCAGCAAGGCGTCGCCGATCGCGCCAAGGCCTCGGTGGTGACCGAACTGCTCGGGATCCTCGACGACCTGGATCGCGCCCGTAGCCACGGTGACCTGGAATCGGGTCCCCTCAAGGCGATTGCCGACAAGTTGACCGGGGTGCTCACCGGGATGGGCCTGTCGTCGTTCGGCGTCGAGGGCGATGAATTCGACCCGCAGCTGCACGAAGCGGTCCAGCATGAGGGTGACGGCACGCACTCGGTGATCGGCACCGTCCTGCGACGGGGCTACAAGCTCGGCGAGCAGGTGTTGCGGCACGCGATGGTCGGTGTCATCGACACCGTCCCGGACGCCGAATCGGGCGGGGCCGTTGTCGACGGCGACAACGCTGACCAGAATTGACAGGTAAGGAGGTGACGCGGAATGGCTCAGCGTGAATGGGTCGAAAAAGACTTCTACAAGGAGCTCGGCGTCTCCTCCGACGCCAGCGAGAAAGAGATCAAGAGCGCCTACCGCAAGTTGGCCTCCGAACTGCATCCGGACCGCAACCCGAACAACCCTGCGGCCGCGGAGCGATTCAAGGCGGTCTCGGAGGCCTACAGCGTCTTGTCCGATGAGGCCAAGCGCAAGGAATACGACGAGACACGACGGCTGTTCGCCGGCGGCGGCTTCGGCCGGCGCTTCAACGGCGGCGGCTTCGGCGGTGGCAACTTCGACCGGTTCTCCACCGGCGGCGACGGCAGCGAGTTCAACCTCAACGACCTGTTCGGCGCCGCCGGGCAGACCGGCGGAGCCAACATCGGCGATCTCTTCGGCGGCCTGTTCGGGCGCGGGGCCCAGCAACGGCCCAGCCGGCCGCGGCGGGGAAACGACCTGGAGACCGAATCCGAGCTCAGTTTCCTCGAGGCCACCAAGGGCGTGGAGATGCCGCTGCGCCTGACCAGCGCCGCGCCGTGCACCAACTGTCACGGCAGCGGCGCCCGGCCCGGTACCAGCCCGCGAGTGTGCGTGTCCTGCAACGGATCCGGAGTGATCAGCAGTAACCAGGGCGCGTTCGGGTTCTCCGAGCCGTGTACCGAATGTCGCGGCAGCGGCTCGATCATCGAACACCCGTGCTCGGAGTGCAAGGGAACCGGGCGGGCAGCCCGGACCCGAACCATCAACGTGCGGATTCCGCCGGGCGTCGAAGACGGCCAACGGATCCGGCTGGCCGGCCAGGGAGAGGCCGGCCTGCGCGGCGCCCCCTCGGGCGACCTCTACGTGACGGTGCGGGTGCGCCCGGACAAGGTCTTCGGCCGCGACGGCGACGACTTGACGGTCACCATCCCGGTGAGTTTCGCCGAACTGGCCCTGGGCACCACCTTGTCGGTGCCGACACTGGACGGCAAAGTCGGCGTCCGGGTTCCCAAGGGCACCGCCGACGGCCGGATCCTGCGGGTGCGCGGGCGCGGCGTCCCCAAGCGCGGCGGCGGCCACGGCGACCTGCTCGTCACCGTCAAGGTTGCGGTTCCGCCCAACCTGGAAGGTTCGGCGCAGGCGGCGCTCGAGGCGTACGCGGCGGCGGAGCAGGCCAGCGGGTTCGACCCGCGGGCCGGATGGGCGGGTAACCGGCCATGAGCAAATCGGAGAACTCTCGCACCTTCTTGATCTCGGTGGCCGCGGAGTTGGCCGGGATGCACGCACAGACGCTGCGCACCTATGACCGCATCGGGCTGGTCAGTCCCCGGCGCAGCTCCGGCGGCGGGCGCCGCTACTCCGAGCGCGACGTGGACATGCTGCGCGAGGTGCAGCGGCTCTCCCAGGACGAGGGCGTCAACCTGGCCGGGATCAAGCGCATCATCGAGCTGACCAACCAGGTGGAGGCGCTGCAGTCGCGGATCAAGGAGATGTCGGCCGAACTGGAGATGTTGCGCGCCAAGCAGCGTCGGGAGATCGCCGTCTTGCCCAAGAGCACCGCGGTGGTGGTCTGGAAGCCCCGCAGCTAGCGATTCCCCGCTGACTCTGCGCCCACCAGGCAATCCACTCGCACATCTGCCGGGTACGCGCAGAGTCAACGCTCAGGCGAGCCGGATCGAGAACTGGGCCACGCCGGGTTGGCCCGAGCGCGCCACCGCGTAGCCGCCGCGGCGCAGCGCGTCGGTGGGCGCGGCCATCGGCTCGAAGCAGACCACGTCGTCGGTGGCCGGCGCATAGATCTGCGCCGCGGGATATCCCGCGTCGAAACGCACCTCCACGCGGCGCCCGCCGCCGGAGACCGCGAACACCGATCCCGGCTGCACCTCGTCGAAACCATGGTCGAAGACCTGCTCGCCCAACAACTGCGTGGTTGCCGGGTGCGCGGCGACCGCCCCGGTGGGGATGCCGTGCGGGTCCACGATCCGGGACCGCATCGCCGGGGTCTGGATCAGCCACTGTGAGCGGGGCACGTCGGGAAGCTGCAGATAGGGGTGGAAACCGAAGCACAGCGGCACCGCCGTGTCACCGGTGGCGGTGACCGTGGTGCGCACCGTCAAGGTGCGGTCCGCCAGTGTCACCGCCAGCTCCAGCAGGTGCGGGAACGGAAACGCCGCGAGCAGATCCGGGCGCGATCCGAAGTCGAGCTGCGCGCTCAGCGCCGACGCCGACTGGGCAGTCACCCGCCATCCCGGCTCGCCGGCCAGGATCCCGTGGATCGGGGCGCCGTAGGCGTCGGTGTGCACCCCGCCGACCCCGGGGACCAGCGTCACCGTTGTGTCGCCCACCCGGTAGGCGTTGGCGCTCAGCCGATTCGCCCACGGATACAGCAGTGGGATGCCCATGGTTTTGTGCTCGGTGACGTATGCGGCCACACCGCGGAGTTGACCGAGCAGTTCCACGCCGTCGTCGGCCAGCGAGGTGCCGATCATGCCGGCGTGCGGCAGGAAGGTCGCCGTCAGCGGTGACGACGGATCCGACAGGACGCAGGCGGCGAGATCGGTCACGCGGACAGGAGGTCGTGTTGAATGCGTTGCGGGGGAGTTCCTTTGGCGATCAGGGCGGCAACGGTCGCGCGCGTCATCTCCGGGCCTCCGCAGATCAGGATCTGCCGATCGCCCCAGTTGCCGTACCGGGTGACCACCTCTGCCAGTCGCCCGGTCTGGCGCAGATGCAGTCCGCGCGGCGGAGTCACGTCGGGATAGTCCGCGGCCCAGTCGGGGTCGCGCGGGTATTCCGACACCGGCGTCACCGACAGCCATGGATTGTGCGCCGCGATCTGCCACAGGGTGGGCAGATCGTAGAGCTCGCAGGGATAGCGGCCACCGAAGAACAGGTGCACGCGCGGATTCTCGCCCCAGCGGGTCAGGTCCATGATCATCGACCGCAGCGGCGCCAGGCCGGTGCTGCCGGCCACCATCAGGACGTCGCCGTCGCCCCGGTCCACGTGCATGCCGCCCAGCGGACTGGACAGGCGCCACCGGTCGCCGGGCCGGGTCTCGTTGACGATCGCGGTGCTGACCAGTCCGGCCGGGACCGCCCGCACGTGAAACTCGATCGCCCCGGTTTCGTCGGCCGGAATACTGGGGCTCAGATAGCGCCACGACCGAGGGCACTGCGGTACCTCGACTTTGACGTATTGGCCGGGGTGGTACGGCATCGGCTGATCCAGCTGGAGCCGGATGACGGCGATGTCGCGGGAGACCCGGAGCTGCTCGATGACGGTGCCGTCCCACCAGGCCGGACCCTCTTCGGCGTCGGCGGCCCCGCCCATCACCCCGATGATCAGGTTCAGCGCCTCGCGGGCGGCTTCGTCGACGGCCGCAGTCCAGCGGTCGGCCAACGCCTCGCGCAGGGTGGCCAACAGCACCTGGCCCACGCTCTGGTAATGGCGTTGGGTCACACCGTACTTGCGGTGATCGCGGCCCAGTTGAGCCAGGAATGACACGGGTGGTTGCGCCCGTTGGGCGAGGAATTCGCCCAGCACCCAGCTCATGGCGTGGGCGAAGGCGTCCCGCTGGGGGCTCAGGTCGGCGGGGAACAGGTCACGGACCGACGGGTCGGTGCCGAACCACCGGTTGAAGAACTGGGCCACAACACCGGAAGCGTCGCACGGCGCAGCGAACGCGTCATAGAGAACGCGCAGCGCATCGCGGTCATCCAGGCCCACGGCGCGATCTTAACGGCGCCGCTGCGTCGCCGGTCAGAGCGCGTCAATCCCGTTGTAGAGCACCATCGCACCGATCAGGACCAGGATCACCGCGACCAGTGCGGCGTGCTGGCGCTCCATCCAGTCTTTGAGCCGGTTCAGTGCCGGATTCAGCCGGTCGCTGGCGGCGACGTAGCCCAGGATGGGAATCAGCACCGAGGAGGCGGAGAGCGCGACGAAGAATGCCGCCATGGTCCAGCTGTCCTCGGCGGCCAGTCCGGCGCTGCCGATGGCCAGTCCGGCGGCGGCGCACATGAACAACACCTCGGGCCGGACGACGGCCAGTATCGCCCCCATCAGGCCGGCGCGCAGCGGTGCCATCGTGGTGAAGGAGCGCATCCAGCGGGGCATTTCGCTGTGGCCGTGCCGGGCCGTCCACCGGTAGAGGCCGAACCCGATCAGCGCCGTACCGACGACGATCCGCAGCCAGGACGCCCAGCCCGGCGGTGTCCGCTGCAGACCGCCGGCCAGGCCGGATGCCGCGACGAACGCGGCGGTCAGAGCCGCCAGGCCGGCCAGCCATCCGAGCAGGAAGGCCAGTCCGGTCTCCCGCGGGCGCGCAGTGTGCAGCACGAGCACGGCCGGGATTACGGTGATCGGGGACAGCGCCACCACCAGGGCAAGGGGTATCAGGGCAGTCCACACCGAAGCCAGGCTGGTCGTCATAGCTGCACCGTAGCGGACCGGATCGGTCCGGCCGTGCACCCGGCCATGCCTTGCCAGATACCCCTACGGGGTATAGGTTCGGCTCACAACCTTGGGAAGGGTGGGATATGTCAGCAACGCCGCAGCGCGACGCGGCAGGTCCGGGCAAGCCGGCCGGGCGCAGATTCGGGGTGGCGGGCGCGTTCGCCGCGCTGACCTGCACGCTGGCCTGTTGTCTCCCGGCGGTCCTGGCCGCAGTCGGCGCCGGCGCCTCGGCGGCGGCCGGCGCCGGCCATGGTGCACACGAGGGCGCGCGGTCCCGCGGCTGGGGTGGCGCTGCGCTCGAGGCGTTACATCGGATCAGTCCCGTCCTGCTGATCGTGTCGATCGTGTTCGTCACGGTCGCGCTGGCCCTGCGGCGTCGGGCTGCCGCGCTGCCTGCGCTGATCGTCGGGGTGGCGCTCTACCTCAGCGTGCACGGCCAGTCGGATCCCACCGTCATGTATGCCGGGATGGCATTGGGCTACGGCGCCTGGATCGCGCTGTTCCTCTGGAGCCGACCGCCGGCCGGCGCCCGGTCCTGCGAGACCTCGGCCTCGTGTGAGACCTCAGCGTCCTGAATCGCCGGACCCGGCCAGCCCTGCCAGCACCAGCGTGGTCGCGTAGGCGACCAGCTCGGCACGGCTGGCGCGCAGCCGGCCGTCGGCCCAGTCGAGAACCAGCGCGGTCAGAGCTCCCGACAGTGCGCTGGCGTGCATGGCGCGGCTGGTGGGGCTGCCCGGCGGGTCGGTGACGCCCGCGGAACCGGCCAGTTCGGTCAGGAGCCCGGGGAGTACATCGGCCCGGTGGGCGGCGAGCAGATTGCTGGACTGCGGCTCGCGCAACAGGATTCGCAACCGCCGGGGATCTGCCTCGAAGTAGCCGGCGGCAGCGTCGACCGCCGCCGCGACGGGGGATTCCGGGTTGGTGGCGCCGGCGATGGCGTTGAGCAGCTCGGCGTTGCAGTGATCGTAGACCGACAGCATCAATTCGTCTGTGTCGCTGAAACTTTCATAGAAGTAGCGCGGGCTCAGCCCGGCGTGGCGGCAGACCGCTCGCATGGTGACGCCTGAGGTGCCTTCGGTGCCCAGCAGCTCGAATCCGGCCCGCATCAGTTGCGTTCGGCGGAGTTGGGCCCGGTCGTCATGCGTCTGGCCGCGCCATACTCGCGGCGTCGTCGTGTCCATCGGGCCACCCCATCCGCTTGAGAATCACTTGATTCTACTTGCTGGGCCTGCTTTGATTGCGGGAATCAGGTGATTCCAATGCGGCGGGAAGGTGGGTGGCATGTTCGACGAGGCGCTGTTCAGGGAGGCCATCGCCAAACCGAGGCTGCGTCAGCCACTACCGGAATACCTGCCCGGAAACCGCGCCGGCGGCAAGGTCAAGGTGCTCACCGAGCCCGAGCTCAACGCCATGACCGAGCAGTGGTTCCTCGATCTGGACCGCAAGATCGCGCACTACGCCGAGCGTGGGATCGACGTGGCCTTCGCCGCCGAATGGGCCAAGAAGTATTGGTGGAGTTGGCTGATGCGCGACATGTCGCTCAACCACGAGCTCTACACGCCGGACCTGCGCTACAAGGACCCCACGACCTTCGGTCGCATCATCGTCGGTCTCGAGGAGTTCGAGCGCTACAACTTCTCCTTCCTCGACGCCATCCCGGACTGGCGCTACGACCCGCTGCCCGGGCAGGTCTATTTCGACGTCACGCCCGAGGGCGAGACGCGGGTGATCGTCCGCTACATCGGCAGCGGACACTTCAGCGGCACGCTGCGCTTCTATCCCTACGACGAGTCGGCTCCGGCGATCCACGGCGTCGGCACCTTCGTGCAGTGCACGGCGGTGGACCGCTACCACTTCAACGCCGACGGGCTCATGTACGAGGGGGAGACGTTGTTCGACCTGCTCGACGCCACCCAATCGGCCGGCGTGCTGCCGTCGGACGACAGCTGGCTCTTCCGGGCGCTGATGGGTGCCTCGCGGTTGCCCCGGATGATGCAGGATGCCCGTCGCGCGCTGCGTCTTGGCTGATCAGGCGGGGTGAGTCGCCGCTCAGGAAAACTCGTCAGACCTGAGCGGAACAGACTCAACCTTGACGGCGTTGGAAAACACGACAAGCATTTTTGGCGGGCGTTATGTGAGGCCCGTCACTAACCCCGAATGGAGGTGTCGTGGACTCTTTCAACCCGACCACCAAGACGCAGGCAGCCCTGACCGCCGCTTTGCAAACGGCCACGGTCGCCGGCAACCCCGAAATCCGGCCTGCGCACCTGCTGCAGGCCCTGCTGACCCAGAACGACGGGATCGCGGCACCGCTGCTGGAGGCGGTCGGGGTGAACCCCGCGACAGTCCGGACCGAGGCGCAGCGGCTGATCGATCTGGCACCGCAGGTGACCAACTCCAACGCGCAACCGCAGCTGTCCCGCGACGCGCTGGCCGCGATCACCGTGGCCCAGCAGTTGGCCACCGAACTCGACGACGAGTACGTGTCGACCGAACACCTGATGGTGGGCCTGTCCACCGGCGACTCCGATGTCGCCAAGCTGTTGACCGGTCACGGCGCCTCCCCGCAGGCATTGCGGGAGGCGTTCGTGAAGGTGCGCGGCAGTGCGCGGGTCACCAGCGCCGACCCCGAGGCCAGCTACCAGGCGTTGGAGAAGTACTCCACCGATCTGACCGCACGTGCGCGTGAGGGCAAGCTGGACCCGGTGATCGGGCGTGACACCGAGATCCGCCGGGTGGTACAGGTTTTGAGTCGGCGCACCAAGAACAACCCGGTGCTCATCGGTGAGCCCGGCGTCGGCAAGACCGCGATCGTCGAGGGGCTGGCGCAGCGTATCGTCGCCGGCGACGTCCCGGAGAGCCTGCGCGACAAGACCGTCGTCAGCCTGGACATGGGTTCGATGGTGGCCGGCGCCAAGTACCGCGGCGAGTTCGAAGAACGCCTCAAGGCCGTCCTGGACGAGATCAAGGCGTCGGCCGGGCAGATCATCACGTTCATCGACGAGCTGCACACCATCGTGGGCGCCGGTGCCACCGGCGAGGGCGCGATGGACGCCGGCAACATGATCAAGCCGATGCTCGCGCGCGGCGAGCTGCGGCTGGTGGGCGCGACCACGCTCGAGGAGTACCGCAAGTACATCGAGAAGGACGCCGCCCTGGAGCGCCGCTTCCAGCAGGTGTACGTCGGCGAACCGTCGGCGGAGGACACCATCGGCATCCTGCGCGGCCTCAAGGACCGCTACGAAGTCCACCACGGGGTGCGCATCACGGACTCGGCGCTGGTCGCCGCGGCCACGCTGTCCGACCGCTACATCACCGCCCGATTCCTGCCGGACAAGGCCATCGACCTGGTCGACGAGGCGGCCTCGCGGCTGCGCATGGAGATCGACTCCCGGCCGGTCGAGATCGACGAGGTCGAACGCCTGGTGCGGCGCCTGGAGATCGAAGAGATGGCGCTGAGCAAAGAAGAGGACGAGGCCTCCAAGGACCGGCTGGTCAAACTGCGCGCCGAATTGGCCGACCACAAGGAGAAGCTCGCCGAGCTGACGGCCAGGTGGCAGAACGAGAAGAACGCCATCGACGTCGTCCGCGAACTCAAGGAGCAGCTCGAGGCGTTGCGCGGCGAGTCCGACCGTGCCGAACGCGACGGCGACCTGGCCAAGGCCGCCGAGCTGCGTTACGGCCGGATCCCGGAGGTGGAGAAGAAGCTTGACGCCGCGCTGCCGGCTGCTCACGCTCAAGAAGACCTCATGCTCAAAGAAGAGGTCGGCCCCGACGACATCGCCGATGTGGTCAGTGCCTGGACGGGTATCCCGGCAGGCCGGCTGCTGGAGGGCGAGACCGCCAAGCTGCTGCGCATGGAGGACGAGCTCGGCAAGCGGGTCGTCGGTCAGCGCAAGCCGGTGCAGGCGGTCTCGGACGCGGTGCGGCGCAGCCGGGCCGGTGTCGCCGACCCCAACCGGCCGACGGGTTCCTTCTTGTTCCTGGGCCCGACCGGCGTCGGCAAGACCGAGCTGGCCAAGGCGCTGGCCGACTTCCTGTTCGACGACGAACGGGCCATGGTCCGCATCGACATGAGCGAATACGGCGAGAAGCACTCGGTGGCTCGCCTGGTCGGTGCGCCTCCCGGCTACGTCGGTTACGACCAGGGCGGTCAGCTGACCGAGGCGGTGCGCCGCCGGCCCTACACGGTGGTGCTGTTCGACGAAGTCGAAAAGGCGCACCCGGACGTGTTCGACGTGCTGCTGCAGGTCCTCGACGAGGGCCGGCTCACCGACGGCCAGGGCCGCACCGTGGACTTCCGCAACACCATCTTGATCCTGACGTCCAACCTGGGTTCGGGTGGCACCGACGAGGAGGTGATGGCCGCGGTGCGGGCCGCGTTCAAGCCGGAGTTCATCAACCGGCTGGACGACGTGCTCATCTTCGAGGGTCTCAACCCCGAGGAACTGGTGCAGATCGTCGACATCCAGCTGCAGCAGCTGGCCAAGCGCCTGGCGCAACGGCGGCTGACCATCGAGGTCTCCTTGGAGGCCAAGAAGTGGCTGGCCCGTCGTGGCTTCGACCCGGTCTACGGGGCGCGCCCCCTGCGCCGGCTCATCCAGCAGGCCATCGGCGACCAGCTCGCCAAGATGCTGCTGGCCGGCGAGGTGCACGACGGCGACGTGGTGCCGGTCAACATCAGCGCGGACGGCGAGTCGCTGATCCTGGGCTGAGCCCATCCAGACGTCACGGCCCCCGGGATTGATTCCGGGGGCCGTGACGTAGGACGCTTGCTTTGCAGGTGCGGTGCTCTGGCTGATCGGTTAGCCTTGCCGTTACTGAGAAATTCCCGCGAGTTCGGGTAGCGGGCGTCCAACCGGAGGGGTCATCATGGCACGTCGTCGCCATCGGCTGGTGGGTGCCGTCGGCGCCGCCGGCGCATTGCTGGCGCTGAGCGCCCCGGCCCCCGCCGCGCACGCGGACTGGGACGACCTGCTGCAGCCCCTGATCGACGCGATCAGCTGGACAGACCCGGGTATCGCCGCCGACACCGACCCGGGTTCGGCCCTGGCCTCGCTGGACACCCTGTTCACCGGCTGGTACCAGGACCTGGTCTACAACCCGCTGAACAGCATCGCGCCGTGGCTGTTCGGCCCGGATGTCGCCGGCAGCGCCGCCGACTACGGCCCGGACACCGCGCTCGCCGATCTCCCGACCAGCTTCACCGTCCCGATGGACGTCAACCTGGTCACCCAGCCGGTCATCAACCTCTCCGTCGGCGGGGGCCCGGAGACCGAGGTCCTGGTCGACACCGGCGCCGCCGGACTGGTCATGCCGATCTGGAACATCAACCCCTTCGGCATCACCGGTCTGCCGACCGGATTCAACATCGGCCAGTTCGGTGGCTACCTGAACTACTTCTATCTGGAGCTGCCCACCACGGTCACCTTCAGCGGCTTCGACCAGGACGGCGTCGCGGGTACGGTCACCGCCGACACGTCAGTCGCCGCGGTGCTGTTCGCGTTCCCGGCGGACTTCAACATCTTCGGCCCGTGGTCCATTCACGACTACCTGGCCGGATCCTCCACCGGCATCTTGGGCATCGGGCCCAACGCGCTGGGCCCCACCCCCGACCACATTCCGACCGCCGATCTGCCGGGCGAGCTCGGCCGTGGCGTGTTGATCGACCAGCCCAACGGGGAACTGATCTTCGGGGCCAACCCGCTGGAGGGCGGGATCGCCGTCGATGGCGCGCCGTGGTCGGCCCTGTACGTGAGCCTCAACGGCGCCACGCCTCAGCAGGTCAACGGAGTGATCGACTCCGGCGGGGTGTTCGGAACCATGCCGGCGTCGGTGCTGAGCAACGCGGGCATCACCCCGACGTCCACCGGCACCCTCCCGGACGGGACGCTGATCCGCGTCTACACCCCCGGCGGGCAGCTGCTCTACTCCTACACCGTGAGTTCGACGACCTACTCGGCCGACCCCGCGAACGCCTCGACGCGTGGCCCGGTGGTGATCAGCGCCAACAACATGAACACCGGTAACCTGCCGTTCGCCATGGAGCCGATCTACGTCTCCTACGACACCGGGAAGACCATCTTCGGCGGCGTCGCTCCGGACACCCTGCAATTGTGACGTTGACCTGTTGGAACAGTGCTGATACACGGTTGTGACCTGCGAGCATTCTCGCTTCGGGCCCGAGAACAGATACGCTAGGCCCAATGGTCCCGCTTTGGTTCACGCTGTCCGCGCTGTGCTTCGTCGGCGCGGCGGTACTGCTGTACGTGGACATCGACCAGCGTCGGGGCCGCAGTCGGCGCCGTAAGTCTTGGGCACGGTCGCACGGCTTCGACTTCGAACCGGAATCCACCGAGATCCTGCGCCGCTGGACACGCGGCGTGATATCGAGCGTGGGCGGCGAGGCGCCGGTGCGCAACGTGGTGCTCGGCCAGATCCGCGGCGAGGCCGTCTACATCTTCGACCTCGACGAAGTGGCCACGGTGATCGCCCTGCATCGCAAGGTCGCCACCAACGTGGTGGTCGATGTGCGGCTCAAGGGCCTCAAGGAGCCCCGCGAGAACGACATCTGGCTGCTCGGGGCGATTGGCCCCCGCATGGTGTATTCCACCAACCTGGACGCGGCACGCCGGGCCTGCGACCGGCGGATGGTCACCTTCGCCCACAGCGCGCCCGACTGCGCGGAAATCATGTGGAACGAGGAGAACTGGACGCTGGTGAGCATGCCCATCACCAGCACCCGCAGCCAGTGGGACGAGGGCCTGCGCAGCGTCCGCCAGTTCAACGACCTCCTGCGGGTGCTGCCGCCGGCCCCGCGCCGCCAGGCCGCCGAGGCCGCCCCGGGCCGCCGCAACGGCGGCCAGCCCAGCCGCCCGCTGGGACCGCCGAGCGCCGCGGAGGCAGCCGACGACAATGCAGCCGACCAGCCCGCATCGGCATCGCGGGCGCCCGCGTCCGCTGCGGGGGAGCCGGCGCCGCGCCGCCGGGCGAGCCGGGACGCCGCCTCGGACGGGCGTTCGGCCAAGGGCGGGCACAACGTGCGGCAGACCGCGCACTATCAGCGCTGACGACCGACGCCGCTCGATACCAGCGGCTTGGTTGGGAGATGACGGCGGCGAACCGCAGCGCCCGACTTCGTCGCGCTCGCGATCGCCGTTACGCTGACGGGCATGTCTCGCCCCGTCGCCGTGGTCACCGGGCCCACCTCTGGGCTGGGTGCCGGCTACGCGCGCCGCTTCGCCGCCGACGGACATGATCTGGTGCTGGTCGCCCGCGATGTCGAGCGCCTGGAAGCACTGGCCGCCGAGCTGCGCGACGCCCACGGTGCCGCCGTCGAGGTACTGTCCGCGGACCTGGCCGACGCCCAGGGGCGCGCGCGGGTCGCCGAGCGTCTGGCCGCCGGGGTGCAGGTACTGGTCAACAACGCCGGATTCGGCACGGCCGGAGAGTTCTGGACCGCCGACCCTGCGCTGTTGCAGGCGCAGCTGGACGTCAACGTCACCGCGGTGATGCAGCTGACCCGGGCCGCGCTGCCCGCGATGATCGACAAGGGCGCCGGCAGGGTCATCAACATCGCCAGCGTCGCCGGGCTGCTGTCGGGACGCGGCTCGACCTACTCGGCATCCAAGGCCTGGGTGGTGTCGTTCACCGAGGGACTGGCCGGCGGCCTGCACGGCACCGGCGTCGGCATCCATGTTGTCTGCCCCGGCTATGTCCACACCGAATTCCACCAGCGTGCCGGCATCGACATGGCCACCCTGCCGTCGTTTTTGTGGATGGAGGTCGACGACGTGGTCGCGGCGAGTCTGGCCGACATCGCCCGGGGCGAGGTGGTCAGCGTCCCGGGCCTGCAGTACAAGGCATTGGCAGGCGTCAGCCGACTGGTTCCGCGCGGGCTGTCGCGGACGCTGACCAACAGATTCGGGAGGGGCCGTGGCCGCACTTAACAACGACGAACGCGACGAGCTGGCCGCGCTGGTGCGCAAGCTGTCGGTGGTGCACGGCCGCGTGACCCTGTCCTCGGGAGCCGAAGCCGACTACTACGTCGACCTTCGCCGTTCCACCCTGCACCATCGCGCCGGTGCCCTGATCGGACGGTTGGTCCGCCAGCTCACCGATGACTGGGACTATGTCGCGGTGGGCGGCCTGACTTTGGGCGCCGACCCGGTGGCGACCGCCGTCATGCACGCCCCGGGCCGCCCGATCGACGCATTCGTGGTGCGCAAGTCGGTGAAAACCCATGGCATGCAGCGCCTTATCGAAGGGTTCGACGTCGCCGGCCACCCGGTGCTGGTGGTCGAGGACACCAGCACCACCGGCGGGTCGGCGCTGACCGCGGTGCGTGCGGTGCGGGAGGCCGGCGGTCACGTGGTGGGCGTGGCCACCGTGGTGGACCGTGCCACCGGAGCAGCCGAGGCCATCGAGGCCGAGGGCGTGCCCTACCGCAGTGTGCTCGGACTGGCCGAGCTGGGGCTGGACTGAACGCACCGAGGACCGTTGTGCGGAGTCTGATCGCGCTGGTGTCGGCGCTGGCCGTCGCCTGCGTCGCGGCGTGCGGGGGCTCGGAAACGGCCGGCCCCTACGGCGCCCAGGGCGCCCGGCTGGGTTCGCCGCTGACCTTCCTCGGCTGGGAGATGACCCTGTCGAACCTGCGGTGGGAGGTCGACTACGCCCTGATCGACGTCAAGGCCCAGCTCACCGCGGAGCACGGGGCCCACGCCGCGCCCGGCGATCTGCGGTTCGGGGTGTACGGCACCCCTTCGCATCCCATCGAAGCCACCGGGCTGGGCAGCTGCACGCTGTTGGGCGAACTGGTGCCGGCGCCGCTGTCGGCCCCGCAACCCGATCGGCTGACCGGCACCGTGTGCCTGGGCCCGCTCAAGGAACGCAGCGCCCTGCGCGGCGTGTACCTGTATTCGCCTGCCGACCGGATCAAAGACACCACGGTGGCCTACGCCGCGGCCTTCCCGGTGGGACTGGCGCCGGTCAACCCCGCCGACACCGGTCTGCTGCTCACCGCCCAGGGAGTGGCCGCCTACCGCGCCGACGGTGTGCCGCTGGCCCCGACCGCCCTGGGCGACCCGAAGGCGTTCACCGGCAACGGTTACATGGTGCTGAGCCTGACGGCCGACGCGGTGCCGGGCCAGTACCGCGACGAGGCGATCGCGCGGGGCGGACCGCTGATGCTGGTCGCCGGGCCGTCCACACCGATGCCCGGATTGGGACCGGACTGCCTGGCGGTCGGGTCATCGGTGCTGATCCTGCCGGAGGCCTCGCTGAACTCGGTGCACGTACCGACAGCGCTGTGCACGCACGGCGAGATCAACTCCGCGCTGCTCTACCCCTCGGTGTCGGTGGTCGGCACGCATGCCGCCGTGTGGACCACCGGGTGAGCGAGCGCTCCGAGGGGCCCGGCCCCACCGAGTGGTTCTCGCCGACGGACAACGGGGTGGGGCCCTGGCCGAGGCCACTGCCCAGCGACCCGCGGTACGACCCCGAACTGCTGCGCGACGGCGACAGCCGCAACGTCGTCGATGCCTACCGCTACTGGAGCCGCGAGGCGATCATCGCCGATATCGATCGCCGTCGGCATCGGCTGCACGTCGCGATCGAGAACTTCGGGCACGACGCCAACATCGGCTCGGTGGTGCGGACTGCCAACGCGTTCGCCGTGCACACCGTGCACATCGTGGGCCGACGGCGGTGGAATAGGCGCGGCGCCATGGTCACCGACCGCTACCAGCGGCTGGTGCATCACGAGACGGCTGCCGAACTGCTGGATTTCGCTGCGCGGCAGGGACTGACGGTGGTCGCAGCGGACAATGTCGCCGGCGCCGCGCGCTTGGAGCAGACCGCGCTGCCCGCCGACTGCCTGCTGGTGTTCGGCAGCGAAGGCCTCGGAATCAGCGACGAGGTGCGAGCCGGTGCGGATCTGACGGTGTCCATCGCCCAGTTCGGCTCGACTCGCAGCATCAACGTCGGGGTGGCCGCCGGGATCGCGATGCACGCCTGGATCACCGAGCACGCGGATTTCGACCGCGCCTGGTGACCGGGACGCCGGTCCCACGAGGCGTACACGGCTAACTCTCATACGCGGCGCAGAACATGCTTCCGGCAAGGCAGCGCCGAGGCCGGTGCGGCCAGCCTGCGGAGATATTTCGCCGCTCTGACGAAACCAGGAATCCGCAGGTGAGGGGCGCTTCCCATGGGCAAAGTCCAGGGATTTCCCTGTATCGGAAGCGGGGCCGCCACCGCTAGCGTGACGCCTATCAGGTTCCTGTCAGAAACGAGGATTCCCCCATGCATCTACGGAAGAACGTGCGCCCCTACGCTGCCTTCGGCGCCGCGCTGGTGGGCGCCGGAGCGATCTTGACCGCACCCGCGGCTGTGCCGGCCCATCCGGCCCGGGCCGTCGCTGCCGAGGTGGCCCTGACCGCCCTGGACTGGCCGGATGTCGAGGTCTTGACTCCCGACGGCTGGGTCAGCTTCGACTCCCTTGCCGCGGCGCAGGCCTACGCGGAGGAACTGACCGCGACCACCCTGTCGTATGGCCAAACGGCCGTCGAGTGGGCCGGCTGGCTGGACCCCTTCCTTTCCTTCGCCGGGATCTCGGGCGTCGGGGACTGGGTGACCGATCGCTACGGTCTGTTGGAGGAGATCCTCAGCCCCGGCTGGAGCCCTCTCACCTGGACCGAAGGATTTTTCGAGTCCATCAGCGATGACCCCGAAGTGCTCTTCGGCCCCGTCGCCGACTTCGACCTGGGCTGGCTGTACAGCTTGCTGGGAGTCTCGGCGCAGGACGGCGAGCAGCTCGATGGCCTGTTAGAACTCGCGTCCGGCTACTACGGAGGCGTCATCACCTGGTCGTTGCTGTCGATCTATGGGGCAGGCCCGGGGGCGATCAACGCGATTGCCGACGGCATCATCACCCTCGATGACCTGTTCCCCGAGGCCGGCAGCGACCTCGACGTGCTCGCCAACCTGGCCGGGGAATCGATCACCACCTGGTTGACGGAGACGGAAGAGGCACTTGCCGCCCAGATCGCGATAGCGTCGGACGTCCTGGAGGCTGCACCCGCGATCCAGTGGATTCTGGACCTGTTCGGTCAGCTCACCGACGGGGGCGGCTTCGAGCTGCCCTTCTGATACCTGAGCTGTGGATCTTCCCGCGGATCGCCGGTCCGCGGGAAGGTCCACGCTCGGCTTATGCGGCAAGATCAACGGCTATGGACCACCTCTGGGCGAACCGTGCCGAAAGCGCCGAAGCCGCGGTCACCGCACGCCACCTCAAGGCGCTGTGGCATCTGCCCGGCACGCAGCTGGGCGTCGTGGCCTGGCCGCCGGTACGGCGCGCGCCGCACTGGCATTACTGGTGGCAGGCGCACCTGCTGGACTGCCTGGTCGACGCGCAGCTGCGCGACCCGCAGCCCGAGCGGGTCACCCGGATCAAGCGGCAGATCCGCACCCACCGGCTGCGCAACGTGGGCCGCTGGACCAACGCCTACTACGACGACATGGCCTGGCTGGCGTTGGCGATCCAACGCGCGGCCCACGTCACCGGCGCCGACCGGCGCCGCGCCCTGGGCACCTTGACCCGCGAGCTGACCGACTCCTGGATGCCCGAAGCCGGCGGCGGCATCCCCTGGCGCAAGGACGAGCAGTTCACCGAGCCCTTCTTCAACGCTCCCGCCAACGGCCCGGCCGGGATCTTCCTGGCCCGCGAACCGGGGTGGCTGCAGCGCGCCGTGGAGATGGGCGACTGGATCGACGCCACCCTGATCGACCCGGAGACCCACCTGGTGTTCGACGGCATCCGGGCCGGTTCGCTGGTGCGGGCGCAGTACACCTACTGCCAGGGCGTGGTGCTCGGACTGGAGACCGAACTGGCGGCGCGCACCGGCGCCGAAAGGCACTTCGCCCGGGTCCACCGGTTGGTGGCCGCCGTGCGCGAGCATATGGCTCCCGGCGGAGTGATCAAGGGAGCCGGCGGCGGCGACGGCGGGTTGTTCGCCGGGATCACCGCCCGCTACCTGGCGGTGACGGCCACCACGCTGCCCGGGGACAGCGCGGCCGACACCGCGGCGCGCGACACCGCGGCACAGCTGGTGCTGGCGTCGGCGAAATCGGCGTGGGACTACCGGCAGTCGGTGAACGGGTTGCCGCTGTTCGGCGCGTTCTGGGATCAGGCGGCCGAGGTACCCCGCGGCGATGGCGCGCTGGCCACGTCGATCGCCGGCGCCGTATACGAATCCGAGGTCCCCGAGCGGGATCTGTCGGTGCAACTGGGCGGGTGGATGCTGATGGAGGCCGCCCACGTGGTCGCGGCCGCCCGGTAGCCGGCGCGAACTACTCGGGGTTACGGGTGCTGACAGCGGCCGGATCCGCCGGGGTCTGCACCGCACGATTGGCGCGCCGGGACAGATACGCCTTGACCGCCGAGTAGATCGCCGGAAGCAGCGAGACGAACAGAATCCCGATGATGATCAATTCCAGGTGGTCGGTGATGCCCGGCACCTTGGTGCCCAGCCAGTACCCCGTCAGGGTCATCCCGGCGCCCCACAGGATGCCACCCACGATGTCGAACGCCAGGTAGACCGGGTAGCGCATGTAGGACACGCCGGCGATCGCCGGGACGAACGTCCTGGCGAACGGTACGAAGCGGGCCAGAATGATGGCGGCCGGCCCGTACTTCTCGAAGAAGGCGTGCGAATCGGTCACGTAGTGCTTCTTGAAGAAGCGGGAGTCCTCTTTCTTGAACAGTGCCGGCCCGATGCGGCGGCCGATGAAGTAGCCGGTCTGGTCGCCCAATATCGCCACGACCGCCACGGCCGGGGCCAGCACCCAGATGTCGGGGTTGCCGGCGGCGGCCAGCAGGCCACCGGTGACCAACAGCGATTCGCCGGGCAGCAGGGGAAACAGCAGACCGGTTTCGACGAAGACGATCACCAGGATGGCCGGCAGGACCGCGTGCTCGAACAGGCCGCCCTGCCCGATCCAGTACATCGGGTCCAATATGTGGGGCATCGCCGCCACCGTCATGCTCATGAGGCCCCAACATACCGGTGTCGTGGGAGATTAACCGTTGGGGATACTGGGGGGACACCGTTTGCACCCAGGAGGAGAGAGTTCCATGCCCATCGCTACCCCCGAGGTCTACGCCGAGATGCTGGCCCGCGCCAAGGAGAACTCCTACGCGTTCCCGGCGATCAACTGCACATCGTCGGAGACCATCAACGCGGCGATCAAGGGCTTTGCTGACGCCGGCAGCGACGGCATCATCCAGTTCTCCACCGGCGGCGCGGAGTTCGGCTCCGGTCTGGGTGTCAAGGACATGGTGACCGGGGCGGTGGCCCTGGCCGAATTCGCCCACGTGATCGCCGCCAAGTACCCGATCAACGTGGCCCTGCACACCGACCACTGCCCGAAGGACAAGCTGGACGGATTCGTGCGGCCGCTGCTGGCGATCTCGGCTGATCGGGTCAAGGCCGGCCAGAACCCGCTGTTCCAGTCGCACATGTGGGACGGCTCGGCCGTGCCGATCGATGAGAACCTGACCATCGCCCAGGAGCTGCTGGCCCAGGCGGTGGCCGCCAAGATCATCCTCGAGGTCGAGATCGGTGTGGTCGGCGGCGAAGAGGACGGGGTGGAAGCCGAGATCAACGAGAAGCTCTACACCTCGCCCGAAGACTTCGAGAAGACCGTCGCCGCCCTCGGTGCCGGCGAGCAGGGCCAGTACCTGCTGGCCGCCACCTTCGGCAACGTGCACGGCGTCTACAAGCCGGGCAACGTCAAGCTGCGCCCGGACATCCTGGCCGAAGGCCAGAAGGTCGCGTCGGCCAAGCTGGGCCTCGCCGAGGGTTCCAAGCCGTTCGACTTCGTCTTCCACGGCGGCTCGGGCTCGCTGAAGTCCGAGATCGAGGAGGCGCTGCGCTACGGCGTGGTGAAGATGAACGTCGACACCGACACCCAGTACGCGTTCACCCGCCCGGTCGCCGCGCACATGTTCACCAACTATGACGGTGTCCTCAAGGTGGACGGCGAGGTCGGCAACAAGAAGACCTACGACCCGCGCAGCTACCTCAAGAAGGCCGAGGCCTCCATGACCGAGCGGGTCATCGAAGCCTGCAACGACCTGCACAGCGCCGGCAAGGCCCTGGCCTGAGTCGTTGACTCTGCGTCCACGGCGGGGAAGTTCGAGTGAGCCCCGCCGTAGGCGCAGCGTCAACGAACGTCATCAGCTGCCGTGCGACTGGCAGATCTTCCACTGGTCGTCACGGAACTGCAGGTCGAAGCTGCGGGTTGAGCGCACCCGTGGCTCGTAGGCCATGAAGGCGGTGACGTTGGCCTCGGCGTGGCCGTCGTTGACCACCACCTCGTCGATGCTGGCGACCACCGGGTACTGCTTGGCCGCCGCGATCCGGCGGTAGGTCTCGTCCCAGACCTTCTGGTCGTAGTTGACGTAGCGGTCGCGGATGTCGCCGCAGGTGAGACTGCGCAGTGCGGCCAGATCGCCGTTCTGCGTGGCGATGTCGAAACTCTGGATCGTGGACCGGACGTGTTCCTCCTGGGAGGCCGCCTGGCGGGTTTCGCGGGTCAGCCACAGCGTGCCCAGCACGGCGATCACCGCGAGCGCCAGGATGATCAGGATCACCGCCATCACCCAGCCCCAGCTGCGCGAGACGGTGCTGGGCAGCTTGGTGCCGACCCGTGCCGGAATCTGTTGCGGTATCGCCTTGCCCGCGTCATCGCTCTGCTGAGCGATCAGTTCGGTGTCGGCATCATCCACCGACGGGATGACTTCGGTGTGCCCGGCGTCGAACCCGGGAGCGGTGAACCTGCGCTCCGGTGAACCGTCGGTACCGGGCGCGGCCTCGGTGGCGATCACCTCGGTGACAGCGTCGGCGTCGGCCGGTGTCTCCGCCAGGGCGGCCGTCGCCGTCTCGTCGTCTGAGTCGACGGGCTGGATCTGGGTGACCTGGTCGTCGCCGTCGGGATGCTGCTCGACCGGGGCAGCGCCGGTCCCGGAACCCTGATCGGATGCGGGCGGTGCGGGAACGTCGTCGCGGTCGGGGCCGGATGGGTTCGGCATGGGCTACGGCTGTCCTCCCGCTAGCTAATCTGCTGCGCGCCAGCTTACTGAGCGAGCCGGCGGATTGCCGGAGTGGCTGGCCATGGACGGCACGGCAGAATGGACGATGTGACTCACACCGGTGATCTCCTCCGACCCGATCCGACCCTGCTGCCCGGCGATCCCGACGCCGAGGCCGCTCTGCGGGGCAACCAGAACCCCGAAGTTGTCGCGGCCGCGTATCCGGCCGCCTCGGTGGCGTGGGCGGTGCTGGCCGAAGCGGCATTGGCCGAGGACAAGGCTGTCACTGCCTACGCCTACGCGCGCACCGGTTACCACCGGGGCCTGGACCAGCTGCGCCGCAACGGGTGGAAGGGCTACGGCCCGGTGCCGTATTCGCATGAACCCAACCGTGGTTTCTTGCGGTGTGTGGCCGCGCTGGCGCGTGCCGCCACCAGCATCGGCGAAGCCGACGAGCAGGCACGCTGCCTGGCTCTGCTAGACGACTGCGATCCCGGCGCCCGCTCCGCGCTGGGGCTGAGCTGACCCCTCAGCATCCGAGCGAGCAACGACCCCCCTGCCCGGCAGGCTCCACCTGCACGGTGGCGTGCGTCAACCCGCGAGCGGCCAGCACGGCGCGCGCGTCGGCCAGCACGCGGCCGGCGTCGGCGCTGGTGCCCAGGTGCGCTGTGGCCATGTCCTGCCCCGGAACCAGCGTCCACACGTGCAGATCGTGAACGTCGGTGACACCGTCGATGCCGGCGAGTGCCGCGCGGAGTTCCGCGACGTCGATGTGGCTCGGTGAGGCCTCCGAGAGAATTCGCAGTGCCGCCCCCGCCAGGGCGAACGCGCGCGGCAACACCCACAGCGCGACGAAGACCGCGACCACCACGTCGGCGTAGGGCCACCCGGTGGTGAGGGTGACAACCCCGGCGATCAGCACGCCCACGCTGCCGACGGTGTCGGCCAGCACCTCCATGTACGCGCCGCGCACCGCCAGACTCACCGTGGAGTGGGACCGCAACAGCGCGGCGACCCCGAGGTTGACGACAAGTCCGGCCAGTGCCACCACGATCATCGGCACACCGGGCACATCGGGCGCGGTACCGATGCGGCGGATCGCCTCGGTGAGGATGAACGTCGCCACCCCGATCAGCAGCACCGCGTTGGCGACCGCGGTGAAGACCTCGGCGCGGTGCCAGCCATAGGTGTGCGACGGCGGGGTGCTGCCGCGCCGGGCCAGCATCACCGCCGCCGCCCCCATGAACAGGGCGGCCAGGTCGGTGAGCAGATGGCCGGCGTCAGCCAGCAGCGCCATCGAATTGATCATGATCGCGGTGGTCAGCTCGACGGCGAAGAACGCGGTCAGGATCGCGGCGCCGATGACCATCCGCGACAGTCGGGTGTCGGTGGTGGTGTGCTCGTGACCGGAGCCCATGGGAGGTGAATATAGGCGGGCGGGCCCGCCGCCGGGTGAAGTCGGGTTGCGGCGTGAGGCTGACCCGCGACGCCGGGCCCTGTCAGAACCAGGCGTTCCAGAACTGGGTCAGGCTCAGCCCCCACGAGACCAGCAGCCGCGGCACGGCGAAGAGGTCGAAGAACCACAACACCAGTGCGAAGAACTTCTGGCTCAACGCCGGAGAGGCGAACAGCAGCACCACCAGCGCCAACAGGCCCCACTGCTGGAAGGGTGCCACGGCGCGGCGGGTCGCCGGACTCAAGTGCGGCTCCAGCGCGCCGTAGCCGTCCAGCCCCGGCACCGGCAGCAGATTGAGCACCAGCGCGGTCACCTGCAGGAAGCCCAGAAACGCCACCCCGGACCAGAACACCGGATGAGCGGGGTCGTAGAACGCGCGCGTGACGCCCAACAGCAGCACCGCGAGCACCAGATTGGCCGCCGGGCCCGCCAGGCTGACCAGGGTGCGCCGCCGCGGCGTCATCGCCGAGGTCTGCACGTAAACGGCCCCGCCCGGCAACCCGATCCCGCCCAGCGCGATGACCAGCAGGGGCAGCACCAGTGACAGGCCGGGATGGGTGTAACGCAAGGGGTTGAGGGTCAGATAGCCGCGCATTTCCGCACCGTGGTCACCGAACCGCCAGGCGGTGTAGGCGTGGCCGAATTCGTGCAGGCACAGCGAGACCAGCCAACCGGCGATGACGAGCACGAACACCCCGGCGTAGGCCAGCGGCCCGATCTCCTCGCCCGCCCGCCAGGCGAGTGCGCCGCCGACGGCGGCCAGCGCCACCAACCCCAGGAACACCGGGCTGGGCCGGACCGCCCGGCTGCGCAGGGGTTGCACGTTCACCGCCCGAACCTACCGACTTTGCCGGAGCTTCGCTGGCCCGGCCCGCGCGGTCATCGCACGAGCAGCCAGTCCTCGATGTGGCGGTAGAAGGTGGATCGTTTCACGGTACGGCTGGCGCAGACCCCGTCGCGCACCACCAGCGCGCCGGTGGTGCCCAGCTGCGCCGCCCGGCCCGCCACCCAGCGCCGTACCCGGCGGCGCCGGGGCAGCACCGCGGCGCGCACACCCGGGGCGGTGCCGGTCGGCTCGATCACCACGCCGGTGACATCCCCGTCGAACAGGGCGGTGTCATCGACGATGCCCTCTCCGTGCAGCACCTCGGCGCCGTCCACCGGCAGCCAGCGGGCGGCGCCCACCAGGACGGTGCCGGCGTCGTCACGCACCAGCGGCACCGGCTGGGCGGCGCCCTGCCGGGCCCGCCGCGCGGCCCGCCATCCCGCCGGCAGCCGGTAGGCCGCGGTGGCCGGTGTCCGGCCTCTGGGGGCATAACCCACCTCGACGTCGAGCCGGTCGGTGCGCAGCAGCCGGGTCGCCAGGCGCGCCAGGTCGGCGTCGGCGCCGACGACCACCAGCCGGCGGTACCGGTCGATGGCCGCGTCGAAGTCCTCGCGGCCGCTACCGTCGCCGAACCGCATGGTGGGCAGCCCCCGCAGGGGGCGTGGCAGCGGCCGTCCGTCGAACACTAAGACGGCGGTTTGCGGCGCTGTCACAGGCGCTCCGTGCCGTTAGTGGCGTTCAACACGCTCCTCGTGAATCGCTTCAGATAGGCTCAGTCCCCGGCTGGACCACAGTAAGCCAAGACAGTTAGCGAGAAATCCATGCCGGCAATCGTCGTCATCGGCGCCCAATGGGGTGACGAGGGCAAAGGGAAAGCGACCGACCTACTCGGCGAGCGAGTGCAGTGGGTGGTGCGCTACCAGGGCGGCAACAACGCCGGCCACACCGTGGTTCTGCCCACCGGGGAGAACTTCGCACTGCACCTGATCCCCTCAGGGGTGTTGTCGCCGCACGTCACCAACGTGATCGGCAACGGTGTGGTGGTCGATCCGGGCGTGCTGCTCGAGGAGCTGGCGGGCCTGGAGGGTCGCGGCGTCGACACCTCCCGGCTGCTGATCTCCGCCGACGCGCACCTGCTGATGCCCTACCACGTCGCCATCGACAAGGTGACCGAGCGCTACATGGGCAGCAAGAAGATCGGCACCACCGGTCGCGGCATCGGCCCCTGCTACCAGGACAAGATCGCCCGGATCGGGATCCGGGTCGCCGACGTGCTCGACCAGGAGTCGCTGGCCGCCAAGATCGAAGCCGCCCTGGACTTCAAGAACCAGGTGCTGGTCAAGATCTACAACCGCAAGGCGCTGGAGCCCGAGCAGGTCCTTGAGGACCTGCTGGAGCAGGCCGAGGGTTTCAAGCACCGGATCGCCGACACCAGCCTGCTGCTGGGCGCTGCGCTGGACCGGGGCGAGAACGTGCTGCTGGAAGGCTCGCAGGGCACCTTGCTCGACGTCGACCACGGCACCTACCCCTACGTGACCTCGAGCAACCCGACCGCGGGCGGGGCAGCCGTGGGTTCAGGTGTCGGACCGACGCGCATCACCACGGTGCTGGGCATCCTCAAGGCCTACACCACCCGGGTCGGTTCGGGGCCGTTCCCCACCGAGCTGTTCGACGCCCACGGCGAGTACCTGTCCAAGACCGGCGGCGAAGTCGGGGTGACCACCGGGCGCCAGCGCCGGTGCGGCTGGTTCGACGCGGTGATCGCCCGCTACGCCACCCGGGTCAACGGCATCACCGACTACTTCCTGACCAAACTCGATGTGCTGTCCAGCTTGGAGACGGTCCCGGTCTGCGTCGGCTACACCGTGGACGGCAAACGCACCGACGAACTGCCCATGACGCAGGAGGAGTTTGCCCGCGCCGAGCCGGTCTACGAGGAACTGCCCGGCTGGTGGGAGGACATCTCCGGCGCCCGCACCTTCGAGGAGTTGCCCGCCAACGCACGCGACTACGTCTCGCGGGTCGAGGAGATCGCCGGTGCGCAGATCTCCTGCATCGGGGTCGGTCCCGGACGGGAACAGACCATTGTGCGCCGCGACGTCGTCAGGGATCGGGCGTGAGCGAGCCGCGGCCGGAGGATCTCGACCCCGACTACGCCACCCACGGGGGTTTCCCCGACTACGCGGTGGCCGACCCGAGCCCGGGTTTCGTCCGGTTCCTGACCACCATGCGGCGCCTGCAGGATCTGGCGGTGTCCACCGACCCCGACGACAGCACCTGGGACGACGCCGCCGATCGTGCCGAGGCATTGGTGGGGTTGCTGGAGCGGTTTCCGGCGCCCGAGGGTGTGGCCCCGGCTGGGCGGGCGCCTTCCCTGGAGGGCATGGGCAGCCTGTTGATGCCGCCGTGGCGCATCACCCGGTTCGATCCCGACGGCGTCTCGATGTCCGGGTCGTTCAGCCGCTTCCACGTGGGCGGCAACTCCGCGGTGCACGGCGGTGTGCTGCCGCTGCTGTTCGACTGGCTGTTCGGGATGGTGGTGCACGCCGCCAACCGGCCGATCAGCCGGACAGCGTTCCTGCATGTCGACTACCGCAAGGTCACGCCGATCAACACCCCGCTGCTCGCGCACGGCCGCATCGAGCGGTCCGAGGGGCGCAAGGCGTTCATCGGCGCCGAAATCACCGACGCCGACGGTACCGTGCTGGCCGAGGGGCAGGGGCTGATGGTGCGGCTGCTGCCGGGGCAGCCGTAGTGCTGCGGCGCGCTCGGCTCTAGCGCCGGGCGCTGCGTTGCGGACCGCTGAGCGTCATCGCCGCGAACAGCGTCAGCAGCGACGCCGCCGGCACGGTGTTGGCGATGCTGTCGCGGACCCGGATATGCGCGCCGACGGCAAGGACGAAGTACAGCGTCAACGCGGCGGTGGTCAGCCGTGCCAGCCGCGGAAACCGGTGCACCGACAGCAGCCCGACCGCCGCAGCGGCCTTGACGACCGGCAGGATCGGCCTGATCTCCTGCGGGCATCCGACGGTGTCGAGTGCTGTGGTGATGAACGGTGCCGGGATGGCGCACAGCGCCGCGTCGGCGGCTTGCAGGGCGGCCAGGCCCGTGTAGGTCTTCGGTGACGTCAGCACACTCATGGAACCGACTCTAGGCCCGGGCGATAAGGCCCGGAACCCCTGCGCGCAGCAAACAACCGGTCCGTTCCAGGCAGGTTCGCCGGCGCTGCAGCACCGTCGGCGTTCCCCCTATCCTGGAGCGGCATGCAACATTGCCGGGGAGGGGTGGCGGTGACGAGCGAGGCGGGCGAGATCGTGACTGAGCGGCTGGCCGCGGACGGTCCCAGCCGCACCAGGGTGGCGTTGCTCGGGTCCGGTGATCTCAGCCGTGAACTGGTGCGGGCGCTGCAGCGCCTGGGTGCCGAGGTGATCGCCGTCGACCGCTACGCCGATGCCCCGCTGCACGGGGTTGTCGATCGCACGGTGGTGGTCGACCTGGGCGACAACGACGAACTGGCGGCGGCCATCCGGTGGCTGCAGCCGAAATATGTGGTGGCGGGCTCCGAGGTGGGGGCCACCGATGCGCTGACCGCCGCCGTCGACACCGGCTTCACCCAGCTGGTGCCGGGCATCCGCGGGGCCCGGCTGGCCGCGGACCCCGAGTGGATGCGGCGGCTGGCCTCCGAGGAACTGGGACTGCCCACACCGCCCTTCTGGTTTGTCGGATCGGTTGAGGAACTGCGGGCGGTGGCCGGGCAGGCCGGCTATCCCATGTCGGTCAAACCGGTGGGCGGGGCGCTCGGGGAGGGCCGCTCGGTGATGGTGCGCGACAGCGATATCGAGCCGGCCTGGCAGCGTGCCGTGGCGGCCTGCGCCCCGGACGTACCGCCGCGGGTGTTGGCCGAGACGGCGGTGGAGGTCGACAGCGAGGTCATGCTGCTGGCGGTGCTCCGCGACGGCCACGACGGACCCGCCCTGGACTTCTGCGCACCGATCGGTCATCGCAGCATCGAGGAGCCGAACGGGCAGCTGACGGTGGAGTTCTGGCAGCCGCACCCGATGAGCTCCGTGGCCCTGGATGCGGCCAAGTCGATCACCGCGCGGGTCGCCCGGGCGCTGGGCGGCCGCGGCCTGTTCGGGGTGGAACTGCTGGTACACGGCGACGAGGTGTACTTCGGCGGGGTCACGGTGCGCCCCTACGACGCCGCCCTGCTGACGTTGCGCACCCAGCGGCTCTCCGGTTTCGAGCTGCAGGCGCGTGGGATCTTGGGCATGGTGACCGACACCATCATGGTCTCGCCCGGCGCCGCCCGGCTGATCTACTCTCGCCGCGGCGCCGGCACCGGGGCCGTCACCACTTCGGACAGCGCGTCGGTGGTCGCCGATGCACTCAGCGTGACCGAAAGTGACGTGGTGGTGTTCGGTCACCATGAAGGCCACCCCCGCCGCCGGCTGGGCTTGGCGCTTGCCACCGGGCCAGACATCGCGGTCGCGCGCGACCGCGCGGCGCGGGTGGCGACCGTGCTGGGCACGCTCTGGCCCTGACCCCCCGTGGCGGGAAACCGCCCCAGATGCGACACTTCCGCAGGTGAGCTACGCAGGAGATATCACGCCCGAGCAGGCCTGGGAGATACTGCGCGACGACCCGGCGGCGACGCTCATCGACGTGCGGACCGACGCCGAATGGCGCTTCGTGGGCCTGCCCGACCTGTCCACGCTGGGCCGCGAGGTGCTCTGTATCGAGTGGGTCCACTCCGACGGCACGCCCAACCGCGACTTCTCCCGCCAACTGGCGGCCCGGGTCGCCGGCGGGCCCGCGATCTTCCTGTGTCGCTCCGGCAACCGCTCCATCGGGGCCGCTGAGACGGGTACGGCACTGGGGCTGACCCCGTCCTACAACGTGCTCGACGGTTTCGAAGGCCATCTCGACGAGCGGGCTCACCGGGGCGGAACCGGCTGGCGGGCGGTCGGGCTGCCCTGGACGCAGTCATGAGCGAGCCCGGCCCCGCCCGCTCGGTCCGGCGGCCCAAACCGCTTCCCGAGGGTGTCAGTGCGGCCACCATCGGCGTGCGCGGCGGCCTGCTGCGCACGCAGTTCGAGGAGACCGCCGAGGGACTGTTCCTCACCTCGGGGTATGTCTATGAGTCCGCGGCCGCTGCCGAGCAGGCGTTCACCGGCGAAGTGGACCGCTTCGTCTACTCCCGCTACGGCAACCCCACGGTGTCGATGTTCGAGGAGCGGCTGCGGCTGATCGAAGGGGCTCCGGCGGCCTTCGCCACCGCCAGCGGCATGGCGGCGGTGTTCGTGGCGCTGGGCGCGCTGCTGAAGGCCGGCGATCGGCTGGTGGCCGCGCGCAGCCTGTTCGGGTCCTGCTTTGTGGTCTGCAACGAGATTCTGCCCCGCTGGGGGGTCGAGACGGTGTTCGTCGACGGCGAGGACCTGGCGCAGTGGGAGCAGGCGTTGTCGGTGCCCACCGATGCGGTGTTCTTCGAGACGCCGTCCAACCCGATGCAGTCGCTGGTGGACATCGCCGCGGTCACCGAGCTGGCGCATGCCGCCGGCGCGAAAGTGGTGCTGGACAACGTGTTCGCCACGCCGCTACTGCAGCAGGGGATCCCGCTGGGAGTGGACGTCGTGGTGTATTCGGGCACCAAACACCTCGACGGGCAGGGCCGGGTCCTGGGTGGGGCGATCCTGGGAGACCAGGACTACATCGACGGCCCCGTGCAGACCCTGATGCGTCACACCGGACCGGCGCTGAGCGCCTTCAACGCCTGGGTCCTGTTGAAAGGCCTTGAAACGCTGGCTGTTCGGGTCGACTATGCGAACTCCGCGGCGTTGAAGATCGCGCAGTTCCTGGAGCAGCATCCGGCCGTGCGCTGGGTGCGCTACCCGTTTTTGGCATCGCACCCGCAGTACGATCTGGCGCGCAAACAGATGTCGGGCGGCGGCACCGTCATCACTTTCGAGCTCGACAGCCCCGAGCGTGCCGCCAAGGCGCGGGCCTTCGAGTTGCTGGACAAGCTGAAGCTGATCGACATCTCCAACAACCTGGGCGACGTGAAGTCCTTGATCACCCACCCGGCAACCACCACCCACCGGGCCATGGGCCCGCAGGGGCGTGCCGCGATCGGACTCGGCGACGGGGTGGTGCGGATCTCGGTGGGCCTGGAAGGCACCGACGACCTGATCGCCGACCTCGATCAGGCGCTGGGATAGGGCTGCTCAGTCGCCTTCGACGACGCCGGTGGCGTGCTGCGCGCGATCCTCGTAGGCCTTGCGGGCCGCGGTGTCGAACTGCAGGAACACGGTGTCGTTGTGCGTCTTCTTGTTCAGCCAGCGACGGCCCCGGTCCGGCAGCAGACTGGCCAGGATCGAGACGCGACGCCCGAAGCCGGGCACCGAGAGCAGGGTCCGGGGCTTGTCGAGCACCTTGACGACCCCGGCGGCGATGTCCTCGGGCTCTACCGGCTTCTGGGCGCCGGAGGGCGCGGTACCCGAAATCAATTCGGTGTTGGTGAAGGTCGGCAGCACGGCGGAGACCTGGACGCCCTGCGGGGCGAACTCATCCGACATCGCGGTGCTGAGTCCCACCACCGCGAACTTGGTTCCGGCGTAGAGCACCTGGCCGGGCACCGCGATGATGCCGGCCAGCGAGGCGATGTTGATGATGTGGCCGCTGCGCCGCTTGACCATTTCCGGCAGTACCAGCTGGCAACCATTGAGCACGCCGTAGAAGTTGACTTCGGTCGCCGAGCGGATGGACTCCGGGGACTGCTCCAGGAACGGGCCCACCGGCATGACGCCGGCATTGTTGATCAGCACGTCGATGTGGCCGTCGCCGTCGGCGCGGGCCTTGTCCAGGAAGGTCGAGAAGGATTCGCGGTCGGTCACGTCGAGCGGGTGACCGCTGACCTGGCCGCTGGCACTGAGTCGCTTGACGGCGTGCTCGAGGACCGCGACGTCGCGGTCGCCGATGACGACGCGAGCGCCCCTGGCGAGCAGGGCCGTGGCAGTGGCCAGCCCGATACCCCGGGCGGCACCGGTGATAGCAATGGTCTTACCGCGAATGTTGTCCACGGCGACAAACTTAACACGTGTCAAGTTCGGTTGTCGACGGTAGGGGATGGTATGGGGGACCGCCGGGTCAGCGGAAAGCGGAAAGGCCGGTGAACGCCTGGCCCAGGACCAGCTGATGCATCTCCGGAGTGCCCTCATAGGTCAGCACCGACTCCAGGTTGACCATGTGCCGAATCACCGGATATTCCAGCGATATCCCGTTGCCGCCCAGAATGGTCCGCGCGGTCCGGCAGATCTCCAGCGCGGTCCGCGTGTTGTTGAGCTTGCCGAAGCTGACCTGCTCGGGCCGTAGCCCGGCGCTGTCCTTGAGCCGGCCCAGGTGCAGGGACAGCAGTTGCCCCTTATGCAGCTCAAGGGCCATGTCGACGAGTTTGGCCTGGGTGAGCTGGAAGCCGGCGATCGGCTTGCCGAACTGGGTGCGCTGGGTGGCGTAGTCGCGGGCCGCCTGCCAGGCCGAGCGCGCCGCGCCCATCGCCCCCCAGATGATCCCGTAACGCGCCTCCGACAGGCTGGCCAGCGCGCCCTTGACGCCACGCGCCCCGGGCAGCAACGCCTCCGCCGGCAGGCGCACGTCGTCGAGCACCAGCTCGCTGGTGATCGACGCGCGCAGCGACAGCTTGTGGTGGATGGTGTTGGCGGTGAAGCCGGGGGAGTCGGTGGGCACGATGAAGCCGCGGATGCCCTCGTCGGTGGCCGCCCACACCACCGCCACATCGGCGATCGAGCCGTTGGTGATCCACATCTTGCGGCCGTTGAGGATCCAGTCGGACCCGTCGCGTCTGGCCCGGGTGGTCATGGCCGCCGGATCGGAGCCGACGTCGGGCTCGGTCAGCCCGAAGCAGCCGATCAGCTCACCGGCCGCCATGCCCGGCAACCACTGTTGCTTCTGTTCTTCGGAGCCGTTGTTGTAGATCGAGTACATCGCCAGGGAGCCCTGCACGCTCACCAGCGAGCGCAGGCCGGAGTCGGCGGCCTCCAGCTCCACGCAGGCCAGGCCGTAGTGCACCGCCGATGACCCGCCGCAGCCGTAACCGTGCAGGTGCATGCCCAGCAGCCCGAGCTTGCCGAACTCCCGGGCCAGTTCGCGGGCCGGCAGGTCGCCGATCTCGAACCAGTCGCCCACGTGCGGCAAAACGTGCTCGGCGCAGAACTTGGCGACGGTGTCGCGCAGCGCGATCTCGTCGTCGGAGAGCAGGGTGTCCAGGCTCAGCGGATCGATCGGATCGAAAGGCGCGACGCTGCCGGTTGCCATCCGTTCATCCTGCCACCTGTCCGGCGGCGTGGATCAGGTCAGCTTTGACCGTCGGAGCCTGCGCTGGGTGTCCCGGGCGCGCCCGGGGTTCCGTCGGCCCCGCCGGCACTGCCGGTGCCGCCGGCCGCGCCGGTCACACCCTCGGGCTCGCCGTCGGCGCCGTTGCCGCCGGCCCCGCCGCTGCCGTCGCCGTTCGGGCCGATCTGGCCGCCGGCGCCCCCGGCGCCGCCCGCGCCGCCGGCCCCGCCGGGGCCGGTCTCGGTGGCGTCCGCGCCGTTACCGCCGTTGCCGCCGGCACCCCCGTCGCCGCCGTTGGCCGCCGCAGTGCCGGCGCCGCCGTCGCCGCCCCTGCCGCCGGCGCCGCCGGCCCCTCCGGGTTGGGTGGCGGAGTCGGTCGAGTCGTCGCCCGGCGTGGTGTGGTTCCGGCCGTTGAGGCCGGCGTCGCCGCCGGTCCCGCCGGCGCCGCCGGTGCCGCCGTCCAGACCAGTGCCGCCGTTGCCGCCGGCGCCGCCCTGCGCGGTGGTGCTCACGCCGCCGGTGCCGCCGTTGCCGCCGGTGCTGCTGCTACCGATTCCGGCACCCCCGTTGCCGCCGGTGCCGCCGGCGATGCTGCCGCCGATGGCAGGCAGGAGGCCGCCCTTGGCTCCGGCGCCGCCGGTGCCTCCGGTCCCGCCGTCGATTCCGGCGCCGCCGGTGCCGCCCTGGCCGCCGGCGGACGCGACACCCGCGCCGCCGGCACCACCGTTGCCGCCGGTGCCGGCGTCTCCCGCACCGCCACCGCCGCCACCGCCGCCACCACCCGTGCCGAGCGGCGGTGGGGTGCCGCCGTTGGCGATATTGCCGAGTCCGTCGAAGAAGCCACCGATGCCGGCGGCGCCGGTGCCACCGGTACCGCCCTGGCCGGCAATTCCGCCGTTGCTGCTGCCTCCAGCTCCGCCTGCTCCGCCGTCGCCGCCGCTACCGTTGAAGGCAGAACCCGCGCCGCCGGCGCCTCCCGCGCCGCCGTACCCGGCGGACGCACCGCCGGTGCCGTTTCCGCCTGTCCCGCCGTTTCCGCCGTTGCCTCCGTCGCCGGAGAACAGGCCGGCCGATGCGCCGTTTCCGCCGTTTCCGCCGTTGCCGGCGAGGGCGTCGGTGCCGCTGGCGTCGCCACCGCTGCCTCCGGCGCCACCACTTCCCGGCATGCCTGAATTGCCCAGCAGGCTGCCGCCGCTGCCGTCGCCGCCATTTCCGCCGGCACCGGCGTGCCCGCCGGCGCCGCTGGCGGTGCCGCCGGTTCCACCGGCACCGCCGTCCGCGCCGTTGCCCCCGAAAGCCGAGGTCAGTGCGGTCAGCGGATTTCCAGCCAGACCGGGCAGTCCGGTGAGCTCGTCGAGCCGGGCTTGGATTTCCTCCGGCGATCTGCCGGAGAGGACCGAGAGTTGGGTGAGGGCTGCACCCAACTGGTCGGGCGAGCCGAAGACGCTGCCGAGCGAACCGGCACTGCCGCCGGCACCGCCATCGCCCGCGGTGCCGCCGGTACCGGTGCTGGCGCCGCCCGTTCCGCCGGCGCCGCCGGCGCCGGCGTTACCACCGCTGATCAATCCGCCCAGTCCGCCGCCACCCCCGTCGCCGCCTGCGCCGGCGACGCTGTCGGCGCCGGTGACCGCGCCGCCGGACCCGCCGGTGCCGCCGGTCCCGCCCTGTCCGCCGAACAGGTATCCGCCGATGCCTCCGAAGCCCCCGTCGCCGCCCGCGCCTGCCGTGCTGCCGTCACCATCGGCGGCTCCGCCGGCACCACCGCTACCGCCCGCCCCGCCGTTGCCGCCGAAGATCGCGAGGGTAGTGCCGCCCTGCCCGCCGATGCCGCCGGCTCCCGCGGTGGCCTCATCGCCGTCGACGGCGCCCCCGGCCCCACCCTGACCTCCGGTGGCCCCGGTGCCCCCGAACAGTGCGAAGGTGCCCCCGCCTGTGCCACCGTTGCCGCCCGCGCCGGCCACCTCGGCGGCGTCGCCGCCGGTGCCACCAGCACCGCCCGCGCCGCCGACCACCCCGCCGTATCGCGCCCAGGACAGACCGCCGTCGCCGCCGGTGCCCCCGGCGCCGCCGGTCAGGCCGTTACCACCGGCGCCGCCGGTGCCCCCGGCGCCGCCGATCTTGAACAGCCGGGCCCCGATCGCCGGCCTCGAGCCGTCGGCGACCGGGCCGTTCGGGCCGGCGGTGCCCCCCTCGCCGCCGCGGCCGCCGGCCCCGCCTGCGCCGTCCAGCGCGTCGCCGCCGGTGCCGCCGTTGCCACCGACGCCGCCGAAGGAGAACCACTTCCCGACCGCGTCGCCGCCGTCCCCGCCGTCGCCGCCGTTGGCCCCGGCCAGTCCCGCGCCGCCGTCGCCACCGGCACCGCCGAAGCCGATCAGCGTTCCGCTGGTGCCGCCGTCGCCGCCGTCGGCGCCGTCGCCACCGAACCCGCCGGCCCCGCCGTTGCCGAACCAGCCGGCCGCGCCGCCGTTGCCGCCGGCCATCCCGACGATGTCGGAGTCATATCCCGCGCCGCCGTCGCCGAACAACCAGCCGCCGGTGCCGCCGTCGGGGTCGATCTCGGTGCCGTCGATGCCGTTGCAGATCAGTCCGCACACCGTGTCGGAGGCGAACAGCGGGTTGATCAGATCGCCGAGCTGTTGCCCGAACGAGCTGGACATCCAGTCCTGCATGCCGGTGTGCAACTGCAGATAGATGCTCTGGGCGAAGTCGTCGAGGCTGAAGGCGGCGAAGCTGTAGTCGGCCGCGCCCAGACCGTCGAACCACGTCGTGAGGTCCCCAAAGCCCAGGGCGCCCGGGTCGAACACCGCGCTGCCGACATCGCCGAAGCTGCTGGAGTCCGACCAGTTGGCCGGGTCGAACCAGGAACTCGGGTCGAGGAGATCTTCCAAGTCGGCGTTGGCGGTGGGTACCCACCCCAGCGGGCTCAGCCCCAGGGCCAGCACGGCCGCCGGCACCCCCATGGCGAGTCCCCGGCGGCGGTGGGCCATCTTGCGTCGACGCGACATAATTGCCTCTCAATGGGGTGGTCGCGGCGGCAACACCGAACCGGATCAGTGGTGACCCCGGAATTTACCGTAACTTAAGTAATTTCGCAGTGCGCTGACTGGGCGACGTTGGTCAATCCAAAGGGTGACGGAGTTCCCAAGCGGCCTCGGCGGGCAAAGCCGCCATTCCTTTTATCGATCACCGTGATTTTTTGTGCCGCCAATTGTCGCTCTGCGACAACCGGATCGCGGCCGCGGCGGCGGCTGTCGGAAGAGGCGAACGGTGTGCCGCGAGCGCATCGGCGCCTGGTTGTGATGGGCGTCTCAATTGCGCGCTGCACCAAGGGAAATGGGCGATTCTGCGCGCGCGATGACCAGCCGGATGACGGAAAGTGAACGGAATTTGAACATTGTCGTCGGAGGGGCTTCAGGGGTCGCCCGGCCGGGCGGGAAACGGCTACGTTCTTCCACGCCCGGCGCAGCATCGCCGGCGCGCAGAAGTCAGGAAGGACGTCGCGGATGAGCAGTCCCCGCCGGGGTGGATCGGGCCGAGGGAGGCCGGTGCGTGCCCGCATGTCGGCGACCGTGGTGTCCGCGGGACTGTGGCTCCTGGTCGCACCGACGGCCCAGGCCGACGTCGACGACATGCTGGACACCCTGTTCGGCGTGGCCGGCGCAGACCCTGCCCTCGTGGCCGACCTGCCCGCCGCACCGCTGGACTTCCGTACTTCCGGGGCCGACCCGCTGGCCCAGCTCGAAGAGGTGCTACGCGGCGCGCCCGCCGACGCCGACTCGGACACGCCCGCCGATGCCACGCGGCCGGGGGACTCGTCGGCGACCGACGATTCCGGCGATCCGCCGAGCCTGCCGAAATTCAACATGCCCGGCGGCGGCAGCGGCGGCAATGGCGGCTCCGGCGGTGGTGGGGGTGGACCCAGTAACCCGGCGCCCACCCACAGCAAGACCAAGACGAACGCCAGCGCCGCCAAGCACGGCGCCCCCCTGCCCAAAGAAACCGGCGCCGAGTAGGAGGTCGGCTGCGGCACGCAGCCGCTCGATGGCAGTCTGAACCGGTGCCAGGTTCGATCTGCGACATCCTGCCGTCCGCGGCAGCTCTGCTGGGCGTTCCCGGCGTGACCGACACGCTCGGTCTGAGCGAGCGTGTCGGCGGCGTGCAACGGGTGGCGGTGGTGCTCGTCGATGGGCTGGGTTATCACCTGTTGCCGCAGCTGGCCAAGGATGCGCCGTTGCTGTCCGCGGTGCTGGCCGGCTCCACCGGTCACCTGATCGAACTGCGCAGTACCTTTCCCTCCACCACGCCGACCAGCCTGGTCTCCCTGGGTACCGGCGTATCGCCGGGTGAGCACGGCGTGCTGGGTTTCACCGTCAACATTCCCGGAACCGAGCGGGTGCTGACGCACATCTACTGGGGAGACGAGCCGTCGCCGGCGCTCTGGCAGCCGGTGCCCACCTGGTTCGAAAGACTGCACGCCGCCGGCGTGAGCGCCCGCGCCGTGCTGCCGGAGATGTTCATCGGCAGCGGTTTGACCGAGTCCGCTTATCGGGGCGCAGAGTTTCGTCCGGTGGCCAAAGGCCAGCCCTACGTGCAGCGGTTTGTCGAGGCGCTCGATTCCCCGGGACTGGTCTACGGCTACACCGCCGCGCTCGACCACGCCGCACACGTGTCGGGGATCGGCTCATCGCACTGGCATGCCGCAGCCGCCAAGGTCGATGCGCTGCTGATCCATCTACTCGAGGAGCTGCCCGGCGATACCGTGCTGATGGTCACCGCCGACCACGGCGGCATCAACGTGCCCGATGCGGCGCGCCTCGACCTCGATGCCGACCCGGCGCTGCGTGCCGGAATCCGGGTGGTCGCCGGTGAGCCGCGGGTGCGTTACCTGCACACCGAACCCGGTGCCACGGCCGACGTGCTGGCGGCCTGGACCGAGCGTCTGGCGGGCCGGGCGTCGGTGCAGACCCGCGAGCAGGCGGTGGCCTCTGGGGTTTTCGGGCCGGTCCGCGACGAGCACTTAGCGCGCATCGGCGACATCGTGGTGACCTGCACCGGCGACAACGCGATTCTGGCGACCGCGCACGAGCCGCCGCAGGCGGCGCAACTGGTCGGCTTCCACGGCGGGTTGGCACCGGCGGAGACGGCGATACCCCTGATCGTCTTCTCCCGTTGACTCTGCGTCCACCAGGCAGTCCACTCGCACTTCTACCCGGTACACGCAGAGTCATCGGGGTTGCGGCTACTCCGAGTCGCCGTACTCGTCGAACCAGTGGGCCAGCTTGCCGCGTCGGCTGACCGCCCGCAGCCGGCGTTCTGCCGACAGCCGGGTTTTGCTGGTGGTGACGATCAGCAGTTCATCTCCGACGGTGATGCGGGTGTCCGGTTGGGGCACGAAGGTGTCGCCCTGGCGGATGATCAAGGTGATGACGCTCGGATCGGGCAGCCGCAGTTCGAGCACCGAGACGTTGTGCAACTTCGAGCCGGGCTGCACCGTCATCGTCAACAGCTCCGCCTCCAGGACGTCCAGCGGCGCGGCCTCCACCTGGATCTCCCGGGTGGTGTCGCGCGAGATCAGGTGCAGCCAGTGCGCGACCAGGCCCAGGCTGGGGCCCTGGACCACCGTGTAGACGACGACCAGGATGAAGACGATGTTGAGCAGGCGGTAGCTGTCGGGTACGCCCTCCACGATGGGGAAGGTGGCGAGCACGATCGGAACCGCGCCGCGCAGGCCGGCCCAGGACAGGAAGATCTGTTCACGCCACGGCACCCGGAACCAGATCAGCGAAGCCACCACCGACAACGGCCGGCTCAACAGCAGCAGCACCGCCCCGACGATCAGCGCCGGCACCAGCTCCCCGGACAACTGGCTGGGGCTGACCAGCAGCCCGAGCAATACGAACAGCCCGATCTGCGCCAGCCAGCCCAGGCCCTCGGCGAACGAGCGGATGGCCGCCCGGTGCGGCAGGCCGGAGTTCGCCAGAACCACACCGGACAGGTATGCCGCGATGAACCCGCTGGCATGCGCCGAGGAGGCCGCGGCGAATGCCACCATCGCCAGCCCGAACGTCGCCAAGGGGTACAGACCGGACGCCGGCAGGGCGGCGCGGCGCAGCATCATCGCACCGAGCAGCCCCGCGATCAG
Organism: Mycolicibacter engbaekii; assembly: GCF_002101585.1. Lineage (GTDB taxonomy): Bacteria > Actinomycetota > Actinomycetes > Mycobacteriales > Mycobacteriaceae > Mycobacterium > Mycobacterium engbaekii. Next base: position 43,214 of record NZ_LQOT01000012.1, on the reverse strand, counting down.
GCCGATCGCCGAGCCGGCCACCAGCTCATAGAACACGCTGCCGACGGCGTGAACCGGGTCGATCACCAGTGGGGTGGTGCTCAGCATCAGCACCACGATCGCCGCCGGCGCGTCGTTGAAACCGGACTCTGCTTCCAACAGCCCGGCCACCCGCCGTGGCAGCGGCAGCACGCGCAGGATGGAGAACACGGCGGCGGCATCGGTGGGCGACACGATCGCGCCGAGCAGGAAGGACAGCTGCCAACTGAGACCCAGGATCAGGTGCGCGGCCACCGCGATCACCGCCATGCTGACCGCGACACCGACGGTGGCCAGCACGGCCGCCGGCGCCAACAACCGGCGGATGTTGGCGAAGCGGGTCGTCAGACCGCCTTCGACCAGGATCACCGCCAGGGCGGTGGTGCCCAGATCGCTGGCCAGTTGCACATCGGAGAAGTCCAGGCCCAGCCCGTCGTTTCCGATCGCCACCCCGACCAACAGGAACAGCAACAGGCTGGGCAATCCGACCCGGTCGGCAGCGCGGGTGGCGATGATGCTGGCCAGCAGTACCAAGCCCCCGATCAGCAGAGCTATGTAGAGCTGTTCCAGGCTCATCTGCTCCCCATTCGGGCTGTTGGTGGCGGTCGGACCCGCTGGTGTGATTCGCTCAGGGGCAGCGGGTACGTGTCAGGTGTCAGTAAATCAGTACTGCTGTCACAACCGTGTTACGCCCGTAATGGCCGGGGCCAGCCCGGGGACGAGGGGAGTCACCATGCGCATCGGGATCGCCGGCGCCGGCGCGGTCGGGCGATCGGTCGCCAGAGAGTTGATCGGTGACGGCCACCGGGTGCTGCTGATCGAGCGCAACCCCGACCACTACCGGCCCAGCACCGTCCCGGAGGCCGAGTGGCTGCTGGCCGACGCCTGCGAGCTGAGCTCGCTGCGGGAATGCGGCATCGAGATGTGCGATGTGGTGATCGCTGCCACCGGTGACGACAAGGCCAACCTGGCCACGGCGTTGCTGGCCAAGGCGGAGTTCGGCGTGGCGCGGGTGGTGGCCCGGGTCAACAATGCCCGCAATGAGTCACTGTTCACCGAGGAGTGGGGCATCGACGTCGCGGTCTCCACCCCGCGGGCGATGGTCGCCGCGGTGGAGGGCGCCATCGACGTCGGTCATCTGGTGCCGTTGATGGCTTTGCAGCGCGGTCAGGCCAGCCTGACGAAACTGACGCTGCCCGACGACAACCCGCTGATCGGCCGGCGGGTCTGCGATATCGAGCTGCCCGAGGGCGCGGCCCTGGTCGTGGTGCAGCGGGGCGACCGGGTGATCCTGCCGCGCGCGACCGATGAGTTGCAGGCCGGAGACGAGATGCTGTTCGCCGCGGCAACCGGGACCGACGACGAGGTGCGTGCGGTGGTGCACGGTGTGCCCGCCGGCAGAAGGTCGTATTGACGCCATGCCGCTGCGGCCGGCACCCATGCGCGCGACGCCCACCGGGCGCGACGACGCCGGGAGCCTGGCCGGCGATGCCGGGGTCATGGCCACGGTGGTGGCGGCCGCACGGGCCGCGGCGGTGTCGCGCGGCCTGATCAACGACCCCTTCGCGGCGCCGCTGGTGCACAAGGTGGGCCTGCAGTTCTGCATTCGGATGGCCGACGGCGACCTGGACATCAGCGGGCTCGGCAAAGACGGCGGATTTCCCCGGCTTGCGGAGTTCTCCGCGGCGCGAACCCACTACTTCGACGCGTTCTTCACCGACGCGGCCCGCGGCGGCATCCGCCAGGCGGTGATCCTGGGGGCGGGCTTGGACACCCGTGCCTACCGGCTGTGGTGGCCGCCGGAGACCACCGTTTACGAGGTCGACCATCCGCATGTCGTGGACTTCAAGACCGCGACCATGCGCACCTGGGGCGCCACTCCCAGCGTCGACCGACGGGCCGTGGGGGTGGACCTGCGCGGTGACTGGCCGCAGGCGCTGCGCCGGGTGGGTTTCGACGGTGCCGCGCCCACGGTGTGGGTCCTGGAGGGACTGCTGGTCTGGCAGCTGGCCGCGGATGCGCAGAACCGCTTGCTCGACGGTGTGACCGAACTCAGTGCCGCGGGCAGCAGGCTCGCGGCGGATCACGCGGTGCCCCCGAGCCGGCCCCAGGCGGTGCACCAGCAGTCCCTCGTCGAGCGGTGGCGACGACGCGGCCTGAGCATCGCCGGACCGGGGCCCATCTACTCCGGAGAGCACCCCGACGTGGCGCGGCACCTCACCGAAAGTGGCTGGACTACCAGCGATTCCGGCATAGCGGAGGTGTTCGCGGCGGCGCGGTTGCCCCGGCTTTCCGAGCGTGAGCTCGATGGCGCACTCGCGGCCATCCGCTACCTTGCGGCCAGCCGGAACTGACCGGCTGGCATCATCCCGCCATGAATTCCGCGTAGGCCGAAGCCAATTCGGGCGGAAGTGCCGTGGTGTTGCATTGACGTTGGGTCTCCCCGATCGGCGCCAGAATCCCGCGAAGTTCGAAGTACTCCTGGGGGTGCGCCGTGAAGTAGTTGCGGATGTCGGCGGCGGCCTGCGGTCGAGGCAGTCCGACGGCGCGGTTCACCACGGCGCCGGCTCCGGGGTGGGTGGCCAAATACTGCTGGGCTGAACCGGTGACCGTGTTCACCGTGTTGGATACCCCAGCCGGACTGCAGTCCGGCGCTGCCCCAGCCGTTGGGGCGCCGACCACGGCGGCAACGGTAGCGCCGCAGAGTCCGGCTCCCAAAGAGAATCGGCGAATCCTGGTGAGGCCGTGTGCTTTCGGCATGAAGGCTTCCTTCCGGGTTGTAAGTGCGATTCCCGTCCGAAGCCCAACGTACGCGCGGCCCGCCGCGGCGCCGCCCCTCCCGACGCGCCCCGATCCCAGGTGACCGCGGGCGTTTGCGGCAGATGTCGGCGATTTCGTCCCAAGCACCCGCAGGTGCGGAGACCGACGCTAAGGCCCGTTCTTAATGTCCGTGGTCGGCGCTTATCCGATTGTGACCTTAAAGTTTGCCCGCCCGAGCGATCGCGGCCTCGGCGGCCTCCTGGATGGGCCCGTGCCAGACATCGCCGTGGCCGGGCGCCAGGATCTCGGTCTCCAGCAGCGCCAGCGCACTGAGGCTGCGAACACTGTCCTGCTGGCTGTAGCTGAACAGCGCGGGCAACAGCTGCGGTCCGGAGTGGGCCAGGACCGGGTGACCGGTGATCAGGGCGTCCCCACTGGCCAGGACACCGTCGACCAGATACGAGCAATGCCCTCGGGTGTGCCCGGGGGTGGGGATGGCGATCGGCTTTCCCGGCAACTCGGCGGCGACCTCACCGGTGAGTGGTTGCGCCGACGGAATCCCCTCCCGGCTCAGGCCGCCGCTGCGCACCACGTGCGCGGTCCACAGCGCCCAGCTCGGCCGCCACAGGCGCGCACCCAGCGCCAACGGCGAGACCTGCTCCAGGTACTCGCGTTTGGCGTGGCCGACCTCCTCGGCGTGACAGTAGACCGGGGTGCCGTACGTTTTCGCGAGCCAGATCGCCGCACCGAAATGATCGACGTGGGCGTGGGTGAGCAACACCGCACGCACATCGCCGGGCGCAAAGCCCAGCGCACCCAGCGACGCCAGCACATCGGTGCGATCGCCGGGGTAGCCGGCGTCGATCAGCATCACGCCGGTGTCATCGGCGACCAGCAGCCAGTTGACGGCTTCGCCGCGGGCCACATGCACGTGCTCGGTCACTGGAACTAGCTCGACGAGCTTCTCACCCATGCCCGTGAGTTTAGAAAAGGGGCGGGAGAGTAGAAAAGGTGGAATGGCGCAACTGAAACTCGGGTACAAGGCATCGGCGGAACAGTTCGGACCTCGCGAACTGGTGGAACTGGGCGTAGCCGCCGAAGCGCACGGCATGGACAGTGCCACCGTCAGCGACCATTTCCAGCCCTGGCGTCACGAGGGCGGGCACGCCCCCTTCTCGTTGGCGTGGATGACCGCGGTCGGCGAGCGCACGCACAAGATCCAGTTGGGCACCTCGGTGCTGACCCCGACGTTCCGGTACAACCCCGCCGTCGTCGCGCAGGCGTTCGCGACGATGAGCTGCCTGTATCCGCAGCGCATCTTTCTCGGTGTCGGAACCGGCGAGGCCTTGAACGAGATCGCCACCGGCTTCACCGGCGAGTGGCCCGAGTTCAAGGAGCGGTTCGGGCGGCTGCGCGAGTCGGTGCGGCTGATGCGCGAACTGTGGCGCGGCGACCGGGTGGATTTCGACGGCGACTACTACAAGCTCAAGGGCGCCTCGATCTACGACGTGCCCGAGGGCGGGGTCCCGGTCTACATCGCGGCCGGCGGGCCGGCGGTGGCCAAGTATGCCGGGCGCGCCGGTGACGGCTTCATCTGCACCTCGGGCAAGGGTGCGGAGCTCTACACCGACAAGTTGATGCCGGCGGTGCTGGAAGGCGCAGCGGCCGCCGAGCGCGACGCCGACGCGATCGACAAGATGATCGAGATCAAGATCTCCTATGACCCCGACCCCGAACTGGCGTTGAACAACACCCGGTTCTGGGCCCCGTTGTCGCTGAGCGCTGAACAGAAGCACTCCATCGACGACCCCATCGAGATGGAGAAGGCCGCCGACGCGCTGCCGATCGAGCAGATCGCCAAGCGCTGGATCGTGGCCTCAGACCCCGACGACGCCGTGGAACAGGTCGGCCAGTATGTGAAGTGGGGACTCAACCACCTGGTCTTTCACGCGCCCGGCCACGACCAACGGCGCTTCCTGGAACTGTTCGCCACCGATCTCGAGCCGCGGCTGCGCCGGCTGGCCTGAGGCCACGCACTCAGGCGTAGCCGCACCCGGGATCGGCCGCGTCCTCGAACAGCGGGGCGCCGATCGGCAACAGATAGACCGCCTGCATCACCACCGGGGTGGAGCCCAGGTTGCGGCCGATGTGTGCGTGCGCCGGCCCGCCGGGCTCGGTGATGGGGTCGCCGGGACCGTAGATGCCGTCGAGGCTGCAGTCGGCGCGGTTGTGGGTCAACGTGCCCTGCCGGACCACCCCGAACACGGTGCCGTCGTGCCAGTGCCAGCCGGTGCTGCCGCCGGGTTCGATGGTGATCTCGCGCAGCAGGTAGTCGCGGCCGTCGACCGTGGTGTGCGACAGGGTCACCCCGTTGGTCTGGTCGCTGGGCGTGGCGGTGGCGCTCGGCGGCAGCGCGGCCGAGGACACGGCGGCCGCGACGAGCGCCGATAACGCGGAAACTTCCCGAAGCCAGCTGCTCATGGCCAGCTATCGTGTCACACCGGCGGGCGAGCTAGAACGTGCTCATGGGCCGCACCGCGTTCGCGGTGTCGACCAGCCGATAGCGATGCTCCTGGGTGGGCGCCAGCCGGGCCAGAGCACGCAGCGCCATCTCCACCCCGAGTCGCAGCCCGTGCTCGGTGAACGGGAATCCGAGGATGTGGTTGGTGCTGGCCTCGTGTTCGGTCAGCCAGTCCATGGCCGCGCCCAGAACCAGCGCCCGGATCTGCAGGACGCGCGGCTCGGTGTCCGGCAGCGCCTCGACCCGGCGTGCGGCATCGCGGATCTGGGCCTCGGTGATCTCGCTGGACGACCGTCCCGACAGCAGCGTCACCGCACTGGTCAACCGCGCAGTGGTGAAATGCCTTGAGGTGGCCGGAACTTCGTCCAGGGTGCGAACCGCCGCGGTCCGGTCACCCTCCACGGACAGGGCGCGCGCCAAACCGAACGCGGCGGAGATGACGCTGTCGTCGGTGCGCCACACCGCCTCATAGAAGCCGCGCTCGTCTTCGGTCCCGGCCAGCTCGGCGGTGGCGGCCAGGGCCATCTTGGGTGCCAGCTCGCCGGGGAACATGTCGAGCACCTCAGTGAAATCCTTGCGGGCTGCCTCGTAGTCCCCGGTGAGCAGCTCGGCCACCCCGCGGAACCACACCAGCCGCCATTGCCACCCCACCTGCTCGGCCAGCTCGTCGAGCTTGCTGGTGGCTTTGGTGACGTTGCCCAGATCGAGCAGGGCGCGCACCTCCATCAACGGCAGTCCGACGGACTCCGACAGGTCGATACCCTCGGAATCCAGCGAACTGTTCCGCACGGCGCGCAGCGACTCCAGCGTCTGCACCGGCTCGCTGAGTTCCATCGACGACAACAGCGGGGCGGCGACGTCCCCCGGGTCGATCAGCGGCACCTGCAACGCGGTGACGATCTCGCGTGCGGTCAGGTTCTGGGAGTGCACATGCCCGTCGAGGTAGACGTCGGTGTGCGCCACCAGCAGATGCACGCCGAAAGTTGACCGGGAACGGGTGAACACGGTGGAAAGCCCCGGACGGGGTGTACCGGTGTCGCGGGCGACCACCTCGCGCAGCACGCCCATCAGCTGCGCGGACATCTCCTCTGCGGAGGTGAACCGCCGGCGCGGGTCGGGATCGATGGCGCGGCGCAGCAGCCGCCGATAGGAGTCGTACTTCTTCAAGACGGGGTCGTCGTCGGGCAGGCCGTCGACGTAGCGGCCGTCGCGGGTGCGCAGCTTGAGGGTGAGCGCGGCCAGGGTCCGTCCCACCGTGTAGATGTCGGTGGCCACGGTGGGCCCGGTGCGGACGATGTCGGGCGCCTGGAAGCCCGGGGTGCCGTAGAGGTAGCCGAACGAGTTGATGCGTGCCACCGCGCCGAGGTCGATCAGCTTCAGCTGCTCGGCCGTCAACACGATGTTCTCCGGCTTGAGGTCGTTGTAGGTCAACCCCAGCGAGTGCAGATATCCCAGCGCGGGAAGGATTTCCAGCATGTAAGCGATGGCCTGCGCGACCGGCAGCCGGGTATCGCGCCGCTGCTTGAGCGACTGCCCGCCGACGTATTCCATCACGATGTAGCCGACCGGATCGCCGTGGGAATCCGGGTGCTGGACGAAGTTGAAGATCTTGACGATCGAGGGATGGGTGACCTCGGCGAGGAACTGCCGCTCGGCCATCGCGATGGCCTGGGCTTCGGCGTCGCCGGAATGCACCAGGCCCTTGAGCACCACCGGGCGCTCGTTGACGTTGTGGTCGACCGCCAGATACACCCAGCCCAGACCGCCGTGGGCCACGCAGCCCTTGATCTCGTATTGTCCGGCCACCATGTCGCCCGGCTTCAGCTGCGGCAAAAAGGAGTACGGACTTCCGCAGTGCGGGCACCAGCCCTCCGCGGCGCCCTTGGCCGCACCGGTGGACCGGCCCACCGGCCGACCGCAGTTCCAGCAGAAGCGCTTGGACTCGGCGACCTCGGGATCGACCATGAGCGCAGCAAGCGGATCGATCTCGGGAACGCGGGGGATCTCCACCAGGCCACCGCCCAACCGGCGTCGCGGCGCGACGGTGCGCACCACCGTCTGTTGCGAATCGCCGGAGCCCGGGGAGTTCGAGCCCTCCCGGGGACGGAAGATCGCCTGGGTCGACATCGGCCGGCGCACCGACGACGATTCGGCCAGCACCTCCGCGCGCTGGGTGGCCGGGCCGTCGTCCTCGGGCTCGGCATCGCTGGGGTGTGCGTCGTCGTGGTCGCGGGCGGTCATCAGTCCGAATACCTCGGGGCAGGGGGCACCGGGGCCGGCCCGAGCACCGTCAACCACTTGCGGTACAGGGTGTTCCAGGTCCCGTCGCGGCGGATTCGCTCCAGCGTGCCGTTGACGAAACGCACCAGCCCGGTGTTGTCCAGGTTGATCCCGATGCCGTAGGGCTCCTCGTCCATGGACGGCCCGACGATATGCAGGTAGGGGTCTTGGGCCATCAGGCCGGCCAAGATGGAGTCGTCGGTGCTGACGGCGTCGACCTGGCGCTGTTGCAGCGCCACCAGACAGTCGGCCCAGTTCACCACCGAAACGATGATCGGCGCCGGTGCGATGTCGCGGATGCGGCGCAGTGAGGTGGTGCCCTGCGCCACGCAGACCCGCTTGCCCGACAGGTCCGAGGCCTGGCGGATCGCAGAGTCGCGCGGCACCAGCAGACGCTGGTTGGCGACCAGATACACCGTCGAGAAGTTCACCAGTTCCCGGCGGCGGCAGGTGATACTCATGGTCTTGACCACGATATCGACCTCGGATTTCTGCAGCGCCGCAATCCGTTCGGCCGACGCCAGGATCCGGTACTCGACTTGCGTCGGTGTGCCGAAGATGTCGCGGGCCACCTCGCCGGCGATGTCGACGTCGAAGCCGGTGATCTCCCCGGTGATCGGATCGCGGAAGCTGAACAGGTTGCTGCCGATGTCCAGGCCGACCACCAGCCGGCCACGCTGACGGATCTTGGCCACCGCCGCATCGGCTTCGGCTTTGGTGTGGAAGGGCCGCAGGCTGGCGGTGGCGTCGCAGTCCTCGGTGCGCGGCTCCGGCGGCCGTGGCGCCTCGGGCGCCAGTTCCTCCATGCCGGCCGGGGTGGGCGGCGGCAACGTGGGCATCGCCGTCGCGGTCACGAACTCGGTGCGCCCACAGGCGGTGAGGCCGGACAACAACAACGCCGTGCTCAGCGCGGCGAGCAGGAAGCGGGGCCGACGGCGGATCATCATCTGTACTCGTTCAGTCGAGGCCACAACCCGAGCGCGACCGCGATCGCGGCGCCCATGCTGAGCACCGCGCCCCCCACCGGGGCCACCGACAGTACCCGACGGGCGTTGAGGACATCGCCACGCAGCTGATTGCGGCTGTGCTGCAGTGCCTTGTCCAGCGCCGCGTCGAGCTGGTCGAACGCCGGTGTCGAGTCGTCGCCGCTGCCGCCCAGCGCCACCTGAGTGGCGGCCCGGTAGTTGCCCACGCCGATATAGGCGTTCATCCGGTCGTTGGCCTGGCGCCAGCGCGCCAGCAGCTGCCCGGCATTGGCCAAATCCGCCTTGTCCACGGCGTCGGCGCGCTCCAGGTAGGACTCCAGCTGCTGCTGCATGGTGTCGATGCGCTGGTAGAAGGTCTGCTTGCGGGTCTCCTCGTCACCGCGCCGGATCAGGGACAGCGTCTCGTCGGCGCGCGCCTGCTGCGCGGTGATCGCCAGGTTGGTGATCGCCTTGAGCGATTCGGCGCCGGTGTCTTTGGCATTGCGGCTGCCCGCGGTGGAGATCACCAGCACGGTGCCGACCCAGATGATCATGAGCAGTATCGCCAGGCCGCCGGCGACCAGGCCGGGGTTGATCCGGCGCCGGGTGTGCCGGGCCAGCCAGCGGTGGGCGAAAGCCCCGAACAGCACGGTGGTCGCCACCACCAGGATCACCGGGGCCGGCACCCGGGTGGACGCGGTGGTCTGCTGATCCACCGCCGCCGAAGTGGCCTGGTAGAGACGCTGGGCGTCGGGAAGGATGGTGTGCTGCATCAGCTCGGAGGCTTCCGACAGGTAGGAGGAACCGACCGGATCGCCGGAGCGGTTGTTGGTCCGCGCCGTCTCGATCAGGCCGGTGTACACGGCCAGCTGCGCGTTGATCCGGCCGAGCAGCAGCAGCAGCGGCTCGTCGTCGAGGCCCCCGGAGGCCCTGGTCACCGCCACCGCCGCGGCGGTGATGGCCTGTTCATAGCGTTCCCGCACCGCCCGCGGCTCGCCCTGGGCGATGAACGCGGTGGCCGCCGCGGCGTCGGCAACCGACAGGGTGGTGTAGAGCTGCCCGGCGGCGTACGCCAGCGGCTCGGTGTGGTTGAGCACCGTGGTCAGGGTGTTCTGCCGGTTGTTGATGGTGGTGGCGGTGGCGAAGGCGCTGATGCCGCCGAGGGCGGCGAGGATGAGTCCGATGGCCAGGATGCGTCCGGGTGTGGTGGTGAAGAACCACCAGCGGGGTCGGGCCGGTTCGTTGGGCGACCGCGACCCCGCCGGCTCGGTTGACGGGTGCGCCAACTCAACGGTCACGTCTGATCGGACTCCATCTCTGCGGCTGCTCGCGGCACCAACGATAGTAAAAGGATTCTAAGAGTGCAGGCGGTGTCCGCGGGGACTCTCGCTGCGGTTGGTGTCGAAAACGTCGCGCGATCTCGCCAGAACCGAGACCTTGCCAGTGCCGATACGCTTCCATGCGTGCGTGGTGACGGCGATGGATGGGCGTTCTCCGACACCGGCGCCCGGTTTTGGGGCCGGCATGGTGCGGCAGGTCTGCTGCTGAGGGCACCGCGTCCGGACGGTGTGCGCACCGTGTTGCTGCAGCATCGCGCCTGGTGGAGTCATCAGGGCGGGACCTGGGCATTGCCCGGTGGTGCTCGCGACAGCCACGAAACCGCCGAAGAGGCCGCCATCCGCGAGGCGCAGGAAGAAGCCGGCCTGCCCGCGGATCGGATCGTGGTGCGGGCGGCGGTGGTGACCGCGTCGGCCAGCGGAACCAGCTGGACCTACACCACCGTGGTCGCCGACGCCGACGAACTGCTCCCGGTGGTGCCCAACGGCGAGAGCACCGAACTGCGGTGGGTGGACGAACACGAGGTCGCCGGGATGCCGTTGCACCCGGGTTTTGCCGCCAGCTGGGAGTTGTTGCGCGGGTATTGAGCCGTATTGAGCCAGCAGCCGCCGCCCCCCGCGCGCGGCGAACGTGCACTCAGGGCGAGAAATGCGGGGAAATCTCGGTCTCAGTGCACGTTCGGCGGCGCCGGGATCATGGAGTGTCCGCCAAACCCGCCCGCAGGGCGGCAGCGGCCGCGCGCGGATCCTCGGCGGCGGTGATCGCCCGCACCACCACCACCCGGCTCGCCCCGGCCGCGACCACCTCGCCGAGCCGGTCGAGATCGATGCCGCCGATGGCGAACCACGGCTTGGGGTCGTGGCGGTCCGCGGCGAAGCGCACCAGCTCCAGTCCCGGTGCGGAGCGGCCCGGCTTGGTCGGGGTGGGCCAGCACGGCCCGGTGCAGTAGTAGTCGACCGCCTCGACCAGCGCCGTGGCGACCTGGTCGCGGTCGTGGGTGGAGCGGCCGATCAGCACGTCGGGTCCGACGATCTCGCGGGCGGCCGGCAGGGGCAGATCGTCCTGGCCCAGGTGCAGCACGTCGGCACCCGCGGCGCGGGCGATGTCGGCACGGTCGTTGACCGCCAGCAGCGCCCCGTGCCGGCGTGCGGCGTCGGCCAGGATCTCGCACGCCGCCAGTTCGCCTCGCGCCTCCAGCGGGCCGAACCGCTGCTCGCCCGCCGAGCCCTTGTCCCGCAGCTGGATGATGTCCACGCCACCGGCCAGGGCGGCGTCGGCGAACTCGGCCAGGTCGCCGCGTTCCCGGCGGGCGTCGGTGCACAGGTAGAGCCGGGCCTGGGCAAGCCGATCGAGGCGGGACGGACGGTCGGAGCGTTTATGCACACCGCGACGCTAGCGGCTAGCTTGGTGTGTTGACACGCGAGCAGGTGGAAGGGAGCAGCACATGCCCGCACCCTCGCTCGGTTCGCTGGCCGTGATCGGCGGCGGCGTCATCGGGCTGTCGGTGGCGCGGCAGGCCGCCCGTGCCGGGTGGACGGTGCGGGTGCACCGCACCGCCGAGTTCGGCGCGTCCTGGGTGGCCGGCGGCATGTTGGCCCCGCACAGTGAGGGCTGGCCGGGCGAGGAGCAGCAGCTGCGGCTGGGCCTGCGCTCCCTGGAGCTGTGGCACGACTTCCTCGACGGGCTGCCCGCTGAGCTGGTCACCGCACGCGAGTCGCTGGTGGTGGCCGCCGACCGCGCCGACGTGGCCGACCTGCGCAGGGTCGCCGATTGGCTGTCCGCGCAGGGCCATCCGGTGTTCTGGGAGTCCGCCGCCCGCGACGTCGAGCCGCTGCTGGCCGGCGGCATTCGGCACGGATTCCGCGCCCCCACCGAGCTGGCGGTCGACAACCGCGCGGTGGTGGGCGCGCTGGTCACCGCCTGTGCGGAACTCGGGGTGAGCTGGGCGCCGCCGGTGCATGACCTGGCCGAGGTGGCCGCCGATGACGCTGTGGTGATCGCCAACGGGATCGACGCCCCGGCGCTGTGGCCCGGCCTGCCGATCCGGCCGGTCAAGGGGGAGGTGTTGCGGCTGCGCTGGCGCAAGGGCTGCCTGCCGCCGCCGCGGCGGGTGATCCGCGCCCGGGTGCACGGCCGCGCGGTCTACCTGGTGCCGCGCCCGGACGGCGTGGTGGTGGGCGCCACCCAGTACGAACACGGCCGGGACACCGCGCCCGCGGTCTCCGGGGTCCGCGACCTGCTCGACGATGCCTGCGCGCTGGTCCCGGCGCTGGGGGAGTACGAGCTGGCCGAGTGCGCCGCGGGCCTGCGGCCGATGACCCCGGACAACCTGCCGCTGGTGCACCGGCTCGATGCGCGGACGGTGGTGGCTGCCGGACATGGCCGCAACGGGTTCCTGCTGGCACCGTGGACCGCTGAACAGGTTGTGTCCGAACTACTTCCGGTGGGAGTGCAGCAATGATCATCCGCGGCGCCGACGATGCAGAGCGAAGCGATGAGGAGGAGCGGCGCATGATCGTCAATGTCAATCAGAAGGCGGTGGAAGTGGCCGAGCAGACCACGGTCGCGGCGCTGCTGGCTTCGATGGGGTATCCCGACCGCGGCATCGCGGTGGCGGTCGACGAGGCGGTGCTGCCGAAGTCGCGATGGTCCACCCCGCTGTCCGACGGTGCCCGGCTCGATGTGGTGACGGCGGTGCAAGGTGGTTGACGCCTCGAAACTGACTATCGCCGGCCGGGAGTTCAGCTCTCGGCTCATCATGGGAACCGGTGGGGCGCAAAGTCTTACCGCTCTGGAAGAGGCTTTGGTGGCCTCCGGTACGGAGCTGACCACGGTCGCGATGCGCCGCGTCGACGCCGAGGGCGGAACCGGCATGCTGGATCTGCTGAGCCGGCTGGGAATCACTCCGCTGCCCAACACCGCCGGCTGCCGCAGTGCCGCCGAGGCGGTGCTGACCGCCCAGCTGGCGCGCGAGGCCCTCGGTACCGAATGGGTCAAGCTGGAGGTCATCGGCGACGAGCGCACGCTGTTGCCCGACGGCATCGAACTGGTTCGTGCTGCAGAGCAATTGGTCGACGACGGGTTTGTCGTTCTGCCCTACACCAATGACGACCCGGTGCTGGCCCGCCGGCTTGAGGACGCCGGATGCGCGGCCGTGATGCCGCTGGGCTCGCCGATCGGCACCGGCCTGGGCATCGCCAACCCGCACAGCATCGAGATGATCGTCGCGGCGGCCGGGGTGCCCGTGGTGCTCGACGCCGGCATCGGCACGGCCAGTGATGCGGCATTGGCCATGGAACTCGGGTGCGACGCGGTGTTGCTGGCCACCGCGGTGACAAGGGCGGCTGATCCGCCGGCGATGGCCGCGGCCATGGCTGCCGCCGTCACCGCCGGGTATCTGGCGCGCCGCGCCGGCCGCATCCCCAAGCGGTTCTGGGCACAGGCGTCGAGCCCGGCCCTATGAGGCCGACCGGGCACCTCCAGGCAGGCCGGCGGGCGTGAACCGCTATGTCGCCCTGGGAAGTTCGATGGCGGCAGGTCCCGGAATCCGTCCCCGCGCCACCGGGGCGCCCCGGGCCTCGGGCCGCTCCGCGCACAACTACCCGCACCTGGTCGCCCGGGCGCTGAACCTCGATCTGGTCGACGTCACGTTCTCCGGTGCCACCACGGCCCATCTGCTCGGCGAGCGCCAACACGGCGCGCCACCGCAGATCGACGCCCTCGACGGTTCGGAATCTTTGGTCACCGTCACCATCGGCGGCAACGATGTCGGCTATGTGCCGCTGCTGATGGCCGCAACGCTGCCCGTGCCATTGCAGCGGCTGCCCGCTGTGGCGAACCTGCTCGATCAGCAGCAGCGCGAGCGAGCGCTGGGCGAGGTCGAGGCGGCGCTGCGAGCGGTGGGCGCAGCCGTGCGGGACCGGGCGCCGCACGCGCGGGTGATCTTCGTCGACTACCTGACTCTGCTGCCACCGGCCGGGGTCCGGGCCGGCCGGCTGCCGGTGGGCGTCGTGGACCTGGCCCGGCACGTCGCCACCACACTGGAACGCCACACCGCTGCGGCGGCGGCCGCGACCGGCTGTGAGATCGTCCGGGCCGGCCATGCCAGCCGCGAGCACCATCCGTGGTCGGCACGCCCATGGACGGTGGGCGCGGGCCTGCCGCTGCCGTGGCGGCCGTGGCCGTTTCATCCCAACGCCGCCGGGATGGCCGCGGTCGCCGAGTTGGTCGCCGTGCACTGCGGCGGCCGGGCCTGAGTCCATACCCCGTGTGCACCCACTAACGTGGGCACGGTGGAGTACAAGTCGAAGTTGATCCCCGCCCTGAGCGTCGTGCTGGTCAGTGCACTGTTCGGCGCCGGCTGCAGTCGCACCACCGAAGGGGTCGAGCACGCAGTGGATCCCGCCGCGGCGGTGGATTTCGCCAATGGCCTGCGCGACAAGGTCGCCGTGGACGCGATGATGGCCCACCTGCAGAAGCTGCAGGAGATCGCCGATGCCAACAACGGCACCCGCGCCGTCGGCACCCCTGGCTACGAAGCCAGCGTCGAGTACGTGGCCGGCACTCTGCGTGAGCACGGCTTCGATGTACAGACTCCGGAGTTCGTCGCCCGGGTGTTCAAATCCGAGCCGGGGTCGGTGCAGCTTGGCGGCAAGACCGTCGAGGCCCGCGCCCTGATGTACAGCCTCGGCACCCCGCCCGAGGGAGTCACCGGCCCGCTGGTGGCCGCCCCGGCTGACGACAGTCCGGGCTGCAGCGCCGAAGACTATGAGGGGCTGGCGGTCAAGGACGCCGTCGTGCTGGTAGACCGCGGCACCTGCCCGTTCAAGGAGAAGATGGCCGTGGCCGTCGAACTGGGCGCGGTGGCGATGGTGGTTGCCGACAGCGTCGACGAACCCAAGATGGGCGGCACGCTGGGCGAGCAGACCGAGGTCAAGGTTCCGGTGGTGAGCGTGACGAAGGCTGACGGAGCGATGTTGCGGGCCGGACACGGCCCCATGACGGTCAAGCTGGACGCGCACACCGACAACATCCCGGCCCGCAACGTGATTGCTCAGACCAAGACCGGAGCCACCGACAACGTCGTCATGGCCGGGGCGCACCTGGACAGCGTTCCCGAGGGACCGGGCATCAACGACAACGGATCGGGTGTCGCTGCAGTGCTGGAAACCGCGCTGCAGCTGGGACATTCGCCGGAGGTGCACCACGCCGTGCGGTTCGGCTTCTGGGGGGCCGAGGAGCTCGGCCTGATCGGATCGCGCAAGTACATCCAGTCGCTCGACGTCGAGCAGCTCAAAGACATCGCGCTGTATCTGAACTTCGACATGCTGGGTTCGCCGAATCCGGGCTACTTCACCTACGACGGCGACCAGTCGCTGCCGCTGGACAAGCGGGGTCAGCCCGTGGTGCCCGAAGGTTCGGCCGGTATCGAGCGGACGCTGGCCGCCTACCTCAAGTCCGCCGGCAAAGAGCCGCAGGACACCTCGTTCGACGGCCGGTCGGACTATGACGGCTTCACCCAGGCCGGTATTCCGTCCGGCGGGCTGTTCTCCGGCGCAGAGGCCAAGAAGTCCGCTGAGGAGGCGGAGCTGTGGGGCGGCACCGCCGACGAGCCCTTCGATCCGAACTATCACCAAAAGGGCGACACCATCGAGAACATCGACCGCGACGAACTGGCCCTCAACGGCCGCGGTGTGCCCTACTCGATCGGGCTGTACGCGCAGGATCTCAGTGGCCGCAACGGAGTTCCGGTCCGCGACGACCGCACCCGCCACATTCTGACCCAGCCATGATCCGCCCGGCGGGAGCCCTGCTGGTCGCCGTCGGCGTGCTGGCGGGCTGCTCGCCGGAGCCGGCCCAACCGCTGCTGCCCGACCGGCTCGCCGAACAGGTCACCGGGGCGGCGATGCTCGTGCACCTGCAGCGACTGCAGGAGATCGCCGACGGGCACCAGGGGAACCGGGCCGACGGAACGCCGGGCTTCGACGCCAGCGCCGACTATGTTGCCAATGCCCTGCGCGACAGGGGTTTCGAGGTGACCACCCCGGAGCTGACCAGGTTGGACACCACCTCGCCGGGCAGGCCCACGCTGACTGTCGGCAGCATCGGCTATCCGGTCGACCAGGCCTCGCTGCTGGTACGCACGCCGGCCGGCGGGGTCAGCGGCCCGGTGATCCGGCCGGCGCGACCGTCGGGCTGCGCGGCCGCCGACTACCCGACCGACATGCCCCGCGGGGCGGTCGCGGTGGTCGGCGATGCCGACTGTTCGGTGGTGGTCAAGCAGGATGCGGCAGCGCAACGCGGAGCCGAGGCCCTGGTGGTGGTGAGCCCGCCGAGTCGCGCCGGAGCGCCCGCCGGATTGTTTCCGCCCGACTACTACGACCAACTGACCATGCCGGTCGCGGTGGCCGGGCGCGACGCGGACGGTGCGCTGCGCCGCGCGACTGGCCGGGTGAAGCTGGTGCTGGACGGCGAAACCGTCAAGACCACCTCGCGGAATATCTTGGCGCAGACGAAGACCGGCTCCGAGCGTGACGTGGTGGTGGTGGGCTCGCACCTCGACGGTGCGCGGGGCGGGCCGGGAATCAACAACAACGGTACGGGCGTGGCCGCAGTGTTGGAGACGGCGTTACAGCTGGGACCGCAACCGGAGGTGGCCAACGCAGTCCGGTTCGCGTTCTGGGGCGCTGCTGAACAAGGGCTCGGAGGTTCCAGCGACTACGTGTTCGGGCTTGATCGTGATCAGCTCAACGACATCGCGCTCTACCTCGACTTCGACATGCTGGCCTCGCCCAACCCCGGCTACTTCACCTACGACGGCGACCAGTCGGCGCTGCCGAGCCGCGACATCGCCGCGTCCGACGTGCCGCTGGGTTCGGCCGGAATCGAGCGCACGCTGGCCGGCTACCTCAACCTGGCCGGGGTGCGGCCTGCCGATATGCCGCTGACCAGTGACACCGACTACAGCCCGTTCCTCGTCGCCGGGGTGCCGGTCGGGGGGATCACCACCGGGGCATCTGCGCTCAAGACCGCCGCGCAGGCCCGGTTGTGGGGTGGAACGGCGGGTGCGGCGTTCGACCCGAACTACCGCGGCCCCGGGGACACCGTCGAGCACATCGATCAGGGCGTGTTGGAGCTAACCGGCGCCGCAGCGGCGTTCGCAGTGGCACACTATGCACAGTCCATCGGCGGACCCAACGGGGTCCCGGCCCGCGACAAACGTCAGCGGGCGCCACTGGGGCCGTAGGAGCAAACGGACTCAACGTCGAGGCCGCTGTAGGCCGTTAACCCGGCTGTGTTAATAATGCTGTGCACGTGACAAAGCTGACCTGAGTTGATCGGGGGGTGGTGACCTCGCTAGGTGCCACGAACGACCCTGTCGCCCGTAATGGTGCCCGGATTAAGCGGCGCCCCAAAGATCGCAAGGCCCAGATCACGCGCGCTGCCGCGGAGACCTTCAGCGCACAGGGCTACCACGCCACCAGCATGGAGGCGATCGCTTCCAAGGTCGGGATCTCAGCGCCGGCGCTCTACCGGCACTACCCCAGCAAGTACGAGATGTTCGCGGTCGTCGTCGGCTCGCTCGGTCAGCAGTTGGTGGATTCCACGGCCTTCATCGATGAGGTCTCCGATGGCGAGGTGAACGATGATCCCTCGGCGGTGCTGGACCGGATCATCGAAGGACTCATCACCTCCTCGATCATCAACCGCGAGGCCAGCGGACTGTTCCGGTGGCAGGCCCGCTATCTGCAGCCCGACGACTACACCAAGCTCATGGCGCAGATGCAGACGGTCGGTGCTCGCCTGAAGCGGCCGATCGCCGTTCTGCGTCCCGAACTGAACTCCCTGGAGCAGTGGACCCTGACGGTGGCGCTGGTCAGCGTCACCCGCAGCATCATCGGGCACCGGCTGCAACTGCCGGACGACGAGATCAAGCCGCTGCTCATCGCCGCGTCGCGATCACTGGTCGCCGCGCAGCTGCCGCGAGCCGAGGAGATCGGGGTCAGCCGGCCCTCGGTGTGGCGCATCTTCACCCCGGACGCCGGCCCCTACGAGGCGCTGCTGCACTCGGCGGTGCTGCTGTTCGGCAAGCAGGGATATGCCGAGACCGGCGTGACCGAGATCGCCGACGCCGTCGGCGTGCCGGCGTCCGGCGTCTACCGCTACTTCTCCAGCAAGAGCGACATTTTGACCACCGGGCTGCAGCGCGCCGTGGATCGGATCGCCGGCGAGATGTCGGCCATCGCCGGTGTCTTCGCCGAGCCGGACGAGGCGCTGCGCCGGTTGATCGAGGCCTACGTGGCCACAATATTCGCCAACCCCGAATTGGCGTCGGTCTATGACACCGAGCGGGTCAACCTGGCTCCCGCGGAGCGCGAACTGTTGCGCGATTCCGAACGGGCGTTCATCGAAACCTGGACCCGGCCGCTCATGACCATCCGGCCGGAGCTGGATCGCAAGCACGCGAAGTTCTTAGTGCACGCGCTGGCAGCACTCGTCGACGACTTGAGCCGGGTGGCCCGAGGCGGCGAGATCCCCGGTCCCGGATTCCTTGCCGGGGGACCGGGGTACGCGCAGGCCTGCCTGCGCAGACTGATGGAGTCCATCGTGTTCGACGGGATCAAAACCTGACGCGGATCGGCGAACCGCGCGGCTTGTGAGGCGGTTCCAGCTTCGCCTCTCCTGCGTCGAGCCTCGCTGAACCGCGCGGCTTGTGAGGCGGTTCCAGCTTCGCCTCTCCTGCGTCGAGCCTCGCTGAACCGCCTGTGGAGCAGTCGATTTCGTAGTCCTCAAGGTCGCTTCGCCGCTGGGATTGACGTAGTACGACCGTGACCCGGCGCAGGCGTCCACCGCCGCGGATAATGCACCGGTGGGCGTGACGGCTCGTAAGGGCCGTTATGGTAGGCGCTTGATTCAGCTGTTGCCTACTACCGAGAGACGTCCTGTTGAGCGAAATTCGCCACCCTGCGGCATCCAGATCGATTGGTCTGCTCGGCGTCGGGGCTGCTCGCCCGGCTCGGGTGGTCACCAATGACGAGATATGCGCGCGTATCGACTCCTCCGACGAATGGGTCTATTCCCGGACCGGGATCAAGACGCGCCGTTTCGCCGGGGACACCGACACGACGCTGAGCCTGGCCGTCGAGGCCGGCCGCGAGGCGCTGTCTCAGGCCGGTGTCGACGGGTCCGGGGTCGGCGCGGTGATCGTGGCGACCAGTACCAACTTCCGGCAAACACCGTCGTGTGCTCCCGCGGTCGCAGTCGCCCTCGGCGCGAAAGGCGTCCCCGCCTTCGACGTGGCCACCGGCTGTGCGGGATTCGGCTATGCCCTCGGCGTGGCAGCGGATCTGTTGCGCGGCCGCACTATCGACACCGCGGTGGTCATCGGCTCTGAGGTGCTGTCCCGGACCATCGACATGGACGATCGCTCGAACTGCTTCATCTTCGGGGATGGCGCCGGTGCGGTCGTGGTCGGCGAGACGACGGGCAATGGCATCGGACCGACGGTCTGGGGCAGCGACGGCGAGAACTGCGAAGCGATTCGCCAGGACATCGACTGGATCAGCTACACCGAGCAGCCGCACGGCCCCCGGCCGTACCTGCGCATGGATGGCAATGCGGTATTCCGGTGGGCGGCCTACGAGATGAGCGGGGTGGGGCAGCGCGCCATTGCGGCGGCCGGACTGCAGGCGCACGACATCGATGTCTTCATTCCCCACCAGGCCAATTCCCGGATCAACGCGCTGATCGCCAAGAGCCTTGAGCTTCGTCCCGACGTGGTTGTCGCCAACGACATCGAGAACAGCGGCAACACCTCGGCGGCGTCCATCCCGCTGGCGATGGAGCAGCTGCTGTCCGGCGGCCTCGCCAAGTCCGGTGACCTGGCTCTGCTGCTGGGGTACGGATCGGGTCTGAGCTACGCGGCCAGCGTCGTCACGCTGCCCTGATCAGCGGGTTTCGCCGAGCAGTCGCAGCGCCGCGTCGACCGCCAGCGCCGGGACGTCCAGGGTCTTGGATGCCAGATCGTGGCGCGCGCCGGTGATTTCGACGACGTCGTGCGGCGCGGGAATCAGCGCGGCGGCGGCGCGGATCTCCGCGCAGGTGCCGAAGCTGTCGGAGCTGCCGTGCGTGAACACCGTCGGTACGCCGATCTGGGGCAGATGCTCGGTGCGGGTGCGCTCCGGCTTTCCCGGTGGGTGTAGCGGATAGGAGAACAGCGTCAACAGGTCGACGCGTGCGTCGCCGGCGGCCACTACCATCGAGGTCTGCCGGCCGCCGTAGGAATGACCGCCGACGATCAGCGGACCGTCGGCCAGGGCGCGGGCGTATCCGATCGCCTCGGTGATCCCGTCTCGGTCCCCGGCGCCCGATCCCGACGGCGGGCCTTTGGGACGGCGTCGCCGGAACGGCAGGTTGTAGCGGATCGCCAGGAATCCGCGGCGAGACCATTCGTCGCACAGCCGCTGCAGCATCGGGGAATCCCGGTCGCCCCCGGCGCCGTGGGTCAGCGCCACCACGCCGGTGGGTGCGCCGGCGGGGTGATGGGCGACCCCGGCCAGTTCCGGCAGTTCTTCGCAGCTCATGAGCCGTCGAGCCCCAGCCGGAACAACGGCGAGACGGGGCCGTGTCCGTGGCCCAGCGGGTATGCGGCGCGCAGGCACTCGGTCACCCAGCGTTTGGCGAACGCCACCGCGTCGGCAACGCCGAGCCCATGGGCCAGCGCGGCCGCCGCGGCCGCCGCGAGCGTGTCGCCGGCGCCGTGGTCGTCGGCGGTGGCCACCCGTGGGCCGGGGAACTCCAGGAAATCGGTTCCGTCGTAGAGCAGATCCGGGCTGTGCTGCGCCGAGGGCAGATGCCCACCTTTGACCAGTGCCCACTGCGGTCCCAGCGCATGCAACGCGCGTGCGGCCGCACGTTGGGAGGCGGCGTCCACTACTTCGATGCCGACCAGCAGTCGCACCTCGTGCAGGTTGGGGGTGACCAGAGTGGCTAAGGGAAACAGCTTGTCCCGCAGTGCGTCCAGTGCCGATTCGGCCAGCAGTGCATCGCCGTGCATGGACGCCGACACCGGATCGACCACCAGGGGGACCGTCAGGCCC
Source organism: Mycolicibacter engbaekii (assembly GCF_002101585.1). Classification (GTDB taxonomy): domain Bacteria; phylum Actinomycetota; class Actinomycetes; order Mycobacteriales; family Mycobacteriaceae; genus Mycobacterium; species Mycobacterium engbaekii. The sequence goes on along the minus strand of NZ_LQOT01000012.1, from coordinate 22,233 downwards.
AGTTCCCGCCAGGTGTCGGCCACCGCGGTGATGATCGGCGCGGAGGCCAGCATGCCGGTCTTGGCGGCCTGGATTCCGATGTCGGGCACCACCGCGGTGATCTGGGCGGCGACGGTGTCCGGTGGCACTTCATGAAAGCTTTTGACTCCCACGGTGTTTTGGACGGTCACTGCGGACACCGCGACGCAGGCGTGAACCCCGAGCAGCGCACAGGTGCGCATGTCGGCCTGTATGCCCGCTCCGCCGCCGGAATCCGATCCGGCCACGGTGAGGATGCGTACCGGTGTGGCCCCGGGCGGGGCCAGTGGCAAAAACCCCACTAGGAGGAGATGGGCAGGTACACCCGGTTGCCGTGGTCGGCGAACTCGGCTGACTTCTCGGCCATGCCCTGCTGGATGGCGGCGTCGATGTCCTCCTGGCTCTGCAGCCCGTGCTCGCTGGCGTAGTCGCGGACATCCTGGCTGATGCGCATGGAGCAGAACTTCGGGCCGCACATCGAGCAGAAGTGCGCGGACTTGGCCGGCTCGGCGGGCAGTGTCTCGTCGTGGTACTCGCGGGCGGTGTCGGGGTCCAGCGACAGCGCGAACTGGTCATACCACCGGAATTCGAAGCGCGCCTTGGATAGTGCGTTGTCACGCTCCTGGGCGTGCGGGTGTCCCTTGGCCAGGTCGGCGGCGTGCGCGGCGATCTTGTAGGCGATCACCCCGTCCTTGACGTCCTTGCGGTCGGGCAGGCCCAGGTGCTCCTTGGGGGTGACGTAGCACAGCATCGCGGTGCCGGCCTGGGCGATGATGGCGGCGCCGATCGCCGAGGTGATGTGGTCGTAGGCCGGTGCGATGTCGGTGGCCAGCGGCCCAAGCGTGTAGAACGGCGCCTCGTCGCACCATTCCTCTTCCAGCCGGACGTTCTCGACGATCTTGTGCATCGGGACGTGGCCCGGGCCCTCGATCATCACCTGTGCGCCGCGGGCTTTGGCGATCTTGGTCAGCTCACCCAGGGTGCGCAGCTCGGCGAACTGGGCTTCGTCATTGGCGTCGGCAATCGAACCGGGCCGCAGCCCGTCGCCGAGGGAGAACGTCACGTCATAGCTGGCCAGGATGTCGGCCAGTTCCTCGAAGTGGGTGTACAGGAACGACTCCTGATGCCGCGACAGGCACCACGCCGCCATGATCGAACCGCCGCGCGACACGATCCCGGTGACCCGCTTGGCGGTCAGCGGCACGTAGCGCAGCAGTACCCCGGCGTGCACGGTCATGTAGTCCACGCCCTGCTCGCACTGCTCGATCACGGTGTCGCGGTACAGCTCCCAGGTCAGTTTGGTCGGGTCGCCGTTGACCTTCTCCAAGGCCTGATAGATCGGCACGGTCCCGATCGGCACCGGCGAGTTGCGCAGAATCCACTCGCGGGTCTCGTGGATGTCCTTTCCGGTGGACAGGTCCATGACGTTGTCGGCGCCCCAGCGGGTCGCCCACACCAGCTTGTCCACCTCTTCGGCGATCGAGCTGGTGACCGCGGAGTTGCCGATGTTGGCGTTGATCTTCACCTTGAACGCCTTGCCGATGATCATCGGCTCCAGCTCGGGGTGGTTGTGATTGGCCGGGATCACCGCCCGACCGCGGGCCACCTCGTCGCGAACCATCTCGGCGGGAAAGCCCTCGCGGGCGGCGATGAAGGCCATCTCAGCGGTGATCTCACCGGCTTGGGCGCGCTGCAGCTGAGTGCCCCGATCCCGCACCACACCGGGGCGCGGCGGCAGGCCCCGGTGCAGGTCGATGTCGGCATGAGCGTCGGTGTAGGGCCCCGAGGTGTCGTAGACGTCGAAGTGCTCACCGGTGGTCAGGTTGATCCGCCGAAACGGCACCTTCATGACTACGCCGCCGGGGGCTTCGATCTCCCGGTAGACCTTCTCGCTGTAGGGGATGGGCCCGGTGGTCACCTGCGGCTGGACTGCGACATCAGTCATGATCTTCCTCTCCCTTGCCGGAATTACCCGGTCAGGTTCGTACGGTCGACGGCTCGGGCCGTCCTCTCAGCGCACCGGTTGCGCTCCCGCGGTTGTGTGGTGTGTGCACTGCGATCCGTGCACCTGCCACGCTATCGCAGCCGGGCAGCCGGCGTAAGGCGCTGTGCGGGGTGCGGAGCGAGGGGGCCGGACGGGGATTAGGCAACTGATCGTTTGCTTAGCTAATATAAGCGCCTAGGAAATAGGGAGCTGGGAGACTCATGACGGCGCAGATCGAGCGGGCGAGCCTCGACGCCGGGGACCTGGGCGCCGTCGCCGAACAGGCCGCCGCCGGTCGCCGTCTGCGCTTGGACCGCGATCACCCCCGCTACAAGTGGGTCGCGCTGTCCAACACCACCTTGGGCGTGCTGCTGGCCACCATCAACGGCTCAATCGTGCTGATCTCGATGCCGGCGATCTTCCGCGGGATCGGGCTGAACCCGCTGGAACCGGCGAACGTCAGCTATTTGCTCTGGATGCTGATGGGCTATCTGCTGGCCTCGGCGGTGCTGGTGGTGTTCTTCGGCCGGCTCGGCGACATGTTCGGCCGGGTGCGGATTTACAACCTGGGTTTCGTGGTCTTCACCGCCGCGGCGATTGCGCTGTCGATCGACCCCTTCGACATGGGCCGCGGCGCCCAGTGGCTGATCGGGTGGCGGGTGGTGCAGGGCGTCGGCGGGGCGATGCTGATGGCGTCGTCGTCGGCGATCATCACCGACGCGTTCCCGGCCAATCAGCGCGGCATGGCCCTGGGGGTCAACCAGGTCGCCGCGGTCGCCGGCTCCTTCGTCGGTCTGCTGATCGGCGGCGTCCTCTCCGAATGGGACTGGCGTGCCGTCTTCTGGGTGGGGGTGCCGATCGGGGTGCTGGGCACCATCTGGTCGATGCGATCCCTGCACGAGCTCGGGGAGAAGGCGCGGGCGAAGCTGGACTGGGCGGGCACCGTGACGCTCGGACTGGGGCTGACGGTGGTGCTGACGGCCATCACCTACAGCATTCAGCCGCACGGAACTTCGCCCACCAGTTGGACGAGCCCCGTCGTGCTGGGTGCGCTGGGACTGGGCGTGGCGCTGTTGGTGCTGTTCTGCTTCATCGAACTTCGGGTTGCTGCGCCGCTGCTCGACGTACGCCTGTTCGCCGTTCCGGCGTTCGGCATGGCCAACGCGGCCGGGCTGTTGTCGGCGATCGGGCGCGGCGGTCTGCAGTTCATGCTGATCATCTGGCTGCAGGGCATCTGGCTACCGCTGCACGGCTACAGCTATGAGTCGACCCCGTTGTGGTCGGGCATCTATCTGCTGCCGATGACCATCGGGTTCCTGCTGGCCGGTCCGGTGGCCGGTTCGCTGGCGGACCGCCGTGGCGCCCGCCCGTTCACCGTCGGCGGCATGGTGTTGATGATGGCGACGTTCGTGGGGCTGGTGCTGCTTCCGGTGGACTTCGACTACCGGGTGTTCGCGGCACTGGTGTTCCTCAACGGCCTGGGCGGCGGGATCTTCACCGCGCCCAACAGCGCCGTCATCATGTCCAGCGTGCCGGCCGGGCAGCGTGGCGCAGCCTCCGGTGTGCGGGCCACGTTCTTCAACGCCGGCACATCACTGTCGATCGGGATCTTCTTCTCGCTGATGGTGATCGGCTTGGCCAACACGCTGCCGGCGGCCCTGGACGCCGGGCTGCAGCAGCAGGGGGTGTCGGCAGGTGTTGCCGAACAGGTGGCCGGTACCCCGCCGGTGGGCAGCCTGTTCGCGGCGTTTTTGGGCTACAACCCGATCGCCGAACTGCTGGGGCCGTCCGGAGCGCTGGGGCAGCCCGGCGTGGACGCCGCCACCCTGACCGGCCAGAGCTTCTTCCCGCAGCTGATCTCCGGACCGGTCCACACCGGGCTGGGTGTCGTCTTCACCGCCGCCGCGGTGATGATGCTGCTCGGGGCGCTCGCATCGCTGCGGACCCCCGGTCGCTACGCCCTTGAACCGGTGCCCCTGCGGGACTGAAAACGGCGCTGCCCCACCCGCGAAAGTGGCCGGTGGGGCAGCCGGGATACCGCCGGCGCAACGCCGCTGTGTCGGTTGGGCAACGGTGTGCCGAGACACACCGGTGTCGAGTTGACCGAGCCCGATGCGTCGTGCACTATGGACATTGCAAGCACCTCGTTAGGTGAGGCGTCTGCACGGACACAGGCCACTGACCCCGAACGTCGAAAGACGCCCCGGGTCAGGACAGCTCCTCCCGGCTTAAGGGTTGAGCCCAAGTGGCTTCCTGAAAAGGACACGCCGTGCAGTGCCGAAGCTCTGACGAGAGGGGTGCGGTCTCCCGACAGTAGTCGGAGCTGCCTCCCTGAGCATGCGGTGAATCCGGCGCGCTGGTGCGCGCCCGCGACCGAGAGGAGGTGTGGGACGAATGAGTTCCGGTGATAGTCCGAGCCGATATCTGACGTCTGTTCCGTCCCCATCCGAACGGTCGCATACCGCCTCCAGCTGAGCCCAAACCGGCCTGCTGCTGTGCGCGTAGCGACGTTACGCGACTAGGAGGCCATCATGGTTGCAATCGCTTACACCGACATCACGGCTCCGGCTTCGCCTGCTGTCAGCACGGTCAAGAAGCTGGACCGCCGTCCCGCCGCGCCCGCATCGGACCCGGTGGTCGACGTGACCACTCGGCTGCTCAGCGGTCCGCTGCACCAGATGTACGCCTTTCTGTGGCGCGTCGGGGTGCTGACGGTCAACGACTGAGCCGCGCTACGCGTCGGCTGCGGCGTCAGGCCTCTTCCAGGGCCTCGCCGATCTGTTCGAGCACCTCGCTGCGGTGGTTGCTGGCCAGGATGTGGCCGGCAGCCACCGCCGCGGCCACCGGCCAGTCGATGATCTCGAAAGCGGCCAGCAGGGCCAGCCCGCCGTAGTAGGCCAACTGCTCCGGCCGTGGCACAGCCACCTTGCCGATCACCGGCAAGTCGACGGCGAACCCCTCCGCCTCGCGAATACGGGCAACTGCCTCGCTCTGGGATGCGCTGCGCCGCGGCTTGTCCGCCATCATGAACCTCCTGGAGGCGACGTATCGCCGGATGATCGGGCCGCGACCGTCTCGCGGCGGGAGTCAGTGTCCTCATTGTGCACAAGACGCAGCCGCGGCGCGGCCTGACCGTTGGCAGATTGCTGCGGGTGGTCGGGTTGCCGCGGTCCCGGGACGATGAACTCCCGGGGCTTGCTGGCGGTGTCCTGCACACCCGACAACATCCGGGGCACCACGGCTGCCCCGAAGGTGGCGACCGTCGCGGTGCCCAGGGCCTGCGCCCAGCCCAACGGGCCGATCGGGGTACACCCCAGCAGCTGACTGATACCGGGGATGGTGATCAGCGTCCCCATCGCGCCGAGCGAGCCCACCGCGGTCGCCACCACCAGCGGATCGCGCGAGTCCAGCAACGTCTGCCCCAACTGGGTGGCCACCAGCGAGACCAGCGCCACCGTGGAAGCCCGCTGCTGACGCCCGGTGACCGAGGCCAGTCCCCACGCGGCCACCGCGGCCGACGCCGTCGTCACCCCGCGCACGGCCACCGTGCGCCACAGTGCGCGCTCGTCGGGGCCGTGCCCGCCTTCGGCGGCCTGCTCGTTGAGCGAGCTGACCGCCAGCGCGGTAGCCGGAAGGGCGTCGGTCAGCATGTTGACCAGCAGCAGCTGGCGGGCGTTGAGCGGTGAGCGACCGGTGAGCGCACTGCCGATGATTGCGAACGCCACCTCGCCGGCGTTACCGCCCAGCAGCACGGCCACCGCGGCCTGGACCCGCTGCCACAGCTCGCGGCCCTCGTCCAGTGCGTCGAGCAGGGTGTCGATCCGCTCATCGAGCAGAACCACATCGGCGGCGGTGCTGGCCGACTCACTGCCGTGTGCCACCACCGCGATCCCGACGGTGGCGGCCCGGATCGCCGCGGCGTCGTTGGCGCCGTCGCCGACCATCGCCGACACCTTGCCGGCGCGCTCCAGCGTCTGGACGATCTGCACCTTGTTCTCCGGAGACATCCGGGCGAACACGACTCGCTCGTTGACCGCCTGCTCCTGGCCTTTGCGGGACAGCGCATCCCACTGGGCCCCGCTGATCACCTGATCGTCGTTCACCTCCAGGCCCATTTCCCGGGCGATCGCGGTGGCGGTCAGCGGGTGGTCGCCGGTGATGAGCCGCACCGGGATCTTGCGGCGCCGCAGGTCGGCGAGCAGTTCGGCGGACTCGTCACGCGGGGTGTCGGACAGTCCGAGCAGACCGACGAAGGTCAGTCCGTCGCGGCAGTATTCGGCGATCTCCTCGGGCTCGGGATCCTCGCCCAGTGCCTTGCGTTGGGCGGCGGTCAGCTCACGCCGGGCCACCGCGATCACCCGCAGGCCGTCGGCCGCCAAAGCGGCGACCGACTTCTTGATCGCCGGACCGGCCCCGGTGCAGGCCAGCACCACCTCGGGCGCACCCTTGAGGGTCAGTTCGGTTCCCCGCACCGACGCCGAGTACGGGCGCCCGGAACGGAACGGCAGGTGCGAGACGGGCCCCTCGGACGCGCCGACGACGACGCCCGCCTTGGCGGCGCCCTCCACGATGGCGGTGTCGGTGGCGTGCACCTGGCGGGCTCCGTTGGGCACCGGAGCCGCGCTGGCCGCGAACCGCAGCACGTCCTCGTCGCTGAAACCGGACGCGGGGTGTACCTGCGACACCCGCAACCGGTTCCGGCTCAAGGTGCCGGTCTTGTCGAAGCAGACCACGTCCACCCGGCCGAGCGCCTCCACCGAGCGCGGCACGCGCACCAGCACCCCGGCTTTGGTCAACCGGCGGGCCGATGCCTGCTGTGACAGGGTGGCCACCAGGGGGAGCCCCTCGGGGATGGCTGCGACGCTGACGGCGATGCCGCTGGCCACCGCCTGACGCAGCCCGATCCGGCGGGCCGTGCCCAGGCCGGTCACCAGGGCGCCGCCGGCCAGGCTGATCCGCCACGCCTTCCTGGTGAGCAGGCTCAGTTGATGCTGCAGTCCGACCGCTGACTGTTCGCCGGCCACCAGGTCGGCCGCCCGCCGCCCGTGCGTGTCGCCGCCGACGGCGGTCACCAGCGCCAACGCGGTTCCAGTCACCACGGTGGTCCCGGCGTAGATCATGCATTCGCGCTCGGCCAAATCGGCCCCCGGCGTCGCCTCGACCTGCTTGACCACCGTCAGCGACTCGCCGGTCAGCGAGGATTCGTCGACCTCCAGGTCGATCGCCTCGATCAACCGGCCGTCGGCGGGTACCACCTCGTGGGCGTGCACTTCGATCACGTCGCCCAGGCGCAGTTCCTCGGCCGGAACCTCGCAATGGCTGCCATCGGGCAGCACCTTGCGGGCCGGCGGCACCTGTTCGTTCAGCAGGACGTTGAGCCGGCGCTCGGCGATGAGGCGCTGCGCGGCCGCCAGCATCGCATTGCCGCTCAGGACCGAACCGACCAGAATCGCGTCGACGGGCGAGCCCAGCACCGCGCTGGCCGCGGCCCCCAGCGCCAGCACCGGGGTGATCGGGTCGGACAGTTCGCTGCGCACGGCCTGGGCGAACTGCCGCAGCAACCGGGGCGGCGCGGTCTTCTGCGCCCCGCGGCGTGCCAAGTCCACGGCGGCGCGTGCAGCTGCCGCGGCGGGCGGGGCATGGCTTTGTGCCGGCTCCGGTGCCTCCGGTGCGGGCAGCGCCGCCCGGACCTGCTCGACCGACATCGCATGCCATTCGTGCGCCGGCGCCGGCCGCGGCACTGCGGCGTCCACGGCACGCCGGGCCAGCCAGTAACCCGACACTGCGCCCGCGGCCGCGCCGGTGATCACCGGCCCCGGCCCGCTGCCGCGCACGCCGGGCAGCAGCAGTAGTGAACCCAATGCCGTTGCGCCCGTGGAGATCTCGACTCCACGGTTGCTGGCGGAGCGGGCGGCGGGCAAGGCGTGCAGCACACGCCAGGCGGCAGCCAGGTCGGTCAGCAACACGTCGGCACACCATGGCGGCGCGCCCCCGCCCGGCGCCACGCCCAGCGCCACGTCAGCGGCCGCCAGAGCTTCCACGGCCACCGAGGACAGCACCGCGACGTCGTGACCGTCGGCCTGGTAGGCCTCTACCGCGGCCAGCAGCGCCAGGTCTATGGACACGCCGTCCAAAGATCGGATCTCGTCGAAGATCGGCCGCAGCTCGCCGAGCACCTCGGCCTCTGCCGACACCACCTCGACGTCGGCGCGGCGGGCCTCGGTCACCAACGCCGATGCCAGTGGCAGCAGCGCGGGCTGGAACGACGCCTCCACGCCCGGGCGCGGGCCGATCGGATGCCATCCGGCCTCAAGGTCGGGGTCACTCAGCCGCGCCTGCGCCTGCGCCCACACGGCGCGCAGTTCGTCGTCGTCGGCGCCGCGCACGTGCATCACCCGCAGGTCCTCACCGCACAGCACCCGGGGGTCGATGATCACAGTGTCGACGCGGTCGAGCTCACGCAGGCTGCCCGGTCGCAGCACCACGGTGTCGTGCTGATCGGCCAGACCGCGGCCCAGGGTCGCGGCGAACGATTCGCGGGCAGTGCGGGTGGCCTTCGGCGCGGTCACCGCCGCGGCCGTTCCGGCCAGATCGGGATTCCTGGTCGCCGCGCCGATCACGCCGGCTCCCAGGACTTGTGCCCAGGCACTGCGCGTCAGGTGGCGTTCCACCGGCCCCGGGGGCCGCGGCGCCGGGCGCTCAGGGACGTTGACCGCCGGCTGCTCGGCATGGTCGGCGAGCGCCGGTTCACGGCGGCGCCAGGCCCGTGCCTCCGCGCGTTCCTCCCCGGCGCGCATCGCCTCCACCGACAGGTCGACCGCCAGCGCGGTGGGCGCCTGGTTGAGGGTGTGAACGCCGGCGCTGGCCAGCGCCAGCAGGGCATCGGTCGCCTGTTTGCCGATCCGGTCCTCCAGCAGCCGGCGCATCCGAGGCTGGTAGTCGATGACCACCACCCCGGCCTCCAGGCCGAGGGGCAGGCCCGGCAGGCGCAGCAGCTGGCCCACCGTCGCCGCCCCCAGCCCGACGACGTTGGCGCCGACGGTCAGGACGCGCAGCGCTTGGGTCAATCCGTCGCCGGGCAGGCTGACGGGGGCCTGCCCGCTGGTTTTCGCCGGGCGGAATCGGCGTTCGGTCTCCGCGACCGTCTCGCACAGTTCACTCATCGAGACGACGCCGATGCCACCGGGTTCGAGCCCGACCACCAGCCGCGACAAGGGCTGGTTCAACCGGACGGAGACGACACCGGGCAGAGCGCGGGCCGCATCCAGGACGGCTGTCGCCAGTTCGGCCCCAGCCGGACCGTCGAGGCCCCGGATCTCGACCCAGGCCCGGCCCTCGCCGCGGAAGCAGCGCCGGGACAGCACCTCGGCGCCGTGGCCGGTCGCCACAGCACCGATCAGGCCGGCGGTCTGAGTCGAGGCGTCGATCAGCGCCGATGTGAGTTGAGCACCGAAGTTTGCTGCACGCAGCGGGAGAGAGCGCCTGTCGGCGCGGCCTGAATTCACTCGGACCCGTCTAGTGGCGAGTGCGAGTGCGGTTGCCGGCGGCAGCGCTACGCGTCTGCCGGGCCGCCGTCTTCTTCGGAGCCGGGCTGCGGCGCGACCTCGTCGACGCGCCGGTTGGCTTGGCAGCCGACTTCTCCGCCGGCTTGGCCACGGACTTCACCGCCGGCTTGGCCGCGGGCTTCTCGGTCGGCTTGGCCGCCGGCTTCTCCGCCGCCTTCGGCGCCTGCGCCACCTTCAACGACCGCGCCGGCGCGGCCGGAGCCTGGCCGTTATGCGACCGGTTGGTCAGTTGCCTGAGCACCAGCGCGGTGCCGCCCACCGCCACCAGCACCGGCCACTCGACCAGTCCGGCCACACCGAGCGCGCCCAAGGTCAGTCCCGCCGCGGCGGTCGAGTGGCTGCCGGACCGCAGCCCCTGCTGCACACCGCTGGCCGCCCCCTTCACACCGCCGATCGCCCCGTTGATTGCGGCTCCGCCGATCGCTCCGGCAGCCTCAGTGGTCATGGTGACCGCGCGGTTCGCCGCTCCGGCCACCTTTTGTACCGTCCCTGCGACGGCGTTCATGGGAATTCCCTGCCCTTCGAATGAGCAAATTGGTTAATCCGCCTATCCTATGCGTGATTCGGGCATCAGGCCGAAATCCACACGGAATTCATAGAACCGCGCCCGCTCAATCCCGCCGGATGTCCACCAGCACGGGGGCGTGGTCGCTCGGTGATTTGCCTTTGCGTTCCTCGCGGACGATCTCGGCGTGCGTGACTCGCGTCGCCAGCGCCGGTGAGCCCAGAATGAAATCGATGCGCATGCCCTGCTTCTTCGGGAACCGCAGCTGGGTGTAATCCCAGTAGGTGTAGACACCGGGTCCCGGCGTGAAGGGTCGCACCACGTCCAGGAACTGCGCGTCGGTGATCGCCTGGAACGCCTTGCGCTCCGGTTCGGAGACGTGTGTCGCTCCCTCGAAGAACTCCATGCTCCAGACGTCGTCGTCCTGCGGCGCGATGTTCCAGTCACCTGTCAGTGCGATCGGCGCCGACGGATCGTCGCGCAGCCAGCCCGCCGCGGTGTCCCGCAGCGCGGCAAGCCAATCCAGTTTGTAGGCGTAGTGCGGGTCGGTCAGGGTGCGGCCGTTGGGGACATAGAGGCTCCACACCCGCACTCCGCCGCAGGTGGCGCCCAGCGCCCGCGCCTCCACGGCCGGGTCGGCGTCGGCCTTGCCCCACGCCGGTTGGCCGGGGAACCCGATTTCGACGTCGTCCAGACCGACCCGCGAGGCGATCGCCACCCCATTCCACTGGTTGGTGCCGACATGGGCCACCTCGTAGCCCAGTTGGTGGAACGGCAGCGCCGGAAACTGCGCGTCAGTGCACTTGGTCTCCTGCATGGCCAGCACGTCGACCTCGGCGCGGGCCAGCCAATCGGTCACCCGGTCCACGCGGGTGCGGATGGAGTTGACGTTCCAGGTGGCCAGTCGCAGCGCAGTCACGCAGCCACCCTAGAACGCGGGCGCCGGGTCAGGGCCGCGCGGTGCGGGCGTCGATGTAGCGGGTGCGGTGCTGGCCGGCGAACCCCGCCGCCTCGAAGAACGTGAACGCGCGGGCGTCGGAGCTGGGCACCTGGACGTAACCGCGGGTGGCGCCACGTTCGGCCCCCCAGGACCGCAATGCGTCGCAGACTGCGCGGCCGTGGCCCTGCCGGCGCCGGTCCGCGGTCACCCGCAGCGCTGTCAGCCCCAGCCAGCGCGTTCCATCTGGTCCGTCGGTGACCGCGCCCCGCCCGACCGCCACCCCCGGGATCGTGGCGAAGACCACCTCGCCGCCGGCCACCGCGGTCAGCACCTCCAGCGGAGCCGCCACGTCGCCGGCCCGGTAGACCGCGAGCCAGTCGGTGCCGGGCTCGGCGGCCAGCACCACACCGTCCGGGGCCGTCGCGGTCGCGATGTCGCCCACCATGGTGCGGGTCTCATGCCGGGCCGGAAGGTCCGGCGACAACCGGAGCAACCGCTCCGGCACCGCCAGGTAGGGCGGCAGGCCCCGCTGGGCGTACCAGTCGATGATCGCTGCGGCGGTGTTCAGGTGGGCGAACATATCGAGTGGCACCGCCGAATTGGCGGCCAGGCCGGCGCCTGGCCCGGCCCGCAGCAGCCAGCCGTCGAGCCATTGGTGTTCGCTGCCCGGCCACGCCAGCGCGGCGGCGTGCTCGACGGAGCGGATCGCCGAGTTCTTCACCGGCCGGTCGGTCAGCCGCCGCACGTACAGCACGTCGGCGTGCCGGCAGTCGTGGAGCACGCCGTCGGCCGAGCGAACCCGCACCAGCGGCCCGGTCTGCTCCAGATGCCCGATCACGTCACCCATCGGGGGGTGCGAACCGGGTGGCCGCAGATAACGCAGGCTCACCCGCGTTCCGACTGCGGGCAGTTCGGGCGGCGGGCTCATCACCGGCTCAATCAGTGACCGAACGGATCGGGCACGTCGCCCGGCATCCACGACAGGCCGGCGACACCCCAGCCGTTGGCCTTGACCGTCCGCTTCGCGGCGCGGGCGTACCGTCCTACCAGCATGTCAAGGTAGAGCAGCCCGTCGAGGTGGCCGGTCTCGTGCTGCAACATCCGGGCGAACAACCCGGTGCCCTCCAGGGTGACCGGGTTGCCGTCACCGTCCAGGCCCGTGACGCGCGCCCATTCGGCTCGGCCGGTCGGAAACGATTCGCCGGGAACCGACAGGCAGCCTTCGTCGTCCTCGTCGGGGTCGGGCATGGTCTCGGGCCGCTCCGAGGTCTCCAGCACCGGGTTGATGACCACGCCGCGGCGCCGCGTGGTCGACCGTCGGTCGTCGGCGCAGTCGTAGACGAAGAGCCGCAGGCCCACGCCGATCTGATTGGCCGCCAAGCCCACACCGTTCGCGGCGTCCATGGTCTCGAACATTGTGGTGATCAAGTCGCCCAAGTCGGCCGGCAGCGAGCCGTCGTCGGCGACGGGCACCGGACTGGTGGGGGTGTGCAGGACGGGATCGCCCACAATGCGGATGGGTAGGACGGCCATGACCGCAAATCTTAGGTGCCCACCGCCGGCCAACTGCAGCGGCCACGGCGACTCGCCAAGCGGGCTCCCCGTTCAACACGGCTTGCCGTGTTTCAATATTCGCTCAGAGCACGCCGCCGAAATTCAGCGAACGTTGCAGCGAGAGAACCTTCCGGAAGGGTCCAGGAAACGATATGGACGGCGCCATGGCGCAGACGAATCGATCAGGGGACGATTCGGAACCCACCGACGGTCTGAGCCGTCGCGAACACGACATCCTGGCCTTCGAACGAGACTGGTGGAAGTACGCGGGCGCCAAAGAGGAAGCCATCAAGGAGCGCTTCGCGTTGTCGGCCACGCGCTATTACCAAGTCCTCAACGCGCTTGTCGATCGGCCTGAGGCGCTGGCCGCCGACCCGATGCTGGTCAAACGCCTGCGCCGGCTGCGCTCCAGCCGTCAGAAGGCGCGTGCCGCGCGCCGCCTCGGTTTCGACATCACCTGATCGCGCGACCACCTTGATTGCTGGGCGTTTATAGGTTATGGCCCGCTTCTGGATACAGTGGGCGCAATGAACGACCACGTTCCCGACTCCTCCCGCCTTCCGCTCCGGGCGATGGTGATGGTGCTGCTGTTCTTGGGCACCGTCTTTTTGCTGGTGGGATTCCAGGCACTCGGATCGTCGGGAACCGACGACGACACCGCCCAGCCCCCGACGGCGCAACCGGTCACCACCGTCTCGGAGCCGGCCAAGCCGGAACATCCCGTCCACCGGGCCGACGTGCGGGTCTTCAACATCTCCGAGCAGCCCGGCCTGGCCGGCCAAACGGCTGAGCGGCTGCGTGAAGTCGGCTGGAACGTGACGGAGATCGGCAACCTCGAACTGCCCGAGGTCAACCAGACCACCGTCTACTTCGGTGACGCCGAAGGTGAGCAGGATGCGGCCCATTCGGTGGGCGAAGTGCTGGGAGCCGCTGTCGAGCCACGCATCCCGGACGTGGCGGAGCAGCCACCGGGCGTCATCGTGGTAGTCGCGGGTTAAGCTCCTCGCATGGTCACAGGTCACCGCAGAGCTCTCGCCGCCGTCGTTTTCGCCACCCCGGTTGTACTGCTGGCGGCGTGCAGTCCCCCCAACGAGGTGCCTTCCGACGTGCCCGGCACCACTCCGGCCATCTGGACCGGCTCGGCGGCGCCGTCGGCCGAACCGGCGGAGCCCGGTGCCACGGCCGGCGCGGACAACCTCGTCGCGCACCTGAACACCCCCGATGGCGGCCAGGTCGCCACCGCAACGTTCGAGTTCAGCAAGGCCGGTGGCAAGGAGTTCGCCACCGTGACCGTGCGGACCACCAGCGCCGGGGTGCTGACCCCCGGTTTCCACGGCCTGCACATCCACGCCGTCGGCAAGTGCGAAGCCGATTCGGTGGCCCCCACCGGTGGGGCGCCGGGCAGCTTCCTCTCGGCCGGCGGGCACTTCCAGGCGCCCGGGCACAACGAGCACCCGCAGAGCGGGGATCTGACCTCGCTGCAGGTGCGCTCCGACGGCAGCGGGCTGCTGGTGACCACCACCGACGCGTTCACCAAGGCCGACCTGCTGGCCGGGGACGGAACCGCGATCGTCATCCACGCCGACGACGACAACTTCGCCAACATCCCCGCGGACCGCTACACCCAGGTCAACGGCACGCCGGGCCCGGACCAGACCACGCTGACCACCGGGGATGCCGGAAAGCGGATTGCGTGTGGTGTCATCGGCACCGGATAGCCAGCCGGTCAACAGGGCTTCTGCGAGGTCGCAAGCCCGAATTGAGTTTGCCCGCAGCCCCCGGCCCACCATCGGCGTGGAATGGGAACTGGCCCTGGTCGACGCTCAGACCCGCGACCTGAGCAACGAAGCCAGCGCGGTCTTGTCCGAACTGGGCGAGAACCCGCGGGTGCACAAGGAATTGCTGCGCAACACCGTCGAGCTCGTGACGGGCATCTGCGACAGCACCGGTGAGGCCATCGAGGACCTGCGCCAGACGCTGGCGACGGCCCGGCCCATCGTGCAGGGCCGGGGGATGGAGCTCTTCGGTGCCGGCACCCATCCGTTCGCCCGATGGTCGGCGCAGAAGCTGACCGATGCGCCGCGCTACGCCGAGCTGATCAAGCGCACGCAGTGGTGGGGCCGGCAGATGCTGATCTGGGGCGTGCACGTCCACGTCGGGATCTCCTCGGCCTACAAGGTGATGCCGATCATCACTTCCTTGCTGCAGCACTACCCGCACCTGCTGGCGTTGTCGGCGTCGTCGCCGTGGTGGGACGGTCACGACACCGGCTACGCCAGCAACCGCGCGATGATGTTCCAGCAGTTGCCCACCGCCGGTCTGCCGTTTCAGTTTCAGACCTGGGCGGAGTTCGAGGGTTTCGTCTACGACCAGAAGAAGACCGGGATCATCGATCACACCAACGAGATCCGCTGGGACATCCGCCCCTCGCCACATCTGGGCACCATCGAGGTGCGTGTGTGCGACGGCGTGTCCAACCTGCGCGAGCTGGGCGCACTGGTGGCGTTGACGCACTGCCTGATCGTCGACCTGGACCGGCGCCTGGAGGCTGACGAAGCCCTACCCACCATGCCGCCCTGGCACGTGCAGGAGAACAAGTGGCGCGCGGCCCGCTACGGGCTGGACGCGGAGATCATCCTCGATGCCGACAGCAACGAGCGGTTGGTCACCGAGGACCTCGACGAGCTGCTCAACCGATTGGAGCCGGTCGCGGCGCGGCTGCACTGCGCCGATGAGTTGGCCGCTGTCGCCGATATCTACCGCACGGGCGCGTCATATCAGCGGCAGCGCCGGGTCGCCGAGGAGCACGACGGCGATCTGCGGGCCGTGGTCGACGCGCTGGTGGCCGAGCTCGACAGCGCGTGATGCAGCTGCCGATGTTCCCGCTGGAGTGGGTGCTGCTGCCCGGCGAGGAACTGTCGTTGCGGATCTTCGAGCTGCGCTACACCGCGCTGGTCGGCGATCTGATGCGCAGCGGCGATCCCCGCTTCGGGGTGGTGCTGATCGCCCGTGGCCGTGAGGTGGGCGGAGGCGAGCAGCGCAACGATGTCGGCACCATGGCCACCATCACGCGGTGCACCGAGCTGGGGGCCGGCCGTTATGCGCTGCGCTGCCTGATCGGGCAGCGAATCCGGGTGCGCGACTGGCTTGTCGACGACCCCTACCCCCGGGCCGTGGTCGAGATGTGGCCCGACGAGCCGTCCGAACCGTTGGCCGAAGAGCAGTTCGGCGCGCTCGAAGACCGCATCGACGCGCTGCACCGGCGGATGGCACAGACCGGCCGGTATCCGGGTGGGCCGGCTCGAGGCAGTCTCGCGGACGTGCAGCGCCTGCGTTCGCTGGATCCGGAGCAACGGCTGTATTCGCTGGCCTGCCGGGTCCCGATGGGGGAGGCCGACCGCTACGCGGTGCTGGCGGCGCCGGCGCTGCCGGAGCGGGTGGCGGCGCTTTACGAGGCGATTGCGACCGTATTGGCCCTGGTCGAGTTCGATATGCCGCGCTGACCCGCGTGGGTCGGGTGGCCGGCGCCCTACTTGAGCATGCTGCCGGCGTCGACAGTGAGGGTCAGCCCGGTGATGTAGCGCGCCTCCTCGGACGCCAGAAACAGCACTGCGTTGCTGATGTCGACCGGTTCGACCCAGCCGACGGGCAGCGTATGCATGACCTGCGCGATGGCCTTGAGGTCGTCAGGACCGGGATCGGCCAGGTCCGGACGGAACAGTTTCATCGTTGCGTCGTTCATGAACATCGGGGTGTTCACGTTGGTGGGATGCACCGAGTTGACCCGGATACCGTGCTGGCCCAGCTCGACGGCGAAGCTGCGCATCAAGCCGACCACGCCGTGCTTGGCGGCGATGTAGTGGCCGGTGTGGGGATAGGCCTTGAGGCCGCCCACCGAGCTGGTCAGGACGATCGATCCACCCCTGCCGCCCGAAAGCAAATGTGGCACCGCGGCTTTCACCGTCTTCCACACACCGGACAGATTGACGTCGATCATGTCTGTCCAGTCGGTTTCAGAGGTCTTGTCCAACGTCTGTCCGCCATTGCCGATCCCGGCGTTGGCGACGACGATGTCGAGCCGGCCCAGCTGCTCCACCCCGCTGTCGAGTGCGGCCTGCAACGCGCCGAAGTCGCGCACATCGACCTCGGCGGCCACGATGCGCCGGCCCAAACCCTTGACCAGATCAACGGTCTGGGCAAGATCGTCGGCCGTCGCCGGCGCTATCGGGCTGTTGGCGCTGATGGGGCCGCAGATGTCGACGGCGATGATGTCCGCGCCCTCCTGAGCGAGCCGTTCGGCGTGACTGCGGCCCTGACCGCGCGCCGCACCGGTGATGAAGGCGACCTTGCCCGCCACTCTTGCGCTCATGTCTCCGCCTCCGCGATATTGGTCGATCGATCAGCAGTATGCGCAACGGTGACACCGGCGGGGTGGTGTTGTCAACGGTCGGCGCCGGGGCGGCTCTCAGGCGGTGGCAGGGGGCGGGGTCAGCCTGTCCAGCAGATGATCGACCAGCGCGCGCAATTCGTCGTGGCCCCGGGTGACGCCGACGCCGCTTTCATTGCACAAACTGCGGGCGGTCTGGGCGATCAGCATCGAGACCGCGACGGGAGGGTAGAGCTGCAGGTCGACGTCATGGGCGCGCAACGCCACCGTCACCGCCGCGGTCTCGATGTCCCGCACCCTCTCCGCGTATGCCTTGAGCTCGGCCCCGATGGCCTTGCGGTGGTTGGCCAGCGCCATGAACTCGGTATTGAGGCTGGTCACGCGATCATCGCTGTTGATCTCCCATAGGGCGCGAAGCGGATCGTCGGCGGTCAGGGCGGCGCGCATCCGCTCCAGGGCGGCGTCTGCGCCGGCCCGCAGAACCTCCACGAAAAGGTCGTCCATGGTGGGGAAGTAGTAGTAGACCAGGGCCTGCTTCACCCCGGCCTCGGCCGCGACCCGGCGCGACGTCGCCGCGGCGTAGCCCTCTTCGCGCATCAGTCTCGCCGTCGCCTCGATCAAGCGGCGACGGGCGGCGTTGTCGGTCGATTTGGCCTTGCGGGTGGCGGTCATTCACGCCAGCCCGGGATGCGGAATGCTTGACCGTCCGGCGCCGCGCGTGGTAGGCATGACGCATTGTAGCAATTTGATCGATCGATCAGCGTGACGAGAGCGTGACACGGGCGAAGGGCGGGCGATGACGGATCTCGCAGCGGTGGACTACTTCTCCGACCAGGCCGTCACGCAGGACCCCTACCCCTACTACGAATACCTGCGTGAATGCGGGCCCGTGTTCGCCGAGCCGCACCACGGCGTCGTCGCCGTCACCGGCTACGACGAGGTGCTCGCCGCTTTCAAAGACCACGACTCGTTCTCGGCGGTCAACGCCATCGGCGGGCCGTTTCCCCCGCTGCCGTTCGAGCCCGAGGGTGACGACATCACCGCCCAGATCGAGGCGCACCGCCACGAATTCCCGATATTCGAGCACATGGTGGTCATGGATCCGCCCGCCCACACCCGGGCCCGTTCGCTGCTGAGTGGGCTGCTCACCCCAAAACGCCTGCGGGAGAACGAAGAGTTCATCTGGCAACTGACCGACACTCAACTCGGCGAGTTCATCGACAACGGGCGCTGTGAATTTCTCTTCGACTACGCCAAACCGTATGCCACCCTTGCCATCACCGACCTTCTGGGGGTTCCCGAGGAGGATCGCGCCGAGTTTCGCAGTGCGCTGGGCGCGGGGTACCGGCCGGGACAGCATGTCGGATCCCTCGACGGAACTCCGGTGGGCCTCAACCCCTTGCAGTACCTCGACGAGAAGTTCAGCGGCTACCTCGCCGAGCGGCGCCGCCGGCCCCGTGGCGACGTGCTGAGCGGTCTGGCGGCCGCCACCTACCCGGACGGCGCCACGCCGGACCTGCTGGAAGTGGTGCGTCCCGCCACCTTCCTGTTCGCGGCCGGCCAGGAGACCGTCACCAAGTTGCTCGGCGCCGCAGTGCAAACCCTGGGTGACCGGCCCGATCTCCAGCAGACCTTGCGCGACAATCCCGCCCTGATTCCCGCCTTCATCGAAGAAGCGCTGCGCATCCAGAGCCCCACCAAGATCGACTTCCGGCTGGCCCGCAAGACCACCACTTTGGGCGGGGTGCCGATCAAAGCCGGAACCGTGCTGATGCTCTGCCTGGGCGCGGCGAACCGGGACCCGCGCAAGTTCGACAACCCCGACCAGTTCCGCCTGGACCGTAAGAATGTGCGTGAGCACCTTGCCTTCGGTCGCGGAATCCACACCTGCGCCGGAGCTCCGCTGGCCCGGGTCGAAGGCCGCATCACCATTACGCGGATGCTGGACCGGATGCGCGACATCAGAATCAGCGAGACCCAGCACGGACCGGCCGACCGGCGGCGCTACTCCTACGAGCCCACCTTCCTGCTACGCGGACTGACCGAGTTGCACATCGAATTCGACCCGGTCCACTAGCCTTCGGCCGCCCGGAGAGTCTGCCGGACGTACGCTGGCGCCATGACCGACATCGCATTCACCTCGGTCGCACCGGTCGTTCCAGTTCGAGACCTCGGTGCAGCGCTCGAACGCTACCGCCGGCTGGGCTTTACCGCGCTGTCCTACAGCGGCCCGGCTCGGTACGGGTTCGTGGATCGCGGCCGCGTTTCGCTGCACTTATCCGAGTGGGCCGAGCACGACCCGCAGCGCACCGCCGCCAGCGTGTACTTCTACGTCGACGATGCCGATGCGCTCTATGCCCAATGGACTTCGTCGGGAGTGCCGGGGCGCTTCACCGAACCCGCCGACACCGACTACCAGCTCCGGGAATTCGCCTACATCGACCCCGAAGGCACCTTGCACCGGGTCGGCTCGCCGCTGGCTTAACAGCGGCGTCAACGGTTGTCGGCGAAGGACCGCAACGCCTCGACCTGAGCGGGATCCAGTGACGGACGCACCGTTTCGCGTGCAGCGGCGACGTCCTCGGGGGTGACGTCGGCGGCGTCGATGTTGCGCCGCATCGCGGTCAGGGCCGCTTCGCGCAGCAGCGCCACGCAGTCCGCGGCGCTGTAACCGTCCAGGTCCGCAGCCAGCGTGTCGAGGTCGACATCGGCGTGCAGCGGAACGGATTTTCCGGCCACCCGCAGAATCTGGCGCCGGGCGTCGGCATCCGGCGGCTCGACGAACACCAGCTTCTCCAGCCGGCCCGGTCGGGTCAGAGCCGGGTCGATCAGATCCGGTCGGTTGGTGGCACCGACCACCACCACGTCGCGCAGCGGGTCGACACCGTCGAGTTCGGTGAGCAGCGCGGCTACCACCCGATCGGTCACCCCGGAGTCGAAGCTCTGGCCGCGGCGCGGTGCCAGGGCGTCGATCTCGTCGAGGAACACCAGTGACGGCGCCGAATCGCGGGCCCGCTGAAACAGCTCACGCACCGCCCGCTCGCTGCTGCCCACCCACTTGTCCATCAACTCCGCGCCTTTGACGGCATGCACGCTGACCCGGCCGGAGCCCGCCAAGGCCCGGATCACAAAGGTCTTGCCGCACCCCGGCGGTCCGTAGAGCAGCACCCCGCGCGGCGGGTCGACACCGAGCCGGGTGAACGTGTCCGGGTGCTGCAGCGGCCACAGGATCGCCTCGGTCAGGGCCTGCTTGGTGGCGACCATGTCGCCGACGTCGTCGAGGGTGACCGATCCCACGGAAACCTCGGCAGCCGCCGACCGCGACAGCGGGCGGATCACGCTGAGCGCGCCGAGGAGGTCCTGCTGGGTCAGCTGCGGTTCTTCGTCGTTATCGCTTGCTCGCGACGCCGCCCGCAGGGCTGCCTCCCGGACCAGTGCGGCAAGATCTGCGGCCACGAAACCCGGTGTGCGATCCGCGATCTCGCTCAACGTCAGGTCCGCGGTGGGAACCGCGATCAGCAGCGTCGCCAACAGCGCGGCGCGGGTCGCGCCGTCGGGCAGGCTCAGCCGGATCTCGCGGTCGCACAGCTCCGGCGCCCGCAACCGAGGATCGGCATGGTCAGGCAGCGCCGAGGTCGCGATGAACGCCACCCCTTCGGTGGCCACCACCGCACGCAGTTCGGCGAGGATCAGCGTGGCCACCGGCTCCGGCGGCTCGGGCAGCAGGGCGTCGACGTCGGCGATCAGCAGCACGCCACCGCCGTCGCAGACCTGCGCCGCCGCGGAGCGCACCGCGGCCAGCCGCTGCTCGGCGGCGAGCGCCCCGATCTCGGGGCCGTCCAGCTCGATCAGCCGGCGGCCCTCGCACACCGCCCGGACCATGGTGGTCTTGCCCACGCCGGCCGGGCCCGACACCAGCACCCCGAGATTCGTTCCGGCGCGCAGGGCCTTGAGCAGCGCAGGTTCGTCGAGCGCGAGTTTGAGCCATTCGGCGAGCTTTGCCGCCTGGGCTTCGCAGCCCTTGAGTTCGTCGATGGCGATCCGGGCCGGTGCGGCCGGTGCGGCGACAGTCGCCGCCGGGGCACTGGGCCCGGCGCCGAAGGTGACCAGCGAGTTGGGCTGCACGCTGACCGGCCCCGCCGGGTCCACCCCCGTGATCGTCAGCAACTCCGACGTCCAGCTGATTCCCACCGCCGAGGCCAGGGCGGAGGTGGCCGCCGACGTCGAGGTGCCGGGCCCCAGATCGCGGGGCAGGAGCGAGACCGCGTCGCCGACCGTCATCACCTTGCCCAGCAGCGCTTGGCGCAGCGTGGTCGGCGACAACGTCTGGGATGCCAGGGCAGACCCGCTCAGCGTCACCGACCGGGCGCCGTAGACGGTCACCGCGGCCACCACCACCTCGGTGCCGTCACGCAGGCCGGCGTTGGACAGCGTCACGTCGTCGAGCAGCGCCACCCCGGCCGGAGCGTCCGGGCCGGTGAGCCCCGCCACCGCCGAGGTGGTGCGAGAACCGGTCAAAGAGACCGCGTCCCACTCCCTGATACCCAGGGCGGCAACGGCTTCAGGGTGCAGTCGGACGACTCCACGGCGGGCGTCGACAGCGGAGGTGTTGAGCCGGGCGATCAGTGTCAGATGCCGGGAGGTGCCCACTCGGCGGTCTTCTTGGCGCTCATCGATGGAACCCACCCGGCCATTATCGACGGCGCCGATGTCAGCGAAGAGGGCGATCCAGTATCTGTGCTTTTGCTTGCGGGTGTGTGGACGCCGCTTAGGGAACAGCATCTGCGCCAAGGTTCGGCGCATCCCGACGAGTGTCGTGAGGCATTAATTCGGGTGCAGTAGTTCCCGATGCTGGCGAAGACTGGTTGGCGTTCTTGGTCCAGACGTGGGGCCGGGGTGCTCCGATGGCCGATCGGGTTGGCACAGGTGCTGAGCCGCTGCCGCAAATCAAACCCAGCCCAACTGGTTTGTCGACTTCGGTTCGGTCGACCGGTCGCGGGAGTTCGTCAGCGCCCCAGCTGTCGCAGGAGGTGTCTTTGCGGACTCCGGTCTACCTTTGAGGTAGATGATTTACTAATCAGGATGCTAGTCTGGCGCCGTTACCGCAAGGTGCACTTGAGTGTTGTCCCCGGAGGGAGATAGTTCACGATGCCTGCGCGTAAAGACCTTGAAGTGCTGCGGAGCGTGACTGGGCTACTGGAGGGGTCAAGTCCTTTGACGTGGTGTACGACGTCGTCGTGTGATTCTTCGTTGTGATGGTTCAGGCGGTCAGTGCCGCGG
>NZ_LQOT01000011.1 GCF_002101585.1 Mycolicibacter engbaekii | reverse complement strand
CCCCCAAAGTCATCGACACTGACCGCCCCGGCACCCCCGGCACCGCCGGCACCCCCGGCGCCGCCGGCCCCACCAGCACCGCCCACGCCGCCGATGCCCAGCACAAACCCGGCTGCCCCGCCGGCACCACCATTGCCGCCGAGCCCACCGATCAGACCATCACCACCGGCCGCGCCCTCCAGCGCTGCCAGCACCCCGTCAACACCGGCGGCACCTGCCGCCCCCGCAGCACCGGCACCGCCGGCACCTCCGGCACCACCAAACCCGAACAGGCTCACCACATCGCCGCCGGCACCCCCGTTACCGCCGGCCACCGCCGCATCCAGCGACGCCCCACCGGCGCCGCCGGCGCCCCCGTCACCAAACAGCCAACCCCCTAAACCACCGGCACCCCCGTCACCACCGTCAGCTCCGACACCACCGACCCCGCCATTGCCGAACATGCCCGCATCCCCACCGGCACCGCCGGCACCACCGTTGAGCCCGGCCACCCCCGCAACACCGGCGCCCCCATCGCCGAACAAGAACCCGCCGTCACCGAGATCGCCGAACCACCCCGACCCGCCCAACAACGACTCGTTAGCCCCGGCGAAGCCATCTAGGCCGTTACCGATCAGCTCCCGCCCGAACAGGTCAACGAACGGCTGGTTGATCAACTCCAAAAACGGCTGGTTACCAGCGATGAAGTCCTGCGACAAGTTGTAGAGGGGCAGATACAACTGCTCGTGGTAGAACGACGCCACCGCCAGGTCGAACTGCTCGAACACCCCATAGAAGAACTCCGCGGCGTCCGCCGAGCCCGCATCACCGAACCCCGCCCACAAACCCGTGTCCACCGACGCCTCAGCCGGCCCCGGCCCCTCAAACCACCCCGCCCACACCACCGGATCCAGCAGATCCTCGAAATCCGCCCCCGCCGTCGGCGCCGGCGACAACCCCACCGCTAAAAACGCGGCAACCGCACTACCGGCCCCCACCACAGCACGACCCACCGAACGCCCACCCGACGAACGAACAACTTTGCTGTTGCACTGACGAGCCACGTCTGCCCTGCTCCTGGATTGGCGTGTCCTCAACGAGGGTGCGGCGCTTCCGCGAAGACGGAAGCTACCTAAGCGCCGTTATGGCCGCCAATCGAAACTGGAGAGAAGTTTTCCGATGTGGACTAAATGAGAATGAAGATCGCCTAAACCGCCAGGTCGGGTTCACTTGGGTGATGATGTCCATCACAGAAGACAGATGAAGTGAAATTACTCATAGGGTTACTAACCGAATGGTGGTTTTTCGCTAAGAGCTGGCGCAATCTCGCGTCGATAATTCTTGCCCAGGACCACGGTAGTCCCCAAACGAGCCCAGCAACAGGCATTTGACTGGGTACTTTTCTCCACTTATTTAGCATCTGATCCGCAGCGGTCCAGCGAAGATGTAAGCCGAGAGCCGCCACCCCGACTTTTATCGTCTTTCCCTCGCGCCCATTACCACGAAGAGCAGACCCCACACCCGACTCTCAGCGCGATGCTCGCCGCGCCGCCCGGCTGGGGGTGGACGCGCGCTCGGTTCGGCGCCCTCGTCGCATGGCTGGCCCGCATCTGCCTGTAACCAGAGGACAGACGTAGGAAAAAACGGCACCGATGCCGTGGACCACCGTCCGGACCGGTCAGCCCTTCGCCACCATCGCGTGCAAATCGTCGAAGGACCACGGCGCACAGCTCTGGTGGTCGCGGTACCCCAGAACCCTGGGAACCGGCCGCTCGAAACGGCCCACGAAACCACCCGATGCCAGAAAGACCGACCCGGTCACGCCGGCCGCCCGGTCGCTGGCCAGGTAGGCATACAACGGCGCGACATAGTCGGCGGGAGCCGGATCCAGCGACGCCCGCATGCTGATCTCGTCGAGCAGCCCGCGGGCGTGCAGATCGCGGATGTGCTGCTCGTAGTCCTCACCGGTGGACAATCGCGTCTTGGCACCGGGGCACACGACGTTCGCCCGCACCCCGTACTGCGCGAGCTCGGCGGCCACGGCCACGGTCAGCCCGTTGATCGCACCCTTGCCGGCCGGATATCCCGTACCGCCGTAATCACCCAGGAACGCCACCGAACCGCTGTTGACGATCGAGCCGCTGCGCTGCTCAGCCATGATCGGCGCGGCGGCCCGGCAGGTCTGAAAGACGGTGCCCAGATGGGCGTCGAGCAGATCCTGAAATTGCGCGGTGGACACCGACAGGATCGATGAGCCGGCTGGTTCGGCGACGCCGGCACAGTTGATCAGCACGTCCACGCTGCGGTATTCCTCGCGGCAGGCCTGCACCAGCGCCACGGCGGTCGCCTCGACATGGGCGGCGCCAGAGACACCGACCGCGCGCCCACCCGAACCGGTGATCGCGCCCACCGTCTCGGCTACCGCGTCCGGGTCCCGGCCGTTCACCACCACTCCGGCACCGCACGCCGCCAGCAGGCGCGCCACCGCTTGGCCGATGCCGCGGCTGCCGCCGACGACGACGGCTCCCCGGCCGGCGAGCAGGTCCGGCGTGGCCGGCTGCGTCACTTGCCCTGCTGCTTGTCCAGCACAGCCGCGACGTTGGCCTTCTTGTCTTCGCCCTTGCCTTCGGCGGCAGCCTTGTTGCGCTTGGCGATCACCTTCTCGACCACGGCGTTGAGCACCGAACCCCGCGGGAAACCCACGTAGTGGGTGATGAAGATCGCCATCTCCCGCAGCTCGTCCTCAGTGAGCTCGCCGTTGTGCAGGGCCGCGTTGACCTGGATCTCCGCCAGATCCTTGTCGCCGACCGAGGTGACCACGGTCAGCGTCATCAACCGCTTGTCGCGCATGGAAAGCCCCGGGCGGCTCCAGATTCGGCCGAACAGGTGATCGGCGGTGAGCGCGAAGTACTCGCCCGGCATGTCGGGCATGTCCCAGGCGTAGACCTCGTTCATCTTGGCCAGCCCGGTACGGCGCAGTTCGTCCATCAGATCTCTCCTAATCCTCGGCGTGCGGCACGCCCAGGCCGGCCGCGAGTTCGGTCAATGCCACCTGGGCGAGCGGGAGGTCGACCCCGTTGGCCTGCCCCAGTCCCAGTGCGAGGCGCAGGTCCTTCTCCCCGAGCTCGCGGGTGTGGGTGAAGGCGTCGCGCAGGAAATGGTCCTGGGCCAGTGGGGCGGTGGAATCCAGCAGCATGATGGCGCCGGGACCACTGGTGAGGGCATCGGTGTGCCGCACCACCCGGCCCAAGGCCTGCAGATCGAGCCCCGCCGCCTCGGCCAACTTCATGGCTTCACCGGCCGCCGCGTAGGCGGTGAACGTCAACATGTTGCGCGCCAGCTTCATCCGGGTTCCGGCACCGGGCTGCCCGGCGTGGATCACCAATGACGCCCACTGCTTGAACGCCGGCTTGATCTGTTCGTAGACCGCCCGCTCGGCACCGACCATGGTGGCCAGTTGGCCCTTCTCGGCCGCCCCGGCACCGCCGCTGACCGGTGCGTCGATGACGTGAATGCCCTGCGGCGCCAGCTCTTCGGCCAACTCGGCGGCCGTGGTGTCGGCGATCGTCGAGTGAATCGCGATGACGGTCCCCGGCTTGGCCGTGGTCACCAGTTCGGCGACCACCTCGCGGACCTGGGCATCGTCGAGCACCGTGATGCTGATGATGTCGGCGTTCGCGCCCAGCTCGGCGATACTTCCGGCGACGCCGGCCCCGGCCTGCTCCAGTGGCGCCATCGCCTCAGCGCGCAGGTCGAATACCGTGAGACCGCCGGGCCATTCGACCAGCCGCTTGGCCATCGGCGCACCCATGTTCCCCAGCCCGATATAACCCAGGCGGGGTGTTTCCGTTGCCGTCATTGGTTCGGGCTCCTTCTCATCGCTTCGTCACCTGCGCCGGTGCGGCCGGGGGTGTGCCCCGGCGTCCGTCTTCGGCGATCAGGATCGGATGATCTGTCCGCCGTCGACGTTGAAGATCTGTCCGGTGATCCACGACGCCTGATCCGACAGCAGGAATAGACACATCGGCACCAGATCTTCCGGCGTGCCCATGCGGGCCAGCGGAAGCTGCTGCACCATCTGCTTGACGATGGCCTGCGGGGTGGTGACCCGGTTGGCCTCGGTGTCGATCGGGCCCGGCGCGATCGCGTTGATCCGGATGTTGCGCCAGCCCAGTTCGCGAGACAGCTGCTGGGTCAGACCGTTGACGCCTACCTTGGCCAGGCCGTAGAAGTTGGAGTAAACCCATGCCGCCGTGGAGGACTGGTTGACGATGGCGCCACCGCCCCGCTGGGTCATGTGCTCGTAGACGGCCCGGGTGCAGATCAGCGCACCGTCCAGATTGACCCGCATGAACTTCTCGTAGTAGTCCCAGGGAACGGTCAACAGGCCATCAAGCTTCATGCCCCCGAAGATCGCCGCGTTGTTGACCAGGTAGTCGATCCCGCCGAACTCCGCCACGGCGGCAGCGGCCATCGCCTGGGCCGACTCCACGTCGGAGACATCGACCGGCACTGCGATCGCCTTGCCGCCGTCGGCGACGATCTGGTCGGCCACGGTCTTCGCGCCGTCGATGTTGATGTCGGCGACCACCACCGCGGCACCGCCGGCGGCCAGGGCCTGGGCGTAGGCCTGCCCGATCCCGCCACCGGAGCCGGTGACGATTGCCACCTTGTCGTCGAATTGGCCCATCTGTTGTTCTCCCTCGATCCGGTGTTTGTCGCTAGTTCGCTGCTGTGGCAATGGCTTTGATTTCCAGGTACTCCTCGAACCCGGCCACGCCCATCTCCCGGCCGTTGCCGGACTGCTTGTATCCGCCGAACGGCACATCCGCGGAGTACCAGACGCCGCCGTTGACGTTGACGGTGCCGGCTCGCAACCGTGCCGCCACCCCGGCCGCCCGTTCGGGGTCGGTGCCGTAGACGGTGCCGGACAATCCATAGGGCGAGTCGTTGGCGATGCGGACCGCGTCGTCGTCGCCGTCATGCGGGATCACGGTGAGTACGGGCCCGAAGATCTCCTCGCGGGCCACCCGCGCCTCATTGGTCAGCCCCGCGATCACCGTGGGCTCGATGAAGAAGCCGGCGGGCTGGTCGGCCGGACGTCCGCCACCGCAGGCGAACTCACCGCCCTCGGCGATGGCCAGGTCCAGGTAACTCTGCACCCGGTCGCGCTGGCGCGCCGAGATCAGCGGGCCGCAGACGGTCCCGGGCTTGGACGGGTCGCCGGGTTTGATCGAGCCCATCGTGCGGGCAGCGATGGCGACCGCCTCGTCGTAGCGGGCCCGCGGCACCACCAAGCGGGTGGTGATGGCACAGCCCTGCCCGGCGTGCAGACAGACCGAGAATGCGGCCACCGAGCAGGCCGCAGCCAGGTCGGCGTCGTCGAGCACCAGGAAGGCGGACTTGCCGCCCAACTCCAGGAACACCTTCTTGATGGTGGCAGCGGCATCGGCCATCACGCTGCGCCCGGTGGCCGTGGAGCCGGTGAAGGAAACCATGTCCACCCGTGGGTCTTTGGCCAACATGGCACCCAGCGCGTGGTCGGTCGAGGTGACGATGTTGACCACGCCCGGGGGGATGTCGGTGTTCGCGGCGATCAGCTCTCCCAGTACCGCGGCCACCCACGGGGTGTCGGGTGCGGGCTTGAGGACGACGGTGTTGCCGGCGGCCAGCGCGGGGCCCAACTTGGCCAGGTTGATCTGGTGCGGGAAGTTCCACGGGGTGATGGCGCCCACCACGCCGACCGCCTCGCGTACCACCGTGCGCCGCGTCGGGATGCCCAGCGGGGAGGCCTGTCCGAGATCTTGTGTCCACGCGTAGCTCTCGGCGGTGTCGGCGGCGAAACCGAGGTCGGTGATCGGCCCTTCCAACTGCGCGCCGGCCGTCAGCATCCGCGGTGCCCCCACGTCGGCGATGGTCAGCTCCCGCAGCTCCTCGACATGCTCACGCATCGCGTCGCGCAGCTGGCGAACACACCGCACCCGCAGTTCGGTGTTGGTCGACCAGTCGGTCTCGTCGAAGGCCCGGCGCGCCGCACCGATGGCGCGGTCCATGTCGGCGGCGTCGGCATTGGCCGCCTCGCCGAGCACCTCTTCGGTGGCCGGGTTGACGGTGGCGAAGCCGCCGGCTCCGCCCGAGGTCAGCTTGCCGTCGATGAGCAGCCGGCTCCCGCCGTCAGCCAGTAACGCCATCAGTCACTCCCACAGCTTGGTCGCAGTCGTCGGGTGAAGAACACCTGCGAAATTAGACACATGTCCGTTATCGCCCGGTCGAACCCTAGACCGACACTTGGCGAGCCCGCAACCCTGTCGGCGTGAAACCGTTGATTCCCAGGGGACTTGCTGAACGATTCGACCTTCAGCTACGTTGGACAGGTGTCCAGCGAATCGGTGGCGGCAGTCACAGCGTCCAGCGCTGCCCCGGCCGCACCGGAGACCGCAACCAGCTCGGCTGCGCCCCGAAACCGGCGGCAGGAAGAGACCTTCCGCAAGGTGCTGAGCGCCGGGGTGGAGATGCTGCGGGAGAAGTCCTACGCCGACCTGACCGTGCGCGCGGTCGCTGCGCGCGCCAAGGTGGCGCCGGCGACCGCCTACACCTATTTCTCGTCGAAGAATCATCTGATCGCCGAGGTCTATCTGGACCTGGTTCGCCAGGTCCCCTACTTCACCGACGTCAACGAGCCGATGCCGAGCCGGGTCAACCAGGCGCTGCGCCACCTGGCCCTGGTGGTCGCCGATGAGCCCGAGGTCGCGGCGGCCTGCACGGCGGCGCTGCTCAGCGGCAACAGCGACCCCGCCGTGCGGGCGGTGCGTGATCGCATCGGCGCAGAGATCCACCGCCGCATCACCTCGGCATTCGGCCCCGGCGCAGACCCGCAGAAGGTCTCCGCCCTGGAGATGACCTTCTTCGGGGCCCTGGTCAACGCCGGCAGCGGCGCCTTCACCTACCACCAGATCACCGATCGGCTGGCCTACGTCGTCAACCTGATCCTCGAACCAGGAGCACCGTGATGAGCCCGCAGGCTGTGACATCCAATCCGCCGGTCCTCAACCCGTATGACTACGACTTTCACGAGGACCCGTTCCCCTACTACCGGCGGCTGCGCGACGAGGCACCGGTGTATCGCAATGAGGAACTGGACTTCTGGGCGATTTCGCGCCACCAGGATGTGCTGCACGGGTTCCGCAACAGCGAAGCCCTGTCCAACCGGGACGGGGTCTCTCTGGACCCGGTCTCCCGCGGCCCGCATGCCCAGCTGGTGATGTCGTTTCTGGCCATGGACGATCCGCAGCACCTGCGGCTGCGGACTTTGGTGTCCAAGGGCTTCACCCCGCGCCGGATCCGCGAGCTGGAACCGCAGGTGATCCGGCTGGCGCGCCAGCATCTGGACAATGCGATCCAGCCCGGAGCGGACGGCACCTGCGAGTTCGACTTCATCAATGACTTCGCCGGCAAGCTGCCGATGGACGTCATCTCCGAGCTGATGGGTGTGCCCGAGGCCGACCGGGCGCGGATCCGGGAACTCGCCGACGGGGTCCTGCACCGCGAGGACGGGGTGACCGACGTTCCGCAGTCGGCGATCCAGGCGTCGGTGGATCTGATGACCTACTACAACGAGATGATCGCCGAGTTCAAGAAGCGCCCCGCGGACAATCTCACCTCAGCGCTGCTGGAGACCGAGGTCGACGGCGACCGGCTCGGCGAGCAGGAGATCTTGGCGTTCCTGTTCCTGATGGTGATCGCCGGCAACGAAACCACCACCAAACTGCTGGGCAGCTCGGTCTACTGGGGCCACCGCAACCGCGACCAGCTTGCGTCGGTGTTCGCCGACCGCTCGCGGATTCCGCTGTGGGTCGAGGAGACACTGCGTTACGACACCCCCAGCCAGATCCTGGCGCGGACCGTCGCGCAGGACTACACCCTGCACGGAACCACCATTCCCGCCGACTCGGTGGTGCTGCTGCTGCCCGGTTCCGGAAACCGCGACGAGCGCGTCTTCGAAGACCCCGACAGTTTCCGGATCGGCCGTGACATCGGCTCCAAGCTGCTCAGTTTCGGCAGCGGGGCCCATTTCTGCCTCGGCGCACACCTGGCCCGGATGGAAGCCCGGGTGGCGCTCGACGAACTGTTCAACCGGATCAGCGACTACCAGGTCGACGAGGCCAACGCCGTGCGGGTGCACTCCTCCAACGTGCGCGGCTTCGCCGACCTGCCGATCACCGTCAAGGAGGCATAAGTGCCACGTTTCGACCCGTCCCCGGCCCGGCGGCCCGCCATCATCACGGGCGCGTCCTCGGGTATCGGCGCTGCCACCGCGGAAGAGTTGGCGCGCCGCGGATTTCCGGTAGCGCTCGGCGCCCGCCGCACCGACCGCCTCGCCGACCTGGTGGGCAAGATCCGCGACAACGGCGGCGAGGCAGTGGCATTCAGTCTGGACGTGACCGACGCCGACTCGGTCAAATCCTTCGTGGCGCAAAGCATCGACGCACTCGGTGACATCGAGTTGCTGGTCTCCGGCGCAGGCGACATGTACCCCGGCCGCATTCACGAGCTGCCCACCGAGGCGTTCAACGACCAGATCCAGGTACACCTGGTCGGCGCCAACCGGTTGGCCACCGCGGTACTGCCCGACATGGTCGCCCGCCGGCGCGGCGACGTCATCTTCGTCGGTTCGGACGTCGCACTGAACCAGCGCCCGCACATGGGCGCCTATGGCGCCGCCAAAGCCGCGCTGGTCGCGATGGTGAAGAACCTGCGGATGGAATTGGAGGGCACCGGGGTGCGGGCTTCCATCGTCCACCCGGGGCCGACGCTGACCGAGATGGGCTGGAAGTTGTCGGCCGAGCAGGTCGGACCGATGCTGGAGGACTGGGCCAAATGGGGCCAGGCTCGGCACAGCTACTTCCTTCGCCCAGAGGATCTGGCCCGCGCCATCGCGTTCGTCGCCGAGACGCCGCGCGGCGCACACATCGTCGACATGGAGGTGCAGCCCGAGGCGCCCCTGCTCGACACCGCATCCGATCGCCACCACCTGCAACTGGGTGAGGAAGGAATGCCGTCATGACCGTCACTACGGAGGTTCCCCGGGTATCGGGGGGCCAGGCCGAGCACGGCCACCTCGAAGAGTTCCGCACCGACCCGATCGCGCTGATGCAGCGCGTCCGCGACGAGTGCGGCGACGTCGGCTGGTTCGACCTGGCCGGACGCAAAGTGGTCCTGCTGACCGGCGCCGAAGCCAACGAGTTCTTCTTCCGCTCCACCGACGACGACCTCGACCAGGCTGCGGCCTACCCCTTCATGACGCCGATTTTCGGCAACGGCGTGGTGTTCGACGCACCGCCGGAGCGGCGCGCAGAGATGTTGCACAACACCGCACTTCGCGGTGAGCACATGAAGCGGCACGCCAGCACCATCGAATACGAAGTGCGCCAGATGATCGCCGACTGGGGCGACGAGGGCGAGATCGACCTGCTGGAGTTCTTCGCCGAGCTGACCATCTACACCTCGACGGCCTGCCTCATCGGCCGCAAGTTCCGGGAGGAGCTCGACAGCCGGTTCGCCAAGCTGTACTACGAACTGGAGAACGGCACCGACCCGCTGTGCTACGTCGATCCCTACCTGCCGATCGAGAGTTTCCGCCGCCGCGACGAAGCACGGGTGCAGCTGGTGGAACTCGTGCAGGGCATCATGGACGGCCGCCGCGCCAACCCGGAGACCGACAAGAAGCGCCGAGACATGATCGACGTGATGGTGTCGATTCCCGATGAGAACGGCAATCCGCGGTTCAGCGCCGACGAGATCACCGGAATCATCATCTCGATGATGTTCGCCGGGCATCACACCAGCTCGGGCACCAGCGCCTGGACGCTGATCGAGATGCTGCGCCACCCCGAAGCCCACGCCGCTGTGATCAAAGAGCTCGATGAGCTCTACGCCGACGGCGGCGAGGTGAGTTTCCATGCACTGCGCCAGATCCCGAATCTGGAGAACGTGCTCAAAGAGACGCTGCGGCTGCACCCGCCGCTGATCATCCTGATGCGGGTGGCCAAGGGCGAATTCGAGGTCTGCGGCTACCCGATTCACGAGGGCGACATGGTTGCGGCTTCGCCGGCCGTCTCCAACCGGATTGCCGAGAACTTCCCCGAACCCAATGCCTTCATTCCGGAACGCTACAACGAGCCCCGCGAGGAAGACGTCGTCCATCGCTGGACCTGGATCCCGTTCGGAGCCGGTCGGCACCGCTGCGTGGGTGCGGCTTTCGCCACCATGCAGATCAAGGCGATCTTCTCGGTTCTTTTGCGCGAGTACGACTTCGAGATGTCGCAGCCGCCGGAGAGCTACCGCAACGACCATTCCAAGATGGTGGTTCAACTGGCCCGCCCCGCCAAGGTGCGGTACCGCCGGCGCAGCAAGTAGAGACCGAAGGAGCACGGCAATGGGTAGCTACACGGTGAAAGTGGACCTGGACTTGTGCCAGGGGCACGCCATGTGCGAACTGGAGGCACCCGACTACTTCCAGGTGCCCAGGCACGGCAAGGTCGAAATCCTGAACTCCGAGCCACCCGACTCCGACCGTGGTCAGATCAGGGAGGCCGTGCGGGCCTGCCCCACCCGAGCGTTGTCCATTGAAGAAAAGGAATAGAGATGCCGACTTCCCACCCCCACCCCCGCGAGGTTCTCGAGGACTGGGTCGAGCGCTGGTTGCAGGCCAACCGGGAAGCCGAGGCGGCCGGTGACTGGCGGCCGCTGGCCGACTTCTACGCCGATGACGCCACCTACGGCTGGAACATCGGCCCCAAAGAGGACGTCATGTGCGTCGGCATCGACGAGATCCGCGACGTCGCCCTGGGCCTGGAGATGGAGGGGCTGGACAACTGGCAGTACCCGTACCAAAAGGTCCTCATCGACGACAAGCAGGGCGAGATCGTCGGCTTCTGGAAGCAGGTCGCGACAGACGCCGACGGAACCCAATCGGAGATCTACGGGATCGGCGGCAGTTGGTTTCGGCTCAACGCCGACGCCAAGATCGAATGGCAGCGTGACTTCTTCGACTTCGGTCACGTCCAGAAGCTCTACCTGGATCTGATGAAGGCGGGCAAGCTCTCCGCCGGAATGCAGAAACGTATCGAGCGCAGCCTGGCCGGCGAGAAGCTGCCCGGCTACTACCCGCTGGGCAAATCGCCGGTTCCGCTCTGGTAGAGCACGACTGAAATCCCAGGAGGTCTCGTGGCCCTACGCGTCGCTCTGATCGGCACCGGCAATGCCGGGAGCATCGCCCTGCGCGGGCTGATCACCAACCCCGCCTACGAGCTCACCGGGGTGTGGGTCTCCACGGCGGCCAAGGTGGGCCGCGATGCCGGCGAGCTCGCCGGTCTCGACGTCCGGACCGGCATCACCGCCACCGATGACTTCGATGCGATCATCGGAGCCAAGCCCGAGGCCGCCGTCTACTGCGCCATGGGCGACACCCGGCTGCCCGGCGCGATCAGGGACGTCTGCCGGCTGCTGGCCGCGGGGATCAACGTGATCGGGACGGCTCCGGGGGTGCTGCAGTACCCCTGGGGCGTCATCCCGGACAAGTTCATCGCACCCATCGAAGAAGCGGCCCGGCAAAGCAATTCCAGCGTCTACGTCAACGGTGTGGATCCCGGCTTCGTGACCGACCTGGTGCCGCTGGCTTTCACCAGCACCTGTGCGCACATCGAACAGGTCCGCTGCCTGGAGATCGCCGATTACGCAACCTACGACGGCGCCGAGGTCATGTTCGACGTGATGGGCTTCGGCAATTCGCTCGACGAGGTGCCGATGCTGCTGCAGCCCGGCATCTTGAGCGTTGCGTGGGGCGCGACGATCCGCGAGCTCGCCGCCGGCCTGGGGGTGACACTGGAGGCCATCACCGACTCCTGCGAGCGCGAACCGGCCCCCGAGGCGTTCGACATCGCCGCCGGGCACATCCCGCAAGGCGGCGTTGCCGCACTCAAGTTCGAGATCAACGGCATCGTCGACGGCAAACCGCTGATCGTTGTCGAGCACGTCACCCGGCTGCGCAGCGATCTGCGGCCTGACTGGGCGCAGCCCGCACAACCCGGCGGCTCCTACCGGGTGGAGATCACCGGGGAACCGTCCTACACCGTCGACATCTGCCCCACCAGCCGGCACGGCGATCACAACTACGCGGCGATCGCCGCCGGTGTGGGCCGGGTCGTCAACGCGATCCCCGCCGTCGTGGCAGCACCGGCCGGCATCGTCACCACCCTCGACCTGCCGTTGGTCAGCGGACCCGCCGTCATAGTGGCAACCGGCGACTGAGGCACCGAAGACAACCAGCACTGACCGAAAGGCGGACGGCCCATGGGGCGGGTAGACGGCAAGGTAGCACTGATCAGCGGGGGTGCCCGCGGCATGGGCGCGGCGCACGCGCGGATGCTGGTCGATGAAGGCGCCAAGGTGGTCATCGGCGACGTGCTCGACCAGGATGGCGAGGCACTGGCGGCGGAACTGGGCGACGCCGCGTTGTACGTCCATCTCGATGTCCGGGACCCCGAGCAGTGGGCTGCCGCAGTGACGGCGGCCGTCGAACGGTTCGGGAAGCTGAACGTGTTGGTCAACAACGCCGGAACCGTCGCCCTGGGACCGCTGCGCAAGTTCGACCTGGACCAATGGCACAACGTCATCGACGTGAACCTCAACGGCACGTTCTTGGGCATGCGCGCCGCCATCGACTCGATGATCGCCGCCGGCGGCGGGTCCATCATCAATGTGTCCTCGATCGAGGGCCTGCGAGGAGCGCCGATGGTGCACCCCTATGTGGCCTCGAAATGGGCCGTGCGGGGCCTGACGAAATCCGCCGCGCTGGAGTTGGCGCGCCACAACATCCGGGTCAATTCGCTGCACCCCGGTTTCATCCGCACCCCGATGACCGAACACCTGCCCGAGGACATGGTGACCATCCCACTGGGCCGGCCCGGTGAATCCGAGGAAGTCGCCACGTTCGTGGTGTTCCTGGCCAGTGACGAGTCTTCCTATGCCACCGGTTCGGAGTTCGTCATGGACGGCGGCCTGGTCACCGACGTTCCGCACAAGACCGGCTGAGCCCGGCATCGGGATGACCGAGCGATATCCGAGCTCCAGCGACAATCAGAGGTGGCCGTCTTGACATCAACACAATCAGCCTGTCCGTTCGGGGCCGGATTCGACTTCACCGACCCGGACGTCCTGCTCCGCGGAATGCCGATCACCGAGTTCGCCCAGCTGCGCAAGACCGCACCGGTCTGGTGGAACGAGCAACCCGCCCACAGCAACATCTTCGATGACGGCGGCTACTGGGTCATCAGCAAACACCAGCACATCAAAGAGATCTCGCGCGACAACGACGTGTGGTCGACCAACGCCAAGGGCGCGGTCATGCGACTTCCCGACGGCATCACCGCCGACCAGTTGGACTTGACCAAGGCGTTGTTGATCAACCACGACCCGCCCGAGCACACGCGGCTGCGCAAGCTGGTCTCGCGCCTGTTCACACCGCGCTCGGTGGCTGCCCTGGAGGAGAAGCTGGCCGATTCCGCCCGGGAGATCGTCGCGTCTGCCGCCGCCAAGGACACCGGCAACTTCGTCGACGACATCGCGATGAAACTGCCGCTGCTGGCCATCGCCGATCTCATCGGGGTTCCCGAAGCCGATCGGGAGAAACTGTTTCACTGGACCAACTCGATCATGAACACCGACGACCCGGACTTCGACTCCGATCCGGCGATGGCCAACGCCGAGCTGATGGGCTACGCCTACACCATGGCCGAGCAGCGGCGGCGCTGTCCGGCCGACGACATCGTCACCCGGCTGGTCCAGGCCGACCTCGACGGCGAATCCCTGGGCGAGACCGAGTTCGCGTTCTTCGTCATCCTGCTGGCGGTGGCCGGTAACGAGACCACCCGTAACGCCATCACGCACGGTATCGACGCGTTCGCCGAGCACCCCGACCAATGGGAGCTCTACAAGCGGCAACGGCCCGAGACCGCTGTCGACGAGATCGTGCGCTGGGCGACCCCGGTGCACTGCTTCCAGCGCACGGCCAGGGTCGACACCGAGGTCGGCGGCGTGGCCATCGGCCAGGGCCAGCGGGTCGGACTGTTCTACAGCTCGGCCAACTACGACGAGGACGTCTTCGACCAGCCGTTTCGCTTCGACGTCCTGCGCGACCCCAACCCCCACCTGGCGTTCGGCGGGCAGGGCACCCACTACTGCATCGGCGCCAACCTGGCCCGGATGGAGATCCGGCTGATCTTCGACGAGATCGCCAACCAGCTCCCGGACATCACCAAGGTGGCCGAGCCGCAGCGACTGCGCTCCGGCTGGATCAACGGTGTCAAGGATCTGCAGGTCGCCTACCACGGCTGATCCGCCGGTCGCGCGACCCTTTGCCGGTCAAGGCATGGGGTGAACGCGGGGACCTTAGCGCCGCCCGGCAGCGGGCTATAGGCTCCGAGCAAGTGAACTGCCGGACGTCCCGGAAATTCAAGAGGAAAGCAGGTTTGCGGTGAAGACAAAGGGTGCGTTGCTCTGGGAGTTCAACAAGCCGTGGTCGGTCGAGGAGATCGAGATCGGTGAGCCCCAGAAAGACGAGGTCAAGATTCAGATGGAGGCGGCCGGCATGTGCCACTCCGACCACCACCTGATGACCGGCAGCATCCCGATGGCCGGCTTCCCGGTTCTCGGTGGGCACGAGGGCGCCGGCATCGTCACCGAGGTCGGACCGGGGGTGGAAGACATCGCGCCCGGCGACCACGTGGTGCTGTCCTTCATCCCGTCCTGTGGCAGCTGTCCGACCTGTCAGTCTGGAATGCGCAACCTGTGCGACCTGGGCGCCGGCCTGCTCAACGGCGTGGCGGTCAGCGACGGCACCTTCCGTGTCACCGCGCGCGGCCAGGGCGTCTACCCGATGACGCTGCTGGGCACCTTCTCGCCGTGGATGGTGGTGCACAAGTCTTCGGTGGTCAAGATCGACCCGTCCATTCCGTTCGAGGTTGCGTGCCTGGTCGGCTGCGGCGTCACCACCGGCTACGGGTCGGCTGTCCGCAGCGCCGACATCCGTCCGGGTGAGGACGTGGCGGTCGTCGGTGTCGGCGGGGTGGGCATGTCGGCACTGCAGGGTGCGGTCAACGCCGGGGCCCGCAACATCTTCGTCATCGACCCGGTGGACTGGAAGCGGGACCAGGCCCTGAAGTTCGGCGCCACCCACGTCTACCCGGACATCTTCGCCGCGATGGGCGGGATCATGGAGGTCACCGCCGGCCTGATGGCCCAGAAGGTGATCGTGACCGTCGGCGAGGTGCACGGCGCCGACATCGACAACTACATGATCCTGACCGCCAAGGGCGGCACCTGTGTGCTCACCGCGATGGGCTCCATGCTGGACAACCAGGTCACGCTGAACCTGGCGATGCTGACGCTGCTGCAGAAGAACCTGCAGGGCACCATCTTCGGCGGCGGCAACCCGCAGTACGACATCCCGCAGCTGTTGTCGATGTACAAGGTCGGCAAGCTGAACCTGGACGACATGGTGACCCGCCAGTACAAGCTGGAGCAGATCAACGAGGGCTACCAGGACATGCTGGACGGCAAGAACATTCGGGGCATCATCCGCTACACCGACGCCGACCGCTAAATCACCCATTTGACTCTGCGCGTACCAGGCAACCTACTCGCACTTTTGCCTGGTACGCGCAGAGTCAACGGAGACTAGGTCTTCCGGAACACCAGACTGGCCTTGAGCTTGGTCCGGTTACCGACCATGCCCAGGAAGTTGCCTTCGACGGCGAACTGTTTACGGGTGACAGTCGCCTCGGAGTTCAGGCGCACGCCGCCGTCATCGAGCGGGGACACCTCGACGTTCAGCGGCAGTTGTCCGGTGATGCCCTTGACGGTCAGCTCGGCGTCCAGCCGGACGGTATCGCCACCGGTGGACTCGCCCCCGGTGACCACGACGGTGATGTCGGGGTAGCGGTCGGTGTCGAAGAAGTTCGATCGGCGCAGATCGTGGTCGCGGGTGCCCAGTCCGGTGTTGATCGAGGCGGCTTTGACCTCGACCCTGCCGGTCACGGTCTTGTCGTCCCTGATCTCGCCCCTGCCGCTGAATTCGGTGAAGGCTCCGCGAACCTTCAGCGCTCCCCACATGGTCCCGTTCTCGAATCGGATGCTCGACTGGCCCGGATCCAGCTCCCAGGTGCCGACTGCCTCCGAGCTGCTCAGAAAGGTTGCGACAGATGACATCTCATCTCCTCGGCCTGTGGCTTTGAAAGCCCGCACCATGAGCATCGGCTCGTCTTCGATAATACGCAGCAGCGGCCGTTTCATCAGGCTCTCGGCGCATATGCTGAACCCATGACCACCGTCTTCACCAAGATCATCAACCGGGAGCTGCCCGGGCGTTTCGTCTACGAGGACGACGACGTCGTCGCGTTCTTGACCATCGAGCCGATGACGCAGGGCCACACGCTGGTGGTGCCCCGCGCTGAGATCGACCAGTGGCAGGACGTCGACGGCGCCGCCTTCGCCCAGGTGATGGCGGTGGCGCAGCGGATCGGCAAGGCGGTGTGCCGCGCGTTCGACACCGAACGCGCCGGCATGATCATCGCCGGCCTGGAGGTCCCCCACCTGCACGTGCACGTGTTCCCCACCCGCAGCCTGGCCGACTTCGGCTTCGCCGGCGTGGATCGCAGCCCGTCGGCGGAATCGCTGGACGAGGCGCAGGCCAAGATCAAGGCCGCACTGGCCGAACTCGGCTGAGGCTCAAACGATCTCGGCTGGAAGCTCGACGGCCGGAGCGGGCGCACTGGCAAGACGCGGCAGCGCGACCCGGAACGTGCAC
Organism: Mycolicibacter engbaekii; assembly: GCF_002101585.1. Taxonomy (GTDB): domain Bacteria; phylum Actinomycetota; class Actinomycetes; order Mycobacteriales; family Mycobacteriaceae; genus Mycobacterium; species Mycobacterium engbaekii. The sequence goes on along the minus strand of NZ_LQOT01000011.1, from coordinate 60,159 downwards.
CCCTGGCCCGGCGGCGAGCTGACCGTCACGGTGCCGTTGTGTGCCCGGGTCAGCGAGTCGACGATCGAGAGCCCCAAGCCGGTGCCGCCGCTGGCCCGTGCCCGCGACGAGTCGGTTCGGAAGAATCGTTCGAAGACCCGTTCCAACTCCTGCTCGCTCATGCCCGGCCCATGGTCGACGACCTCAAGGATGGCGTCGTCGCCCTCGGTGCCGACGCGCACCGTGATCGGGGTCCCGTCCGGGGTGTGCTGCAGCGCATTGGTGACCAGGTTGCTCAACACCTGCCGCAGCCGCGCTTCGTCACCGAGCACCTCCGGGGTCCCCGGACCGTCGAACACCTCCAGCTCGACACAGCGGTCCGGTGCGGTGGCCCGGGCGTCGTGCACCGCGTCGGTGGCCAGCACCAGCAGGTCCACCCAGTGTCGCTCCAGCGGGCGCTGAGCATCGGTTCGGGCCAGGAGCAGCAGATCCTCGACGAGCAGTCCCATGCGGCGGGCCTCGCTCTCGATACGTGACATCAGCAGCTCCACATCGCGGGCAGCGCCCTGCCGGTAGAGCTCGGCGAAGCCGCGAATCGTGGTCAGCGGGGTGCGCAGTTCGTGGCTGGCATCAGTGATGAACCGGCGCATCCGTTCCTCGGAGATTCGCGCATTTTCCGCCGACGCCGCCGACGAGGCCACCGCCTCCTGAATCTGTGCCAGCATGCCGTTGAGCGCCAAGGTGAGCCGCCCGACCTCGGTGCGCGGATCCCGTTCCGGGACACGACTGTCCAGTTGGCCGGCGGCAATGGCCGCGGCGGTCCGTTCGACCTCGCCCAGCGGCCTCAGGCTGCGGTTGACCACGACGTATCCGACGGCCCCCAGCACCACGAGCACCCCGACGCCGATCGTCACCCGCCACCACGCGACGTAGCGCAGCGTGGCCCGCGGATCGGAGAGGTCCCTGGCCACGGTGATCAGCCTGCCGTTCTCGCCGTGCACCGACAGGGCCCGCCACTGCACGCCCGAGCCGTCCACGGAGCCGATGGTGACCGGCACCGATCCCACGTCGTTGTCCGGCGGCAGCAGCGGCTCGGCGTTCTGGTCGTTGACCACGGTCCAGACGTTGCCGTCGGGATCGACGTCGCGCACGTAGAAGCTCGTCGGCGGCCGGCCGGCATGGGGATCCCCGCCCTCCCGCGAGGGCACCCGGGTGCGTTGTTCGAGCGCCCAGCCCTGGGCGGCGTCGATGAGTGTGGCGTCGATTCTGCTGATCAGACGGTGCCGCAAGATCGTGGTCACGGCGTAGCCCTGTGCCAGCAACCCGATAGCCACCATGGCCAAGGTGGCCGCGACCAGACTCACCTTGAGCGGCAAGATGTCCCGCAGGGGTTTGACCGTCCCCATGACTTACGACTGCATTCTGGTGTTCGCCGGCCTGACGCCGCTCATCGCGGCTCGCGAAGCACATAGCCGACCCCGCGCAGGGTGTGCAGCAGGCGCTTGTCCCCGGTGTCGATCTTGCGCCGCAAGTAGGACACGTAGGACTCCACGACGTTGACATCGCCTCCGAAGTCGTAGCGCCACACATGGTCCAGGATCTTCGGCTTGCTCAGCACGGTGCCGGCGTTGATCACGAAGTACCGCAACAAGGTGAACTCGGTGGGCGACAACGACACCGGCTCGCCCGACTTCCACACTTCGTGGGTGTCCTCGTCGAGTTCGATGTCGGCGAATTTCAGCCGGGAGTTCCGCGGCTCCTGGGCGCCCTTGCCCGCCCGGCGCAGGATGACGCGCAACCGGGCGACCACCTCCTCCAGGCTGAACGGCTTGGTCACGTAGTCGTCGCCGCCGAGGGTGAGCCCGGTGATCTTGTCCTGCAAAGCGTCGCGGGCGGTCAAGAACAACGCCGGGGCGTCGATGCCGTCGGCGCGCAGCCGGCGCAGCACCCCGAAGCCGTCCATGCCCGGCATCATCACGTCGAGGATCACCGCGTCCGGCCGGATCTCCCGGGCGCGGTCCAGCGCCGCAGGACCGCTGGAGGCGGTGTAGACCTCGAACCCCTGGAATTTCAGGCTGACCGACAACAGTTCGACGATGTTGGTCTCGTCATCGACTACCAGAACGCGGGCCTCCGGTGCGGCGTCTTGCGCAGCTATTGCTCCCATACCGACAATTCCCTCGCGGACCGATGAAAATGACCTGGATATTGGCTGTACGTTTGTTGTCAATCAAACTAGCCGATGGCCGTCCCGAACGCCCCTAGACTGGCCTCGTGAGCCTGGTCAAGCAGCTGGTCGCCGTGTACACCGCTCCGGCGCGCATCGGCCTGTCGATCGCCGACGCCGGCCTCGGCGTTGCCAACACAGCGCTCGGACTGGCACGCCAGGCGCTCGGCGAAGCCGGAAAGCCGGGGTCGAGCAACTCCATGGCGCAGATGCTGGGCCTGGAGGACACCATCAGCCGGGCCAACCGGCTCGCCAAGTTGATGGACGACGACGCCCCGCTGGGGCGGGCGCTGGCGCCGGGAGGTCCCGCGGACCGGCTGCTGGCACCGGGTGGCCTGGTTGACCAGCTGACCGGGCCCGGTGGGGTCATCGACCGGCTCACCACCGAAGGCGGCGGCCTGCAGCGCGCTCTGCAGCCCGGGGGCCTGGTCGATCAGTTGACCGACGAGGACGGGCTGATCGAACGGCTGCTGGCCGAGGACGGCCTGGCCGACCGGCTGCTGGCCGAGGACGGCCTGGCCGACCGGCTGCTGGCCGAAGGTGGCCTGATCGACAAGCTGACCGCCCGGAACGGGCCGCTGGAGCAGCTCGCCGGTCTCGCGGACACCCTGAGCCGGCTGGCCCCCGGTATGGAGGCCCTGGAACCGGCGATCGAGACCCTGCAGGAGGCGGTGATCGCACTGACGCTGGTGGTGAATCCGCTGAGCAATATCGCCGAACGTATTCCGCTGCTGCCTCGCCGATCCAGCCGCCGCGCGTCGAGCCGGACGGTGCGCTCCCAACGGGTGATCGACCAAGACCCGACCGAACCGGCGAGTTGAGCGCGGGGCCGCCACTGCGCGGTCCCGGCTCCGTTGCACTGGCGACGGCCGCTTAAGCTGACAGCACCAACCTGCCTCCTTAGCTCAGTGGTAGAGCACTCGCCTTGTAAGCGAGCGGTCGTCAGTTCAATCCTGACAGGGGGCTCCAAGAGATTCCTGGTAGCGCGACCGCAGGCGCACTTGGCAACCAGCCTCCCACTCCGGGCGGCTAGTGGTCGCGGGTCAGGTACTCCAGCACCACGCGGGTGAAAGCGTCCTTGGCCTCGATCATGGTCCAATGCCCGCAGTTGGGGAACACGTGCACCTCGGCGTCGGGAATGGTCCGCATCGGGATCAGCGCCATGTCCAGCGGGCTGACCCGGTCGTCGCGGCCCCAGGTCACCAGGGTCGGCGTCTTGAGCCGGTGCATCATCGCCCACGGCAGCGGCCCCTTGGATGCCTGCATCATCTTCACCATGTTGGTGAAGGCTTCCTTGCCGTACATCCGCCGGGCGCTGGCCAGGGTGTCGGGGTCGGTGGCCAGGGCCCACCGCTCCTCGATCAGCTCTTCGGTGATCACCGACGGGTCGTAGACCATCGAGTGCAGCCACCGCACCAGCGCTTCCCGGCTGGGGTTGTCGACGAAGTCCTGCAGCAGCCGGATGCCCTCGGCCGGCCCCGGGCTGAGCAGGTTGGTGCCGATCCCGCCGATGGTCACCAGTCGGTTCACCTTGTCGGGGTTGCCGATGGCGTAGCCGATCCCGACGCCACCTCCCATCGAGTTGCCGATGATGCTGAACCGGTCCAGACCCAGCGCCTCGGCGAATACCGGCACCGCGCCGAACGCCGACACCATGGGGTGCCCGCCGAAGTCGTCGCTGACCCCGAATCCGGGGAACTCCAGCACCAGGCAGCGGAAGTGCTCGGCGAACGCGGGCAGCACGCCCCGGTAATTGCGCCATCCGGTCACCCCCGGGCCGGAACCGTGCAGCATCAGCAGCGTCGGCCCGTCACCGGCCTCGTGGTAACGCAGCACCCCCTGCTCGGTGGTGACCTCGCGCAGGGTCTCGTCGTGGCTCAGCTCTGCCGGCATGTGTCTCCTCAGGGTCCCCGAAACTCTTAGACACGCTAACGCCGAACTGCTCCGGCGACAGTGCCGGGGTCGGATCTCGCCGGCGAGCTAGCCGCGATCGGTCCCCGGCGACGTCGAGCGGAACCTGGCGAACCGCATCAGATAGCGCGGCATACCCGTGACACCGACGCAGCGCGGCCAGTCGTCGGCGCGGAAGTAGGCGTCCGAGCCGCCGTCGACAAAGATCACGCTGCCGCAGAGGAAGTCCGCGGCATCGGAGAGCATGAACAGCATCCAGTCCGCCAACTGGGCGGGGTCGCCGTAGCCGCCGACCGGCACCGGAAAACTGCGGACCGCCTTCTCCTGACCCGGGGTCGCAAGCTGTTTTTCCAGCAGTGGCGTCATGATCGCCCCCGGAGCCAGAGCGTTGAGCCGGATCCCGGCGCCCGCCCAGGCCGGCTGGACCGCCTGCTGGCGCACCCATCGCGAGACGGCGATCTTGGAGGCCGCATAGGCCAACGACGGCGCACCGGGCCCCAACAGACGCAGCCGGCGCACCGCCTTGGGCGCTTTACCGGCCAGCAGTGCCCGCACCGCCGACTGCGGCACCACCGGCACGGTGGTGGTCGAGTTGCTGGCGATCACCACTACTTTGGCTCCGCCGGCCGCGGCCAGCGCCGGCCGCCACGCCTGCAGCAGGTCGACCACGCCGAAGTAGTTGACCTGCAGGATCAGGGGCACCGCCCCGGGTGTGGGTCCGACGCCGGCCGCCAGTACCGCCCCGTCGAGTTGTCCCCCGCAGCGCTCCAGAACCTGCTGGGCTGCCGCCGCCCGCCCATCCGGGCCGGAGAGGTCGGCGACTACGTCGGCGTCGCGCAGGTCGACTCCGATCACCGTGTGGCCTTGGGCCCGCAGTTTCTCCGCCGCCTGTCGTCCCATTCCGGATGCCGACCCGGTGACCGCATAGGTGCCCACGGCTAGTCCCCCACCACTCCGCGCAGCCCGTCGGCGCCGAACGCCGGCTCCAGCATCGCCGTGAAGTCCGGCCCGCGGCGCAGCATCTGCCCACCGTCGACGTTGATGATCTGGCCGGTGATGTAGCCGGCCGCGTCGCTGAGCAGGAACAGTGCCAGGTTGGCGACATCCTCGACCTCGCCCGGCCGCGGCAGCGGCGTACAGATGCGGTAGTCCTCGCTAAGCTCGGGCGAGTCCAGGATCGGGGCGACCAGCTCGGTGCGAGTCAGGCCCGGGCGGATGCTGTTGACCCGCACCCAGGAGGGGCCCAGTTCGTCGGCGGCCAGCTGCATGAGGTGGTCCAGCGCCGACTTGGTCGGCCCGTAGGCGCCGAACCAGCGGTGGGTATTGCTGGCCGCGATCGAGGAGATCCCGACGAACGAGCCGCCCCCGCCGCGCACCAGGGCCCGCCCGGCGTGCTTGAGCACATACATCGAGCCGTTGACGTTGAGGTCGACGGTGCGCCGCCAGGCCTGGGAGTCGATCTGGGTGATCGGCCCGATGGTCTCCGAGCCGCCGGCGCAGTGCACCACCCCGTGCAGCCTGCCGTGCGGAGCGGCGGCGGCCTCGACGGCGGCGATCACGCTGTCTTCATCGGTGATGTCGGCCGCCAGGTGGCGCACCTGGTCGCCGAGCTCGGCGGCGACGGCCGCCAGGCGTTCGCCGTTGCGACCCACGATCAGCACGTCGGCGCCGGCGGCGGCCAGTGCGGCGGCCACGGCCTTACCGATGCCGCTGCCGCCACCGGTGACCAGGTAACTGCGGTCTTCAAAGCTGAGCTGCACGCCGGCCCCTCACGTCGTCATTGTCGAACAGGTCTGGTGCTGCCATCCACGCGAGCACCGGCCGGTCAGGGCTGGTCGCGGCGCGCCAGGCCGGTGGCCTTGGCGGTGCGCCAGTCCGGCACCTCGGGGGGCAGCGCAATCGGAGCGTTGTTGTCGTTATGCGCCGTCCAGTGCGCGTGGCCCAGCTGGTGGATGTGGAAGCCGTGCCGCAGGGCCTCGCTGAATCCCATCGCGTCGGCGGCGGCGTTCACCGAGTCCTTGATGAGCAACGCGGCCATCGTCGGCAGGTCGGCGATGCGGCGGGCGAACTCCAGGGTGCGGTCGGCCAGCTCCTCGGTGGGAAACACCTTGGAGACCATGCCCAGCCGGTAGGCCTCGTCGGCGTCCAGCGAGTCGCCGGTCAGCAGCAGTTCCTTGGCCTTGCGCGGCCCGAACTCCCAGGGGTGGGCGTAGTACTCCACCCCGGGCATTCCCAGCCGCACCCCGACCACGTCGGAGAATCGGGCGTTGTCGGCCGCGACGATCAGGTCGCAGGCCCAGATCAGCATCAGCCCGGCGGAGATGGTGTTGCCCTGTACCGACGCGATGGTGATCTTGCGCAGGTCGCGCCAGCGGGAGGTGTTGGCGAAGTAGTAATGCCACTCTTGCAGGTAGGTCTTCTCGACCCTCGCCTCCCGGGTGCCGCCGTTGCCGGTGAAACTCCGGTGCTGGTTCGGCCCGGGCAGGCGTTCGGTCACCGCCGCCTCCGAGCCCAGGTCGTGCCCGGCCGAGAAGTTCTTGCCGCGCGCCCCCAGGATCACCACCCGCACGTTGTCGTCGGTTTCGGCCCGGCAGAACGCTTCGTCGAGCTCCACCAGCAGGGTCCGGTTCTGTGCGTTGTGGGTCTCCGGGCGATTCAGCCAGATCCGGGCGATGCGCCCGTCGTCGACGGTCTCATATTCGACGTTGCCGCCCGCAGCGTTGCCGGTCTGGTTCGATGCGGTCTGCGATGTGACCATTGCCTCCACCCTCGTCGTCGTCGCATCACAGGCTACGGCGGCGACCACCAGCTGCCCGAGCCAGGTGTGACACAGCGCGCACTTCGCTAGAGTCGAGTCATGCCTGCTAAATCCGAACCCGCCGACATCGTGGACGTGGAACCGCTGGCCGACAGCACCGCGAGCCAGGCCCGGCGCGTGGTTGCCGCCTACGCGGAGGACGCCGACGAATGCCGGGTGTTTCTCGCCATGCTGGGGATCGGGCCTGCGGGACCCGAGAAAAACGGGGCGTAATGCCCGAGTCGGGGGGCCCCGGCGCGTCTCGGCCGCACCAACCCAACGGTGCGGGCCAGCTGCCGCCGGTTGAACCGGGAGACTCCGATTTCGTCGTCGTGGCCAACCGGTTGCCCATCGACATCGAGGTGCAGCCCGACGGCACGACAGCGTGGAAGCGCAGCCCGGGCGGGCTGGTCACCGCGCTGGAGCCGCTGCTGCGTAAGCGGCGCGGGGCCTGGGTGGGCTGGCCGGGCAGTCTGGATGCCCCTGCCGAACCCATCGACGTCGAAGATCTGCGCCTGCACCCGGTTCCGCTGAGTCCCACCGATATCGCCGAATATTACGAGGGCTTCTCCAACGCCACGCTGTGGCCGCTGTATCACGACGTGATCGTCAAGCCCATCTACCACCGGGAGTGGTGGAACCGCTACGTCGACGTCAATCGCCGCTTCGCCGAGGCCGCTTCGCGGGCCGCCGCGCCGGGCGCCACGGTGTGGGTCCAGGACTACCAGCTGCAACTGGTCCCCAAGATGTTGCGGACCCTGCGCCCCGACGTGACCATCGGCTTCTTCCTGCACATCCCGTTTCCGCCGGTAGAGCTGTTCATGCAACTGCCGTGGCGCACCGAGATCGTCGAAGGGCTGCTCGGCGCCGACCTGGTCGGCTTCCACCTGGCCGGCGGGGCACAGAACTTCCTGTTCCTGGCGCGCAAGCTCGTCGGTGCGCCCACCTCACGCGGGTCGGTGGGGGTGCGCAGCCGGTTCGGCGAAGTGCGACTTCCCGACCGCACGGTGCGAGTCGGCGCCTTCCCCATCTCGATCGATTCCGGCGAACTCGACCGCAAAGCCCGGGAGCGCGGAATCCGGCGTCGCGCCAAGGAGATTCGCGCCGAACTCGGCCATCCCCGCAAGATCCTGCTCGGCGTCGACCGGCTCGACTACACCAAGGGCATCGACGTGCGGCTCAGGGCGTTCAACGAACTGCTGGCCGAAGGACGCGCCAAGCGCGACGACACCGTGCTGGTGCAATTGGCGACGCCGAGCCGGGAGCGGGTGGAGAGTTACCAGATCCTGCGCGACGACATCGAACGCCAGGTGGGCCACATCAACGGCGAGTACAGCGAGGTCGGCCACCCGGTGGTGCACTATCTGCATCGCCCGGTCCCCCGCGACGAACTGATCGCGTTCTTTGTGGCCAGCGACGTCATGCTGGTCACTCCCCTGCGCGACGGGATGAATCTGGTCGCCAAGGAGTACGTGGCATGCCGCAGCGACCTGGGCGGCGCCCTGGTGCTGAGCGAGTTCACCGGAGCCGCGGCAGAGCTGGGCCAGGCCTACCTGGTCAACCCGCACGACATCGAGTGCGTCAAAGACGTCATCGAGGCAGCGATCAACCAGACCGAGGACGAGGGCCGCCGGCGGATGCGGGCGCTGCGCCGCCAGGTCCTGGCGCACGACGTGGACCGCTGGGCCCGGTCGTTCCTCGACGCGCTCGCCAACGCGGCGACCTGACGGGGGATCCCCGCCGCGGCCGAGCGCGGCGGATGCCGGGCTCAGCTACACAGGTGGATGGGGTTGTCCTGGCAGGTCAGGGGGTAGTGAATCACCGGATTGGGCAGCGGCGAAACGAATGTCAGCGTGAAGGGGTGTTTCTCCAGCCCGGGCTGCAGCCCGCAGACCGCGCTGTGGGAATGGGTATAGGTGCCCCGCAGCGACGTGTCGAACTGGTACATCTCTTCGCTGGCGGCCGTGGTGCCGTCGGAGCATTTGGTGCCGGCCAGGATCGGCGTCTTGTAGGTCCACTGTCCGTTGGACAGCCGGTAGGCTCCGGCCTGCCCCGGCGGACCGTTGCTCTCGACCTGCAGTTTGCAGCCGATCGCCAGGTGCAGCGGCACCCTTCCGTCGCCCACGGTGGGCACGCACAGTGGGTAGATCCGCCAGGTGGCGGTGGTGTTGCCCTGCGTGTAGGTGAAGACGCCCTCGAGCGTGCCCTCCGGCGCCGCATCGTCGTCGGCGGCGGCCGGGGCGGCCAGCCCGGTGGCCGCCGTCATCGCCACGGCCACAGCCACCAGGCCTCGAATGAGTTTTCCCATGGCACCCATCCTTTCCGCTAGATCGGCACGATATTGCTGATGAGCCATTTGCGGTCGATCTTGCGGAAGTCGACGCGCAACCGGCTGCCCTCGTAGTACTTCTCCTTGGACTTGCCCGTCACCACCCGGTTCACGAAGACCAGCACCGAACCGGTGGTCCGCTTGGCGTCCAGTGCGCCGACGCCGACCACGTCGACCTGGTTCACCAGCTGCTTCTCCCGGGCCTGCGGAATGATCTCGTTGACGGCCCGGGCCTCGAACTCGCGACGGTAGTCCCCGGTGAACAACGGGAACGTCTCGGTCAGGCTGCGCTCCACGGTCTTGTACTCGTAGCCGAGTACTTTGGGAATCTCGTCGGTGGTCAGCTGGGTCAGCTCGGTGCGGGTCGCCTGTTCACCGCGCGCCTCGACCCGGCTCCAATACAGCGAGCCCGCGGTGGCACCGAGACCCACGAATACTCCCAGCAGCCCGACCATGGCGACGAGCCCTGCCCATCGGCGACTCATCGGCTGCCGTCCGGCCACTTCAAGTCGTAGGCGGTCATGTTGCCGGCGGCGTCTTCGTGGACGATGATCCGCAACGCGTAGGGCTGCGACGGCTTGTTGACGCCGTCAGCGTCGGTCGCGGTTGCGCGCATCGCCACCAATACCGACGCATTGCCGGCGACATCGTCCACGCTCTCCAGGGCCGCGGCGTTGATCACGGCCTCGGAACTGTGTTTGGTCTCGCGCAGCAGCGCCTTGAGGTTCTCGGTATTGCTGGCCATCGTGTCTCGCAGCGGGCCGCTGGTGCCCGCGACGAAGCGCTCGACCTGCTCGTTCACGGTGTCAGGCGTGTAGTTGTACATGTTCAGGACGGTCTGGACTGCGGTGTCGACGAAACGCTGGTCGCGGCTGTCGGAAGCGACGGCGTGCCGATGCTGTAGCAGCAGCACCGCCACCGCCCCGCCCAGCACGGTACTGGCGCCCAGCACGGCGGCGGCGGCCAGGACGGCAACTTGCCGGGCGTTGGCTCGCCGCCGGGGCGGCGGTCCCACCGGGCGCGCCGCTCGCACGGCGGCCCGGCTCGGCGTCGGCACCTGAACGGCCGTCGCCTCGGCGGTGTCGCCGGCCGGACCGGCCGCACGCGAGGCCCGGCGCCGCGGCCTGGTGGGCTCGGGACCGGTCACGTCTGCCTCGGCTCGAGCATCAGGTCGGCCCAGTTCTCGGCGGGCAGCCATTTGTCGGCTCCCGAGACGAACACGCCGGTCTCACCTGCGGGGTCGACAAACTTGCCGCTGCGCTGGTCGTAGCTGCTGTAGGCCACGCCGTTGGCTTGGGCCTCGGCCGGTGCCGGCCCGGGCGCCGGCCCAGGCGCGGGATCGCGTCCGTAGGCCGGCAGGCCGCCGTTGCCCCCGGGGCTGGTCGGCATGTTCTGGTCCGGCGGCGCGTAGTAGGGCCACGGCGCCGGGGCCGGCCCCAGCGCGTTCGGCGGGTAGGGCAGCGGGAAGGGCGGGTTGGGCGCCGGCCCGGGACCCGCGGGCACACCGGGCGGCAGGGCCACCACCGGCGGGCCGGGATCGTAGTCGGCCTCCGGCGGGATGTACGGGAACTTGTTCATCGGGTTGGTCATCCGGGGGTCGGTGACCGGGGTGCCGTAGGGAACCGGCGGACCACGCCACGCATTGCTGCCGATCGGGACAAAGCCCCTGGGGTCACGGCACAGTTGAATGGTCGGCGCCCGTTTGCCCGGGTATTCCATACAGGGATAGTTGCGCGCACCGCGGACCGCGACCGAATCGTTCTGGGCCGCTTTGCAGTACAGATCCTTGGGCAGATCACGCACCGTCTCGTCGGCAGGCGAGCGCATGTCGGTGAACGGCAGGAACCCGACGGTGCACGGCGGCGGGTCGTGCATGTCGATCTTGAAGTCCAGCTTGACGCCTTCTTCCATGGGCACGCCGCCGGCGACGGTCATCAGCGCGGCCATCAGCGCGGGGAACACCACCAGCGCCTGTTCGATCGACTTGCGGTAGATGACACCGATCCGCCCGAAATTGGCCATGCTGGCGGCCAATGTGGGGAACGACGCCCGGATCCCGCTGAAGGTGGTGTTCACCTCGTCGGTCACGGACGGCAGGATCTGCAGCACCTCGCGCAGTTGCGGATCGGCGTTGCGCACCTCGGTGGTGACCGCCGCCAACGAGCGGGTCAGTCTCTTGATGTCGTCCCCGCTGCGAATCTGAGCGTCCAGGAACGGCTCGAACTGGTCGATGAGCGCCGACGTCGCGTCGAAGTTGTCGTTGGCCTCGTCGACCAGTTGCCTTGATGACGCGATCATCCGGGCCAGTTCCTGCCCCGAACCGTTGAACCCCTCGAACGCGCTGTGCAGCAGTTCCCGCAGCCGGCTGTTGGCGACGCTGTTGACCAGTGTCTGGGCCTCGTCGAGCAACCCGGCGATGTCCTGGCCGATCGCGGTGCGGTCCTGGCCGATGCGGGCACCGCCGCGCAGCGACCCGGCGGCCGCGGCCGCGGTGGCGTCCGCGGGCGGCACCAGGTCGATGTACTGCTCACCGATCGCGGACATGCTCTTGACGGTCGCGGTGACGTTCCCCGGGATCTTGGCGCTGCTGTTGAGCCGCATCTGGGCGTCGACCCCGTGGTCGGTGAGACGCACGTCTTCCACCCGGCCCACCGTCACGCCGCGGTAGGTCACATTGGCGCTCTTGTAGATACCGCCGCCACCGATGAAGTCGGCGGTCACCTTGTAGGTGCCGATACCCAGCCGGCTCGGCGCATGCAGGTACAGGATCGAGATGGCGCCGACGGCCAGCACCGTGACCACGGCGAAGATCCCGAGTTGGATTCGGACGAGTCGGCTCAGCATGGCAGGTCATTCCTCATAACGGACAGCCGTTCCGGGCGGGATCTTGAACGGGTCGGCCGCCTGGCCCGACAGGTTGGCCATCTCGCCGATCAAAAAGTCGGGCGGATTCAGGACCTCGTGCATGTGCGGCATGTTCGGGTCGAAGGCCCCGGTGGTGAATATCGACTCGCCGAACCGCCGCAACGTCATGTCGAAGGTGGTGTACACGTTGAGGTAGTCGCCGCGCACCGCATTGCGCAGGTACATCGACGGGAACGGGAACGTCGGGATGAACGGGAACGCCGACACCAGTTCGTTGGCGTTGTCGGCGAAGGCTTTGACGATCGGGTACAGGTCCTTGACGTCGGCGGCGAAGTCCTCTTTGGTCTCGGTCATGATCCGCGAACCGACGATCGCCAACCGCTGCAGCGCCCCGAACGCATCGACGATGTTGGAGCGGTTGTCGTTGAGTACCTGCAGTGCGGCCGGCATGGTCTCCAGTGCCCGAGCCAGGCTGGGAGCACTGCCGGCCAGGGTCGCCCCGACCCGGTTCAGGCCGTCGGCGGCCGCGATGATGTCGCGGGCCTGCAGGTCCAGCGACGCGGTGAGCTCGGCCAGGCGCGGCAACAGACCGGTGAAGGTGCCGACCCGGCCGGCGACCGCCGCGTAGGCCTCCTCGGTGATGTCCTGCAGTGCTCCGAGATTGCCCTGGTTGACCACCACTCCCAGCGACGACAGCACTTCTTCGGTGCTGGGGTAGCGCCCGGTCCGGCTCAGCGGGATCTGATCGCCGTGAGCGAGCCGGCCCACCGCCGCTTCATCGTGCGGTTCGGACAGCTCGATGTGTTGGGAGCCCAGCAAAGAGGTCTGAGCGACTTTGGCGATGGCGTTGGCCGGCAGCACGACGTCGCCGTCCAGCGACAGTTTGACCGCTGCATAGAAGCTGCCGTCGGGCTGCTGGACTGCTTCAAGCCCGGAGACACTGCCGACGGTGACGTCGTCGACCATCACCGGTGAGTTCTGCGGCAGGGTCGTCACATCCGGCAGTTGCACCGTGATGCTGTAGGACCCGCGGCCATGGCCCGCGGTGCCGGGCATGTTCAGCGAGTTCAGACCGCCGAACTGGCATCCGGACAGCACCAGCACGCCGGCGCCCAGGACCGCTGAGCGCCGAGCGGCACCGGCCAGAGACTTCACGCTCATCCGCCCTCCCCTGGTGCACCGGCTCCAGGCTGCTGCGGGCCCGGGGCCCTGCCCAGCTGCCCCGGCGCCGGCGGCGGCAGGAACAGGGCGGCGACGTCGTCGTGGCTGGGCGGGGTGACACCCGGCTCGGGCATCCACTTCAAGTAGGGCACCGGGGTCTGCGCCTTGGCCTCAGTGGCCGGGGTGTCGTAGATGATCTGGCCCTTGTAGGCGGTGATCGAGTTGATCGGGTGGAACAGGAACGGTATGAAGTTCATCGCCCAGCGGCGCATGACCGGACCCATTCGTTCCTTGCAGATCTCGGCCCGCTTGAAGTTGTCCGGCACCGAACCGACGTCGAACACGCCGCCGCAGATGAACTGCACGGGGTTGGCGAAGTCGGGCAGCGACAGCAAGCCCGACAGGGTGCCCTGGGCGGGGTTGTAGATGTTGTAGAAGTTGACCAGCCCGTGCGGCGTGATGTGCAGCACCTGCTCCAGGTCCTCGCTCTGGTCACTGAGCACCTTGGTGAACTCCGACAGCTTGTCGACCTGGGCGATCAAGGCGTCGTTGTTGTCGCGCAGGAAACCCCGCACATCGCGCAGCGCCTGGTTCAGGGTGCCCAGTGTGACGTCCAGGTCGGTCGAACTGTCGGCGAGCACCGCGGACACGGCGGCGACGTGATCGGTGAACTGCACGAGCTGCTCGTTGCTTCCGGACAGCGCATCGACCAGCACCTGCAGGTTCTTGACGGTGCCGAACAGGTCGGTGCGCGAGTCGCCGAGCCGGCCGGTCGTGGCCGACAGCTCCCGCAGTGCGTTGCGGAAGGAGTCCCCGTTGCCGTCGAAGGTGTCCGCGGCCTGGTTGACGAACACGCTCAGCGCGCCGTTGGCCTTGCCCGGCTCGGGTGCCAGTTGCGCGCTGAGTTGCGTCAGCTCCTTCTTGACCTCGTCCCACTCGACGGGCACCGCGGTGCGATCCTCGCCGAGCACTGCTCCATCAGCCAGTCGCTCGCCTCCGGTATAGGCCGGCGCAAGCTGAATGACCCTCGCCGACACGATGTTCGGCGCCATCAGCACCGCGTGCACGTCCGCCGGCAAGGACACGTCCCGGTTCACCGACATGGTGATCTTGACGTTCTCCGCGCGCGGTTCGATCGACTCGATCCGGCCGACCGGGACCCCCACCACCCGAACGTCGTCACCCGGATACAGGCCGACCGCCGAGGCGAAGTAGCCGGTGATCCGGTAGCCACGCTGCGCGGGCAGCACCAGATACACCCCGGCGGCCAGCAACACGGCCAGTACGCCGGCGAGCACGATTCGCGAAGTCGGGCGCGTCATGGCGACTTCGGCTTAATCACGGTGCGCTCGGAAATCATCCCGCGCAGGTAGTCGGCCAGGCTGTCCGGCAGTTTGCCGGGCTGGAAGTACATGTCGAGCAGCACCTCGGACATAGTGGGCGGCGGCAGGCCATAGAGGTTGATCTGGAAACCTGGGCCCGAGGAGACCACCTCGCCCAGTGTGGTGGCGTATCCGGGCAACCGGTCCAGCGCACCGGCGATCCGGTCCTTGCGCTCGATCATGTTGTCCAGCACCAGGTTGAGCTTGTCCAGGGTCGGACCGATCTCCTGGCGGTTGTCGGCGACCAAACCCGACAGCTGTTCGGATACGTCATCGATGCCCGCGATCAGTGCGCCGAGCGCCTGCCGGCGCTCGTCGAGCGCGGCAAAGAGCTGGTTGCCGTCGAGCACCAACTGATTGACCTGCGCGGCGCGCTGGTTGAGTACTCCGGTGACCGACTTGGCGTGGGTCAGCAGCTGGCCCAGCGCCTCGTCACGGCGGTTGATGCTGCGGGACAACGCCGCCACCCCGTCGAGCGCCCCGCGTAGCTGCGGCGTCGCTTCGCGCATCGAGTCGGTCAGAACGGCCAGCGCCTCCTCGAAACGCGGCTTGTCCAGGTCGCGAACATTGCCGCCGAGGTCCTGCAGCGCGTTGTTGAGCGTGTAGGGCGAGCGGGTGCGTTCCAGCGGGATCTCCCGCACCGATCCGGCACCGCCCGGCGTGATCGACAGCGCCTTCTCACCCAGCACGGTGTCGGTGCGGATCGCGGCCAGCGACTGGTCCCCCACCCGTACATCGCGGTCAACGGTGAAGTTCACCTTGGCGCTGGCTCCGTCCAGCGCCACCTTGGTCACCTTGCCCACCCGGATCCCCGACACTGTCACGTCGTTGCCGGGCATGATCCCGCCGGCATCGGCGAAGTAGCCGTGATAGGTCTTGCCCTGCGGATAGAACGGCAGGCTGGTGTAGCCGAAAGACACCAAGAGCAGGCAGGCGATCAGCGCGATGCCCAGGGTTCCGGTGCGAACCGGATCTGAGCGGTCAATTTTTGACAGGAGAACACCTCCCCTTGGTGGTGTCGGTCTGTCCGCCCATCGGCAGGATGATGTCGCTGCCGGCGGGTCCGTTGAACTTCATCGAGACCGTGCAGTAGTTGATGTTGAAGAACGAACCGTAGGCGCCCAGTGCGTTGAGCCGCAGGTAGTTCTCTTCCAGCGGATCGATGACGTCGTTGAGCTCCTGCTTGCGCTTGTTCAGCACGGTGGCCAGCGGCCGCGCGTTCTCGATCACGCCCTGCAGCGGCCGCCGGGTGCGGCGCAGCGTGTCGGTGAGATCGTTCTCGACGGCGGCCAGCGGGCCGATCGCCCCGGCGATCGCGTCCTTGCCCTCGGCCAGGCCGGTGATGAGCTGCTGCAACCGGTCGACCGTGGCGTCGAACTGCTCGCTCTTTTCGTCGACCGTGGTCAACACCGTGTTCAGGTTGTTGATCACGTCGCCGATCAGCTGGTCGCGGGAGGCCAGGGTGGTGGTGAAGGAGTTGGTGCTGGCCAGCATCTGCGTCAAGGCGCCGCCCTGGCCCTGCAGCAGCTCGATGATCGCGTTGCTGACCTCGTTGATCTTGTTGCCGTCAAGGCCCTTGAGCAGCGGGCGCATCCCGCCCAGCAGGGCGTCGAGGTCCAGCGCCGGCTGGGTGTGCTCCCGGGCGATGGTGCCACCGGGCGGTAGCTTGCGCAGGTCCCCGACGCCCGAGGCGATCTCCAGATAGCGGTCGCCCACCAGGTTCTCGTACCGGATCAGCGCACGGGTCGAGTCGTAGATCTGGTAGCGCTTGTTGACGTCGAAGGTGACCTTGACGTTGTTGTCCGGTGTCAGCTCCACACGTTTGACCGTGCCCACCGGGATCCCGGAGATCCGCACGTCCTCCCCGCCCCGGAGGCGAGACGCGCTGGCAAAGTCCGCGTGATAGGTGTGGCTGGACGCGAACCGGAATTCGCCGAATACCACCACCAGCCCCGCCGACACCAGCAGCATGGCGACGGTGAAGATGCCGACCTTGATCAGGGTCCCGCGCGTGTTCATCAGTAGTCATCCCGTTCCGCGTAGGCGCCGTTGAAGAGGAACTGTGCGGTGGACGGGGCGTCGAACTGCAGCTCGGTGTTCGGCTGGAACGGGATGTAGGCGCTGTCGGTCACCAGGAACGGCGACCGGAACCAGGAGCCGCCGAACTGCTTGCTGGGGATGTCCGGCAGGCCACGACAGTTGGGGCCGCCGGTCGCGTTGGCGATCGGCAGGCTCTCCGGAAAGGTGTAGGCCGGCGCACCGGGCAGGAAGTTGGAGTGCACGTACAGGGCGGGCTTGGTGCCGCCCAGGGACGGGCCGAACCGCTCCAGAGACTGCTTGATCCCCTTGAAGAGGCAACCGAACTCCGGGGAGTACTCGGCCAGCAGGCTGCCCAGGGAACGGAAGCGCTGAATACCGGCGATGAAGTCGTCGGCGGCCGGCGCCAGCGTGTCGTAGCCGTTGTTGGCCAGACCCGTGGTGGCCAGCAGCGCCTGGCTGAGGTTGTCGCGTTGTTCCAGCAGTGTCTTACTGAGGGTCGGAACGTTGTCGAACGTCGTCGCCAGGTCCGGTGCGGCGTCGCCGTAGATGTCCCCGACCACCGCGGTCTTGGCGAATCCCGTCTGCAGCTGGGGCAGTTTGGGGTTGATCTTGTCCAGGTAACCGTTGAGTCCCGACAGCAGCGCGCCCAGGTTGTCCCCGTTGCCCCGCAGGCCCTCGCCCAGCGCGCTGATGGTGCCGTTGAGCTCAACGGGGTCGACCTTTTCCAGCACGTCGGTGAGCTTCTCGAACAGCGTGTTGACCTCGAGCTGGACGGCGGACGCCTGCACGTTGGCCCCGTTGTGCAACGCCTTGCCTGAGGGCTCCGGCGGGGGGATGAACTCCACCGACTTGGCGCCGAAGATGGTGTTGCCGGCGATGCGCACCGCGGCGTTGGACGGGATGTAGGACATCGCCGAGCTGTCCATCGCCAGGATCAGCTTGGCCTGGTCGCCCTGGTATTTGATCGCCTTGACCTTGCCGACCTGGATGCCGCGGTACTTGACCTTGGCGTCCTGCTCCATCACCAGCCCGGCGCGCGACGAGGTGACGGTGACCTTGTCGGTGGAGGTGAACGCCGACGTGTAGGCCAGGTAGGTGAATACCGTGGCGGCAAGCAGGATCCCACCCAGGATTGCCGCAGCAATCCGCACCTGGGTACGCCTCGATCCCGTTTCCACCTGTATGTCCTTGCTAGCCCGAGAGGTTGAAGTTACCGGACCCGCCGTACACGGCGAGTGAAACGAACAGCGTAATGACCACCACCACCACAAGCGACGTCCGCACGGCCTGACCGACGGCGATGCCCACACCGACCGGACCGCCGGCGGCGTTGAATCCGTAGTTGGTGTGCACCAGCATCACCGCGATCGACATGATGATCGCCTGCAGGAAGGACCACAGCAAGTCGGTCGGGATCAAAAAGGTGTCGAAGTAGTGGTCGTAGAGGCCCGGCGACTGCGCGTTGATGAACACGGTGGTGGAGCGTGCGGCGAAGAACGCGGCCAGCACCGACAACGAGTACAGCGGAATGATCGCGATCAGGCCGGCGACCAACCGGGTGGACACCAGATACGACACCGCATGGACCGCCATCGATTCGACGGCATCGATCTCCTCGGCGACCCGCATGGCACCGAGCTGGGCGGTGGTGCCGGCGCCGATGGTGGCGGCCAAGGCGATCCCGGCGACCACGGGCGCCACGATCCGTACGTTGAGAAACGCCGACAGGAATCCGGTCAACGCCTCGATGCCGATATTGCCCAGCGACGAGAAGCCCTGAACGGCGATCACCCCACCGGAGGCCAGCGTCAGGAAGGTGGCCACGCCGACGGTTCCGCCGATGATCGCCAGGGCGCCGGTGCCCATGGTGATCTCGGCGATCAGCCGGACCGTCTCCTTGCGGTATTTGGTCAGGGCGTTGGGGACGTAGCGGATCGAGTCGGCGTAGAACAGGGCCTGCTCGCCGAAGTTGTCGACGGCTTTGGGCATCCAGCGGAACAACCGCCGGAACCGCAGGGTGGCGTCGTAGCTCACTTGACCAACACCCGCACGCTGATCGCGGTCATGACGACGTTGATGACGAACAGGCAGATGAAGGCGTATACGACGGTCTCGTTGACCGCGTTGCCGACGCCTTGAGGTCCGCCTTTGGCGGTCAGCCCGCGATAGCACCCGATCAGTCCGGCCGCGGTACCGAACAGCAGCGCCTTGATCTCGGCCATCACCAGCTCGCCCAGTCCGGTCAGCACCGTGAGGCCGTTGATGAAGGCGCCCGGGTTGACGCCTTGCAGGAAGACGGAGAAGACGTAGCCGCCGACCAAGCCGATGGCGCACACCAGCCCGTTGAGCAGGAGCGCGACGAACGTCGAGGCCAGCGCGCGCGGCACCACCAGCCGGTGGATGGGATCGATGCCCAGCACCCGCATCGCGTCGATCTCCTCGCGGATGGTGCGCGCGCCCAGATCGGCGCAGATGGCGGTGGCGCCGGCACCGGCGACCACCAGCACGGTGACCACGGGCCCCAACTGGGTGATGGTGCCGAAAGCGGTGCCGGCCCCCGACAGGTCGGCGGCGCCGATCTCACGCAGCAGGATGTTGAGGGTGAACGCCACCAAGACGGTGAACGGGATTGCGACCAGCAGGGTCGGCACCAGCGAGACGCGGGCGATCATCCAGGTCTGATCGAGGAACTCGCGGTACTGGAACGGCCTGCGGAACATGGCCCGGAAAGTCTCGATCGACATCTCGACGAAACCGCCCACGGCCCGGGCCGGAACCGTGAGCTGTTCGATCAAGGCACGTCCTTCCCGCAAGTGCGCTTCCGCGGCGTCGGTGGTCGCAAAACTGTATCCGGCAACCTCCTACGACCGGTGTCGTTCGTGCAATTCGGACGCCGCCAGACGTGAGCCGGATCATACTAACTAGAACACGTTCTCAGAGTCAAAAGGCCGTTCTCAGCTCAACGCATGAGACATTTGCCCTGGTCACAGCCATTTGTGACCCACGACACGGTGGAACGCGTTCTAATGGACGCTAGTCGCCGGCCATCAACTCCGAGGCGGAGAAGGTGCGGGCGGGGTCACGCCCAGCGAAGTAGTTGGCCAGGGTGTCCGACAGCGCGGTGGGGTTCCACGCCTGCCCGTCTGCGCTGAACCTGCGCTCCACCGTCGGTGCGGCCATCAGGGTGACCTCGGGTCCATAGACCACGAATACCTGGCCGTTGACCGCCGCGGATGCCGGCGACGCCAGGAACCGGACCAAAGTCACCACGTGCTCGGGCGACAGGGGATCGATCTCGCCCGCCGCCACATCCGGGGCCTGACCGAAAACATCCGCGGTCATGGCGGTGCGGGCCCGCGGGCAGATCGCGTTGGCGGACACGCCGTAGCGGCTCAGCGCCCGGCTTGCCGACAGCGTCAGCGCGGTGATCCCGGCCTTCGCCGCGCCGTAGTTGGCCTGGCCGACCGGTCCCATCAGGCCGGCTTCCGACGAGGTGTTGATGATCCGGCCGTAGACGGTTCCGGTGTCGGACTCTTTGGCCTTCTGCCGCCAGTAGGCGGCCGCGTTGCGGGTCAGCAGGAAGTGCCCACGCAGATGCACCGCGATCACGGCGTCGAAGTCGTCGTCGGTCATGTTGAACAGCATCCGGTCGCGGGTGATCCCGGCGTTGTTGACGACGATGTTGAGCCCGCCCAGGCCGTCGGCGGTGCTGACCAACTCGTCGGCGGTGGACCGTTGGCTGATGTCGCCGGCCACCGGCACGCCCTTGCCGCCCGCCGCGGCGATCTCGTCGATGACGTCGGAGGACTCCAGCGCCGCAGCAATGTCGTTGACCACCACGGTCGCCCCGGAGCGGGCCAACCCGATCGCCTCTGCTCGGCCCAGGCCGGCGGCCGCGCCGGTCACCACGGCGACCTTGCCGGTCAGATCCCTCGCGCTGTCAGTCATCTACGCCGCTCCTTATGCGTCGCCGGCGCCTTGCGGCGCCGGCGGTTATGAATACCTCTAGTCGTTGCCGGTGGAGATTAGTCCTCGACGCGGCGCAGTGCGGCGCGCGGGCATTCGGCGATCGCCTGCTCCGCGTGGGCTTCCCGGTCGGCGGGAACCGGAGCGAATTTGACCTCTGCCTGCTCGTCGTCGTTCAGATCGAAGAGGTCGGGGTCGATTCCGACGCAAATCGCGTTGCCCTCGCAACGATCCAGATCTACCTCAACTCGCATGACATTCTCCTGTTAAAGCCCTGCGCCGACCGAGCACGTCGGGCCGACGTCGTCTACTAGTGTCACCATACGATCAGACAGCGTCCCCAAACGACCCGCTAGGGCCGTTGGACCCCGGGAATAGAACGTGTTACAACGAGCTGTCGAACTGAATCTTATCGTGACACCGATCACCAGCGAAGGACTCCCCCGATGCAGATCAGCTACACGTCGGCCCAAGAAGAGCTGCGCAGCGAACTGAGGTCCTACTTCGCCACGCTGATGACGCCGGAGCGGCGCGAGGCACTGAGTTCGACTCAGGGCGAGTACGGCACCGGCAACGTTTATCGCGAGACCGTGGCCCAGATGGGCCAGGACGGCTGGTTGACGCTGAGCTGGCCGAAGGAGTACGGCGGCCAGGCGCGTTCGGCGATGGATCAGCTGATCTTCACCGACGAGGCGGCGATCGCCGGCGCCCCGGTGCCGTTCCTGACCATCAACAGCGTCGCCCCGACGATCATGGCGTTCGGCACCGAGGAGCAGAAGAAGTTCTTCCTGCCCAAGATCGCGGCGGGTGAGCTGCACTTCGCGATCGGCTACTCCGAGCCGGGCGCCGGCACCGATCTGGCCTCGCTGCGCACCACCGCGGTGCGCGACGGCGACGAGTACGTGATCAACGGCCAGAAGATGTGGACGTCGCTGATCGCCTATGCCGACTATGTGTGGCTGGCGGCCCGGACGAACCCGGAAGCCAAGAAGCATCGCGGTATCTCGATGCTGATCGTTCCCACGAGCGCGGAGGGGTTCTCCTGGACCCCGGTGCACACCATGGCCGGCCCGGACACCAGCGCCACCTATTACCAGGATGTGCGGGTGCCGGTGAGCAACCTGGTCGGCGAGGAGCACGCGGGCTGGAAGCTGGTCACCAACCAGCTCAACCACGAGCGCGTTGCGCTGGTGTCGGCGCAGCCGATCTTCGTGGCTCTCGAAGAGGTTCGCGAGTGGGCGCAGAACACCAAGGATGCGCACGGCAACCGGATCATCGACTCCCAGTGGGTGCAGCTCAATCTGGCGCGGGTGCTGGCCAAGGCCGAAGTGCTCAAGTTGATCAACTGGGAGCTGGCCTCCTCGGACAAGGCCGCGCCGTCCCCGGCGGACGCCTCAGCGGCGAAGGTCTTCGGCACCGAGCTGGCCACCGAGGCTTACCGGCTGCTGATGGAGGTGCTCGGCACCGCCGCCACCGTGCGCCAGGACTCCCCCGGCGCACTGCTGCGCGGACGGGTGGAACGGATGCACCGCGCGTGCTTGATCCTGACGTTCGGCGGCGGCACCAACGAAGTGCAGCGCGACATCATCGGCATGGTCGCCCTGGGCCTGCCCCGTAACCGCTGACCTAACTACCCCAAGGACTTTGGAGGCAACGCACTCATGGACTTCACCACCACCGAAGCATCCGACGACCTCTCGGGGCTGGTCGCCACCATCGTCGACGCGGTGTGCACCCCGGAACACCAGCGCGCGCTGGACGCCCTGGAGCAACGCTTCGACACCGACCTGTGGCGCAAGCTCGTCGACGCCGACGTGCTGTCCAGCGCGGCCAGCGAGTCGCTGGGCGGCGGCGGGTTCGGTGTGCTGGAGCAGACGGCGATCCTGACCGCGCTCGGGCGTCAGCTGGCTGCCGTGCCGTACCTGGAGTCGGTGGTGCTGGCCGCCGGCACGCTGGCGAAGTTCGGCTCCGCCGAGCTGCAGCAGCAGTGGGGCGCTCCGGCTGTGGCCGGCCAGAAGATCCTCACCGCCGCACTCGACGGCGACATGGGCGAGGGCCCGGTCGCCGCGTCGGCGACTGACGGCGGATTCCGGTTGACCGGTACCCGCACCCAGGTCGGTTTCGCGCCCGTCGCCGACGCCTTCCTGGTGCCGGCCGAGACGGATTCCGGTACCGCGGTGTTCCTGGTGGCCGCCACCGATCCCGGTGTGACGATCACGCCGTTGGCCACCACCGGCCGCGGCAGCGTCGGGCACCTGGAGTTCGCGGGGGCGGAGCTGGCGGCCGAGCGCCGCGTCGGTGGCGCCGACGCGCTCGACCACCTGATCAGTCTCGCGGCGCTGGGTCACAGCGCCTACCAGCTCGGCGTGCTGGAGCGCGGATTGGCCCTGACGGCCCAATACGCCCGTGAGCGGGAGCAGTTCGACAAGCCCATCGGCAGCTTCCAGGCCGTCTCGCAGCGGCTGGCCGACGGCTACATCGACGTCAAGGGCCTGCGGCTGACTCTGACCCAGGCCTCCTGGCGCGTCAGCGAGGGACTGCCGGCGACCACCCAGGTGGCCACGGCCGCTTTCTGGGCGGCTGAGGCCGGGCACCGGGTGGCGCACAGCATCGTGCACATTCACGGCGGAGTCGGTATCGACACCGACCACCCGATCCACCGGTACTTTCTGGCGGCCAAGCAGACCGAGTTCGCGCTCGGCGGCACCACCGGTCAGCTGCTGGCGATCGGCCGCGAACTGGCCGAAACACCGGCGTAGTTGGCCGGGCCGGGCGCTTCAGCGGTTCAGCGCATCCCCGAACGTCACCTTGAACCCGGGAAGGTCCGACAGCGGAACGGTGGCGTCGTAGGTGCGCTGGTAACCGGTGGCGCTGATCTTCCAGCCGTCGGCGGTCCGGCGGTAGGTGTCGTGGTAGAACGCGGCGCCGATCAGCATCAGGTTGAAGTCGGGCACGATCACCCGGTCCTGCAGGTACCAGATGCCGGTGGCGGTGTCGGTTCCGGTGAGGGTGATCTCGGGGTGGTTGACCCGGTGCTCGCTGATCAGGTTGGCCGGCAGTGCGTTGCGCATGAACTCCACCAGCGATTCGCGGTCGGTGAAGGTGTGGTCGCTGCCCATCGACTTGCCGTAGTCGGCGGTGACGTCTTCGGTCAGCGTGGCCGCAAAGTCGTCCCAGTGCTTGGTGTCCAGTGCCCTCAGGTAGCGGTACTTGACGCCCTTGATGGCTTCTATGGCCTCGAAATCAGTCACCGCCCTATTGCAGCACTAATCTGACCCCCATGTCAGCACCGACCCTCCTCGGCGAGCAGCCCACCGTTACAGCTCTACTGGCGCCGTTGGCCGACGTGGACGACCGGGGCATCTTCTACCAGGACAGCTTCGTCAGCTGGCGCGATCACATTGCTGCCGGAGCCCGGCTGGGCGCCGCACTGCGGGCCCGCCTCGACCCGGAGAAACCGCCGCATGTCGGTGTGCTGCTGGGCAATACCCCTTTCTTCTCGACGGTGCTGGTGGCCGCCGCACTGACCGGCATCGTGCCGGTGGGCCTGAACCCCACCCGCAGAGGAGCGGCGCTGCAGCGCGATGTCGCCCACGCCGACTGTCAGCTGGTACTGGCCGACAAGACCGCCGGTGTCGAGGTGGCGGGCATGATCGATGTCGAATCACCAGGGTGGAACGCGGAATTGGCCGGCTATGACGGTGCTCCGGTGACCTTCCGCGACGTCGACGCCGACGAACTGTTCATGTTGATCTTCACCTCGGGCACCAGCGGCGACCCGAAGGCGGTGCGCTGCACCCAGTGGAAGGCGGCGTTTCCGGGGGTGATGCTGTCGCAACGATTCGGGCTGGGCACCTCCGATGTCTGCTATCTGTCCATGCCGCTGTTCCACTCCAACGCGGTGATGGCGGGTTGGTCGGTGGCGGTTGCCGCGGGCGCGTCGATCGCGTTGCGGCGCAAGTTCTCCGCCTCCGGGTTCATTCCCGACGTGCGCCGGTTCGGGGCCACCTACGCCAACTACGTGGGCAAGCCGCTGTCGTACGTGCTGGCAACGCCCGTGCAGTCCGACGACGCCGATAACCCCCTGCGCCTGCTCTACGGCAATGAGGGTGCGCCGCGGGACCTGGAGCGGTTCGCGGCCCGCTTCGGTTGCACGGTCGTCGACGCCTTCGGTTCCACCGAGGGCGGGGTGGCGATCGGGCGCACACCGGACACTCCGCCCGGCGCACTGGGCCCACTGATCGATGGGAACACCATCATCGATGTCGAAACCGGCCAGGAATGCCCGCCCGGCGTGGTCGGCGAGCTGGTGAACGCCAGTGGGCGCGGCCAGTTCCGGGGCTATTACCGCGATCCGGAGGCCGAGGCGCAACGGATGGCCGGCGGCATCTATCACTCCGGCGACCTGGCCTACCGCGACGAGGCCGGCTACGCCTACTTCGCCGGTCGGCTTGGCGACTGGATGCGGGTGGACGGGGAAAACCTGGGTACCGCGCCGATCGAACGGATCCTGTTGCGCCACAATGCTGTCGCCCAGGTCGCGGTATATCCGATCCCGGACCCCGCGGTAGGCGATCAAGTGATGGCGGCACTGGTGCTGGCCGAAGGGGCGTCGTTCGACGCCGACGAGTTCCGCGCTTTTCTCGCTGAGCAACCCGACCTGGGCCCCAAGCAGTGGCCGTCCTATGTGCGAGTGTCCGACGAACTGCCGCGCACCGAGACGTTCAAGGTGCTCAAACGGGTGTTGTCCGCCGAGGGTACCGGGTGCTCCGATCCGGTATTCCGGATCTGTCGGTAACCGCACCATTTCCGCCAAAGACGCTGGTGTACCGCCGATCAGTTGAAGGCCGGCGTGACGAATCGCCGCACCATCTGCTGTTCGGCGTGGCTGTCACCGATGGGCCATATCGCCAGTGACATGACCACCCGCACGATCCACTGGGCCGCCTGTGGATCGTCGGCGGCGATTCCGGTGAGGTCCACGGCGAGACGGCCCAGCACCGGCGACGCGGGCAGCTCGGTGAGATCACGGCCGTTGGTGACACCGACCATCATCTTGCGCACCGGGTCGGCGCGGATGTGTTCGAGGGCCACGGTGATCGCCTTGACCACGCGCTCCGGTCCGCTCAGGTCCTGCACGGCAGTTCGGACCGAATCGACGATGCGGGCCGCCAGGCGCAGGAGCACGGCGTCGCGGATCTGGGCTTTACCGCCGGCGTAGCGGTAGATGGTCGCCCGCGAGCAGTGCACCTGCTGGGCCAGCGCCTCGATGTCGAAGGCCTCCAGCCCGTCGCGCAGGACGAGTTCGGTGGCGGCTGCATAGATGCGGTCTGCGGCTGCCGCGCGTCGTTCGGCGCCCAAGAGCCAGTCATCTCGTGCCACGGTCCCGCCTCCCGATTCGCGTGTTCGCATCGTCTCAGGGTTGAGACATAATCAGACATTAATCTCAGCATTCGCGCTGGTGCATTCAGCGGCCTGAAACGGCACGCACCCGCCGCGGGTGATCGGCGAATCTCAACATTGGCTTCGATGGTTGACGCACCACGTGTGCACCGGTCAGCGTGACGAAGTGACGATGCGCGAAGGCCAGCTGGGCATGCTGTTGTTCGATGACAACTACGTGCAGGACCCGTACCCGCTCTACCGGCGCATGACCGAGAGCGCACCGGTTCATCGCATCGGCGACTCGGGTTTTTACGCGGTGTGCCGCTGGGATGCGGTGAACGAGGCCATTGCCCGGCCCGAGGACTTCTCCTCGAACCTGACCGCGACCATGACCTATCAGCCCGGCGGCGACGTCGGCACGTTTGCGATGGAGGGTCTGGGCGGCAAGGGCCATGTGCTGGCCACCGCCGACGAACCCGCCCACGCCATGCACCGCAAAGCGCTGCTTCCACAATTGGCGGCCAAGCGAATCAAAGCGTTCGAGCCGTTTATCGCCGAGACCGGCGAGCAGCTGTGGAACGCCCAGCTGAGCCAGGGGCGTATCGAGTGGATGGGCGCCATGGCGAATCGGCTCCCGATGATGATCGTGGGACGCATCATCGGCGTACCCGACTCCGACACCGACAAGCTGGTCCGCTGGGGGTACGCGGCGACCCAGGTGGTCGAGGGGCTGGTCAGCGAAGACCAGCTCACCGCGGCCGGCATGGCCGTGATGGAGCTGGCGGGCTACATCGCCGATCAGTTCCAACGGGCCGCCGCAGATCCTCAGGACAATCTGCTGGGCGACCTGGCCATGGCCTGCGCGCGCGGCGAGCTCGAGGACCTGACCGCGCTGACCATGATGATCATCTTGTTCAGCGCCGGCGGCGAATCAACGGCGTCCCTGATCGGCTCTGCGGCGTGGATTCTGGCCACGCACCAAGACGTCCAGCGCCAGCTGCGCCGGCAGCCGGAGCTGCTCGGTGCATTCCTCGAGGAAGTGCTGCGATACGAGCCCCCGTTTCGGGGTCACTATCGGCACGTGGTCAACGACACCGAACTATGCGGCGTGCGGCTTCCCGCCGATTCGCGCCTGCTGTTGCTGTGGGGTGCGGCGAACCGCGATCCGGCCCACTTCGACGATCCCGACCAATTCAGGCTGGACCGTCCGGGCGGGAAGATGCACATCACCTTCGGGAAGGGCATCCACTTTTGCGTGGGTGCCGCCCTCGCGCGATTGGAAGCGCAGATCGTCATCGGCCAACTGCTCGCGAACACCACCGAACTGCGCGCTGCCGATGTGGGCAGATGGTTGCCGAGCCTGCTGGTCCGGCGGCTGGAGAGCCTGCAGCTGGTCTGCGATTGACGTCCCGCAGCGACGGGGTTTGCGGTTTCTGCCGCGATTTCGGAAATGTGGGCGTATAACTGCACTATTGGGCGCGCCTCACGTCGCCTTCTTGGCCCAGCAACCTCGACAATCACCCGACACCGTGCAAAATCTTGGACCCAGGTCACTGCCCCAGCTGTTCTGCGCGCCCACCCTGCGGTGCGCCGAGGTAGCCGGCCGGCTGGTGCTGCTTGACCTGTCTGCCGGCCGCTATGACGTGGTCGATGAGATCGGCACGGCAATGTGGGCGCAGCTGGCCCGGCCGCCGAAGGAGCGCGATATCGCGGGCCTGGCCGGCGAATACGGGGTTCCGGCGGCTGCCGTGGAGGCCGACATCGCCGAGTTCGCCGCCGCACAGGTGGCCGCGGGCCGGCTGGTCCGGACACCACAGCCCGACACCCCGCGTGCCGTCCGCGCCCCGCGGCGGCGGCCGACGCTCGTGCGCGCCTTGCGGGAACGAGCAAGTGCAGACCGCGCCCTGCGACGGGGTTTCGCCGCCGCCTACCGCGAGCGCACCCAGCCGATCGCCGACACCACGGAGCCACGGGCAGAGCTGCGGCTGGTGACACAGCGCTTTCGCACCGCCGAGGGCATCTATCCCGCCCGCCAAGCGCCACTGGACTGTCTGCCGCGTTCCCTGGCCCTGACCCGCTTCCTCCGGACGGCCGGGTGGCCGGCTCAGCACGTGATAGGAGTTGCGCTTTACCCGTTCGAAGCCCATGCATGGGTGGAGTTGGACGGCGTCGCGCTCAACGAGAGTGCTGCTGTCCTGCAGCGCTTCACCGTGATCCAGCAGGCCTGATGCCGGCCGAACTTCAGGGGTTTCTGGTATCGCTGCCCACCGACGCGCAGGCCCCGACCCAGGGTTGGCCGGAGCATGAGGTCGTCGGCGACACCGCCGTCTGGTTCCACGGCTACCTGGCGCATCCCGGCCCGCTGCGCACCGAGCTGAACCTGCCCACATCGGCCTCGCCGGGCCGGATCGTGGAAGCCGGGATTCGGCGATGGCGGGCCGATGCCGTCGAGCACCTCATCGGCGAGTACGCGGCTGTGGTCGTGAGCGCCTCCGATGCCGTGCTGATCGGCGACCGGATGGGCCTGCGGCCGCTCTACTACGCCGCCCGCCCGAGTTCGACCGTGGTGTCGACGGACCTGGGAGCGCTAGTCCGTGAGACCGGAGCCTGGCGCGAACTGGACGAAGAATATCTGGCCGACATGTTCAGCACGGGCATGCACCTGGGCCCGCGGACCCCCTACCGCGGCATACGACGGCTGGAAATGGGCCAATTCGCCACCTGCCAGACGGGCCGTCCCCGGCTGCGCGGGGGCTGGCGGCCGTCGGCGGAACCGCTCCGGGAGACCTTCGACGGTCACCAGGAGCTCCTGCGCGACACCGTCAAGCGCGCCGTCGCAGCGGCGTTGTCGTCCGATGGCGCCCAGGCGGTCGAGTTGTCGGGCGGCCTGGACACCTCGACGGTCTTGGCCGCCGCCACTGCTGTGGCGCCGATCCATGCGCTGAGCTTCGTTCATCCCGGTCACCCGGGCAGCGACGAGTCGTCGTGGGTTCGCGCGGCTCTGGAAGCCACACCGGTGTCGTGGCATCCCATTGACGCCACCGAGCACGCCACCTTCGCCGCGGGACCCGACCTGGGCGTCTTCCTGCCCGCACCGACCCGGCGGATTCTCAACTGGGCGCCCAGCGCCGCCGAAGAGACCGTCGCGCAGGAGCTGGGCGTATCGACCCTGTTGACCGGGGAAGGCGGCGATGCGGTGTTCTTCGCGGGTCTGCTGCCCTGGTACCTGGCCGACCTGCTGCGCGCCGGACGGCTGGCAGCGCTGCGGCGCGAGGCGCTGCGGTGGAGTGCCGAGTCCGAACTGGGCCGTTCCGCCGGGTTCTGGGTGCGACGTGCGGCCGTCGAGGGCCGGCGCCGATGGCGAAGCGGACGAACCCTGGCGCTGCAACCGTCGGCGCGCATCGCCGATGCGGCACCGTGGTTACGCCGGGAGTACGTCGACGGCCATCATCTGCAAGGCCGCACCCAGGTCACCACGACCATGCGGGCGCCGACGGTTCACGGCCAGGCCGTTGTCGAGAACGTGCTGCGCGGCGTGGAATTCGCCCGAAGCCGCCACATCTTTCCGCCGGCCACGTTCGACCTGCGGCATCCGTTGCTGACGCCGCCGTTGGTCGACTTGGCGATGACCACCCCGTGGGACATCGCGGTGGATCCCCGGGTCGACCGAGCAGTGCAGCGATACGCCTTCGCGGGACTGGTCAGCGAGAAGGTCCTTCGGCGACGGTCCAAGCCGATCGCCGACGAGGCCATGCTGCACGGCTTCGAGCGCAACTCCCGATGGCGCGAGTACCTGGGCGAACGCCCGCAGCTGGTGGACCGCGGCTACGCCGACGCCGATGCGTGGACTGATGCGCTGCGCGCCGCGGGCCGGATCGGCGCCGTCGCCCAGTTCTACACCGCGATCCAGATCGAGGTCTGGCTGCGCCACCTGCATCACGTGGGCGCTCCGCGACTGCTGACCGGACCGTCCGCGGCGCCCACGCACTGATTCTGCCAAACACCTGGTCGCCATCCTTGGCAACAAGTACATTTTTGTAACCAGGTCAGCGATCCACCGATCATGGAGGTCTTAGAAGGATGCGCAGCTATTCGCCCCCGCAGGTCGTGCACGTAGGCGACGTCCGCGCCACCACCCAGGGCAGCGGGAACTACCTCTCCGACAGCAGCACGGGCTACGGCTACATGGGCTGGTACAACCGCCACTGCGACACTCCCGAGACGGCGGCACCGCTGCCCCCGCGCGCCTGAGCGCCTAACCGGCGTACGGTCACTCGACAACAGCGCCCTGCAAGGCGGCGGAGCCGTCGGTCTGCGCAGGACCACCCGATTGCGCGGAGTCGTTGTCGGCTTCGTAGAGCTGCTTGTACAGACCCCCGCGATCCAGCAAGTCCGCATGAGTGCCCTGCTCCACGGCCCTGCCGTGGTTCAGCACGATGATCCGGTCTGCCACGGCCGCAATGAAATCCATGTCGTGGCTGACCACCAGGCAGGTCCGGGATTGGGCGTATTCCCGGATCACCGCGGTCACGCGGGCCCGCTGATCGGCATCCAGGTTCTCCGTCGGCTCGTCGAGCAGCAGCACCTGCGGCCGGCGAAGCAGGCACCGGGCGAATGCGATCAGCCGCTTCTGTCCCCCCGACGGCACCTCGAGGTCCACGACGGTGTCGTAGCCGTCACGCACCTTGGCCGGATCGACGATCACCGCATGGACGTGGGCCAGTCTGCAGGCCTCTTCGACGTCGCTGTCGGTGGCGTCGTGTCTGCCCAGCCGCACGTTCTCTCGAATCGTGTCCTTCAGGTAGAACGGGAACTGCGCGAGCTTGGATACCTGTTCCCGCAGCGAGTGCAACGTCACCGCACTGATATCGTTGCCGTCCAACAGGATCCGTCCACGCTGGGGCTCCAGGAACCGCAGCATCAGATTGAAGACGGTCGACTTGCCGGACCCGATCGGACCCACCAGCGCGACCGTCTCCCCTGCTTCAACCGAGAAGGACAGGCCGTCGAGAACCTTCTGTTGCGGCGAATAACTGAACGACACGTCGTCGAATACCAGGTTTCCGCGGACCGCGGGCAGTGCCGCGGCATCCGGTCGATCGCGCACCGTCGGTTCGGTGTCGAGTAGTTCGTACGTCGATGCGACGTGGGGCAGGATCGACTTATACGTCGTGTACGCCAGCACCATTCGCTGCACGGCCGCAAACATCGTCGGCACATAGGCGATGAACACCACCAGGCCGGCAAAGCTCAGACCGAACCGGTCGCCCCACGCGATCCCGCTGAGCAACACCAAGACCGTGCTCAGCGCGATGAAGACCTGGACGCCATGGGTGGACGCCTGCATCCAGATCCGCATCCACGCCATGTTCTTCGTCGCCGCCATCGAGGACTCGCGGAACAGTTCGCTGCGCCGGCTCCCCGCGTTGAAAACCTGGATATCGGCGATCCCACTGGTGGTCTCGGCGAGTTCACTGCCCATCGACCGATTCGCCAGCATCGCGCGCTGCGTGGCCGCCTGGAGGCCTCTGCCGGCGAAGCGCAGCGCCACCAGCGCCAGCGGTGTCAACACCAGCGCCACGATCGTCATCGGCCAGGACAGCGCCAGCAGATAGCACAGTGCGACGACCAACACCACGGCGTCCACCGCCGGCGGGACAACGCATTCGGTCAACAGCCGCTGCACGCACGGCGCCTCCAGCTGTACCCGCTGGATCAACGCACCGCTGCGCGCACCGATGAAGAAATCCAGCGACAGCGACTGAATATGGTCGTGCACCCGCTGCAGGATCGCGGTCAGCAGCTTTCGCTCGACGTGTGCGCCTATCCAGGCATTGGCGAAGCTCAGAGCCTGCGCTGCCACCAGCGAAATCGACCAGATGGCCAGCAATGTCGCGAAGGTCATCGGTGTCGCCAGCCACCCGATCAGGCCCGCACCGCCGCCCTCGCGGCTCAGCAGGGAGCCATGCGAACCCCACACCTCGGCGAGGCCCCCGCTCATGCCCGCAGCCGCGACCGCCTGCATCAGCGGTCCGAAGGCCGCGTTCGCGACGAACGGCAGCGCCGTGACGCACAGTCCCAGCAGCGCGCAGAGCAGCACCGAGCCGCGCACTGCATCCAGCATCGCCAGACTGCGGCGAACGTACATCGATGTGCTCCTGGTTCACGGCGTTGCGGGGGTGGTCGACCGGCTCGATGACACCCACGATGACAGACCCACGGCCGCACCGGCATGAGATCCGTCCGATATGGATTCGCGGCCGGGAACTTCCGCTGCTTGGCGACAATCTCCGGCGCCAAACAGCGCATCCGACCACGACGAAGGTGCGATGATCTGCTGGTGGCGCTCACAATCGGAGAAGATCGGGCAGCTGATGGGTAGGACAAGGCTGGCATCGGCCGCCGTGATCGTCCTGGCGACCTCCGCCCTGATCGCGTCGTGTACCGCCGAAACGCGCTCGGCACCAACACAACCGACGCCGACCCGGACTACCTCCGCGCCGTCGGAAGCGCCGGAGGCATCGGAGGCGTCCCTGCCGTCGGCCACGCCGGATGCACAGGTGTCCAACGGTAGGAGCTACGCCGTCACCGCCACCGTGATCGAGGGCGCCACCCCAGGCGGCGACGGGCACTGGCACGCTGAAGTGGGCCAGGTGTCCGAAGGCGATCCGCTGGTGGCCCAGGCTTTCAACAAAGCCGGTGAAGCGTCAGCCCGCGACCAGATCGACCAGGTGCGCCGTGATGCCGGCACCGGCGCATCATCATGGACCTTCGAAGTGACGCCGACGCTGACGTTTCGGCCCACGGCGATTGCGCAACTTCTCACCGGTGTCTACTACGCACAAGGCGCAGCACACCCGAGCAACTATGTGAGCACGGTGGTGATCGACAGTCGCACGGCCAAACCGATCACGCTCACAGACCTGTTCGCCGATGAGCAAGCCGGCCTCGAGCGACTTTCACAGCAGACCAAACAGATTTGGCCGGACGTCTATGGCGATGGCACCCCGATGGCCGACGAACCCGGCAACCGACCGGTCGCCGCGAACTTCGCGAACTGGATTCCGACCGAGCAGGGTATGGAACTGCATTTCGCCGACTACCAGTTCGCACACGGGCTGCCGGTGATCACGGTGCCGTGGTCGGCACTGACCGATGTGCTGGCACCGGAGATGGCGGTGTTGGCGCAGCGGTGAACGACCCTGCTCAGAAGAGTTCGTAAGACTCGCGGCTGATGATGAAGCCGTGGTCGTCCCGGTTCTCGCACCGGATACCGGACGTCTCGCTGGTGCACAGATGGGTGGTCGTACTGTCACGTTCGCCGTATTTGAGGGTTCTCGCGTCCCCGCCGAACGTGGTGTCTCCGGCACAGACGAACTGCGCCTTACCGTAGGCGTCGAGCTGAATGCCCTGCCCGTATCCGGTCTGGCTCGGACAGTCCGACGGCCGCGGCGGTGGTGACCAATCGCGATCCTGGATGTCGCACCGGACCCAGTCAGGGCCTACCGCGCACGCGATGTTTCCACTCGGAGATACGACGAAGTAGATATCCGGCTGCGCGGCGGCCACGGGAGCGCCGATGATTCCGACTGAGGCCATTACCGCCGCTGCGCTCGCCACGACGCCCACTGGATATCCCATAGGCGAAACGATAGGTGAGAAGAGAAAAAAGTGCGGATTTTCGACGGATTTTTCACCTCTGCGGCCTTGCTCACGTGTGGCAGGCGGGCACCGCGCCGACCCGCCGACCCACCGCTGGGCACCGCCGTTTCGGTCGATCGGCAGGCAATACTGATCCAATGCTTGCCGCTCGCCGAATACTCGTCGCGGTCCTGGCCGCGCTGGCGCCGCTGATCCTGCCCGCCCCCGCCTCCGCGGAGCCCTTGCAGGCATCGTTCGCGCAGCTGGCCAACACCATCCCGGGCAACGTCGGCATCGCCTATGCCCCGGTCGGCCAGAACGGCGTCGTCACGCTCGGTTCGCTGCAGAGCGGCGTCGCCTGGTCGACCATCAAGGTTCCGCTGGCGATCGCGGCGATCCACGCCAACCGCCCCAACGCCCAGGAACTGGCGGCCAAGGCGGTCACCGCATCGGACAACGACGCCGCCGAACAGCTGTGGTCCTCCCTGGGGCCCGCACCCCAGGCCGCCCAACAGGTGCAGGCCGTGCTGCGGGCCGGCGGCGACACCGGCACCGCCGTCGAGTCCCGGCGACTGCGTCCTGAATTCAGCGCCTTCGGCCAGACCCAGTGGCCGCTGGCCCGCCAAGCGGTGTTCGCCGCCCATCTGCCCTGCATGCCCGCCGCCGCACCCGTCTACGGCTTGATGCGCAACACGGTGACCGACCAGCGCTGGGGGTTGGCCGGCATCGGCGCCCCGACCAAGGGCGGCTGGGGCCCGGGCCAGGGCGGCGGGTATCTGGTGCGCCAGTTCGGCATCGTCGGCACACCGCGCGGTGATCTGGCGGTGGCGCTGGCCGCTGAGCCGAAAGACGGCAGCTTCGGATCGGGGGTCGCGGCACTCAACCAGCTGACCCAGTGGCTGAGTGCTCATGCCGCCGAGCTACCGGGTGGCCGCTGCGCGGGGTAGGTTGGCCGCTAACCACGTGTTACCCGCGAGTAGGAGACACCCATGCCCGCCCCGTCCGCCGCAGAGTTCGACCGGCTGCGTCAGCTGGCCGCCATCGACGACATCGACGCGCGGCAGTCGAAGACCATCGACGAGGTCTTCACCGGTCAGCCGCTGACCACCATCCCGGTCGGCAACGCCGAGGATGTGGCGGCCGCATTCGTCAAGGCCCGCGGAGCCCAGCGCGTCTGGGCGGCGCGCCCGGTCAAGGAGCGCTGCGCCATCATCGAGCGCTACCGCGACCTGGTGATCGCCAACCGGAACTTCCTGATGGACGTCTGCCAGGCCGAGACCGGCAAGGCACGTTCGGCGGCGCAGGAGGAGATCCTCGACATCATGCTCAACGCGCGTTACTACGCGCGTCAGGCCGCCAAACTGCTGGCCTCCAAGCGGGTCCCCGGGCTGTTGCCCGGCATCGTCAAGACCGTCATCAACCACCACCCGAAGGGTGTCGTGGGCGTCATCGCCCCCTGGAACTATCCGATGACACTGTCGATTTCGGACGCCATCCCCGCGCTGCTGGCCGGCAACGCCGTCGTGATCAAACCCGACAGCCAGACCCCGTACTGCACCCTGGCCAACGCCGAACTGCTGTATCAGGCCGGTCTGCCCCGCGACTTGCTCGCAGTGGTGCCCGGCCCGGGCTCGGTGGTCGGCACGGCGATCGTGCAGCAGTGCGACTACCTGATGTTCACCGGTTCCAGCGCCACCGGCCGGACCCTGGCCGAACAGTGCGGCGCCCGACTGATCGGCTTCTCCGCCGAACTGGGCGGCAAGAACCCGATGATCGTCACCAAGGGCGCCAACCTGTCCGAGGTCGCCAAGGCCGCCACCCGCGCCTGCTTCTCCAACGCCGGGCAGTTGTGCATCTCGATCGAGCGGATCTACGTCGAACGGGAGGTGGCCGACGAGTTCGCCGCCAAGTTCGCCGAGCAGGTACGCGCCATGAAGCTCTCGGCCACCTATGACTTCAACGCCGACATGGGCAGCCTGATCTCCGAAGACCAGGTCAAGACCATCTCCAACCACGTCGACGACGCCAAGGTCAAGGGCGCCAAAGTGATCGCCGGCGGCAAGGCCCGCCCCGACATCGGCCCGCTGTTCTACGAGCCGACGGTGCTGACCGACGTCACCGACGAGATGGAGTGCGCCCGCAACGAGACGTTCGGCCCGGTGGTCTCCATCTACCCCGTCGCCGACGTCGAAGAGGCCATCGCGAAGGCCAACGACACCGAGTACGGGCTGAACGCCAGCGTGTGGGCCGCGAGCAAGTCCCAAGGGGAGGCGATCGCCGCGCGCATCAAGTCCGGCACGGTCAACGTCGACGAGGGCTACGCGCTGGCCTTCGGCAGCGTCGCCGCCCCCATGGGCGGCATGAAGGCCTCCGGGGTGGGCCGCCGCCACGGTGCCGACGGAATCCTCAAGTACACCGAGTCGCAGACCGTCTCCACCGCCCGCGTCCTGAATCTGGACCCGCCGCCGGGGATCTCCGGGCCGGTGTGGCAGAAGCTGCTGACCCCGATGATCCGGGTGATTCAGGCGCTACCGGGCCGGTAGCGCTCAGCGCCGGCCGGTCCGGTTCTTGCCCCGGTCGATGTCGCGCTCCAACTCGGCCAGCGCGGGCTCGATGGCGTCGGCCATCTTGTGGATGTCCTCGGCGACTTCCGGCGTGGTCACGAATCCGAAGTCGAGGTGATTCCGGTACGAGAAGCAGGTGATGTTCAGGGCGACGTCCATCACCGGCGGACCCAGCGGGACCAGTGACTCCAGTTCGGCCCCGGCCATGTAGATCGGAACCGGCGGTCCCGGAACGTTGGAGACCACCAGGTTGATCGGGGCCAGCCGATTCGACAGTCCGGTCGCGGTGTAGGCGCGCGCGGCGAGTTGCAGCAGCCCGGGCGGCGTGGTGTCGGTCAGCCCCATGATCTGGTGGGCCGACAGCGCCTTGGCCATCTGCTTGGCACTCTGGGTGTTGGCGTGAATGGTCTTGAGCCGCTGCGCCGCTCCCTCGATGTCGGTCGCCATCGACACCGTCATCGAACTGACCTTGTTGCCGACCTCCCCCTGGCTCTCCTCGTTACGGGTCGACACCGGGATCTGGGCCACCAGCGGCTTGTCGGGCAGCTCACCGCGCTCGCCCAGGTACTGGCGGACGGCACCGGCCACGATGGCCAGCACGACATCGTTGAGCTTCACCCCGTAGGCGTCCTTGACGGCCTTGATCCGGGCAAGCTCGATGCGGGCGGCACTGATCCGCCGTTGCGGCCCGACGCTGGCGTTGAACCGGGTCACCGGGGCGTCGAAATACCGTGGGGGTTTGCGGGGCAGCCCCAGCCCCACGGTGGCGATCTGCTGGCGGACGGTTTGCTGCACCAGTCGGCCGATCCGGTACGGCGTCATCACCGCGACGTTGACCAGCTCCTCCACCACCCGGCGCTCGTAGCGGGGCATGGCGGCCCCGTTCGACTTGCCGTGCGTCGCCGGCTCCGGCGGTCGCGGTTCCGGCGTGACATCCAGCATGATCTCGAACAGTCCTGCGCCCGAGACACCGTCGACGATCGCATGATGCATCTTGGTCAGGGTCGCCACGCGGCCGCCGTTGACGCCCTCGATCACCCACATCTCCCACAGTGGGCGCGATCGATCCAGCTTGTAGGACATCAGCCGCCCCACGAGCTCTTCGACCTCGCGCCGGCCGCCCGGCGCGGGAACGCCGATGCGTCGCAGGTGGAAGTCGATGTCGAGTTCGTCGTCCTCGACGAACCACGGCCGGTCCAGACCCAGCGGGGCGGGACTGACCTTCCAGCGCAGCTGCGGTAGCTGCGGCAGCCGCTCGATCAACAGCTCGCGGACGCGCTCGAAACTGTAGTTCGGCGCATTGGTGGTGTCACAGATCGCGAGTCCACCGATGTGCATGTGCCAGCCCGCCGTTTCGGCAGACCAGAACGCGGCGTCCACGCCCGAAAGTCGCTGCATCGAAAGAGACTAGCTCGGACACCGCCTCGCCGGGGGCGGCTCCCCGGCAAAAGGTGTCGGCGAATCTAGTTGTCGACCGTCACGTGCTTGGCGTGCACCTCGTCAGCCGGCCGGGCCTCGGTCTGCTCCTTGGCCCAGCGGTAGTCCGGCTTGCCCGCCGGGGAGCGCTTGACCTCGTCGACGAACCACAGACTGCGGGGCACCTTGTAGCCGGCGATCTCGGTACGCGCGCAGGTGTTGATCTCCTCCAGCGTGGGCCGGGCGTCGCCGCGGGCCTGCACCACCGCGGCGACATGCTGGCCGTAGCGGGCGTCGGGCACCCCGACCACCAGCGCGTCGAAGACGTCCGGGTGGGTCTTGAGAGCGGCCTCGACCTCTTCGGGGTAGATCTTCTCCCCGCCGGAGTTGATCGACACCGAGCCGCGGCCCAGCATGGTCACGCTGCCGTCGGCCTCGACCTGCGCGAAGTCGCCGGGGATCGCATACCGCACGCCGTTGATGGTGCGGAAGGTCTCGGCGGTCTTCTGCTCGTCCTTGTAGTAACCGACCGGGATGTGCCCACGCTTGGCGATGATGCCCCGCACGCCGGAACCGGGCTGGACTTCGTTGCCGTCTTCGTCGAGCACCACGGTGTTCTTGTCGATGGTGACCCGGGGGCCGCCGGTGTGCGCTTCGCCCTTGGCGACGATGCTGGTGCCGCCGAAACCGGTCTCCGAGGACCCGATGGAGTCGGTGATGATCCGGTTGGGCAGCAGCTCCAGCAGGCGTTCCTTGATGCTCGGGCTGAACAGCGCCGCGGTGGAGGCCAGCAGAAACAGCGACGACAAGTCGTACTCGTTGCCGGCGTCCTGGTGGGCCAACAGGGCATCCAGCAGCGGACGCGCCATCGCGTCCCCGGTGAAGAACAGCAGGTTGACCTTGTGCTCGTGGATGGTGCGCCATACCGTGTCGGCGTCGAATTCCGGTGCCAGCACCACAGTTTGGCCGCTGAACAGCGACATCCAGGTGGCCGACTGGGTCGCGCCGTGGATCATCGGCGGGATCGGGTGACGGACCATCGGCGGGTTGGCGGCGGCCTGCTTGGCCAAGTCGTACTCGTCGGCGATCGGCTCGCCGGTGGCGAAGTCGGTGCCACCGAACAACACGCGGTAGATGTCCTCGTGGCGCCACATCACGCCCTTGGGGAACCCGGTGGTACCACCGGTGTAGAGCAGGTAGATGTCGTCTTCGCTGCGCGGGCCGAAGTCACGCTCGGGCGAGCTCTGCGCCAGCGCCGCCTCGAACTCCACCCCGCCGTAGCGCTGGTAGTCCAGGTCGGAGCCGTCCTCGACCACCAGGATGGTCTTGACCTTCGGGGTGTCGGGCAGCACGTTGGCGACCCGATCGGCGTACTGACGCTCATGCACCAGGGCAACCATGTCCGAGTTGTCGAACAGGTAGCGCAGCTCGCCCTCGACGTAACGGAAGTTGATGTTGACCAGGATGGCGCCGGCCTTGATGATGCCGAGCATCGCCACGACGATCTCGTTGCGGTTGCGGCAGTACAGGCCGACCTTGTCGTCCTTCTTGACGCCTTGCTCGATCAGGTAATGGGCCAGCCGGTTGGCCTTCTCCTCTAGCTGCGCATAGGTCAGCTGTTCGGTCCCACAGATCAGGGCGACCCGATCGGGGACAGCGTCGATGGCGTGTTCGGCTAAGTCGGCGATGTTGAGAGCCACAACACACAAACTAGAACGTGTTACATTTCGATTTCAAGTCGAGGATCCAACCCGGAAAGGCGGACGCCGGTGAGCGAGTCGTCAGAGCAGCCCCACGCCCTGCTTGAACAGCGCGGACACACCCTGATCGTCACGCTGAACCGGCCGGAGGCGCGCAACGCACTGTCCGGCGAAATGCTGGCGATCATGGTCGAGGCGTGGGACCGGGTGGACAACGACGACGAGATCCGCTCATGCATCCTGACCGGCGCCGGCGGCTACTTCTGCGCGGGAATGGACCTCAAGGCGGCCAACAAGAAGGCGCCGGGCGACTCGTTCAAAGACGGCAGCTATGACCCGTCGCGGATCGACGGGCTGCTCAAGGGCCGCCGTCTGACCAAGCCGCTGATCGCCGCGGTGGAGGGTCCGGCTATCGCCGGCGGCACCGAGATCCTGCAGGGCACCGACATCCGCATCGCCGGCGAAAGCGCCAAGTTCGGCATCTCCGAGGCCAAGTGGAGCCTGTACCCGATGGGTGGCTCGGCGGTGCGACTGGTTCGCCAGATTCCCTACACCATGGCTTGCGACCTGCTGTTCACCGGTCGCCACA
The DNA here is from genome assembly GCF_002101585.1 of Mycolicibacter engbaekii. Taxonomy (GTDB): domain Bacteria; phylum Actinomycetota; class Actinomycetes; order Mycobacteriales; family Mycobacteriaceae; genus Mycobacterium; species Mycobacterium engbaekii. The sequence goes on along the minus strand of NZ_LQOT01000011.1, from coordinate 20,207 downwards.
TCACCGCGGCCGAGGCCCTGGAGATGGGGTTGATCGGCCACGTGGTGCCCGACGGGCAGGCCCTGACCAAGGCCCTGGAGATCGCCGAGCAGATCAACAACAACGGGCCGCTTGCCGTGCAGGCGATGCTGCGCACCATCCACGAGACCGAGGGCATGCACGAGAACGACGCCTTCAAGATCGACACGAAGATCGGCATCAAGGTGTTCTTGAGCGAGGACGCCAAGGAAGGCCCGCGGGCTTTCGCCGAGAAGCGCAAGCCGCAGTTCAAGAACCGCTGATGCAGGTCGCGGTCACCGGAGGCACCGGCTATCTCGGCGCCCACACCGTCAAGACGCTGTTGGAAGCCGGACATTCGGTACGGCTTTTGGTCGCGCCCGGCTGCGGCGCCGAGCCCGTCATCCCCCGGCTGCGTGAGCTGGGCGCCCTGGAGGTGCTCGACGGCGACATCCGCGACACCGGGGTGGTGGCGGCGCTGCTCGACGGCTGCGACTCGGTCCTGCATGCCGCCGGGGTGGTCGGCACCAACGACCGCCAGGAAAAGCTGATGTGGGACATCAACGCCTACGCCACCGAGTCGATCCTGACCCGTGCGGTGGCCGCGGGCCTGGACCCGGTGGTGTCGGTCAGCTCCTACAGCGCGCTGTTCCCGCCGCCGAACGGAATCATCGGCCCGGACTCGCCCACCGTGCCCGGCCGCAGCGCCTACGCCCGCACCAAGGCCTACGGCGAGCGGGTGGCCCGCCGGCTGCAGGACGAGGGCGCGCCGGTCGTGGTCACCTACCCCTCCAGCGTGGTCGGCCCGGCGTTTCACACCGCGCCCGGCGTCACCGAACGCGGCTGGGCGCCGATCGTGAAGTACCGGGTGGCACCGGTGGTGCGCGGCGGCATGGCGATGGTCGATGTCCGCGACATCGGTCTGGTGCACGAGGCGCTGATGCGGCCCGGCCGCGGTCCGCACCGCTACCTGTGCGGCGGGATCATGGTCACCTTCGACGAGATGATCAGCGCCGTCGAGCGGGGCCTGGGCAAGCCGGTGCGGCGATTCCCTATTGCGCCCAGCATTTTCAAGGGCATCGGCCGGGTCAGCGACCTGGCCAGCAAGCTGCTGCCGCTGCCCGAGTCGCTGAGCTACGAGGCGGCCTGGCTGCTCACGTCGGCCACCCCGACTGACGACTCGGCCACGCTGGCCGATCTGGGCGTGACGTGGCGGTCGCCGACCGAGGCGATCGTCGCGTCGCTGCAGGCGTAGCGCCGCCTGCTCACGCCCCGGCCCGCGCCTCACCCGCGCCTCACCCGCGCCGAACGTGTAATCAGACCGACTTTTCCGGCGTTTTTTCGGTCTGAGTACACGCTCGGGATTGTGTCGGTGGTCGTCGGCAGACTCCCGGCATGGGTGAGCCCTTTCTAGGCAGCGAGGCCGTCGCCGCGGGACGGTTGTCGAAGTACGCGCTGAGCAGTCGGTTCGTCGCAATCCACCCCGACGTGTACGTGCCGCGCGGCACGGCGCTCACCGCCGTGCCGCGCGCGAAGGGCGCGTGGCTGTGGTCGCGCCGTCGCGGGGTGATCGCCGGTCAATCCGCCGCCGCGCTGCATGGTGCGAAGTGGGTCGACGACCACGCCCCGGCCGAGTTGCTCTACGACTGCCGGCGGCCGCCACCCGGGGCGCGGACCTGGTCGGACCGGGTTCAGCCCGACGAAGTCCAGCTGATCGACGGCATGCGGGTCGCCACTCCGGCGCGCACCGCGGTGGACCTTGCCTGCCGCTATCCGGCCGGGAAGGCGGTGGCGGCCATCGACGCGCTGGCCCGGGCGACCCGACTCACCACGGCCGACGCCGACGTGATCGCCCGGCGCTATGCGGGTCGGCGCGGCATCCGACGTGCGCGGCGGGTCCTGGCGCTCGTCGACGCCGGCGCCGAGTCACCCCGCGAGACGTGGTTGCGGCTCTTGCTGATTCGAGCCGGATTCCCGCCGCCGCAGACCCAGCTGCCCGTCCACGACCAGTGGGGGCAACTGGTGGCCGTGCTGGATATGGGCTGGGCGGAGCTCAAACTGGGCTTGGACTACGAGGGCGACCACCACCGCACCAGCACACGTCAGTTCCACCGGGACATCCGCCGCCACGAGACCGTGACCGGTTTGGGCTGGATCGACCTGCGGATCACCCGGGAAGACACCGAAGCCGGGATCATCGGTCGACTCAGCGACGCCTGGGAACGCCGAGCGTGTACTGAGACCGAGAATCCGGCCTAGTTGTCGGTCTGATTACACGCTCGGCGAAGACGACTTAGTTCAGCACCGGCTTGCTGGGTGTGAACACCACCGGCATCGACTCCAGGCCGCTGACGAAGTTCGCCGGGCGCAGCGGCAGGAGGTCACCGGAGGCCAGCCGCAGGTCGGGCAGCCGCTCCAGCACCCGTTGCGTCATCAGCCGCAACTCCAGGCGGGCCAGCTGGTTGCCCAGACAGAAATGGGTGCCGAAGCCGAATGCCACGTGGCTGTTGGGGTCTCGGGTGGCATCGAAGCGTTCCGGCTCGTCGAAAACCGTCTCGTCGAAGTTGGCCGACTCGAACAGCAGCAGCATCTTCTCGCCCTCACGCAGCTGCGTGCCGTGGAACTCGATGTCGCGAGTCAGGGTGCGGCACATGTTCTTCACCGGCGAGGTCCACCGCAGCATCTCCTCGATCGCCACCGGCACCCGATCGGGCTCGCGCTGCAACATCTCCCACTGGTCGCGATGACGCAGCAGTTGCTCCGTGCCGCCCGACAGGGTGTGCCGGGTGGTCTCGTCGCCGCCGATCAGGATCAGCAGCGTCTCGAACACGATCTCGTCGTCGCTCATCCGCTGCCCGTCCACCTCGGCGTTGACCAGGATGGAGAACAGGTCGTCGGCGGGTTCGGCGCGACGCTTGCCGATCAGGTCCATGGTGAACGCGGTGTAGGCGCTGAACGCCTCCATGACGGCCTGGAAGGTGGCCGACTCGGCGTCCAGGTGCGAGCTCAGTCCGCACACCAAATCATCGGACCACTTCAGCAGCATGCTGCGCTGTTCGGGCAGCACCCCGAGCATGTCACCGATCACCGCCATCGGCAGCGGGGCGGCGATGTCGCGGACGAAGTCGCACTCGCCGCGCTCGCAGACCGCGTCGATCAAGGTGTCGCACAGCGTCTCGATGGACGGCAGCTGGGCGTGCACACGTTTGCGGGTGAACCCGGCGTTGACCAGCTTGCGCCGCAACAGGTGGGCGGGGTCGTCCATGTCGATCATGTACGGGAATCCCGGCTGGTCGGGACGGATGCCTCCGGCGTTGGAAAACACCTCGGGAGTGCGCTCGGCGTCGATCACCGCCTGGTAGGTCGACGCCGCGGCCAGCCCGTTGCGATCCCGGAACACCGGCTCGTTGGCCCGCATCCACCGGTAGGCTGCGCGCGCACCGCCGTCGGCGTAGAAGGTGCCGTCGGTCAGGTCGATATCCGGCTTGGTGGTCGGCGCGACATCGGCCATTACCTCGGTCATGGGCGTCCTCCGGATTACAGTGGGAGTCATGGTTCTTTCGCAGCACACCATCGCTGGCACTGTGCTTACCATGCCGGTCCGCGTCCGTCACGCAGATGTGCATTCCGCGATGTTCTCGGTGCCCGCGGACGCCACGCAGGCGATGATCGACTACAGCGGCCTGCGGGTTTTCCAGCACCAGCCGGGTCGGGCGGTGGTGAACCTCATGCTGGCCCGCTACATCGACGGCGACCTGGGCCGCTACCTCGAGTTCGGCACCGCGGTGATGGTCAATCCGCCGGGCAGCGAGGCCAGCGGCTGGCGAGCACTGGGTTCCGCCGGCGCGTTCATCCACCACCTGCCGGTCGACCAGGCGTTCACTCTCGAGGCCGGACGCACCATCTGGGGATTCCCGAAGATCATGGCGGACTTCACCGTTCGTGACGGCCGGCGTCTGGGCTTCGACGTCGCCGCCGACGGTCAGCACATCGCCACCATGGAGTTCGCCCGCGGTCTGCCGGTCCCGGGCCTGTTCACGTCGCGGCCACGGACGCTGCAGGCGTTCAGCTATCTCGACGGTGTTGCCCGTCAAATCCCTTGGGAGATGAAGGTTTCCAAAGTCCGGTGGGCCCTCGGCGGTGCCGAGCTGCGGCTGGGAACCCACCCGTATGCCCGCGAGCTGGCCGCACTGGGTCTGCCCAAGCGGCCGATGCTGTCCTCGACGGTGGGCCGCGTCGAGATGACGTTCGGCGACGCTGAGGTCTTCAGCGCCTGAATCGGCGTCGCGCCGCCGGGCCCCGCCCCACCTAAACCAGCGAGGCCAGCTGCTGGATCTGCTCTGTGCTGCGGCCGGTGACCACCATCATCGTGACGCCCGCGGCTTCCCAGACCTTGATCTGCTTACGGACGTAGTCGATGTCGCCGACGATCGCGGCGTCGTCCACCAGCTCGTCGGGGATGATCTCGCCGGCTTTGTCCTTCTGGTTGCTGCGGAACAGCTTCGTCACGTCGTCGACCACCTCCGCATAACCCATCCGGCGGTAGACCTCGGCGTGGAAGTTGGTGTCCTCAGAGCCCATCCCGCCCATGTAGAGCGCCAGGTAGGGCTTCATGGCCGCGAACGCCGCCGCGCGGTCCTCGGTGATGACGATGTTGGCCGTCGCGCAGATCTCGAAGTCTTCCCGGGTGCGCCGCGCCCCGGGCCTGGAGAAGCCCTCATCAAGCCACTCGTTGTACATGTCGGCCAGCCGCGGCGCGTAGAAGATCGGCAGCCACCCGTCGGCGATCTCGGCGGCCAGCGCGATGTTCTTGGGGCCTTCGGCGCCGAGCATCACCGGGATGTCGGCACGCAGCGGGTGGGTGATCGGCTTGAGCGCCTTGCCCAGCCCGGTGGTGCCCTCACCGCTGATCGGCAGCGGGTAGTGCGGGCCGGCGCTGGTCACCGGGGCCTCGCGGGCCCACACCTGGCGCAGGATGTCGATGTACTCGCGGGTGCGGGCCAACGGCTTGGCGAAGCGCTGGCCGTACCAGCCCTCGACCACCTGCGGCCCGGACACGCCGAGCCCCAGGATGTGGCGGCCGCCGGACAGGTGGTCCAAAGTCAAGGAGGCCATGGCGCAGGCGGTCGGGGTGCGCGCCGACAGCTGCACCACCGAGGTGCCCAGTCGAACCCGTGAGGTCGACGAACCCCACCAGGCCAGCGGCGTGTAGGCGTCAGAACCCCAGGCCTCGGCGGTGAAAATCGCGTCGAACCCCGCATCCTCGGCAGCGGTCACCAGTTCGCGGTGGTTGGCCGGCGGCTGTGCGCCCCAATATCCCAGTTGCAGTCCCAGCTTCATCCTCGGCTCCTCGCTCGCCTGCTTGCCACCATTGTTAGAACCTGTTCTACTCGATGCCGTGACTGCCAGCCAAAGCCACCGCGCGCAGATCGACGAGCATGAACCGCCGCTGTCTGCGCCGCTGAAGTTGTCCTTCGACTACACGCGTTCAGTCGGCCCTACCCTTGGCGCATTCTTCACCGCTCTGCGTGAGCGCCGCATCGTCGGGGTCCGTGGTTCCGACGGGCGGGTCTACGTACCCCCGGCCGAATACGATCCGGTCAGCTACGAGCCGCTCACCGAGATCGTACCGGTGTCCAGTGTCGGCACTGTCGTGTCATGGTCCTGGCAGCCGGAGCCGCTGGAGGGCCAGCCGCTGGACACCCCGTTCGCCTGGGCGTTGATCAAGCTCGACGGCGCCGACGTGCCGATGCTGCACGCGGTGGCCGCCGAGAACCCCAAGGCCATCAGTGTCGGCACCCGGGTGCACGCGCACTGGGCCGAAGAGACCGTCGGCGCGATCACCGACATCGCCTACTTCGCGATCGGCGAGGACCCCGAACCGGTCCCCGACACCCCCGACGAGCGCGACCCGGTGACCATGGTGGTGGTTCCGAGCAGCATCGAGATCCAGCACAGCGCGTCGCGCCCGGAGAGCGCCTATCTGCTGGCCCTGCAGGAGGGCAAGCTGCTGGGCGCCCGGACCGGCGAGACCGGCAAGGTGTATTTCCCTGCGCGCGAAGCCGACCCGGCCACCGGACTGCAGTTGGACACCTTCGTGGAGCTGCCCGACAAGGGCACGGTGACCACCTTCGCCATCATCAACATCCCGTTCGCCGGACAGCGGATCAAGCCGCCTTATGTGGCCGCCTACGTGCTGCTCGACGGCGCGGACATCCCCTTCCTGCACTTGGTGTCCGACATCGACGCCCATGAGGTGCGGATGGGCCTGCGCGTCGAGGCGGTGTGGAAGCCCCGCGATCAGTGGGGCCTGGGCATCGACAACATCGAGTACTTCCGGCCCACCGGCGAACCGGACGCCGACTACGACACCTACAAACACCACCTGTGAGGGGCAGCATGACGCAACGCGATGTCGCGGTGGTGGGCTTCGCCCACGCCCCGCACGTCCGCCGCACTGACGGAACCACCAACGGCGTCGAGATGTTGATGCCGTGTTTCGCCCAGTTGTATGCCGACTTGGGTATCGCGCAGACCGACATCGGCTTCTGGTGCTCGGGTTCGTCGGATTACCTGGCCGGCCGGGCGTTCTCCTTCATCTCGGCGATCGACTCGATCGGCGCCGTTCCGCCGATCAACGAATCGCACGTGGAGATGGACGGCGCCTGGGCCCTGTACGAGGCCTACATCAAGGTGCTGACCGGCGAGGTCGACACCGCCTTGGCCTACGGTTTCGGCAAGTCTTCGGCCGGCAACCTGCGCCGGGTCCTGGCGTTGCAGACCGACCCGTATACCGTCGCCCCGCTGTGGCCGGACTCGGTGTCGATCGCCGCACTGCAGGCCCGGCTGGGCCTGTCCGGCGGCCAGTGGACCGCCGAACAGATGGCCCGGGTGGCGCTGGACTCCTTCGCCGTCGCCGAACGGGTGGACTCGGTGGAGTCGACCGACAGCCTCGACGAGCTGCTGCAGCGTCCGTTCTTCACCGACCCGCTGCGCCGCCACGACATCGCCCCGATCACCGACGGCGCTGCCGCGATCGTGCTGGCCGCCGGCGACAAAGCCCGTGAGCTGTGCGAAAACCCGGCCTGGATCACCGGTTTCGAACACCGGATCGAGTCCCCGGTACTGGGTAGCCGCGACCTGACCCGGTCGCCGTCGGCCGCCGCCTCGGCGCAGGCCGCCACCGGCGACGAGATGCCCGCGGTGGACGTCGCCGAGATCCACGCTCCGTTCACCCATCAGCATCTGATCCTGACCGAGTCCATGCGACTGCCCTCGAAGACCAAGGTGAACCCGTCCGGTGGCGCCCTGGCGGCGAACCCGATGTTTGTCGCGGGGCTGGAGCGCATCGGCTTTGCCGCCCAGCACATCTTCTCGGGTTCGGCCAGCCGGGTGCTGGCGCACGCCACCAGCGGGCCTGCCCTGCAACAGAACCTGGTCGCGGTGATGGAAGGACGCAACTGATGGCCCAACTCGCTGCGGTGCTGGGCACCGGGCAGACCAAGTACGTCGCCAAGCGCCAGGACGTGTCGATGAACGGCATGGTGCGCGAAGCCATCGACCGGGCACTGGCCGATTCGGGCTCGACGTTTGCCGACATCGACGCCGTGGTGGTCGGTAAGGCGCCGGACTTCTTCGAGGGCGTGATGATGCCCGAGCTGTTCATGGCCGACGCCGTGGGCGCCACCGGCAAGCCGCTGATCCGGGTGCACACCGCCGGTTCGGTGGGCGGCTCGACCGCGGTGGTGGCGGCCAGCCTGGTGAAGTCCGGCAAGTACCGGCGGGTGCTGGCGATGGCCTGGGAGAAGCAGTCGGAGTCCAACGCCATGTGGGCGCTGAGCATCCCGGTGCCGTTCACCAAGCCGGTCGGCGCCGGCGCCGGCGGTTACTTCGCTCCGCACGTGCGCGCCTACATCCGCCGTTCCGGGGCCCCGACCGACATCGGCGCGATCGTTGCGGTCAAGGACCGGCTCAACGGCGCCCGCAACCCGCTGGCCCACCTGCACCAGCCCGACATCACCGTCGAGAAGGTGATGGCTTCCCAGATGCTCTGGGACCCGATCCGTTTCGACGAGACCTGCCCGTCGTCGGACGGCGCCTGCGCGATCGTGATCGGCGACGAAGACGCCGCGCAGGCCCGCATCGACGCCGGCGAGCCGGTGGCGTGGATCCACGCGACCGCGCTGCGCACCGAGCCGCTGGCGTACGCCGGGCGCGACCAGGTCAATCCGCAGGCCGGCCGCGATGCCGCGGCCGCGCTGTGGAAAGAGGCCGGGATCACCAGCCCGATCGACGAGATCGACGCCGCGGAGATCTATGTGCCGTTCTCCTGGTTCGAGCCGATGTGGCTGGAGAACCTTGGCTTTGCGGCTCCCGGCGACGGCTGGAAGCTCACCCAGGCCGGGGAGACCGCGATCGGCGGGAAGCTGCCGGTGAACGCCTCCGGCGGCGTGTTGTCGTCCAACCCGATCGGCGCCTCGGGCATGATCCGGTTCGCCGAGTCGGCGATTCAGGTGATGGGCAAGGCCGGCGATCACCAGGTTCCGAATGCGCGTAAAGCGTTGGGCCACGCCTACGGCGGCGGTTCGCAGTACTACTCGATGTGGGTGGTCGCCGCCGACAAGCCGGCCGACAAGCCCGCCAACTGAGAGGACGACCGGCATGAACGCAGATCACCCCGCCCACGTTGCAGGTAAGCGCTCCCGGGACGCGGTAGTGGCTCGCGACAAAGAGGCCTGGTTGGCGAACTTCGCCGAGGACGCGATCGTGCAGGACCCGATCGGGCCGTCGCACTTCGACCCGGAGGGCAAAGGTCACCGGGGTCGCGACGAGATCTCCGCGTTCTGGGACAAGGCGATCGCGAGCACCGACAAGATCGAATTCAACTTCTCCGACACTTTCCAGTGCGGCGACGAGGAAGCCAACACCGGAAACATCACGATCACCATGGGCGGGCACCAGATCGTCACCGAGGGCGTGTTCACCTACCGCGCCAACGACAAGGGTGAACTGGTCGCGCTGCGCGCCTACTGGGAACTGGACCGCGCGGCCAAGACCGCCAAACCCGTCTAACCAAGGCCAGCCCGGCGCCGATACGCGCGCCGAACGTGTAATCAGACCGACTTTCCCGGCGATTTCTCGGTCTGAGTACACGCTCGGCAAAGCTGCCTCAATCGCCTCGTTCGACTGGCGCCAGACCTTCGCGGTAGCGCTGCGCGAGATCCCGGTAATACGGCGGGTTCGCGTTGATCCACAGCTCTGCGCTGGTGCCCTCGATCGGGCCTTTGACCACGGCCGGCGAACCGGTCACCAGCACCCCGTCGGGGATCTGGGTGCCGGCCAGCACCGTCGCTCCGGCCGCGACCAGGGAGCGACTGCCGATCACCGCGCCGTCGAGCACCGTGGCGTGGTTGCCGATCAGCGCCTCGGCGCCGATGTTGGCCCCGTGGATCAGACACATGTGGGCGATCGTCGCGCCCGGGCCGATATCCACCGGCACGCCGGGCGGTACGTGCAGCACCGAGCCGTCTTGAACGTTGGCGCCTTCACGCACCACGATGGGCGCGTCGTCCGCGCGCAGCACGGTGCCGAACCACACCGAGGCCCCGGCTTCGATGGTGACGTCGCCGATCAGCGTGGCGGTGGGCGCGACGAAGGCCGTGGGGTCGATCTTCGGTGAGCGACCGTTGAACGCAAACAGCTGCATCGTTCAGATATACCAGGGACCAAAGACCCCGACCAGCAGGGTTTATTGCGCAATCGAAGGTCAAAACTGTAACGTGTTCTAGTTAGAAGCACAGGGTTGGAGGCAACAGGTGAGCACTGACAGCGCCGAAGTAGGCGTCCGCCACATCGACACCGGGACACTGCCGGATCGCTATGCCCGGGGCTGGCACTGCCTAGGCCCGGTGAAGGACTTCCAGGACGGCAAGCCGCATTCCATCCACGCGTTCGGCGCCAAGCTGGTGGTGTTCGCCGACTCGCAGGGCGAGCTGCACGTGCTCGACGCCTACTGCCGCCACATGGGCGGCGACTTGAGCCGCGGCGAGATCAAGGGCGACGCGATCGCCTGCCCGTTCCACGACTGGCGCTGGGGCGGCGACGGCCGCTGCAAGCTGGTGCCCTACTCCAAGCGGACGCCGCGGATGGCGCGCACCCAGGCTTTCCCCACCGACGTGCGCGGCGGCCTGCTGTTCATCTACCACGACCCGGAGGGCAACCCGCCGCCCGACGAGGTGCGGATCCCGGAGATTCCGGAATGGTCCAGCGGTGAGTGGACCGACTGGCGCTGGAACTCGATGGTGATCGACTCCAACTGCCGCGACATCATCGACAACGTCGTGGATTTCGCGCACTTCTTCTACATCCACTACGGCCTGCCCACCTCCTTCAAGAACGTCTTCGAGGGCCACATCGCCTCGCAGTACCTGCACAATGTCGGGCGTTCCGACGTGCCCGGTCTCGGTACCAGCTACGGCGGTTCGGAACTGGACTCCGAGGCGTCGTACTTCGGCCCGTCGTTCATGATCAACTGGCTGCACAACAGCTACGGCGGTTTCAAGGCCGAGTCGATCCTGATCAACTGCCACTACCCGATCAGCCAGGACCAGTTCCGGCTGATGTGGGGTGTGATCGTGCAGAAGCCCAAGGGCTTGGACGACGCGACCACCGAGAAGATCGCGGACGCCATGACCGACGGTGTCAGCAAGGGCTTCCTGCAGGATGTCGAGATCTGGACGCACAAGAGCCGGATCGAGAACCCGCTGCTGGTCGAGGAGGACGGGGCGGTCTACCAGCTGCGCCGGTGGTACTCGCAGTTCTACGTCGACGCCGCTGACGTCACCCCGGAGATGACCGATCGCTTCGAGATCGAGATCGACGCCACGGTGGCCAACGAGAAGTGGAACGCCGAAGTGGCCGAGAATCTGCGCGTGCAAGCCGAGCAGGCGAAGGACGCAGAAACCGTCAAGGCAGAGTAGGCCCGACGCCATGGCCCGCGAGGTTCCCGACGCCGGCGAGCTGGCCCGGTCCATGCTGATGTTCTACGGCCCGCACGACGACCATGACGGGCACGGCGACGCGCCCGCCGACGACGGCCCCGATACCCGGTATTCGCGGCATCCGGCGGACCCACAACGCTACGCGGCGATTCGTGCTGCGACGCAACGCGATACCGACCGCTACCTGCATTCGGGCCTGATGCCGGTGCAGTGCCGGCACTGCACGGCCACTGTCGAGGTGAAGAAGCTGGGTCCCGGACACACCTCGGTGCAGTGGGATTCGGCGGCGGTCAAGCAGTGCGCCCACTTCGCCGCCGAACGCGAGGCCGGCCACAGCAGCGGCCGAAGCCGCGGCTGCCCGAAGCTGGCGAAGAGCATCGCGCACGCGATCGCCGAGGGTGCACTGGAGGAGTTCTCCAGCGCTCCCCCGCCCGGCGACGGGATCGACTAGCTCCGTTTCCATCCGCGAGCAGACGCGAAAGCCCCCAAATCGACCCGGATTTGGGGGCTTTCACGTCTGCTCGCGCAAAGGGAAAACAGGGGGCCGTCACAGTCCGGCGAAGCGCTCCCGGACCTGTTCGGGGGTCAATCCGTAGTCGGCCAGCGAGTACTCGTGTTTGGGTGCCCGCGGACCGGTCTTGCTGGCGGCGTAGTCGTCGGCCATGGCCTGGCGGGCTTCATCGGAGAGCTCGATACCGAAACGCTCGTAGATGCTCGCCGCGGTGGCCAGCGGATCGGCGACGAAATCCCGGTAGTCAATGTCGCAGAACTGGGCCTGGTCATACTTGGCGCGTTGCGCGTTGAACAGCTCCAGCCCGCGCGCCCAGGTCTCCATCTCGTCGGCGCCGATCTGCGCGCCGACGAACGTGTTGGACTGGCCTTCGGTGGTGTGCTGGGCCAGCGAGCACATCGACGCCAGGATGGTCTCGGGCGGGCGGTGGCACTGCACGATCAGCGCGTCGGGGTAGACCGTCATGATCGCGTCCAGCGCAAACAGGTGGCTGGGGTTCTTGAGCACCCACCGCTTGTCCTGGTCGTTGAGCCCGATCAGTTGCAGGTTGCGGCGGTGTCGCCGGTACGCCGGAGTCCAGTCCTGCTGGGAGAGCCAGCGCGAGTACGTCGGCAGGTGCGCCAGCGTCTCGTAGGACACCGAGTGCAGGGACTGGCGCAGCAACTGCCAGCACTCCTCCAGGCCGTCGGCAGTCATGTAATGCAGCCCGGTGTACTCGGGGTTCTCCTCGTGGTGGCGGGCGAACTGCGCCTGCATCTGGGCGAAAACCGGGTTGCTGTCCCAGGTTTCGCGTGGCGGACGCGGCTGGGGGAACTCGGCGAGCCACATCTGTAAGCCCTGGTTGGCCGGGTCGGCACCCAGCAGCCGGTGCAGCGCGGTGGTCCCGGTGCGGGGCAGTCCGGTGACGAAGATGGGCCGCTCGACGGCGACCTGGGCGTACTCGGGGTGCTGATTCCAGCCTGCCTGCGAGAGCAACCGCGCCACCAGCGCACCGCGCAGGAAGAAACGGTTCATCTTGCTGCCCAGCTCGGTGAGATCGGCCTCGGCGCGGTAGGACTCCAGCAGTACCGCCAGCGCTTCTCGGTAGTTGTCGTCGTCGGGGCCGAAGTCGTCCAGGCCCACCATCTTGGTGGCCGAGGCGTGCAGATCCTCGACGGTTCCGACGTTGGTTCGCGTCGTCATCAGTTGTGGTACTCCCCGCAGTTGACGTCGAGGACCTGGCCGGTGATGCCGCTGGCCAGATCGCTGGATAGGAACAGCACGGCCGAGGCGACCTCGTCCTCGGTGGGCAGCCGCTTCAGATCGGATTGCGCTGCCGTCGCGGCGTAGATCTGCTCGACGGTGGTTCCGTACTTGCCGGCCTGATGGGCGAAGTAGCCCTGCAGCGTGTCACCCCAGATATACCCGGGCGCAACGGAGTTCACCCGGATGCCCTGCTCTCCGAGTTCAGAGGCCAGCGACTGTGACATCGCCAGCAGGGCGGCCTTGGCCATCTTGTAGGCGCCGTACTTGGGCTGCGAATGCCTGATCACCATCGAGTTCAGGTTGACGATGGCGCCGTCGGCCGCGGCCAGGGCGGGCGTGAGACCCTGCGTCAGCCGCAGCGCACCGAGGCAGCTGAGCTCGATGGCATCACGGATGTGCGAAAAAGTGGTCTGCGCCAGCGGCTTCATCGACGGCACCCGGAAGGCGTTGTTGATCAGCACGTCGATGTGGTCGAACTCCGCAGAGGCCGCCTGCACCAACTGGGCCACCTGGTCGTCGTCGGTGATGTCGGTCGGCACCGCCAGCGCCCGGCGCCCGGCGGCCCGAACCTGCTGCGCCACCTCCTCGAGGCGATCGGCACTGCGCGCGACCAGCACCAGGTCGGCACCTTCGGCGGCGAACCGGTGCGCCAAAGTGGTGCCGAGCCCCGGCCCGACTCCACTGATCACAACGACTTTGTCGGCCAGCATTCCGGTCATCTTCACCCCAGCATCCTGTTGGCGATCTGGCGCTGCCGCTGCGCGATACGCGCGCGCCAGCCGTCCTGCGAAATCTTGTTGTGGTCGTAGAAGGGCAGTGCGGCCTCGACACCGTCGACGTCGATGAGTTCCACGGTTGGGCCGTCGGCCTCGGTCAGCGGTCGCGACACCCGCTGCCAGCGGAACTGCAGGAAGCCGCGCCGGTGCCCGCACGTCTCGACCCAGTTGGTGATCCCGGGGTCGGTGTCGGAGACCACGATCCGGATCTTGCCGTCCGGATCGGCTTGTGCCTGAGTTCCGTTCAGCGATGTCTGGTGATTGATGTAGTCGAGCGAGATGTACCACAGGCTGCCCAGCTGGAAGCCCAGGTACGGCGCATCCGAGACCGGCAGGGTGATCAGCAGGGCCTGACCGGGCTCAAGCTCGTAATGCCCGGCCGAGGAGTACTGGGTGGCCAGGCCGCCCGGTGTGAGGCGCGGTGCGACCATGGTGTTGACCGGCAGGTTGAGGTAGAACCACTGCGGAAAGGCCAGCCAGGTCTTGACCCGGTTGATCAGTTGCTTTCCGGCTGCGGCATAACGCTTCTCGATCAGTTGGCGGGTCGGCGGCGGCGGGGCGGTGCCCTCGGTGTCAGTGCGGGAGATCGACAGCGTGCCGCGCCGGGCGTCCCAGTCGTTGTAGACCTCGCGGATCACCAGCTGGGCCGGGGTCTTCGGCTGGAAGCGCCAGCTGAAGGTGCCGTCGGGGGCGATGTCGAGCTCGCGGTCGTCGAAGGCCGCCTCGCTGGCCGGGACGTGGTCATCGGTGTATTCGCCACCGAGCAGCTGGAAGCTCAGGTCGGTGGTGGTTCCGCGGGTGCCGCGCACCACGTAGTCGTTGCCGGGGCGCACCACGGTGCCGAAGTAGAGCGTGTCGGGGTTGTCCAGACCCATCTTGGTGAACGGCCCGGTGCCCGACAGCAGGAACGGGTGGTCGCGCTCGCCGTTGAAGGCGGCATGCACGCAGGCCTCGATGCCGCCGGCGAGGTATTGCAGGCCTTCGAGCAGGTCGGCCTCGGTCTCGATGTGCGGGGCCGCGGCTACCAGCTTCTCCGCCTCGGCGATCGCGGCCGACAGGGGTTCGGAGTACATCGCTGCAGCACCTCTCAATTCGCCAGGGTGGTCCATTATTGAACCGAGGTGGTAGATATCTCGAACCGACTGTAGACGGTCGCGGTAGCATGCTGCAATGGCTGCGGCTGAACAGGCGGCGTTCGAACCCTCGGCACCCCGACGAGCCGTGCGCGCGTCGCCCCCGACCGAACGCGTGGTGACCGTTCTCCAATTCCTGGCCCGCCATCCAGACCAGAGCTTCGGTGTCTCCGAACTCGCCCGCCGCACCGGACTGGCCAAGCCGACGTGTCTGGGCATCGCCAACGCCCTGGCCGATGCGGGTTACCTGCGCAGAGACGATTCCGAGAAGACCTACCGCCTCGGGCCGGGACTGATCTCGTTGGGCCGCGCCGCCCAGCAGTCGCTTCGGGTCGGTCCCGAGGCACGCGAACACCTGCGCCGGCTGTCCGCGGAGTTCGCCACCTCCGCCGCGCTGAGCGCGGTGGTCGACGACCGGATCACCGTGCTCGAACTTGCGGCGGCTCCCAACGCGCATCTGGGGGTTCAGCCCGGCCAGAGTTATCCGTTCGCCCCGCCGGTCGGGTTGATGTTCGTGCTCTGGGACGACCACGCCCTGCGGGAGTGGCTGTCCCGGGCACCCACCGTCCCGTTGCGATCGGAGAGCGAGCGCCTGCAGCGCGTCATCGACGAGTGCCGCGCCGACGGGTATCTGGTCGAGCGGCTGACGCCGGGCGGCCAACGGCTGTACGCGTTGATGGCGGGCCTGCCCAGCGACCTGCCCGGCGAACTGCGTGCCCTGCTCAGCGAACTCGTCTCCGATATCGGCGAACGGGTGTATCTGCGCAGCGAAGCCGGCGGCCGGGGCCGGCACGACATCAGCGTGCTCTCGGCGCCGGTCTACGATCACCACCAGCGCCAGGCGATGGTGCTGTCGCTGCACGCGAGGCAGGCGCTGACCGACTCCGAGATCACCAAGTGGGCCCGGGGGCTGCTCCGGACCGCCGACGCGCTCACCGCCCAACTCGGCGGCAGCAAGCCCGCGCCGCCGACAGGCACGGCGCCATGACGTTGCCGGCCGCCGAACGACTCGCACTGTCCGAACTCGTGCACCGCTACGCCGGGTACGTCGACGCGCGGCGATTCGACGAACTTGCCCAACTGTTCACCGCCGAGGCCGAACTCGTCCTGCCCGACCCGCCGGATCGGCTGGAGCCCTGTGTGCACCACCACGGCCACGCCGGCGTGCGCGAGGCGATGACGGGCCTGGCCGGTGTCATCCGGACTCAGCACGGCGTCGTCGGCGAGTTCTACACCGGCGCCGGCACTGAAAAACCCGGCGGCGACGTCGCGTTCGGCGAGATCACCGGGATTGCGCATCATTGGATGAAACGGGGGGCCACGTTCACCGATTACGTCTGGTACCTGCGCTACCGCGACACCTATCACCGTGTCGGGCCGGACTGGCGGATCGCCCGGCGCGCGCTGACCATCGACGCCATCGAATCCCGGCCGGCTGATCAGGTGCGGTCATGACACCTGCCCGCCCACCTCAGATCTCTTTGCAGCTGCGGACTTTCACCGACGACCCGGATCACGACTGGGCCAATACCCTGGCGCTCGGCCGGGCGATGGACGCCGCCGGCGTTGATCGCGTCGTGGTCTCCGACCATGTGGTGTTCGGCGAGAACCCCCAGGCCTACGCCGACCCCCGGCTCGGCGGGATCGCCGGCGGACGCCAGCCGACCGGGCCGGACGGCCAGTGGCTGGACCCCCTGATCGTGCTGACCGCGCTGGCCGCGACCACCACCCGCATCCGGCTGGGCACCGCGGTGTTGCTGGCGGCGCTGCGCCGGCCCGCGGTGCTGGCCAAGGAACTGGCCACGCTGGACGTGCTGTCGCAAGGGCGGCTGGATCTCGGTGTCGGTGTCGGCTGGCAGCGCGAGGAATACCAGGCCGCCGGCCTGTCCTTCGAGCGCCGTGGGCGCCTGCTGGACCACACCCTGGAGGTGTGCCAGGCGCTGTGGACCCAGCAGCGCAGCAGCTACACCTCCCCGGAGCTGACGTTCGAGAACATTCATCAGATGCCCAAACCGCCGGCGCCCGGCGGCATTCCGATCTGGGTGAGCGGGACGGTCAACGACGCGGTAGCGCGCCGGCTGGCCCGGTTCGGGTCGGGCTGGATCCCGTGGGGCCCTGCCATGCGCGACCCGGCCGGCGCCATCGCCGCGATGAAGGATCGCATCACCGCTTTCGGCGGCGACCCGGGCGACCTACAGGTACTGGGTCACGCAGCCACCGTCAAACGCCCGGACGGCTCCCTCGACACCGGAGCGACCGCGGCCTGCGCCCCGGCACTGGTGGCCGCGGGGGTCACCGATGTGCGCGTCACCTGCTCGTTGCCCCGCGACCCCGAGCGGGCCACCGATCTGCTCACCGAACTCGTCGCGGCGTTCCGCGCCGCAACCTAAGGAGACGCCGATGGAAAAGGTCATGATCGTTGCGCGGACAGCCGATTTCAACGAGCAGTGGTGCCAACGGCTGCGGGGCCCGGTCGCGGCGGCGTTGCTGGACCTGGGGCTGCCGGGCCTGGTGGTCAACGTGCGCGATGCGCCGGTGCGCGACTCCATGATGGTCCTGACGACAATGGACCCGCCGGCGGCGGCCGTCATCACCCTGTGGACGCAGCAGTACTACGGGGAACAGACACGCAACGCCATTGCGGCGATCGCCGCCGAATCCGATTCCGCGGCAGCGTATCTGGTAACCGAATCGGTGCCTATGCCGCCGCCGGATCCCGGCGAGGGCCGCCGCACCCGCGGTCTGGCCAACGTGGCGTTGCTACGCCGGCCTGCCGAGCTGGACGAGGCGACCTGGCTGCATCGCTGGCACATCGACCACACCCAGGTGGCGATAGACACCCAGGCGACATTCGGCTACACCCAGAACACGGTGGTTCGCCCGCTCACCGCGGACGCGCCGCGCATCGACGCCATTGTCGAGGAGTTGTTCTGCGACGAAGCGGTCCATGACCCCTACGCGTTCTACGGTGCGGCCGACGCCGCCGACCTCGGTGACCGCGTCAAGAAGATGGTGGACAGCGTCTCTCGCTTCGGTGCTCACCGCGACATCGACACGGTGCCCACCAGCCGCTATGTGTTTCGGCTGCCGTTCGTCACGCACACTGCTGAGACAGCGTGATCAGCGCCTGGCGCACGTTCGGGTGGCGTTCCAGATAGGACAGCACCGGATTGGGCGCGCCGGGATCCTCTTGCTTTCCCCGTTCATCCAGCTCGGCCCTGACATCAGGATGACGGTTCAGGTATGCGTCGATGGATTCGCCCACTGTTTGATCGCACGGTTCGGCGTTGGCCACCGGTGTCAGGACCCCCGCCGCGCTCAGCAGGCCGACCGCAATCGCTCGGGTAATACCGCTCATCTTTCGACGGTACCCGCGTCCTAGTTCACGCTGGCCAGGGCGAACGGCAGGACCTGCGGCGCTCCGGCCGCGCGCACCACGCGGGCCGCCATGGTCAGCGTCCAGCCGGTGTCGGTCACGTCGTCGATCAACAGCACCGGACCGACGCCGGCGGGAAGCGGCGCCGGCGGCTGCCAGCAGCCCTGCAGCGCGGCGACCCGGTAAGCCGAATTGGCCGCCGCCGTCGCGCGCCGGCCGGGCGCATACCGCAGGGTGTCCAGGCGCGCCAGGCGACCGAGCTCGGCCAGCCGATCGGCCAGCGAATCGATCAGCACCGGGTGGGTCGCCGAATCCAGTGCCATCACCGCGGTGGGCCGTTGCTGCCACTCCCAGCCGGCCAGCACGTTCACAGCCGCACGCACCACGTCGTCGGGAACCTCGCGGTCCGGCTCGTCGAGCAGGCGACGCAGCCGCACGCCCCACCCCAAGTCGGTGAGCCGGCCGATCACCCGGCCGGGTTGCGGTCCGTCGGTGATCCGGCCCGACAAGTCCACCCCGAGCTGCGCCAGTCCCGACGGCCACTGGCGCCGCGGGGTGATCTCCACGCCGGGACGCATCAACCGCTCCCGGGTGGCTGCGGTGGCAGCGGGATCCACTTCGGCGTCGAAGCGCGGACCGGCGCAGTTGTCGCAGCGCCCGCAGCGCTCACCGGCGCTCAGGTGCGGGTCGTTGAGTTGGGCGCGCAGGAAGCTCATCCGGCAGTCGTCGGTGCGCTGGTAGTCGAGCATGGCCTGCTGCTCGGCTCGGCGCAGCTCTTCGAGCTTGCGGTAGCGCGGCTCGTCGTAGGTCCACGGGGCGCCGGTGGCCAGCCAGCCGCCCTTGACTCGGCGCACCGCGCCGTCGACGTCGAGGACCTTGAGCACCATCTCCAGCCGCGACCGATTCAGGTCGACCCTGGCCTCCAGCGCCGGGGTCGACAGCGGCTGCTCGAGAGACAGTTCGCCGATCACCTTGCGCACCAACGATTCGGCCGGAAAGGCCAGTGACGCGAAGTAGTTCCAGATGTCGGAGTCCTCGGTACCGGGCAGCAGCACGACCTCGGCGCTCGCGGCGGAGCGCCCGGCCCGCCCGACCTGCTGGTAGTAGGCGATCGGCGAGGACGGCGCGCCCAGGTGGACGACGAAACCCAGGTCGGGCTTGTCGAATCCCATGCCCAGCGCCGAGGTGGCGATCAGCGCTTTGACCCGGTTGGCCAACAGGTCGGCCTCGAGTTGTTCGCGGTCTGCAGAGTCGGTCGCTCCGGTGTAGGCGGCCACCGCAAAGCCCTGGGCACGCAGGTCGGCAGCCACGTCGTGGGCTTGGGCGACGGTGAGCGTGTAGACGATTCCCGATCCGGGCAGCCGGTCCAGGTGAGCGCCGATCCACGCCGCCCGCTGCGCCGGGCCGCCCGCCTGCACCACCGACAGCCGCAGCGTTTCCCGGTCCAGGCCGCCACGCAGCACCAGCGTGTCGGCACCGCCGACGCCGAGTTGGCCGGCGACATCATCGACCACCCGGTCGTTGGCGGTCGCGGTGGTCGCCAGCACCGGGACTCCGGCGCCGAGCTCGGCGATCAGCGTGCGGATGCGGCGATAGTCGGGCCGGAAGTCGTGGCCCCAGTCCGACACGCAGTGCGCCTCGTCGACGACGACCAGCCCGGCCCTAGCGGCCAGCGCCGGCAACACCTCGTCGCGGAAATCGGGGTTGTTGAGCCGCTCCGGGCTGACCAGCAGTACGTCCAGCTCGCCCGCGGCCACCCGGCGCTGCACGTCGGCCCACTGCGTCACGTTTGACGAGTTGATGGTGGCCGCCTGCACACCGGCGCGCTCCGCTGCCGCGACCTGGTTGCGCATCAACGCCAGCAATGGCGACACGATCACCGTCGGTCCGTGCCCGGCAGCGCGCAGCAGCTTCGCCGCGATGAAATACACCGCCGACTTGCCCCACCCGGTCCGCTGCACCACCAGCGCGCGCCGCCGCGCGACCACCAGTGCCTCGATCGCGGTCCACTGGTCGTCGCGCAGCTGCGCGCCGGGTCCGGCCAGCTGCTCCAGAATCGCCTGGGCGTGCGGCCGTGTGGTCATGCCGCGATTATTTCGCGGCTCGCTCCCGTTGGATCTCCAGGGCGATGTCGATGAGTTGGTCCTCCTGGCCGCCGATCAGCTTGCG
>NZ_LQOT01000010.1 GCF_002101585.1 Mycolicibacter engbaekii | reverse complement strand
GCGATGCTGATGGCCGGCATCGACGGCATCAAGAACAAGATCGAACCGGCGGCCCCGGTCGACAAGGACCTCTACGAGCTGCCTGCCGACGAAGCGGCCTCGATCTCGCAGGCTCCGACATCGCTTTCCGAGGTGATCGACAATCTGGAAGCCGACCACGAATACCTCACCGAGGGCGGCGTGTTCACCCCGGACGTGATCGAGAACTGGATCAACTTCAAGCGCGAGAACGAGATCGCGCCGGTGAACCTGCGCCCGCATCCCTACGAGTTCGCGCTGTACTACGACTGCTGATCGAGGCGGCCGTCGGCTGCTTCGGACTGGGCTCGCCTGAGGCGGGGACCTGCGCGACTAAGCTGCAGTGTTGTCGGGCCACCCGGCCGTGCCGCTTGTCGTATGCCTCGAGGAGCCCATGAACGCAGCCGACGACTTCCTGCGAAAGCGGGTGCCGCCGCCACAGCAGCAGCCGCGGCCCTTCGGGCCGGTTCAGCAGCAGCCGCTGCGGCCGCCGCCGTTTCCCCAGCCGGGGCCGGTGCTGCGGCCGCAGCCCACCCGCGGCTGGCGGCGTGTGGTGTTGTCGGCGACGCTGGGCCTGATCAACCTGGGTCCGTCGCCGGACGAGCGTGAAGAAGCGGCCTACCAGATGGCCGTCCGGTCGATGCCCAACGGCGTCTACAAGGTCGGCGTGCTGGGCAAGGGCGGCGTGGGCAAGACCACCGTGGCCGCCAGCGTCGGGTCGATATTCGCGGCACTGCGCCGGGCGGATCACGTGCTGGCCGTCGACGCCGACACCGCATTCGGTCGGCTCGGCAGCCGAATCGATCCCCGCGCCACCAGTTCCTACTGGGACCTGGCAGCCGATCAGGGCTTGCAGTCCTTTGCCGACATCAGCAGCCGGGTGGGCGCGAATGCGGCGGGGCTTTACGTCCTGGTGGGTGAGCCGGCCGCGGGTCGGCGCCGGATCTTGGACGCGGCGTTGTACCGCGAGGCGGCGCTGCGCCTGGACCGGCACTTCACCATCTCGATCGTCGACTGCGGCTCGACCATGGATTCACCGGTGACCCAGGAGGCGCTGCGTGATCTCGACGCACTGATCGTGGTGTCCTCGCCGTGGGCTGATGGCGCCGGCGCGGCCGCCAAGACCATGGAATGGCTGGCCGACCGCGGCCAGGGCGGGTTGCTGCAGCGCACTGTGGTGGTGCTCAACGACTCCGACGGCCACGCCGACAAGCGCACCCGAGCGGCCCTGGTCGCGCAGTTCCTCCAGCACGGGCAGGCGGTGGTGGAGGTACCGTTCGACCCGCACCTGCGGCCCGGCGGCGTGATCGACGTGATGACCGAGATGGCGCCGGCTACCCGCCGCCGATTCCTGCAGATCGCGGCGATCCTGGCCCACTACTTCGCGTCCCGCCCGCGAGGCCGGGACGCGAAGCCGGGCCGCCCTCAGAACATGTAGCGCACGACGCTCTCTGCGACGCAGGCCGGCTTGGCCCCGCCTTCGATGGACACCGTCGTCGAGTACGTCACCTGGTGCGCTCCACCGCCGACATCGGCCACCTCGACCACCGAGGTCTGCGCCTGGATCCTGGAGCCCACCGGGACCGGGGCCGGGAAGCGCACCTTGTTCAGCCCGTAGTTGATCGCCAGCTTGACGCCGTCGACGCGGCTGATCTGGTGCATCAGCTGCGGCAGCATGGCCAGCGTCATGTAGCCGTGGGCGATGGTGGTTCCGAAGGGCCCGGTCGCCGCCCGCTCGGGGTCGACGTGAATCCACTGATGGTCACCGGTCGCGTCGGCGAACAGGTTGACGGCCTCCTGGGTGATGGTCACCCAATCGCTGTGGCCGATCACCTCGCCCTGGCAAGCGGCAAGCTCGTCGATCGATCCGAATGTACGCATCTACCCTGCTTCCTCGTTATTCCGTAGCCACCGCGCCACTTTGGCGCAGTTCGTCGATCTCTTCGCCGCTCATTCCCAGCCGGCCGGCCAGCATCGCGGCGGTGTGGGCACCCAGCGTGGGTGCCGCGACGGCGGGCGGGTGGGCCCCGTCGATGGACGCCGGCAGCCCGGCGGCCAGGTACTGCCCCACCGATGGCTGATCCAGCGCGGCAAACATCGGGTTGTCGCGCAGGCGCTCGTCGGCCGCCACCTCGGCAAAGCTGCGGTAGCGGTCCCACAGCAGCGACGTCTGCACCAGCGCGGCTTGCACCTGCGCCGCGGGCCGCTCGGCGAACCAGCCGCTGAACAGCCCGGTCAGCAAGTCGCGGTGGGTATAACGCTGACCTTCGTCACCGAAATCGATGCCTCGCGCCTGCGCCAGGGCGGCAATGACTTCAGTCGATCCGGTCAACGCGGCCAGATCGCGGAAGTGCCGGTCGGTCAGCGTCACCACCATGAACGACACGCCATCGGCGCTGGTGAAACTCTGGCCGTACTGGCCGTAGACGGCGTTGCCGATGCGCTCGCGGCGCGCGCCGTTCACCATGGCCTCGGTGAGGAAGCCCAGGGCGCTGGCGGTGCCCAGCGCGACATCCTCGAGCGCCAGCCGGATGCGGCTGCCCGCGCCGGTGTGGTCGCGGCGATGCACCGCGGCCGACACCGCCAGCGCGGCGTGCAGACCGCAGGCGATATCCCAGGCCGGCAGCACGTGGTTGATCGGCGCGGCGTAGTCGCTGGGCCCGGTGACCAACGGAAAGCCGACACCCGCGTTGATCGTGTAGTCGACCGCTGTCGAACCGTCAGCGCGTCCGAGCACTTCGAGATGGATCAGATCGGGGCGCTCCGCCGCCAGCGTTTCGTAGGAAAGCCATTGGCGGCCAGCCATATTCGTCAGCAGCACACCGCCGTCGGCGATCAGGCGCTGCACCACGCGCTGGCCCGCCGGGGCGCGCAGATCGGCAACCACCGAGCGCTTTCCCTTGTTCAGGCCCGTCCAATAGATCGAGTTGCCGTCGTCGGTGACCGGCCAGCGCCGGTAGTCGGCCGCACCGCCGATCGGATCGATGCGCACCACGTCGCAGCCCAGTTGAGCCAGCGTCATTCCGGCGAGCGGCACGGCGACGAAGCTGCCGATCTCGATCACCCGCACCCCGGCCAATGGGCCCGCGGCGTTCCCAGCACTGGCCTGCATGACCTGCCTCTCCGTCGGTGATTACGTCGACTATATGCCCACCCAAATATCCCCCCCGGCCGGTGCGAGTCCGCTCCGAATCTCAATCGTTGCCGAACCGCGATATGAAATCCCGTGGCGGCGAACGGGACACGGCGCCGGCTCGTGTTTGACTCCGTGCACAAGGGCTAGACAGCACGACATTGGGATGGGAATACAGCTATGAACAGCGTTGAGAAGTTGCGTCACGCGGCGAGCCGGCTACCGCGCCGGCTGATGGTCGCGGCGGTGGGGGCCGCGCTACTGAGCGGCCTCGTCGGCGTTGTCGGTGGTTCGGGCAACGCGTCGGCGTTCTCCCGCCCCGGCCTGCCGGTGGAATACCTGCAGGTGCCCTCGCCGTCGATGGGCCGCGACATCAAGGTGCAGTTCCAGCCGGGCGGTGCCCACGCGGTGTACCTGCTCGACGGGCTGCGCGCCCAGGATGACTTCAACGGCTGGGACATCAACACCCCGGCGTTCGAGGAGTACTACCAGTCCGGTTTGTCGGTGATCATGCCGGTCGGCGGGCAGTCCAGCTTCTACTCGGACTGGTACCAGCCGTCGCAGGGCAACGGGCAGAACTACACCTACAAGTGGGAGACCTTCCTGACCCGGGAGCTGCCCACCTGGCTGCAGGCCAACAAGAGCGTGTCGCCCTACGGCAACGCCGTGGTGGGACTGTCCATGGCGGGCGGTTCAGCGCTGGTCCTGGCGTCCTACTACCCGCAGCAGTTCCCCTATGCAGCAGCGCTTTCGGGATTCCTGAACCCCTCGGAGGGTTGGTGGCCGACGCTGATCGGGCTGGCGATGAACGATGCCGGCGGTTTCAACGCCAACAGCATGTGGGGCCCGTCGTCCGACCCCGCCTGGCGGCGTAACGACGCCATGGTGCAGATCCCGCGGCTGGTGGCCAACCGCACCCGGATCTGGGTCTACTGCGGCAACGGCACACCGAGCGACCTCGGCGGCAACAACCTGCCCGCCAAGTTCCTGGAGAGCCTGACACTGCGCACCAACCAGCAGTTCCAGCAGAACTACGCGGCGGCCGGCGGCAACAACGGCGTGTTCAACTTCCCGGCCAACGGCACGCACGACTGGCCGTACTGGAACGAGCAGCTGGTCGCGATGAAGCCGGACATCCAGCGCACCCTCGGGGTCGGCATCGACCCCACCTGAGTCGATCCCTCGTCGGCAGCAGTGCGAACCAGCACTGCTGCCGACGTGTATGTGGGGTCAGTACCGACCAACGGCAGCAGTGTCCACGACATCGGGGAAGCCATGCGGCGCGTGCACCAGACCGGCTACCGCCGGGGTGTCAGCAGTCCGGGTTCCGTTGCGTGCGGCCGGAACAGCTGTGGCGAGCGGTCAGCGCCACAGTCCGCGACGGTCGACGTAGCGGTGGCTGTACCAGGTTGCCATCAGACAGACGCAGGTGGCGGTGGCCAACATCCAGGTACCACCGACGAAGATGCTGATGACGCCACCGACTGCCGCCCCGGACATATAGCCGAACAGCAACATGAAATGGCCCAGCCAGTCGTGCACCGTGCCGCCACTGATGTGGCGCTCGATGCCCTGACCGAACTTCACCACCGTTCCCGTCACGTAGCTCAACGGGATCGACACTTCGCCGTCGCGGACGAACGTGGTGTTCAGCGCGCCCACCCCGAACGCGACCAGCAGGATCGGCAGCAGCGGCACCGGCAGCGCCGGTCCGCCCTCGATCCAGTCGGTCACGGTCGCGGCCAGCAGCGACACCCCGGTCAGTCGCAGCGCACCGTGCGGCCGGCTGCGCCAGACATGGCGATGGCACAGGGAGGCGATCACCACCCCGGAGATGAAGGACACCAGCAGGGCCGCAGCCGAGATCGACATCCACTGGCTGTCGGTGAACACCCCGAGCACCGCCCGCCCGGCGTTGCCGGTCATGAAGGTGACGAAGTAGCCCTCGGAATGGGTGTAGGCCGTGGCGGCCAGTACCCCGGCCAGGCCAGCCAGCACCCAGGACAGCCGTGCTTCGCTGTTGTAACGCTTAGAGATCACGCGGGCCTATAGCGTCAGCCGACCGGGCCCGGAACCAGCGTGACGGTGGCAGTGTGCTCGCCGCCGCCCGGGTCCCGCCACGTCAACGTGACGGTGTCACCGGGGTGACGCTGGTCCAGTACATCGGTCAGGTCGGTGGGTGAGTTGACAGGCCGGCCGTCGACCGAGGTGATGATGTCGTCGCGCGCGATGCCGGTGGCCGACGCCGGAGTGCCGTCGAGCACCTGGGCCACCCGCGCGCCGCCGTTGCCGTCGATCACCCCGACACCCATGAACGCCGTCGCCCCGATGTGCACGGTGGCCGACGGGATACCTGCCCGGATCTGGTTGGCGATGGCCATCGCCTGGTCGATCGGAATCGCGTAGCCCTCGCCGCCCGGCTGGGCGAACTTGTAGTTGTCCGAGGCCGCGGTGTTCATCCCGATCACCTGCCCGGCGGCGTTCACCATCGGACCGCCGGAGTCGCCGGGCCGGATCGCCGTGTCCGCCTTGATCATGTTGGTCAGGGTCTCGGTGCTACCGGTGAGCTCGTCGACCGCCGAGACGGTCTGGTTCAGGCCGATCACCCGGCCGGGCACCGCACTGGGGGTGCCGCCGTGACCGCCGGCGTTGCCCATCGCGACCACCGGGTCACCGATGGCGACCCGCGAGGAGTTGCCGATGTTGGCCGCGGGCAGACCGTCGGCACCGCGCAGCTGCAGCACCGCCACGTCGTGGCTGCGGTCGAAGCCGAGCACGTCGACGTCATAGGCCTGGCCGTTGGCCACCGAGACCGCCGTGAGGTTGGTGGCACCGGCGACGACGTGGTTGTTGGTCAGGACCACGCCGCTCGGGTCCAAGACGATGCCCGTCCCGGCGCCGACGGCGCTCTGGTAGCCCATCTGAGCGTCGATGTTCACCACTGCGGGACCGACCTGCGCAACCATCGCCGACGGGTCGAGCGGAAAAGCGGGCAAACTGGGTACGGCCCCAACCGGCGCGGCGACCAGTCCCGCGGTAGCGATTGCGGCCGATATCACGCTGAGCAGCCGCCACCGGCCCGGGCGATGCGCTCTGCTCATACGTCATACCTCCTGCGGTTGGGCCGTGGTCGAGGCAGCTCGGACCCGGGCACGTCTTCGGGATGTCGCACACGCTGTACTGGCCAAAACAAGAATGCCAAGCTTACCGGAACCGCCAATCCGGCTGGCAAACGCTACTCATCAGCTCGGCAAACGCAGCCGGGTCGCAGCCCTTGTGCTCAGCGCCCGTTGAGGGAAGGCTGAACTGCGGAGGAGGCTGCCATGGCAGACAAGACCGGGACGTCACGGGGTACGAGCGCCGCCCCGACTGCGACCACTCCGGCCGCCATTCGCAATGTCGTCCTGGTCGGTCCGCCCGGTTCGGGCAAAACCACGTTGGTGGAGGCAATGCTGGTGTCCGCCGGGATATTGCCGCGGGCCGGTTGCATCGCCGACGGCACCACGGTCTGCGACTACGACGAGTCCGAACTTCGGCAGCAGCGATCGGTCGGGGTCGCCTGCGCCTCACTGGCCCACGACGGCGTCAAGGTGAACCTGATCGACACCCCGGGTTATGCCGATTTCCTCGGCGACCTGCGCGCCGGGTTGCGGGCCGCCGACGGCGCGCTGTTCGTGATCGCAGCCAACGACCACCTCGATGACACGGCCGCCGCACTGTGGCGCGAGTGCGGCCGGGCCGCCATGCCGCGCGCTGTGGTGGTGACCAAGCTGGACCACCCGCGGGCCGACTTCCCCGGGCAGCTCGATGCCGCCCGCGCCGCGTTCGGTCACGAGTTGCTGCCCCTGTATGTGCCCGGGCCGGCGGGCGGCTCCGGATTGATCGGGCTGCTGGCCGCCGACTCCTGTCCGGTACCCGGCGCCGAGGACCAGCGCCGCGCGCTGATCGAGGCGATCATCGAGGCATCCGAGGACGAGTCACTGTTGGACCGTTATCTGGCCGGCGAGCCGATCGACCCCGCGGTACTGGCCGCCGACCTGCACCGGGCGGTGGCGCGTGGTTCGTTTTTCCCGGTCATCCCGGTGTGCAGCAACACCGGCGCCGGAATAGGCGAACTGCTCGACGTCGTCACAACCGGCTTTCCCGCGCCGGCGGAGCATCTGCTCCCGGAGGTGTACAGCCCCAGCGGCGTGGCACGCTCCGGGCTCAGCTGCGATCCGGACGGGCCGCTGGTGGCCGAAGTCGTGCGGACCACCACGGATCCCTACCTCGGGCGGATCAGCCTGGTCCGGGTGTTCTCCGGAACCATCCACCAGGACAGCGGGATTCACGTCAGCGGTCATTGCGCCGATTTCTTCGGCGACGCCGCCGGCCGTGCCGATCACGACGAAGACGATCGAATCGGGACGCTGGCGTTTCCGTTCGGCAGGCAACAGCGCCCCGCCACCGTCGCGATCGCCGGGGACATCTGCACCGTCGGCCGCCTCAGCCATGCCGAGACCGGCGACACCCTGTCCGGCAAGGACGAACCTCTGGTGTGCAAACCCTGGCCGATGCCGCATCCGCTGCTTCCCGTCGCCGTCGAGCCGCACACCAAGTCCGACGAGGAGAAGCTGGCCGTTGGATTGGCCCGGGTGGCCGCCGAGGATACGAGCCTGCGCATCGAGCGGAATCCGGAGACCCATCAGACCGTGCTGTGGTGCATGGGCGAAGCGCACTCGGGCATCGTCCTGGACGCGCTGGCCCACCGCTACGCGGTATCGGTGGACACGGTTGCGCTGCGGGTGGCGCTGCGGGAGACGTTCTGCGCCAAGGCCAAAGGCCACGGACGTCACGTCAAGCAGTCCGGCGGTCACGGCCAGTACGCGATCTGCGATATCGAGGTCGAGCCGTTGGTGCCGGGCAGCGGTTTCGAATTCGTCGACCGCGTGGTCGGCGGTGCCGTACCCCGGCAGTTCATCCCGAGCGTGGCCAAGGGTGTCCGCGCGCAGATGGAGCGTGGCCTGACCACCGACACCGGCGGCTATCCGGTGGTCGACATCCGGGTCACCCTGGTCGACGGTAAGGCGCACAGTGTCGACTCCTCCGATGTCGCGTTCCAACTGGCCGGTGCCGCCGCCCTGCGCGATGCCGCCGCGCCCGGCGCGGTGCGTCTGCTCGAGCCGCTCGACGCTGTCAGCGTGCTGATTCCCGACGACCTGGTGGGCGCGGTGCTGGGCGATCTGTCCGCCCGCCGCGCCCGGGTGCTCGGCACCGATACGGTCGGCACCGGCCGCAGCTGCGTGAAGGCCGAAGTGCCCCAGATCGAGCTCATCCGGTACGCGGTGGACTTACGCTCGTTGACGCATGGCGCCGGTTCGTTCACCCGCGAGTTCGCCCGCTACGAACCACTGCCGGAATCGGCGGCGGCCCACGCCGCCCGCACCGCCTGACCGCCGGACCGAGAGGATGCCGATGTCGACGATCGCCGGGTTGCCCGCGCACATGCTGTTGCTGCACGTGGTGGTGGCGCTGGTGCCGATCACCGCCGTACTGCTGATCGTGTGCGCACTGTGGCCGGCGGCCAGGCGGCGGCTGGTCTGGCTGCTGGTGGTCTTTTCGACCATCACGCTGCTGGTGACTCCGCTGACGGTGACGGCCGGCGAATGGCTGGCCGGAACCGGAAGGTTCGCCGGCTCGCCCGAGCTGGACGCGCACATGGCCGCCGGAGGTTATGGCCTCTATATGGCCGTGGGTCTGGCGATCGCCACCGCGCTGCTCGCCGGCCTGCACGTAGCACTGTCCCGCGGCAGCAAAGTCGGTCCACTGCTACGGGCCGGGGTCGTGGCCGTGGTGATCGCGCTGGCCAGCGGGTCGATGCTTGCGATCCACAACATCGGCTCGACGGGCACCGAGGCGGCCTGGGGAAACCTCCTCACCGCCTCGGAAACCGACTGACCCTGCACTGACCGCGCCGCAGTTGGCACAATGGACGCCATGCGCAATGTGTGGCGGGGAATCGTGGCGATCGCCGGGTCGGTGGGCCTGGTGTTCGGATCCGTGGGGACGACGGCCGGCGTCAGCCAGGCCGCTCTGACGTCGCCGGCGAGCGGGCCTGCCGTCGCCGCGATCGAACCGGCCGCCGGCTCGGTCGTCGGGGTGGCTTACCCGGTGATCGTGACCTTCGCCGGACCGGTAGGCGACCGGGCGGCCGCCGAACGGGGCATCCGGATCGACGCCCCGGGCAAGCCGGTCGGCCATTTCGAGTGGACGGACAGCGATGTCGTGCAGTGGGTCCCCGACAGCTACTGGGCGCCGCACAGCAAGATCAGCGTCGATGCCCACGGGATGTCGACCGGCTTCGAGACCGGCGACGCGGTGGTCGGGCTCGCCGACATCTCCGACCACACCTTCACCGTCAGCATCAACGGCGACGTCCAGCGGATCATGGCCGCATCGATGGGTAAGCCGAAGCGTCCCACCCCGACCGGCTCGTTCACCGCGCTGTCGAAAGAGCGCACCATCAAGTTCGATTCACGCACCATCGGCATTCCACTCAATGACCCCGAGGGCTATCTGATCAACGGCGAGTACGCCGTTCGGGTCACATGGAGCGGCGTATACGTGCACTCCGCTCCCTGGTCGGTGGGTTCGCAGGGTTACTCCAACGTCAGCCACGGCTGCATCAACCTCAGCCCCGACGACGCCGCGTGGTACTTCAACACGGTGCGGCTCGGCGACCCGATCATCGTCCAGGCCTAGCCGACCGCAAACGCGACGCAACGTGGGCAAACGCCCCGTTGCGTCGCGTTTGCGATCGGCTCGCGCGTCGGGCCTCAGCAGGCGCCGAGCACCGCGGTCGGCATGTGTGCGACGTAGCGCTCAGCGCGCTGGTCGCGACCCATCTCGCGGCGAGCGGCCAGGTGCCGACGCAGCCGGTTCGGCCGACGGCCAGCCGCCGAAGGCGTGGTCGAGCCGTCGAGAGCAAGAACACCGGTGATAAAGGGACCCATGATTATCTCCTGCCGGGAAAGTCACCGGCCGGCCCAATCGCCAGGGTTTGGCGGAACTGAGATTCAGACCGCAGCGCAGGCGCCGGAGCCGGTGAGGAACAGATCGGTCATCGAACACGGATACGGATGTGGACCGTCACTAGAACTCACTTCGCCCTCACCTCCTTCCGGCCAGGACACACGGGCATGTCGGGGCAATTGCCACCATGGTCGCATCGAAACACCGGACCGTCAAACGCAAGTCGCCTGCAGCGACACCGGAAGCGCTACCGGTGACGCCGTGCGGTTACCCGAAACCTCTTCGCGGTAACCGCTATTCGCGCGTTTCTCTCAGAGCAGGCCGAGCAGTTGCAGATCGGTGACGTACTTGACGATCACTGCCGGGGTCACGTGCGGGATGTCGGCATGCTCAGGATCCGGCCCGATTCCGGCTGACTGGACCGCTGCCCGGAACCTGTCCGTCGGAGCGATCGACCCGCAGATCGGCGGCTGCGGCTTCTGATAGTTGTGCAGCAGCGGCAGCAGTGACGCCTGGCGCTGGTGTTCGGGCAGCGCACGCAGCGTGGTCTCGAACCGCTGCAGCCAGTCGCCGTAGTCGGCGATCCGCCGGATCGGGTAGCCGGCCTCGATGAGCCAGTCGACGAACTCATCCATTCCCAGCCCGTCGTCGTAGGGGTTCATCACGTGATAGGTGGTGTAGCCCCCGCCTGCCGCCGCGGCCAGGGTTGTGGACGCCTCGGCGATGAACTCCACCGGCAGACCGTCGTAGTGGGCGCGCTGCCGGTGGCCGTCGTGACTCAGCTCGTAGAAGGATCCGGGCGCCACCCCGGTGGCCACCAGGCTGAACATCATCCGGGTGAACATGTCGGGCAGGTTGAGCTGGCCGGCGTAGCTGGTGTCGGCCAGGATCATGTCGCAGCGGAACACTGCCACCGGCAGGCCGCACAGGTCGTTGGCCTCGCGCAGCAGCACCTCGCCGGCCCACTTGCTGGTGCCGTACCCGTTGGCGTAGGCGTCGTTGATCGCCCGGACCGGACTCATCACGCGCACGTCGGCGTCTTCGGTGAAAGCGCCCATCGGAACCTGGTCGCCGACACCGATCGTGGAGAAGTAGGTGAAGGGCTTGATCTTTCCGGTGAGCGCGAGCCGGATGAGCTCCGCGGTGCCAAGCGCGTTGGGCCCGAACAGCTCGCTGTAGGGCAGCACGTGGTTGACCAAGGCGGCCGGGTCGACGATGACATCGACCGTGTCTGCCAGACGCTGCCAAACCTGTTGCTCCAGACCCAGATTGGCCTCGCCCTTGTCACCGGCGATAACCTCCAGATGCCCGTCGGCCAACTCGGTGTAGCGGGCCAGCAACTGCTCGTCTCCGCTGTCGAAGACACTGTCGAGGCGACGGCGGGCTTCCCGGTCGGACTTCGCCCGCACCAGGCAGATCAGCTTGCCGCCCACCGGCGCCAACCGCTGCAGCCACTGCAGCGCCAGGTAGCGACCGAGGAAGCCGGTGGCACCGGTCAACAGCACGGTGCGCACCTCTTCGGACGGTCCGGGCAGCGTCGCCGCCGCGGCCAGCGTGGCCTCGCTGAGGAATTTGTCCAGGGTCAGGTCGGCTGCGGCCACATGGTCGGCGTCCCGACCGTGCACCGAGGCAAACGTCGGCCGCTTGGCACCGGTTTGCTCGGCACTGCGCTGCACGTCGATGTAGTTGGCTATTGCTGCCAGATCATTTGCCGGACTGACGATTACGCCGACTGGCACGTCGACGTCGAAGATGTCCCGCAGCAGATTTCCGAAGGTCAGAGCGGACAGCGAGTCGCCGCCCAGGTCGGTGAAGTGCACATCGGGCGCCAGATCGCCGGCGGCGGCCCCCAACAACGCCGCGGCGGCCCGCCCGACGGTCTCCAGCACCGGTCGCTGCGCGCCGTTGTGGCGCAGGTCGCTCAGCTCATCGGCCTGCCCCGCGGCCAGTTCCGCATAGCGGCGTTCCAGGCGCGGGCCGTAATGCGCCTTCAGCTTGGGCCAGGCCAGTTTGCGGATCCCGGTCAGCAGTCCGTTCTCGAGCGTGAACGGCTCGGTCTCGATGAGGAAGTCACGGGGCACCTCATAGGACTGCAGGTCGGCGTCTTTGGCCACCTGCTGCAGCGACTCCCCGATCGCCGCCTTCAGGTCGGCCTCGGAGCCGAAGCGGGCCTGGGCCTGCGGGGTGGGGACCACCACGGCCAGCAGATAGGGCTGTGCGCTGTTGCCGTAGACGTAGATCTGGCTGACCAGGGGGCTGTTGCCGAACACGGCCTCCAGCTTCGCCAGGGTGACGAATTCGCCCTGCGCAAGCTTGAGCACGTTGTTGCGGCGGTCGACGTAGACCAACCGGTCGGGCGCGATCTCGGCGACCACGTCGCCGGTCCGGTAATAGCCGTCGGCGTCGAAGACGTCGGCCGTCACGTCGGGCCGCTTGTAGTAGCCGGGGAACAGATTCTCGGTCTTGAGCAGCAGCTCGCCACGCGGGTGCGGGGTGTCGGTGCCGAAATAGCCCAGATCCGGCACGTCAACCAGTTTGTAGTCGATAACCGGCGGGCGCTGCACCGCACCGTCCGTCAGCACCATGCCCGCCTCGGTGGAGCCGTAGCCGTTGCTGACGTGCAGCTCGGTCAGCTCATCGACCCAGGACCGCAGTTCGTCGGAGATCGGTGCGGAGCCGGTCATCGCGAAGATGCACCGCCCGCCGAGCAGCTCTGCCCGCATCTGCGCCAAGACCCCGGCTTCGGCGTCCGCCCGCACCGCGCCGACGCCGTCGACTTCGCTGCGGTAGTGCTGGTAGAGCATCTCCCAGATCCGGGGGACGAAGTTCAGCTCGGTCGGCCGCACCAACGCGAGGTCGTCGAGGAACGTGGACAGATCGCTGCGCGCGCTGAAGTAGGCGGTTCCGCCGTTGCCCAGGGTGCCGTACAAGATGCCGCGCCCCATGATGTGGCTCATCGGCATGAAGTTCAGGGTGATCGAGACAGCGGTTGGGCCGAACCAGTTTTTGGCCGACCGCACCCACATCCGGGTCACATTGCGCTCCGGGTACATCGCGCCCTTGGGGGCTCCGGTGCTGCCGGAGGTGTAGACCAACAGGGCCAGTCGGTCGGGATCGCCGCCGAAGTCGCTGGGCAGCGACAAGGACCGGCCCCGGGTCAGCAGGTCGCCCAGCGGCTCGACCACCACTTCGTACCCCGTCAGGCGCGCCCGCGCCGCGGCCAGCGCGTCACGGTGGTCGTCGAGCTGTTCGTGGTAGTCGAAGACCACCAGCCGGGTGGGGACGGGACCGGTCAGGGCCAGCGCGACCGCGTCGTCCAGCGAGTCGACACTGGCGGCGATGACACGGGGCTCGGTCTCGCCGGCGATGGGCACCAGAGCGCTGAGGGCCGCCGACGTCTGCAGCGGCACCGAGACTGCACCGATCATGGCCAGCGCCACATCGATGACGGTGTAGTCGACGCTGGTGAAGCCCAGCACCGCGACCCGGTCACCGGGGCGCACAGCGCCGGCGGCCAGGGCGGCCGCCGCAGCGCGGACCCGCTGCCCCAGTTCGCCGTAGGTGATGGTGTCGTAACGCGGAAGCAGCGCGGCGGTGGTGCGCCCGGTGGCCGGGTCGGTGACGTACTCGACGGCGCGTTGCCCCAGCGCGGGGCGCTGCGCGTAGCCGTCGAAGACGGTCTGGATCGCCTGGGCCAACCGCGGCTGACGTTCGAGCTCGGCGGCGATCGCCGGGTCGGGTCGGGCGGCTGCGAACTGCGGGTCGGTGGCGACCAACTCGGCAACGCGTCGGGTGAGGCGCTCCTCGGATTCGATGGAAGTGGACATGGTCAAACCTCTAGGGGGATATCGCGTGAAATTGCTTTATGACGTGCGCGGGCACGTTCCGCGCCCCCGCAACAACTACGTTAGCAAAACTAAGTTAATAGGGAATCCCCGCGAGGGTGTGACGTTGCACTCACGCCACGACAGCTAGCTCAGCGACTCCTCCAGCCACGGGAGCAACCACTTGACCCCCTCGGGCGTCAGGTGAATGCCGTCGCTGCGCACCTTGATGCCGTCCACCTTGGCGGTGTAGGTGCCCGCCGGTCCCAGCTTCTTGTTCAGGTCGATCACCGTCACAGCCTCACGGCCGGCGACTTCCCGGCGCAGCAACGCGTTCCAGCGGTCGACACGCTCGGGTTTGTCCTCGGGCCACAGGCCGCCGTCGGGCCGCTCGCCATACCGGCTGTAGGGCACGGTGGTGACAACCACCCGGCTGCCGGCAGATTCCAGCACGTCCAGGGCGCGGCGCAGCTCGGCGGTCAGGTAGGCGTCGAAAGTCGGGTCCCCGATGTGCGACCACCGGCCTTCGTTGACCCGATCCACGGTCTCCCAGCGTCCGACGAACAACAGCACGACGTCGGGCCGGTCGGCCTTGACCTGCCGAGCCCAGCGCGCCGGCCACCCGTCGCACTCGGAGCCCTGATCGATGGTCTTGCCGGCCCAGCGGTAGGGGCCGGCTCGCACGATGCTGCACCCGACGACGGTGTGATCGATGAAGTGGTAGCCGGGAGTTTCGGGCAGATAGTGCATCAAGGTCCAGCCGATCGAATCGCCGAACACCGACACGGTGCGCGGGCGGTTGGGATCGTGCCGCACCGCCTGCGGTGGCGGCAGCCGACGGGCCGGTGGCGACGGTGACACCGCGGCGGCTGCGGCCACGTCCGGCGTCAGGCCGTTCTCGGCCCGGGGCCTGTCGACGACGGGCACCACCAGCAGCGTGACGGCGACGGCGCTGCCGCTGACCGCCGCGCCCAGCGGCAGCAGCGACACCCGCGCCGGCCGCCAGCGGCGGATCGGCTCCTCGATGACCCACCACGACACCGCCGCCAGCAGCAGGGTGGCGGCGCACCGCACGCCGAACAGCGCCCAGCCCGACCAGCCGGTGCGCTCACCGTTGAGGACCAGAAACACCGGCCAGTGCCACAGGTACACGCCGTAGGAGATGGCCCCCAGCCACACCAGCGGAGACCAGGCCAGCGCCCGGGCGACCAGGCCGCTCTGGTGCAGCGCCACCGGGGCGATCACGGCTATCGCGGCGACGGCCACCAGCGTGAGCAGGCCGCCGTGGAATTCCTCGACACTGCCGGTCGCACGGTGCGCCGCCATCGCCAGCACCGCCAGCCCGGCCAGCGGCAGCAGCCGGGCAACCCACAGCGCGCGCCGGGTGCGCACCACCGACCAGCCGGCCGTCAGCGCCGGCCAGTCCGCCACCAGCAGGGCCGCCGCGGCGGCCCCGATCAGCAGCGCCTGCGCCCGGGTGTCGGTGCCGAAGTAGACGCGGTCGCGGGCTTCCCCGAACGCCGGGGAGGCCAGTACCTCGGCCAGCGTCGCCGACGCCGCCGCACCCGCGCTGGCAAGCAGGAAAACGGTCAGCCGCACACCGCCGACCGTGGCCCAGCCGCCCCGGCGCCGGGCGCGGGCGCCCCACGCCACGGCGATCGCGATCAGCAGCAGTGGCCACAGGAAGTAGTACTGCTCCTCGACGCCCAGCGACCAGGTGTGCTGCAGCGGCGATGGGGTACCGGCCTCGGTGAAGTAGTCGGTGTGCTGGGCCACGAATCGCCAGTTCGCCACCCAGAAGAAGGCGGCGATCGCATCCTCCCGCAGGCCCGCAACGGCCTGCTGGGGCAGCAGTTCGTGGGCTATCGCGACGGTCAGCACCATGAGCACCAGCGCCGGCAGCAGCCGGCGGATACGCCGGATCCAGAACCCGGCGAGATCGATCCGGCCGGTCCGCCCCAGTTCGTCGATGAGCAGGGACGTGATCAGGAACCCGCTCAGCACGAAGAACAGGTCCACGCCGATGAATCCGCCTGACAGCCCGGGAATGCCGCCGTGGTCGGCCAGCACCAGCGCCACCGCCAGGGCGCGCAGTCCGTCCAGGGCGTGGATGCCCGGTCGTCGTTGCTCGCGCCGCATCCGGTCCGCGGCGCGCGCGGTCGCCAACCGGGCAGCCTGCGGGGCCGGCGCAACCCAGCGGGATCTGCCCGAGGTGCGCATCGAGGTGGCCCTGCGAGTCCGGCTCCCGGCCGGTCGACTCATGTCAGGGTGGTCGCCGTGGGCGCCGATTGGTCGATCCTCTCGCTGGTGGACCACCGAAATCTTAGGGGCGACCGGGGGCCTGCAGCGGATGACACGCTCGTGATCAGGAGACCAATTCGGCAGTGCGCCACCAGATCAGCGCGACGAACAGCGCCAGCAGCGCAAGACCGGCCGCCGCCTGGATCCGGGGACGGTTCGCCGTCGGGGGGTAGGCATAGGCACACGCGATCACCAGCCCGGTGATCAGACCGCCGACG
This sequence comes from Mycolicibacter engbaekii, assembly GCF_002101585.1. GTDB lineage: Bacteria > Actinomycetota > Actinomycetes > Mycobacteriales > Mycobacteriaceae > Mycobacterium > Mycobacterium engbaekii. The sequence continues at coordinate 53,508 of NZ_LQOT01000010.1, read as the reverse complement.
TGCCCCTGCCAGCTGATCCTGGGCACGGTGAAGGTGAAGACCAGGTTGATGACGATCAGTGCGCCGATCCAGCCGACGTCGACATTCAGCCGCCGTCCGATGATCAGCGCGGCGCCGAACAGCCCGAAGATGGCGCCCGAGGCGCCGGCGGTGGCGGAGGTCAGCGGCGCCAACAGGTAGACCGTCACCGAACCCCCCAGCGCGCTGAGCAGGTACAGCGCGAGGTAGCGCGCACGGCCCAGGCTGCCTTCGAGCGCGGGACCCACCACATAGAGCGCCCACATGTTCAGCAGCAGATGCATGGCGCCGTAGTGCAGGAACGCCGAGGTCAGCAGCCGGTAGGTCTGGCCCTCGGCCACCGCCGGGGGCCAGAGCACGAGTTCGGACTCGAACTGGTGCGACGACAGCTGCCCGACGAAGGCCAGCACGCTCAACGCGATCAGCGCGTAGGTGGCCACCGGCGTGTTGGTGACGGCGCGCACCAGCGAGTTCGTCCGGCGCACCGCGCCGCCCCCCTCAGCGTGCGCGCAGTCCACACAGTGTTGGCCGACAGCGGCGCCGCGCATGCACTCGCCGCAGATGGGGCGCTCGCACCTGGTGCAGCGCAGCGCGGTGGCCCGATCGGGGTGCCGGTAGCAGACGGTCATGGGTTACACCTTGTCAGAGCGCTGGCGGTAGATTTCACACTGTGCCGTCTCCCGCTCCGCGCCGAGCATTCAACGACGCCGTCACCCGCTTCTGGAGCTTTGCCGCTCCGGCCTACGACGCTGGGTTCCTGCAGCGTTGGGTCTACCGTCCCGCGCAGGACGAGCTGATCGCCGCGCTGCGGTCCCACCGACCGGACCGGGTGGCCGACATCGCCTGCGGCACCGGCATCCTGGCCGACCGCATCGAACGCGAACTGTCCCCCGCGGCGGTCTATGGCGTGGACATGTCCGAGGGCATGCTGAGGGAGGCTTCCAGCCGCTCGTCGCGGGTGCAGTGGTTGACCGGTCCGGCAGAACAGTTGCCGTTCGACGACGGGTCACTTGATGCGGTGGTCACCAGCTCGGCGTTCCACTTCTTCAACCAGCCGGCCGCCGTGCGCGAGTTCTACCGGGTACTGGCGCCGGGCGGGATGGCGGCGGTCACCGCGATGAGTCCCCGCCTGCCCGATCCCCTCGAGCGCTTGTCGGGCCTTCGCTGGAACCCGGCGAAACAGCCGACCCCCAGCGAGATGAGCACGCTGTTCACCGACGCCGGCTTCACCGTCACCGACCAGCATCGGGTGGCGCGCCCCGCCTGGACGCTGGTGGTGTCGGACCTGATCACCGTCGGGGTCAAGCGCTAGCCGTACCCGGCAGGCCGGGCCGCCCGCGATTGGGTCGCGGTACCTTCGTTAGGTATGAGAGCGCTCCATCTGGCCGCCGCGGCGGCGATCGCGCTGGCGGCCTGCGGGCCGGCCGCCGGGGTCGCCGGGGCTGATCCGACCCCTGCTCCCCCACCGGCGCCCAAGCAGGTGATCGACGGCGACGGCACCTTCGCCGTCGGCACCGACATTGCGCCGGGCACCTACCGTTCGGACGGACCGCGTGACGGGCAAGCCTGCTATTGGCGCCGGATCAGCGGCGAGAAGACCCTCGACAGCGCCATGACCAAGAAACCGCAGGTCGTGCTGATCGAGCCGAGCGACACCGCGTTTCGAACGGATCGCTGCCAGACCTGGCAGCTGGCCCAGTGCCCGCCGACCTGCGCGCCGCCGCAACAGTCCGCCGGCCTGCCCGACGTGCTCAAAGGATTCGTGCCGCAGGCCCGGCCACCGGCCTCCAGCGGCGGTTAGCGTCCGCCGCGCCTCAGACGCGTTCGGCTTCGGCCAGCTGCAGGGTCGCGCTGTCGACCAGCGTCGCGATCACGTCGTCCGTGCTGAAGTCATTGAGCCACAGGCTCGGCGCGTCGCTGCGGTGCAGCATCGCCACACCGTGCAGCGCGACGGACAACGCGGCGGCGATCCGGTCGCAATCGCTGTCGGAAGCATCGGATCCCTGCCCCCGGCAGGCCAGCAATCCTCTGGTCACCACGGCCAGCGCCCGCCGGGCAGCCGGGGGGATCTGCCCCTTCTGAGTCATCAGGGTGTAGCGCAGCGGGTGGCGCTTGGCAAAGGCCACATAGATCCGGCAACCGATGAGCAGGCATTCCCGGGGGCTGGTGGCGTGCTGCACGTATTCGGCGATCTCGTCGGAGACCTGAATCCAGCTCGACTCGGCGACGGCCTCGAGCACCCGCTCCAGGTCGGCGAAGTGCGCATACACCGATGGAGCGGCGATGCCGGCCTCCCGGGCGATCCGGCGCAGTGAGACCTCGGCTTCACTCTCGGCGCCATCGATGACCCGCACGGCCGCGGCCAGGATCTCGTCGCGCAGCAGCGCGCCGTGACCTCGCAAATTGCGCCGGCGTGGGGGAGGGGGCACGGGGTGATCCTAACGGCCTGTTAGTTGTCCCCACTTGGGTTCTGAATAACATCTTCTGTTGTCTGTGTTAGCTGACACCTATCCTAACGCCAGTTTCTTTACAGTCGTAAGCCCATATATCGCGACAAAAGGGCGGCACACCGGCCCAAATCTTATTTCTCTGCCACCGATCCCTTAATTTTCTTAAATTAACGGGTAGGGTGAAAAGCGTCGGCCGCCCGCCGTCCCAACTCGCCAGGAGGTTCTGTGATGCTTGACGCCATCTACCGCGCCGCCCGCGCCCGGATCAGCAAACTGGCCGAGGGGCTCAGCGAGAGCCAGCTGAGGCTGCCGGTTCCGGCGACGCCCGGATGGTCGGTGCATGAGGTGTTGGCTCACCTGACCGGTGGCGCCGCGGACGCCCGTGCCCAGCGACTCGACGGGGCGCCGGGTCCTTCCTGGACCGCGCGGCACGTCGCCGAGCGCCGCGACCGCCCAGTCGGCGAGCTGCTCAAGGAGTGGGAGCTCGCCTCCCCGGCGGTGGAAGCAACCCTGCCCGAACGGTTCGCCGGGCCCAACCTGGCAGCCGATGCGATCTGTCATGAGGCCGACCTGCACGAGGCGCTCGGCCTGGGCCGCGTCGATCGTGAGCATTGGCAGCCCTTCCTGGACGCCATGGGCCACCTGCCCGGCCGGCGGCTTCCGGAAGCCGAAAGCCTGGTGATCACCGACGAGCTGGGCCGGGAATGGCGGTCCGGATCCGGCGACGCCGTCACCGTATTGCGCGTCGACGGCTATGAGCTGCTGCGTGGACTGTTGAGCAGGCGCTCCCGCCGTCAGATCGCCGGGTGGGACTGGTCCCCTGCGCCGTCTCCCCAACTGGTGGACGGCTTCGGGGTTTTCGGTCACCGCGACGACGACCAGCCGATCCCGGGCCGCTGACGTCAGAGGCCGCAGGACGCCAGCCGCGGCACAGAGAACGCCACCGATCCGACCCCGCCCGCAGCGGCACGGTTGTCGGCGAGCCGCATTGTCGTCGCATATGTGCACGTTTGGATCTCGGTCGCCGCGTTCAGGTAGACCACGTTGTAGGTGTAGTCGAAGGTGCGGACCAGCTGCTTGGGGTCCCAGGGTGCGTCCAGCACGAAACGGAGCGACGAGTCCGACCGTATCCAGATGGCGCGTGAACCGCTCTCGCCCACCGACGGCGCCACAGAGAACGCCGAACCTTCGGGCGAGGTACCGGCGATGCGCAGACTGTCGATGCGGTAGCCGGTGGCGTCCGCCGGTACCGGCGGACCCGGCGTGATCCTGGTGGTGAACTGGATTGCGTAGTCAGTGCCTCCGCCGACGGCGGGGCTGGTGGAGAAGCTGGTCCAGCTGAACTCCTGTGGCAGCGCCACAACGCAATTGTCGATCACCTGGTCGGGATCATCGCACCCGCCGGAGCGAGCAGGCGCCGCCAACGCACGGGGGCTGGCCAGCACAGCTGCGGCGACCGGTACCGCCCAGACGGCATCGCGCAGGAAGACACGGCGCGAGAACTCGATATTCGCACCGCCGGTCACCGGCCTACAGTAGCGGCCCGCGGTCGCATTCGGTTGTCCACTCGCGGAATCGGTGCCATGCTCACCGAATGGTCTGGGACCGCTTGTCCGCTGCCGTGACCGGCCGCCGCTCCTGGCTCATCGCGCTGCTTCCGTTGCTGGTCGCCGTCGCACTGTTGGCGCTCAGCGGGGGCGATGACTCCGCGACACGATCGCCGGAGTCCCTTCCGGCCAGCGCCGAATCCGCCCGCGTCGCCGCAGCACTGCCCACCTTCGCCGGCGGGGAACAGGCCACGGCGCTGTTGGTCGCCACCCGTACCGACGGAGAGCCGCTGACGCCCGAAGACCTCGCGGCACTCAATGCGGCCCGCGATCGGCTGGCGCAGGTGCCCCAGGTGCTGCCCGGTCCGGCTGTGCCGGTGCAGGTCTCCGCCGACCGCGAAGCGGCCGTGGCCGCGGTGCCGTTGAACGCCGGCTTATCCGGCTTCGCGCTCACCGACACGGTCAAGGCGTTGCGCGCCGCTGCCGACGACGGTCTGCCGGCCGGGCTGTCCACGCACATAACCGGCGGGCCGGCATTCGGCGCCGATATCGCCGATGCCTTCACCGGCGCCAATGTCACCTTGTTGGTGGTCACCGCCCTGGTGGTGGCGCTGCTGTTGATCGTCACCTACCGGTCGCCGGTGCTGTGGTTGGTGCCCCTGCTGGTGATCGCGCTGGCCGACCGGGTGGCCACCGTGGCCGGATCCGCCGTCGCGAATGCCGCGGGTGTGACCCTGGACGGGTCGACCGCCGGGATCACCAGCGTTCTGGTCTTCGGCGCCGGCACCAACTACGCGCTGCTGCTGATCTCGCGCTACCGCGAAGAACTCCGCGTGGCCCCCGACCACCGCGCTGCGCTGCGCCGCGCGGTGGCCGCCGCCGCCCCGGCGATCCTGGCCAGCAATGCCACCGTGGTGCTGGCCCTGCTGACGCTGATCCTGGCGGTCACCCCGAGCACCCGCAGCCTGGGAGTCTGCGCCAGCTGCGGGCTGGTGGTGGCCGCCGTATTCGTCCTGCTGCTGCTGCCCCCACTACTGGCACTGTTCGGCCGGAAACTGTTCTGGCCGTTCATTCCCCGGCCCACCGGAGATGCGGCGCCGACATCGTCAGGCCCATGGCACCGGGTCGCCGACGCCGTCTCGCGCCACCCGGCAGCGGTGTGCACGGCGGCGGTTGCCGTCCTGGCGGTATCGGCGGCCGGACTGCTGGGCACCGGGGTCGGGTTGTCGCAGACCGAGCAGTTCCGGTTACAAGCCGACTCGGTGACCGGATTCGACCGGCTGGCAGAACACTTCCCGGAAGGCGCTGCGAGTCCGGCCGTCGTGATCGGCCCGACCGCCCGCTCTGCACAGCTCAACCGGGCGATCACCGCGGTACCGGGCGTCGTCTCGGCGGTGCAGACCGGTGTTTCCGAGACCGGACGGACCATGTGGTCGGTGGTTCTCGACGCCGCACCGGCGACCGACGCGGCTTTTGAGACTGTTTCCGGGCTTCGCGATTCGGTGCGCGCCGTGGATTCCCGCGCGTTGGTCGGCGGGGCGGACGCCGAGGCCCTCGACATCCGCGACGCCGCCATCCGCGACCGCACGGTGCTGATTCCGCTGATCCTGCTGGTGGTTCTCGCGGTGCTGTTCGTCCTGCTTCGGGCGGTGCTGGCGCCGCCGGTCCTGGTGGCGGCGACGGTGCTCAGCGCCCTGGCGGCGCTCGGCTTGGGCGGCTGGGCCAGCCTGCATCTGTTCGGATTTCCGGCCCTGGACAACAGCACTCCCCTGTTCGCGTTCCTGTTCCTGGTTGCGCTGGGAGTGGACTACACCATCTTCCTGGTGACCCGGGCCCGCGAGGAGACCCCCGGCCACGGCACCCGCGAAGGGATGGTGCGCGCGGTCTCGGCGACCGGTGGGGTCATCACCAGCGCCGGGATCGTGCTGGCTGCGGTGTTCTGCGTCCTGGGGGTGCTGCCGTTGATCGTGCTGACGCAGCTGGGCATCATCGTCGGTCTCGGAATCCTGTTGGACACCTTCGTTGTTCGCACACTGGTGATTCCAGCGCTCTTCGCCTTGATCGGCGACCGGATCTGGTGGCCCAACCCGCCGGTCGAACCGGCCGGAACTCAGAGCGCCGCCCAGACCGACTTGGTCTTCAGGTAGCCATCGATGCCCTCGTAGCCGAACTCCTTGCCGACGCCGGACTGCTTGTAGCCGCCGAACGGGACGTTGTGGTCGAAGGTCAGCTGGCAGTTCAGCCCCACCATGCCGGCCTGCAGCCGCTTGCCCAGGTTGTGGGCGCGAGCCAGGTTGGTGGTCCAGACCGTGGCGGCCAATCCGTAGCTGGTGTCGTTGGCCATCGCCACGGCTTCGTCGTCGTCGTCGAACGGCAAGACGGTGACGACCGGGCCGAAGATCTCCTCCTTGTAGAGCCGGCTGGTGGCCGGGTCCACGTTGGTGATCACGGTGGGTTTGACGAAGTAGCCCTTGCGGTCCAGCCGGTAACCGCCGCTGACGATCTCGACGCCGTCGCGCCTGCCCTGATCGATGTAGCCCATGACGCGCTGGAGTTGCTTGGCGCTGACCAGCGGGCTGATCATCGATCCCTCGTCCTTGGGCCCCCCGAGCACCAGGTTGTCACCGATCATCGCGATGCCCGCCACCACGCGCTCATAGACGCTGCGCTGCACGAAGACCCTTGAGCCGCAGACGCATCCCTGGCCGGAGTGCACGAAGATGCCCATCGCGGCCATCATGATCGCCATGTCCAGGTCGGCGTCCTCATAGATCAGGACCGGGGACTTCCCGCCCAACTCGAGGGTGACCTTCTTCAGGTTGTCCGCACAGTTGCGCATGATTTCCTTGCCGACCTCGGTCGAACCGGTGAACGCCACCTTCTCCACGTCGGGATGGTTGGTGATCGCCGCGCCCGCGGTGGCGCCGTAACCGATGACGAAGTTGGTGACGCCGTCGGGAACACCGGCCTCGCCGATCAGCCGTTCCAGCAACACCGCCGAGAGCGGCGTCTCCTCGGCCGGCTTGACCACGCTGCTGCAGCCGGCCGCCAACGCCGGGGCGATCTTGGCGCACGCGTTGAACAGCGGACCGTTCCAGGGATAGATCAAGCCCACCACGGAATAGGGTTCCTTCACCGTGTAGGCATGCATGTTGGCGTAGGTGCCGGTGACGCCGCCCTCCATCTGCACCTGGTAGCTGCTGCCGTTGAGCTTCGTACACCACCCCGCGTAGTACCGGTAGAACTCCGCGCAGGTCGACACGATCATCGCGGACTGCGCCGGCGGCATGCCCGAGTCCAGTGATTCCAGCTCGGCGAACTCCTCGGCGTGCTCGTCGATGAGGTCTGCGAGCTTCCACAGCACCTTGGCGCGCTGGCGAGCCGGGAGGTCGGTCCACACGCCGGACTGATAGGCCGCCTTGGCGCGGGCGACGGCTTCGTCGACGGCTTCGGGACCGGCGTCACGGAACTCGGTGATCTGTTCCTCGGTGGCGGGGTCGATGACCGCGATGACGTCACCGGTGCCCGGGCGGCTCGCAAGATCGTTGATTACCGACTGCACTGTCATGCACAGATCCTTCTGGTCGCGGCGGCAGGGATGCTGTGCACCTGCTTAGCATTGCGGGCGCGGGGTGGTCAACACCTGGCCCCTCCGATGCTCAACCGCCCGACGTGGCGCCGGCGCTATGCCGGACCGCCCGGCAGCGCATACGTGACCCCGGTGAGTTCTTCGGCGATCGCCCACAGCCGCTGCTGGGCATCGACGTCGAGCGCCCGGCCGGCGGCCCGTACCGGTATCGGCGGTCCGATCTGCTCGAAACGGCCTCCCGGGCCGTAGAACTGGCCCCCGGTGGCGGCCGGATCGGTCGCAGCCCGCAACATGGGCAGCGCCCCCTGCGCCGGCCCTTGGGTGAACCAACCGGTCAGATAGCGGAAGCGGCTGTTGAACACCCAGCGGATCGCCCCCGGCTGCTCGCGCAGGATCGAGGTGCGGGTGCCCCCGGGGTGCGCGGCGAGCGCCATGGCCGCGCTGCCCGCAGCTTCCAGCCGCCGCTGCAGCTCGTAGGTGACCATCAACTGGGCCAGCTTGGACTGCGCGTAGGCCTTCGCCATCGTGAAGACCTTCTCCGACTGCAGATCCTCGAAGGCGATCCGGCCGCTGCGGTGGGTCTTGCTGCTCACCGCGACGATCCGGCCTGCGGTGGACGCGCGCAGGTGATCGAGCAGCAGGCCCGTCAAGGCAAACGGGCCGAGAAAATTCGTTCCGAAATCGCCCTCGAACCCGTCGGAGGTCACCTGCCGGCTCTGGTGCATGACACCGGCGTTGTTGACCAGGATGTCGATGACCGGATAGCCGGCCCGCAGCTCGTCCGCGCAGGCACGCACCGAGCTCAGGTCGCTGACATCGAGATGAACGACGTCGACGCGCGCCTCCGGAGCCGACCGGAGGATGTCGCGCCGCGCCTCTGCTGCAGCGGCACTGTTGCGACAGGCCAGTACGACGGTGGCACCCAGCGCCGCCAATCCCCTGGCCACTTCAAGACCGACCCCGGTGTTGGCCCCGGTGACCACCGCGGTGCGGCCGGTCTGAGGCGCGCCCTGCTCCAACGACCAATCGGCCGCGTCCATACCCGGCTGCCCTATCCGCGGCTCGCCGTCGCGAAACGCTTGTCGGTATAGCGGCGCAGGTTGGACAGGAAGCGGCGGAACCCCAGGTTCATCAGCGGGGCACTGATCGGGGACGCCCACCGGGCCGGCCCGGTCAGCTGGTTGGCCAGCGTCCAGGTGAGCCGGCAGCCTTGTGCGGTGGGCTCGATGCGATAGTCCTCGACGAACACCGCCAATGCCGACGTTGAGCTCGCGTTGAACCGAAAGGCCATGTGCTGTCCGGGTTCCCAGGCCAGGAACTCCTCGTCGCCGACTATCCCGCCACGCATGTCGACCACTCGGGTGGTCCCGACTCCGTGCGGCTCAGGGCTGGTCCAGGTCACGTTGGTGATCACACTGGCCCAGCGGGGCCATGCATCGGCGTCGGCCAGCACCTCCCAGATCTGGCCCGGCGTCACGGCCAGGTCGACGCTGTTGCTGAACCGCTGTGGAGCCTGCTCCAGATAGTCGAGGCCGACCTTCGCGCACGGGTACATCCGGGGCAACTGTTGCTTCCTTTCAGGTCATTTCGGCGGTACCGGCGACGACGTACGGCGACGGGCGCGGATAGGCGTTGATCAATTTGTACACATCTCGATAGGGTGTGCAAGTGCCTGAGCTGAAGGCAGCTTCCGCCGGGGAGGCTCGGTCCTCCCGGCAGCCGAAGCGGAGGCGGCCGTGAACAGACCTGAACCCTGGCCGCTGCGCGTCAGCGAGTCCGAGCTGGATGATCTGCGCCGCCGGCTCGCCAACACCCGGTGGCCGGCCGAGATCGATGGGGCCGGATGGGATTACGGAACCGACCAAGCCTTCCTCAAGGCGGTCGTGGATCGTTGGCTGCACACCTACGACTGGCGGCAGGTGGAAGCCGAGGTCAATGAATTCGGCTCGTTCGTCACCGCGGCCGCCGGCCAGCGGGTGCACTTTCTGCACGTCCGGTCGCCCGACCGCGATGCCCTCCCCTTGGTTGTGACGCACGGCTGGCCCGGCTCGATCGTGGAGTTCCTCGACGTACTTCCGCTGCTGCGTCAGCGATTCCACGTCGTCGTCGTCTCGATGCCCGGCTACGGTTTCTCCGGTCCGACCCGCCGGCCCGGTGTCGACGTCGCTGCCGTGGCGGCTGCCGTGGACGATGTGATGGGCCAGCTGGGCTATCACCGGTATGTCGCCCAGGGCGGCGACTGGGGCGCGCTGGTCACCCGCTGGCTCGGCGAGCACTACACGAGACGGGTCGCGGCTATCCACACCAACATGTGCTTTGCCCCGCCGGACCGCGACGATCCCGGTCTGATGGCCGCGGTGACGGCGGCCGAGCAGGCGGCTATCGCTGCCTCGGTGCAGCGTACCGCCGACGGCAGGGCGTATATGAATCAGCAAGCGACGCGGCCGCATTCGGTGGGATATGGACTCGACGACTCACCCGTCGGACTGGCCGGCTGGATTCTGGAGAAGTTCCATGCCTGGTGCGACACCCGCGACGGCATGCCGATCAGCACCGACCGGCTCATCGACAACCTGATGTTCTACTGGCTGACCGTGACCGGGACCTCCTCGGCCCGCCTGTATTGCGAGTCCGCCCGCTCCGGCGCGCTCGGCTCATGGCGGGGTCATGTCACGGTGCCCACCGGCTACGCGGTCTACCCCTACGAGCTGGTGCAGACACCGCGGACGTGGGCCGCACGGCGCTACAACCTGGTCCACTACAGCGTCCAGGAGCGCGGCGGGCACTTCGCCGCTTTCGAGCAGCCCGGACTGTTCGCCGCCGACCTGGCGGCCTTCGCCGATGCGTTGGCGGACCTCGCCGTGTTGTGAGCTCTCGACTTGCGGCGCTGGGTTGCGCCGCCTCTCACCGCGCCCGCAATGCCGGCAGAACCAGCGTGTCGATGACGGCCCGGACAAATGCCGCGTCGATGCTCTGACCGCGGACCACCTGCAGCAGGCACATCGCCAGCACCACGTCGGCGACCAGCGACCAGTCCCGGTCGGCGTCGATCTCGCCGCGCGCCACGGCCTGCGCGACGATCTTGGCGACCAGTCCCTTGCCCTTGACCAGGAGCAGGTCGTCGACCGCGGCGGCCAGGTCCGGGTCCTGCGCAGCCTCCAAGGCGACCCGCAGCACCAGGTCGTTGGGGAACGGCTCGTTGTCGTTGCGGGCGATCTGCTCCACGAGTGCGTCGAGATCGCCGGTCAGGCTCCCGGTGTCGGGGGTGTCCTTGGTGAGCAGATCGGGCCGCCAATAGATGAGCGCATCGGTGACCAGCGCCGCTTTCGAGGACCAGCGGCGGTAGATGGCCGCCTTTCCGACACCGGCGCGTGCCGCGATGTCGTTCATATTCGCTGCGTCGTAGCCGTTCTCCGAGACGATAGCCAGTGCGGCATCCAAGATCGCGGGATCGCGAGAGCGATCCAGCCTCCCGTCGGTGCGGTGCCGCAGTCGTGACTCCATGGCCTCACACCATCGTCGGCTGTGGTATCGGTTCGGCCTCGGAAGCCGGCTCGGGCGCCGGCCGGTCCCGCATGCTGAAGGTGTCCAGCGGCCACCAGAACCACCGGCCCAGCGCCGCCGCGATCGCCGGCGTCATGAAGGCGCGGACGATGAACGTGTCCACCAGCAGCCCCAACGCGATCGCGGTGCCCAACTGCCCGATCACCCGCAGATCACTGACCATCATCGACGCCATGGTCGCCGCGAACACCAAGCCCGCCGCGGTGACCACCCGGCCGGATGCGCCCATGCCGCGGATGATCCCGGTGTTGAGGCCCGCGCCGATCTCCTCTTTGAGCCGCGAGACCAGCAGCAGGTTGTAGTCCGATCCCACCGCCAGCAGGATGATCACCGTCAGCGGCAACACGATCCACTGCAGGCCCACCCCGAGGATGTCCTGCCACAGCAGCACCGACAGCCCGCAGGCGGTGCCCAGCGAGGCCAGCACCGTGCCGACGATCACCAGCGACGCCACCAGGCTGCGGGTGATCAGCAGCATGATCGAGAAGATCAGGATCAGCGTGGACAACCCGGCGATCATCAGGTCGATCTTCACGCCGTCCTGCATGTCGCTGTACATCGATGCGGTGCCGGCCAGCGACACCTTCGAGCCTTCCAGCGGAGTTCCCTTGATCGCGTCCGCGACGGCGTCCCGGATGCCCTGGACATGCTCGATGCCTTCGACCGAGGCGGGGTCGCCCTGGTGGGTGATGATGAATCGCACGGCGTGGCCGTCGGGCGAGACGAACATCTTCAGCCCGCGGATGAAGTCGGGGTTGTCGAAGACTTCCGGCGGAAGGTAGAACGAGTCGTCGTTTTTGGCCTCGTCGAAGAACTTGCCCATCAGGGTCGAACCTTCGGCGTTCTCCTGCAGATGGTGCTGGATGCCCGACATCGAACTGTGGGTGGCGAGCATGAAGCCGCGCATCTTCTTCATCGAGTCGATGGTCTTGGGCAGGTCTTCGAGCATCTGCGGCATCAAGACGTCGAGCCGGTCGACGTCTTTGATGGTGGTGCCCATGTCATCGGTCATGGCGTCGACGTCGTCGAGCATGTCGAACATCGACCGCGTGGAAGCGCAGATGGGGATGTCGAAACAGTGCGGCTCCCAATAGAAGTAACTGCGCAGCGGGCGGAAGAAGTCATCGAAGTCCGACACATGCTCGCGCACCGTCTCGATGTCGACCTGCAGCTCGTGCATGTGGGCGGTCATGTCGTGGGTGTTGTCGACGACCTGCTGCATCACCCCGTACATGTGCTCCATGGTGGCCACGGTCCGGCCCATCTCATCGGCCTGTTCCAGCATCGAGGCCATGGAATCGTTCATGAACTTCGCGGTCTGTAGCTGACCGGAGGCCTGCATGGCGATCTGAAACGGAATGGAGCTGTGTTCGATCGGCGCACCGAGCGGACGGGTGATGGTCTGCACCCGCCCGATGCCGCGCTCGTGGAAGACGGTCTTGGCGATCCGATCGATGACCAGCATGTCCGCCGGATTGCGCAGGTCGTGCCCGGCGTCGACCATGAGCAGTTCGGGATTCATCCGGGCCTGGGAGAAGTGCCGTTCGGCCGCCGTCTGGGCGACGTTGGCCGCGATGGTCTCGGGGGTGAAGTGCCGGTCGTTGTAATTGGGCACGTAGGTCGCCAGGGCAACGAACCCGATCGCCGCGATGAAGGTGGTCACCACGATGATCGGCTTCGGCCACCGCGTCACCAGGGTGCCGATACGGCGCCAGCCCCGTTCGGAGACTTGACGTTTGGGGTCGAAGATCCCGAATTTGGATGCGACCACCAGCACCGCCGGAGCCAGGGTCAGGCCCGCCACCATGGTGGCCACCAGCGCGATGGCGCACGGCACACCCATGGTCTGGAAGTACGGCAGCTTGGTCGCGGTCAGACACAGGCAGGCGCCGACGATGGTCAGGCCGGAGCCCACGATCACATGGACCACGCCGTTGTAGGCGGTATGGAACGCCTCTTCGCGATCCTGGCCGCGGGAGCGTGCCTCGTGATAGCGGCCCAGCAGGAAGATGAAGTAGTCGGTGCCGGCGGCAATGGTCAGCATCGTGACCATGCTGACCGCGTACGGGGTCAGGCCGATGATGTCCAGGTTGCCGGCTGTGGCCACAATGCCTTCTGCCGCATACAGTTCGAAGCGCACCAGGATCAGCGCGACGATCGCCGACCGCAGTGATCGGTAGATGACGAGCAGCATCACGAAGATGACGCCGATGGTGACCGCCGTCATCAGTTCCATGCTGTTATGCGCGGCGATCAGGGTGTCGGTGTTGAGCACCGTGTTGCCGGCCACGTGCGCCTGCACGCCCGGCGGGGCGGGCACACCCTCGACGATCTTGCGCACCGCGGCCACCGAGGCGTGGCTGGGCGTGGTGCCCTGGGCCCCGTCGAGGAAGACCTGCACGTAGGCGGCCTTGCCGTCCGGGCTCTGGGAGCCGGCGGCGGTGAGCGGATCGCTCCAGAAGTCCTGCACGTTCTGGACATGCCGGTCGGCTTTGAGCTTGGCGACGATCTCGTTGTAGTACTCGTGCGCGCTGTCGCCGAGCTTGTCGTCACCCTCCAGCACGACCATCGCGGTGGAGTCGGTGTCGAACTCCTCGAACTTGTGGCCGATGTCCATCATGTCCTTGAACGCCGGCGCGTCCAGCGGTGCCATGGGCACCGAGTGCTTGCCCGCCACCACGCCCAGTTTCGGGGTGAACACCGTCGTTCCGATGGCGATGAGCAGCCAGAAGATGATGATGGGCACGGCCAGCACCCAGAGCAGCCGGGCGATGCGGGAGCGCGGCTGGCCTACGCGGTTGCTCATACGGACTTCACCAAGCAGTAGATGAAGGGCTTGTACTCATCGATGCTGCGGTCGTCGCGGACGTTGTCGTCGACGATGATCCGGCAGCGCAGGTGATCCATGGCGGTGTCGCCCTGCGCAACGATGTTGGCCGACATCGACGGCAACGTGGTGACGATGGTGTGCGACCACGGCAACGGCGCGTCCTCGATCAGGTGCGGTTGCCCGTTCTCGTCGAGAAAGTTGATGTTGACGGTGCCGCCCGAGGGGGCCGTCAGTTCATAGGTGATGTGTTTGGGATTGAAGGGTTTGGTCTCGTCGGCGTTGGGGTCGGCGGTGGCGACCCGGGCGCCGGCGCCGAAACTGTTGCGGACCCGCACCACCACGTAGGCGCCCAGGGCGATCACCACCACCAGAAGCAGCGGTATCCACAGTCTGCGGACCAGTGCGAACACCCACGCCTCCTTGCCCCCTGCTGCCGCGAGGATCTGGGCCGCGCCGACGTGCGCTACAGGCGGAACCCGGGTTCCGTCTGGGCCGGGACGGAGATTACCGCATCGCGAGCAGCCCACGGAAGATCGGCCGCTGGTAGGTTCCAGCTGGATGTTCGCGGCCGGCAACGGCATGCGCCGCAACCCCTCACTCACCCGTCCGCGCGTGAACCCCGGGAGCCTGCCGTGAGCATTGTCGCCCTGCACACCGACCTACCGATCTCCGCGCAGCACGCCGCGGCACTGGCACGCAAACCCGCCTTGATGCAGTACGTGCTCGCCCCGCTGGTCACCCTGCCCAGGCTGGCCGCACCGGAGCGCCTCGAAGTCGGGACCCGCCTGTCGGCGCGGCTGTGGTGGTTCGGGGTCATCCCCGCCTGGACCCATCACCTTGAAATCCGGCAGCTCGACGAGCTGACGATCTATACCAACGAGCGCAGCGGGCCGGTCCGCACCTGGAACCATCGGTTGACGTTCACGCCCCTCGACGAGCACCGCTGCCGCTACACCGACGAGATCGAGACCGATGACGGCATCATCGGCGCGGTCACTCGCATGGTCATCCGGCTGCTGTTCACCCACCGGCATCGCCGCTGGCGCACGCTGGCCGCCATCCTGGCTTAGCCGCCTGCGCGCCCGGCACTTCCCCACCGGCCCGCGTCGGAAGAAATCTCTACCGGTTACCGACGTTAACTACTACCCTTGGTCGTAGCATCGGCTGCGCAGCCCCGGGGAGATCGCCCATGGACGTCGTTGACTTATCGCGGTGGCAGTTCGGGATCACCACTGTCTACCACTTCATCTTCGTGCCGCTGACCATCGGTTTGGCTCCGTTGGTCGCGGTCATGCAGACGGTGTGGTTCCGAACGAACAACCCCGCCTGGTACCGGCTGACCAAGTTCTTCGGCAAGCTCTTCTTGATCAACTTCGCCCTGGGTGTGGCCACCGGAATCGTCCAGGAGTTCCAGTTCGGCATGAACTGGAGCGAATACTCCCGATTTGTCGGCGACGTGTTCGGTGCCCCCCTGGCGATGGAGGGCCTGGCCGCCTTCTTCTTGGAGTCCACCTTCATCGGACTGTGGATCTTCGGCTGGGACCGCTTGCCGCGGGCGATACATCTGCTGTGCATCTGGATTGTCGCGATCGCCACGAACCTCTCGGCGTTCTTCATCATCGCCGCCAACTCGTTCATGCAGCATCCGGTCGGCGCGCACTTCAATCCGGAGAACAAGCGCGCCGAACTGGACAGCATCATGGCGCTGTTCACCAACAACACCGCCCAGGCCGCGCTGTCGCACGCGATATCCGGCGCCTTCTTGACGGCCGGAACGTTCGTCGCCGCGGTGTGCGCCTGGTGGATGGTCCGGTCGCGCGCCGACGGCTCGCCCGCGGCCGCCGTGGACGCCGCCACCATGTACCGGCCGGCAACCGTTCTCGGATGTTGGGTCGCGCTGGTCGCCGCGGTGGCGTTGTTCTTGACCGGCGACGTGCAGGGCAAGCTGATGTTCGTCCAGCAACCCATGAAGATGGCGTCGGCGGAATCATTGTGCGACACCGCAACCGACCCGAACTTCTCGGTTCTGACCATCGGGCGGCAGAACAACTGCGACCACCTCACCCGAGTGATCGAGGTGCCCTATCTGCTACCGCTGCTGGCCCAGGGCAGGGTCAGCGGTGTTCGGCTCGACGGGGTCCGCGACATCCAGCAGAACTTCGAGCAGAAGTTCGGTCCCGGCGACTACCGGCCGAATCTGTTCGTCACCTATTGGTCGTTCCGCGTGATGATCGGCCTGCTGCTGGTGCCGGTGCTGTTCGCGATGGTCGCCCTGTGGCTGACGCGGCGCGGGCAGATCCCCGGCCAGCGCTGGCTCGCCTGGTTTGCGCTGCTGACCATTCCCACCCCCTTCCTGGCCAACATCTCCGGCTGGGTCTTCACCGAAATGGGCCGTCAGCCCTGGGTTGTGGTCCCCAATCCGACCGGTGACCCCGGGGTACGGCAGACCGTCGCGCAAGGTGTCTCGGGAAACAGCGCGGGTGTGGTGGTCACCTCCCTGGTGATGTTCACGCTGGTCTATGCCGTGCTCGCGGTGATCTGGTTCTGGTTGATCAGCCGCTATGTGGCCCAAGGGCCGACCGACCACGATGCCGAACCTGCGCCGCCGGCACCGCTGGATGAAAACGCCGTGGCGCCACTGTCATTCGCCTACTAGGGCCGGGTCGAACGGATAGCACCGGATAAGGAGGTCGCCGCGGTGGACCTACAACAGCTGTGGTTCGTGCTGGTCGCGGTGCTGTTCACCGGCTTTTTCATTCTGGAGGGCTTCGACTTCGGGGTGGGCATGCTGATGGCGCCCTTCGGCCTCGTCAGTGCCGGTGGTTCAGTGAGCCTCGACGAAGGAGAGGCGAAACTGGAACCACCGCATAAACCCGGTGGTTCAGTGAGCCTCGACGAAGGAGAGGCGAAACTGGGACCACCGCAACGACCCGGTGGTTCAGTGAGCCTCGACGAAGGAGAGGCGAAACCGCATCGACCCCGCGACCCCGAGGCACACCGACGGGCCGCGTTGAACACGATCGGACCGTTCTGGGACGGCAACGAGGTCTGGTTGATCACCGCGGGCGGGGCGATGTTCGCCGCGTTCCCGAACTGGTACGCCACGGTGTTCTCCACGCTGTACCTGCCCCTGCTGGCCATCCTGTTCGGCATGATCGTGCGCGCCGTCGCGATCGAATGGCGGGGCAAGGTCAATGACCCCCGGTGGCGCGCCTGGGCCGATGCCGGTATCGCCGCCGGCTCCTGGCTGCCGGCGATCCTGTGGGGCGTGGCGTTCGCCGTGCTGGTCCGGGGCCTGCCGGTGGAGGCCGACCACCACGTCCGCCTGGCGTTCGGCGACGTGATCAACGCCTACACGCTGCTGGGCGGCCTGGCCACCGGCGGCTTGTTCCTGTTCTACGGCGCGGTGTTCACCGGCCTGAAAACCGCCGGGGCGATTCGCGACGACGCGCACCGATTCGCCAACCTGTTGGCGCTTCCGGTGACCGCGCTGGTCGCCGCGTTCGGAGTCTGGACCCAGCTCGCCCACGGCACCGGTTGGACCTGGCTGGTGCTGGGCGTCGCGCTGGTCGCGCAGTTGGCCGCGGTGGCGCTGGTGTGGCGCCGGGTGTCCGACGGCTGGGCGTTCACGTGCTCGGCGATCGTGGTGGCGGCCGTGGTGGTCCTGCTGTTCGGCGCCCTGTATCCGGCGCTGCTGCCCTCCACGTTGGATCCGCAATGGAGCCTGACGATCTACAACGCCTCATCGACTCCGTACACGTTGAAGATCATGACCTGGGCGGCGGTGATCTTCGCGCCGCTGGCAATCGCGTACCAGGGCTGGACGTATTGGGTGTTTCGGCAGCGCATCTCCGCCGAGCAGATTCCCCAGTCCATCGGGCTGGTCAGGCAGCCGTCCTGAGCGCCCGGGGTTCCCGGGCGCCGCTGGACCCGCGCCTGTGGCGGGCCTCGGCCGCGGTGCGCCGCTTCCTGGTCGCCATGGTGGGCTGCGGAGTGGTGATCTCGGGCTGCGCACTCGGATCCGCGATAGTGTTGGGCCACATCGTGTCTGGGGTGATCACGCAACCGTCGACACGCAGCGTCGCGCACTGGACGCCCCTGCTGGCCGCGCTTGCAGCGTTGTTCGCCCTCCGCACGCTGGCGCACTGGCTGCAGGCCAGGCTGGGGCAGCGCGGGGCCAGCGCGGTGATCGCCGAACTCAGCGGGCAGGTGCTGCGCGCGGTCACTGCACGCGCTCCCGGCCGGCTGGCCGCCGACCGCGACGCCGCGGCGGCGGTGGTCACCCGCGGCCTGGACGGTCTGCGCTCCTACTTCAGCGCCTATCTGCCCGCGCTGCTGCTGGCCGCGATCCTCACCCCGATCACCGTCGGGGTGATCGCCGCGTTCGACCCGCGGTCAGCGGTCCTGGCGTTCATCACGTTGCCCCTGATCCCGGTGTTCATGGTGCTGATCGGCCTGGCCACCGCGGACAGGTCGGCGGCGGCCCTGGCGGCCCAGACCACGTTGCAGGCACGTCTGATGGACCTGATCGCCGGTATCCCCACCCTGCGCGCGCTCGGGCGGGCGAGCGGGCCGCAGGACCGCATCGCCGAACTGTCCCGCGCGCAGCGCCGGTCGACCATGGCCAGCCTGCGTGTCGCGTTCCTGTCGGCACTGGTCCTCGAACTGCTGGCCACGCTGAGCGTGGCCGTGGTCGCCGTCAGCATCGGTCTGCGGCTGGTGTTCGGCGAGATGAGCCTGACCGCCGGGCTGACCGTTTTGCTGCTGGTGCCCGACGTGTACTGGCCGCTGCGCCGGATCGGCGTGGAGTTTCACGCCGCCGAGGACGGGCGCGCTGCCGCGGACCAGGCTTTCGCCCTGATCGGCGAGACCGCTCAGCGGGTTCCGGGGGACCGTGCGGTGGCTGCGCGGGGGGCACCGATACGGCTCGAGGGCCTCAGCGTGGCCGGCCGGGACGGTGCGGCGCCGGCCGGCCTGGACGCAGTGCTCGAGCCCGGTCAGGTGACGGTGCTGACCGGAGCCAACGGCGCGGGCAAGAGTACGACGCTGGCGGCCATCGCGGGCCTGACCAGTCCGTCCTGCGGACGGATCACGGTGGGCGGCGTAGACGTGGCGACGCTCGACTTGCCCGGCTGGTGGGCCCAACTGTCGTGGCTGCCGCAGCGCCCGGCGCTGATCCCGGGCACCGTGGCGGACAACCTGACGCTGTTCGGCGACCTGGCCGATGCGCAGGATGCTTGTGCGGCAGCCGGATTCGACGAGGTGCTCGCGGAGTTGCCCCACGGCGCGCGCACCCGGGTGGGCCGCGGCGGGCTGGGGTTGTCGTTGGGGCAACGACAGCGGCTCGGGTTGGCTCGCGCACTGGGCTCGCCGGCCCCGGTGTTGTTGCTCGACGAACCGACCGCGCATCTGGACCCCGCGGCCGAACAGCGCGTGCTGGCGGCCCTGGTGGACCGTGCGCGCACCGGAGCGACGGTGGTGGTGGTGGGCCACCGCGCCCCCGTGCTGGCGATCGCCGATCAGGTCGTCACCGTTCACAGCGAGGGAGTCGCCCGTGCGGTGCCGGTCTGATCCACTGGTGGCGGCCCTGCGGCTGCTGCGACCACGCCTGTCCCGGCTGCTGCTGGCCGGTCTGCTCGCGACCCTGTCGCTGTGCAGCGCGCTGGCGTTGGCCGCGGTCTCGGCCTGGCTGATCACCCGGGCCTGGCAGATGCCGCCGGTGCTGGACCTGTCGATCGCCGTGGTGGCGGTGCGGGCGCTGGCGATCTCGCGGGGGGTGCTGCATTACTGCGAGCGGCTGGTGAGCCATGACGCGGCCCTGGCGGCGGCGGGCACCGCCCGGGTGCAGCTCTACCGGCGTCTGGCCCACGGCCCGGTGCAGACCGCGGTGCGGTTGCGCAGCGGAGAGTTGGTGGCCCGCCTTGGCTCCGATGTCGATGAACTCTCCGACGTCTTGGTCCGGGCCGTCCTTCCGATCGGGGTGGCAGCGGTACTGGGTGTCGTTGCCACCGCGGCGGTCGCGGCGATCTCGCCGGCGGCCGCGGCGGTCCTGGCCGGCTGCCTGCTGGCCGCCGGAGTGGTGGCGCCGTGGCTGGCCGCGCGGGCCGCCGCGGCACAGCAGGACAGCGCCCGCGAGCACCGCGGCGAGCGTGACGTCGCGGCGCTCCATGCGCTCGACCATGCCCCGGAGCTGCGGATCGCCGGTCTGCTGCCCGCCGTCATCGCCGAGTCCCAGCGTCGCCAGCAGGCCTGGGGCGCGGCGCTGGACGCAGCGGCCAAGCCGGCGGCGCTGGCCGCAGCCCTGCCCACCGCCGCGGTCGGGGTCAGCGTGCTCGGCGCCGCGGTAGCCGGGATCGGGCTCGCCGACGTCCTGGCGCCCACCACGGTGGCGGTCCTGATGCTGCTGCCGCTGTCGGCCTTCGAGGCGACCACCGCACTGCCGGGGGCCGCCGTCGCCCTGACCCGCGCGCGGATCGCGGCGCGGCGGCTGGTCGATCTGGCGCCCGACGAACCCCCGATCGCGCCCTGCCCGGCGCCGCGCCGCCCGCCGCCGGGTGCGGCCCCGGCGCTGCACGCCGATCTGGTCTCGGGATTTCGCGACGAGCGATCCGTGCGGGTCGAGCTCGATCTGGCGCCCGGGGATCGGCTGGCGGTCACCGGCCCCAGCGGGGCCGGCAAGACGACCCTGCTGATGACGTTGGCCGGCCTGGTGACACCGCTGGCCGGTGGCGTTCGGGTCGGCGACCGCCCGGTGCAGGAGCTGGCCGAATCCGAGCTGCGATCCGCCGTCGGTTTCTTTGCCGAGGACGCCCACATCTTCGCGACCACCGTCCGGGACAACCTGCTGGTGGCGCGGGGCGACTGCCACGACGACGAGCTGCGCACGGCTATGAGTCGGGTGGGGCTGCAGCCCTGGCTGGCCGGTCTGCCCGACGGCCTGGCCACCGTCCTCGCCGGCGGCGCCCAGGCATTGTCGGCGGGACAGCGGCGGCGGCTGCTGCTGGCCCGGGCCATGTTGGCGCCGGCGGCCATCGTGGCGCTCGACGAGCCCACCGAGCACCTCGACGCCGCCGACGCCGACGATCTCCTGCGGGCGATTCTCGCGGTGCCCGGCCTGTTCGGCGCCGACCGGACGGTGGTGGTGGCCACCCACCACCTCTGCGGGGACGGCCCGTTCCAGCGACTCGTCCTGGGATAGGGAAAGCCTCGGGCGCCGGCGCGCACGCTAGGGTGCTGTGGTCGGCTTCCGCAACCAGTCCGATAGAACGGTTGAGTCACCTCATGACCGCAGCACAGACATCACCGATGCAAGCCCGGGTCGGCCATTACTACCAAATGGACGGCACCTACCTGGTGGGTCGGGAGAAGGTCCGCGAGTACGCGCGCGCCGTGCAGGACTACCACCCCGCGCACTGGGATCTCGCCGCCGCCGCCGACATGGGTTACTCGGGTCTGGTCGCGCCGCTGACGTTCACCTCGGTCCCGGGCATGACCTGCAACCGCCGCATGTTCGAATCCGTGGTCGTCGGTTACGACACCTTCATGCAGACCGAAGAGGTCTTCGAGCAACACCGGCCCATCGTCGACGGTGACGAACTGCACATCGACGTGGAGCTGACCTCGGTGCGCCGCGTCGCGGGCCGCGACCTGATCACGGTGACCAACACCTTCACCGACACCGCCGGCGAGCGGGTACACACCCTGCACACCACCGTGGTCGGGGTGACAGCCGAAGACATCGATCCGACGGTCAAGACCGCCGTGCACAACGCGATGATGCACGACGTCAACATTCTCGACGTGGGTGACGCCGACGCCGCGTACCACAAGACCGTGCGGCCCGAAGGGCAGGTGCGGATCTCCGAGGGCGGCTTGACCCGTACCCCGGGGACCCCGTCGTTCGACGACGTCCGGGTCGGTGACGAACTCCCCGTGCGCCACACCCGGCTGGCTCGCGGCGACCTGGTGAACTACGCCGGTGTCGCCGGCGACGCCAACCCCATCCACTGGGACGAAGACATCGCCAAGCTGGCCGGACTCCCCGACGTGATCGCGCACGGCATGCTCACCATGGGTCTGGGCGCCGGTTTCGCGTCGGCCTGGACCGGCGACCCGGGCGCCGTCACCCGCTACGCGGTGCGGCTGTCCGCACCGGCGATCGTGTCCGCCAAGGAAGGCGCCGACATCGAGTTCAGCGGCCGGATCAAATCGCTGGACCCGGCCACCCGCAGCGGCGTCATCCTGGTGTCCGCGAAGTCCGACGGCCGGAAGATCTTCGGCTTGGCGACCTTGCACGTCCGCTTCCGCTGACCAGTCCCTGAGCCGGCCCGGGCTGGCTGCCAGGACTTGCGCAGCGCAGCGACAGCCAAGACCCAGTCCACTGCCAGCCGCTGTCCAGAAGGACTGCGTACCATCGGTCGACTGAGATGGCTAATGGTGCGGAAATTCACGCCCCGACGATGTGGCGTTTCCGCGGTTTTCCGGGGCGATTGTTGGCCTGGCCGGCGAAATGAACCGGCCGCCAATTCGGTTCCTTGGAATTAATTGCCAGCGGGCCGCCAAATTGCTTAAGTAAGCCGGCGACCACCACGGATAGCCTTATGCCAGCTGTCTCACAACACTTTTCAATAGTCCACTGCTACCACTATCAACGGAAAGTCCCACGCTTGTTACATCGCCGGCACCCCCAATAGCCAACCGCCGTCTAGGGTTTAGTTGACGGCGATTTACCAGCGCCGGCACCGACGTGTGACGTGAGGAGTCACCCGAGATGGATTTCGCAGCACTGCCGCCGGAGGTCAACTCCGGCCGGATGTACGCGGGGGCGGGCTCTGGCCCCCTGCTGGCGGCCGCTTCGGCGTGGGACGCGCTCGCCGCGGAACTCAGTTCTACGGCGTCGTCCTACGAGTCCGTGGTCTCAAGCCTCGCCGGGGAATGGTCCGGGCCGTCCTCCGGTTCGATGGCCAGCGCGGCCGAGCCCTACGTGACGTGGATGGCCGCCACCGCCGCCCAAGCCGAGCACTCGGCCAACCAGGCCCGCGCCGCCGCAGCCGCCTACGAGGCGGCGTTCGCCGCCACCGTGCCGCCGCCGGTGATCGCCCTGAATCGGACTCAGCTGGCGACCCTGATCGCGACGAACTTCCTCGGCCAGAACACGCCCGCCATCGCCGCCACCGAGATCGAGTACGCCGAGATGTGGGCACAGGACGCGGCGGCCATGTACGGCTACGCCGGATCGTCGGCAGCGGCAACGGCGCTCACACCGTTCAGTCAGCCGCCGGAGACCATGAACCCGGCCGGGATCGCCAACCAGGAGGCCGCCTCCGCAGAGGCGACCGCGAACTCGTCGGCGTCCAACATCGCCCAACAGGTCTCCCAGATGCTCACGGCGATGCCCCAGGTGCTGCAGACGCTCGGGTCCAACCCGGCCGCGGCGACACTGCCCCCGTCCTTCGCGACGGACTTGGCCAACTGGAACACGATCTGGGGCACGCTCACCGGGGCCTACAGTCCGCTGTTGGGCTGGACGTCACTGCCCGGTGGTCTGTTCCTGTCCGCCGGCCAGATCTACTCCTGGCCGATCAACGCCATGGCTGTGCAGTCCTACTTAGCCGGCCCCAAAGCCATCTCCGGGGCACTGCTGCCGCTGGCACCTCTGGCAAATGCAGCACCGGCAGCCACAACGCTGAGCAGTGCCACCGGTGCGCTGGGCAATGCGGCCACGGTCGGCAAGTTGTCGGTGCCGGCTTCCTGGGCGGTCGCAGCGCCTGCCACCAAGCTGGTCAGCATGGCGTCGTCCCTGCCGGCGACGCTGGAGGCCGCTCCGATGGCCGCGGTCGCCGGCCAAGACGCCATGTTCGGCCAGATGGCCCTGTCCAGCCTGCTGGGCCGCGGTATGGGAACCACCGCCGCCCAGGGTGCCGGTGCGGCCACCCGGTCCCTGCGAAACAGCGGCGGGGCCGACGCCTTCGGTCCCATTCCGCCCGGTGAAGCCGATCCCGCGGCGGCCACCATCATCGTGATCCCGGCACTGGATGAGTGAGACCGCGATGAGCAAACCCGGCCACTGCCCGCTGACCCAGTCGCACTCGACCAGATAAGGGTGTCGAAATGTACTTCTCATTGCTCCCCCCGGAGATCAACTCGGCCAACATGTACGCCGGCGCCGGGTCGGCGTCGTTGATCGAAGCCGCCACCGCATGGGGTCGAATTGCCGGCGAGTTGAGTTCGGCGGCAGCCGAATACAACGCGGTGCTCACCTCGCTCGCGAGCGAATCATGGACCGGCCCCTCAGCGGCGGCGATGATCGCCGCCGCCGAGCCGTATATCGCGTGGATGTCGGCGACCGCGGCCACGGCCGCCCAGGCTGCCGCCCAGGCGCAGGCCGCCGCTACCGCCTACGAAGCCGCGCACGCGGCCACCGTGCCCCCCGAAGCCGTCGCCGCCAACCGCGCCCAGCAGGCGATGCTGCAGGCCACCAACCTGCTCGGCCAGAATCTGGCGGCCATCGCGGCCAATGAGGCCGAGTACATGCAGATGTGGGCCCAGGACGCTGCGGCCATGGAGACCTACGCCGCGGCGGCGACCGCTGCCACCAAGGTCACCGCGTTTGCCGAGCCGCCGCCGACCACCACCGGGAGCGCCGGGGCAGCAGCGGCAAGCAGCGTCGGTTCGGCGGCGACCACTGCGGCCGGCAACCCGATCCTGCAGTTCTTCGCCGACATAGCGACCCAGTACAACACCTTCATCAACAGCGCCCTGGCCGCCCTGACCGGTAACCCCACCGCCGGTGCGACGTTCTCCGCATTGTTCGCCGCGGCCAAGGCTCCACTCGGCCTGACCACGCAGTTCAACGACGTCTCACTGCTGGTCAACTGGCCGATCGGGGCCTTCACCAAGTTTGCGACTCCGCTGGGCCGGGCTTTCGAAGGTCTGCCGGTCAGCGGTCTGGGCGCCGGGCTTCGGATGGGCACCGCCGCCGGGCTTTCCTCGACGGTGTCGGCCACCATGTCGGAGGCGAACCTGGTGGGCAACCTGTCCGTCCCGCCGAGTTGGGCCTCTGCCAGCCCGGCGATCCGGCTGGCGGCCACTGGCGGACCCGCCGCGGGCGTGGCCGCCGCCCCCGCCTCGGGGATGGCCGGTGGCCTGCTCAACCAGGCGGCGCTGGGTGCCATGGCCGGCGGAGCCCTGGGCAGCGCCACCCCGCGCTCCGCCGGCAGCGGGCGCATCCGGATTCAGGGCGGTAAGGCCAAGACTCCGGTCAAGCTCGACGCGGTGATCGCCAAGCTGCAGAGCCAGCCCGAGGCGGTCCAGCACTGGAACGTCGACCAGGCCGGACTCGACGAACTGCTTGAGGAGTTGTCGCGCAAGCCCGGTGTCCACGCCGTGCACCTCAAGGGCTCGAAGAAAACCGGTACCCCGCTGAGCTGACGCCCGCCGGCGGCGCCTGATCTCCTCCCCGCGAAAGTGAGACGAACATGCTTGTCGAGTTCTGGCAGAACTTCACGCACAACCTGTTCAAGCCACTGCTGCTGTTCTTCTACTTCGGCTTCCTGATCGCCATCGCCAAGGTCCCGTTCGAGTTCCCGAACGCGCTGTATCAGGGGTTGACGATGTACCTGTTGCTGGCCATCGGCTGGCACGGCGGCGAAGAGCTCGCCGAGATCGACCTCTCGCAGATCGGCGGAATCCTCGGATTCATCGTCGTCGGATTCGTCTTGAACTTCCTGATCGGCACACTGGCCTACCTGCTGCTGAAGTACATGACGAAAATGCGGGAGGTCGACCGGGCAACGGTCGCCGGCTACTACGGCTCCGACTCGGCCGGAACCTTCGCCACCTGCATGGGCGTGCTGGCCACCGTCGGGATGGCCTTCGACGCCTACATGCCCGTGATGCTGGCCATCATGGAGATCCCCGGCTGCCTGGTGGCGCTGTTCCTGGTCGCCCGGTTACGGCATAAGGGCATGGACGCCGACGGGAACATGCCCCACGAGCCGGGCTACACCGTGCCGGCAGGCGCGCGGCCCACCGTGGTGGCAGCCCATGGCGCCGACCCCACGGGCGGGTTGTCGCTGGAGATGACGCCGCAGCGCCGCGCGGAGACCGAGGGGACCCCCAACGGGCGGCTGATCAACCGGGAACTGGTGCGGGAGGTCTTCCTCAACCCGGGCATCTGCCTGCTGCTCGGCGGCATCGTCATCGGCTTCGTCAGCGGCCTACAGGGCTCCAAGGTCACCGGTGTCGACGACCCGGTGTTCGTCACCGCATTCCAGGGTGTGCTGTGCCTGTTCCTGCTGGAGATGGGTCTGACCGCCGCACGCAAGCTCAAGGACCTGCGCGCCGCGGGCCGTGGTTTCATCTTCTTCGGCCTGCTGGCTCCCAACCTTTTCGCCACCCTGGGGCTGTTCGTGGCGCGCACCTACTCGCAGCTGACCGGCGTCCACTTCCAGTTGGGCACCTACGTGTTGTTCGCGGTGTTGTGCGGTGCGGCGTCGTACATCGCTGTCCCGGCGATTCAGCGGCTGGTGATTCCAGAGGCCAGTCCCAGCCTGCCGCTGGCCGCATCGCTGGGCCTGACGTTCTCCTACAACGTGACTATCGGGATACCCCTGTACATCGAACTCGCACACCTCATCACCTCGCAGTAAGGGATTACGCAGCATGCAGACCCCAGGAACTCCAGCGGGCAGGATCGCCAACGTCGCGCGTGGCGTCGTGGCGGCATGGGTCGTTGCCGCCGTCATCGGCGCGCCGGCGCACGCGGACCCCGGTGCCGGCGACGGCGACGGCGGTGCCGGCGACGCCGCCTTCCTGACGGCCTTACGGGCGGCGGGGCTCACCTTCGCCAGTGAAGAACAGGCCATTGTGGCCGGCCGCGCCGTGTGCAGCATGGCCAACAACGGCGAGACGGGATTGCAGGTCATCAAACAACTCACGACCGACAACCCCGGGCTGACCATGGACGCCGCCGCGCAGTTCGCAGCCGCCGCCGCCAACTCCTACTGTCCGCACCAGCTGAAGCAGTAGACCGCGCAGGCTAGGGCTTTGTCAGCTCTGCGTAACGGGACAGGTGCTGGTCGGTGGTGCCGAACTCGTACTGCAGTGCGGTGAGCCGTTTGAAGTAGTGGCCGATGGCCAGCTCCTCGGTCATGCCCATCCCGCCGTGCAGCTGTACCGCCTGCTCGCCGACGAAGCGGGCCGCGCGGCCGATGGTGGCCTTACCGGCCGAGACCGCACGGGCGCGGGTGGCTTCGTCGGCCTCGAGGTTGAGCATCGCCAGGTACACCGCTGCAGCGGACTGCTCGACTTCCATGAACATGTCCACCATGCGGTGTTGCAGCACCTGGAAACTACCGATCGGCTGGCCGAACTGCTGTCGTTGCTTGCAGTATTCGACGGTGTCGGCCAGTACTTTTCGCATGCACCCGACCGCTTCGGAGCAGACCGCCGCCGCACCTTCGTCGCGGGCCTGCGCCAACGACGGCCATGCCCCGCCCCGCTCGCCCAGCAATGCGTCAGCGCCAAGCCGCAGATCGGTCAGGGTGACATCAGCGGCGCTGCGATCGTCGATGGTCCGGTACGGGTGCATCGCGATACCCGCAGCGCCCGCCTCGGTGAGGAACAACGAGACTCCCTCGTCGCCCTCGACGCGCGCGGTGACCAGCAGATGCGTGACCAATGGTGCTGCGACCACGGTGATCTTGGAGCCGTTGAGCACCCAGCCGTCACCGTCGGGCCGGGCGGTCGTCTGCGCGTCCTGCCACCGGTCCGCCGATTCCGGTTCCGTGGCGGCCAATGCCACCACGGCGTTGCCGGCCACCAGTTCCTTGAGCACCTCCGAGGCCTGCGGACTCCCGGAGCGCTGCAACAGGCCGCCGGCGACGACAACGGCGTCGACGTAGGGTTCGATCACCAGCGCATGCCCGAGCGCCTCGGTGATGACCATGAGTTCCACGGCACCGCCGCCGATTCCGTCGAACTCCTCGGGCAGCGTCGCGCCCAGGATGCCCAGTTCCTCGGCGAAGGCGCGCCAGACGCCGGGCTGCCAGCCGGCGCCGGTCTTGACCGCCGCACGGCTGGTCTCGAGGTCGTAGCGCGCGGCGAGGAACTTGGTGATGCCGTCGCGCAGCATCTGCTGCTCATTGTTCAAGGTGAAGTCCATCAGAGCCCCAATGCCGCTTTGGCCAGAATGTTTCGCTGAATTTCGTTGCTGCCGGCGTAGATCGAGCCGGCGCGGTCGTTGAAGTAGCGCAACGGCGCCACCGCCTGCCACGGCTCGCCGGAAGAGTAGCCGTCGGTAGGCGGTTGGTAATCGGCGATCGGGCCTCCGGGCGCGGTGACGTGCGGCTGATAGATCCGCCCGCGCGGTCCGGCCGCCTCCAACGCCAGTGCGGTCAGCTCCTGGCTCAACTCGGTTCCCAGGACTTTGAGCATCGACGACGACGCCCCGGGGTTGCGTCCCTCGGCCACCGCCGCCAGCACCTGGTACTCCAGGATCTCCAGAACCTCGGCGCGGATCCGCGCGTCGGCGAGCTTGCGCATGAATGCGTGGTCGTCGGCGAGTCTGCCGCCCGCCGGTCCCGGCTGATCCTTGGCGGCCTCGGCGATCTCCTCGGCCACCACCTGCAGGGCCGGGGCCACCGCTCCGCCGCCGCGCTCGAACTCGAGCAGATACTTCGCCACCGTCCAGCCGCTGTCGATCTCCCCGATGACATTGGTCTTGGGGACCCGCACGTCGTCGAAGAAGACCTGGTTCTGGATCTCTTCGCCGGAGGTCATCACCAGCGGACGGATCTCGATGCCGGGCGTGGTCATGTCGATCAGCACGAACGTGATGCCCTGCTGCTTCTTGGCGGCACGGGTGGTGCGCACCAGGGCGAACATCCAGTTCGCCTCGCCGGCGTGGGTGGTCCAGATCTTGCTGCCGGTGCAGACCAGGTCGTCGCCGTCGACGGTGGCCGCCATCGACAGGGACGCCAGGTCCGAGCCCGCCTCCGGCTCGGAGTAGCCCTGGCAGAAGAACACTTCACCGGTGAGAATCCGCGGCAGGAAGTAATCCTTCTGCGCATCGGTGCCGAACCGGATGATGGCGTGCGCGACCATCCGGATTCCCATCGGCGACAGCGACGGGGCACCGGCGAGCGTCGACTCCCGGCTGAAGATGTAGTGCTGGGTCAGGCTCCAGTCACAGCCCCCGTGCTTGACCGGCCAGGCCGGGGCGGCCCAACCCCGCTCGTGCAGAATCGCCTGCCAGGCCATGCTCGCCTCGTGGTCGGCGTAGACACTGGTCATCAGCCTGCCCGCGCGGCGCAGCTCAGGGGTGAGCTTCTCGGCCAGAAACTGCCGAACCTCAGCCTGAAATGCCCGGTCTTCCTCCGACCACCGCAGATCCATTCATCTCCCCTGCCGTGTCGGCGGATTGCGTTTCCGCCGGAGTCTAACCACAGTGCCGAGAGCTCCTGACTAACGGATGCGGCCCGCGATGCCATCCGCCAGCAGGGCGCGGCCCTCGGCGGCGCCGTCGAGCAACCGGGTGATCCGTGTGTGGATCTGCCAGCGCCGCGACGGCTCGCCGGTTCGTCGCAGGTGAAAGTAGTTGGCGGCGCCGCGCGCCACGCGGTATTCGGATCCCTGCTTGACCAGCAGCGTCGACTCGCACACGGCCACCGCCTCGTCACCGTGCACGGTGACCACCGCCGGGCCCAGGAAGTGCGTACAGCCTCGGGCGATCAGCTCCTGGTGACCACCAGAGCGCACCATCGCGGCGATGTCCTCGCGCCCGTTCATCAACCAGTTTTCGACGTCGTAGACGCCGTCTTCCTGCCACAGCGCTGCCACGGACTCGTCGTCGCCGACGTCGACCAGCGGGCCGTAGGACGCGATCAGCCGCTCGATCGCGCGCTCGTCTTCGATCTGCTGCAGACGCCGCTCCAGATCGGCCAGCCGTTGCTCGTTCATCGCCGCTCCCGTGCCGGCAGATCGGCCAGTTCGGCCAGTGCGCTCAACTGGTCGCAGAAGTGCGCCGGCGAGCGCGCCGCGAGCGCGCAGGTGACATCGGTGGCGCCGAGATCGGCCAGTCTGGCCAAACGGTCCAGGGTCTGCTGGCCCGCGCCGATCGGGTCCAGCGGCGCTGTCGACAACACGACCGCGAAGCCGTCGGGCAGATCCACGCCGGCAAGGTGTTGGGCCAGTTGCTCGCCGGACAGGCCGAACGGCATCCAGCCGTCGCCCAAGTCCACCGCGCGTCGCAGCGAGCGGCGCGTGTGTCCCCCGACCCAGATCGGCACCCGCTGCTGCAGGGCACAGGGCTGCACGACCATCGAGTCGAAGCGGTAGTAGGTCCCGGCGTAGCTGGGCCGCTCGGTCGACAGCGATGCCCGCAGCGCCTTCATCGCATCGTCGGCCCGGGCGCCGCGGTCTTCCCAGGCGCAGTCGAGCAGGTCGAACTCCTCACGCAGCGAGCCGACCCCGACTCCCAGCGTCAGCCGTCCGCCACTGAGCCGGTCCAGGGTGCCGTAGCGTTTGGCTATCTCGAGCGGGTGGTGATACCCCAGCACCACAACCGACGGCACCAATCGAATCGCGCTGGTACAGGCGGCCAGGAACGACAGTGTCGCGACCGGATCCCAGTAGGTGGTCCCGCGGCTGGCCGCGGCGTCGTCGGGCACCGCGACATGCTCCGAACAGGTCAGGTAGGCGAATCCGAGTGTGTCGGCTGCCGCCGCGATCCGACCGAGGTCCTCGGCCCCGGCCTGCGCTTCCCAGCTCGACGCCACACCGGGGATCTGAATCACCACCGGCGTGGCCAGGCCAAGCCGCATCAACGCGCCCGAGCAGTGTTGTGTCGCATGAATTCTGCGCCTTCCGTTGCGCCGCGAGGGTGGGGTAACCTGGCGATAAACTAAAGTGAATTTTAGTTATGGAGGCGTCCCTTGTCCAGCAATGGTCACACTCCATGGGCGCACCAGTACGGCCCCTGGGCTGTCGTCGCGGGCGGTTCCGAAGGCGTCGGTGCCGAATTCGCGGCGCAGCTGGCCGCGGCCGGTGTCAATCTGGTGCTGATAGCACGGAAGCCAGAGCCGTTGCGCCAGACCGCCGATCGATGCCGCGAGCGCGGCGTGATGGTCCGCGAACTCGCCCTGGACCTGTCCGGCGGGGACGCTGCGGCCCGCGTCATCGAGGAGACGTCGGACCTCGAGGTTGGTCTGCTGATCTACAACGCCGGCGCCAACACCCACAGCGCGGAATTCCTCGACGGGGATCTCGCGGCGTTCGGCGGTGTCCTCGCCCTCAACGTCACGACCCCGCTGGCGCTCGTTCACCACTTCGGGCGCCCGATGCGTGCCCGGCGGCGCGGCGGTCTGCTGCTGGTCGGCTCACTGACCGGCTATCTCGGTTCGGCGCGGCAGACGGTGTACGGCGGCGCGAAGGCGTTCACCCGGATCTTCGCCGAGGGCCTGTGGCTGGAGTTACGCGACCACAACGTGCACGTTCTGGAATTGGTGCTCGGCGTCACCAGAACCCCGGCCATGCAGCGAGCCGGCCTCAACTTCGACGTGCCGGGGTTACGGATCTCCGATCCGGCGGACGTCGCCCGCGAAGGCCTCGACCGGCTCCCGCACGGACCGGTGCATGTCATGTCCGATCACGCCGCCAGCCCGGCACTGCGTGCGGGCCCGGATCGAGCCGAGGCGGTGCTCGCCTCGCATCGGCTGATGCAGAAGCTGCTCCGCACCGAGCCCGGGAACACCGATGCCCCGGCCACCGGTTGATCGCGAGGCCGCAACGCCCAGCACCCCGGCCCAGCGGCAACGCTGCGAGCGGATCCTCGCCGCGGCCGCGCGACTCGGTGCGCGCGATGGGCTGGAGGCCGTCCGGATGCAGGACGTGGCCGATCAGGCGTCGGTTTCGATCGCGACGGTGTACCGGTACTACCCCACCAAGCATCACCTGTTCAGTGCCTTGCTGTTGCACTACACCCGGGCCGGCGTCCCGCCGCACCGGCCGACGGGATGTCCGGTCTCCGACGTCACCGAGCTGATGGCCGGCATCTGCCGATCCATGTTGGCCCGCCCACGGCTGGCCCGCGCGATGATCACCTCGGTCAACGCGCGCAGGTCCGAGTCGGCGGCCACCGGCGATTTCGGCCTGCGCGCCACGATCCTGGCCGTCGCCGGAATCTCCCGTCCCACCCCCCAGGACACCCAGCTGGCGCTGCTGATCGAGCAGTGCGCCTACGGCATCCTGTCCTGGGCGGTGATGGGTGAGACGACACCCGAGCAGGCCGAACAGGACATGCGGCGGGCTGGTGAACTGCTGCTGGCACCGTGGCGTGGCGGGCCCGCGCGGTGACCGGTGCCGCGGTCTGCGATCACGCGGGTCGGGGCAGGTCCCACTGACCGAAGTCCGCGGCCAGAACGTCGTTGACGTCCACGTGCGCGCCGTCGATGACGAAACCCGGCTCGGTCTCGGTGACGATTTCTCGTTGGAAGAGTACGGCTGCCGGTTCACGGTCTCCGTGCGACCACGCCCGGGTCTGCCATGCCCACCGATGGCCCGGGCTGGTCGACTTTCCGATCACACCGTCGCTGATCGCCCAGGCGCATTGGCGGGCGCCGCCGTAGATTCCCGTACGGTCAACGCCCAGAACGGAGTTGATCCCGCGAAACCATCGGACTGCCACGTTCTTCCAGGTGGCGGCGTCGATGTCCTCGTCGACGCTGAAGAAGATCGGCGCTGACGGCGGTCCCCCGGCTGCGGCATGCAGCCGCAACGCCGTCTGCGCATCGGCCACGCCGCCGTCAAAGCCCCGAGTGAAGTCCGACGGTGACTGCGTCCAACCCGGCTTGCCGAACTGGTAGCAGCTGGCGACCTGCAGGCCGACCGCGCGCAGCCCGTCCGCGTACTCACGGGTGACGGGCTTGAAGTCGAAGGTGGCGCCGGGCCGAAGCTCGGAGACATAGACCAACGCCCCGTCGAATCCGGCGGCCTTGACCTGTTCGGGCGGCACCAGCCGGTGGGCGAAATCGATCACCTGCAGCCCGGTCGCGCCGGCCCGCGGCGCGCAGAGGGCGCCGGGCAGGGCCAGCGCCGGACCGATGAACGCGGCATACCGGAGCATGTCGCGCCGCGAAGCCGAAAGCGTCACACCTGGGAAGGGTACCGGCCGGAACTTCGGCAGAACGTGCTGATCACGGATTCACCGAAGTGGCCCAGTGCCTCCACCGCATGGCTGAGGCTGTCGCCGGGAATGGCGACCTGCACCCAGGTCACACCGACTTCTGCCAGGCGGTCCAGGCCTTCCAGATAGGCGCCGGGATCAAAGTCGTCATAGCCGGGACGGCCGCCGACGAGGTTCGAGAAACAGATGTCGATGGCGGCCCAGTCACGGCCCGCCTCGTCGCAGCGCCGTTTCAGGTCGTCGATGCCCACGGTCAGGGCTTCGACCGAATTCATCGCGGCGGTGCGGGCGGTGCTGGCCAGGCCGGGCGAGGCCGGGAACGGCGCCCAGCCATCACCCCGTGTCGCGACCCGTTGACGCGCTTTGCCGGTGTTTCCGCCGATCCAGATCGGCGGATGGGGGCTGCTGACCGGTCGCGGGTGCGCGGTGATTCCGCGAGCGCGAAAATGCCGGCCTTCGAACGAGACGTCGTCACCGGTCCAGATGGCTCGGATGACGTCCAGGCTCTCCTCGACGAGCGCGGCGCGTTCATCGAAATCCACCCCCAAAGCGGCAAATTCGCCCTTGAGGTAGCCCACACCGACGGCCAAGGTGAACCTTCGGCCCGACAATAGATCCAGGGTCGCGCCCGATTTCGCCACGACGAACGGGTTGCGGTAGGGCAAGACAACGACGTTCGGGATGAACCGGATCTTCTCGGTGTGCGCCGCCGCGAATCCCATCGCTACGAAGGGATCGAGGCTGTCGTGGCCGCCGGCGTCGAGCCAGCGCTGCGTCGGCGCCGGGTGGTCCGTGAAACCCATGGCGCCGAAGCCGGCAGCTTCTGCGGCCTGCGCAACGGTGCTCACCGCTTGCGCCGAGACCAGCTCCGGATTACATGGATGGGTGATGATCGGGTACGTGAACGCAAACCGCATACGGCTCCCTTCGTGGGGTTGCTAAGTGGTTGTCGACCGTGCCGGGCCGAGGATGTAGTCGCCACTGTCGGGGTGGTGGTACCAGCCGCCGGCAGCGTGCGTTCCGCCGTCGACATGCAGCGTCTGACCTGT
Organism: Mycolicibacter engbaekii; assembly: GCF_002101585.1. GTDB lineage: Bacteria > Actinomycetota > Actinomycetes > Mycobacteriales > Mycobacteriaceae > Mycobacterium > Mycobacterium engbaekii. The sequence goes on along the minus strand of NZ_LQOT01000010.1, from coordinate 19,278 downwards.
CACGTAAGAACTCATGTCGCTGGCCAGAAAGACTGCAGCACCTGCCATTTCGTCGACATGACCGGCCCGGCCCAGCGGGATCATATGGTTGGCGTTGGCCAGCATCTCGGCCGAGCCGGCTCGTTCGATTCCTTCGGTGAGCGTGAGGTCCGGAGCCATGCAGTTGACCCGGATGCCGTGCGGCGCCAACTCCAGCGCCGCCGTTTTAGTCAGGTTGATGACGCCTGCTTTCGCCGCCGCGTAGGCCGCATAGCCGGGCGCGGCACGGGCGCCCTCGATGCTGGCGACATTGATGATGCTGCCGGCCGCGCCGTGTTGGACCAGTGTCTGCGCGACGCGCTGCGTGCAGAGCAGGACCTGGGTGAGGTTGGAGCGGATCAAGGTGTCCCACCCCTTGGGCGCGGTGTCCAGCAACGGGGAAAAGAACACTCCACCGGCATTGTTGACCAACACCGTCGGCCGGCCCACCATGGCAAGCGTTTCCGCCAGTGCCGCATCTACCTGATCGGAATCGCGGACATCAATTGCGCAGGCGTGACCGCCGACCAGCTGCGCGGTCGCTCGGGCCGCTTCAGTGTCACGTTCCCAGATCACCACCCGGGCGCCGAACTCCGCGAAAGTCTCCGCGATACCTCGGCCGATCCCCGAGCCGCCCCCGGTAATGACGGCTACGCGCCCTTCGAGGGTCGACGCTGCTCTCCGCAGGACCACTTACTGGTCCTCGGGTTTTTGACGCCCCGGCGGCTCGGCTCTCCGCCGCACGAGTACCTCTTGCGCAGTGCTGGCCACATGCCTACCGGTTGAATCCACCATGGTGCCGTGCACCAGCGCACGGTGCCCGGAGGTGGCGACGGTGTGCTGGGTGTAGAGGTGCCAGCGCTCGAAATGCACTGGGCGGTGAATCCATACGGTGTGGTCGAGAGTCAGGCCGATGTGCGTGGCGACGTCCAGCGGTTGCGGATGGGCGCGGAACGCCGCGTCCACCAACAGGTAGTCACTGGCGTAGGCGAGCAACACCGCCTGCAGCTGCGCGTCGCCGTCGACCGGTCGCGGCAACCGCATCCAGTGCGCCGACGGGCCCGGCTCCTGGGCGCCGCTGAGGAAGACCGGCGCCTGGTCGGTGCGGATCTCCACCGGTGGGGGCCGGTCGATCCAGGCGCTGCCCCGCAGGGCCTGGTACGGCGAAGCCTGCGTTACCCAGTGCTGGAGCAGTGGAAGGGATTCGGGCTCGGTTCCCGACGGCGGGACGGGGTCGGCGGCGGCGCTGTCAAGGCTGGTGTCGAAGGACACCGTCGCAACCATGAGGGTCTTGCCGGCCTGTTCCACCCGGACCTGACGCGCCGACATCGAGCGCCCGTCGCGGGTTCGGTCCACGGCGATATCCAGCGGCACGGCGGAGTCGCCGGGCCGCAGAAAGGACGCGTGGATCGAGTGGGCGGTGAGTTCGGGGGCGGTGGCCGCGGCGGCGGCCATCGCCTGTCCGATGAGCTGGCCGCCGAAGATCCGGCCGAACCGGTCTGCCTCGTTGTCTGCCCGGAATCGGTCGGTTCCCACCGGTTGCAGCGTCATCACCGCTTGCAGGCGGTCCAGTGCCGCGAGCGTCGCATGCTCCAAGGGGCTGCCCGAGCCCAGCAGCGGACCGCGGAAATCGGGGCGGGCGGCAATCTCCGGCGCCGGCGTCTGCACAAGTTCCTCCTGACCCGCCAGCGGCCGTCGGTGCCGGACCGCCGAATCGGGTAGCGACAATAACTGCTAGCTCATATAAGTAAACGTCTGCATGAGGTTAGCGCATCGGCCTGGGCCGATCCCCCGGTCGTAGTCCCTCAGGATGAGGGTCACGGCAACAGGCATGGCCGCCACGCATCCCCGGCGCGTACAACACGTTTAACACCAGCCCCATTGTTAACATCGGCCCGTGTCCGACTCCCCCTCCAGCGACCAGCCGTCGCTTTCCCGCCCGGTGTCCCGGCGTACCGCGCTGCGGTACGCCTCTGCGCTCTCGGCGGTGGCCGGCCTAGGCGCAGCCACCGTCGCCACACCGACGGCGTCGGCTGCGGCTCCCACGCTCATCGACTACGCCATGCGCCAGATTCCGGCGCAGGACATCCGCGCCGCCGGCCATGCCGGAGTGATCAATTACGTGTCGACGTCGCGGCCCGGTTCCAACTTCGGGGCCAAGCCGATCACCCGGCCCTATGCCGAGTCGCTGACCGCCGCGGGGCTGGTGATCGTGAGCAACTACCAGTACGGCAAGCCCGGCGGTACCGCCCCGTCGGACTTCACCCGGGGCTACCCCGGCGGGGTCGCCGATGCGCGCACCGCCTGGCAACTGCACTCCGCGGCCGGCGGCGGCCAGAGTGCGCCGATCTTCTTCAGCGTCGATGACGACATCGACCGCAACACCTGGAACACCGTGGCACTGCCATGGTTTCGCGGGATCAACTCCGTGCTGGGAGTGCAGCGCACCGGCGTCTACGGGGGCATCAACGTATGCCAGTGGGCGGCCGCCGACGGTGTCATCGGGGTATCCCGCACACCCGGCAAGCGGTGGGCTTGGCAGACGCGGTCCTGGTCGCGGGGCCAGGTCGATCCCGCGGCGGTGCTCTACCAGCGGATTGTGAGTACCGCCTCGACGCCGGGTCCGATCGTCGGCGGCATCGAGGTCGACGTCAACGACGTCCTGGCCCAGGACTGCGGCCAGTGGAATCTACATCCCTGAGCCTCAGGGGACGATCAGGACCTGCTGGCGAGGAAGAACACCACGGTGAGCAGCACGACAGATGCGAGGCACGTGTACACGCCCAGGGTCGCTGACGACATAAGGGGGCTCCTGTCTGCGAGGGCTTGGTAGGCGGCCGATCCACACCAGCCGCGTAGCTGGACGGCTGTGCCGCGATCGTGACTAAGTTAGTCGCCGCGCAGCGCCGCCGTCAACAACACCGCCGCGGCCGCCGGCTGGTCAGGACGCGCTGAGCTCGGCTGCCTTGAGCGTTTCCCAGTCCTCGGCCGCGATCATGCTGCGCCAGTCGACGGGCAACGAGTCCAGGGCGTCCTCGATGCAGTGCCACACCGACTCCAGCGGCGAGGCGCCGGGGGCTGCGGCGGTGACCCGGCTCTCGACGTCGTAGTTCGGTGCATGCGGTGCGTCGCTGAACGGTGCGAGATCGTTGATCGCGTCGATGACGTGGCGGCGCAGTTCCGCGTAGGGCCGGCCGCGCAGCTCCTCGGGCTCGATCGGGCGACCGAAGATGTAGTCCTGGGCCGCATGGCCGTAGGGCACCTCCAGTTTGTGGGGCAACGGCTCCTCGGGCAGGCCTCCGGCGAAATACAGCGGGACGATGGGCATCGACATCTCCATCGCCATGTCCAGCAACGTCGAGGTCAGCCGCTGGACACGCTGGCCGGAGCTGACGCTGCGAGTGCCGTCGGCGTGCACCATGACAGATATCCCGTGTGCGGCGATGTCACGCTTGAGGTCGTCGACCAGGCCGAAAAACTCCTGTGGCTGTTGCTGGTCGAAATACCGCAGGTGGCCGAGTTGCTTGCCCGCCGCCGTGTCGATCGTCTGTAAAAGGTTGCCCACCCAGCCGGTTTCGTGTTTGGCGTGGCCGATGGTGACGACTTTGGTGCCGGTCAGCCACGATCCCACGGTGGTGCCCAGCAACGATTCGACCTGCACCTGGTGGTTCGCCAGGAGCAGGACCGGGCGGCCGCGCACCGCCGCCATGGCATCGGGATCCGTGACGACGACGTGCCGTACGTAGCGCGACAGCACCGCCCCCAGCGCCAACTCGCCGAACCAGCCCCGCGTCATTCCCGCGCTCTCGGTCCACCAGGCGCGGACCGGCTCCCAATCGGTTGTGCTCGATGCGCTCGCGCGGGCTGAGCCGGGCCCGAGCTTCTCGATCTCGACGGTGATCCGCTCCAGCGGCAGTGCCGGGCAGCTCACCTGGCCGTCGACGATCCGAACCTTCGACGGATGGATGGCGTTGTGCACGGCGTCGGCGACCGCCTCCTTGGTCACGATGTCGCGCAACAGCGAATCACCTTGGCCCGTCGTGTCGTACACGGCCTGCAGGGTGCCCTTGAACCAGTCGAGCGTTGCCATGCGTGCGGTGTCGAGTTCGAGTACGCCACGGCCCAGTCGCTCGCTGAGCGACAGCCCCGGCACCGCCCGCCGCTGCGCCATGAATGCGCGCCGCTGCGGACCGCCGACCTCGGCCAGCGGCCCCTTGCTCAGCAGAAACTCGGCCATTCGGATTCGGGCCCATGGCTTTCCGCCAGAGCTCAACCACAGGTCGAACGTCGGCATCCGGCCCTCGTCGTCGTCGAATCCCACGAAGCGGGCTTCGACATCGACCGTTCCCGCCGCGGGCGTATCGGCGTAGAACCGGGCCGAGAGGATCCGGCGCGGAAACCCGACGTCGGGGTCGCGGGCGTCGGCATACGATGCGGGATCGGCGGTGTCGGTGGTCCATACGCTCATCGCGGTATGCGGCACCACGTGCAGCGCGCCGTCCAGCAATCCGGGCTGCAGCGCACCGGCCGGTACCGCACACCGGTCGATCGCGAGCGTGCCGGTCGAGCCGTTGCGGCCGATCCGAGCACCGTCGATCAGGGTCGCGAATGCCGGGCCGTGAAACACCGTGCCGTCATAGGGATTGGCGTAGGGCACCGCATCCTTCAGCGGAGCCGGCGGCTCGGGCTCTCCGGAATACGCCGCCGCGGTGCGAACCACAGCGTGGGCATGAATCTCCCAGCGAGACAGCTCCGCTCGGGGGGCATCACGCCAGACCTCCAACCGCCCGCGAAAAAGCCCGGGCTCCTGCTCGGGCTCCAGCACCACCCGCAATTGCTGCGGAGAGTCGACGACCACCCACCGCACCATCTGCACATCGGTGATCTCGACGACTTTGGCTCCGCCGGACGCCCGGATCGCCGCCTGGGCGAACAGGTCCATGACCGACATCATCGGCAGCGACGGAATCACATACGTCGGGCAGTGATCGACAACCCAGGCGTCGCCGACCGGGTCCAGCGTGACATCCATCGTGGTCGCCTGCCCCAGCGCGGCGGGCGCCGCAGGGGCCGCGGGTGCAGGTGCCTGCAGGGCGGCCGCGCCGGCCTGCGACGCCGGGGCACTCCCCCCGGCCACGATGCGCATACCCAGGTTGCTGGCGGTGTAGATGCGCTTGTTATCGACCCACAGGGACGCCTCGGCCACCGCGAGAATCCCCGCATCCTCACGATCGATCCGGGTGATCTCGACCTGGGCGGTGATCTGCTTGTTGGTGGGCACGATCTGACCGCGGTAGCGCCAGGTCATCGCGTCGTGCAGCGCCACCGGCTCGAAGCGCGCCGCCGGACCGGCCTCCTTACCGAGTCCGAGGTCCAGCATCCCGAACTGCAGGAGCTGCAACAACATCTCGATGCCCAGGGATCCCGGTTGGACCGGGTCCTGGAAGAAGTGCGCCTTGAAGTACCACTCGCCCGGGTTGACGTCTTTGACGCCGCGCCACTGGCCCAGCCCGGCGCTGCCCGCTTCGGGCCAGCGGCCGGTGACCCGATCCACCATCAGCAGCATCGGGTCCGCCAGCCGCGCCCCGGGGCCGAAGTACTCGGCCGGCCGCGCGGTCAGGTCCACGACCGGCGCCGCGCAGGGTTGCGTCAACGACGCTCGCTGGGCATCGCTGACCGGGAGACCCACCTGGTTCTGCAGCGCTTCGCGTTTGAAGTAGCCGAACACGGTGTCGAAGGTGTAGACCGGCCCGTCGTCGGCGGTGATCTCGCCGTCGAAGCCGACGATGATGGTTCCCGCGGCCTTGGCGAGGCTCTTCAGCTTCACCTTGATTCGCAGCGTTCCAGTCGACGGGGTCACCTCGCGGTGTTGGGTGCCCGTCCCGTCCAGGTTGCGGAAGAACAGGTCCGCCTCACCGTCCAGCGGACAACCGACGTAGCTGGCCAGCCAGCCGCAGGGCTGCAGTGCGACCTCCATGAGCACCGCGTTGGGCATCGTCTCGTCCCCGTCGGCGGCACCGTTCTCGGCGAAGTACCAGGCGTCGGGGGGCACGTCGTACTCCACGACCACTTCGGCGCCGGCCTTCATCACCCCGGTCTCACCGACCAGCTCGGCCACCCGGGACATGAAGTGATACGGCGGTCCGGGCAGGCGGGCCGCCTTGCGGGGCGAGTCGAACTTCTCGAACAGCGGCCCAAAGGCCATGGAAGGCTTGGCGATCGCGCTGGCGAGCATCGCCTGGTAGTCGTAGCGGAACCCGTTGACCTCGGCGACCGGTTTGGGCTCGACGTAGCCCTCGAGCTCTTTGGCGCCGAGGTCCATCGGCCATCCCGGCGACAGCTTCAGGCCCATCCGCTCACAGTGGAAGGCGGGCAACCCGTCGACGGTGCAGAGCAGGTCGGCGAACAGGGTCGGCTCGGGCCCGGCGATCACCTCGCGGACGAACACCTCATAGACCACTTCGCGGGACTGCGGTGTCACCTGGCCCCGGCAGCGCAGCTTGTAGGTCTCGAAGGGCACCGGTTCGAATCGCCAGCCGTCGCAGTCGATCGTCATGCCCAGGGCGGTCATGTAGATGGCCATGGTCTGCATGGTCGCCTCGTACATGAGGGTTCCGGGCATGCAGGGGTCGTTCTTGAAATGGCCGGCGAAGAAACAGTTCTCGGCGGTGACGGGGGCAACGGCCCGCAGGTAACCGCGACCCCAGGGGCCACCGGTGAAGTCGATGTCGGTCACCTCGTCGACGAAGAGCATGTCGCCGGCGTGAATGCGGGGGGTGCGGGTGTGGCTGGCGGCCCGCTCGAAGCCGTCGCCGAAGGTCTGCCAGATCTCCCCGGACGCCATGGCCTCCAGATCCGCCCGCTGCAGCGAGGTGCGCGAGGTCTGGGCGGCGGTGGCCTCCATCGGGCCGCTGACGGTGTGTTCCTCGGGACGCCACAGGACTCCGCCGGATGCCGCCAGCTCCTCGTCGGTGAAGAAGCCCGCCTGGCCGTTACGCATCGACATCCGCTCGACGCCGTCGATGGTGCAGTCGTAGTGGAAGAAGAACAGCCGGACATCGCCCTGGCGGGCGTGACCGTCGACGTGGATGTCGAACCGCAGGGTGTCACCGATCTCCGGCAGGCCGGCCAGGTAGGTCACCTCGCAGCCCAGCAGCCGGTAGACCCGTTCGCCCTTGTTGAGCAGGTCTGCGCCCATCCAGGAGATGAGCATCAGGTCGGCCTGGCCGCTTTCGATCATGATGCCGGCGGGCATCCGGCCCTGCTGCAACCACCAGGAGTCCGCGGTGACGTCGGTTTCGGTCCACAGCGTTCCGGTCCCGTGCTTGGCCGGCTCGGCGTCGATACCGAGCAACCGATCCGCCAGCAGCAGCGGCGGTTCGGGCATCCGGACCTGCCGCGGGTACTGGTCCTGCTCGGCGAACGCCGGGCCGAAGATCTCCGAGATGTTCCCGGAGGAGTGCACGCGCAGACCGTCCTTGTCGAGCTGCAGCCCCACCGGTTCACGTTTGACCGTCGGCGCCGGGACCACCTTGTCGGCCGGCTTGACCGGCTGGATGGACCGGCTGGCGCCGGCGGAGGTCTGCGGGGTGCCGGGCACGGCGGCGCCATTGCCGGTAGCCGCCGGGATGGGTGCCTGCGGCGGTGCGGGGGTGATTGGTGCCGCGCCCAGCGGCAGCCGGGCCAGCGACTCCGCGACGGTTGCCAAAGCCGGCGGCATTGGAAGTTGTGTTGGCATGAATCGCTCCAGGTGATGAGGGGGGTTCGGCCCGGCGTCCGGTGGGAGTTGGGGCAGCTCGACGGCGGGCAGATGCGCGGGAAAGTTGAGCCGGATGGCCTTGGCGCCGACAGGCTGGGCTTCCGGTGCCGTCAATGCCTCAGTCTCCGGCGCTGTGGCAGACGACACCAGCACAATCTGCTGCCGCTGTTCGGCCATCCCGGTGAGTTCCACAGCGACGCATCGGTGCTCGGATGTCCAGGGCTCGCCGTCGGGCCAGACGCCCAAGGCGCCGTAGAGCACCCCGGCCGCCACGTGCAGCAGCCCCGAGGCGGCGTGCGCGTGGCCCAGCAGCGCCGAGAGGTTCACTGCGCCGGGGACGGTGCCCAAGTGCAGACATTCGGCATCGGCCTGCGCAACGGCGGGCAGGGTGGCATACACCGTGTCGTTGTCGCGACGCGCATCGGCGGCGCGCTTGAGGATGAGCACCACCGCGGCATCGCCGGGTATCTGTTCGTCCGCGTGCAGCAGGACCCGAGCTGCTGCCTCATGCACGGGCTCGCAGCTGAGATCCACCGCGCCCACCACGGCCGCATCGATCTCGCCGCGACGCAGGGCTCTCGCGGCCATCTCCAGGGCTGTGGTCCCCGACAGCTGTTCGCGCGACACGGTGAAACTGGGCCCGCGCAAGTCGAATTGGCTGTTAAGCCGGTTGGCGACGATGTTCGGCATGGCACCGACGACACCGGCGGCGGTCCAGCCTGCAACGACACCGTCGCGGACCGCGCGCAGCTGTTCGGGGTCGTCGACTTCGTCGGCCAGCCGCCAGCGCAGGCCGAATCGGGCGACCTCGGCGTCGCAGCCCATTCCGACGATGACGCTCGTGGTGTCGGGCGGCAGGCTCCTGATCTGGTCGCCGATGTGCAGGGCGGAGCCCAGCAGGGCAAGTTGCTGAGGTTGGGTCTGTTTGAGATCCGCAGGCGGAAAACGAGTTTGGGTCAGGTCCAGACAGACTTCCCGCATTCGGGCACCGCGGACACCGTCGCCGCCGTCAGCCGGTATCGGCTGACACGACTTCAAGTGCTCGGCGACCGAAGCTGTCCCGTGGCCATCCCCGACCAACAGGCTCAGGCCCACAATGGCGATCTCGGTGTCGGGCCGCGGCGCGGTGACCGGCGGTGCCGGGGTGCCGCCGTGCCCTTCGACCCACTCTTCGAGAAGCAGGTGGGCGTTGTTGCCGCCGAAGCCGAAGTTGTTGACCGCGGCGCGGCGCGGGCCGTCGCTCTCCCACGGCTCGGCTTCGGTGAGCAGCCGGAACGGCGAGTCGGCCAGGAAAGGCAGCGGCTCTTCGGCGTGCAGGGTCGGCGGACGAATCCCAGCCCGCATCGCCGCGAGCACTTTGATGGCCCCTGCCGCGCCGGACGCGGTGATCGAGTGGCCCAGGTTGGATTTCAGCGAGCCGATGGGAACGCCGGTCATGCCGCCGAAGATGCGGGCCATGCTCATCAGTTCGGTCAGGTCGCCGCGCGACGTTCCGGTGGCATGGCATTCGATGAGGGAGATGTCTCGCGGATCGAGCCCGGCCATCTCGTAGGCCAGCCGCATCGCCCGTTCCTGCCCATCCTGGGAAGGCACCAGAAAACCATGTCCCCGGCCGTCGTTGCTCAGGCCCACACCCCGGATGACGCCCAGGATGGTGTTGCCGTCGGCGACGGCATCGTCGAGACGACGCAGTACCAGGATGGCCGCGCCTTCGGCCGGGACCAGCCCGTCGGCGCCGTTGTTGAACGGCCGGGACCGTCCCGTTCGGCTCAGCGCCTGCAGGGCGGTGAAGCCGACGTGCAGCAGCAGATCGCTGGCGCCGTTGATGCCGCCGGCGAACATGACATCGGCAGTCCGGTCGTGCAGGCGGTCGCATGCCAGTTTGATGGCGTAGAGCGACGACGCGCAGGCGGCGTCGAGCGCCGTGGCCCCTCCGGTGAGGCCCAGTGCGGCGGCGATGAGGTGCGCCGGCAGTCCGGACATGAACCGGTTGCGCCAGTCGACGCCTTGCCCTCCCCGCCAGACCGATTCGGCCAGGTCGGTCATCTTCTTGGTCGGGTAGCTCAGGTTGCCCAGGACCAGGCCTGCCGAGCCCGGCACCTCCCCGGCCCGCCAGCCCGCGCTGTCGAGAGCTTGTCTGGCCGCCTCGATGCCCCACCGGTAGAGCGGATCCAATCCGGCGAGATCGTCGGCGTCGAGGAGCAGCCCGCGCGCGTCGAAGACCTCGTCGAACCCGCGGACGTAGCCGCCGCGATCTGACCAGGTTCGGTCGAGTTCGGGCGAATCGGTGGGCGCGCACAGCACCCGCTGCGGGGATACGCCCCAATAATCCGGGTCCGGCGAGCCCAGGGTGTCGTGGCCGTCGCGGACCGTGGTCCACAGCTGCGCCGGGTTGAGCCCTCCGGGCAGGACGCAGCCCTGCCCGACGATCGCGATGGGATCAAACTTCACGTCGAATCAACCGTTGTCGAATCAGGCGCCGTACGGATACAGCTCGAGTCGTCGCAGGCTGCAGACCAATTGGTTGTCGGCATCGAGAAGGTCGAGGTCGCAGATCGCGCGGCTGGTCTTGGCGTCGCCGTTGGACAACACGCAGCGCAGTCCCGAGCCCAGCGCACCGGACTGGTATCGCACGATCTCGCCCACCCGCAGCGGCAGGACGTTGCGGCCCAGCAGCTCGTAGCTCCAGACCAGGGCGGCCTGCAGGCATCCGTCGAGGGCGGCCGGGTCGGTAGCCCAGCCCTTCCCGGCCCAGCCCACCGACAGCAGCCCGGACAGGTCCGCCGTCGCGGTGGACTCCGCGCTGTCCATGCCGTCGAGGACCTGGAACGCCGGACCGTGGAACAGTGCCCCGCCGGTGTAGCACGCGTTGCGGTCCAGCCTGCGCTGCCCGGGCGCCGACGCCGCGATAGTCGGGACCGCCGCTGCGCCCGAACGCATCTCGAGTTTCGCCGAGTAGTACGCGGTGGTTCCGTCGGCATCGGCCAGCGTCATGGTCAACAACTCGGGGCGATCCTCGTGCGGCACGCAACGCACTGTCAGGACGTTGCCGTGCTTCTCGAACTCGTGCAGTGTCACGCCGCGCAACACCTTGAGATCGAGAACCCGATCCACGTAGTGCCCGGGCCGGCACGCCTCGGCCATCCGCATGAACCATTCGAGGGCCTGCACGACGGGCAGGACGACATTGCCCTGAACCCGGTGGTCGAGCAGGTATGGCTGCGCACTCACATGGGCCAGCACCCTGGCCACACGGCCCTCGGGTGGGAGCGGATGGGTGGGCAGTCCGGCGAGCACGCCGTCACCGAGCGTGACCTCGGGACTTGCCGTCTCGCCGTCGAGGACCTCGGCGACGAACGCCTGTGCACCGTCGGCGAGCGGGATCAACGAGATTCCGCGGGACTCGAACATCGCCTTGAGTCCGGGGGTCACCATGCCGGAATCCCAGGGACCCCAGCCCAAGGCCCGCACCAGGCAGGACGGTCCGCGGCGCGCCTGTTCGGCCAGGGCCACCTTGTTGAGGATCTCGTTGGCCATGGCGTAGTCGCTCTGTCCGACGTTTCCGCTGCGCGCGGCCACCGACGAGAACAGCACGATCACCTTGAGCGCATCGTTGGCCGTCGCATCCAGCAGCGCACACGCGCCGCCGACCTTGGTCTCGAAGACCCGGTCGAACCCGTCGAGGGTCTTCTTGTGCAGCGGCGCGTCAGCGAGCACGCCGGCCCCGTGGACCAGGCCGGTGATGGGGCCGAATTCGCGTCGCACACTGTCGAGCAACGCGCCCAGCTGCGTGGCGTCGCGGACATCGGCGGCGGCGTAGCGGACCCGGGACCCCGCGGCAGTCAGCGCCGCCAGCGTGGCCCGCACCTCGCGGTCGGCCAGGATGCGCTGGGTCTGCTGCTCCAGGTCCTTCGGGGTGACCTTGAGGCCTTGGGCCGCCGCGCTGGCCAACAGGGCCCGCTTGAGTTCGGCGTCGGTGGTCAGTCCGTGGGCCTCCGCTGGCTCATCGCGCAGTTCGGTGCGCCCGATCAGCACGAAAGCCGCCTGGGTCTGCTGTGCCAGGGCGATCACCGATCCGGCGGTCACGCCGCGGGCGCCACCGGAAACGAGGATCACGTCGTGCTGGCCGATGCGGGGCGTGCGGGTGGCCACCTGCTTGGGGCCGGCGACGACGGTGACCCGTCCGTGGGCGCTGCCCAGGCCCACTTCGAGCTCGGCGCCACCGGCGAGGACTTCGACGGCCAGTTGCTCGGCGACCGCGGCCGGGGGCTGCTGCCCCACGGCGATATCGATGGCCTTGACCTGCGCGCTGGTCCACTCCTGGGCGGCGGTCTTGGCCAGCGCGCCGATCCCGCCCGACCAGGCCCGCTGGCCGGGGTCGGTGAGCAGCCCGAACGTGCCGCCGGTGTCCTGGACGGTGACGAAGACGCCGCCGCGCTCGGAGAACTGCGCTGCGATGTGGTGGGCGTCGGCGAACAGCACCCGGTTGACGGCCAGGGCCTCTGCACGGGTGGGTGCTTGCCGCAGGCCGCCGAGGTGGATGACCGCCTCGGCGTCGGCACTGGGTTGGGGCACGGTGGTCGCGCGGATCCCGTGGCTGACCAGAATTGCGGCCAGGGCCTGGGCGGTCTGCGTCAGCGCGTCCTCGGCTGCCTGTGCGGTCACGATCTCGACGGTTCTGGCGGCGTACAGGCCGGGCATCCCCATCCCGCTCACCGGAGCGGCGGTGGCGCGTACCGCGTAGCGCGCCACCCCCGCTCCGGCTAACTCAAAAGGGGCGCGATCACCTGCCGACAACCCGTTGTGCGCCACCAGATCCGGTGGTGGTGCATTCATCAGGGACTGTAGGTAGTCGACGATCTCGCGCAACGTCACCAACGACGCCATGGTCGCGGTGTCGACCTCCGGCAACGACGGCACCCGCTCCTGCACCGCCGACAAGATCTCCACCCGCTTGATCGAGTCGATCCCCAGATCGGCTTCCAGCGCCATCGACAGTTCCAACATCTCCACCGGATAGCCGGTCTTGTCGGCAACCACCGCCAACATGTCCCCGACCAGATCCACGCCCGCAGCCGCAGCCACTGGCGCAACGGGAGCCGGAGCAACGGCAACCGGCGCAGCAGGCGCCGGCGCAACCGGGGCGGCAGGTGCGGCGGCGGCCACCGGCGGGGCCACCGGACCCATCAGCGACTGCAGGTAGTCGACGATCTCGCGCAACGTCACCAACGACGCCATGGTCGCGGTGTCGACCTCCGGCAACGACGGCACCCGCTCCTGCACCGCCGACAAGATCTCCACCCGCTTGATCGAGTCGATCCCCAGATCGGCTTCCAGCGCCATCGACAGATCCAACATCTCCACCGGATAGCCGGTCTTGTCGGCAACCACCGCCAACATGTCCCCGACCAGATCCACGCCCGCAGCCGCAGCCACCGGCGCGGCAGGTGCGGGCGCAACGGCAACCGGCGCAGCAGGCGCCGGCGCAACCGGTGCGGCAGGTGCGGCGGGGGCCACCGGCGCGGCCACCGGACCCATCAGCGACTGCAGGTAGTCGACGATCTCGCGCAACGTCACCAACGACGCCATGGTCGCGGTGTCGACCTCCGGCAACGACGGCACCCGCTCCTGCACCGCCGACAAGATCTCCACCCGCTTGATCGAGTCGATCCCCAGATCGGCTTCCAGCGCCATCGACAGATCCAGCATCTCCACCGGATAGCCGGTCTTGTCGGCAACCACCGCCAACATGTCCCCGACCAGATCCACGCCGGCAGCCGCAGCCACCGGCGCGACCGCTACCGGTGCAACCGGGGCCGGCGGCGCCACCGGGGCCGGCGCAACGGGGGGAGCCGGCACCGGCGGGGTGCCGTTGCGGAACGCCGGCGCTGTGGGCGGCGCGGGCATCGGCGCCGGCGCAGGCACCGGGGGCGCCGGAACTGCGGGTGCCGTCGCGGTGCCGTTGTGGACCGTGGGCGCCGCCGGCATCACCGAAGCGCCGTTCGCGACTGGGGCGGCCGGCGCTGGAGGCGGCGCCGGCACGGTGGGCGCCGCGTGGGCCGGGGCCGCCGGCGGAGCAGGGGCCGCCGCGACGGCGGGCACCGGCTGGGGCGGCACCACCGCGGGCGCGGCGGGATAGGCCAGCTGGGTGACCGGTGCGATTCCGGTACTGGAGACCAGCGTCTGCAGCAGGCCCTGCAGGTGGGCAATGGTCTGCTGCATGCTGCCCAGCGCTCCGACCATGTGCGTCACCATCTCGGCGCCGGGGCCGGACATCAGCGGTGACGTGACCATGGGGACCTGCGCTGCCTGAACCGGCACCGGAACGTGCGTCGGGACATGTGCCGGCAACCCGTTCGCCGCGGGAACGGTCGGGTCAGCTGGTGTCATGGTGGGCTCCGATACGGTCGCGTGGCCGTTGTGGTCACTACGGGGGGTGGGTTTGTCGACGGCCCGGCGCACCGGCTCGTCGTTGATCTCGGGTCGGCCGAAGTTGGTGCCGTTGAGCTTCAGGGTCAGCTTCGGCACCGGCCGGGTCCGTGGGTCGTCGCCGAGTCGATAGTCCGACCACAGGGCTCCGAAGTTCATCGGGACACCGGCGGCCACGAGCTGAGCCAGGCCCATCCACAGTGAGCGGATCCCGTTGCGGCCCTTGGCGTCCAGGGAGACCGCGACGTGTTCCTGGCCGGACAGGCATTTGCCGACGAGGTTGGTGAGCACCTGGCCGGGGCCGACCTCGACGAAGGTGCGGGCGCCGGCAGACCACATGGCCTGGATCTGCTCGACGAACCGCACCGGCTGCGCGATCTGGTTGGCCAGCGTGGCCTGCATCTGCTCGGCGCTGCCGCCGTACGGCGCGGCCGTCGCGTTGGCGTAGACGGGCACCTGCGGCACCCCGAACGGAATGCCCGCGAGGTACGCGGCGAACGGGGTGGCCGCCGAGCTGACGATCTCGGAATGGAAGGCGGTGGCCACATCCAGCAGCCGCGCGTTGATGCCCGCGGCGCTGAAACGCTGCGCGGCATCGGCGATCGCCGCGCTGTCGCCGGAGAGCACCACCTGGTTGGGCGCGTTGTGGTTGGCGATGACCACCGGCAGCCCCCACTCGCCGAGCAGCCGGCTGACCTGGTCGGCGGGGGCGGTCACCGCGCACATGGCGCCATCACTGCTGGCGGCGGCCTGGGCCATCAGCGCACCCCGAGCGCGCGCGATCAACAGTGCGACGTCGTCACTGATCACGCCCGCCGCGCACAGGGCGCTGACCTCGCCGAAGCTGTGCCCGCCGACCGCGACCGGCGCGATGCCCAGCGAGCGGACGATCGACAGCAGACTCAGGCTGTGCGCGCCGATGCCCGGCTGCGCCCATTCGGTCTTGGTCAGCTCGGCGGCTTGCGCGGTCCGCTCGTCGTCGGAGAACGCCGTCTTGGGCCAGACCACATCGTGGAGGTCGCGGTCGGCGTTGAGCAGGCCGGCGCGCGCGAGCTCCCACGGTGCCAGCGCCGGCTCGAAGAGCTGCGGGATGTCCGCACCCATGCCGACGTACTGGCTGCCCTGGCCGGGAAACAGCAACGCGACCGGGCCGGCCTGCTGGCAGGAGTAGTAGTAGCCCTTCGGCGAGCTGAACGCTTGGGCACCCGGTTCCTGCAGCTTGCCCGCGGCTTCGCCCAGCATGGTCCGCAGGTTCTCCACGCTGTCGGCGACGACGGCGAGGCGGTGCGGGCGCGTGGCGTCGTATGCCGCCTGGGTGCTCTGCGCCAGGTAGCCCAGCATGTCCGGTGAGTCGACCAGGGATGCGGCCAGCTCCGCGGCCTGAGCCGACAGCGCCGCCGCGGAGTCCGCCCCGAGGATGACCAGTTCGGAGTCCCAGGACCGGAAGCGCGGTGCGTGCTTGCCGGCGCCGGTGTACTCCTCGAGGGTGATGTGGAAGTTGGTGCCGCCGAAGCCGAACGCGCTGACCGATGCCCGCCGCGGCACGTTCTGGTCGGCGATCCAGGGCTTGCTCTGCGTCGACAGGTAGAACGGCGACGATTCGATCTCCAGCCCGGGGTTGGGCCGGTCGACCTTGATGGTCGGGGGCAGCACCTTGTGGTGCAGCGCCATCACGGTCTTGAACAGGCCGCAGGCGCCCGCTGCGCCCTTGGTGTGACCGACCTGCGACTTGACCGAGCCGACGGCGCACCACTGACGGTCGGCGCGGCCGGACTCGTCGAACACCTGGCGCAGCGCGGAGAACTCGGCGACGTCGCCGGCCTTGGTTCCGGTGCCGTGGGCTTCGACCAGTCCGACCGTCTCCGGTCCGTACCCGGCGGCCTGGTAGGCACGGCGCAGGGCCTTGGCCTGCCCGTCGGGACTCGGGGCGTAGATGCTCTTGGCCCGACCGTCCGAGGAGGTGCCGATGCCGCGGATCACGGCGTAGATGCGGTCGCCGTCGCGTTCCGCGTCGTCCAGGCGCTTGAGGGCCAGCATCGACAGACCCTCGCCCAGCATGGTCCCGTCCGACTGGTCGGAGAACGGGCGGCAGTCACCGGTGCGGGACAGCGCGGTGACCTTGGCAAAGCACATGAACATGAAGATGTCGTTGAAGGCGTCGACGCCCCCGGCGATCACCATGTCGGCCTCACGCAGGTACAGCTCGTGGAGGGCGATCTCGATCGCCGCCAGGGAGCTGGCGCACGCGGCGTCGACGACGCAGTTCGTGCCGCCCAGGTCGAAGCGGTTGGCGATGCGGCCGGCGATGACGTTGCCGAGCAGGCCCGGGAAGGTGTTCTCCTGCCAGGGGGTGTAACCGGCGGCCACGCTCTCGCTGAAGGCGGCCAGCTCGTCGTCGGAGAGCCCGGCGGCGCGCAGTCCTCGTTCCCAGATCGGGCGGTGCAGGCGGCCGCTCATGTAGCCGGACATCTCGGTGCCGCCCGAGGAGCCCAGGACCACGCTGACGCGGTCCCGGTTGATGCTGGAGATGTCGCCGCCGGCGTAGTCCTCCAGGACCTGCTGCGCGACCCTCAGGGCCAGCAGCTGGGCGGTGTCGGTCGCGGGCACCACGTTGGGCGGGATGCCGAAGTCCATCGGCGCGAAGTCAATGGCCGGCAAGAACCCGCCGCGGGTGGCGTATACCTTGTCGGGCGTGCGCGGGTCGGCGTCGAAGTAGTCCTCGGCTCGCCAGTGCGACTCCGGGACGTCGGAGAACAGGTCGGCACCCTCGACGATGTTGCGCCAGAACCGCTCGGCCTCGGGAGACCCGGGAAACAGCGCGCTGACGCCGACAACTGCGACAGGTGGGTGTTTGGCTTCCACAGATCTCCTTAACAACGGCCTTGACGCAAAGCATCGAATGCCTAAGTTCTGCCATCAGTGACGTGAGTCACAGGTAGGAGTTCACTGATCGTCCCCGATGGGCAAGCGTTGCCGGGACCCTATCAGAGAGTCGCAGGTCTCACACAGGATGCGTGCTGACCTGGGCCGACGCATAGGCTACAGTCATCTGCCCAAACGTAACGCTGTTAACCCCGCCTCCCGCCGTCGCGTCAGTGGCTGTGCACACGTCACACAGCCAGCGGGCGTGGGCTGAAGGCGAACGCCTTGGCCGGAACGGGCACCCCGCAGGCCCGCGCGGCGCTGGCACGGCTCACCTGGGCCGCCCCCTCGAGCAGGTTGAGCGCGACCTGCACCGCCTGACGGTTCTCGCACGGCTCCAGGTAGCTGCCCGCCACCCAGCTGTTGAATGCGCCCATGGCCGGACCGCACCAGATCTGGTAGTCCAGAGCCCGCTCGGGCAGACCGCTGATCGCCCACCGGCTCGACTGCCCCAGATACCAGCGGAAGACCAGCGCCATCTGATACTTCGGATCCCGTAACGCCAGCTCCAACACCGCAGGGTCACGCTGCTGCCAGTACCGCTGGGTGTCCTCCCACACCTCGGCGACCGTGGCGCCCAGGATCTTCTCCAGCTCAGGGCCGTGCTTGGCGACCACGCTGGCCAGGTCGGGATTGCCCGCATACCACTCGTAGAGCTTCTTGCCGCGCGGCGCGAACATCGTGCCCCGTTTGAGCACCTGCAGGTTGACGCCCATTTCGAACATGTCGGACGCGGGGGCCATCATCACGTCGGCGATGCCAGCCTTGGCCAGCATGGCGCGCCCGGCTGCGGACAGGCCGGACTCCACGCAGGCCTGGTTGACCGACCCGGTCAGGACATATGCCGCACCCATCGCGAAGGCCCCGGCAACCGCCTGCGGCGCGCCCAGGCCGCCGGCCGCTCCCACCCGCACCCGGCGATGCAGCGCGTGCTGCTGGGCCAACTCGTCGCGAAGCATGGCGATCTCGGCGAACAGCGCCGGCAGCGGCCGGTTGTCGGTGTGCCCGCCGCTGTCGGACTCGACGGTGATGTCCTCGGCGACCGGCACATACTGGGCCAGCTCGGCTTCGCGTTCGGTCAGCTTTCCGGACGCCACCAGGGCGGAGACCAGCGCCGCGGGCGCCGGTTGCATGAACATGCGCGCCACCTCGGGGCGGGAGACCTTGGCCATCACCTGATTGCGCCGCACGATGTTGCCGGCCGGGTCGGTGTCGAGGCCGGCCAGTGCGCAGTGCACCACCGCGGGGGTCAACTTCATGAAGGCCGAGGCCTCGATGACGGGCACCCGGCGCTCGATGAACAGTTCCGCGACGCGCGTCTCCAGCGAGACCTCGTTGGGTGAGTGGATCAGGTTGGCGCCCCAGGCGAGGCCCGGCCGGCCAGGGCGGCCTGAATCTCGTCAAGTCCGCGTTGCACCGCTTCGTAGGAGAGCCCGCCCGCGCCGAACATGCCCATCATTCCGGCTTCGGCCATCGCGATGACCAGCGCCGGCGTCGCAATACCGTTCGCCATGGCTCCGGTCACATACGGGAAGCGCACGCCATGGGCCTCGCAGAACTCGCGGTCGCCCAGCCATTCGGGGTAGATCGGAGGCAGCGTTCCCACCAGCGACAATTCCGATTCCCCGGCGCCGACCACCGCACCGCCCAGGGCCAGACCCAGCATCCCGGTGGCCGTTTCGCGCACCACGTGAACGGGGTGGCGCACGTTGCCGATGATGTCGGCGATGTCGTCGGGGGCAAACGCGGCCGGCGCGGTGGTGGGGCGCCACCCCAGGGCGGGGCTGCCGCCCGGCCCGCTCCGCTGCTCCAGTACGGCGCCAGGTCGCTCGGTCACAATAGGTTCCTCTCGATCACCGGAATGGATTGCGCGCGGCGCAGAGCTGTCCACGCGCACAAACCGGGAAAACGATGCGATTTTCTCACGGACCGGTCGCGCACCGGCGGTCGGCGCTGACCAGGCGGGAAATGGCCGCCCACCGGCTCGCGCGGGGCACTCGGGCAGCCCGGGCGCTCGCTCGCGGGGCCGGGCGCGTTCCCGGCCCCCTATCCAGACAAACTAGTTCGTTCGGCTTTGTGCTAGGCTGCTTCCATACGGCCCGCCGGAAGACCGGGCGGCCGTCTCGACCCCCCGGCGGCCCGTATGGAAG
>NZ_LQOT01000009.1 GCF_002101585.1 Mycolicibacter engbaekii | reverse complement strand
GGCGGGCGCGGGCGCGGGCGCGGACACCGGAGCCGAAGCCGGCGGGGTGGGGGCCACCGTGAGACCGGCGAACGGCGGCGGCGCGGGCGGTGCCACTGCGACCGGAACGCCGGGCAGGGCCGCCAGGCCGGACAGCCCGGCCAGCCCGGCCAGCGGCGCGGCGGCCAGGGGTGCGAGCGCGGCGGTCAGCATCGGCAGCATCACCGGGATCAGCACCACCGCCTGCTCCAGCAGCGTCTTGAGCAGAGCGATCACATCGGTGATCACGGTGCCGACCGCCTCGACGGCGGTGAACAGCAGGGTCATGGCGATGGTGGTGGGATTCCCGGAGGCGAAGGCCGCGGCGATATCGGCGGCGATGAACGCAAAGGTCTGCGACAGATAGGCGGCGAACGAGCCGATGTCCATCGGGTAGCCGAGCGCGAACGCGAGGTTGTAGGGACTCAGGAAGCTCAGTGGATTGCCGAGGATGGGCAGCCACGGATTGAAGCCGCCGAACATCGACTGCAGGAACGGGTTGGCGGCCAGATCATCGATCATCGGCTGCAGCACGTTGTTGTAGAAATCCGTGTAACCGCTGTTCTGCAGCCACTCCATGATCTCGTTCTGCCGATCCGGCGGCAGCTGCGACTGGTCGGCCTCGGCGGACCCGGCCTTGGCGATCTGCGGCGCGGCGGGGGTCTGCGGGCTCGACGCCACCGCTGCCCCGGCCACAGCCTGGTAGGTGGCCATCACCGTGGCGGCCTGCAGCCACATCCGGCCGTAGTCGGCTTCGTTGAGCGCGATCGGGATGGTGTTGACACCGAAGAAGTTGGTGGCCACCAGCGCCGCGTGGGTGGCGTGGTTGGCCGCGAGTTCGGCCAGCGTCGGCATGGCGGCCAGCGCGGCGCCGTAGGCGCTTGCCGCGGCCTGGTGGGCGGCGGCACTGACGGCGCTGTCGAAGCCGGCCTGCAGCAGCCACGCCAGGTAGGGAACGTTGGCCGCCACGTACGCCTCGGCGCTCGGTCCCTGCCACGCCCCGGCCTGCACCTCGGCGAGCAGCGCCGTCAACTCCTCGGCGACAGCGCCGTATTCGGCGCTCAACGCACTCCATGCCGATGCCGACGCCAACAGTGGACCCGCACCGGGGCCTGCCGACAGCAAGGTGGAATGGACTTCAGGGGGAGACGCGATCCAGATCGGCGCAGTCACGTTGGCCAGCTCTCTCGGGTTGCCCGCCCGGAATAGCAGGATGCAACGACGAGTGGGTCTGGCTCTCGGGTGAGTGACTCCCCGATCACAGTGGCGGGACCGCTCCGGATTCGCACCGGATTCCTACCTCGTCATCGCCTGACCTGTGCATTGTTGCACGCCGACGGGCCTGGCCAAAGCCAGACTGTCCCGCCGGCCCGCCGGGGCACCAGGTAATCTGCCGACCGTGTCCGATCCGGCGAACACCCCCACGATCTGCCTGAACATGATCGTCCGAGACGAGGCCCACATCGTTCAGGAGGTGCTGACCGCCACCGCGCCCTACATCAGCGCGTGGGTGATCGTCGACACCGGCTCGCAGGACGGCACCCAGCAGGTGATCCGCGACCACATGGCAGCCCTGGGCATCCCCGGCGAGCTTTACGAACGGCCCTGGCGCAACTTCGGGCACAACCGAACCGAGGCGCTGACCCTGGCCCAGGGCCGCTGCGACTACATCTGGGTGATCGACGCCGACGACACGATTGTGGGCACACCCGATTTCACCGGTCTGGACGCCGACGTCTACGAGATGTGTATCCGGCAGGAAGCCGTCACGGGCTGGCGCCCCCAGGTGTTCCGCGACGGCTTGCCGGTGCGCTACGTCGGTGTGGTCCACGAGTTCATCCAATGCGATGAAGACCATGTCATTGCCCGCCTCAGCAGCGAATTCGCCATCGAATCGCGGCGCCTGGGCGCCCGTAGCCTGGATCCGCAGACGTATGCCCGCGACCGGGATCTGCTGCTGGCCGAGGTCGAACGCAATCCCGAGGACTCGCGGTCGGTCTTTTACCTGGCGCAGAGCTGCTTCGATGCGGAGGATTACGCCGCGGCGATCAAGTGGTACGAGCGCCGGACGGAAATGGGGGGCTACGACGAAGAGGTGTACTTCTCGATGTACCGCAAAGCCGGCGCCATGGAGGTGCTCGGCGAGCCGTGGCCGGAAGTGCAGGCCGCCTACCTGCGGGCCTGGGAGTATCGGCCGACCCGTGCCGAACCGCTGTATTGCATCGCGTTCGCTTACCGGTCCGCGGGGCGTTACCGGCTCGGTCACCTGTTCGCCAAACAGGCCATGGAGATCCCGATGCCCAACGACCAGCTTTTCGTCGATGCGGGGGTCTACACCTTGCGGGCGATCGACGAGCGCGCGGTGTGCGCGTCGTGGCTCGGCGAGCATGAGGAAGCGTTCACGCTGTGCCGCGACCTGGTGGCGCGCAGCGACGTCCCCGACGACGAACGGCAACGCATCGCTGCCAACCGCGATTATTCGGTTCCTGCCATGCTCGACGCCGCGTCGGGCTACCCGGAGGCGGTGGTGCGCAACCTGGTCGCCGGGCCGCCCGACGCGCAGGTGACCCTCACCCTGCGCACCGGGGCTGACCTGGCCGGCGCCGAGGCGACCCTGAACTCGTTCCTGCACTGCTGCCTCGATCTGGCGCGCGTGGGACGCTTCCTGGTGATCGATACCGGCCTGTCCGCCGAAGATCGGGCGCTGCTGGCGCAGCGGTACCCGTTTCTGGAGTTCGCCGATCCGGACACGCAGATCATTGACCAGATCGGTGGTCGCTATTGGCTGGCGCTGGACTCGGGCTGGCGGTTCTTCGCTCCGGAGAACCTCATCACCCGCCTGACCGGCGGACTGCAAGCCGAACCACAGGTGTTCCAGATCGGCGTCAACTTCACCGACGCGGTGAAGCTGACCGGCACCTGCGGCCCCGAGGACCTCGTGCGCCGCACCCCCGACGCCGGCCGCTACCTGCTGACCGACACGCCCGCCACCGGCCCGGCGATGGTCGACACCACGCGCCTGTACCGGGTCGGGGGCACCGCCAGCCTCGACGAAGTCCTGTGCATCCTGGAGTGAGCCGACCCGTGGATCGGCCGGCGCGCGTCAGCCCTTGGCGTCGATCGCGGCGTTGAAGGTCTCGCTGGGCCGCATCACCGCCGAGGTCAGGCCGTGGTCCGGCGCGTAGTAGCCGCCGATGTCCACCGATTTGCCCTGCACGCGGGCCAGCTCCGAGACGATCACGTCCTCGTTCTTGTCCAGCGTGTTCGCCAGCCCGGCGAAGTGCTCGGCCAGCTCGGCGTCCTCGGTCTGGGACGCGAGTTCCTCCGCCCAGTACTTGGCCAGGTAGAACTGGCTGCCGCGGTTGTCCAGCTCGCCGGTCTTGCGCGACGGCGACTTGTTGGCGTCCAGCAGCTTGCCGATCGCGGCGTCCAGGGTGGTGCCCAGGATCTTGGCCCCCGCATTGCCGGTCTTGGCGCCCAGATCATCGAAACTGGCTGCCAGCGCGAGGAATTCGCCGAGCGAGTCCCAGCGCAGGTGGTTCTCCTCCACCAGCTGCTTGACGTGCTTGGGCGCCGAACCGCCCGCGCCGGTCTCGTACATGCCGCCACCGGCCATCAGCGGAACGATCGACAGCATCTTGGCGCTGGTGCCCAGTTCCAGGATCGGGAACAGGTCGGTGAGGTAGTCGCGCAGGATGTTGCCGGTGACGGCGATGGTGTCCTGGCCGCGGATCAGCCGTTCGAGGGTGTAGCGCATGGCCCACACCTGCGGCATGATCTGGATCTCCAGCCCCTCGGTGTCGTGGTCCTGCAGGTAGGCCTTGACCTTCTTGCGCAGTTCGGCTTCGTGCGGACGCTCGGTGTCCAGCCAGAACACCGCCGTCATGCCCGAGGCCCGCGCCCGCTGAACGGCCAGTTTCACCCAGTCGCGGATGGCGGCGTCGGTGACGGTGCACAGCCGCCAGATGTCGCCGGCCTCCACTTTCTGACTCAGCAGCACCTCGCCGGTGGCCAGGTCCACGATGTCGGCGACACCGTCCTCGGGCACCTCGAAGGTCTTGTCGTGGCTGCCGTACTCCTCGGCCTTCTGCGCCATCAGACCGACGTTGGGCACGGTGCCCATGGTGGCCGGGTCGAACTGGCCGTGGGTCTTGCAGAAGTTGATCATCTCCTGGTAGATCCGGGCGAACGTCGACTCGGGGTTGACCGCCTTGGTGTCCTTCTGCCGCCCGTCGGCGCCGTACATCTTGCCGCCGGCCCGGATCATCGCCGGCATCGAGGCGTCGACGATCACGTCCGACGGCGAGTGGAAGTTGGTGATGCCGTTGGCCGAGTCCACCATCGCCAGTTCGGGCCGGTGCTCGTGGCAGGCGTGCATGTCCTCGATGACCTCCTCACGCTTGGAGGCCGGCAGGGTCTCGAGCTTGTCGTACAGGTCGGACAGGCCGTTGTTGACGTTGACGCCCAGGTCGTCGAAGAGCTGCTGGTGTTTGGCGAAGGCGTCCTTGTAGAACACCTTGATGGCGTGGCCGAACACGATGGGGTGGCTGACCTTCATCATGGTGGCCTTGACGTGCAGGGAGAACATCACGCCGGTCTTGCGGGCGTCCTCCATCTGCTCCTCGTAGAACTCCCGCAGTGCGCGCACGCTCATGAACATCGAGTCGATGACCATGCCGTCGAGCAGCGCCACCTTTTCCTTGAGCACAATTGTCTTGCCGCTCTTGGTTTTCAGTTCCATCTTGACGTCGCGGTCACGGTCCAGCGTCATCGACTTCTCACCGTGGTAGAAGTCGCCGTGGCGCATGGTGGCGACATGGGTGCGCGACGCCTGCGACCACTCCCCCATGCTGTGCGGGTGCTTGCGGGCGTACTCCTTGACCGCTTTGGGCGCACGGCGGTCGGAGTTGCCTTCCCGCAGCACCGGGTTCACCGCGCTGCCCAGGCACCTGGCGTAGCGGTTGCGGACGTCGCGTTCCCGCTCGGTCTTGGGGTCCTCGGGAAAGTCCGGCAGCGCGTAACCCTTGCCCTGCAACTCCTTGATCGCGGCGATCAGCTGCGGCACCGACGCGCTGATATTCGGCAGTTTGATGATGGTGGTGTCCGGCAGCAGGGTGAGGCGCCCCAGTTCGGCCAAGTTGTCCGGTACCCGCTGCTCCTCGGTCAGCTCATCGGGGAACTCCGCGAGGATGCGGGCCGCCAGCGAGATGTCGCTGGGCTTCACGTCGATGCCCGCGGGGCCGGTGAAGGCCTGCACGATCGGCAGAAACGAGTAGGTCGCAAGCAGCGGCGCCTCGTCGGTCAACGTGTAGAAGATGGTCGGCTGGTCGGCGCACATGGCTGTTCTCCCGGCGTCAGGTTCGTGTCGAACGATCGTGTGCCGCGTGGTACACGGCGGCACCCAGTATCGCGTACCTCGTCGGTGCGCACACCGCCGGTGAGTAACTGGCGACAGCTCCGGGGGATGCGATAAGCTGCGTGGCGGTCATGAGTGCCAGCGCGAAGCCCCGGCTTGCTGGCCGGCAACCCTCCAACCGCGGTGGGGTGCCCCGGGTGATGACCGGGTTGAGTAGCCACCGTCGGCTACGCGGCAAGCGCGGGTCCGCCACAACGGGCCCCCCGAGTAGACAGGGGAACCTGATGCGTGCCTCATTGCGCCCGCTCGGTCGTTGTTGTTGTCGCTGAACCCAGGACCTGAATCCGCTCACTTTGTCCAGCGACAACAAACACCGAGGAACCATTCGCCCATGACCGCCGACAACACCACCGACCCGACTGCCAACTGGTCGTTCGAGACCAAGCAGATTCACTCCGGGCAGGCCCCCGACGCCGCCACCAACGCCCGCGCGCTGCCGATCTACCAGACCACGTCCTACACGTTCGAGAACACCGATCACGCGGCCAAGCTGTTCGGCCTGGAGGTTCCGGGCAACATCTACACCCGGATCATGAACCCGACCAACGATGTGGTCGAGCAGCGCATCGCCGCGCTCGAAGGCGGGGTCGCCGCCCTGCTGGTGGCCTCCGGGCAGGCCGCGGAGACCTTCGCGATCCTCAACCTCGCCGGTGCCGGCGACCACATCGTGTCCAGCCCGCGGCTCTACGGCGGCACCTACAACCTGTTCCACTACTCGCTGACCAAGCTGGGCATCGAGACCACGTTCGTCGAGGACCCGGATGACCTGGACTCCTGGCGGGCGGCGGTGCGGCCGAACACCAAGGCGTTCTTCGGCGAGACCATCTCCAACCCGAAGATCGACGTGCTCGACATCCCGGGCGTGGCGGCCGTGGCGCACGAGCACGGCGTGCCGCTGATCGTCGACAACACCGTCGCCACCCCGTATCTGATCCAGCCGCTGGCCCACGGCGCCGACATCGTGGTGCACTCGGCCACCAAGTACCTGGGTGGGCACGGCTCGGCGATCGGCGGCGTGATCGTCGACGGCGGGAACTTCGACTGGACCCAGGGCCGCCACCCCGGTTTCACCACACCCGACCCGAGCTACCACGGGGTGGTCTTCGCCGACCTGGGCGCGCCGGCATTCGCACTCAAGGCCCGCGTGCAGTTGCTGCGCGACCTGGGTTCGGCGATCTCCCCCTTCAACTCCTTCCTGATCGCCCAGGGCCTGGAGACGCTGAGCCTGCGGGTGGAACGGCACGTGGCCAACGCCCAGCAGGTCGCGGAGTTCCTGGAAGCCCGCGACGACGTGCTGAGCGTCAACTACGCCGGACTGCCCAGCTCGCCGTGGCATGCACGGGCCCAGCAGCTGGCTCCCAAGGGCGTCGGCGGCGTGCTCTCGTTCGAGCTCGCGGGCGGTGTCGAGGCCGGCAAGGCGTTCGTCGACGCACTTGTGCTGCACAGCCACGTCGCCAACATCGGCGATGTGCGCTCGCTGGTGATCCACCCGGCGTCGACCACCCACGCCCAGCTCAGCGCCGAAGAGCAGCTGGCCAGCGGTGTGACCCCCGGCCTGGTTCGGCTGGCGGTGGGCATCGAGGGCATCGCGGACATCCTGGCCGACCTGGAGCTCGGCTTCGCGGCGGCCTCGGCGCAGCTGGACGGCGCGTCGCTGGCGGCCCGTTGAGGCGGTCCCCGGTGACGGTCTCCGACGTGCCCCGGCAGCTCCTGCCAGCCGAGGGTGAGACCGGCGTGGTCGCCATCGGGTCGCTGACGTTGGACAGCGGCGCGGTGCTCGATGACGTGCACATCGCGGTGCAGCGCTGGGGCGAGCTGTCGCCCCAGCGCGACAACGTCGTCATGGTGCTCCACGCGCTGACCGGGGATTCTCATGTCAGCGGACCGGCCGGGCCGGGGCACCCCACCGCGGGCTGGTGGGACGGCGTGATCGGTCCCGGCGCCCCGATAGACACCGACCGCTGGTGCGCGGTGGCCACCAACGTGCTGGGCGGCTGTCGCGGGTCGACCGGGCCGGGATCGCTGGCCCGCGACGGGAAGCCCTGGGGTTCCCGGTTTCCCGCGATCACCATTCGCGACCAGGTCCGGGCCGACATCGCCGCGCTGGGGGCACTGGGCATCACCGAGGTAGCCGCCGTGCTGGGTGGTTCGATGGGCGGCGCCCGCGGGCTGGAGTGGATGGTCGGCCACCCCGATCGGGTGGGTGCGGGCCTGCTGCTGGCCGTCGGTGCTCGCGCGACCGCCGACCAGATCGGCACGCAGAGCACCCAGATCGCGGCCATCAAGGCCGACCCGGACTGGCAGGGCGGCGACTACCACGGCACCGGCCGCAGTCCCGAAACCGGGCTGGCGATCGCCCGTCGGATCGCGCATCTGACCTACCGCGGCGAGACCGAACTGGACCGGCGGTTCGCCAATGCCGCCCAGGACGGTGAGGACCCAGCCGCCGGCGGCCGCTACGCCGTGCAGAGCTACCTGGAACATCAGGGCGAGAAGCTCGTGGCGCGGTTCGACGCGGGCAGCTATGTGACCCTGACCGATTCCCTGTCGAGCTTCGACGTGGGGGCCGGACGCGGCGGGGTGGCCGCGGCATTGCGCGGCTGTCCCGTTCCGGCGGTGGTCGCCGGAATCACCTCGGACCGGCTGTATCCGCTGCGGCTGCAGGCGGAGCTGGCCGAGCTGCTGCCCGGCTGCGACGGGCTGCAGGTGGTGGAGTCCGACGCCGGGCACGATGGCTTCCTGCTGGAGACCGGCCGGGTCGGCGAACTGATCCGTCACACCCTGGATCTGGCGAGCACGTCCCGGGACCGCCGCCGGTGAGCCCGTCTGAGCCGGGCCGCCGCGACCGCTCCCTGTCGTTCGGCTCCCAAGCCGCCGCCTATGAGCGGGGCCGCCCGTCGTATCCCCCGGAGGCGATCGACTGGCTGCTGCCGCCGGGAGCCCGCGACGTCCTGGACCTGGGTGCCGGCACCGGCAAGCTCACCGCGCGCCTGGTGGAGCGCGGCCTGAACGTGGTGGCGGTGGACCCGATCGCCGAAATGCTCGAGGTGCTGGCCAGCGCCCTGCCGGGGACCCCGGCGCTGCTGGGTTCCGCCGAGCAGATCCCGCTGCCCGACAACAGCGTCGACGCGGTGCTGGTGGCCCAGGCCTGGCACTGGTTCGACCCCAGCCGGGCCATTCCGGAGCTGGTCCGGGTGCTGCGGCCCGGCGGCCGCCTCGGCCTGGTGTGGAACACCCGCGACGAACGGCTGGGCTGGGTCAAGGAACTGGGGACGATCATCGGCCGCGAGGATGCCCGCGACGTGGTCGACGCGGGGGTGAGCCTGCCCGCTCCGTTCGGCGACATCGAAAGCCATCAGGTGGAGTGGACCAACTACCTGACGCCGCAGGCCCTGATCGACCTGGTCGCCTCCCGCAGTTACTGCATCACCTCGCCGGACGCGGTGCGCACCAAGACCCTGGACCAGGTGCGCAACCTGCTGGCCACCCATCCCGCGCTGGTCGGGTCCACCGGCCTCGCCCTGCCCTACATCACCGTGTGTACGCGGGCGACGCTGCACTAGGCCGCTCGCACTAGGCCCCCTCCCGAGTCGCCCTCCGCAGGCCGTAGGCAAACCGTGACCGGGGCGTCTCGTGGCTGTGACGGTTTTGATGCAGGATTTCAACAACAACGTTCGGATACTTTCCGCGCACCGCTCGGCGCCGAACGACCGGACGGGGGACCTATGCCAGGCTTCGGGATCAGGGCGGGTGCGGTGACCGGCTTAGCGGGCTTGATCGCCACCGCGGGCTTGGCGGCCCCGGCGCAGGCCAGCCCGGTCGACACCACGTTTTTGACGGATCTGTCCGTGGCGGGCATCCCGGTGGGCGACCCGGCGGCCACGGCGGCGCTGGGGCAGTCAGTGTGCCCGAAACTCACCGAACCCGCCGGCAGGGCGGCCTCGGTGGCCGCTCCGGTCACCGGCCTGGGGGGCGGGCCCGCCATGTCCCCGCAGATGGCGCAGATGTTCACCGAGATCGCGGTTCAGATCTACTGCCCGCAGATGCTGTCCCAGCTGGCCAGCGGTCAGATTCCGGACCTGCCCCAGATCCCCGGTCTGCCGATGGGCATCCCCGGCCTCGCCGGGGCGTTCCCGGCCTTCCCGGGCCGATAGCGCCGACTCCCCCGGCCTAACCGGGCTCGGCCCCGGGCTTGAGGTAGCTGACCAGGCTGACGTCGAGAACTTCGTCGATGAAGTAGTGCTCGCAGCCGCGCAGATACTTCAGGTAGCGTTGGTAGACCTCTTCGGACTGGATCTCGACGGCCGCGGCCCTGTTGGCTTCCAGCGCATCGGCCCAGATCCCGAGCGTCTTGATGTAGTGCGGCCGCAGCGACAGTGCTTCGGGCACCACGAAACCAGCCTTCTGGCCGTGTTGCACCATCATGTCCGTGGTGGGCAACCGCCCCCCGGGAAATATCTCGGTGAGAATGAACTTGATGAACCGCGCGGTCTCGAAGGTGAGCTTCTTGCCCCGCGCGTTCAGCTCATACGGGTGGTAGCTGACGCTGCTCTGGATCGTCATTCGCCCGTCGGGCGGCAGCATCTGGAAGCAGCGGGCGAAGAAGTCGTCATAGCGTTCGTGACCGAAATGCTCAAACGCCTCGATGGAGACGATCCGGTCGACGGGTTGGTCGAACTCCTCCCACCCGTGCAGCAGCACCCGGCGCTCGCGCTCGGTGTCGACGGCGTCGAGCAGTCGCTGCGTGTGGGCGTGCTGGTTCTTCGACAGCGTGAGGCCGATGACGTTGACGTCGTGGGCCTCCACCGCGCGCTTCATGGTCGATCCCCAGCCGCAGCCGATGTCGAGCAGCGTCATGCCCGGCCGCAGATCGAGCTTTTCGAGATTGAGGTCGATCTTCGCGGTCTGGGCCTGCTCCAGCGACAGCTCCGGCGGCTCGAAATAGGCACAGCTGTAGGTGCGTGTCGGGTCTTGGAACAACGCGAAGAAGTCGTCGGACAGGTCGTAGTGGGCCTGGACGTCGGCGAAGTGCGGCCGCAACGTCCTGGCGCCGGAAGGGTCCGTCATCGCCGGCCTACTTCTGCAACGTGAACTGATTGACGTCGATGTATCCCGTGCGAAAGCCGTTGGCGCAACCGGTCAGATAGTGCATGTAGCGGTCGTAGACCTCCTGGCCCTGGATTTGCACGGCCCGGTCCCTGTTGCTCTCCAGCGCCGCCGCCCAGCAGTCGAGGGTCCTGGCATAGTGCGGCTGCAGCGAATGCCTCCGGGTCAGGGTGAATCCCGCTCGGGCCGCATGGTCCTCGACCATCTCGATGGTGGGAAGCCGCCCACCCGGGAAGATCTCGGTCACGATGAACTTGATGAAGCGGGCCATCGAGAACGTCAGCGGCATGCCACGATCGACCATCTGCTGCCCGGTGAGCCCGGTGATGGTGTGCAGCAGCATCACCCCGTCGTCCGGCAAAGCGGCGTAGGCCATAGCGAAGAAGTCGTCGTAACGTTCGTGGCCGAAGTGCTCGAAGGCACCGATGGACACGATCCGGTCGACGGGTTCGCCGAAGTTCTCCCAACCCTCCAACAGCACTCGCCTGCTACGCCCGCTGTCCATCGACGCGAACATCGACTCCACATGGGCCGCTTGATTTTTGCTCAAGGTCAGCCCGGTCACGTTGACGTCGTATGCTTCCACGGCACGGCGCATGGTGGCACCCCAGCCGCAGCCGACGTCGAGCAGCGTCATGCCGGGCTGCAGGCCGAGCTTGCCGAGCGCCAGATCGATCTTGGCGAGCTGCGCCTGCTCGAGCGTCATGTCGTCGCGCTCGAAGTAGGCGCAACTGTAAGTCTGGCTGGGATCGAGAAACAGCCGGAAGAAATCGTCGGACAGGTCGTAATGGGCCTGCACGTCCTCGAAATGCGGTATCAGCTTCTTTCCCATAGCAATGCGCCCTCGGCTGGCAGCCGAAAGCGTCCCCCTCCCCGGTACTTTCTTAGGTCCCTAGTACTTTCCGAACGCCAGCGCCACGTTGTGCCCGCCGAACCCGAAGGAATTGCTGATCGCGAAGTGGTAGTCGCCGGTTCGTGCCTCGGTGGCGACGACGTCCAAGTCGATCTCCGGGTCCAGATGGCGCAGGTTGAGCGTCGGCGGGACAACGCCGTCCCGCAACGCCAGAACGGTGAGGATCGACTCCACCGCCCCCACCGCGCCGACCGAATGCCCCAGCGCCGACTTCGGTGCGTACACCGCGGGCCGGTGGGCTCCCATGGCGTTGTTGATCGCCTGGGCCTCGGCGAGGTCGCCGATTCTGGTTCCGGTCGCATGCGCGTTGACGTGGTCGATATCGGTGGGGTCCAGCCCGGCAAGCTCGATCGCCCGGCTGATGGCGTGCCCGGCCCGCTCCCCCGTCGGATCGGGCGCCACGATGTGGTAGCCGTCCGAGGTGATCCCGGCGCCCATCAACCGGCCCAGAATCGTGGCGCCACGCGCCTTGGCGTGCGCCAGGGTCTCGATGACCAGCAACGCCCCCGCCTCGCCGAAGACGAACCCGTTGCGCTCGGCGTCGAACGGCCGGCAGGCGCCCGCCGGGTCATCGTTGGTGGTCGACAACACGATGCGCATCGCGGCGAATCCGGCGATGGGAACGGCCTCGATCTTGGTCTCGACTCCGCCACAGATCGCGATGTCGGCCTCGTCGTGGACGATGTTGCGCCAGGCTTGGGCGATACCCTCGGCGCCGGAGGCGCACGCCGAGATCGGGGTGAACACACCGGCTTTCGCGCCGCGCTCCAGCCCGACGGCGGCGGCGGCGGCATTGGGCATGTACTTCTGCACCCCCAGCGGCGAAACGCCCCTCATGCCGCTTTCGACCATGCCCTGGTATCCCCAGACAAGTTCCTCCGGTGAGCCCAGACCGGTGCCGATCGACACCAGCAGCCGGCGCGGGTCCACTTCCGGCGCGCCGGCATTCGCCCAGACCCGGCGGCCCAGGATGACCGCCATCTTCTGCAGGTAGGAGAGCCGGTGCAGTTCCTTGCGGTTCAGTTCGTGGTCGAAGTCCTCCAGCAGATGCCCGCCGATACGCACCGGGAGGTCGAACCGCTCGACGAAAGGGTCGTCGAGTCTGCGAATGCCGCTCTGGCCGTCCAGGAGTTTCTTCCAGGTCTCCTCGGCGTCCGGGGACAGCGCGGTGGTCATCGCGACACCGGTGACGACGACCTCGGGGAGGCCGTTTCCGGTGGAAAGCCGGGTGTGTCGGGCCATGTGAGCGCCTCTGCTTCCGAACGGCTACTTGGTCAAGAGGAATTGGCCGACATTGCTGATTCCCCTGCGAAAGAGGTCGGCACAGCCGGTCAGGTAGCGCAGATAGCGCTCGTAGACTTCTTCGGACTGCACGGCGATGGCGCGCTCGCGATTGTCGCGCAGCTTGCCCGCCCAGATGTCCAGGGTCCGCACGTAGTGTTCGGGCATGAAAAACGTGTCCGCCAAATGGAAGCCGGCGTCCCGGGAGTATTCGTAGATGTCGTCGAGGCCGGCCATCTGTCCGCCGGGAAAGATCTCCCGGCCCAGGAACCGGACGAAGCGCAGGTCGCTCATCGTCACTTTGATGCCGTGCTCGCGCCAATGGGTCTGGGGGTAGGTGAATATGCTGTGGACCAGCATCCGGCCGTCGTCGGGCAGAATCTCCCGGGCACGTTCGAAGAACGCGGCGTAGCGCTCCTTTTTGAACGCGTCGAACGCCTCGATGGTGAAGATCCGGTCGACCTTCTCGTCGAACTCCTCCCAGCCCTGCAGGCGGGCCTCGGCACGGCGTTCGGTATCCAGCGATGCCAGCTTGGCGGCGCTGCACGCGCAGTGGCTGCGGCTGAGCGTGATACCGATGACGTTGACGTCGAATTGCGTCACCGCCCGCACCAGGCCTGCCCCCCACCCGCAGCCGATGTCCAGCACGGTCATTCCCGGTTCGAGGTCGAGTTTGCGTAACGCCAAGTCGTACTTCGCGTTCTGGGCTTCCTCAAGGCTCATGTCGTCGCGCTCGAAGTAGGCGCACGTGTAGGCCATCGTCGGGTCGAGGAACAGCGAGAAGAAGTCGTCGGAGATGTCGTATGCCGCTTGGGATTCTTCGTAGTACGGCCTGAGATCGACCATCTGCGTCACCTTGCCTTCGCTAGATCTCTTATACCGCTGCCTTTTCCATCGTGAACTGGCACACGTCGGTGTAGCCGTCCCGGAACAACTCCCGGCAGCCCGTCAGGTACTTCAAGAACGTCTCGTAGGTCTGCTCGCCTTTGAGTTCGACGGCTTGGTCTTTGTGCGCTTCGAGCGCTTTGGCCCAGGTGTCGAGGGTGCGCACATAGTTCGAGCCGATCAGGTGGTGGCGGGTGATCGAGAAGCCGCAGCGGGTCGCGTGCTCGTCCACCGTCGATATCTGGGGCAGTCGCCCGCCGGGGTAGATCTCGGTCAGGATGAAGTGGATGAAACGCAGCAGCGACATCGTCTTCTTCAGTCCGCGCTGCTCCCCCTCTTCGGCGGTGGGCACCACGATCGAGTGCAGCAGCATCACACCGTCGTCGGGCAGGACGCGGTGGCACATGGTGAAGAAGTCGTCGTAGCGCTCGTAGGTGCCGACTCCGTCGGCGAAATGCTCGAAGGCTCCCAGCGACACGATGCGATCCACCGGTTCGTCGAATTCCTCCCAGCCCTGCAGACGCACCTGTTTGGAGCGCGGACTGTCCATCTCGGCGAATTTCTGTTCGCAATGGGCCACTTGGTTTTCACTCAAGGTCAGCCCGATGACGTTGACGTCGTAGGTGTCGACGGCCCGGCGCATGGTGGATCCCCAGCCGGACCCGATGTCGAGCAGGGTCATCCCGGGCTGCAGCCCCAGCTTGCCCAGCGCCAGGTCCACCTTGGCCATCTGGGCCTCTTCCAGCGTCATATCGTCGCGCTCGAAGTATGCGCAGCTGTACGTCATGGTGGGGTCCAGCCACAGCCGAAAGAATTCGTTGGAACGGTCATAGTGCGACTTGATGTGGTCGATATCCGGGGCCAGTTCGACGTCGCTCATCTTTTCCTCCGCGGGGGTGCGGGCGTCCGGTCTGGGCGGGATGTCGTTGCGCCGTGATCGTGGGCCCCGGCACCCTCGCCAACACGGCCGACCGATACCGGACGACCGGAGACACGGATTCCCCGGCGACGAAACAGTCAAACCCGCCACCGGCACTCAAATTGAGATCGGCGGTGGCCGAATTACCCGCGGCGACAACAATTGTCGGGGGCGGTAAATAAAAGGGCTAGCTGGTCCCGAGCGGGTCGATCGTCGCGGCCACGTAGAGCATCACCGTGGCCGCCGTGGTCATCGTGGCGAAGTCCAGGCCCCGGTCCCGCAGCACCAGCAGACCCGCGCGGTCCTCGGAAAGGACCAGTCGCAACATGGCCGCCACCCCGGTCCCGATCCCGATCAGCAGCGCACCGCGCCGCCAGAAATTCGCTCCGACCAGTACGAACGCGGCGGTGAAGATCAGGCCGACCAGCAGGATCGGCCACTGTGCGGCGATCACCCTGCGGACAGCTGCGAGCTTCATAGCGTGCTCTCGACCCGTTCCACGACGTTGGTCAGCAGGAACGCCCGAGTCAGCGGCCCCACCCCGCCGGGGTTGGGCGACACGTGGCCGGCCACCTCCCACACGTCGGGGTGAACGTCGCCGACCAGGCCCGCGTCGGTGCGCGACACCCCGACATCGACAATGGCCGCGCCCGGGCGCACCATGTCGGCGGTCAGCATGTGCGGCACCCCGACCGCGGCGACGATGATGTCGGCCTGGCGGGTCAGCGCCGGCAGGTCACGAGTTCCGGTGTGGCACAGCGTCACGGTCGCGTTCTCCGACCGTCGGGTCAGCAACAGCCCCAACGGCCGCCCCACCGTCACGCCGCGTCCGATCACCACCACGTGGGCGCCGGCGATCGGCACCTCGTAACGGCGCAGCAGGTGCACGATCCCGCGCGGCGTGCACGGCAGCGCCGCCGGGGTACCGAGCACGAGCCGGCCCAGGTTGGTCGGGTGCAGCCCGTCGGCGTCCTTGGCCGGGTCGACGCGCTCGAGTGCGGCGTTCTCGTCCAGGTGCTTGGGCAGCGGCAGCTGCACGATGTAGCCGGTGCACTCGTCGTTGGCGTTGAGCTCGTCGATGGTGTCGTTCAGCTGGGCCGGGCTGGCATCGGCCGGCAGATCGCGGCGTATCGAATTGATGCCGACCTTGGCGCAGTCGGCGTGCTTGCCGCGTACGTAGGCCTGCGAGCCGGGGTCGTCGCCCACCAGGATGGTGCCCAGCCCGGGTGTGCGCCCGGCGGCGGACAGCGCCGCCACCCGAGCCTGAAGGTCGACGAAAATCTCGTCGCGCGTGGCCTTGCCGTCCAACGTCATCGCACCCACGCCGCACATTGTGGCATGGAGCCGCCGGGTTGCGGCCCGTCGTATGCGCCCACCCCACGTCTTGGGCACCACCAGAGCGGCCACGCCGGCGTGCCGCTTGTAGGCTCCCGCTATGGCTGCTCCCGACGTCTTCAGTCCCGCCAAACTCGGTCCGATAACGCTGCGCAACCGGATCATCAAGGCCGCGACGTTCGAGAACCGCACGCCTGATGCGCTGGTCTCCGACGACCTCATCGAATACCACCGGCTGCCGGCCGCCGGCGGGGTCGGCATGACGACGGTGGCCTACTGCGCGGTCTCCCGTGGCGGACGCACCTCCAACGACGGGCTGTGGATGCGCCCCGAGGCGGTCGCCGGACTGCGGCGGCTCACCGACGCCGTGCACGCCGAGGGTGCCCTGGCCAGCGCCCAGATCGGCCACGCCGGACCGGTCGCCGACGCGCGCTCCAACGGCGCGCGCGCCCTGGCCCCGGTGCGGTTCTTCAACCCGATCGGCATGCGCTTCGCCAAGAAGGCCACCCGCGACGACATCGACGAGGTGATCGCCCAGCACGCCGACGCCGCCCGCTACGCCCTCGACGCCGGGTTCGACGCCGTCGAGATCCATCTCGGCCACAACTATCTGGCGAGTTCGTTTCTCAGTCCGCTGATCAACCGGCGCTCCGACGAGTTCGGCGGATCGCTGGCCAACCGGGCCAAGGTCGCCCGTGGCATCGTGGCGGCGGTGCACCGCGCGGTCGGCGGACAGATCGCGGTGACAGCCAAACTGAACATGACCGACGGGGTCCGCGGAGGTATCAGCCTCGACGAGGCGCTGACCACTGCGAAGTGGCTGCAGGACGACGGCGGCCTGGACGCGCTGGAGTTGACCGCCGGCAGCTCGCTGGTCAATCCGATGTACCTGTTCCACGGGGACGCCCCGGTGAAGGAATTCGCCGGCGTCTTTCCCCCGCCGTTGAGCTGGGGTATGCGCCTGACCGGCAAGAAGTTCCTGCGTTACTACCCCTACACCGACGCCTATCTGCTGGACAACGCCCGGCTGTTCCGCGCCGAGCTCTCGATGCCGCTGATCCTGCTGGGCGGCATCACCAACCGCGCCACGATGGATAAGGCCATGGCCGAGGGCTTCGAATTCGTCGCGATGGCCCGGGCGTTGCTGGCCGAGCCGGACCTGGTCAACCGGATCGCCGCGGAGCCGTCGACGCAGTCGCACTGCATCCACTGCAACCGGTGCATGCCGACGATCTACCGACGCACGCAATGCGTCATTACCGGCGCACCGGACGCAACTCGCTAGAGTTGACTCGATGAGTCACCCAGCCCCGCCGGTGCTGACCGTCCGCTACGACGGGTCGCAAGGCACGTTCTCCGCTGGCCACGACGTGGTTATCGGGCGTGATCTGCGGGCCGACGTCCGTATCCCCCATCCGCTGGTCTCGCGGGCGCACCTGCTGCTGCGCTTCGAACAGGGCCGGTGGCTCGGGATCGACAACGGCTCCTTGAACGGGATCTACGTCAACGGACAGCGGGTGCCGGTCGTGGATATCCGCGACGGACAGGCCGTCAACCTGGGCAACCCGGACGGGCCCCGGCTGTCCTTCGAAATAGGCCGGCACCAGGGCCACGCCGGCCGGCCGCCGCAGACCGTCTCGATCCAGGTTCCGCAACCGGGCATCGCGCGCCCGGGCCGGCCGGCCCCGCCGCCGAGCCGCCCCGTGCCGGCCGCCGAGCCGCGCTCGGCCGGGCACGTGCAGCCGCCGCCGTACCGGCCGCCGACCGGACCGGCACCGTATCCGCCACCGCCGCCACCGCCGGCACCGCCGCGGCCACCGGCCTACCAGCCCGCTCCGCTGGGCCCGGCCGCAGACGCGGCGCTGCGCCCCGGCTATGCGCCGGCGGCAGCCCCGGCGGAGGTGTTCCCGCCGCACCAGCCGGCCACCCGGATGGCACCGGTGTCGTCGACACCCCCGGACGCGGGCAACATCGCCACCCGGATGGTCGACATCCTGCGCCCGTCGTCGGCCTCGGCGCCGAACGCGCCGGCCGGGGCGCTGACCATCGGCCGCGCCACCGACAACGACATCGTGATCTCCGATGTGCTGGCCTCCCGGCACCACGCCATGCTGGTTCCCACCCCGCTGGGCACCGAGATCCGGGACAGCCGCAGCATCAACGGAACCTTCGTCAACAGTGTCCGGATCGGCTCGGCGATCCTGACCGAGGGCGACATCGTCACCATCGGCAACGTCGACCTGGAGTTCACCGGCGGCACCCTGCAGCGGCGCACCGAGGCCGCCGGCCGCGCGGGCGGCTTGGAGGCCCGCGACCTGTGCTTCGACGTCGAGGGCGGCAAGCGCCTGATCAACGACGTGTCGCTGACCGCCCGGCCGGGCACCCTGACCGCGATCATCGGCGGCTCCGGGGCGGGCAAGACGACGCTGGCCCGGTTGATCGCCGGCTACACGCGCCCCAGCAAGGGATCGATCACCTTCGAGGGTCACAACATCCACACCGAATACGCGTCGCTGCGCAGCCGGATCGGGATGGTGCCCCAGGACGACGTGGTGCACCGCCAGCTGACGGTCAACCAGGCATTGGGCTACGCCGCCGAGCTTCGGCTGCCGCCCGACAGCAGCCAGGCCGACCGCGACCAGGCCGTGGCACGGGTCCTGGAAGAACTCGAACTGACCAAGCACGCCGACACCAGGGTCGACAAGCTCTCCGGCGGTCAGCGCAAGCGCGCGTCGGTGGCCCTGGAGCTGCTGACCGGACCGTCGCTGCTGCTCCTCGACGAACCCACCTCAGGGCTGGACCCCGCCCTGGACCGCCAGGTGATGCTGATGCTGCGGTCCCTGGCCGACGCCGGTCGCGTGGTGCTGGTGGTCACCCACTCGACCTCCTACCTCGATGTCTGCGACCAGATCCTGCTGATGGCACCCGGCGGCAAGACCGCGTTCATCGGCCCGCCCGACCAGGTGGAAAGCGCGCTGGGCACCCGCAACTGGGCCGACATCTTCGCCAACGTCGGCGCCGACCCCGACGAAGCCAACCGGCGCTTCCTGGAGCGCGAAGGCAATCGGCGCGCCGCCCCGGACCCGGCCACGCCCCCCAGTGATCTCGGCAGCCCACCGGCCACCAACGTGCTCAAACAGCTGTCGACGATCGCGCGCCGCCAGATTCGCCTGGTGATCTCCGATCGCGGCTACTCGGTCTTCCTGGCGCTGCTGCCGTTCATCGTCGGACTGCTGTCGCTGACCGTGGAGGGCAGCCACGGGCTGGGGATGCCCGGGCCTGACGCACCCACCGAACCGCGTTACGTCATGGTGCTGCTCAATATCGGCGCGGTGTTCATGGGCACCGCGCTGACCATCCGAGATCTGATCGGCGAACGGCCCATCTTCAAGCGAGAACAGGCGGTGGGCCTGTCCACCACCGCCTACCTCATGGCCAAGGTCGCGGTGTTCTGCGCGTTCGCCACGGTGCAGGCCGCGATCGCGACCACCATCGTGGTGCTGGGCAAGGGCGGGCCGACCCAGGGTGCGCTGCTGTTCGGCAGCGCGAACTTCGAGCTGTTCCTGACGGTGGCCGGGACCTGCGTGGCCTCAGCGCTGCTCGGGCTGCTGCTGTCGTCGTTCGCCCAGTCCAACGAGCAGATCATGCCGATGCTGGTGGTGTCGATCATGTCGCAGCTGGTGCTGTCCAGCGGCATGATCCCCGTCGGCGGCCGGATGGGGCTCGACCAGTTGTCCTGGCTGACCCCGGCGCGCTGGGGCTATGCGGCGGGCGCCTCGACGGTCGATTTGAACACGGTGGTCAATGTGCCGCAGGTGCCCAAGGACCAGTTGTGGAACCACACCACGGGCACCTGGCTGCGCGACATGGGCATGATCTGCCTGCTCTCGGTGCTCTACACCACCGGGGTGTGGTGGAAGATCCGGCTCAAGCGCTAGCCGCAGGGTCCTGCTCGCCGTCGATGCGCAGCCCGTGGGCAGCCGCATAGGTCAGCGCCTGCACCAGGTCGATCCGCGTTCCGGTCAGTGTTGCGGTGGTCCACAAGGTCGGGTCCACCCGCGCGCCCCGCAGGTCGGCCTCGTCCAGCCGGGTCCCGAAGGTCTGTGCCCCCCTCAGGTCGGCGCCCCGCAGCACCGCCTTGCGCAGATCTGCCTCCACCAGGTTGGCCTCGGCCAGCCGGCAGCCGCTCAGATCCAGCTCCCGCAGGTCGGCGCCACCGAGCCCGGCCAGGGTGAAGTCCACCTCCTCGACCACCAGCGGGCGCATTCGGCACTGCACGAATTGCGAGCCGAGCATGCTGCAGCCGAAGAACTGCGCGTGCCACAACGAGGTCCGCTCGAAACGGCAATTGCGGAACGCCGACCCCCGGTGCACCGAAGCGCGCAGGTCGGCGCCGGTGAAGTCGCAGTCGTCGAACACCACCCGCTCGGTGCGCAACTCCGCGAGATCCGCATCGCGAAAGTCGTGGCCGGAAAACTCGCGCCCGGACCATTCCAGGGCCGCGCTCAAGCCTGCGGCGCCAGGGTGGACAACGCGTATTCGCTGATCGCGATGAGGGCGTCGCGGGCCGAGCGCGGGTCGCGCGCGTCCACGCTGATCACCGGGATGGCCTCGGGCAGCGCCAGGGCCTGGCGCACCGCGGCGGCCGGGTAACGCGGCGCGCCGTCGAACTCGTTGACCGCGATCAGAAAAGGCAGATTGCGGTGCTCGAAGAAGTCGACCGCGGCGAAGCTGTCTTCCAGCCGGCGGCAGTCCACCAGAATGACGGCGCCGATCGCCCCGCGGACCAGGTCGTCCCACATGAACCAGAATCGGCGCTGGCCGGGTGTGCCGAACAGGTACAGCACCAGGTCGTCGGCGAGCGTGATGCGGCCGAAATCCATCGCCACCGTGGTGGTCCGCTTGTCCGGCGTGGCCTCCAGGCCATCGACACCGAGCGAGGCGTCGGTGACCAGCGCCTCGGTGCGCAGCGGCATGATCTCGGAGACCGTGCCGACGAACGTGGTCTTGCCGACTCCGAATCCACCCGCGATGACGATCTTCGTCGAGGCCGCGCCTTTCGGGGCTGCCGGCCTGTCCGGGAGCCTATCCGAGCGCTCGTAGGCCACGAAGCGTCCTTCCTATCAGGTCTCGGCGTTCGTCGCGGGTGGATGACTCGGTCAGTGTGGCACGCACCCGAAGGTATCCCGACGTGACCAGGTCCCCCACCAGGACGCGGGCCACGCCCAGGGGCAGGTTCAGCCGAGCGGAGATCTCGGCGACCGACGGAGCCGCCTGACACAGTTCGACGATCCGCCCACGGGGATCGCTGAGCGGCCATTGATGGGGCTGGGCCGTCGGCAGCGCCTGCACCGGGGCTTCCAGCGGCAACGGAACGTCGGTGTGGGTTCTGCCGGCGGTCAGCGTATAGGGACGCACCAAGTTGGCCTCAGGTTCCGCCGGCTGCGGCGCGTCCCGGCGCGCCCACCCCGCGGGGCTGTCCGTCATCA
Organism: Mycolicibacter engbaekii; assembly: GCF_002101585.1. Taxonomy (GTDB): domain Bacteria; phylum Actinomycetota; class Actinomycetes; order Mycobacteriales; family Mycobacteriaceae; genus Mycobacterium; species Mycobacterium engbaekii. Next base: position 41,794 of record NZ_LQOT01000009.1, on the reverse strand, counting down.
TTCACCGGCACCTCCCGCGGGGGTTCCCCGCGACGGGGCCGCACGACGCGACGACTGGACCACTGCTCCGACCCGTTCCACCAGGATCGCCATCTCATAACCGATCTGCCCGATGTCACTGGTCGTGCTCGCCAGCGTCGCCAGGTGCGAGCCGTCCCCGACCCGCATCAGCAGCAGATAGCCGTGCTCCATCTCCACCACCGACTGCAGTACCCGGCCACCCTCGAACAGCTGCGACGCACCGGTTGCCAGGCTGGCCAGGCCGGACGCGACGGCGGCCAACTGGTCGGCCCGCTCGGTGGGCAGGTGCTCGCTGGCCGCGACGGTCAGGCCGTCGACGGACACCAGCACCGCGTGCGACACCCCGGGGACCTCGCGGGCGAAGTTCGACACCAGCCAGTCCAGGGAGACGTCGGCGCTACGGCGGTGTCCGGTGGGCTCGGTGGGGAAAGTCATTGCTGGTTCTGTCCCTGGTCGGTGCCGGGACCGTGGTCCCGGACGTGCGATCGTGCGGCCCGGACCCCGCCGAAGTGGCTGTTGATCGAAGCGCGGATCGCCGCGGGGTCGCGTTCCGGTGGCGCATCAGCGGGTGCGGCGGGCGCGCCGTTGGATGTTACCGGCTGTTCGGGATCACCGGGATCGGGTGCCGGGGCAGGGGTGCCGGCGGCGGCCGTCGGCGGCTCGTCCGGCGCGGCCGAGCCGGGAACCAGCCGGGCGCCGGGCTCCCGGACCGGAAGGCCGTGTTCGGTGTGGGCGGTGACCGGCACGTTCTCCACATCGGCCGCCACCGACCAGCCGTGGTCCCACACCGTCTGCCAGTCCAGGTCGGCGCGCAGCCCGGGCTCGTTCGGGTCGATGCCCGCGGATTCGGCGAGCATCCTCTGATAGATCGAATCGGATTCGGGGGCCGTTCCGCCGGCCTTGGCCCGGGCCGCAAAAAATCCCGATGTGTCGGCCGGAGTGAACGTTTCGCCGGCCGGTTCGGGTGGGTGCTGCGGCTCGGGCGCTTCGGCCGCGGCTTCTTCGTCGGGTTCCCACCAGGTCTGCGGCGGCTCACGGCGCGCCTGCGGTGCGGCGGCCGGCGGTGGCTGCCCCGCGGTGATACCGCTGGACCCCGGGCTGCGCTGCGGCAACAACGACGGGCCGGGTTCGGCAACCGCGACCGGCGCACGGTGCTCGTCCGGCTCGTAGGGCTCGTCCGGCTCGGCGGGCATCGGGGGTGGCGGCGGCTCGGCGAAGCGGTCCTGCGGTGCGGCCGGCGCGGGTTCCTCGACGGCTCGGGGGGTCAGCAGGTGCGGGGGCAGGTACACCTCGGCGGTGATGCCGCGGGCCCCCTGCGACGCCGGGAACAGCCGGACCTCGATGTGGTGCCGGGCCGCCAGCCGGGAGATCACGAACAGGCCCATGTGGCGGGCGTTCTCCGGGCTGAAGTCCCCGCCGGCCGCCAGGCGCATGTTGGCCATCCGCAGGTCGGCGTCGGTCATCCCCAATCCGGCGTCGACCACCTCGACCACCACCCCGCCGTCGTTCTCGAAACCGGCGACCACCCGCACCGGCTCCGTGGGCGCCGAGTATCGCAGCGCGTTGTCGATCAGTTCGGCGAGCAGGTGCACGCAGTCGGCCGCGGCGGCGCCGATCACGGTGGCGTCGGGCACCAGCACCGTCTGCACCCGCTCGTAGCCCTCCACCTCCGAGGCGGCCGCGCTGATCAGGGTCGCCAGCGCAACCGGCCGGCCCCGTTCGTGCGGCGCCCGCGCACCGGCGAGCACCAGCAGGTTCGCGCCGTTGCGCCGCATCCGGGCGGCCAGGTGGTCGAGTCGGAACAGGCTCTCGAGCCGGTCCGGGTCGTCCTCGTTGCGCTCCAGCCGGTCGATCAGGGCCAACTGCTGGTCCACCAGCGACCGGTTGCGCCGCGACATCGTCTCGAACATCTCGTTGACCAGGCGCCGCAGCCGGGCCTCGTCGCCGGCCAGCAGCAGTGCCTGGGCGTGCAGCTCGTCGACGGCATGGGCCACCTGCCCCACTTCCTCAGTGGTGTAGACGGGCAGCGGGTCGGGGTCGCGCTCCGAGCCGGACTCACCGGCCCGCAGCCGGGCGATCTCCTGCTCGAGATCGGAGTGGGCGACCTTGAGCGCGCTGTCGCGCAAGGTGCGCAGCGGGCGCACCAGCGAGCGGGCCACCAGCCACACCGCCAGCAGCGTGGCGGCGATCGCGGCCAGCACCAGCACGATGTCGCGCACGGCGGCGGCGCGCCGGTCGGCGGCCCGATCCTGCACCGCCGAGGTCACCGCCACGGTGTTCTGGCTGATCAGCCGGGAAGCGATCTCGTCGGTGGTGCGGATCGAGTCGCGCAGCACCGGGTTGTTGGGCAGCACCTGCTCGGGGTCGGACATGATCGACAACCGGGTCACCAGCTGCTGTTGCAGCGACTTGGCGTCCGGGGAGTCCACGCCGAGCACCTCAGTCATGCCGAACAGCGTTGACGGCTCGGTGCCGGCCAGGGTCATCATCGAGCTGCGCAGCTCCGGGTCGGGAAGCTCGCCACCGCGGTTGAGCAGCAGTTCCTGCAGCATCATCTGGCCGCGCGCGCCCACGGCCCGGCTCAGCGCCGCGGTTTGGGCCCGGATGCGCTCGCTGTCCACGCGCACCGACCCGTTGATGGTCTCCTCGGCGGTCAGCAGGATCGGTGCGTAACCGGTCACCTCGTCGCGCAGCCCGATACCGGTGGTCGACACCTCGCTCAGCAACGCCTGGCCGCGCTCGATCAGCGTCTGGACCCCGGACCGCACATCGGTCGCCACGTCGGTGTGCGCCAGCCGCGAGCCAAGCTCGTACTTGCGGTTCTCGAAGTTCTTCCGGGCCCCCTCGGTGTCCCCGTCGGAGGATGCGGCCACCAGCGCCTCGCCCAGCGCCGACATGTAGTTGGTGATGGCGGGGATCATCTGGGCGCGGTCGGCGACCAGCCGGAGCCCGCTGGACTCGGCGAGCGCGTCGGAGACCCGCAGCCCGCCGAACAGCCCGGCCAGGGCCAGCGGCAGCAGCGCGATCGCGAACACCTTCCACCGCACCGGCCAGTTGCGCACCGACCACCGCGACGGGCGTTTGACCGCCGCGGCCTGCAGCGTGTGACCGCCCTCGGCTGATTCCTCCTGGGTCTGGCCCACCCCGTCCGGGTGGTCAAAGAGTGTCACCGGTCGGCGGCCAGTTCGCCGGCCGCTCGGCTGAGATTCACCGTCTGCGCCTCATTCATCGGACTCTCCGGACATCGCACCCGCCCAACGGGGTTGCGGTGTGATTCACGGCATAGCAATTGGTCGAGTATGACAGTCAGCCGTAGGCATGACCAGAATTTTTACTGAACAGAACACTGGCCGAGACCTGCGCGTGTCATGCCCCGATCCGGTCGAGCAAACAGGCCGACGGGCTGTCATGATCAACGCCATGATCCGGGTGCTGTTCTATTCGCCCCGCATTCCGCCCAACACCGGCAACGCGATCCGGATGGTGGCGGCGACCGGTGCCGAACTTCATCTGGTGGAGCCCATGGGTTTCGACCTGTCCGAGCCGAAGCTGCGGCGGGCCGGTCTGGACTATCACGACCTGGCCTGGGTTCGGGTTCACCCCTCGCTGCCGGCGGCATGGGAGGCGCTGGGGCCGGCCCGGGTGTTCGCGTTCACCGCGGGAGCCCACACCGCCTACACCGACGTGCGCTACGTGCCCGGCGACGTGTTGATGTTCGGCCCCGAGCCCACCGGGCTGGACGAGGCGACGCTGGCCGACCCCCGCATCACCGCGCGGCTGCGCATCCCGATGCTGGCCGGGCGGCGGTCACTGAACCTGTCGAACGCCGCCGCGGTCGCGGTCTATGAGGCGTGGCGCCAGCACGGGTTCACCGGCGGGGTGTGAGGCCGGGCATCACCAGGTGTCCCAGTGCGCCACCTGCTCGGCCGGCAGCCGCTTGGCCGGTTTGAAGTCGGTGCCCTTGGTGTAGGCGATCGGGAACAGCCCACCCTGGCTGTAGCCCTCGTACGGGATGCCGAGGATCTCGGCGGCCTGCTGCTCGCCGTCGCCGAGCAGGTGCAGGGTGGTCCAGCAGGAGCCGAGTCCGCGGTTGCGCAGCGCCAGGCAGTAGCTCCACGCGGCCGGGAACAGCGACGCCCAGAATGAGGCGCCGAAACCCAGCGAAGCGGTGTCCGGTTTGCCTTCCAGGCACGGGATCATCAGCACCGGCACGTCCTGCAGATTCTCGGCCAGGTACCGGGCCGAGTCGCTGATGAGTCCCATCCGCTCGCTGCGCACATCGCCGTCGCCGTAGTCGGGCTTTATCCGGTCCAGGTAAGGCAGGGCGTTGGCGCGGTAGATGTCGGCGATCGCCTGCTTCTTGACCGGGTCGGTGATGAACATCCACTGCCAGCCCTGGGCGTTGGATCCGGTGGGCGCCTGCAGCGCGATCTCCAGGCACTCCATCAGCACCTCACGGGGAACCGGCTTGTCGAGATCGAGGCGCTTGCGGACCGATCGCGTGGTGGTCAGGACTTCGTCTGCGGACAAGTTCAGGTTCATGTCGGCAGACTACCGTCAGGGGCCGAACATGTAGTGGCTGCGAGATTTTCCGCCCTTTTTCGCACTCCTACCGGAAATCCCGGGACCGCGAACGCACGGCCAGCTCCAGGGCGCCCAGCCGATCGGCCAGCACGGTGACCGCCCCGCTGGCGTTCTGCACCCGGCCGCGGATCAGCAGCGCCGTCGCGGTCTGGGCCAGCCGTCGATACCGGGCCCACACCCCCGGTGTGCACAGCACATTGACCATCCCGGTCTCATCCTCGAGGTTGATGAACGTGACCCCGCGGGCGGTCCCCGGCCGTTGCCGGTGGGTCACCGCTCCGGCCACCAGCACCCGGGTACCGTCCGCGACGGCACTCAGGCCCCCGGCCGCGATCACCCCGAGTGCGTCGAGATCGGCGCGCAGGAACTGGGTCGGGAAGCTGTCGCAGGAGATCCCGGTGGCCCATACGTCGGCGGCGGACAGCTCGATCTCGCTCATGCCGGGCAGGGCCGGGGTGCGCGTCGCGACACCCACCCCGGGCAGCCGGTCGGGACGCTGCCCCGCCGCCGACCCGGCTGCCCACAGCGCCTCCCGGCGTGACACCCCGAACCCCGCGAACGCCCCGGCGGTCGCCAGCGCCTCGACCTGTGGCACTGAAAGCTGCACCCGCGCAGTGAGATCCAGCATCGACGCGAACGGACCGTGGGCCTCCCGGTCGGCCACCAGCCGCTCGGCGAGCTCGGTACCGATGCCCCGCACAGCGCCCAGCCCCAGCCGGACCTGCGTTCCGGCCTCAGCCAAGGTGGCGTGCGCCAGGCTGGCGTTGACATCCGGGCGGTGCACCACCACGCCGTGCCGGCGGGCGTCGGCGACCAGCGACTGCGGCGAATAGAAACCCATCGGCTGGGCCCGCAGCAGCGCGGCGCAGAACGCCGCCGGGTAGTGCAGCTTGAACCAGGCCGAGTAGAACACCAGCGATGCGAAGCTCATCGCGTGGCTCTCCGGGAATCCGTAGTTGGCGAAGGCTTCCAGCTTCTCGTAAATCCGGTCGGCCACCTCGCCGGTGATGCCGTGGCACTGCGCCATGCCGGCGTAGAACCGGTCGCGCAACCGGCGCATCCGCTCCGGTGATCGTTTGGAGCCCATGGCCCGGCGCAGTTGGTCGGCCTCGCCCGCGGTGAACCCGGCGCAATCGACCGCCAGCGTCATCAGCTGTTCTTGAAACAGCGGAATTCCCAGGGTCTTGTGCAGAGCTCGCGCCATACACGGATGCTCATAGGTCACCGGGTCGATACCGTTGCGGCGACGGATATAGGGATGCACCGAACCGCCTTGGATCGGCCCGGGGCGAATCAGCGCCACCTCCACCACCAGGTCGTAGAACACCCTGGGGCGCAGCCGTGGCAGGGTGGCCATCTGCGCGCGCGACTCGACCTGGAACACCCCGACGGTGTCGGCGCGCGCCAGCATCTCATACACCGCCGGCTCGGACAGATCGATGGCGGCCAGATCCACCTCGACACCGCAATGCTGCGCCACCAGGTCGATCGCATAGTGCAATGCCGACAGCATTCCCAGGCCCAGCAGGTCGAACTTCACCAAACCGATTGCCGCGCAGTCATCTTTATCCCACTGCAGCACGCTTCGCCCGGCCATCCGGGCCCACTCCACCGGGCACACGTCGGCAATCGGGCGATCACAGATCACCATGCCTCCGGAGTGGATGCCCAGGTGCCGTGGCAGATCGGCGACCTGGTCGGCCAGCTCGATCACCTGTTCGGGGATGCCGGCAAGATCGGAGTCCTCCCGGCCAGGCCGGCCCCATCGGCTCAGCTGCTTACTCCAGGCGTCCTGCTGCCCCGGCGAATAACCCAGCGCGCGAGCCATGTCCCGCACGGCACTGCGCCCCCGGTAGGTGATGACGTTGGCCACCTGAGCGGCGTGGTCACGACCGTATTTGTCGTAGACGTACTGGATCACCTTTTCGCGCTCGTCGGACTCGATGTCGATGTCGATGTCGGGCGGACCGTCTCGGGCCGGGGACAAAAAACGCTCGAACAGCAGCCCGTTGGCCACCGGATCGACCGCGGTGATGCCCAGGGCGTAACAGACCGCGGAGTTGGCCGCCGATCCCCTGCCCTGACACAGGATTCCGCTGCGCCGACAGAACTGGGTGATGTCGTGGACCACCAGAAAGTATCCCGGAAATCCCAGTTGGGCAATGACTTCCAGCTCACGTTCGATCTGGGCGTAAGCAGCCGGCGCGCGCCCGGGCGGGCCGTAGCGCCCGGCGGCGCCGTCCAGGGTGAGCTGCCGCAGCCAGCTGTCCTCGGTGTGCGGGTCCGGTACGGCAAACGGCGGCAGCCGCGGGGCGATCAGCGTCAGCGGAAAGGCGCACAGTTCGCCGAGTTCGGCCGCCGCCGGCACCGCCCCCGGATGCGCCGCGAACAATCGGGCCATCTCCGCGCCGGAGCGCAGGTGCGAGCCGCCCAGCGGAGCCAGCCGGCCGGCGGCGGCGTCCAGCGACTGGCGCGCCCGCACCGCGCCCAGCGCCATCGCCAGCCGGCCCCGGTCCGGCCGGGCGAAATGCGCGCCGGTGGTGGCAACCAGGCCCACCCCGAACCTGGGCGCCAGGCCGGCCAGCGCGGCGTTGCGCTCGTCGTCGCACGGTTCCCCATGCCGGGTCAGCTCCACGCTGACCCGCGCCGCGCCGAACCTGTCCACCAGGTCGGCCAGCGCAGCGGCGGCCGCGTCCGGGCCGCCGGTGGCCAGCGCATGACGAACGTGCCCTTTACGGCAACCGGTCAGAATGTGCCAATGCCCGCCTGCCGCCTCGGTCAGCGCGTCCAGATCGAAACGCGGCCTGCCCTTTTCGCCGGCCAGATGCGCGGCGGCGATCTGCCGCGACAACCGCCGGTAACCCTCTGGACCGCGGGCCAGCACCAGCAGGTGCGGGCCGGGTGGATCCGGGTCGTCGGTACGGGCCTTGAAAGAAGAGGAGCCAGCGGTGGACCCCAGTGACAACTCGGCACCGAACACAGTGCCGATCTCCAGGCCCGCGGCCTGCAGCTCGGCAGCCGCCTCGGCAAACCGCACCACCCCGTACAAACCGTTGTGGTCGGTCAACGCGATCGCCCGCAGGCCCAGCCGGGCGGCCTCGGCGACCAGCTCCTGCGGGGTGCTGGCGCCGTCGAGAAAGCTGTATGCCGAATGCGCGTGCAACTCGGCATAGGGCACCGCCGGCCCAGCCGGCCGAAGCGGCTCGCGCTGCGGAGCCGGCGCGCCGCCATCGGTCGGCAGACCACCCTTATCACCGGTGTGACGAGGCTTACCATCGAGCACCCGCTCCATTTCCGCCCAGCTCGGCGGCCCACTGCTCCAGCCCACACGCCCCAGGATATCGAACATACGTGCGAAAACCGACCCGCTGGGTGTGAAAAAGAACTTTGATGCACTAATCTGTGTCAGATTCCGGCACGATGTGAAAGGGCCACTGCATTCATGTTCGGCGCTGTCAGACGCGCGTGGTTACCCCTGCTCATCGTCGTAGTTCTCGCGGTAGGGGGGTTCACTGTGCAGCGAGTCCGGGGCTTCTTCGGAGCCGACGACAGCAGTAGTTCAACCGTGCCGTTCGAAGACACCAAACCGTTCCATCCCAAGGTCGTGGTCTACGACATCTTCAGCCCGGACGGGACCTACGCCGACATCAACTACCTCGACCTCGACGCCACGCCGCAGCGGCTCGACGGCGCCGCCCTGCCGTGGTCGCTGACCCTGTCGACCACCAACCCCGCGGTCAGCCCTACCATCGTCGCGCAAGGTGACGGCACCACCATCGGCTGCCGCGTCACCATCGACGGGGAGCTCAAAGAAGAACGCATCTCCAGCAGCCCCGTCAGCGCCCAGACCTTCTGCATTGTGAAATCCGCATGAGCGACCACACCGGTTCCGACACCCCGACCGACACGCTGCCGGCCGCCCAACCGCCCAAACGCGGCGGGATCCCGGCGTGGATCCGCCGGCTGGCGGTGCCCATCATCCTGGCCTGGGTGGCGATCACCGTCCTGGTGAACGTCATCGTGCCGCAGCTCGACGAAGTCGGGAAGATGCGCGCGGTCTCGATGGCCCCCAAAGACGCTCCGTCGATGATCGCGATGATGCGGATCGGCAAGGTGTTCGAGGAGTTCAAGTCGGACAGTTCGGCGATGGTGGTCCTCGAAAGCGACCAGCCGCTCGGCGACGAGGCGCACAGGTATTACGACGAGCTGGTCGCCAAGATGGAGGCCGACCACACCCACGTCGAGCACATCCAGGACTTCTGGAGCGACCCGCTGACCGCGGCGGGGTCGCAGAGCCCGGACGGCAAGGCCGCCTATGTTCAGGTGTATCTGGCCGGCAACATGGGCGAGACCCTGGCCAACGAGTCGGTCGAGGCCATCCAGCAGATCATCGCCGAGACGCCGGCCCCCGAAGGGCTGCACGCCTACGTCACCGGCGGGGCCGCCCTCAACGCCGATCAGCACATCGCCGGCGACCAAAGCCTGAAGGTCATCACCGCACTGACGTTCGTGGTGATCATCACGATGCTGCTGAGCATCTACCGGTCTATCGGCACGGTGCTGTTGGTGCTGGGCATGGTGATCTTCGAGCTGAGCGCCGCCCGCGGCATCGTGGCCGTGTTGGCCTACTACAACATCATCGGCCTGTCCACGTTCGCCGTGAACCTGTTGGTGACGCTGGCCATCGCCGCCTCGACGGACTACGCGATCTTCCTCCTGGGCCGCTATCAAGAGGCCCGAGCCCTCGGCGAGGACAAGGAATCGGCGTTCCACACCATGTATCACGGCACCGCGCACGTGATTCTGGGTTCGGGACTGACCATCGCCGGTGCGACTTTCTGTCTGCACTTCACCCGGCTGCCCTATTTCCAGTCGCTGGGCGTTCCGCTGGCGATCGGGATGATGGTCGTGGTGTTGGCGGCGCTCACCTTCGGCTCGGCGGTGGTCGCGGTGGCCAGCCGGTTCGGCATGCTCGAACCCAAGCGGGCGATGCGGATCCGCAGCTGGCGGCGGATCGGCGCACTGATCGTGCGCTGGCCGGGACCGGTGCTGGTGGCCACCACGGGTGTCTGCCTGGTCGGCCTGCTCACGCTGCCGGGGTACATGACCAACTACAACGACCGGCAGTACCTGCCGGACTACGTGCCGGCGAACATCGGCTACGCCGCCGCGGACCGGCACTTCTCCCAGGCCCGGATGAGTCCGGAACTGCTGATGATCGAGACCGACCACGACCTGCGCAACCCGGCCGACTTCCTGGTGATCAACCGGATCGCCAAGCGGGTGTTCGAGGTGCCGGGCATCGGCCGGGTGCAGACCATCACCCGACCGCTGGGCACCCCGATCGAACACACCACGATCCCGTTCGCGATCAGCATGCAGGGCACCACGCAGCAGCTGAACATGAAGTACATGCTCGACAGCATGAAGGACATGCTCAAGATGGGCGAAGACATGCAGGTCTCCATCGACAGCATGAAACAGATGCTCGAAGTCACCCGTGAGATGTCGGCGACCACGCACAGCATGGACCTCAAGATGCACGAAATGCTCGACGACATCCAGAAGATGCGCGACTCGATCGCCGACTTCGACGACATGTGGCGCCCGATGCGCAACTACTTCTACTGGGAACCGCACTGCTTCGACATCCCGATCTGCTGGTCGATCCGGTCGATCTTCGACGTGATGGACGGCCTCGACCAGATGACCGAGGATTTCGAGAAGGTGCTGCCCGACATCGACAACCTCGACCGGCTGATGCCGCGGATGCTCGAGATCATGCCGCCGATGATCGAGACGATGTCGAACATGCGCGTCACGCAGCTGAAGATGCAGTCCACCATGGAGGGCCTGCAGCTTCAGATGGAGAAGATGATGGAAGGCCAGAACGCCATGGGTAAGGCGTTCGACGAGTCCAAGAACGACGACTCGTTCTATCTGCCCCCGGAGGCGTTCGACAATCCGGACTTCAAGCGCGGCATGAAGATGTTCCTGTCCCCCGACGGGCACTCGGTGCGGTTCATCATCTCTCACGAGGGCGACCCGATGTCCGAGGAGGGCATCTCGCACGTCGCGCCGATCAAGCACGCCGTCCACGAGGCGCTCAAGGGCACCCCGCTGGAGGGCTCGAAGGTCTATCTCGGCGGCACGGCGGCCATGTTCAAGGACATGAAGGACGGGTCGAACTACGACCTGATCATCGCCGGTATCGCCTCGCTGTGTCTGATCTTCGTCATCATGCTGCTGATCACCCGGGCCGTGGTGGCCTCGGCGGTGATCGTCGGTACGGTGCTGCTCTCGCTGGGCACATCATTCGGGATCTCGGTGCTGCTCTGGCAGCACATCGTGGGCCTGCACCTGCACTGGATGGTGCTGGCGATGTCGGTGATCGTCCTGCTGGCGGTCGGTTCGGACTACAACCTGCTGCTGGTCTCCCGGATGAAGGAAGAGCTGCACGGCGGCCTCAAGACGGGCATCATCCGGGCCATGGGAGGCAGTGGCTCCGTGGTCACCTCGGCGGGTCTGGTGTTCGCGTTCACCATGATGTCGATGCTGGTCTCCGAACTGCGGGTGATCGGCCAGGTGGGTTCCACCATCGGACTCGGTCTGCTCATCGACACCCTGGTGATCCGGTCGTTCATGACGCCGTCGATCGCCGCCCTGCTGGGCCGCTGGTTCTGGTGGCCGCAGCGGGTGCCGTTACGGCCGTCGCCGGCGGCGCAGCAGATCGCGGCGCGCCCGGAGACCAAACCGGTCTCGGTGAGCTGACGGTCGGTCAGACCGGCCGCACGACCATGACCGGGGCGTGCGCCGACTGCACCACCTCCTGGCTGACCGAGCCCAGCAGCATGCCGGTGAAGCCGCCGCGGCCGTGGCTGCCCACCACCACCAGCTGAGCCTCCCGCGACTGGTCGATCAGCTGGTCGGCGGGCCGGTCATCGACCACCACCCGGCGCACCGTGACGTCGGGGTAGCGCTCGCGCCAGCCGGCCAGCCGCTCAGCCAGCGCCAATTCGCTCTCCGAGGCCATCTCGGCGGTGTCGAGGCCGGGAAAGTCCATCAGCCCGGTGTCGTGCCAGGCATACACCGCGATGAGTTCCACCCCGCGCAGCGATGCCTCTTCGAACGCCAGCGCCGTTGCGGCCTCCGACACCGGCGAGCCGTCGATGCCGACGACCACCGGAGCGGTGTCGGAGCGCTGATGGTCTTCGTGGATGACCGCGACCGGGCAGTGTGCGTGCCGGACCAGTGACGAGCTGACCGAGCCGAGCAGCAGGCGGCGCATCCGCCCGTACCCGCGGGACCCGACCACCAGGCAGGCCGCCTCGCGGCCCATGTCGACCAGCATCGGGATGGTGGAACCCACCACGATCTCCGCGGAGACGTGCGTCGCCCCGGCCGCCGCGGCGATCTCGGCGGCCTCCCGCAGGTGGCGTTCGCCCTGTTCACGTTGCCACTCGGTGTAGCCGGACGGCATCGGCGTCTCGGGGAATGTCATCACCACCGGGGAGGCCAGCACGTGAACCAGGGTCAGGGGCAGGTTGTGCAGCGCGGCGTCGCGCGCCGCCCAATCGACGGCTTTCACCGACGACGGCGACCCGTCGACACCGACCAGGATTCCGGAAGTGGACGACATCGGGGCTCTCCTTGCGCTCAGGGACCTGACACCTACCACGCTAATGCCGACGAGGCTGTGGCACCGTGGTGGACATGGTGGGCATGTCGGTCACGGTCGACCCGCGTCGGCATGACGCGGTGCTGTTGCACCTCGGCCCGGGCTGGGATCCGGCGGCGCTGACCGAGCGCCTGCACCGGGCCGGCGTGCGGGTGGGGGTGGCGGCATCTGACGCCGACCTGGTGCCCGCGGCCGCCGGTTTGGCGGTGCGGCCGGGCCGCTGCGTGGTGATCACCGATTCGGAGGCGGGCGTGGTCGCCGCTCGCAGTGCCGGATTCGCCTTGGTGATCGGGGTGGGGCGCGACGGCGGCGATGCGGTGGTGGACGGCCCGGATGCGGTGGGGGTGCGTCTCGGCGACCGCCCGATGTCGGCCTTGCCGGATGCGATGACGGCCTTGGACGCCGGAGCGTTGCCCGACCTCGCCCACCCGGCGGTGTTCTTCGACTTCGACGGGACCTTGTCGGATATCGTCGCCGATCCCGACGCGGCCCAGCCGGTGGCCGGCGCGGTGGATGCGTTGGCCGCGTTGGCCGCCCGGTGCCCGGTGGCGGTGCTGTCCGGTCGCGACCTGGCCGACGTCCGGGCCCGGGTGGGCCTCGACGGGATCTGGTATGCGGGCAGTCACGGCTTCGAGCTGACCGGTCCGGACGGTGCCCATCACCAGAACGACGCCGCCGCCGATGCGGTGCCGGTGTTGGCCGCCGCGGCCGCATCGCTGCGCGATCGACTCAAGATCCCGGGGATCGTGGTGGAGCACAAGCGATTCGCGGTTGCGGTGCACTACCGCAACGCGGCCCGGGACCGCGTCGGCGAGACGATGGCGGCGGTGCGCGACGCCGGCCGGCGCACCGGTCTGCGGGTCACGACCGGCCGCGAGGTGATCGAGCTGCGTCCCGAGATCGACTGGGACAAGGGCCGTACGCTGCACTGGCTGCTGGACCGCATGAACCAGGCGGCTCCGGTGTCTGCGCCGCTGTTCCTCGGCGACGACATCACCGACGAAGACGCCTTCGACGCGGCAGCACAGCTCTCCGGTGCCGGAATCGTGGTGCGGCACAACGACGACGGCGACCGCGCGACCGCAGCCCGGTATGCCCTGGACAGTCCGGCGCAGGCAGCCGAGTTCACCGCGCGACTGGCGAAGCGCCTGAGCGGCGGCTGATCCCCGCTCAGGGCTGGTATTCCGCCGCGCCGTCGTCGAGCACCACCCGCGCGTTGGCGCCGTCCGGGCCGGCGGCCTCGGTGCGGAACACCGCCTTGCCCGGCTCGGTCCGCCAGATCGAGGTGGTCAGCGTCTCGCCCGGGAACACCGGGTCGGTGAACCGTGCCGAGATGGCGCTGACCCGGTTCGCGTCGCCACCACCGAGGTCGGCGACCAGCGCGCGGCCGGCGAAACCGTAGGTGCACAGCCCGTGCAGGATCGGCTTGGGGAAGCCGGCCAGGGTGGTGGCGAACCACGGGTCGCTGTGCAGGGGGTTGCGGTCACCGGAGAGTCGATACAGCAAAGCCTGATCCTCGCGGGTCACATACGAGATGCGGGAATCCGGATCGCGTTCCGGGATCTCGGGGGCGATGGCCCGCTGCCCCGGGGCCCCACCGAAGCCACCGGCCTTGCGGATGACCAAGGTGGTCAGCGTCTCGACCAGGGGTTCGGCGGTCGTGACGTCGGTGCCGCGCGCCCGGAGCACCACCACGGCGTTCTTGCCCTCGCCCTTGTCCTGGATGTCGGCCACCTCGGCCACCACCTGCAGGCTTCCGGCGGGCGGCAGCGGCGCGAACAACCGCACCTGCTGCGAGCCGTGCAGCAGCAGCGCCGGGTTGAAGGTGCCGATCTTGCCGGCGGCCGCGAAGCCCATGCAGCAGATCACGGCGTAGGTGGGCAGCACCTGTTGGGCAATGCCGTGGCTGTTCTCGGTGGTGAACGCCAAGTCCGCCGTTCCGGCGCCGACCCCCAGCGCATAGAGCATGGTGTCGCGATCGGTCCATTCGACCCGCACGGGATCGGTGGTCACGCCGATGGCTGTTGGGTCCAGCGCCACGGGTTCTCCTTCACGTCGGAGGCGATTTGGTCCCACCATTTCAGCAGAAGCATTCGTGTCGGGACCATCGATTAGGGCAGGCTGTCGGCATGAGGAAGCACACCGGGAACCGCGTTGTCACTGTGCTCGCGATGCTGGCGGCGGCGCTGGCCTGCGCTCTGGGGCTGGGCGGCTGTTCCACGACACCGCAACCGCGGATCATGACCCTGACGCTGGTCCGCCATGCCGAGTCCGAGGCCAATGCCGCGGGAATCCTGGACACCTCGGTGCCCGGCCCGGGCCTGACCGACAAGGGGCGCGTCCAGGCTCAGGAGATCACAAACCAGCTCTCGGGCAACCGCCACGACGGTGTGTATGCCTCGTCGATGGTGCGTACCCAGCAGACCGCCGCCCCGCTGGCGCGTGAGCTCGGACGTCAGGTGGAGATCCTGCCGGGCCTGCGAGAGATCAACGCCGGCTGGTTCAGCGACAAGCCCGGATCCATGGTCAATTCGGTGTATTGGCTGGCCCCGCAGGCCTGGCTCCACGGTGACCGCAGCGCGACCATTCCCGGCTCCATCGACGGCAACCAGTTCAACGACGAGTTCAGTGCCGCCGTCCAGCAGATGTACGACGCCGGCGACAAGAACCCCGTGGCGTTCTCGCACGGGGCGTCCATCGCCACCTGGACGCTGATGAATGTCCGCAACCCCCGCGACGAGCTGCTGATCGACCACCCGCTGCCCAACATCGCCAAGGTGGTGATCACCGGCAGCCCGACGACCGGCTGGACGCTCGTGGAGTGGGACGGCATTCGCGCGTTCTCCCCCGCGGCGGCTGCGCGGCGGTGATCGGCGCCGAGCCGCTGCCGACCCCGCTGTTGATTCCGCTGTTGACGTAGCCCCCGCGACCGGTAACCATGACCGGTATGCATTATGTCGTTACCGGCGGTACCGGGTTTATTGGGCGACGCGCGGTGTCCCGCCTGTTGGCGACCGGACCCCAGGCACAGATATGGGTGCTGGTACGCCGCGCCTCACTGAGCCGCTTTGAGGCGCTGGCCGCGCAGGAGTGGGACGAGCGAGTGAAACCGCTGGTCGGCGACCTGGCGGCGCCGAACCTCGGGCTGAACGACACGGCGATCGCCGAACTCGGCGATATCGACCACGTACTGCACTGTGCGGCCATCTACGACATCACCGCCGGCGCGGCCGAGCAGCAGGCGGTCAACGTCGAGGGCACGCGCGCAGTGATCGGGCTGGCGGAGCGACTGGACGCCACGTTGTCGCACGTGTCCTCGATTTCGGTGGCCGGTGACTTCTCCGGTGAATTCACCGAAGACGACTTCGACGTCGGCCAACAGCTGCCGACCCCGTACCACCAGACGAAGTTCGAGGCCGAAGCGCTGGTGCGCGCGGCACCGGGACTGCGGTACCGGGTGTTCCGTCCGGCGGTGGTGGTGGGCGATTCCCGCACCGGCGAGATGGACAAAGTCGACGGCCCGTATTACTTCTTCCCGCTGCTGGCCAAGCTGGCGGCACTGCCCCGGCTGACCCCGATGGCGGTACCCAACACCGGACGCACCAACGTCGTCCCGGTCGACTACGTCGTCGATGCGCTGGTCGAGCTGATGCACGCCGACGGGTACGACGGGCGCACCTTCCACCTCACCGCTCCGAGGTCGATCGGGCTGCCCGACATCTACCGGGCCATCGCGGCCGAGGCCGGGCTTCCGCCGCTGCGCGCCACGCTGCCCGCCGCGGTGGCGGCCCCGGTGCTCAACGTCGGCGGCCGCACCCGGGTGTGGCGCAACATGGTGGCCACCCAACTGGGGCTTCCCGCCGAGGTGCTCGATCTGGTGGAGCTGCGGCCGACGTTCGTCGCCGACGCCACCCGCGCGGCGCTGGGTCAGCGCGTCCGGCTGGCCGAGTTCGGCGACTATGCGCCGAGGCTGTGGCGGTACTGGGCGCAGCATCTGGATCCCGACCGCGCTCGCCGCGACGATCCGGCGGGGCCGCTGGTCGGTCGGCACGTCGTCATCACCGGGGCCTCCAGCGGTATCGGCCGGGCCTCGGCGATCGCGGTGGCCGAGCGCGGCGGCACGGTCTTCGCGCTGGCCCGCAGCGGCTCAGCGCTCGACGAGCTGGTGGCCGAGATCCGGGCCGGCGGCGGGCAGGCGCACGCCTTCACCTGTGACGTGACCGATTCGGCATCGGTGGAGCACACCGTCAAGGACATCCTGGGCCGGTTCGGGCATGTCGACTATCTGGTGAACAATGCCGGCCGGTCCATTCGCCGCTCGGTGGCCAGTTCCACCGAGCGGCTGCACGACTACGAGCGCACGATGGCGGTCAACTACTTCGGGGCGGTGCGCATGGTGCTGGCGTTGCTGCCGCACTGGCGGGAACGACGGTTCGGCCACGTCGTCAACGTCTCCAGTGAAGGTGTGCTGGCGCACAGTCCGCGCTACAGCGCCTACGTGCCCACCAAGGCGGCGCTGGATGCGTTCGCCGACGTGCTCTCGACCGAGACACTGTCCGAGCACATCACCTTCACCACCATCCACATGCCGCTGGTGGCCACTCCGATGATCGCGCCGACGGGCAAGCTGCTCCCGGTCGGGGCGATCAGCGCCGAGCGCGCGGCAGCCATGGTGATACGCGGCCTGATCGAGAAGCCGGACCGGATCGACACTCCGCTGGGGACGCTGGCCGAAGCCGGCAACTACTTCACCCCCCGGCTGGCGCGCCGGGTGCTGCACCAGGTCTACCTGGGCTACCCGGACTCGGCCGCGGCCCGCGGTGTGGCACTGCCCGAAGAGGCACAAACCACTGTGGCACAACGGAATCGGCAGGTGGCACGCAGGCCGAAGCGGCCGTCGCGAGCGATCCCCCGGGTGCGGGTGCCCCGCCCGGTCAAACGGGCGGTGCGGTTGGTTCCGGGCGTGTACTGGTGAGCCCGCGCTCGTGACCCTGCCCGTCTTCGCCGACTTCGATACCGGCGTCGACGATGCGGTGGCGCTGGTGTACCTGCTCGCCAGCCCGGATGCCGAGCTTGTCGGGATCGCCGCCACCGGCGGAAACGTTGCGGTGCAGCAGGTCTGCCACAACAACCTGGCCCTGCTGGAACTGTGCGGGGCGGCCGGTGTCCCGGTGTCCCGGGGCGCCGACTCACCGCGCAGCGGCGCCGTGCCGAACAGCCACGGCCCGCAGGGACTTGGGTATGCCGAGTTGCCGCCCGGCACCGGACGGCTCACCGGATACGACGCCGCAGCAGCCTGGGTCGCTGCCGCGCGGGAACACCCGGAGCAGTTGATCGGGTTGGCCACCGGTCCGCTGACCGACCTGGCGTTGGCGCTGCAGACCGAACCGGCACTGCCTACGCTGCTGCGTCGGCTGGTGATCATGGGCGGCGCGTTCTCCGGCGAGCTGTCCGGCGAGGCCGAGTTCAACATCGGATTCGATCCGGAGGCGGCCGAGCAGGTGTTCTCGGCATGGGGAGCGGTTGCGCCGCAACGACTCCCGATCGTGTGCGGCCTGGATCTGACCCGGCAGATCGCGATCACGCCGACAATCCTGGCGCGGCTGGCCGAGGGCTCGGTGACCCGGATGCTCAGTGACGCACTGCGCTTCTATTTCGAGGCCCACGAGGCGCGGGGCCACGGCTACCTGGCGTATCTGCACGACCCGCTGGCCGCGGCGGTCGCTCTGGAACCCGCGCTCGTGACCACCCACCCTGCCGCATTGCGGGTCGAGCTCTCGCCCGATGCGCGCGGGCGAACGATTCCCGACTGGGACGCGCGCCGGCCCAACGCGCTGATCGGGGTCGCAGTGGACCCGGCGGCGTTCTTCGACCGGTTCGTGTCGCGGGTCAGCGCATTCGCCCGCCGGCGAGGTTGACCCTCCCGTCCCGCGCCGAGCGTGTAACCACGCCGATTTTCGGGGCGGATTCTCGCCGTGGTTACACGCTCGGCGCAGTGGGGCACAGTGGGCCGATAGCGCACCGCCGCACTGACGGCGCCGCGCTCATTCGTAGGCCCCCTCCAGGTACCACCGCCGCAGCCGGTAGCACAGCAGGAGCGCCTGCCCCGACCCCGCGCTCGGTGGCCCACCCGCCAGCAGCACCTGGACCCGGGCGGTGCGCCCCGACCCCGGCCCCTCCCGCTGCGGGTCCCACCACCGTTCGTCGACCAACCAGGGGCCGGCCCACCAGCGCACCCCGTCGTCGCGCCCCCGAGCAACCAACCACGCCGGATCGGCGGAGAAGAATCCCCGGCTGCTCACCCGGATCGGATTACGTTCGGCATCGAGCAGTTCCACGGGATCGTCGAGCAGTACCGCCGGCGACGGCTCGGGGAGCCGACCGGGCCACGGCTGGCGCGGGTCGGCCAGCGGCACCGGCTCATCCCCCAGCGGGGTCAAGGTGATTCGCTCCGCGGGACCGCGACCACCGGAGAGCACCGGCACCCGGACCGCTTCGGGGCCGAGCAGGCCCTGCACGCGGATCAAGGCACGCCGGGCCCGTAGCCGATCCTCCTCACCGGGGCCACCCCAGAGCGGTAGCTGCAGCGCCTCGGCCGCCGAGAGCACCTCCACCGGCTGCAGCCGCAGCAGCGTCACCGGGCCGGTGGGCCGGTCGGCGGCGACACGGCGGTTCAGCCAACCGTCCAACTGCCAGCGCACCCGATCCGCGGTGGCCTCCTCGGTCAACGGCTCGGCGCACCGCCACACCCGGGTCAGCTCTTCTCCGGTTGCGGTGACGGCGTGAATGGCCAGCCGGGTACAGCCGACGCCGGCGGCCATCAGCGTCCGGTGCAGGGCAGCCGCCAGCGAGCGCCCGGCAAACGCCGCGGCGTCCACCCGCTCGATCGGCGGATCGCACGGCAGCACCGCCTCGAGGTCCGGTTCGGGCTCGCGCCCGGACGGTCCGCGTTGCGGCTCGGCGCGGGCGAACCGGTGCGCGGCGAGCGCGTCCGGGCCGAATCGCGAGGTGACATCCGAACGGGGCAGCGCGGCGAACTGCCCGATGGTCCGGATGCCCAAGCGCCACAGCAGGTCGATCAGAGCGTCCCGGCCCGGTCCGGACAGGCTGGGCTCGGCGGCCAGCTGCCGGATCGACAGCGCTGACAAGAACCGGGCGTCTTTCCCGGGCGGCACCACGGCGCCGGCACGCGCGGCGAGCACGGCGGTGGAGAGGCCGTCGGCGATCCCGACCTGACATTCGACATCGGTCGCGCCGACCGCGTCGATGAGGCGTTCGGCAGCTTGTTCCTCGGAACCGAAGGCCCGCACCGCGCCGCGCACCGACACCACCAGCAGCCCGGGCCGCAACACCTCGGCGGCCGGTATCAACTCGTCCACCGCGGCAAGGACCGGCTCGAACAACCGGGCATCACGATCGGCGTCGGCGGCCACCACGTGCAGCGCCGGGCAGCGGGCCGCCGCCTCGCGGCGCCGCAACCCACGCCGCACCCCCGCCGCGCGACCGCCCGCCGAGCACGCGATCACCCGGTTGGCCAGGGTGACCGCAACCGGCGCGGTGGGCGGTAACCCCGCTGCGGCCGCTGCGGCGACCGCGGGCCAGTCCATGCACCACAGCGCCAGTACTCGGGAGTCGGGCATGCCAGGACCCGCTAGCCGATCCGGGCCCGCCCGGCCGCCCGCCCAGCGGCCCGCACCTCGAGGCGCACCGCGCCGATCCGGCCGAAGCCGCCAACGGCCGCGCAGCCCACCGCCGGGTGGCCGGTGGTCTCATAACCGCTCACCCGGGCGTCCAGTCGCAGCGCCGACCCCTGCCAGTCGCCGCCGGAGACCAGCAGGGCACACCCGCGGTGGCGGGCACGGGCCAGCACGACCCGGGTGCGCGACGGCGGAACGCAGCGGCCGCCCAGGCCGAGCACCACCAGATCCATGCCGTCGATCAGCACCGCGGCCACCTCCACCGGGTCGTTGCCGGGATCCGGGATGACGGCGAGCCGGCTCAGGTCTGCGCCCATCTCCGCCGCGGCCAACAACCCGAGCTCCGGCTGGCCGACGATCGCCGCGTTCCCCCCGGCCGCCGTCACCGTGGCCACCACGCCCAGCGTCAGCGACCGGGCCCCCGAGAGCACCGCCACCGTGCCCCGGGGCAATCCGGCGGGCAGCACCTCGGCCAGCAGCGGCGGAACGGGCAGCACGGCGTCGGCAGCCGGGGCGACCGCAGCGCCGGGGACCGCGCCGGGCCCCGGTCGGCCGGCACCCACCTTCCCGGACACCGCCGCCATCTGCAGGCGCAGTTGTTTGAGCTGCTCAACACGGCTTTCCGGAATGACATGACGTTCCCCCACACGCACCGCCGCCGTCATGATCGCCTCCGGGATGACTCAAATTCGATTCGAAACTATGTTCGATTCACCCGAGTGAACACTCCCCCGCCGACAAACGTCAAGCCGGGCTCTTCAGCGCTGCACCAACGGCCTCGCAGGCCACATCCGTACCGCGAGGAAGCCGCTGATCTCCCGCTTTGGTACACAGTTCAAAACATGTAACACTGTGCCGCATGACCCAATCCGTGGAGACCGACGCGGCTACCGATGCCCTGCCCCTGGGACCGCAGTCCCTGGTATGGCGCTACTTCGGCGACAACCGGATGTACCTGATCGGGCCGCGCCCGGCAGTGCTGCAGAACATGCTCGCCGAGCTCGGCCAGGGCGTGCTGGACCACTCGGTGTTCTTCGCCGACACCGCTGCCCGCATCAAACGCTCGCTGCCGCCGATCTTCATGACCGTCTACGGCACCGAGTCCGGCAACTCCGGCCTGCAGGTGCGCGACTTCCACCACAGCATCAAGGGCAATATGCCCGACGGGAGCCGGTATCACGCGCTGGATCCCGAGACCTACTTCTGGGCGCACGCCACCTTCGTCGAGCAGGTGCTGTACTTCGCCGACACCTTCGTCAAACGGCTCACCCCGGACGAGAAGGAGCGGATCTACCTCGAGTCGAAGACCTGGTATCGCCGCTACGGCGTCAGCGACCGGGTGATGCCGGCCGACTACGCCGAATTCGAGCGCTACTGGAACCAGATGCTGGACAAGGTTCTCGTCGCCCACCCGACCGCCAAGTACGGCGTCGGCTACGTCACCAAGGGTTTCCCCTGCCCCAAGGGGGTGCCGCCGGTGCTGTGGCGGGCGATCTCGGTGATCTTCAATCCGATCGCGGCGTTTCTCACCACCGGCGGCATGCCGCCGAGCACCCGCGCCCAATTGGGCCTGCCCTGGAGCGACCGGCAGGAGCGGCGCTATCAGCGGTTCGCCGCGGTCTGCCGATCGCGGCCGGTCAACTGGGCATGGGATCATCTGCCGATGCGACTGCGCTACAACAAGTTCGCCTATGCCGGCTACGCCCGGGGCTGACCCGGCGACCACCGCCATCCTCGACGCCGCGGTCGTCGAGTTCGAACAGCACGGCTTTCGCCGGGTGGCCCTGGACGACGTGGCCCGCCGCGCCCGGGTCAGCCGCACCACCATCTACCGCCGGTTCGCCGGCCGCGACGAACTGGTCGCCGCGGTCATCGACCGGGAGAACGCCGCGCTCTACGCCGATATCGCAGCCGAGCTGAAAAACTCTGGCGCCCAGTCAAATTACTATGTCGAGGCATTCACCTCGGCGATCATGCAGTTTCGCCGGCATCGGGTACTCAACCGGATGATCACCGACGAGCCGGCGCTGGCGCTGGAACTGGCACGGCGGCACTATGGCGCGATCGTGGAACGGATGTCCGAGGCACTGCAGGTGATCTTCCCGGCCGGTTTCGCCGAGCGCATCGGCCCGCAGGTGGTCACCGATCTGGCCGACACCATCCTGCGCTACGCGGCGATGGCGCTGTTGCTGCCCGCACGCGAACCGCTGGACTCCGCCGAGGACGTCCGCAGATTCGCGACCCTGCATTTCCTGCCGAGCCTTCCCGCGGCGCTGCGCTCCACACCGATCTAGCGGCCTCCTCGCCTCAGATCGGCGCACCGACTCCCGCCGAGGCGGCCACCTCAGGCATGTAGCGCTGCGCGAGCAGGGTCGCGACGGCCTCCACATCACCGGTCAATGGATACATGTGGCGATATTGCAGAACTTGTTTGCCGATCAGCCCGAGCCGCTCGGTGAAGGTCGGCGTGCGGCCCGGCTCCAGCAACGGGCTGTTGTACGGCGCGCAGTCGGCGCGCTGAAACTCGAAAGCGGCGCTGATCCGCGGCGCGGCCCCCAGACGGCTGCCGCGCCCGCCCCAGTGCAGCACCGCCTGATTCCAGGCGAACATGGTGCCCGCCGTGGCCGGCAGCGCCCGAATGTCCTGAAGATTGCGGACGAGCGTGTTGTCCGGCCCGTCCCAGCGACGCTCGACGAAGCGATCGTCGAGATGTGCGGGCAGCATGTACATGCACCCGTTGAGCGGGGTGGCATCGGTGAACGGGAGCCACACGGTCAGCGTCCGCGGCGAGTTGTCGTCGTCGAGGGTGTTGACCAACTTGTCCCGATGCGGTCCCCAGCCCACGGCGTTGTCACTGGGATTGACGTGCCAGACCCAGAAGTCCGGCAACGCCTGATACCCCTGGCCCAGAACGCCGGCCAGGAACTCCGACAGCCCCTGGAAAGCCAGCCACAGCTCGTCGTAGACGAAGGCGAAAGGCAGTGGGATCCCTTGCCGGAACAGCGTGGAGACGGTCCTGCGAATAGGCGCGATGGCCGCTTCGGGAAAGGCGTCGGGAACCTGGACGTAGCCCTCCCGCTTCAAGTTCGCCAACTGGGTGTCGAGCTCGCCGACCGCGATGGACGGGCCGGGACCCCCGGTCTCGATCGACATCTCCGGGCACAGTTGCGCCCAGAACTCGCGGCGCTGAACGTTGTCGGCCGAAAGCTCAGCAATCATCGTGGCTACTCCCACTCAATAGTGCCGGGTGGTTTGCTGGTGACATCCAACACTACGCGGTTGACCTCGGCCACCTCATTGGTGATCCGGGTAGAAATCCGTTCCAGCACCTCGTAGGGAACCCGGGTCCAGTCGGCGGTCATGGCGTCCTCGCTCGACACCGGCCGCAGCACGATCGGATGGCCGTAGGTACGGCCGTCGCCCTGCACTCCCACCGAACGGACATCGGCCAACAGCACCACCGGGCACTGCCAGATCTGGTGGTCCAGGCCCGCGGCGGTCAACTCCTCGCGGGCTATCGCGTCGGCCTGCCGCAGCGTCGCCAGCCGCTGGGCGGTCACCTCGCCGACAATCCGGATACCCAGACCGGGACCCGGGAACGGTTGGCGGGCAACGATTTCCTCCGGCAGTCCCAGCTCACGCCCGACCGCGCGCACCTCGTCTTTGAACAGCAGCCGCAGCGGCTCGACGAGGCTGAACTTCAGGTCGTCGGGCAGCCCCCCGACGTTGTGGTGACTCTTGATGTTGGCGGTGCCGGCGCCGCCGCCGGATTCCACCACGTCGGGATACAGCGTGCCCTGCACCAGGAACTCGACGTCGTGGTCGCCCAACGTGTCTCGCACCGCACCTTCGAACGCCCGGATGAACTGGCGCCCGATGATCTTTCGCTTGCCCTCCGGGTCGGACACCCCGCTCAGCGCCTCCAGGAACACCGTTGCGGCGTCCACGGTGACCAGCTTGGCTCCGGTGGCCAGGACGAAGTCGTTCTGCACCTGCTCGCGTTCCCCGGCTCGCAGCAGCCCGTGATCGACGAACACACAGGTCAGCCGGTCGCCGATGGCACGCTGCACCAGTGCCGCGGCCACCGCGGAGTCCACCCCGCCGGAGAGCCCGCAGATGGCGTGGCCCTCGCCGATCTGTTCGCGCACCTGCTCGATCAGCGCATCGGCGATGTTGGCGGGCGTCCAGGACGCGTCGATGCCGGCGAACTCATGCAGGAACCGGTTGAGCACCCGCTGCCCGTACGGGGTGTGCAGCACTTCGGGGTGGTACTGCACCCCGGCCAGCCGGCGGGCACGGTTCTCGAACGCGGCCACCGGCGCACCGGCGGTGCGAGCCGCCACGGTGAACCCCTGCGGCGGTTGGGTGACCGCATCGCCGTGGCTCATCCATACCGGCTGGGTGGCCGGCAGGCCCGCGTGCAACTCCCCACCGGTCACCGTCAGCTCGGTGCGGCCGTACTCACTGGTGCCGGTGCGCTCGACGGTGCCGCCGAGGGCGGCCGCCATGGCCTGGAAGCCGTAGCAGATCCCGAACACCGGAATGTCGAGGTCGAACAGCGCCGGATCCAGCTGAGGGGCGCCCTCGGCGTAGACGCTGGCGGGTCCGCCGGACAGCACGATCGCCAGCGGGTCGCGCGCAGCGATCTCTTCGACGGTCGCGGTGTGCGGGACCACTTCGGAGAACACCCGCGCTTCGCGGACCCGGCGGGCGATCAATTGGGCGTATTGCGCGCCGAAGTCGATGACCAACACGGGGCGCGACGATGGTGACGACACCGCAAGGAGTCTAGTGGCGGTTAGAGTCAACGAACCAACGGCGCGCATGGTGGGAATGGAGATACACCGCAAGCGGAAGGAGATCGCCGCATCAGCCGAACGCAGAACACGGTGCTGGGCCTGCCCGAGACGGTGCGAGCCTGCTTGTTCGACCTCGACGGCGTGCTCACCGATACCGCAAGCGTGCACACCCGCGCCTGGAAAACCATGTTCGACGCCTACCTGGCGGCGCGTGCCCAGCGCACCGGCGGCGCATTCACGCCGTTCGACCCCGACAGCGACTACCGGCGCTTTGTCGACGGCCGCAAACGCGACGACGGGGTGCGCGCATTCCTGGCCAGCCGCGGCATCACACTGCCCGACGGCACCGACGACGACCCGCCGGACGCCGAGACCGTGCACGGGCTGGGCAACCGCAAGAACGAGGCGTTCCAGCTGACGCTGCGGGCCGACGGTGTGGAGGTCTTCGAGGGGTCCCGGCGCTACCTGGCGGCGGTCACCCGGGCGGGCCTGGCCACCGCGGTGGTGTCGGCCAGCGCCAATGCCGGTGAGATTCTGGCGCTGACCGGTCTGGACAGGTTCATCGGCGAACGCGTCGACGGCGTGACCCTGCGCACCGAACACATCGCGGGCAAACCCGCCCCCGATTCGTTCCTGCGGGCCGCGCAGCTGCTGGGCGTCACGCCCGCCGCGTGCGCGGTGTTCGAGGATGCGCTGGCGGGCGTGGCGGCCGGGCGGGCCGGCGGGTTCGGCTTCGTGGTGGGCGTCGACCGCGTGGGCCAGCGCGACGACCTGCTGAGCCATGGTGCCGACGTGGTCGTCACCGATCTGGAGGAACTGTTGTGAGAGAGCGCCGATGATCCCGCAGGACTACTTCCCGATCGAGCCGTGGCAGATCCGCGAGACCCGGCTCGACCTGGACCTGCTCGGACAGACCGAGTCGCTGTTCGCGCTGTCCAACGGACACATCGGTCTGCGTGGCAACCTCGACGAGGGCGAGCCGCACGGCATGCCCGGCACCTATCTGAACTCCTTCTACGAGGTGCGCCCGCTGCCGCACGCCGAGGCCGGTTACGGCTACCCGCAGGCCGGGCAGACCGTCGTCGACGTGACCAACGGCAAGATCATCCGGCTGATGGTCGACGACGAGCCCCTGGACGTGCGCTACGGCGAGCTGATCGACCACCAGCGCATCCTGGACATGCGCGCAGGCACCCTGCGCCGCCACATTCATTGGCGCTCTCCGGCGAAAAAACAGGTCAAGGTGCACTCGACGCGGCTGGTGTCGCTGGCCCACCGCAGCGTCGCGGCGATCGAATACGTCGTCGAGGCGGTCGACGAGTTCGTCCGGGTCACCGTGCAATCGGAGCTGGTCGCCAATGAGGACCAGCCGCCGACCTCCGACGATCCGCGGGTGGCGGCCATCCTGGAGAACCCGCTGGAGGCCGTCGAACGCGAGAACAACAACACCGGCGCGGTGCTGGTACACCGCACCCGTGCGAGCGGGCTGATGATGGCCGCCGCCATGGACCACGAGGTCGAAGTGCCCGGCCGGGTCCAGGTCACGACCATGACGATCCCCGACGTGGCGGCAACCACCATCGTGTGCGGGTTACGCCCGGGGCAGAAGCTGCGCATCGTCAAGTACCTGGCCTACGGCTGGTCCAGTGAACGGTCCCGCCCGGCGTTGCGCGACCAGGCCGTCGCCGCGCTGACCGGTGCCCGCTACAGCGGCTGGCAGGGACTGCTCGACGCCCAGCGGGCGTACCTCGACGAATTCTGGGACGGCGCCGACGTGGAAGTCCACGGCGATCCGGACTGCCAGCAGGCGGTCCGCTTCGCACTGTTCCATCTGCTGCAGGCCAGCGCCCGCGCCGAACGCCGCGCCATCCCCAGCAAGGGGCTGACCGGCACTGGTTATGACGGCCACACCTTCTGGGACAGCGAGAGCTTCATCCTGCCGGTGCTGATCTACACCGCCCCGCAAGCCGCCGCCGACGCGCTGCGCTGGCGGGCTACCACCCTGGACCTCGCGCGTGGGCGAGCCACCGAGCTGGGGCTGTCCGGGGCGGCCTTCCCGTGGCGGACCATCCGCGGCCAGGAATGCTCCGGGTACTGGCCCGCGGGCACCGCCGCCTGGCACATCAATGCCGACATCGCGGCGGCATTCGAGCAGTACCGGGTGGTCACCGGCGACACCACAGTGGAGCAGGAATGCGGGCTGGCGGTGCTGGTCGAGACGGCGCGGCTCTGGCGATCGCTGGGGCATCACGACCGGCACGGGGTGTGGCACCTGTCGGGGGTCACCGGACCCGATGAGTACACCGCCGTCGTACGGGACAACGTGTTCACCAACCTGATGGCCGCCCACAACCTGCGTACCGCCGCCGACGCCTGCGCCCGCCACCCCGATGCCGCCCACGAGCTGGGGGTCACCACCGAGGAGATGGCCGGCTGGCGCGACGCCGCCGATGCCGCACACATCCCCTACGACGAGGAGCTGGGGGTGCACCCGCAGTGCGAGGGCTTCACCTCGGCCGCCGAATGGGACTTCGAGAACCGCAACACCTACCCGCTGCTGCTCAACGAGCCCTATGTGCGGCTGTATCCGGCACAGGTGGTCAAGCAGGCCGACCTGCTGTTGGCCATGCATTGGCGCAGCCACGCGTTCACCGCCGAACAGAAGGCGCGCAACGTCGACTACTACGAGCGGCGCACGGTACGCGACTCCTCGCTGTCGGCGTGCACCCAGGCGGTGATGTGCGCCGAAGTGGGGCACCTGGAGTTGGCTCACGACTACACCTACGAGACGGCTTTCGTCGACCTGCGCGATCTGCACGACAACACCCGCGACGGCCTGCATATGGCGGCGCTGGCGGGAACGTGGCTCGCCTTGGTGGCCGGGTTCGGCGGTCTGCGTGACGACGCCGGTGTGCTGTCGTTGGATCCCGCGCTGCCGGACGGGATCTCACGGCTACGGTTCGGGTTGCGTTGGCGGGGAAATCGGCTGACGGTCGACGCCAACCACAGCAAAGTCACCTACACGCTGCGCGATGGCCCCGACAGTCAGCTGACTATTCGCCATGCCGGTGAGGACATCGAACTGAGCACGCAGTCCCCGACGACGCTGCCGATCCATCGACGTGAACCGTTGCTGCCCACCCCGACTCAGCCGCCCGGGCGGGAGCCGATGCACCGCCGAGAGGTCGCGCGGTGACGCCTCAGGCGTTACCGGAGGACCAGCGCAGCGCGCCGAAGGCGCTGTCCGGCACCACCGGGTTCTTCGGCGCGATCGGGTCCAGTCGCCGGTAGGCCTCGCCCTGGGCCGGCCGCAGATCGGCCTCACCCTTGTTGGGCCACAGCGATGCGGCCCGCTCGGCCTGCGCGGTGATCGACAATGAGGGGTTGACGCCGAGGTTGGCCGACACCGCCGCGCCGTCCATCACCGCCAGGGTCGGGTAGCCGTACACCCGCTGGTAGGGGTCGATGACTCCGTGCTCGGGGCTGTCCCCGATCGCGGCGCCGCCCAAGAAGTGCGCGGTGAGCGGGATGTTGAACAACTCTCCCCAGGTGCCGCCGGCCACTCCGTCGATCTTGGCGGCGATCCGGCGGGTGACCTCGTTGCCGACCGGAATCCAGCTCGGGTTCGGCTCGCCGTGGCCCTGCTTGCTGCTGTAGCGGCGCAAGCCCAGCCGGCCACGTTTGGTGAACGTGGTGATCGAGTTGTCCAGATGCTGCATGACCAGGGCGATCACCGTGCGCTCGCTCCACCGTCGCGGGTTGAGCAGGCGCAGCATGTGGCGCGGGTCTTCACCGGCCTGGTCCAGCAGCTGTCTCCAGCGCGGCACATCGGTGCCTTGCGGGCCGGTACCGTCGGTCATCAGGGTCTGCAGCAGCCCCATGGCATTCGAGCCCTTGCCGTAGCGCACCGGTTCGACATGGGTATCGGCGGTGGGATGAATCGAGGACGTGATCGCCACGCCGTGAGTCAGGTTCAGCTCCGGGTTGACGTTCAACGTTGCCGCGCCGACGATGGATTCGGAGTTGGTGCGGGTGAGCACTCCCAGCTTGTCGGACAGCTTCGGCAGCTTGCCCCGGTCGCGCATCTTGAACAGCAGCCGCTGGGTGTTGTAGGTGCCGGCCGCCAGGATCAGGTGGCGCGCGGTGAAAGTCTTGCGTCGCCGCACAAGTCCGGGACCGGTGCGCACTGTCCGCACCCGCCACAGCCCGTCGGCGCCCTGCTCGAACGCCGTCACGGTGGTCATCGGATGCACCTGTGCGCCGGCGGACTCCGCGAGGTAGAGGTAGTTCTTCACCAAGGTGTTCTTGGCGCCCCATCGGCAGCCCGTCATGCACTCGCCGCATTCGAGGCAGCCGGTGCGTTTCGGACCGGCGCCGCCGAAGTACGGGTCGGCCACCGTCTTGCCCGGCGCCTTGCCCCCGCGGGCGCCGTCCGGGCCGAAGAACACGCCGACCGGGGTGGCCACGAAGGTGTCACCGACCCCCATGTCGTCGGCGACCTGCTTGACGATGCGGTCCGCGTCGGTGAACGTCGGGTTCTTGACCACACCGAGCATCCGCTGCGCCTGGTCGTAATGCGGCATCAACTCGGCGCGCCAGTCGGTGATGTGTGCCCACTGCTTGTCGGCGAAGAAGGGTTCCGGCGGCACGTAGAGGGTGTTGGCGTAATTCAGCGAGCCGCCGCCGACTCCGGCGCCGGCGAGCACCATGACGTTGTTGAGCAGGTGGATGCGCTGGATGCCGTAGCACCCGAGCTTCGGCGCCCACAGAAATTCGCGCAGGTGCCAGGAGTTCTTGGCGAAGTCCTCATCGGCGTAGCGGCGTCCCGCTTCCAGAACGCCGACGCGATATCCCTTCTCGGTCAGCCGCAGCGCGCTCACGCTGCCGCCGAAACCCGAGCCGATGATCAGAACGTCGTAATCAGGCTCCATCGCATCAGTATGCCCCAGCCGGTACCGGCGGTAGCAGGGTCTTTGCGGCCATATTTCGTGGCGATTTTCGTCGTCCGGAGACGAAGACCGGCTCGTCAGCTCCCGACCGTCAGGCCGACCTTCTGGAATTCCTTGAGATCGCAATAGCCGGCCTTGGCCATCGCGCGGCGCAGTCCGCCGACCAGGTTCAGCGAGCCGAACGGGTCGTCGGAGGGGCCCTCGAGCACCTGCTCGAGGCTGGGGCGGTCGCCGTAGGCGACCTGCATCAGCGCACCACGCGGCAAGGATGGATGAGCGGCAGCCGACGGCCAGTACCAGCCGTCGCCCTGTGCCTCGGCCGCCACGGCCAGCGGCGTGCCCAGCACGACTGCGTCGGCGCCGCAGGCGATCGCCTTGGCCAGGTCGCCGGAGGTGTGGATATCGCCGTCGGCGAGCACATGCACGTAGCGTCCGCCGGTCTCGTCGAGGTATTCGCGGCGCGCGGCGGCCGCATCGGCGATCGCCGTGGCCATCGGCACGGAAATGCCCAGCACCTCATCGGATGTGGTCACCCCGGAGGTGGAGCCGTAGCCGACGATCACCCCGGCAGCGCCGGTCCGCATCAGGTGCAGTGCGGTGCGATGGTCGATCACCCCGCCGGCCACCACCGGGATGTCCAGCTCGGAGATGAAGGTCTTCAGGTTGAGCGGTTCGCCGGCGCCGTCGCGATCCACCGCGACCCGCTCGGCGGAGATGATGGTGCCCTGGATGACCAGCAGGTCGACCCCGGCCGCCACCAGCGCGGGGGTCAGCGCCGCGGCGTTCTGCGGACTGACCCGTACCGCGGTGGTCACTCCGGCCTCGCTGATGCGCGCCACCGCGGCGCCGAGCAGCTCGGGGTCCAGGGGCGCGGCGTGCAACTGCTGCAGCAGCCGGATCGCCGCCGTGGGCTCGGGCTCCTTGGCGGCGGCCTCGATCACCTGGGCGATCTTGGCTTCCACGTCGGCGTGCCGGCCGATGAGGCCCTCGGCGTTGAGCACGCCCAAGCCGCCGAGCCGGCCCAGCTCGACGGCGAACTCCGGGGAGACCAGGGCATCGGTGGGGTGGGCCAGCACCGGCATCTCGAACCGGTAGGCGTCGAGCTGCCAGGCGGTGGACACGTCCTTGGAGGAGCGGGTACGCCGGGACGGCACGATGTTGATGTCGTCGAGTTCATAGGTGCGACGGGCGGTGCGGCCCATGCCGATCTCAACCATGTCACGCATGCGGGATCACCCTTATCTTTCCGCGAAACCGACATTCTGCAGCACAAGCACTGGTGCCGACCCGCAAACATCGGTTTCGGCGCTTAACGCACGTAGTAGTTCGGCGCTTCGACGGTCATGGTGATGTCGTGCGGGTGGCTTTCCTTCAAGCCGGCGGCGGTGATCCGCACGAACTGCGCCTGCTGCAACTGCTCGATGGTCGCCGAACCGGTGTAACCCATCGCCGCCCGCAGCCCGCCGGTGAGCTGGTGGATGACGGTGCTCAGCGGCCCCCGGAACGGCACCCGGCCCTCGATGCCCTCGGGCACCAGCTTGTCCTCGGAGAGCGCGTCGTCCTGGAAGTAGCGATCCTTGGAGTAGGACTTGGCGCCGCCCCGGCCCTGCATGGCGCCCAGCGAACCCATGCCGCGGTAGCTCTTGAACTGCTTGCCGTTGACGAAGATCAGGTCGCCGGGCGATTCGGCGGTGCCGGCCAACAGCGAGCCCAGCATCGTCGTCGACGCGCCGGCCGCCAGCGCCTTGGCGATGTCACCGGAGTACTGCAGCCCGCCGTCGGCGATCACCGGCACTCCGGCCGGCGCACAGACGGCCACTGCCTCCATGATGGCGGTGATCTGCGGGGCACCTACCCCGGCGACCACCCGGGTGGTGCAGATGGAGCCGGGGCCCACCCCGACCTTCACCGCGTCGGCACCGGCTTCGACCAGCGCGGCGGCTCCCCCGCGGGTGGCGACGTTGCCGCCGACCACCTCGACGCGCTCGCCGACTTCGGCTTTGAGCTTGCCGACCATGTCGAGCACACCGCGGTTGTGAGCATGGGCGGTGTCGACCACCAGGACGTCGACCCCGGCGTCCACCAGGGTCATGGCCCGTATCCAGGCATCGTCGCCGACACCGACCGCGGCCCCGACCAGCAGCCGGCCATCGCTGTCCTTGGTGGCCAACGGGTGCTGTTCGGTCTTGACGAAGTCCTTGACGGTGATCAGCCCGGTCAGCTTCCCGTGACCGTCGACGATCGGCAGCTTCTCGATCTTGTGCCGGCGCAGCAGGCCCAGCGCGGCATCGGCGGAGACCCCTTCCTGCGCGGTGATCAGGGGCGCCTTGGTCATCACCTCGGCGACCGGTTTGGCCTGGTCGACTTCGAAGCGCATGTCGCGGTTGGTGATGATCCCGACCAGCGAACCCTGCTTGTCGACGACCGGCAGCCCGGAGATGCGGAAGCGGGCGCACATGGCGTCCACCTCGGCCAGGGTGTTCTCCGGGGTACAGGTCACCGGGTCGGTCACCATCCCCGCCTCGGACCGCTTCACCGTCTCGACCTGGCCGGCCTGCTCGGTGACCGGCAGGTTGCGGTGCAGCACGCCCATGCCGCCGGCACGGGCCATCGCAATCGCCATGCGCGCCTCGGTGACGGTGTCCATCGCGGAGCTGACCAGCGGCACCCTGAGCTCAATGTTGCGGGTCAGCCGGCTGGCGGTGTCAGCGGTGGCCGGCACCACGTCGGAGGCCGCCGGCAGCAGCAGCACATCGTCGAAGGTCAGCCCCAACATGGCGATCTTCGGGGCCTGCCCGTCGAGCGCACCGCCGGCGTACACCGCGTCATCGATCGGTCCGGCGGCGTACTGGCCGGTCATTTGGGCACTGACTTCCGGTTTGGACAACCAACGGCCATCTGGGAGCCTCCACTACAAAGCCGGGGTGAGAAGACCATCCTAATCGCGGCGCGCCGGCGGCTTCGCCCGCCACCACCTTGACCGCCGCGCCGGGTGCGCCGCGACCTGCCGCTGGCGTTCGGTCATGGCGACTGCGTACCCTGATGGGCGTGCGTGACCACCTGCCACCCGGTTTGCCACCGGACCCGTTCGCCGACGATCCTCACGACCCGTCTGCCGCACTGGACGCGGTGGAACCGGGCCAGCCGCTGGATCCGCAGGAGCGCAGCGCGGTCGAGGCCGACCTCGCCGATCTGGCGGTCTACGAAGCGTTGCTGGCCCACAGGGGAATTCGCGGTCTGGTGGTGTGCTGCGACGACTGCCAGCAGGATCACTACCACGATTGGGACATGCTGCGCGCCAACCTGCTGCAGCTGCTCATCGACGGCACCGTCCGCCCGCACGAGCCGGCCTACGACCCCGAGCCCGACAGTTACGTGACGTGGGACTACTGCCGCGGCTACGCCGACGCGTCGCTCAACGGGGCGACCTCGGAAGCCGACGGCTACCGCTGATCAGCGCGGCTGCCAGTTCCCGCCCCGGTGGCCCACCAGCGCCGCGGCGTCTTCACGCAACTCCCGCAGTTCCGCAGCGGTCCACCCAGGGCTGCCGATGTCGGCCAGCATGCAGGCCAGCGCCCACCGCAACGGGATCAGCCCCAGCCGCCCGGTCTCTGCAATCGCGTCCTCGGCCACCACCCGCGCCCGGTCGACGTTGCCCGCGCAGCACAGCGCCCCGGCCAGCACCACCTGACTTTTCACCCGGTGTCGCGCCATGCCGTCGCCGACGAGCGCCACGGCCCGCTCGGCATTGCGCACCGCGGCCGACCCATCGCCGGTGACCATCGCCAGTTCCGCGGTCACCCAGTGTCGGCGGACCGCCAGGCGCGGCGGCGCGGCGGCCGGCTCGGGTGCCAGCCGGGCCAGCAGTGCCGCCGATGCCGCAAACCGCCCGACACCCAGGGCGTCGGCCGCCAACCCCACCAGCGCGTCGGCGCGGGCGACGGGATCGTCGCCGGCCAGCGCCAATGCCCGGCCGTCGAAGCCGCGGGCCAGATTGTGGCCGCCGAGCTGGCGCAGGAAAGAACCTCGCGTGCTGTGGGCGTGGGAGGCCAGCGGCCCCGCCGGAACGGCGCGTAACAACGCGTCCAGATCGGCCGCGGCGCTGGCGTACCGACCCTGGCCGCCGGCGGCGACGGCACGCAGCCACCGCTGGCGCGGATTGGCCGCTTCGGGCAAGGGCCAGCGGCCAGGTTCATCTCCGAAGGCGGCTGCGGCCAGAACGGCTTCTGAGTCTTCGATCATCGATGCGCGACGTTACGCGCAGGTGACATAGCTTCACCAATCCACAGAATACGGAATAACATCCACTCTCACGGAATGTCCACCCTTTTAGGCCAGCCTTTCTTAATCCTCGCGTTGGTATTACTTCAGATCGTTTCGTTACCGTCCCCACGGCGCCGGAATTCAGCCGGCGCTGTTTTACGCGCAGCACCTGAAGAGAACGCTCGCCAGGCCGTCCGTCGCTGGACCCGGCCCGACCAGCGTTTGGAGAGGGGTTCCCCATGCCACAGGTTGAGCAGTTGCCCGGCCGCAACGCGGACGTCTGGGATTGGCAGCTCCGCGGCGCATGTCGGGGAGTCGACTCCTCGGTGTTCTTCCCGCCCGACGGAGAACGGGGCCGTGCGCGGGCACAGCGGGAACAGAATGCCAAAAAGTGGTGCCGCGCTTGTCCGGTGCTCGAGCAGTGCCGCGCGCACGCGCTCGCCGTGGGCGAACCCTATGGCATCTGGGGCGGCATGTCCGAAGCCGAGCG
This sequence comes from Mycolicibacter engbaekii, assembly GCF_002101585.1. GTDB lineage: Bacteria > Actinomycetota > Actinomycetes > Mycobacteriales > Mycobacteriaceae > Mycobacterium > Mycobacterium engbaekii. The sequence continues at coordinate 7,313 of NZ_LQOT01000009.1, read as the reverse complement.
GCACGCGGCGTTGCGCTGCAACTTGCGGCCCAGCGGCTAACTACTTCCCCAACCGGTGCGGCGGCCTCACGTCCGCGGCCCGTGGGTATCCCCGAGCAGCCCCCGGATTTCCCGGGGGCTGTTCGCCCCCCGGTAGTGCGGGTGAACCGGTCGCGTCTCGGCGAAGCGGGTACCGCCCCGCGCGCACGTCGTCGCGACGCGGCCCGCCGCGACGGCACCGGCCAAAACGTTCGCACCACACGGCGCAATTACCGTGCCGTGTGGTGCAAACGTCAGCTCAGCCGTGCGGCGCCTCGGATATTTTGCTGTCCGGCTTGCCCAGGGTCTTGCAGTAGGTCGACACCGACAGCCGCGTTGCCGAGACCTCCAGCGTGGCCGGATCGGTGCCGCTGCGGTCTTTGAGCATCTTGGTGATCTCGTCGTCCTGCTTCTTCTCGTCGTGATCGACGAAGTCCTTGCATCGGGTGTCGCCGCCGGTGTTGATCACCTCGGAGGCCGAGCACGCACCGGAGAACATGACTCCCAGCGCAAGGGCTGCCAACGCAACGTTTTTCATCATGGCGGCTCCTTACGCCTCGCGCCCGAAGAGCCGCAGCAGCCAGAGCAGAATGATCGCTCCGAGGACCGCGGTGAACAAGGTGAACCACCAGCCGCCGCTCGCGGTGTCGACGACGAAACTGAGCAGGAATCCGCCGATCAGGGCTCCCACGACACCCACGACCACATCGGTGAGCAGGCCATACTTGGTTTTCATCACAATGCCCGCGATCCAGCCGGCAATAGCGCCGATCACGATATAGCCGATCCACCCCACACTGGTCAACGTTGTGGAACGTGCCAGGAATTCGGTGGCCGCCATTGCGTCCATGGTGATCTCCTTTTCAACACCGTGAGCGCCGCCGTGGTCGGCGCCGCGGTGGATTGATACCCCATTTCGTCGGCGGCTAATCGCCGGTCACATGAGTGCGTCGTACCGGGCCAAAAAATAAATTGATAATCAATGCAATGCATTCGCCGTCCCGGGTGCGGCGTTAACAAGGACGTCCTGCGGGAGCTGTCGCCGGACGGCCTCAGCAGTGTCCGCGCAGTTACTCGGCTGCCTTGGGCAGGTGGTAGGCGAAGGACTTCTCCTGGCGCTGCTTCATCTTCTCCAGGCACTGGTGGTGTTTGCGGGCGTGATAGGCCAGGGGGAAGTAGGTGAGGCGGTCGGGCAGCACGCGGTAGGCGATCCGAATGACGGTGTAGATACGGGTGAGTTTGCGCTCTTCTGCCGGGCTCCAGCCGACACCGAGCTTCGCGCGCAGCCGCGGGTCCAGCAGCCCGACCACCGACAGGTAGTTGAACCGCATCACGGGCCGCAGTGCGGCTCGAATCAGCGGTGCCACCAATTTCGGCACCGTCGGGGGCAGCTCGGGGGCACCGGCCTGCATGTCGGCGAGCAAACGCAGCGCCTCGGGCGTAGCGCGCAATCGCTCGACCATGCGCTCGAAGTAATCGGCCATTTCCCGCTGCGACTCGGGGTAACCCTGCATTGGCACGTGTAGCAGCCGTGCCAACCTGCGGTTGTCGCGCAGCAGTTCATCCTTTTCGGCGTCGGTGAACTCGCGGCCGATCAATAAGCGGCCTGCCTGGGCGTTGATGATGTAGGCGGTGGCGATCACCCACTGATAGGCCTCCGGGTTCAAGGCGCTGATCTGCTTGCCGGTTTCGGCGCTTTTCATGGTGATCGGCTTGTGCAGCGCCCGGACCCGGTCCCCTTCGGCCCTGGCCTCGGTTCCGCCGTAGGTCCAGCGCAATACCGAGTCGACAGACCGGATCGCCCGGCCGGCCGAATCGCCGTGGAAGGCCGCCGAATAGCGGCCGGTGACCTCGGCGATGATCGGATGCATGGCCTGCATCATGAACGCCGCGCCCTCGAGAATCAGGTAGGTCCAGCGCCCGGTGTGCTCGGCGGCCAGTGAATCCGGCGGAACCAGCTCGATCTCCACACGCTCCTCGAGGTCGGCTGCCGGCCGGTCGGCCTGGAGATCGGGCGTGGAGGTCATCGGCATCCCCTGTCGTCGACGTGCTGGCGCGCCGACGCTAATGTGCACATACGGTCGCATACAAGTCGCGTTAGGAACTTCGGTGAACCCAAATAATCCCAGTTCAAAGCGTCGCAAATCCCCGCAGCAGGCACGCTCCCGTGAGATGGTCGCAAAAATAGTGGCGTCGACGACCGCCCTGCTGCACCGTCATCCGCCCGAGGAGATCACCACCAACCTGATCGCCGAGACGGCTGATGTCAGCAAGGGCTCGATCTACCAGTACTTCGCGAACAAAGAGCAGATCATCGATGCCGCGGTGGAGCGGCTGGCCGCCGAACAGGCACCCGCGATCGAGGGCATGCTCCGGGCGATCACCCTGGACCGGCCGGCCGCGGCGATGGAAGCCTCGATCGACATCCTCATCGACTACACGATCGCCAACCGCCGGCTGATCCGCTATCTGGCCCAGCGGCCCGACAACCTGCGGGCCTTCGCGAACGTCTCCGGGCTCAACGCCACCCTGCTGGCGATGACCACCCTGCACATGAGCCACTACCGCAGCCACTACCGCGGCGAACTGAGCCCGAGCGCGCTGGCCTGGCTGTTCTTCAACATGGCCGTCGCGACCACGATGCGCTACATCGAGTCCGACGATCCCATCTCGCTCGACGAGCTGCGCGCCGGCCTGAAGTTCGCCTCGACCGGCCTACTGGCCAGTTCCGGCTAGGGTCAGCCCGCGCCCGCGGCGATCACCTCGTCGACCTCGACGGCCCGCTCGGCCATTTCGGCATGCGCCCTGTCGAGGGCCTCGGCCTGGTCCTCGTCGGCCTTCATCAGCGCGTCGATGTCGAATCCGGCCATGTCGAGCACACCCATGTCCCGGAACGCCCTCTGCACCTTGGGGCCCCACAACCCGATGTCCTTGACGATCGGCACGATCCGGCTGAACAGATGTGAGCGGAACTGGATCATCAACGGTGACGCGTCGACCCACTCGGCGCACTCCTTGACGTTCAGGCCCAGGGTTTCGAACACCTCTTCACCGCGGAACCGGTCGCGCATCAGGTAGCACGCGTCCACCACGAACTCTTCGCGCTCGTCGCGTTCTGCCTCGGTCAGCGCAGCGTAGTAGTCCTTCAGCGAGATCCGGCCGAAGGCGACATGGCGTGCCTCATCCTGCATCACGTAGGCCAATATCTGCTTGGCCAGCGAGCCCTCCGCCGACACGTCACGCAGCACGCCGAACGCGGCCAGCGCAAGCCCCTCGATGAGGACTTGCATGCCCAGATAGGGCATGTCCCAACGTGAATCGTGCAACGTGTCGTCCAGCAGGGCGGTCAGGTGCGTGTTGATCGGGTAGACCATCTCGGCCTTGTCCTGCAAGAATCGGGAGAAGGCCTCGACGTGCCGGGCCTCATCCATGGTTTGGGTGGCCGCGTAGAACTTCGCATCCAAGTCCGGAACGACCTCGACGATCTTGGCTGCGCACACCATCGCGCCCTGCTCGCCGTGCAGAAACTGCGAGAACTGCCAGGACTGGTGGTGCTGACGCATCTCGGCGCGACGCGCCTCGTCTGCGGCGTCCCACATGGGGCTGCCGAACAGCGGATGGAAGTCGTCAGGCAACCCGAGCGGATTCAGCGGGTCGACGTCTTGGTTCCAGTCGATGCGCGACTGGGCATCCCACTGCTTGTCCTTGCCCTTCTGGTACAGCGACAGGAGCCGTGACCGCCCCTCGTCGTATTCCCACGTGAAGCACGCGTCGCCGGCGCTGGCGACCTGCCACGAATAGGGTTCGGGCACCGTCGTGTACTTATCCCTGGTGGTCATGAGCTTGCCGCCTTCAGCCGTCGTCTTATGACGGATATCACACTGCGCCTCACCGGGGCGGGGCGTCAAGGCACGCGTCGGCGGCCCGTCGTCGCAGTCACCGTCGCGGAGAAGAACCGCGTCCCACTTCGCCCGCTGATCCCATCGGACCAGCACCGAAGACCGTTGTGGGGGCGGACCTGCCCTTCAGCGCGTAAGCCCCACGGTCGGCAAGTCCGTGCGGTCGCACCAAGGCGTCGACGGTCTGCTGCGTCAACAGGATGGCATCACCGGTGGTCTTGGTGAGCTGCTCGACGCGGGCTGCGACATTGACGGTGTCGCCGATCAGGGTGAACTCCAGCTTGCCGCCACCGCCGATCGTGCCGGCGATCACCTGGCCGGTGTTGATGCCGATGCCGATCCGCAGCGTGGCGCCGAAGCGCTCGGCCACCAGGCGATGAATCGACAGCGCCGCCCCCAGCGCGGCGTCGGCGTGATCGGCAAGGTCGTTGGGCGCACCGAAGACGGCCAGCGCGCCGTCGCCAAGAAACTTGTTCACGTGCCCGCCGGCGTCCACGACGGCGGGCACCACGATCTCGAACAGGGCGTTGAGGCGCGCGACGGTGTCCTCGGCGGTATTCGCCTCGGCGAACGGCGTGAAGTCACGAATGTCGACGAACATCACCGTCACCTCGCGACGCTCACCGGTGAATACGTCGTCACCCTGTTCGAGCAGCCGAGCCGCCAGGGCGGGGTCGACGTATGTGCCGAAAGCGGCCTGAAGTCGTTGCCGCTCAGCCAAACCCGCCTGCATTCGGTTGAATGACGCCGCCAGCGCCCCGAGGTCGTCGTCTTGCACCACCGGCAGACGTCGGCTGTAGTCGCCGGCAGCAACGCGTTCGGTCCCTTCGGCGAGGTCACGAATCGGCCGCAGGGACGGCAAGAAACTGGTGCCGATGCTGATCGGCACGGCAAAGCACAGCGTCAACGCACCCGCGATCGCAACCGGGAGAAGCGGATGCTCACGTGCTCGATCGAATGCGGCCGCCAGCATTGCACCGTCAACGGCGAAAAGGAACACGATCGCGATGACGAATACGTTTGACCACGCAGCGAAGGTCGGACGCGAGCGAGGCAGCGAGTCGCCGATATCGGTGTCACCGGCGATGGCCAGCCTGGCCGGCCGGACCGTCGCCTCGGCCAGACTGTGCATCGCGCTCAGCCCCATGGCCACACCCACGAACGCGCCCAGAATCCCGTATTGCGCCAGGCGCCACCCCGTCGCTTCAGCGACCGCCGCAACGCCGACGGATAACAGGCCCACGCACACCCCGTTGCCCACCACCATTCGGGCGACCGCTCCCCGGGTCCAGGCGTAGGTGGCAGCCAGCGCCCTGGCCGGATCGACATCGCGGCCGGCAGCCCATCGATCCAGCACACCACTCCAACCCAGGCCGGGGAGGGTGTTCAGATAGGCCAGCAACGGCACGGCAACCGTGGTGAGGACGGCCGCTTCGACGTACTTGTGGGACTGCTCCACCGCGACGATCAGGCACGACCAGAGAAGGTAGGACGGCAGCGAAATCGGGATCCCGACAGCGAGTACCGCCCAGGAGTAATGCGCTCTGAATCGGTCCCACACCCACTGCCAGACGGCGTCCATGTTCAGCGACGCTAGTGGCTGCGCGGCCGCAGGTCAGCAGCCGCGAACCATCCGGTGCCGGTGGCCGTGACCGGCGTGCTGTCGGTACGGCGCGGTTTAATCCCCGCCGAGAGCGATGAAACCGAAGGAGAACGGCAACTGATGGACTCCGCAAAGGCCCTGCCGTGAACGTAGGCGCCATCCTCGCGGCGGTCGGTGTGGTCGTGGCGGTCTTCGCACCGCCCGCTTGGGCAGCGCCGGGTTACGGATCCGACTGCATCATGCCGTCGGTGCGCCAGTGTCGGCTGGTGCCCGACGGCGACGGTCCCCACCTGGTCGAGCAGTACTGCCCGGGTGCCGGGTGGATCGACGTGTTCGATCCCTGCCTCAGCCGATTCGGCCCCTACGGGCGTTAGTTGTACTCGCGCCAACCCGCTGTGCCCGCCGACCGGGCTATGTCTTGGGCGCCTGCACCGGCCAGTTGGGCGGGCGTTTCTCGATGAAGGCCGCGACGCCCTCGAGCGCGCTCGGATCCATCATGTTGCGGGCCATCGTCGCGGCCGCGTCGGCATAGGCCGACTCGATGCCGGTTTCGACCTGGCGGTAGAACAAGGCCTTCCCCATGGCGATGGCGGCAGCCGGCTTCGCGACGATTCCGGCCACCAGCGCCTCGACCTCGTCGTCCAGCGCCTCGGGTGCCGCCACCTTGTTGACCAGCCCCATGACGCGGGCCTGCTCAGCGGTGACGAAGTCGCCGGTGACGAGCATTTCGAAGGCGGTCTTTCGTGGCACGTTGCGCGAGAGCGCCACCCCCGGCGTCGCGCAGAAGAGCCCGACGTTGATGCCGCTCACCGCGAAGCGCGCGTCCTGGCCGGCCACCGCGAGATCGCACATCGCGACGAGCTGGCAACCCGCAGCAGTGGCCAGACCCTGGACCCGCGCGATCACCGGGACAGGCAGCCGCTGGATCGCGAGCATCACGTCGGTGCACTGTGTGAACAGGCGCTGGTAGTACTCCAGCGACGGCTCGGCCCGCATCTCCTTCAGGTCGTGGCCGGCGCAGAAGGCTTTGCCGGATGCCCCAAGCACGACCGCGCGAACCGCCGCGTCGTTGCCAAGCGCCGCAACGGATTCGGCCAGGGCGGCGAGCATCGCCTCCGAGAGCGCGTTGAAGGACTGCGGGCGGTTCAGGGTCACTGTCACGACGCCGCGATCATCGCGGTGTTGCAAGAGCAGCGGTTCTTCCATCGCGTCGACCTCACTCGATTGCCGCTGCGGTGATCGCGTGCTCGCGCAGCTTGGGACGTCTCGATCCTGCCAGCGAACGTCTTCGGCACGCCAGCACGAGCCGCGATCATGTACCGGCCGGCTCACGCAGGCCGAACGAAAACGCCCCCGCCGGGGGCGCTTCGCGTGGCTCCGCGTCTAGTGCGCGTGACCGTGGCCGGCGTGCGGATCGACCTCGACGGGCTTGTCCACCACCGCGGTCTCGGCGGTGCAGAATGTGCCAATGACCGCCTTGCATGCTCGTCTGGCCAACCTTGATTCCGAGCGTGCCCCGGCATGAATCCCCTCGGCGTGTCCCAGAGATGATGTGCGCACCGACGTTGACACGCTGGAAGACTTTGTGATGTGCCAGACGAGCAGCCCAAAATGTCGCGGGGCGTACGAACCATCGGGGGACTTACAGATTGGCAACCTCTCGATAGGCTTTGCCGAAGACGGTGCCCTGTCGATGGGCCAGCCCACCGTCAAGCTGGGTCAAGTCCTTTGACGTGGTGTACGACGTCGTCGTGTGATTCTTCGTTGTGATGGTTCAGGCGGTCAGTGCCGCG
>NZ_LQOT01000008.1 GCF_002101585.1 Mycolicibacter engbaekii | reverse complement strand
GGCGGGGACCGCCGGCATGGGGCGGGGCATCGGCAGCGCCCCCAGCGGAGCCGCGGCGATGATCGACGCGGCGATCGTGCCGTGCGCGTCGCAGTCCTGCAGGCCGCCGAGACCCTCCGCCCCGCCCATGATGTAGTCGCCCCCGGCGATCGCCGGCAAGCGGGGATTCGGTGTGACACCGGTGTCGATGACGGCAACCGGGACGCCGTTGCCGGTGGAGTACTGCCATGCCGCGGCGATACCCAGCATGTCGAATCCGGGTGCCAGCTGCGCCACGTCGGGATTGCCGACCGTGATCGGGACACTGCAGGAATTCGAGCGCCGCATCGGCTGGTCCGGTCCCGGCGTGCCATCGGCAGGGACCAGCGCAGGATCGACCGAAGGAGGCTCGATCGCCCGGGCTGGAGGTGGGCCGCTCGACGCAAAGACCAGCGCCATCACCGCGGCGACGATGGCCCCGCGAGCCGGCAGGTGCCTCAGTTGCGGACCCACACGAACAGTCCTCCCAGCCACGCGCCCAGTACGCCCACCACGATGAATGCCAGGACTTCCAGCCATTCGACGGCCAGCCGGATCCAGGGCACAAACTTGGTTTCGGGTACCAGCAGGCCGGCGGCCAGCCCCAACCCGGCGAAGACGGCGATGGCAGCGGCCGGCCACAGGAAGCCGGCGGCGGAATCGCCAGGGCTCGCCAGGGCGTATTTGACGATTCCGGCGAGTACGGCCGCGCTGGCTCCCCCCACCAGTGCAATCGCTTGGACGCGTGCGGCGAAACCGCGGCCCTGAGTGATGAACAGGCCAGCCACCAGACCGCATAGCGCCACCGCGCCACGCTGCCGTGGGCCGCCCGGGGTGAGCACCATCCAGACCGCGATCGGCAATGCGATGCCGGCCGCGACACAAATCCCGACCTGCACGGAGTTGATCAAACGCGCGGAGGCCGCGATCGCCGCGCCGCGGGCCGAGATGTCGACCAAGTCGTCCTCGTCGTCCTCTGCATCCTCGGGCGTGACGGGGGAGACCGTGTCGATCGGCATGTTGGCACGACGGGCGAACAAGTCTCGCCCGGTGATCGAACCGAAGTAGGGCGGCCGCACCCGTGCAACCCACAGCGCGATGGTGGGGGCCATCCGCAACAGGATCAGCAGGCCCAGCAGAAGGCAGATGCCGATCACCTGCGGCGACACCGGCTGCCACATCCGGGTTGCCGCCACCGCGCCGCCGATTCCCGCGGCGGCGACGACCGCAGTGGCAACCGTGCTCTGCGAACGAAGCAGCACGCTGAGGCCGATCGCGCCGAGCGCCAGCACTGTCAGCCCGATCATCACGTGGGGCGCCCCCAGGGAGCCGGGCGCCGCGCAGAACGCTGCGCAGGACAACGCGAGCACCGCCAGCCAACCGAACCCGCTGAACAGGTCGCCGCGTGCGGGCCAGTTGCGCCGGATCACCGTGGCCCCCAGCGCCAGCAACCCCCCGAGGCCCACCAGGACGGCGGCAGGAGGCCAACTGTCGCTGAAGGTTCGGGCCCGGACCGCCAGCGCCGCAAGCACCACCACCGACAAGGCCGTCAGCCCGATCGCAGTGTGTGCGGCGGTCAATGCGGTGACCGGGGCGAACATCCGGTCCACCTTCACCTTGAGCAGGCGGGTCACCGTCTGCTCGTCGGCCTTGTGGCCGCACTCTGGGCACTGAATCTCCGGCTGGGCTCCCAGCCGGCGTGCCGTTGCGGCCAGGGCGCTCGACAGGGACTCGTACTGCGGCTCGAAGGAGTCGCCGCCCACCACCGGAACCAGGACCAGGGTGTCGCCGTCTTGTACGCCCAGGTCGTCGAGGCTGCGTGCGATGTCCAGCCGGACGCCATTGACCTTGTGCAGTTCGTAACTTCCCGGCGGCAGCGCAACCCCGTCAAAACCGTGGTGCCGCAGATCCTCGTCGAGCAGCTCGACCATTCCCTCGAAGAATTCTTCGACGGGAATCCCGGCCGGGAAGACCTGAGAAACGAGGTGTTTATCGTAGGCGAGGCTCACCGCACAGCGTGCCGGAAATGCGACTTTTGCTGGTGTCGGGGAGGTCACCGCGTTTACCTTTCGGTGTCGGGCACGAACTTGTCGGCCAGACCAGCGGTTATTTCAAATAGCCGCAGTCGGGTCTTCTTCTTCACCTCATTCGGGACATCGATGATTCCGCCCTTTGCCAGATGAGCGTCATAGGGCATGACCTCCACGGTGGCGCCGGTCTTGCTGAACCGCTCGGTCAGATATGCCACCGCAGCACTGTCGGCTCTCGGGGCGGAGTGGTTGAGGATCACCGTGGAACGCGAAACCAGCTCGTGATAGCCCTGCGAAGCCAGGTAGTCCACCGCCCGCAACACAGGACGGGACTGGTCGGCGGTGACCCCCGACACGAAGACGAGGGTGTCGGTGTTCTCCAGCACCGGTTTCATGACCGGGTGTTCGAGGTCCGCCGCCGTGTCGACGACGATCACATTGTGCGTGCGTCGCAACCGCGACAACACCCCGCTGAACATTGCCGGGACAAGCGGCCTCAACTGGTCCGAGGTGCGATTGCCTGCCAGAACATCTAGGCCAACGGCATTCTGGCCGAGGTGTTCCCGGATATCGGAATACCCCTGTACGTCGGTGTCGCTCAGGACGGCCGAGTAATCACCCGGAGGGTGCTCGTCAATGCGGTCAGACAGGGTCCCGAAGCCCGGGACGGCGTCAATCGCGATGACATTCTCGGGCCGACATTCCCGGAAGACGCTGCCGATGGCCGCGGTCATCGTCGTCACGCCGGTGCCGCCCTTCCCGGACACCAACGTGATCACGTACTGCCGCCGGATGTGCCGACGAATTCTATTACGCAAGTCGCGATAATGGCGTTCGCTCGGAGATTCGCCAGGATTAACGGTTTTAGCCGACAGGACATAGACCAGTCTGCGCCAGCCCGAGCCCGGTGGAATCTTGCGCGGCGTCGCCAGGTCGGAAATACGCATCGAGTCCGATATCGAATCGCGGTAGCTGGGGCCCGATGCCGGATCCCACCGCACAGATGAGCCTTCGTCCGGCATATTCGGGCTATTCCACGGGCTCGTCACGAGCGTGATGTTAACACGATTGCTGAAACTGCGATTGCTACGTTTCTGGACCGGAATGCACGGTAAAGGCAAGGCCGTGAATTCACTGTCATACAACCCGCCGGTGGGAATGCCAGTCCGCGCCCGCGGGCAGCCGGGCTATGAGCCGCAGGATCGCACCGGCGACATCGCTACGAGTGCCGGGGGAGACGATTTGGTACCGGCGACCGCCATTGTCGACATTCTCTACACAGACGCGGCCGGCCGGGGTGTCCGAAATCAGCACCGTGGTGTCCCCCACGGCTACGCGGGCGAGTTCCTCGGCGCCTGCGCCCGGCTGGATCGCGACGATGTTGGCCTGGCCCGCCAGCTCCGGGTCCGCGGCCATCGCCACGATCTGCTGCTGATCGATATCGAGCCGGAGAGCGGCCAGGTGCTGACGAAGACTCTCCGGGCTGCGAACTCGTTCGAGCAGTTCGCTGGTGTCCAGGGTGACTGGCCGCAGCGGTGCTGGGTCGGTGACACCGCACAGCCGCTCGATCTGCCCGACGAGGAGCTCGCCGGCAGCCTCCTGGTCGGCGGCAATTCCGGCGGGATAGAGCCGCACCTCGAGACCATGGCGTTCCAGCACCACCCACCAGGAAGCGAATCGGCTGATCGAGACACGGGTCAGGTGCTGGGGGTCGCCGTGGGGCTGACCGGGGAAACTGAGGTTGAGCATCAGCGCGATGTCGCGTCGCATGATCACCGTCAGCCATTCCCGCAGCATCGGGTCGGCTTGGCCCTGTTCATCGAGAGCGCCGATGGTGCGCAGCTCCTGCGCCATCGGATGCGCAAGCGCGCGCTCGGGAGTGTCCAGACGGGGTAGTAGTGGCCGCAGGCCCAACTCCGGGCACAACGATTCGATGCCGGTGACGGCCTGCAGCACCCACAGTCCGTCAACAGTGGTCGTCAGCACGGGGCCCTCTCCTCAATCGGTGGTTTGCGGCAGCCGCGCCGACATGCGAAGTGGGGCATCTGCGTCGTATCGCAGACACCCCACTTCGAGCGGGTCAAAAGATGTGGTTGATCGTCTGGTCGGTCTGCACCGCCCCATCCAGCACGGAGCCGATGGTGGAACCGTGGTGACCGATGGTCTCGATCAGGCCCTGCAGACCGGAGAGCATCTGCGCCTGGGCTTCGAAGAATCCGGTGGCACCATGACCGGCGAAGTACTCGGTCAGCATCTGGGTCAGCTGGTGAGCATCGGCGTGGATCTGATCCAGGGCGCTCGCGTTGCCGATGACGCCGTGGGCGTGGTCGCTTACGGCGCCGGGGTGGTAGGTAATTCCGTCACTGGTGGACATAGGAATCGGTGTCCTTTCGAGTACAGGGGTGGTGGGGTGTTAGGCGGACTGTCCGCCGAACAGCGAGTGGAAAGCGTGCTCGGAGTGGGACTCGTGCGATTCCATGAGCGCAGCGGCCTGGTTGAGACCTTCGGTCAGCCGGCTGCCGCCGATGAGGACCTTCTGCATGTCGTCGTGAATCTGCGCGGCGGTGGTGAACGAGGCCCGCGACCCCGCGCCGTCCCACGTCGACGCCCCCAGAATGTTCTCGTGGTCGGCCAGGTACTGGTTGGCGATCGCCTGCGCATGTTCGATGTGCTGCGACAGTTTTGACGCGGTGTTCCGCATCAGTTCGGGCGTGACGACAATGGCTGCCATCGATTCCTCCTCGGTTGTAGAAACAACCCCCCCGGATTCGGCGGGATCTGGCTGGCGGTAGTCTATTTGCTCCTTTTAGCTGTGTCGATTCACCCTGTGGCCCACAAAAGCCCAGGTCAAACCCGATCGTCGATAACGCGCACGGTGGTGGTCCGGTCCGAGTGGCCGTTGTTGGTCTTGCCGCCGGCTCCCGCCGCGGCGCCGGGCGCGATGGGCATGCCCCCCATGCCCGTGGCGCCGGTGGTCGTCAGCCGGTTCGTCTCGACCGAACCCAGCGCGCCGCTGGGCCGCAATCCCATCGGACGCCCGCCACCGGAGTCGAAGGCGCTGACGGGCCGGGTGAACGCGGAGACCGGCGCGCCCGGCCCGCCTGTCGCGACGCCACCGGAGGAGGTGGTGGCGTTCGCCAGCGTCGCCGTGGCGGGAAGCCCGGTGGCCCCTGGGGAGTTGAGCGCCCCGCCCAGCGCGTTCGGGTTCATGAACATGCCCATCAGGGACTGCATCGGGCTCAGCATCGACTGCGGGAGCTGCGCCAGCGACTGCGGCGCCTGGGTCAGCGTCGAGCCGATCTGCTGAACCGGGCCCAGCAGGGAGCTCATCGGGTCGCCCATGCTCTGGGCGGCACCGGCGCTCTGGCCGGCAGCGTTGGTGGCGGTAGACGTGCCGGCGTGGGCGGCGCGCATCGCGCCTCCGGCAGCGGCCTGGGAGGCCGCCTCGCCGACAGCGCCGGCCGCCGCAGCGGGAGCTGCCGGGGAAGCGCCCATAGGCGCCACCGGAGCGGGAACCGTCAGGCTGGCGGTGAGCGCCGTCAGCGTCGCCCCGTAGGACGCTCCCACCGCGGCGTTGTTCGGCCAGAACAGGCCGTAGTACTCGTATTCGAGCGAAGCGATCCGCGGCGTCAGGGCCCCGAGCACCGACGGGTTGATCGCGTAGTCGGTTGCGGTCTCGATCCGGTTCTCTTCGCACTCGGCGGTGGTGCGCATGCTGGCATAGGCGAGCCGGTAGGCCTCGACGGCCGCCGCGACGATGGGGGCCTTGACGTCTACCCATCCCGCCAAGCCGTGCAGGGCGACGTTCAGCAGGGTTGCGTTGAGGACCGATCCCTCGGATCCGGCTCCGATCCACCGCAGTGAGGTCAATGCCGTGTTGACCGCCGAGGCGATTCCCGACGCATGATGGGCCACACCCAGCGCCGACCATGCGGCGCCGTTGGCCAGCATGGTCGGAATGCCCGCGCCGGATTTGATCAACATGTCGTTGGTCTCCGGTGTGCGGGCGGCCCACCCCGGGTCGGCCATGGGCTAGCCGCCGAGCGCGACGGTGGCGGCCCGTAGTGCCTCGGTGGCGCCGTACACACCTGCGGCGGTGGCTTGCGCGCCGGAGTACAAGCCGCGCTGCACCGAATGCTCGGCGACGATGCCCAGGTATTCGCCGCCGGAGGCCAGTAGGGCCGCATGGAATGCGAGGGAATCGGGGTCGTTACCCATGGGCAGAACCCCCAGCAATGCCGGGCTGGCGGCCGAGGCGGCCGCCTGTGTTTCGGCGGTGATTGCGGCTTCGACTCCCGATGAAGCCAGGACCGCTTCCGGTTCTACAGAAAACATATTTCCTCCCCGATGCCTCATCACCGATATGTCGACGGCGGCGAACCGGACTTGATCGTAAACCGAATTGGGGCGCTCGTCACTTCAAGATGTAAATACCGGTTATTGCCGTTCGAAATCGTGGATCATCGACGACGGGACTCCTACCAGAACGCCCTCGACTTCTAAGTCATTGACCAACAGTCCGCGGCCGGCGGGCAACGCCTGGGCCCGCACCGTGCGGTTGACCTTGTTCTGGGGGTCGTTGTCCATGAACAACGTGGGCACCTTGGCGGCGCGTTGCGCCTTCACCCAGGGGTCCATCTCCAATTGGCCGAAGTTGGACGAGTTACGGGTGGTGAAAACGTGCAGTCCGATCTGACGGCCCCGTTCCATCAGCTTCCACAATGCCGCACCTACCGGTGGCTTCGCCGGATGAATTTGTGCGGGGCGCAGATCCTGCACGTCATCGATCAACACGAAATGCCGCGGCCCCTCCCAGGGCTTGAGCGCCCGTAGCTCCTCCTGGCTGAGCCCCCTGGCGGGCAGCCGGGGGAGCAGTATCTGCTGGGCAAGCGTGGTCAGTGTCTCGTCGATCTCGTCCTGGTCATAGGCGTAGGCATGGATGTACCCGGGGCCCTGCAGGTCTCGCAGCGGGCCCGTCTTGGGGTCGATGATCGTGATCTGGGCTTCCCCGGGGCCGAAACGCGCCATCACTGCTTCGCCGATTGCGGCCAAAGTGGCGCTTTTGCCGCACAGGGCCCGCCCCAGGATCATCATCCCGGGGTTCTCGGCCAGCATCAGCGGGACCGGGAGCAGATCGTGCTGTTCGCCGATCATGAACGCGATGGACGGCGCGGCCTGGGCGGGCGGCCGCTGCGCGACGTCGTAGGCCAGGACCTCCGCGAGCGCGACAGCCGGTGGAAGTCGCTTGAGTGTGGCGTGCTTGGTGACACCCGCGACCTGCGCAACCCGGCTCCCGAGTTCCCGGGTCCCGATCCGGGTGCCGTCCTCGGCGGCAAGTTCCGGAACCCCGATGAGCATCTCGTGCAGCGACTCCGTCAGACCGAAGCCCGGCCGGTTGACGGTGCGTTTGGCGGCATCGCGGGCGTCCAGCGACGCGGTGCCCATCTCATTCTCGCCGGGGTTCTGCAGCCGCAGCTGGATGCGTACGTCCGAGTTCTGCAGCAATGTCTGGCGTTGACCGTGAATCCAGCCGGAGGCGCTGGTCATCAAGTGCACGCCGTACTCCGGACCGACACCGCTCAGGGCGATGATCCGGTCACCGAGCATGGTGTCGGCGGCGTAGAGGTCGGAGAAGTCGTCGATCACCAGGAAGACGTCGCCGTAGGGATCGCCGGCGTCGGTGCCGGCCATGCTCTCGCCACCGCCTGAGCCGAAGCGGCGCTCCCGGAACTCGTTGATGTCGATCTTGTCGCGGCGGAAGGTGTCTTGGCGGGCGCTGATGAGCGCGGCCATGGTCGCAACCGTGCGCTCCACGCCCTCGCGGTCGGCCGGCGAGACGATGTCGGCCACGTGCGGCAGGGTTTCGGCGTAGCCCAGCGTTGCGCCGCCGACGCAGAAGAACGTCACCCGCGCCGGGGTGTACATCAGCGCGGCCGAACACATCAGCGTCATCAGCGTGGTCGTCTTGCCGCGGCTCTTAGCCCCGACCACCATGATGTTGCTGCGCAACACGTCCACGCAGTGCACCAGTTGCTGGGCGTCCTCGGGGATGTCCTTGACGGCCAGCGGCCACACCAGGCCGGGGTTGCGGCCGTAGTCGACGTGCCACGGTTTGCCCCGGTAGCGCGCGACCAGGGCGTCGACCGGCTCGGAGATCTCCAGCGGAGGCAACCACGGCAGATGGGGCGCCTTGCGGTCGGCGGCGATGAGTGACTCGCGCAGCACATCGACGATCTTCTTCTTCTTGAAGCCGTCGGCGTGCAGCAGAAACTCATCGGGCTCGGCGTCGGTGGCCGACATGTCTCGCAGCGCTTGGGCGTCCGCCGCGTCCAGCGGCTGGTACTGCCAGGTGTACAGCCGGGGCTTGGTGAGCGTCATGTCGAGGGTCTGGCCGGTCGGCAGCTTGCGTTTGGGGACCACGAACGGCGCCGAGAGGTAGAAGCAGCGGAATGGCTCCAGGTCGCGCGGGCCGACCTTGAGCAGTCCGAAGCCGTTCTCCTTCGACGGCAGGTGGTAGGCGGCATCCGAGCCGATCACTTCGCGGCTGTCGTCGCCGGACTCGGCCCGCAGGGCGACCCGGAAGGCGATGTTGGACTTCACTTTCTGCAAGGAGGACAGATCCAGGCGTTGTCCGCCGAGCATGAAGAAGACGTTGGCGCCGCGGCCCTCCTGCCCGATGTGGATGATCAAGTCGATCCACTTGGGGTGGTTCTGGAACAGCTCCAGGTATTCGTCGATGACTACGAGCAGTACGGGTACCGGTTCCAGATCCCGCCCGGCCAGGCGTATCTCTTCGTAATCGTTTGCGTCGCGTGCACCGACCGAATTGAACAGGCGATAGCGCCGGGCTATCTCACCGTCGATGGCGCGCCGCATTCTTTCGGCGAGGTGCCGCTCGTCCTTTCCGAGGTTGGACAATGCGGCCGATACGTGCGGGATGCCGAGGATGTCTTGGGCCGCGGACTCGAACTTCATATCGACGAAGATGACGTTGAAGGTCTCCGGCGAGTGGGTCAGCGCAATGCCGTAGACCAGGGAAAGGAAGAACTCGGATTTCCCCGAGCCGCTGGTCCCGATGACCACTGAGTGAAAACCGTAGCCGCCGAAGTCTTTAGCGCGCAGAATGACGTTCTGCAGTTCACCGCTGGGCTTGGCTCCGACGGGGATCTCCGCCCACCGTTCATCGCCCCGGCTGCGTCTTTCCGCCCATAACCGGTCGACGTTGAGTTCCCGGGCGTCGTCGATGCCCAGCGCACGCAACAGTTCCAGGGCGCCGCTACCCGCGTCGGCGACATCGACGCTGGCCGTAGGTGACCAGCGAGCCATTGCCCTCGCGTAGCGGTAAGCGCGCGGCACCGACAATTGGTCGGCGTGCGCGAAGAACTTTCCGCCGGCGCGCAGCGTCGGCCGTTCGGGCAGGTCGGGGCCGCGCCGGTTCCTGCGGTCCGGGGCGCCGGCTTGGTCAGCGCCATTCCGCGGGGCCGGCTGCTTGGACAACTCAAAGACCTCGTCGCGGCCGAAGCCCACACCGGTGCCCAGACGCGACGCCACGCGCAGCACCGTGATGCCTTCCTTGCCGACACGACCGACCACGCTCTCCCATGCCTCGGGGCTGCCCGTGTTGTCGTCGACGATCACCAGGTGCGGACCCAGATCGGGCCCGGCGCCACCGGTCTCCAGCGGTGAGGCCATGGTGGTGGGGCTCGGCGCGGAGAGCGGCCGCCAGGCGCCGCGCTTGCCCTTCATGTGAAGGTCGGCGCCCAGCGTCGCCTCAAGTTCGGTAGGACTGGTGAACACCAGGCGTCGCCACCCGCAGGCGTCGAACATGTCGTCGTGTTGGTTGTGCGGCAGCCAGATCATCCACGACCACAGCTCCGGGTGCCGGGTCACCACCACCAGCTTGACGTCGAGGGGATTGTGAAAAACCGCCAGCCCGCTGAGCATCGAACGCAGCAGTGAGCGAATCCCGTCGAGGTCTTCTCCGATAAAGCTGAAACCGGGGCGGGAGCGCAGGTTCACCACCTTGGCGATGTCGCGGATCTTGCGCTGTTCCAGGATGAAGTCGCGCAACGCCTGGCCGGTGACGGGCTCCAACTCCTCGTCGACAGGAATCTCCGGCCACTGCACCGACAACACCGAGTCCGGGGCATGCTGCACCCCGACGCCTAGCCGAACGTCCAGGAAATCCGCGTCGGAGCGGCGGCGTTCCCACATGCGTTGGCCCCCGATGACCGCGCCCAGCTCCAGCGGAGTGGAGTGCACCAACTCCTGGGCGTTGCGCTGGGCGCAGACCGCCTTCTGAATCTCGTCACGCTCGCTGTCGAGGGAGCGCAGGTAGCTGCGCCGGTTCTTCTCCTGCTCGCCCCAGCTGATCTTGCGGGCCCGGCCGAAGCGCCCGGAGAACATCAGCATGGCCAGCCCGGCCATGCCCACCATGGGGAACATGCCCGATCCCAGGTTGCGCACACCGGAGACATAGAGCATGACGATCGTGCCGATCAGTGCCACGATCAGGGCGGGTATGCCGATCATCACCCAGAGGTTGCGCGGCTCGCGTTCGGGAAGTGCGTCTGGCGCCCGGGGTGCGACCCGCACGGGCTTGGGTTCAGGGACCTGAAGGCGGACGGGAACGAACGCGCGCTTGGACATCGGTCAGTGCCCTCCCGAGACGCCCGGCTGGTTGCTGGGGACCACCGGCTGTACGGCCCCGGGCGCCACCAGGGTGTCGCGGGCCAGCAGTGCCGCGCGCCGCGACAGTTCTGGACCGCTGGCGAATGTGCGCAGTAGCGGCCACGGTGCTTGCTGCGCGGAGCCCGGGTCCAGAGCGAGGCCCTGGAGGGTGTCGGTTTCGGCGGCGATGCCGAATCGGACACCGTTGGGCGACACCCAGAACAGCGACTCGCGGGTGTCGGATTCGGGCAGTCCGCTGGTGGAGGCGACGAAGTTGGTTGCTCCCGGCAGCACCAGCACCTGGTTGGCGACCACCGAGTTGGGGCTGCGGTCGTCGCGCACCAATCGGACGATCCGGCTGTCCATCTCCGGCGACACCGGCAGGCCGCGTCCGCTGTACAGGGTGATCCGCGCCTGTGGATCACCGGAGGCCTTCTCCCAGGCCACGCAGGTAGTCGGGTCGGCCGCGATATCGATGAATGCGAGCCTGCCGTGGGGGTAGTACTCGACGGGCAGGGTGGTCACTTCCGGGATCTTGAGCAGCTTGTCGGGGCTGACGATAAGCGGCGCCACCGAGCCGAACGAGTTCGCGCTGCGGATCAGGTCGGCGACGAAGCTGCTGATCTTCTGGACTCCCTCGGGAACCAGAACGTAGAACTGCGAACCGCCGCTGGACGTCCGGGTCTCCAGCACCGTCCCCACCTGGGAGCCGGGCACCCATTGCGACGGGGAGCCCGCCAGCGGGATCACCGGAACGCGGAGGGGTTCGGTGCTCGGGAGGGCGTCGAACAGCGCCCGCGATATCTCGACAGGTGCGGTGGTCCCCGGATCGAGACCGAGACTGAGCGTGGTGGCTCGATCGGCGGGATCCACTTGGGACCGCTTGCCGCCCCAGATGACGTACGTCGCGCCCTGGAAGCGAGTCAGGATGGCCGCGTCCGGTGCCAGCGGTGCGGCGCGTCCGAGGGGATTCAGCAGTCCCGCAATCGCTGTCACCACGGGCGGTTCGGCGCGCCGCGGTGAGCCGGCGGTGTCACAGACCGCCCACGCCGAAGGGGCGCCGGTGTTGGCGATCAAGGACGGCGGGGCGCCCGGAATGCCGATCATGGGGCCGGTCGGGTATTTGGCGATCTCAGCGGGTTTGACCCAGGTGGGTGGCTCAGCATGGCCTACGGCAAGTCGCGCCGAGGTGATGTTCAACGCCGGATACAGCCGCCCGTCGATACGCGCGTAGATCGCACCCGAATCACGGTCGCCGACAATCGATGACGTCCGAACAATGCCGGCTGGGCGCAGCACGTTGAGCAGCAGCATCCAGCCCATGCCGATCAGGATCAAGACGATGGACAGCACGATCGCGGCGGTCTGTTTGCGGTCGTCGTGCTTCATGCGCACGGAGAATCTGGTGGTGGCTGCGCGCAGTCGGCGGTTGTAGAACAGGTGACCGGAGTTCTGGTCCCGGTTCGACAGACTCAGCGGCATGCCCGGCCACCCCTTACGACGCACGCTCGGCGATGCTGCGCTTCCCCCTGCGGCGACAAGCGCACCGCGACGACATTACTGGCGTTGGCCAGCGCGAACCAGTCACTTGCGTGCACTTCACGGCATCGGGACCCGCGCCTTTAACGCCGATAGGCGCCCCGCGACCGGTGCAGCCGTACCACTCACCCCGCTCAGTCTTACCTCAGGGTCTGGGCCTGGGTGAATGCCGGTTCTCGGCCGCTACCAGCTCCTGCGCAGATCAGAAGGGTGTTCCGGGGTAAATCTAAGCTGAGTTTGACAGACCTCAGTGTGATTGAAATCATCCAAGTTCGGCAACGGCACGATCATGTGCGGCCCGGAGAACCGGCGAGGAAGTCTGGATGTTTGAAGCAGTAACGGCACGGTCCAGCCACCGTCAGTCCGGTGTGCGGGCCGCCCTGGCCGCTGCCATCGTGGTCGCAGGCGTGTGCGGCGCGCCCCAACTCGCCCCGCTGGCGGCGATGCCCGGACCCCTCGGGGTGGTGCTCACCGCCGATGGCGGACCGCTGGCCAACTCCGGTATCGCGCTGATCATGGGCCCCAGCATGATGCCCACGCCCAGCCTGCAGTTCGCTGAAACGGTCAACGAACTGTTCTTGGAGCCGCAGGGCTTCGCCGGGCAGCTCCAGGTGCTGACCACGCCGCAGGAGCCCTACATGTTGGACACCTCCTTGGCCGCCGGGGCAGAGATTCTCGTCGACAAGGTGCTGGCTTTGATCGAGAGCGGCCAAGTCGATGCCGACAACCCGGTCACGGTGTTCGGGTACTCGCAGAGTGCCGCGTTGACCACCCTGGCCATGGAGCAGCTCCAAGAGGCCGACGTGCCCAGCTCCGCGGTGAACTTCGTGTTGATCGGCAACTCGGCCAACCCCATTGGGGGCATGCTGGTCGGCTTCGAGAACGTGCCGGAGATTGCCCGGCTGATGGGGCAAAGCGACGTCACCCTGGGCAACCCGACGCCCAGCGATCTCTACCCCACCAGCATCTACACCCTGGAGTACGACGGCTACGCCGACTTCCCGAAGTACGCCAGCAACATCTTCTCCACGCTCAACGCCATGATGGGCATGGGCATCCAGCACGTCGCCTACCTGGGCCTGACTCCCGAGCAGATCGCGAATGCGACCCTGCTGGAGTCCAGCCCCGACAGCCTGGTCAGCTCCTACATGATCGAGAGCGAGTACCTGCCGCTGCTGTGGCCCCTGCTGTTCGTGCCCATCACCGGAAAGCCGCTGTATGAGCTGATGGAGCCGACCATGCGGATCCTGGTGAACCTCGGCTACGGCAACATCGAGCACGGCTGGAACGACGGGCCTGCCGACGTGCCCACCGAAGTGACCATGGAACCGCAGGACATCAACTGGACCGAGGTCAACGCCGCGCTGGCGGTGGCAGCCCAGACCGGCTGGAACAACTTCGTCGACGCCATCTTGGACCCGGCCACCTACCAGCTGACCGAGATGATCGACAACCCGGCGTTGGCGCCGCTGCTGGCGGCCGGCGACGGTGTGGGGCTGGCCGACGGCGCTGACCCGCAGGCCATGCTCCAGGGCCTGACCAACATGTTGTGGGAATCGTTGGTGGGCCAGTACCTGGACCCGGCCTACTGGGAAGCTCAGGGCTAGGACGCTGTGGGTCAGCGGGATTGACTGGGCCGCCGGCCGCGGACGGTATCGCTGACGTAAGCGTTGTGTAACGCTTCGCCCAACAGACGGCTACTTCGCGGTGAAACCAATTATCGTTCCTCCCAGGTGATCCCAATGCAGGGCTAGCCGCCGAGGTTCCAACTCTGCCGGGCCGCAGGGCGATTCCCGGCCAGCGGATCGCCGTGCGAATCGTCGGAGGCCTGGACAGGGGGACGGCGTGTTTCTTGGCGGCGAGGCGCGGTGAGTCTGCTGCTGCCGCCACGCACCCCGGAACCGGCCGCACCGAATCCGGCCTGCGCGCCTGATGAAAACCAGCGCCTGATGCGCAAAGCCATCGCTGCATCGGCCATCGGCAACGCGACCGAATGGTATGACTACGGCGTCTACGCCGTGGTGGCGACCTACCTGACCGAAGCGTTCTTTCCCAACGCGCTCGGCAGCCTCGGCACCATGCTGGGCTTCGCGGTCTCCTTTGTGCTCCGGCCGTTGGGCGGCCTGGTCTGGGGACCCATCGGAGATCGGTTCGGCCGCAAGTCCGCTCTGGTCGCGACCATCGTGCTGATCGCGATAGCCACCACGCTCATCGGTCTGTTGCCCACCTACGCCAGCGCGGGCTGGTGGGCCCCGGTGCTGTTGATCGCCCTGCGGGTGGTGCAGGGATTCTCGACCGGCGGCGAATACGGCGGCGCCGCAACATTTATGGCCGAATGTGCACCCGACAACAAGCGCGGGGCCTACGGCAGCCTGCTGGAGTTCGGTGCCGTGGGCGGCTTCGTGCTCGGCACCGCCGTGGTACTGGCACTGGAGGCGATGCTCACCCACGAGCAGATGGCGGCCTGGGGCTGGCGCATTCCCTTCCTGCTCGCACTGCCGCTGGGCGTGCTGGGACTGGTGCTGCGCAGCCGGATGCCGGAGACACCCGTGTTCGCCGAATGCACGATCACCGGCTCGGCGCGCGACCGGCTGGTAGACCTCCTGACCAACTACACCCGGCCCCTGCTGGTCACCTTCGCCCTGTTGGTGGCGCTCAACATCATCGACTACACCCTGGTGACCTATCAGCCGACCTACCTGTACGCCACCGTCGGCCTTGACCCGCGCAGCAGGACCGCGGTGGTGCTGGTGGGGGAGTTGGCGATGATGGCCTGCATCCCGCTGGCCGGTGCCTGGTCGGACCGGATCGGGCGAAAACCGCTGTGGCGCGGCTCGATGCTGGGGTTCGCGGTGCTGGCACTGCCGATGTACTGGCTCATGGGCCAGGGTTTCGGCTTCGCGGTGCTCGGGTTCACCGTGCTCAGCGTGCTGTTCGCGGCGCCCATGGCCACCGTGGCAGCCACCTTCCCGGCGCTGTTTCCCACCCAGGTCCGCTTCGCCGGCTTCGCCGTCGCCGACAACGCGGCCGTGGCACTGTTCGGCGGCACCGCGCCGGTGCTGGCCGACTCGGTGATCACCCACACCGGCTGGCAGTTGTTCCCGGCGGCCTACCTGATGGTGGCCGCGGCCATCGGGTTGATCGCCTTGCGGTTCCTGCCCGAGACAGCCGGCTATTCGCTGCGCGGCACCGAGATGCCTGCCGTGCGGGCCGACTTCGCCCGCAACCTGGCCGCGTGATCCGCCGCGCCCGTCGGCCTTCGCCGGCGAACGGGCTACGGCTTGATGCGGATCTCGCCGGGTGACCACCAGCCCGAACGCGTGGCGCTGCCCAAGTCCAGCTCCGCCGGGGTGGCCGGCGTGATGACATCGAACTGACGCAACGAACCCCAGTCCCGGCCCCAGTCATGGTTGAGGTAGGTGGCCATCACATGGGCGCGCAGCAGCATGTCGGAGATCCCGAGCAACCCGCCGTTGACCCCGTCCTGCCAGGTGTCGGTGTCCTGCTTCTTGGCGTTGTAGTCCGGGGTGATCCGGTACTCCGGCACCTCGGTGACGCCGTTGGCGTGCAGCATCGGGTGCTGGCACGGGAACGCCAGGCCCACCGCCCAGTCCAGCAGCACCGGCTTGTCGGAGCCGATGTACTCCTGAATGGTCTTCACCTCGGGCAGTCGCGGTGGGGTGAAGGCGATCCAATCCCGCGGATTCAGCGACTTGTCCACGGCCACAATGCGTACCGCCGTGGCGTCCGACGGAATCTGCGTGCGCGGGTAACGCAGGTTGCGCCACATCCGGGGCCACTCCCCGAACAGGTCGTAGGGCACCAGCCGGCCGGCCGCCACCGGCGTGCCGTCGGGGCCGGGAACCCCGTACTCCAGCTCCACGTCCTGACCGGTGGTGTAGCCCTTCAGCACGCTGTTGCCGGCGATGGTGCCCGCGGCGGTCACCGCGATCAGCGGGTGGGCGTCGTCGGCCTGGGGAAGCGTGTACCAGGCCGATGTCAGCGTGGACACCTGCTGCGCGTCGGTGCTGTAACTGCCGGCCAGCGGAACCCGTGCCGGGTCCAGGCCGTAGGGCAGTGGCACCGTCGAGCCGTTGATGCCCGGCTTCTTCAGCTTCTTGGGAGCATCCCAGTCGTAGTCGGTGCCGGGCTGGGTGATCGGCATGCGCAGCGCCTCGGCCACCACCTTCTCCGGCACCCCGCTGGCGGTGAAACCGACCGGGTCCACTCCACCCAACGGTCCCAGCTCGCCGTACTGTCCCGGCAGCGGCGTCAGTGCGCCGTCGTTGGGGTCCGGCTCGACCAGCACGTTGTCGGCCAGCCCGCAGCCGCCCACGAACGCGCGCACGTTGGCCAAGCCGTTGGAGTAGGTCGGGTATTCGCGGATGATCCCGGCCACCATCGAGGCGATGAAGACGCACACCATGAAACCGGCTGCCACCGGTACCGGGGCGGTGGTCAGCGCCCGGGCCAGCCGGCCCTCGCCGCGATCACGCGGGGCGAAGTGCAGCCAGGCCGCCCAACCGGCGACCACCGCAAACATCGCGAAAAAGATGGTGCTGACTGTGATTCCGCCGATTCGCGGCATGTCGGCGTTGAACGGAACGCCGTAGCTGGAGACATACCACCAGCCGTTGGTGGTGGCGAAACACAACGCCATGATGAACAGCACCGCCGCGGCGAACGCCATGCGATTTCGCGACCAGCGCACCACTTGTCGGGAGACCAGCACGGTGGTCAGCGCCGCCATCGCCCCGGCCACCGCGGCGAACAGCCCGAAGTGGTGCACCCACTTGGTGGGGGCGAACATCAGCGAGAACATGGTCGCCAGGATCACGCCCATCAACCGCCACACCGGGCCGCTGGCCACCCCGGCGATCCGCTTGCGTCGCAACATGATGAACATGGCGGTGAACAGGCACAGCGCACAGATCAAGAACCCGAACCGCCGCGACAGCGAGCCGTCGACCGTCGGCAGGATCAGGTAGTAGTAGCGCAGGTTCTCGGTGTACCAGGCCTGGCTGGGACCGATGGCGGTGCGCACGCGGGTGGCCTCCAGGACCGCCCGCACCGTCTGGTCGGCGAAGACCACGGTCAAGATCACCGCACCGGCGGCCAGCAGCGGCGCCACCAGCGGCCAGGTGCCCACCAGCCGGTGCCGGCGCACCAGGATTCGCAGCAGCGGCCGGCCGCCGGCCAGCAGCGCGGCCACCGCGATCAGACCGGTGGGCTGAATCCCCAGGGTGAACGCCGCGCAGATGATCGCCAGCGCCGCCGGCGTCAGCCTGCTCGAGATGATCGCCCGCTCCACCAGCACATAGGTGATCAGCGAGCCGACGGCGATGATCCCCTCGGGACGCAGACCGTTGTTGAACGGCATCCATGCCGCCAGCAGCACCATGCCGGCGGCCCACAGGGCGGGCTTGCTGGCCGCCACCGCCGGACCGAACCGGGGCAGCACCTCGCGGCTGAGCAGCAGCCAGCACACCAGCCCGGCCACCAGGTCCGGCAGCCGGATCCAGATGCTGGCGTCGGACACGTGCGTCATCAGCGCCAGCAGGTTGTAGTACCAGCCGAACGGGTCTTCCGGGCTGCCGAACCAGCGGAAGTAGTTGCTCATGTAGCCGGCGTGATCGGCCACCCGGGCCATTCCCAGGATGTAGCCGTCGTCGGAGGAGTTCGCGCCGATCACGTACCACAGCAGGAACCCGAACACGACCGCCACATCGGCCAGTGAGAAGAACCGCCACCGGCTCGGGATCAGCCGGTGCATCCGGTGCCCGTC
Organism: Mycolicibacter engbaekii; assembly: GCF_002101585.1. GTDB lineage: Bacteria > Actinomycetota > Actinomycetes > Mycobacteriales > Mycobacteriaceae > Mycobacterium > Mycobacterium engbaekii. The sequence continues at coordinate 77,802 of NZ_LQOT01000008.1, read as the reverse complement.
GAGCCGGTCCAGCCGCCACAGCGCCAGCACCGCGATCACCGTGGCGAGGATCGCCGCGAAGATCGCTGCCCGCTTGAGCGCGGTGGGCTTGGTGGAGAACCGGGTGTCGATGTCGGCGGTCAGCGACAGCCCGTCCGGCGCCGGGCCGGTCAGGTCGGTGAACACCCCGACGATCTGCGGGCGCAGGTTCGGATCCGACCAGCCGTACCGCTGCGTGATGCCCCCGATGGTGGCGAACGTCCCGTCGTGCGACGAGGTGACCTCGATATCGGTGCAGTCGGGGCCCTCCACCTTGGCGCGGGGCGCGGTCGCCAGCACCACGTTGCGGTCGGTGACGTCCACCCGCTTCTCGGTGACGGTGATGAACAGCCCGTTGAGCGCGGCGTCCTTGCCCTTGGCCGGCGCGGTCGATACCAGCGTGCCGCCCTCGGCGGGCAACTGGCGCACCAGCGCACACGGCGCCTTCACCGTCAGCGACAGCGGCGTCTGGGAGATCAGCGGCGCGGTGACGCTGCTCAGCTCGCCGTGCTGCGGCCAGTTCAGCGTCGCGGTGGTCTGCACCACCGGCAGCAGCGGTGTGGCCACCGACAGCAGGAAGCCCACGAGGCCGGCGACGACGGCCACCCAGCGGGTCAGTGTGAGGTCACGGTCGGTCGCGGGCGCGGTCATGGCAGTGCTCGAATCGGTCCGGGCCGGCTCCAGCCGGTAACGGTGACGGTGCCCTGCTCGATGACGGCGTCGGGCGCGGTCTTGGCGGGGATCAGGCGGTGGTAGGCCTCCACGGCACCCCAGTCGCGATACCAGTCATTGCGCAGGTAGGTCGGGACGGTGGTGGTCCACAGCATGGCCTGGGTGATCAGGAACGGTCCGCCGTCCTCGGCCGACTGCCACAGATTGGACGACGCCGCGGTCTGCTTGTGATCCGGCATGATCCGGTACTCGGGCAGTTCGGCGATCCCCAGGTGTTCGGTGAACGGCCGCTGGCACGGGAAGTTCGCCGCGACGGCGATGTCCATCAGCACCGGGGTCTGCGAGCCCATCAACTCGGTGATGGTCTGCACCACCGGCACCCGCGGGGGCGTGAAGGCGATCCACTGCTCGGTGGACAGGTTCGGGTCGTTGGCCACGATGCGCACCACATCGGTGCCCGGCGGCGCCCAGGCCAACGGGAAACGCAGGTTGCGCCAGGAGTTCTGCGGCCCGATGTCGATGGGCTCCACCTGCCCCAGCGCCTTGAAGGTGCCGTCGGGCCCACTGGCGCCCCACTCCAGCTTGAGCGGCTGGCCGTAGTCGAGCTTGCCGTCCTCGCCGTGCGACCAGATGGCGCCGGCGGCGGTGACGACGACGATGGGCGCCCGGCTGGTTGCCGGGTCGGGCTCGGGCAGGCGGTACCAGACCGAGGTGGCGTGCGCGGCGACCTGCTCGCCGTAGGAGCCCAGCACCGGCGTCACCGCCGGGTCCAGGCCGAACGGCAGCGCCACCCGGGACCCGTTCACCCCGTCCGGGGCGTCGTCGGGGAGCTTGCCTCCGGCGGTGCCCGCCGCATCGCTCTGGTTGGCGCTGGGCTTGTTGGGCGAGGCGTCGGCGTTGGGCACGCCGGGCTTGGCGATCACGGCCAGGGAGGTGAGGTCCTCGTCGACGGCGTTGGGGTCGAACCCGTAGGGGTCGGTGCCGCCGAGCGGGCCGAGCTCGCCGTAGTCCTGGCCGGCCACGGGTTGCAGCAGCCCGGCATTGGTGTCCGGTTCGGCCAGCACGTCGTCGGCCATGCCGCAGCTGGTTTGGCCGCGGACGCCGGCCAGCACGGCCTCGGCGTTGGCCTTGGCGGTGGTGTAGGCCGGGTAGCGCCCGGCAGCGGCCTTGGCCATCGAGCCGACCATCAGCAGCACCATCAGGCTGGCGACCACCAGCAGCGGGGTGGAGGCCAGAATCCGGTTGCGCCGGTTGGCGCTGACCTCGGTGTGGCCGGCGTAGTCCAACCGGAAGTGCTGCCAGCCGGCCAGCAGACCGGTGGCGATGGACGCCGCCAGGAACATCGAGGTGACCGGCCGGCTGGCGATCACCGGCGGAATGTCGAACCAGGGCACGCCGTAGCCGCCGACGTAGAACCAGCCGTTGACCCCCGATGTCGCGATGGCCACCAGGAACAGCAGCGCCGTCACGTACAGGGTCATGTTGCGTCGGCTGTGCAGACCGACCCGGGCGTAGGTGAACGCGGTCAACGCCGCCAGGGCCCCCGCCAGACCGGCGAACGCGCCGAACTGCACCGCCCACTTGGTCGGGGTGAAGGTCAGCAGCAGCAGGCCCACCGCGGTCGAGCCGATCAACCGCCAGGCCGGACCGCTGGCGACGCCGCTGATTCGCCCGCGGCGCAGCAGGATCACCAGCATGGCGAGCATGCAGAACAGCAGCACCAGCACGGCGAACCGGCGCGTCATCGAGGCGTCGACGTTCTCCTCGACGGTCAGGAAGTAGTAGCGCAGGAACTCCTGGTACCAGGCGATGGTCGGGCCGACGACGTATTTGATCCGGGCCGACTCCGCGACCGCGGCCAGGGTCTGCGACCGGCAGACCACCACGGCGATCACCGAAGCCGCCGCGGCCAGCACCGCCAGCGGCGCGACCAGGCCGTCGTCGGCGCGCCGGCGGCGGATCACCGCTTCGATCGCGCGGGAACCGGTCAGCAGCGGGGCCAGGGCGATCAAGCCGTGCGGGGCCAGCGTGACGGTGAAGACCGCCACCACGATGGCCCACGCCGCGGGAACCAGCCGCCGGGTGGCGATGGTGCGCTCCACCAGAACCCAGACCACCAAGGTGCCCAGGGCGATCAGCGGCTCGGGGCGCAGGCCGTTGTTGAACGGCATCCAGGCCGCCAGGAACATCATCGCGGCGGTGAGCACCGCCACCCGGTTACCCGACAGGCGGCCCAGCCGGGGCAGGATCAGCCGGCTGATGATCAGCCAGCAGGCCATCGCAGCGGCGGTGGCGGGCAGCCGCATCCACACCCCGGCGGTGCTCACCGTGCTCAGCTGGCCCAGCAGCGCCGGATACCAGTCGAACGGGGCCTCGCTGGCGCCGAAGAAGCGGTAGTAGTTGGCGACGTATCCGGCATGCGCGACGTTGCGCGCCATCGTCAGGTTGTAGCCGTCGTCGCTGGAGATGGCACCGATGACGTGCCAGAGGGCCAACGCCGCCAGCACCCCCGCATCGGCCAGCCAGGTGATGGGACTGGCCTTGAACCAGCGTCGCCAGCTGCGTGGCGTGCGATGCCCCACGCGGCGGTCCAGCACACCCAGCGCGATGATCGATGCCAGCACCGCCAGCAGTCCCAGCGTCATCACGCCGGCCTTCAGAACGGTGGGCGAGGTGATGAAGCGGGTGTCGATGTCGACGCGCGCGCTCAAGCCGGGCTGCGGGCCCACCTCGAGCTCGGTGAAGATGCCGCCGATCTGCGGCTTGTTCTCCCCGGGCAGGCGCCCGGAGGCGCCGGGGATACCGACGAAGTCCGCGCCCACCCCGCCGGCGTCGGCCCACAGGTGCAGTTCGCTGCAGTCGCCGAGCTTGTCGCGGGCGGTGGCCGCGGCCACGTGGTCGCGGTAGGCCGCGGTCACGGTCGTCTTGTTGGCCCGCACGAACAGGCCGTGGGCGGTGGCGTCCACCCCGCCGGCCGGCACTGTGGACAGCACCAGGCCGCCGTTGGCGCCCAGGGTGGCGATCGCCGAGCACGGGATGGTGATGTCCAGGCTGCGCGGCGCTCCGGAGACCAGGGGAGCGGTGACGTCGGAGACGTAGCCGTCGGCGTCGACGCCCTGCGGCCAGGCGATGGTGGCGGTGGTCTGTTTGACCGGGAGCAGCGGTGTGATGCCGCACAGCAGCACGCCGCTGACGCCGGCGAGCACTGCGATCAGCCGTGCAATCCGATAGCGCCGCTGGGGCTGATCGTGGGTGGAGGACACGAGGCCTGATGCTATGCGACGCCGCCCGCCATGCGGGGCACCCCGTCCGCCCGGCTGGCGGGGAATCCGGGCCGTCCGGCGCTCTCGTGCGCGGCCGGGATATATGTGATTGTTGCCCGCCTCTGCGCGACAACCCACGTTATGTCGGGTTGCGGAGGGAGGTCCGCGGCGCCGGAGCTGCACCGTCACGGGCTGCCTTGGTCCGCAGAGTCGTCACCGGCTGCCTGCTCCCGCAGCGCCATCACCCGTTGGTGAATGCGGTACTCGGTGCTGCGCGGAACCCGCGCGGGCCCGTAGCGGCCCCGGCCCCGCCGAAACACCCGACCGTGTTCCCGTTCCCACCGCAGGGCATCCGAGATCGCTTTGGACGGCCGCCCCTGGACACAGAAGCCACGCGAGTCCAGCTCCGCGGCCAGTTCGGCGATGCTGCACGTCCCGTGGTGCAGCAGATGGTGCGTCAGTACGTAGCGCAGCTCGATGCCGCGCAAGGACCTCAGGTTCGTCATGTGCCGCACCCTGACACCGTGGTCCGACACGACCGGCGTTAGTCGCTCAGAGGTGGGCAACTCCCACACCCACCGACCCCGGTGACAGATGCGGCCACCGGCGTTAGTCGCTCAGAGGTGGGCAACCCTCACACCCACCGACCCCGGTGACGGATGCGGCCACTGGGACACCCGACAGCCGTGTGAAAAGCGTGACGGAACTCAGTGCCGCAGCGGAGCCGGGCTCCACAACCCCGACCGCACGGCGGTACCCAGTTCCAGTTGCGCCGGTGTGGCCGCCGGATAGTACGGCGTCAACTGTTGCAGAGCGCCCCAGTCGCGGAACCAGTCGTGGTTGAGGTAGCTGGGCACGGTGGTCGCACGCACCAGCAGCTCGGTGATACCCAGCGGGCCGCCGCCGTTGTTGTCCATCACCGGCGAGTTCGCCTCGGCGCCGAACCGGTCCGGCAGAATCCGCCACTTGGGCACCTCGGTCACCCCGTTCTGGTGACCGAACGGGCGCTGGCAGGGGAACGCCAGGCCGACCAGCCAGTCCAGTAGCACCGGGTCCGAGGAACCCACCACTTCCTGCAGAGTGCTCAGCTGCGGGACACGCGGCGGCGTCACCGCGATCCAGTGCTGCGGAGCCAGGTCGTCGTCGCGGACCACCAGCCGGATACGGGTGGCCTCGGCGGGGATCGACGACATGGGCGCGCGCAGGTTGCGCCATGCCGGGACCGCACCGATGTCCCCGAACTGCACGGTGCCGCCCGGCTTGTCGTTGGCGGCGCCGGCCTCGGTGGCCCACTGCGCGGTGACCTCGCCGCGGTCGAAGCGTCCGGCGGCCGCCACCACCAGCAGCGGTCCCGCGTTGGCCCGGTCGGCGGGCAACCGGTACCAGGCAGACCGCAGCAACGCGGGCACCTGAAGGCCGGGACGCCAGCTGCCGAGCACCGGCACCCGGGCGGGGTCGAGCTTGTAGGGCAGCCGGGCCCGGGAGCCGTTGACCCCCTCGGCCGCGGTGGTGCCGCCTTCGGTACCGGCCTCGCCGCCGGCTACCTGCGCGTCGTCGTCGGCCAGCCGGCCCAGGCCGGGCGGGCCGATCACCTGGTCGGCCGAGACGTCGTCGGGGATCCCGTTGGGCATGAACCCGGCGGCGTACCCCGCACTCAGGGCCTCTGAGACCGGGCTGTCGATCGGGCTGAGCATTCCGGCGGTGGGGTCCTGCTCCACCAGCACGTCGTCGGCCAGCCCGCAGGTCCGGCCGGATCCCAGGACCGGGATGGCGGACAGATTGGAGCGGCCCACGGTCCAGGCGGGGTACTGCCCGATCATCGCGGCGGTCAGCGAGACCACCTCGAACACGATCAGCAGCCAGGACGCGATGGCCAGCGGATAGCCGGACAGCGCCGTCCAGCGCGGCGTGCGCTCGGCGCCGTTGCGGAAGTGGAACCACGCGGCCACCAGTGCGGCGGCCACCGTCAGCCCCACCCCGATGGTGGCGAAGGCCAGATGCCACTTGGGGAAGGCGTTGGACCACGGCACCCCGAAGTTGGAGACGTACCACCAGCCGTTGACGCTGGCGAACGACAGGGCGGTGATGAACAGCACCACCGAGGTGAACAGCGTCCGGTTGCGCCGGGAGCGCATCGCCGCGGCGCTCACCGCGACGGCGGCCAGCGCGCCCAGCGACCCGGCGAGGCCGGCGAACACGCCGAAGTGGTGCGTCCACTTGGTGGGGGTGAACATCATCGCGATGAACGAGATGATGGTGATCCCGATGATGCGCCGGCTCGGGCCGGCCGCGGTGCCGGGAATCCGGCCCTTGCGCAGCGCCACGGCCACCGACACCGCCAAGGCGAGCGCCAGGGCCAGCACCGGGAAGCGGCGCGCCACCGAACCGTCGGGGGTGGCCAGGAAGAGCCGCTCGTAGCGGACGTGCTCCTCGAACCAGGCCAGGCTCGGGCCTACCGCAGACTTCAGCGTGCTGGCCTCGATCTCCCCGGCCAGGGTCTGGTCGCGGAAGATCACGATCGCGGTGATGCTGACCGCCGCGGCGATCGGCGCCAGCAGCGGCGCCAGCCCGAACTGCTTGGAGCGGCGGTGCAAGATCGTGCGCAGCGGCCCGATCGCCACCAGCAGCGCGCCGATCGACGCGATCCCGGTGGGACCGGAGAACAGCGTCATCGCGCCGATGATGCAGGCGATCGCCAGCGGCAACAGCCTGCTGGTGGCCACCGCACGCTCCACCGAGCACCAGGTCGCCAGGATGCCCAGCGCGATGATCGGCTCGGGGCGCAGGCCGTTGTTCAGCGGCAGCCAGAACGCCAGGAACATGCCGGCCGCGGTCCAGGCCGCAGCCTGACTGTGCTTGACGGCGTGGCCCAGCCGGGGGATGACTTCGCGGCTGATCAGCCACCAACAGGCCAGCGCCATGATCAGGGTGGGCAGCCGCATCCAGATGCTGCTGGTCGAGACGTGTGCCCACAGCGCCAGCAGGTCGTAGTACCAGCCGAACGGCGCTTCAGGGGTGCCGAACCAACGATAGAAGTTGGCCATGTAGCCGGCGTTCTCCGACACCCGCGCCATGGTCAGGATGTAGCCGTCGTCGCTGGTATTGGCGCCGACGAAGTGCCACCACACCAGCACCGCCGTGACCAGCACATCCAGCGGCGAGGCCGACCACCAGCGGGCCGGCAGGAATCGCCGGTGCCGCATGCCGTCGGCGGTGTCGAGCACATGCAGGGCGATCAGGGCGGCGATGGTCAGCGCCACGCCCAGGATCATCGCCGCCAGCTTGAGGGCGGTCGGTGCACTCGAGTAGCGGGTGTCGACGGTGGCGGAGAACTCCAGCCCGGCCGGCGCCGGCCCGCTCAGATCGGTGTAGACGCCGACGATCTGCGGCCGGAAGTCATAGCCGCTGCGGGTCCCGGTCAGCGGCGAGCCGGGATGCTCGGCGTTGGGGCCGTACTTGAGGCCGACGAACTCGGCGGTGACCCGGTCGGCGTGCGCGGTGAAGGTGAGCTTCTGGCAGTCCGGGCCGAGCACCGCCGACAGCGGCGCCACCACCACCGGCACGTTGCGCACCACCAGAACCAGGTCGTCGTTGACGCGCTGGATTAGCAGGCCCCGGTCGACAGCCTTGGGCGCCTGCTTGGGCACCGTGGACAGCAGCACCGACTTGCTCGGGGTGAGCCCGGCCGCCGCCTGGCACGGCACGCTGATGTCCAGGTCGGTCGCCACGTAGCTGATCAGCGGAGCCTGCACGCTGCTCAGCACGCCGTTCTGCGGCCAATTGAGTTCTGCGGTGGTCTGTTTGACCGGTAACAACGGGGTCAGGATTGCCAGAAGGCTGCCCAGCACGCCGGCGACGACGGCGACGGCCCGAGCGATCCGGTAGTCGGCGCACGTTTCGGTCACGGAGCAGATGCTATCGGGGCGTTCGGCGGCGTCTGTCAGGTGCGGATGGCAAGCACAAACGGACCGATCTCCTGGACGCGGAACTGCGGGCCGTCGAACAGCGCCGCGTCGAGTTCCACGGTGTAGCGCCGCACGTTGGGATGGTTGGGGTAGACGTCCTTGGCCAGCCGCAGCGTGTAGGTGTCACCGGCACCGGGCCGCATCAGGAACACCGTGGGCCCCGGCCACGGCAAGGCGTCGAGCGCGCGGGTGAACTGGTGGGCCGTCTCCAGCTTGGACCAAGCCTCGATCGCGGCGGCGCGCGCGGAGAACTGGGCCAGCGGGTTGGCGTAGTGCGGGGTCAGGCCCTGGAACCCCCAATAGGGGTAGTAGGACAAAAAGCTGTAGTCGGCGGTGAGCACCACCGTCTGGTCCCGCGGCCTCCCGGTGGCCGCGGTGATGGCGGCGTCGACGGCCTCGTAGTACTTCGCCGCGCCCGGCGGTCTGCGGTCACCGCGCTCGCCGTGCCCGTCGGTGTCGGTGTAGGCGACGGTGATGTCGGGCCGCAGCACCTCGGGGATGTCCTGGCTGAAGGCGATCGCCCCGGCCACCCCCACCGCCGTCGCCGCCGGGTAGACGATGCGGTGCCAGCCGCGGGCGGCCCCGCCGAGCGCGCGGGCCCCCTCGATGAAGCCGAAGACCCCGGCGGTGGCCAGCAGCACCGTCAGCGTCGGCTGCAGCCGGAAGCTCAGCAGTGTGGTGCGCGCCAGGGTGGACAGCATCGACAGCAACGACCACAGGTAGACGCCGACGACGCCGATCGCCAGCGCACCGGCCCGGGTCGACTCGGTGGCGCGGACCACCAACCACAGGGTGCCCAGCAGGCACAGCGCCCCCAACAGGGTGAACTGCAGCATCGGGAAGCTCAGCTCGGCGCCGTCGCGGGGCAGGTAATGCAGGGCGCCGCGGGTCTCGCCGACCGGATGGTGCAGCGCCGCCAGCAGGTAGGGCGTCCAGGTGATCGAGGCGATGGCCGCGGCGATCACGCCGATCACCGCCAGCCGTGCCAGCGGTTCCAGGGTGGCCCGAAGGCCGGCACGCCGGAGCGCGCGCGAGCCCGCCACCAGCACAGCCATCAAGATCACCGTGAAGGCGCTGTAGGCCACCAGCAGGGTGTAGAAGGTGGCGGCGAAACCCAGGAAGACACCGGTACCGACGAGCGCCGCCCAGCCCCGGCCGGCTGCCCGCAGTCCCGACCAGGCCAGGATCAGCACCGGGGGCGCCAGCAGGGTGATCATGGCCGCGTAGGGCTCCGGGGAGCTGTAGGCCAATGTCACCGCGGTTGCGGCGATGGTGGCCAACACCGCGTACTCGAAGCGCACCATCTTGTTCCACAGCACCAGGGCCACGGCGGCGGCGATCGCCATCGAGGTGATGGCCCACGGCTTGTACATCTCCCAGGCCGGCGTACCGGTCAAGGCCGCGGCCCGCCCCCCGAGCCAGAACCAGCCCGGCGGGTAGTAGGGCGGCAGCCCCAGGTAGGTCATGTCGTGAAGCCGCGGGCTGTCGGCCAGCCGGGTCAGGTATTCGGTGCGGAACTGCTGGTCTACCGAGATCCCGAACAGGTAGAGCTTGGTGGCACCCAGCGGCATCGCCAGGGTGACCACGGAGAACGCCGAGACGAACACCACCGCGGCGAGCCAGGCCAACACCTGGCGGCCACGCCGCCACAACAACGCCGCCCCGGCCAGCCCGGCCAGGCAGCCGACCTGCCCCACCGTGGTCAGGGCGTGCAGTTGATTCGACGACGGGTACGCCGGCCATTGCACCCGCGCGATCGCCGTCAGCGCGACCACCGCGACGACGACGGCCACCGCGGCGGCCAGCATCATCTGACCGACGGTGGTCAGCGCGGTGCGCATCAGATGGGCAGCCGGCGGAAGATCGCCCGCGGAACGTGCCGCAGCACCATCATGACGTAGCGGAACGCCCCTGGCGCCCAGACGATTTCCTTACCCTTGGCCGCCGCGGTCACCGCAAGTTCGGCGACGTCTTCTTTGTCGACGGTCAACGGGGCTTCCTTGACGTGCGCGGAGAACCGGGTGCGCACCTGCCCGGGCCGGATCACCAGCACCCGCACCCCGTCCTCGCGAAGCGCCTCGCCCAGGCCCAGGTAGAAACCGTCCAGGCCGGCTTTGGTGGACCCGTAGACGAAGTTGGTCCGGCGGACCCGCTCGCCGGCCACCGAGCTCATCGCGATGATCTGACCGAAGCCCTGGGCGCTCATCTTGCCCGCGAGCAGCACACCGACCGAAACCGCTGCGGTGTAGTTGATCTCAGCGACCTGCACTGCCTTGGCCTGGTTGTGCCACAGCTCCTCGGCGTCGGCGTCCATGCCGAAGGCAACCACCGCCACGTCGATGTCGCCGTCGCTGAAGGCGGCGTCGATCATCGCCGGATGGCTCGCGGTGTCCAGCGCGTCGAAGTCGATGATCCGCACCGACTTCGCGCCGGCGGCCTCCATCTGTGCCTTCGCCCCGTCCCGGCCCGGGTCGCCGGGCAGGCAGGCCAGCACCACGCTCGCCGAGGCGTTGCGCAGGTAGCGCGCACAGATCGCCAGGCCGATCTCGGAGGTACCGCCCAGCAGCAGAATCGACTGGGGATTACCGGTCGCGTCGAACACCATCTACACAAGCTCCAAACGTCGGGCCATATCGGAGGCGAAGACCCCGTCGGGATCCACCTTGCGGCGCACCGCGATCCACTCATCGATGCGGGGGTACATGGCGTGGAAGTTCTCCGCGGTGGTGCGCGAGTCCTTGGCGGTGTAGAGCCGCCCGCCGAATTCCAGCACCCGCCGGTCGAGCTCGTTGAGCAGCTCGTTGAGGCCGGGTTTCATCGGGAAGTCCAGGCACACGTTCCAGCCGGGCATCGGGAAGCTCAGCGGCGCGTCGTTGGCCGGCCCGAACAGCTTGAACACGTTCAGGGCCGAGTAGTGCCCGCTGGCCTGGATATCGACGATGATGCTCTTGAATTCCTCGACGGCCTCGGTGGGCACCAGGAACTGGTACTGCGCGAAGCCGGCCGAACCGTAGCCGCGGTTCCACTCACCCAGCAGGTCCAGCGGGTGATAGAACTGCGTCAGGTTCTGCACCTTGCCGCGGTAGTGGCCGCCGCGGCGGTAGTACAGCTCGCCGATGGTGCTCAGGCTCAACTTGTTCATCAGCCCGTTGGGGAAGATGTCGGGCACCGTCATCAACTGCGGTGCGTCGAACTTCAGCGGGTTGCGCGCCAGCTTCTTGGGCAGCTCGTCGCGCCGGGCCAGGCGCCCGCGGGTGATGGTGGCGCGACCCAGCTTCGGCGGCGGGCTGATCGCGTCGAACCAGGCACTGGAATAGGTGTAGTTGGCCTCGCTGCCGTCACTGTGGAAGGCGATGGTCTCGTCCAGCGTGCTGGTGTTGTCGCCGTCGTTGATGAAGTACGCCGTCTCGGTGGGCGTCATGGCGATGGTGGCGCGCAGGATGATGCCGGTCAGGCCGTTGCCGCCGACGGTGGCCCAGAACAGCGCGGCCGTGTCCTTGTCGGGGCTGTCCGGTTCGAGGTGGCGCACCGAACCGTCGGCGGTCAGCAGGTCGATGGACCGCACGTGGTTACCGAAGCTGCCTTCGCTGTGGTGGTTCTTGCCGTGGATGTCACAGGCGATCGCCCCGCCGATGGTGACCTGCCGGGTGCCCGGCAACACCGGAACCCACAACCCGAAGGGCAGGGCGGCCTTCATCAACTGGTCCAGGCTCACGCCGCCGTCGACGTCGACGATGCCGCGATCCGCCGAGATCGAATGGATCCGGTTGACCGCGGTCATGTCGACCACCAGGCCGCCGCCGTTCTGCGCGTTGTCGCCGTACGAGCGGCCCAGCCCGCGGGCGATCACGCCACGGCCTGTCTGCTCGGCCGCGCGGGCGACGGCGCTCGCGATGACCTCTACATCCGGGGTCGACAACACCTGCGCCACGCTTGGCGCGGTGCGGCCCCAACCGGTGAGGCGGCGCGGTGTGGTCTGCAGCTCGGTGCTCAACATCGCACATGAGGGTACCGGCAACGCGCCAGATCCCCATTCGGCGTGACTAAACGGACCTGCCCCGTTACTATCGCGCAATGCCTGAGACCTCTCCTAGCGAAACGTCCTCCGCCAAGCCCAAGAGCGCGGGTTTTCCGCAATCTTCCACTTCCGCCTCGGCGCTGTCGGTGCCCACGATCGCCGCGCTTGCGCTGGCTGTGATCGGCATCGTTCTGGCCATCCTCGGGTGGTTCCACCCGTCGACGGGCCAGAAGTTCTCCGACGACCAGCGTGCCGAAGCCAAGGCCAAGATCTGCAACTCGCAGGCAGTCGTGCGTCAGGGCACCCAGTTCAACACCAACCTGCAGAACCCGGTTCCGGGCGACCTGGCCGGTGACCTCGCGGTGGGCACCAACGCGCGCCTCTCGCTGTTCGCCGGCGGCGCCTTCCTGCACCAGAACCTGCAGTCCAGCCCCGCCACTCCGGCAGACCTGGCCAAGGCCGTGGGCGACATGGCCGACACCCTGGAGGCGCTGAGCATCAACTACCTGGCTGGGCACGCCCCCGACGACGAGGTGCAGCAGCCGCTGCGCGACCAGCTGCGTGGCCAGATCGACGTCTTGGACGACCTCTGCCAGGAGCAGTAGTAACCCGTTAGTCATCCAGTTCAGCACCGGCTGCGCCATTGGCGCAGCCGGTGCTGCTTCGTTTTGACCCCCGGTTGACGCCGACCCGCCGCCGCGACCAGCCCGATGAGGTCCGGGCCGTGGTCGCCGCGGCGGCCCGTCAGCCGGTTTCCTGCGAGCGGCCTGTGTGCCCGTCTTCGGCGCGTCCCGAGTCGGCGCCGCCGCCCTTCGTGCCGTGGAGCGCGCCGCCGCGCCGTCGACGGTAGCCAGCAAACTCCGCTAACCGCAGCAAGCGTTTGCTGAGGATTTCTGATGTCCCTGGTGCGCGCCGTGGAGCGCTTAAATCCCGGTTGCCAGTCCAGATAAATGTGCACGTGTGCAGATTTGCAGGCTCAAATTGTGGGTCACTAGATCTAGTTATGGCGGCCCGTCTGCGAAGGTGCACTCCGGTTGACCGAACGAGAATTTGTGTTAACGTCCCCTTCGTCTGTGCCGTAGTTGTGTTTCAGTTAAGGGGATCAGCCATATGGCTCGCCATCGTCAGGGTCGCTCTCAGGGTCGTCGCAGCCGGATTTTCGGGGCAGGAAGCGCCATCAGTGCGTTCCTGACCTTCGGATTAGGGCCCTGGTCGCCGGCCCCGACGGCACACGCCGACATCGAAGACGTCTGGTTCGACCTGCTCGGGGAGGAACTGGCGACCGCGGTTGCGGGTCTGAGCGCCAACTGGGTCGACCAGGAGGCCTGGACCGTGGTCTTCGACCAGGCCAGCTGGTCACCGTTCTTCGACAACCTCGGCGACCAAGCCGTGTGGGACACGATCTTGGCGGATCTGACCGTGGCCGGCATCGGAGCGGATCCGCTCGACCTGCCGGGCTCCGCAGGCGCCACCTTCAACTGGGGCGACATCGACTGGCTGCGCCCGTTCGGTGACGGCGCCGACGGCACGGCCCTCAACCCCAACGGTGCGGCCGGCGGCTGGATCTGGGGTTCCGGCGGTGACGGATGGGACGCCGACGGCACGGACGGCCTGTTCGACGGTGGTGCCGGTGGTCAGGGCGGCCTGTTCGGTGGTGATGGCGGTGCCGGTGGTGACGGCATCTTCGGCGGCTCCGGGGGCGATGGTGGGGCTGCCGGCTGGTTTGCGGCGTTCAGCCAGGCCGGCGCCGGCGGTGCCGGCGGTGGCGATGGCGGCTTCGGCGGCGCCGGCGGCGACGGCGCACTCCTCGCCTGGTTCAGCGACGCCGGCGACGGCGGTCTGGGCGGTGTGAGCGTTGTCGGCGGCAATGGCGGTAACGGCGGTAAGGGCGGCAACGTCGGCTGGTTCTCGTTGGGCAGCAACGCCGGTGATGGCGGCGACGGATTTGCCGGCGGCAACGGTGGCACCGGCAGCCTCTTCGGCTGGTGGAGCAACGGTGGCGACGGCGGTGACGGCATCGGCGGCGGCAACGGTGGCAATGGCGGATCCGCGGGCCTGTACTCCTGGTTCAGCAGCGGTGGAAACGGTGGTGAGGGCGGGACGGCGACCACCCTGGGCACGCCCGGGGGCAATGGCGGCGCCGGCGGCGATGCCGCTTTGTGGGGCGTGTTCAGCACCGCCGGTGCCGGCGGTGGCGGTGGCGACGGCTTCACCGGTGCCGCGGGCCTGGCCGGCAGCTTCGCCAATGGGGGCGATGGCAACGGCGGCAACGGCGGCGACGGCGGAAACGGCGGTAACGGCGGCGACGGCGGCAAGGGTGCCTACCTGTTCGGCTCCGGCGGTCGCGGTGGCGCTGCCGGTGACGGCGGCAATGGTGGCGCCGGTGGTCACGGCGCTGTCGGTGCCGACGGTGCTGTAGCGGGCGCGGACGGCGAGGGTGGCGGTAACGGCGGTGTCGGTGGCGACGGCGGTACGGCCGGAACTGTCGGCAAGGGTGGCGCCGGTGGCTGGTTCATGGGCACCGGCGCTGCCGGTGCGGCCGGTACGCAGGGCGCCGGTGGTCTCGGCGGCAACGGTGGCGACGGTGGGGTCGGTGTCGACGGCGCCAGTGGTGCGGCGGGCACTGCGGATAATCCGGACGGCTCGGCCGGTCAGGCCGGTGGCTCTGGTGGTGACGCCGGTCTTGCCGGTGCCGGGGGCGTCGGCGCCGGTGGCCAGCAGGCTGCCGGTGGCACGGCGGGCAGCGCCGGTAAGGGCGGCAACGGTGGCGCCGGTGGCGCCGGTTACGACGCGGCGTCGGACGGCACCGCCGCGGCGGGTACGGCGGGTGGCAACGGTGGTGCTGGTGGCGATGCGGGCCGTGGCGGCATGGAGGCCGATGGCACCCGCGCGGCCTCCGGCGCGGCCGGTGCCGGCGGCGACGGCGGTGACGGTAAGGACGGCGCTGCCGGGGCGGCGGGCAATGCGCTGATCACGGCCGGCAAGGCCGGTGGCAACGGTGGGGCCGGCGGAAATGGCGGTCAGGGTGGCCTCGAGGCCGATGGCCTCTCCCGCGCCGTGCAGGGTCTTGGCGGCGACGGTGGTGCCGGCGGTAAGGGTGGCGCCGGGTACAACGCGGTGACCGCCGGCGCGGCAGCCGGCACTTCGGGTGGCAAGGGTGGTGCCGGCGGTGACGGCGGTGTCGGTGGCACCGGCGCCATTGCGGGTGTGCACGGCACGGGTGGTGTCGGCGGTGCGGGTGGTAGCGGTACCGACGGCGCGCACGGTGGTGTCGGTGCGGCGGGCACCGCGGCCAACCCCGACGGCGGTGCCGGCGGCAACGGCGGCAACGGTGGTGACGCGGGCGCCGGTGGCGCCGGCGGGTCTTCCGGCAATGGCAACTACGCCGCCAACGGCGCCAACGGCCTCGCCGGTAAGGGCGGAAACGGTGGCGCCGGAGGCGCCGGGTACGACGCCGCTTCGGACAACGGCGCGGCCTCGGGCACTGCGGGCGGCAACGGCGGCGCCGGTGGAAACGCCGGCGTGGGCGGTATGCAGGCCAACGGTTTCCGGGCGGCGTCGGGAGCGGCCGGCGTCGGCGGCAACGGCGGCGACGGCTCCGATGGGCAAGACGGCAACGCCGGAACGCAGGCCGATCCCCACGGCGGCACGGGCCAGGCCGGTGGGGCCGGCGGCAATGGTGGTCTGGGCGGTTTCAACACCGACAACTCCCGTGCGGCCTCCGGTCATGGTGGTGACGGCGGCGCCGGTGGTGCAGGTGGTGCCGGATACGAGGGCTTGAACGGCGGTGTCGCCGGGGCGGCCGGCGAGCACGGCGGCAACGGTGGCGCGGGTGGCGCCGGAGGTGTCGGCGGCACCGGAACCGTCGCGGGCCAACACGGCGTGGGTGGCGTCGGTGGTAACGGCGGGTCCGGTGGTGACGGGGCGCAGGGCGCCGACGGCGCCGCGGGTACCGCCAACCACGTCGACGGCACGGCAGGCCAGGCCGGTGGTGCCGGTGGCAACGCCGGCAAGGGCGGCGCCGGTGGTGACAGCGGCAACGGAACCAGCGCCGCGAGCGGCTCGGATGGCTCGGCCGGAGTCGGCGCCAAGGGCGGCGCCGGCGGCAAGGGCTTCGACGGTGTCAACGGATCGACCGGGCGCATCGACGGCACCAACGGCGGCGCCGGTGGCGCCGGGGGCAACGGCGGCCTGGGTGGTTTGGAGACCGACGGCAGTCGGGCCACGCGGGGTGATGGTGGTGCCGGTGGCGCCGGCGGTAAGGGCGGCAACGGTCTTGCCGGCGTAGCCGGAGCGACGCCGGGGGCCAGCGGCACCAACGGCGGTGCGGGCGGCAACGGTGGTGTCGGTGGTGTCGGTGGGCAGGGCGCCAACAATGGTGCGGCCGGCGCGGGCGGGGTCGGCGGCAACGGCGGTAACGGTGGTGCCGGCGCGGCGGGCGCGGCCGGTGTCGACGGCACGGCCAGCCATGTGGATGGCACCGCGGGCGGTAACGGTGGTGCGGGCGGCGACGCGGGCAAGGCCGGTGTGGGTGGCCTCAGCGGCGCCGGTGTCCAGGCGGCCAACGGGGTGAACGGCACCGCGGGTGTCGGCGGCGCCGGTGGTAAGGGTGGTGCGGGCTTCGCCGGTGCGGCCGCGACCGGTGCGGGTGTTTCCGGTGGCAATGGTGGTGCTGGTGGCGCCGGTGGTAACGGTGGCCTGGGTGGTCTCAACGTGGGTGGCGTGCGGGCCACCGACGGTGCGGGTGGTGCCGGTGGTGACGGCGGCAAGGGTGGTGCCGGCTACACCGGTAAGACCGGTGCCGACGCGGTATTGGCCGGTGCCGATGGTGGTGCCGGGGAGTCGGGCACCAACGGTGGCGCCGGTGGCGCCGGTGGTGCTGGGGGTACGGGTTCGACCGCGGGCCTGCAGGGTCTTGGTGGTGCCGGTGGTGCCGGCGGCTCCGGTGGTGCCGGTGGCAAGGGTGCGGCGGGTGCGGCCGGTGACGCCGGGCATGTCGATGGTCGTGACGGTGGCGTCGGTGGTGCCGGTGGTAACGCCGGTGCCGGTGGTGCCGGGGGCGTGGGCCGCACCGGTGCGGCGGCCAACGGCGCCAATGGTGTGGCCGGTGTCGGTGGCGCCGGTGGTGGCGGCGGTGCGGGCTTCGCCGGTGCTGCCTCGACCGGTGCGGGTGTTTCCGGTGGCAATGGTGGTGCTGGTGGCGCCGGTGGTAACGGTGGCCTGGGTGGTCTCAACGTGGGTGGCGTGCGGGCTACCGACGGCGTGGGTGGTGCCGGTGGTGACGGCGGCAAGGGTGGTGCCGGCTACACCGGTAAGACCGGTGCCGACGCGGTATTGGCCGGTGCCGATGGTGGTGCCGGGGAGTCGGGCACCAACGGTGGCGCCGGTGGCGCCGGTGGTGCTGGGGGTACGGGTTCGACCGCGGGCCTGCAGGGTCTTGGTGGTGCCGGTGGTGCCGGCGGCTCCGGTGGTGCCGGTGGCAAGGGTGCGGCGGGTGCGGCCGGTGACGCCGGGCATGTCGATGGTCGTGACGGTGGCGTCGGTGGTGCCGGTGGTAACGCCGGTGCCGGTGGTGCCGGCGGCGTGGGCCGCACCGGTGCGGCGGCCAACGGCGCCGACGGTGCGGCGGGTGTCGGTGGTGCTGGTGGTGGCGGCGGTGCGGGCTTCGCCGGGGCTGACTCGCACACCGCGGGTCAATCCGGCGGCAACGGTGGTGCTGGCGGCGCTGGCGGTAACGGTGGTCAGGGTGGTCTGAAGGCCGACGGCGTCAACCGTGTCGCCGACGGCGACGGTGGCGGCGGTGGTGCCGGCGGCAAGGGTGGTGCCGGATTTGATGCGGTGGCCGAGAATGCCGGCCCGGGCGTGTCGGGTACCGATGGTGGCCGCGGTGGCGATGGTGGCGCCGGTGGTAGCGGTGCCGTAGCGGGCGAGCATGGCGCTGGTGGTGTCGGTGGTGCCGGTGGTTCGGGCACGGATGGCGCTGATGGTGCCGCCGGTACGGCCGGTACCGCCGTGGACCGCACCGGTGGCAATGGTGGCCATGGTGGCGATGGGGGTAACGCCGGTGCCGGTGGTGCCGGCGGCAGTTCGGGCTCCACCCAGGCGGCCTCGGGTTCGGACGGGCATGCCGGTAAGGGTGGCTCCGGTGGTGCGGGTGGCGCCGGGTATGACGCGGCCGGGGACCCGAGCTTGGCGGCGGGCACTGCCGGTGGCAATGGTGGTGCGGGTGGTGACGCCGGCCGTGGCGGCCTAGAGGTCGGTGGCGGGCGTGCCACCGACGGCACTGCCGGTGTAGGCGGTAATGGTGGCTCCGGTAAGGACGGCGCCGATGGTGCTGACTCGCACACTGCGGGTGTGGCTGGTGGCACCGGTCAGGCCGGTGGCGCCGGTGGGAACGGCGGCCTGGGCGGCGAGGAAGCCGATGGCACGCGTGCCGCCGACGGTGCCGGTGGTGCCGGTGGTAACGGTGGCGCCGGCGGTAAGGGCTATACCGGTCAGGCGGGCGAGAACGCGACGGTCGCCGGTGCCGATGGTGGTGCCGGTGAGTCGGGCACCGATGGTGGTGCCGGTGGTGCCGGTGGCGTCGGCGGCACGGGCTCCACGGCGGGTCTGGACGGGCTCGGCGGTAACGGTGGCGACGGCGGCTCCGGCGGTAAGGGTGGCGCGGGCGCCCAGGGCGCCGATGGCGACGCCTCACACGTGGATGGCTACGCCGGTGGCGGTGGCGGTGCCGGTGGCGACGCCGGAAAGGCCGGTGTCGGTGGCATCGGCCGTGGTGGCCAGGCCGACGGCGGTCAGGACGGCACCGCGGGTGCGGGTGGCAACGGCGGCAACGGCGGTGCGGGTCACGCCGGGGCGCACTCGACGGCGGCTGGCGTCGACGGCGAGGCCGGTGGCACGGGTGGCGCCGGTGGTAACGGCGGCCAGGGTGGTCTAGAGGTCGACAATTCGCGGGCAGCGCAAGGTGACGGTGGCGACGGCGGCAAGGGCGGTGCGGGCGGCGCCGGCTACACCGGCCAGGCGGGCGTCAACCCCGGCGACAGCGGCGAGAGTGGAAGCAACGGTGGCGCGGGTGGCCTCGGTGGTGCCGGTGGCACCGGCTTCGTCGGTGGTTCCGGGGGTGCGGGCGGGAACGCCGGTTCCGGCGGCAGCGGTGGCGCGGGTGCCACCGGCGCCGACGGCACGTTCGACAACAGCGGCAACGGCGACGGCGGCGCGGGTGGCACCGGCGGCAACGGTGGTAACGGTGGCACCGGCGGTAATGGCGGCGTCGGCGGCACGTCCACCGGTGGCGGTGCGAACGGCGCGACGGGCAACGGCGGCGATGCCGGCAACGGCGGCGACGCAGGCACGGCCGGTGACGGCGGTAAGGGCGCCGACGGCACCGTGAACCACGTTGACGGCGGCAACGGTGGCCAGGGCGGCGAGGTCGGCTCGGCCGGCCACGCCGGTACCGCAGGAAGCGGCACCATCGGCGGCAAGGCCGGCCACGACGGCGCCGAGATCACCGGCCCGGCCGGTAACGGAGGCGCCGGCGGTGCCGGCCACGCCGGTGCCAACCCCGGTGACCGCGGTGGTGACGGCGGCACCGGCGGTACAGGTGGCAGCCTCGGCGACGGCGGTGCGGGCGGTGCTGGTGGCGCGGGTGCCGGCGGTGGCACCGCACTGGTGGCCGGCTCTGGCGGTAATGGTGGTGCGGGCGGTAACGCCGGTGCGGCCGGCTCCGGCGGTCAGGGTGGTGAGGGCGGTCAGGGCGGCCAGGGCGACGGCATCGTCTACGACAGCTTCGGCAATGCGTTGGCCCAGGGTGGTGGCACCGGTGGCACCGGTGGTACCGGTGGCTTGGGCTCCGCCACCGGCTCAGCGGGCAGCGGTGGCGCTGGCGGTGCCGGCGGCAAGGGTGCGGCCATCCTCGACGGCGCAGGAGCCAGTGGCACCGTCACCGCCGGCCTCGGTGGTGACGGTGGTGCGGGGGCTCTCGGTACCGCGACCGAAGCCGGCCACGGCGGTGGTGGCGGCGGTGGTGGCGGCGGTGCACTGATCCAGGCCGCCCCGGGCGGCACGGCCAGTGGAGGTGCCACCGGCGGTAACGGCAGCGCGGGTGACGACGGAACCACCACGGCGGCCGGTAGCAACGGCAGCCAGGGCGGTGGCGCCTCTATCGCCGCCGACGGCACCAGCAGTGCCAACGGCACCGCGATCGGCGGTAATGCCGGCGTCGGCTCTGATGGTGGTGTCGGTGGTGCCGGTGGTGCGGCGTTCATTGCGGCCGCTGAGGGTGCGGCGATTACGGGCACCACGGTGACCGGTGGTGCCGGTGGTGCTGGTACTAACCAGGGCACGGGTGGTGCTGGTGGTGTGGGTGCGGCGTCGGCGGTTGGTGCGGGTAGCGCGATCACGGGTTCGGCGTCGGGTGCTGCTGGTGGTTCTGGTGATGGTGCGGGCAGCGTCGGTGGTGACGGTGGTGCCGGGTTCCTGGTGGTGGACCATGCCGGTGGTGTGATCGGCGGCGGTAACTCTGCGGTGGCCACCGGTGGTGTTGGTGGTGATGCCACCAATGGTGGTCACGCGGGCAAGGGTGGCTTCGGTGAGTTGGAGGCCGGTCACTACGCCAATGACAGTGGCACGGGTGGTTTGTCGTATGGGTCGGCGACCGGTGGTGCCGGTGGTGATGCTGCAGATGGCGGTAGCACCGGCGGTGACGGTGGCAATGGTGTGATCCAGAGCGGCCGGCTGGACTTCGGCTCCACTGGTGGTGGTACCTCGCATGGCACCGCTCAGGGTGGTGCCGGTGGTGAGGCCACCGGTGGTGGCACCGGTGGTGACGGTGCTCGGGGCAGCATCTTGTCCGGCGGTGTCGGGGCGGAGTCGTCGGGTAGCGCGACCGGTGGTGCCGGTGGTGCAGGCCTCGACGGTGGTACCGGTGGTAACGCCGCTAATGGTCAGGTGAACGCGTTGGGTGCTGGTGCCACGGCCAATGGCACGTCGCAGGGTGGCAGTGGCGGTTCGGGCACTGGCGCTGGTGCTGTTGGTGGTGATGGTGGTCTGGGTTATGTCACGGCGTTGGCGGGCAGCAGCACGACCGGTTCGGGCAGCACGGGTGGCTCCGGCGGTAACGCCGGTGTTGGTGAGCACGCTGCTAACGGTGGTGAGTCCAATGTGATGGCCACCAATGGTGGTGCCATCTCGGGTAGCACCGCGACGGCGACCAACGGCAATGCCACCGTCGCTGGTGGTTCGGCCTCGGTGACCGCTGACGGTGCCGGCAGCACGGTGACCGGCAGTTCGGCGACGGCCGGTCAGGCAGGTGTGGGTTCTGATGGTGGTGTCGGTGGTGCTGCGGGTGCGGCGGTTATTGCGGCCAGTGAGGGTGCGGCGATTACGGGCACCACGGTGACCGGTGGTGCCGGTGGTGCTGGTACTAACCAGGGCACGGGTGGTGCTGGTGGTGTGGGTGCGGCGTCGGCGGTTGGTGCGGGTAGCGCGATCACGGGTTCGGCGTCGGGTGCTGCTGGTGGTTCTGGTGATGGTGCGGGCAGCGTCGGTGGTGACGGTGGTGCCGGGTTCCTGGTGGTGGACCATGCCGGTGGTGTGATCGGCGGCGGTAACTCTGCGGTGGCCACCGGTGGTGTTGGTGGTGATGCCACCAATGGTGGTCACGCGGGCAAGGGTGGCTTCGGTGAGTTGGAGGCCGGTCACTACGCCAATGACAGTGGCACGGGTGGTTTGTCGTATGGGTCGGCGACCGGTGGTGCCGGTGGTGATACTGCAGATGGCGGTAGCACCGGCGGTGACGGTGGCAATGGTGTGATCCAGAGCGGCCGGCTGGACTTCGGCTCCACTGGTGGTGGTACCTCGCATGGCACCGCTCAGGGTGGTGCCGGTGGTGAGGCCACCGGTGGTGGCACCGGTGGTGACGGTGCTCGGGGCAGCATCTTGTCCGGCGGTGTCGGGGCGGAGTCGTCGGGTAGCGCGACCGGTGGTGCCGGTGGTGCAGGCCTCGACGGTGGTACCGGTGGTAACGCCGCTAATGGTCAGGTGAACGCGTTGGGTGCTGGTGCCACGGCCAATGGCACGTCGCAGGGTGGCAGTGGCGGTTCGGGCACTGGCGCTGGTGCTGTTGGTGGTGATGGTGGTCTGGGTTATGTCACGGCGTTGGCGGGCAGCAGCACGACCGGTTCGGGCAGCACGGGTGGCTCCGGCGGTAACGCCGGTGTTGGTGAGCACGCTGCTAACGGTGGTGAGTCCAATGTGATGGCCACCAATGGTGGTGCCATCTCGGGTAGCACCGCGACGGCGACCAACGGCAATGCCACCGTCGCTGGTGGTTCGGCCTCGGTGACCGCTGACGGTGCCGGCACCACGGTGACCGGCAGTTCGGCGACGGCCGGTCAGGCCGGCGTCGGCTCTGCCGGTGGCACCGGCGGTTCGGCTGGCGCGGCCAGCGTGAGCGCTACGGGCGGCGGCAAGATCACTGATGGTGATGCTCTCGGTGGTAATGGTGGTGCTGGTAGCAACGGTGGGGTGGCCGGTGCGGGTGGCGGCGCGGAGATCATTGCCAGTGGTGTCAATGGCGCTGATCAGGCGGCCAGCGGTGCTGGTGGTACGGCGACTGGCGGTAATGGCGGCGCCGCGGAGGGCGCGGGCAGTGTCGGTGGCGATGGTGGCCTCGGGTCGATCCGCGGTGTCAACGGTGGCACAGCGACGGCTACCGGCGCGGGTGCTACCGGTGGTGACGGTGGCCAGGCGACCGGTGCTGGCGTCGGTGGCGACGGTGGCAAGGGCGAGGTGATCGCGTACCGCGGTAATTTCGCGACCAATGGTCAGCCCAACGGTGCGGCTAGTGCCAGCGGTGTGGCTCATGGCGGTAACGGTGGCGGCGGGCTCGCTGGTGGCAGCGGTGGTCGTGGTGGTGATGCCCAGGTCAACGGTGGTCTCGACAACGCTGGTGTCCAGACTGCGGGTGTGGTGACCAACAGCTCGGCCACGGGTGGTGACGGTGGGACCGGTACCGGCACCGGCAGCGTCGGCGGTAACGGTGGTTGGGGAGGGGTGCAGGCGATCCAGTCCGGCGGGGACGCCAAGGGTGGGCCTGGTGGAAGCGTCACCGACGGCAAAGCCGTAGGTGGTGGCGGTGGTGATGCCACCAATGGCGGCCAGGGCGGTAATGGCGGCGCCGGCGCGATCTTCTCCTATTACGACGGCAATGCCACCGGTGGTGTTGCGACCGGTGGTAATGGCGGGTCTGGTGATGGTGCGGGCAGCCTCGGCGGCAACGGTGGCCAGGGTCAGCTTGTTCCTTATGGGGGCGACACCTTCGGTGGTGTGGCTACCGGTGGTGACGGTGGCGCTGGCTATGACGGTGCCAGCGGCGGTAAGGGCGGCACTGGTTCGGTCTATTCGTTCTCGGTGGGCAGCATCACCAATGGCACCGGGATCGGCGGCAATGGCGGTGCCAGTGGGACCGGGGCCAACGCGGGTGACGGCGGTGCCGGTGGTCGGGGCGAGATCGGTGGTTCCGGTCGTTCCAACGGCACCGTCACTGACAGCTTCGCGCGCGGCGGTAACGGTGGTGCGGGTGGCCAGAACGGCGCCGATGGCGGTGTCGGTGGTGCGGCTGCTGTCTACGGCCAAAACAATGGTTCGGTCGACGACAGCAGCGCCAACGGCGGCAACGGCGGTAACGGCAGCAGCGCTGGGTCGGGTGCGGCCGGCGCGAGTGCGACAGTGGCGGCCACCAACCGCGGATCGATCTCCGACAGTTCCGCCACCGCTACCGCTGGCAGTGACAACGTCGCCGGCGGCTCTGCGTCCATCACCGCTGATGGCCTGGGCAGTGTGGTGACTGACAGCTCCGCAGCCGCCGGTGTTGCTGGTGCCAGCAACAACGGCGGTACTGGCGGCGCCGGCGGCACCGCCAGCGTGGCGGCCACCAACGGCGGTGCCATCGCCACCAGCTCTGCCACCGGCGGCAAGGGCAGCGACACCGCAGCAGGTGGGGCTGCGTCGGTCACCGCCAACGGCGCGAACAGTTCCGTGACCGGCAGTGACGCGACCGGTGGTGACGCCGGGTTCGGGGACACCAATGGTGGCACCGGTGGTGCCGGCGGCGATGCGGAGATCGCGGCCAGCTACGGCGGCGCGGTGGTCGGCAGTGACGCCCTCGGCGGTAGCGGTGGCAACGGGAGCGGTGGCGGTGCCGGCGGAGACGGGGGCGTGGCCTACGTCGCCGCGGCCGGGGCGAACTCTTCGGTGACCAACAGCAGCGCCACCGCCGGTAATGGCGGAAACGGAGCTGACCAAGGGCAGGGCGGTGACGGTCTCTGGGCGCAGGTCACGGCCGGGATCGACCAGAACAACGATCACTTGCCCAACAACACCGTCCTAAACGGCCACGCCTTCGGCGGTGCCGGTGGTAGCGGCACGGGCCTGGGCAGCAGCGGCGGCAACGGTGGCGGCGCTGTAATCCAGGGCGGCAACGGCCTTTCGGTCACCGACAGCGTCGCGACCGGTGGCAGCGGCGGCGTGGGCACCGCCGGCGGTGCCGGCGGTGACGGTGGCATCGGACAGATCATCACCTTGAGCCAGGGCACGGTCGACCAAGGCCACGCGACCGGTGGTGATGGCGGAGCGGGCAGTGTGGCCGGCGCGACCGGCGGCAACGGTGGTCTGGCTCAGGTCGTGTCCTGGAACAGCGGGACAGCCACCGGTAGCGCTACCGGCGGTAACGGCGGCTCGGGCCTCGGCGGTGACGGTGGCAACGGCGGCATCGGTTCGATTCAGGGCACCTCGGGCGCCGGGGCGGGCAACAGCGTCAGTGGGAAGGCCCTAGGTGGCCAGGGCGGCGACGGCGGCCAGAACGGCACGGACGGCTCCGTCGGCGGCGACGGCGGCGATGGCGGTCGCGGCAATGTGCAGGCGACCTCGCCAGCCGATGCGCATGTTCAGGCGAACGGCACCGGTGGTGCCGGCGGTCACGGTGGCAACGGCGGCGCGGGTGCCGACGGCGGCGACGGCGGTAACGGCGGTCTCGGCACCGCCAGCGGGACCAGCGACGGCGTCGGTGGCGCCGGCGGGTCCGGTGGTGCTGGCGGCTCGCTGGGCGCCAGCGTGGACGGCGGTCACGGCGGATCCGGTGGCAACGGCGGCAACGGCACCGCGGGCACCGGTGGCACTGGTGGCGCCGGTGGAGCCGGTGGAGCCGGTGGCAACGGTGGTGACGGCGGCAACGGTGGAGCCGGTACCGGCACGCGCTACGGCGGTGCGGAAGGCATTGGCGGCAGCGGTGGCGCCGGCGGCACGGGTGGCACCTACGTTGACAACAGCCACGACGGCCAAGGCGGTGATGGAGGTGACGGTGGCGCCGGTCTGGCCAGCGCGACCAACGGTGGCACTGCTTCGGGCACCGCGACCGGTGGTGCCGGTGGCGGCGGTGGTGCCGGCGACCCGGCGGGCAACGCCGGTGGTGACGGTGGTGACGGCGGCAGTGCGACGATGACTGCTGATGGCGGAATCATCACCCACGGCACGGTCAGTGGTGGCAACGCGTCTGCCGGTGGGCCCAACGGCGTCAACGGTGTCAACGGCGCGAACGGCTCGATGACGGTCAGCGGTGTGGGCAGCAGCATCACCGACACCACCGTCACGGGCGGCAACGCCGGCAGTGGTGGTGCGGGTGGTGCGGCGTCTGTCCTGGCCACCGACGCCAGCAACGTGACCGGCAGCAAGGTGACCGGCGGCGACGGTTCGAACAGTGCTGCCGGTGGTGCGGCCGGCATCATGGCCGGCGGGACGCTGCCCTCGTTGGCGACGCCTGCTTCGGGTGTGGGCCGGTTGGGCGGCGATGTCACCAACGTCATCGTGACCGGTGGCGACGCCGGCGCAGGGGACGGCAATGGTGGCGTCGGCGGTGCGGGCGGTTACGCGCAGGTGGTGGCCCAGTTGGACGGCAGCGTCAGCAACGCGCAGGCAATCGGTGGCGACGGCGGTGCCGGCACGGACGGCGGCAAGGGCGGCGCCGGGGGTTACTCGGAGCTGTGGACGATCTACCAGGAGAACGCTCACACCGCTCACGCCGGCGGCTCGGTTACCGGTGTTGCGACCGGTGGCGATGGCGGGAATGGCGCAGGCTTCGGCAGTGTCGGCGGCCTCGGCGGCTCGGCACGTATCGCCACGGGCTCCTACTACCAGGACGGTGGATCGGCCGGAGGCACCGTGACCGGTGGTAACGGCGGTGACGCCACCGCCGATAACGGCGGCCACGGTGGGACCGGTGGTGCCGGTGCCGGTGCGCGGATCTACGCCGCGGGCAGCGGTGCCACGGTTGACGCCACCAGTGTGGTCACCGGCGGCGATGGTGGTGACGGTCTCGACGGCGGTAAGGGTGGCGGGTACACCTTCTACGCCCAGGTTGCCGCTTTCGGTGCGAACGCCCACGCCGGCGGAACTGCGATCAGCGGCAACGGTGGCGACGGCGTCGGGTTCGGCAGCACCGGCGGCATCGGCGGCGACGCCCAGATCCGCGCGGACATGCAGAATGGCGGCGGCGGCACGGTCACCGGTGACGCCCGCGGCGGCGACGGCGGTGTCGGTACCACGGTCGGCGGTACCGGCTACACCGGCGGTGCCGGCGGCACCGGCCGGATCAGCGCCGGCGGCTACGGCAGCGTCATCACCGGCGGGACGGCAAGCGGCGGCGACGGTGGGAACAGCGCCAACGGCCTCAACGGTGGGGCCGGCGGTGAGGGCCGCATCGGCCATACCAGCAATGGCCCCGACCCGGCCGACGCCGGCATCACCATCACCGGCAGCACCGCGACAGGCGGCGACGGTGGAGCCGGGCATGCAGGCGGCGGCGGCGTGGTGCAGGCCACCAACGGCGCCACCATCACCGGCAGCACCGCGACAGGCGGCGACGCGTCCGACACCGCGGCCGGCGGCAGTGCCACCATCACCTCCGACGGAAGTGGTTCGGCGGTGACCAAGGGTTTGGCGGTCGGGGGTCTGGCTGGCGCGGGTGGCGCCCTCGGCGGCACTGGCGGTGCCGGTGGCAATGCCAGCCTCAGCGCTGCAGCCGGCGGCACGGTTACTGAGAGCTCGGCAACCGGTGGTGACGGTGGTGCTGGTGGCGCCAACGGTGGCACTGGTGGTGCGGGTGGCGATGCTCGTGTGGTGGCTGTTCGTGCGAACGGTTTCACTGGTGCGGCCAGCGTGACTGATTCACATGCCGCCGCCGGGGATGGCGGTGCCGGCACCAATGCGGGTGTCGGTGGCGCTGGTGGTGGTGCGCGTATCGATGCAGGCATCGACAGTGCCAATGCGAAGAGTGGTGGCACCATTTCCGACACAGAGGCCTTCGGTGGTAAGGGTGGTTCCGCTGATGGCATCGGTAGCACCGGCGGCAAGGGTGGCGATGGTTACCTGACTGCTTCGCAGTCTGGTGGCGACCGGTCGTCGGGGGCACCACAGGGTTCGATCACCGGCAGCATCGGGACGGGCGGTGATGGTGGTAACGCCCTCACCGGGGGTACCGGTGGTGACGGCGGGATGGGCAAGGCCCAGGCGTTCTACAACGGCCGGATCGAGGACTCAGTGACCACCGGCGGTAATGGTGGGAATGCCAACACCGGTGGTTTCGGTGGTGACGGTGGTCAGGGTGTGACGCGGGCCTTCCACTCCTATGACGGT
Source organism: Mycolicibacter engbaekii (assembly GCF_002101585.1). Lineage (GTDB taxonomy): Bacteria > Actinomycetota > Actinomycetes > Mycobacteriales > Mycobacteriaceae > Mycobacterium > Mycobacterium engbaekii. Next base: position 50,179 of record NZ_LQOT01000008.1, on the reverse strand, counting down.
GGGGGTGTGGTCGGTGGAGGTCTGCTCAGCAACAGTGACGGCATCGGCGGTAATGGTGGCGTCGGTTCTGGCGGGGCTTCCGGCGGTGATGGTGCTCAGGGTCATGTCTGGTCCGATGAGGGCTCCATCCTCGAGGGTGCCACGGCAATCGGCGGTAACGGCGGTGACAGTGGTACCGGCGTGAATGCGGGCGATGGCGGTGCTGGTGCGCAGGGCTACATCTACTGGACCTTGCACAGCGACAACAGCACCAGCGGAGCCGTCATCACGGCCACCGGTGCAAACGGCGGCAACGGCGGCAACGGCGGAACCAACGGCGGTGCCGGCGGCGTCGGCGGCGCCGGAGGGCAGGGCTACATCTCCCTGGGTAAATACACTGCCGGGTCCGATGTGGAGAGCACCGGCGGTGCCGGCGGCAACGGCGGGGCGGGCGGTGACGCCGCCAACGGCGGGGCCGGCGGGGTCGGTGGTGGCGGCACTAACGGCGCCCACGGCGGCAGTGGTGGTGCGGGCGGTAAGGGTGGCACCGACGGCGGCAGTGGTGGTGCCGGTGGCGCCGGGGCCACTGTCACGGCTACGCCGGGTGTTGGGACCGTCACCGGCGGCAACGGTGGTGCCGGTGGTGCCGGTGGTGAGGGCTTCGCCGGCGGCAAGGGTGGCGCCGGTGGCGTAGCCAGCGCCTCCGCCAGCAGCGGTGGCACGGTGAGCTCCGACTCCACCGCCACTGGTGGTAACGGTGGTAACGGTGGTGCCGGCTCAGGCACCGCCGCCGGTGGCGCCGGTGGTGTTGGTGGCACGGGCACCTTGACCGCTGAGGGTGCTGGCAGCACGGTTACTAAGAGCTCGGCGACTGGTGGTGACGGTGGTGCTGGTGGCGCCAACGGTGGCACTGGTGGTGCGGGTGGCGATGCTCGTGTGTTGGCTGTTCGTGCGAACGGTTTCACTGGTGCGGCCAGCGTGACTGATTCACATGCGACCGCCGGGGATGGCGGTGCTGGCACCAATGCGGGTGTTGGTGGTGCGGGTGGTGGTGCGCGTATCGATGCCGGCATTGACAGTGTCAATGCGAAGAGTGGTGGCACCATTTCCGACACGGAGGCGTTCGGTGGTAAGGGTGGTTCCGCTGATGGCATCGGTAGTACCGGCGGCAAGGGTGGCGATGGTTACCTGACTGCTTCGCAGTCTGGTGGTGACCGGTCTTCGGGGGCGCCGCAGGGTTCGATCACCGGCAGCACGGGCATCGGTGGTGACGGCGGGGATGCGACGTCTGGTGGTACCGGTGGTGACGGCGGTATGGGCAAGGCCCAGGCGTTCTACAACGGCCGGATCGTGGATTCGATCACCACTGGTGGTGATGGTGGTGACGCGTCGACCGGTGGTATTGGCGGTGCCGGTGGCATGGGTACGACGCGGGCCTTCCACTCCTACGACGGTGGTGGTCTGCTCGAAGACAGTGCGGGCACCGGCGGTAACGGTGGCGCCGGCCGCGATGGGGCTACCGGTGGTGCCGGTGGTCAGGGTCAGGTCTTCTCGGACGAGGGCTCCATCCTCGAGGGCGCCACGGCAATCGGCGGTAACGGCGGTGACAGTGGTACCGGCGTGAATGCGGGCGATGGCGGTGTCGGTGCGCAGGGCTACATCTACTGGACGCACAGTGACAACAGCAGTGGTGCTGAGATCTCTGCTACCGGTGGCAACGGAGGTAACGGCGGTAACGCCGGCATCGATGGTAGTGCCGGTGCGGTCGGTGGTGCCGGTGGCCAGGCGAACATCAATGTGGGCAACCGCGTTAGTGGGGCCGATCTAGTGACCGTCGGCGGTGACGGTGGCAACGGTGGTGCCGGTGGCACCAACGGCGGCAACGGTGGTGCCGGTGGTGCGGGAGCCAATGTTGCGGCTGGGGCCGGCAGTGGCCGGGCGATCGGCGGCAATGGCGGTGCCGGTGGGGTCGGTGGCGATGCCCACAACGGTGGTAAGGGCGGTGCCGGTGGTATCGCCAGCGTCTCCACCAGCACCGGTGGCACGATCAGTTCAGACAGCACGGCCACCGGCGGTACCGGCGGCGACGGCGGGGCCGGCTCGGCCACCGGCAGCGGCGGCAACGGCGGTGCAGGCGGCACGGCGACCATGTCCGCGCTCAACGGCGGCGCTATCAACCACGGTGAGGTCGAGGGCGGCGACGGCCTCAACGGCGGACCCAACGGTGCTAACGGTGCCAATGGTGCAAACAACTCGCTGATCGTCAATGGCGCCGGCAGCAGCGTCACTAACACCACCGTCACCAGCGGGCAGAACACGGCCGATTTCGCCGGCGGCGCGGCCACGGCCACCGTCAGCGACGGGGGCGTGATTACCGGCAGCACGGTCACTGGCGGCGACGCCAGCGACACCGCGGCCGGCGGTGCGGCGAGCCTGATCGCGACCGGGACAGGCAGCAAGATCACCAACAGTTCCGCGATCGGTGGCCACGCCGGTGAGGGCACCGACGGCGGTGCCGGCGGTGGTGGCGGTGCGGCCACCATTGCCGCCGCGAGCGGCGGCACCATCATTGATGCGGTGGCAACCGGCGGCAACGGCGGTGCCGGCGCCGGCAGCGGTAGCGCCGGCGGGTTGGGGGGCAGTGCCCTGGTCACTGCATTCAGCGGTGGCAAGGTGACCGCTGACGGTGGTGTGGATAGTTCGGCGACCGGTGGTGCTGGTGGTGACGCCGTAAACGGCGGTACCGGCGGCAACGGCGGCGCCACGTTTATCGAGGCGCAGCGTGACGGCACTGCCTATGGTCAGACGGCCGGTGGTACTGGCGGGTCGGCTAATGGGATCGGCGCAGTGGGCGGTAACGCTGGTGGCGGGAACCTGTGGGCCGGGCGTAACTACGCCGACCCCGCTTCCGGCGGTTTGGCTCACGGCACCGTGACCGGTGGTAACGGCGGCGCCGCGGTCGGTGCCGGCTCGATCGGTGGGAACGGCACCAGCGGCAGCATCGGGGCTGTCGGTGCCGGTGCGGAGGCCAGTGGGTCTGCCACCGGTGGTAGCGGCGGCAACGGCGTCGACGGCGGCAAGGGCGGCGGTATCAGTTACAACGGGATCTCGCAGATCACCGCGTTGGGCACCAACGCCAAGGCCACCAATATCACCGTCGTGGGCGGTACTGGCGGGGACGGTATTGGTGTCGGCGGTGTCGGCGGCGACGGCGGATACGTCAATGTCGGTGCGAACAATGCTGCCGGGCACCCCGGTGGCAGCTCGTGGACCAACGGCAGTGTGACGGCTGGTAGCGGCGGCACCGGCACCGGTGTCAACAACAGTGGGCCCGAGTCGCCCGGCGCCGGTGGATCCGCTGAATTCATCAACGGTGCCAACCAGCACACCGATGGGCAGATCATCAACCTTCCCCCCGGCAGCCCGAAGCCGTAGCTGCAGGGCCACGCTTCACCTCGAAACCGGCCGCCGCGACCAGTTGACTCTGGTTGCGGCGGCCGGGCTCACTGCGCCGGCGTCTAGGCCGCATAGGGCCAACGTGAGCTGCCTGGGCGGCCCTGGTCAAGCCCAACGGCAACAACGGCGCAGGCCGGCCCACGACGTCAGCGACCCCACGGCAACTTTGTAAAGTCATTTGACAGCACTTGGACAGCCACTGGGCAGCCGTCGGCCAGCAACGCCGTCTCCACCAGCAGGCGGGCGCCGCCAAAGTCGCCCCCGCCGGCGGCAAGGCGCCACGGGCAGATGGCCGTCCAGTCATTAGCCACAATCCACGCGGAGGGTAGACCACCGGCAACAATAGCCGGCGCTGCCATTAACTGACGGCCGCGAAAGATGTCGCCACCAGGGCGCCGGGAGCCGGCTGCGACTGCGTGCGTCGACGCGCCGGCGAATTCGCTAGTGGGCAAACTCACGAATAGCGAAACCGCGCCGTCGGGCCTAGTGGACACAGCAAACTCGCCATTCTTGCTGAGATCATCGATGTTCTATTAACAAATTTCTTACCACCCCTGTCAGAACTAAACCCGCAGCTCACGACGCAAATTAGTCCACTTTTACGGAATTATCGAGCATTTTTGCAAAAAAGGTTGACTGGCCGCCGAGTGTGGCTACCCTCCCTAGTCAAAGAAGGCTATGCCAATGCTTAAGCAAACTTAAGGGGTCTCGTCGTGGTAGGTGTCGGTCGCAGTGGTGTCCGTCGTCGCGGGAATCGGGTGCTGGGTGCGGGATCGGCGGTGGGGGCGTTCTTGGCGTTTGGGGTGGCGCCAGTGACGGTGGCGCCGGCGGCGGGGGCGGACTTTGACGATGTGTTGGTGGAGTTGCTCGGTGAGCAGCTGGGTGCGGCGGTTGCGGATTTGGGGGCCAACTGGGGGGATCAGGCTGCGTGGGGGGTGGTGTTTGATTCGGCCAGTTGGGATGGGGTTTTTGAGGCGTGGGGGGATGCCGGCACCTGGGATGGGGTCTGGGATGTGGTGCTGGCTGATCTGAGCCTGGCTGGTGTGGGGGCGGAGGCGTTGGATCTGCCGGGCTCGTCGGCGGCGTCGTTCAATTGGGGTGAGGTCAATTGGTGGATGCCGTTTGGTGATGGTGCCGACGGCACGGCGGCCAACCCCGATGGTGGTGCTGGGGGTTGGATCTTCGGTAATGGTGGTGCGGGTTGGGATGCTGATGGCTTGGGTGCCAGCGATGATGGTGGTGCGGGTGGTCAGGGTGGTTTGTTCGGCGGTAATGGTGGTGCCGGCGGTGATGGTTGGGGTGAGGGCGATGGTGGCGATGGTGGTGCCGCCGGCCTGTTTGCGTGGTTCAGCCGCGGTGGCGATGGTGGTGATGGCGGGGACGCGGTAACCGCTGGTGGCGGTGGTGGTGCCGGCGGTGTCGGTGGTGATGCGGCGTTGTGGGGGTTGTTCAGCACGGCCGGTGCCGGCGGTAATGGTGGTGATGGCGTCGCCGGTGCCGCCGGTGTGGCGGCGGCGTTTGCGGGTGCTGACGGTGGTGCGGGCCAAAACGGTGGTGCCGGCGGTAATGGTGGTGCCGGCGGCCGGGGGTCGTTGCTGTTCGGCTCGGGTGGCCGGGGTGGCTCCGGTGGGTCCGGTGCTGCCGGTGGCGCCGGTGGTGATGGCGCCGATGGTGCCGATGGCACGGCTGAGCTGGTCGATGCGATCAGTGGTGGCAATGGTGGTGCGGGTGGCAATGGTGGTGCTGCGGGTGCTGCGGGTGCCGGCGGTGCTGGTGGCTGGTTCGCCGGGGCGGGTGCTGCGGGTGCGGTCGGTGAACAGGGCGACGGCGCTGTGGGTGGCAATGGTGGTTCGGGTGGCGATGGTGCTGATGGTGCCGACGGGGCCGATGGCGATTCCTCGCATGTGGATGGGTTCGCCGGTCAGGCCGGTGGTGCGGGGGGTAACGCGGGTCTCGGTGGTGTGGGTGGTTCGGGCGCTTCGGGTCAGGCCGCCAGCGGTGTGGCGGGTGTGGCCGGTAGTGGTGGCCGTGGCGGCGATGGTGGTGCCGGCTTCGCGGGGGCCGATGGCACCGCGGCATCCCTCGATGGTGGTCGGGGTGGCAATGGTGGTGCCGGCGGTGCGGGTGGTCTGGGTGGCCTGCAGGCCGACGGCGCCACCCGTGCGGTAACCGGTGATGGTGGTGACGGTGGTGACGGCGCTCGGGGTGGCGCCGGGTTTGACGCGCTGGGGCAGGGCGCGGCGGCGGGCACCTCGGGCGGTAATGGTGGTGCCGGCGGCAATGGTGGTGTCGGTGGTTCTGGCGCCACGGCGGGCGCTCACGGTGTGGGTGGCGTCGGCGGTAAGGGTGGTTCGGGTGCGCACGGCGCGGCCGGTGCGGTCGGCGTGGCTGGCACGGCCTCGACGATGCACGGTGGTGCCGGCGGTGACGGTGGCACCGGTGGTAATGCGGGTATCGGTGGTGCTGGTGGTAGTTCCGGTGGTGGGAACTATGCGGCCTCGGGTGCGTCGGGGTGGGCCGGTAAGGGCGGCGATGGTGGCGTCGGTGGTCATGGTTACGACGCGGCGGCCGATCCGGGTGCGTTGTCGGGCACGGCCGGCGGCAATGGTGGTGTCGGTGGCAATGCCGGTCTGGGTGGTCTGCAGGCCGACGGGTCGAGGGCGGCGGCGGGCAACGCCGGTGTCGGTGGTGACGGTGGCGACGGCAAGGACGGTGCAGCCGGGGCCGATGGCGATGCGAACAATGTCGACGGCACGGCCGGTCAGGCCGGTGGCCGCGGCGGTAACGGCGGCGCCGGTGGGGTGCAGGCCGACGGTGTCACCCAGGCTGCGGCCGGCCGGGGCGGCGACGGCGGCGCCGGCGGCAAGGGTGGCGCCGGCTATGACGCGGTGGCTGCGGGCGCGGCGGCGGGCACTCATGGTGGTGCTGGTGGTGTCGGTGGCAATGGTGGTGTGGCCGGGACCGGTTCGATCGCCGGTGTGCACGGTGCTGGTGGTGTCGGCGGTAAGGGCGGCTCGGGTACGGCGGGTGCGGTCGGTGTGGCCGGCATCGCGGGCACGGCCGGCAACCCTGACGGTGGTGCCGGTGGCAATGGTGGCAATGGTGGTAACGCCGGTGCCGGTGGCGCGGGTGGTTTCTCCGGTGGTGGGGTGCAGGCCGCTTTCGGTGCCAACGGTGTGGCCGGTGTCGGTGGCAACGGTGGTGTCGGCGGCGCCGGGTATGACGCGGCCGCCGACGCTGGGGCGGCGGCCGGGACTTCTGGTGGTAACGGTGGTGCCGGTGGTAACGCGGGTCTGGGTGGACAGCTGGTCGGCGGTGGCCGGGCCACTGATGGCACGGCCGGGGTCGGTGGTGCCGGTGGTTCGGGTAAGGCCGGCACCGCGGGTGCGGCGGGCACCGCGGGGGCCATCAACGGTGGTAACGGCACCAATGGTGGTAACGGCGGTAACGGCGGCCAGGGTGGTCTGCAGGCCGACGGTGTCACCCGGGCTGCGGCGGGCAAGGGCGGCAACGGTGGTGCCGGTGGTGCCGGTGGCGCCGGGTATGACGCGGTAGCCGCTGGTGCGGCGGCGGGCACTCATGGTGGTGCCGGCGGTGTCGGTGGCAATGGTGGTGTGGCCGGGACCGGTTCGACCGCGGGCACGCACGGTGCCGGTGGTGTCGGCGGTAAGGGCGGCTCGGGTACGGCCGGTGCGGTCGGTGTGGCCGGCATCGCGGGCACGGCCGGCAACCCTGACGGTGGTGCCGGTGGCAATGGTGGCAATGGTGGTAACGCCGGTGCCGGTGGCGCGGGTGGCCTCTCCGGTGGTGGGGTGCAGGCCGCTTTCGGTGCCAACGGTGTGGCCGGTGTCGGTGGCAACGGTGGTGTCGGCGGCGCCGGCTACGACGCGGCTTCGGATGCTGGGGCGGCGGCCGGAACCTCCGGTGGTAACGGTGGTGCCGGTGGTAACGCGGGTCTGGGTGGACAGCTGGTCGGCGGTGGCCGGGCCACTGATGGCACGGCCGGGGTCGGTGGTGCCGGTGGTTCGGGTAAGGCCGGCACCGCGGGTGCGGCGGGCACCGCGGGGGCCATCAACGGTGGTAACGGCACCAATGGTGGTAACGGCGGTAACGGCGGCCAGGGTGGTCTGCAGGCCGACGGTGTCACCCGGGCTGCGGCGGGCAAGGGCGGCAACGGTGGTGCCGGCGGTGCCGGTGGTATCGGGTATGACGCGGTAGCCGCGGGTGCGGCGGCCGGCACCCATGGTGGTGCCGGCGGTGTCGGTGGCAATGGTGGTGTGGCCGGAACCGGATCGACCGCGGGCACCCACGGTCCGGCGGTGTCGGCGGTAAGGGCGGCTCGGGTACGGCCGGGGCGGTCGGTGTGGCCGGCACGGCGGGCACGGCCGGCAACCCCGATGGTGGTGCCGGTGGCAATGGTGGCACTGGTGGTAACGCCGGTGCCGGTGGTGCTGGCGGCCTCTCCGGTGGTGGGGTGCAGGCCGCTTTCGGTGCCAACGGCACCGCGGGTGTCGGCGGCAACGGTGGTGCCGGTGGTGCCGGCTACGACGCCGCTTCTGATGCTGGGGCGGCGGCCGGAACCGCTGGTGGCAATGGTGGTGCCGGTGGCGACGCGGGTCTGGGTGGCCTGCTGGTCGGCGGCGGCCGGGCTGCCGGTGGTGCGGCCGGGGTCGGCGGCAACGGCGGCGACGGTAAGGACGGGGTTGCGGGCACGGCCGGTGACGCGGTCAACGTCAACGGCACCGCCGGCACCGCTGGTGGTAACGGCGGTAACGGTGGTCTTGGTGGTCTGCAGGCCGACGGTGTCACCCGGGCCACGTCGGGTACCGGTGGCGATGGTGGCGCCGGCGGCAAGGGCGGCGCCGGCTATGACGCGGTGGCTGCCGGCGCAGCGGCCGGCACGTCCGGTGGTGCCGGCGGTACCGGTGGCAAGGGTGGTGTGGCCGGAACCGGATCGGTCACCGGTGTGCATGGTGCTGGTGGGGTCGGCGGCAACGGCGGCTCGGGTACCGATGGTGCGCACGGCGCGGTCGGCGCCGCGGGTACGGCAGTCAACCCCGAGGGTGGTAACGGCGGCGACGGCGGCAATGGTGGTAACGCCGGTGCCGGTGGGGCCGGTGGCCTCTCCGGTGGCGGGGTACAGGCCGCCAACGGCACCAACGGCACCGCGGGTAAGGGCGGCAACGGCGGCGCCGGCGGCGACGGCTACGACGCCGCTTCGGATGCCGGGGCGGCGGCCGGAACCGCCGGTGGCGATGGCGGCAATGGTGGTAACGCCGGCCAGGGTGGTCTGCTCGTCGGCGGCGGCCGGGCTGCCGACGGCACTGCCGGGGTCGGTGGCAACGGTGGCGACGGCAAGGACGGCGCGGCCAGCACCACGGCCGGCGTGGCCGGTGGTGCCGGCGGTCGGGGTGGCAACGGTGGCCAGGCTGGCTTCGACACCAGTGGCGGATTGGGTAACACCGGCGGCAACGGCGGTCAGGGCGGCAACGGTGGTGCGGGCTTCGACGGCGCGGCCGGCGTGGATGGCAGCGCCGACGGCGGTCACGGCAGTGCCGGTGGTGCCGGCGGTGACGGCGGCCACGGCGGGACCGGCGCATTCGGTGGCGTCGGCGGCGCCGGTGGTGACGGAGGCGTCGGCGGCAACGGTGGTGCGGGCTTCGACGCCATCACCGCCGACACCAACGGCGGCAACGGCGGCAACGCCGGAGCCGGTGGTGCCGGTGGCGCCGGTGGCTGGGGCGGGCTCCACAACGTCGGCAACCCCGACGCGATGGCCGGCAACGGCGGCAACGGCGGCGCGGCCGGAACCGCCGGACACGGTGGCGACGGCCTCGGCGGCGGCGCCAACGCGACAGCCGGCAACGGTGGCAATGGCGGTAACGGCGCCGACGGCGGCGCCGGCGGTGCGGCCGGCGTGGGTGCCGGTGCCAGCAGCGGCACCGCGGGCGTCGCCAGCCATGGCGGTGCAGGCGGTGACGGCGGTGCCGGCGACGGCATGGGCGGGTCGGTTCCCCAATCCGGTGGCGCCGGGGGCACCGGTGGTACCGGCGGAGCCGGTGCCGTAGGTGGCACGGGTGGCGCCGGCGGTGACGGCGCCTCGGTAGGCGTCGGCGCAACCGGCGGTACCGGTGGCGTGGGCGGTGTCGGCTGGTACGACGGCGGAATCGCCTACGGCGGCGGCGGCGGCGGTGGCGGCGGCGGCGCCCACGTCGGCGGCAGCGGATCCACTAGCGGCGTAACCGTGACCGGCGGCGCCGGCGCCAACGGTGAGGACGGCACCGCCGCCGGACCCGGCGCTACCGGTCAGGCCGGCGGTGTCGCCCAGATCATCGTCGACGGCCTGGCGCAGGACGTGATCGTCCAGGCCGGCAGCGGCACGGCGGAGTTCGCGGGCGGCAGCGCCACCCTGACCGTCGACGCGTCCAGCACCATCACCGACAGCAGCATCACCGGTGGCACCGCCGGTGTCGGCGGCAAGGGTGGTGATGCTGCCATGTCGGCGGTCGATGGCGGTGTGATCACCGGCAGTTCGGTCACCGGCGGCAACGGCAGCGACACTTCGCAGGGCGGTTCGGCCAGCCTCAGCGTGGACGGGACCGGCAGCTCGGCCACCTCCGTGGTGGTCACCGGTGGCGACGCCGGAAGTGGCGGCAGCGGCGGCTTTGCGACTGTGGCGGTCGACTCGGGCGGCACCGTCACCGACACCCAGGCCGCCGGCGGTAACGGCAGCAACGGTGGTTCCGGCGGTGGCGCGTCGGTGGTTGCCAGCAATGGCCAGGTCGAATCAAGTTCGGCGACCGGCGGCAACGCCTCGGCCACTGGCCCCGGCGGGTACGCGTCGATCCAGGCCGTCGACGCCGCGGTCATCGACAGTCATGTTCAGGGTGGCGACGGCGACGGCGACGGCGGCAGCGGCTTCAGTGGGTTCTCGCTGTTCTCCGTCGGCGGCTACGGTGGTGCCGGTGGTACGGCCATCATCGACGCGTCCGCAGGCGCCGTGATCACCGACAGCACGGCCACCGGTGGCGCTGCCACTGACGCCGCATCTGGTGGCGTGGCGAGCCTGATCGCCTCTGGTGCAGGCACCACCATCACCGATAGCCACGCAATCGGCGGCCAGGGCGGTGCGGGCTCTGACGGCGGTGCCGGCGGCGCCGCCACCATCACCGCCTCGACCGGCGGCACCGTCACCACAACGGTCGCGACCGCAGGAGCGGGCGGCGACGGCGTCGGAGGCGTCGGCGGCAAGGGCGGCAACGCTGATGTCGAGGCCACCGGCGGAGGCACCGTGCAGAACAGCTTCAGCTTCGGCGGTGACGGCGGTGCCGGATCGGACGGCGGCACCGGTGGCAACGCTGGCCGGGGTTACCTGTGGAGTCTCAACGAAGGCACGGTGGAGGGTTCGGCGACCGGTGGCAGCGGTGGGAACGCCGACGGTGCCAACAGCGTTGGTGGCACCGGGGCCATCGGATACTTCTCCGCCGGACGCGACGAGTTTGGTCCCGGCGCAACCGGTGGCGGACTGGCGCACGGGACGGTGCAGGGTGGCCATGGTGGGGACGCCGTCGGCGCGAACTCCGTGGGCGGCAACGGGAACCGGGCCGCCATCCAGGCCAGTGGCCTGGGTGCGGTGGCGAGCGGCAGCGTCGTCGGCGGCAACGGCGGCAACGGCATCGACGGGGGAGTCGGCGGCAACGGCAGCACGCTGGTGACCCAGATCATCGGCCTGGGCGACGGTGCCCTGGCGACCGGCAACACCGTCCAGGGCGGCAACGCCGGCAACGGCGTGGACGGCGGTGTCGGCGGTGCCGGTGGCTACGCCAACATCGGCGTCCACAATGTCAAGGCCCCCGCCGAGGCCTCGTCCTACACCAACGGGCAGGCGACCGCCGGCAGCGGCGGCACCGGCACCGGCACGGGTAACACCGGCGGTGCGGGGCAGTCGCTGGAACGGTTCGCCGCCCCCGGGCAGGACGTCGACGGCGACGTCCGCACGGGCACCAACGGCGCGAACAACCCGTAACAACCGCTTGGCGCCCGCCACCGCGGCCTGATCTGTCAGGTCCCGGTGGCGGGCGTTCTGGGCGTAGCCGAAAGACGTGCCGGGACCGGGTCAGCGGGCCCGGAAGATCACCGCTCGCTGCACCACGAAATTGATGACGGTGGCGGTCCCCTGCGCGGCCACGAAAGCCACTGGCAGTGCCCACCGCTGATAGTCCAGCAGGTGCAGGCACAGGTGATTGATCCCCACCTGCACCCCGAACGTCAGTGCGTAGAGCGCCATCACCGCGATGAAGCGGCCGGCATGGGCGTCGGACTGGAACGTCCAGCGCCGGTTGATCAGATACGCGGTGGTGGTGCCGGCGACGAAACTGACCGCCTTGGCCACATCGACCGGTGTCCCTGCCCCCAGGTAGAGCAGCAGGTACAGCCCGAAGTCGACCACTGCCGACAGCGCGCCGGTGATGAGAAAGCGCCAGACCTGGGTCGAAAGCTGTAGGGAGCGGGGCGTCGTCTCGGTCACCCGGGAAGCTTAAACAGCGGATCAAGTGCCAGCCGTCGTTATACCTGGCTACCGCGCGGCGCGAGTGGGGGTACCCGCCAACCACTGCGCATCTGCGGTGGTCAGGCGCGGCTGTGAATCCTCCGAAGCGTCCCCGAGAGATACCCCAGCAACCTAGGCAGACTCACAGCATTCCGCGCACTGCGCGCGAAAACCCGCCGCGGTATCCCTTGCGAGATATGTGGACAATCTTCCACAGGCAAGTCAGATGCTCCCAAGCAATAGCAGGTAGTTCGGCTTGTTGAGCGCCACGAGGCATCGTTGCCACGATGTGGTTGCCCCGATATTGACTCCCGTGATAGCTTAACGCAAGCTAAGTAATTGACCGCTCCGTAAGCCGCCACCAGCTAACCTCACATCCGAAGGGGTACCATGTCGCATCGATCTGCTGCTAAGGCAAAGTCTGCTGCTAAGGCAAAGGCCAGTCGACTCAGCCGTGCTGTAGGTGCTACCAGTGCTGCGGGCGCGTTCCTGGCTTTTGGTCTGACGCCCATCACGGCGGCGCCGGCCAACGCCGATCTGGAGGACTTCGACTTCGGCGACCTGTTCAGCTGGATTGTGCCGACGTCGGCGGACTCGTCGCCGTTTGACTGGAGCAGTTTCGACTCGCTGTTTGACGCCGGTCTGCCGGGCTCGGCTGCCGTCAGCCCGATCGACAGCCTCAACGAGTTGGTGGCCAACACCCTCAACGCAGTCATCTACCAGCCGATTTACGGCATCGGCCAGTTCCTGGTCACCGGCCTCGGCCTGCAGATCGACGGGGTCTTCGGCAACGGCGACGATGCCTTCGTCAGCATCGACGGCAACGGCGACTTGGTCTACAACGCCGCCTCTGCCGGTGGCTTCCTGTTCGGTGACGGCGGTGACGGTACATTCCTCAACGCCGACGGTGAGGTGCTTGGCGCCGATGGCCTGGTGCTGGTCGACGCCAACGACAACGTGGTGACCCTGGCCGGCATCGAGGACGGCACGTATTCCTTCGGCAGCGCGGACTTCAACCTCAATGGTGGCGCCGCCGGCCTGATCGGCAACGGCGGCGACGGCGGCAGCTTCTTCGGTCTCGGTGGTGATGGTGGCGCCGGTGGCTACTTGATGGGCCACGGTGGCGCCGGTGGTCAGGGCGGCATCGGTGACATCGGCCTGATCGGTTTCGCCGGTGGCACCGGTGGTGACGGTGGCTTCCTGATCGGCAACGGCGGTGCCGGTGGTACCGGTGGTACCGGTGGCACGGGTGCCGCCGGTGGTATCGGCCAGGCCGGTGGCGCCGCCGGTAACGGTGGTGCGGGCGGCAACGGCGGGGTGGCCGGACTGTTCGGTAACTCCGGTGCTGGTGGCACCGGTGGTGTCGGGGGTACCGGTGGCGCCGGCGGTGCGGGTGCTGCCGGTGACGAGAACGAGCCCGACGGCGGCGATGCCGGCGTCGGTGGCGCGGCCGGTAACGGTGGTGTCGGCGGTAACGGCGGCGCGGGTGGCTTCTTCGGTGTTCACACCGTGGGTGCCGCGGGCAACGGCGGTGCGGGCGGCGTCGGTGGTGCCGGTGGTGCCGGTGGCGCCGGAGTGGCGGGCCTGGCCGGTACCTTCGCCGACGAGGGCGACGGTAACGGCGGTAACGGCGGTTACGGCGGCAACGGCGCAGTCGGCGGTGCGGGCGGCGTCGGTGGCGCGGCCGGTGTCGGCTCTGTTCCCGGAGTGGCGGGTGTCGACGGTAACGGCGGCGCCGGTGGTGCCGGTGGCGACGGTGGAGCTGGAGGCATCGGCGCTGCCGGTTTGTTCGGTGCAGTTGGCGGTAACGGAGGCCTCGGCGGCAACGGTGGTGCTGGTGCGGCCGGTGGTGCGGCTGGTGGTGCAACCGGCAGCGCCGGAGCCGCAGGTATCGACGGCAATGGTGGCGACGGCGGCGCCGGTGGAGACGGCTGGGCCGGCACGGCCGGCACGCCCGGCACGCAAGATGGCGCTGACGGTAACGACGGTGTTGCCGGTGGCGACGCGGGCAACGGTGGCGCCGGTGGTCAGGGCGGCGGCCAGGCCGGCAACGGCGGCAACGGCGGCGCCGGTGGCGTCGGTGGTGCCGGTGGTGCCGGCGGTGCTGGCGCGGCCGGGGTTGAGAACCCGGGCGGTAACGGTGGCAACGGTGCGGCCGGTGGCCAGGGTGGTGTCGGCGGTGCGGCCGGTGCCGGCGCCGCTGACGGTAACGCCGGCAACGTCGGTGCTGACGGCAACGGTGGCGCTGGCGGTGCTGGTGGCGCTGGCGGTGCCGGGACGAACGGCAACGACGGTGAGGAAGGCGGTGCCGCAGGTGGGGCTGGCGTTGCCGGTGGCAACGGTGGCAACGGTGGCGCCGGTGGCGAGGGCGGCGGTGCGACCGGTCTCGGTGGCGACGGTGGCGCCGGCGGTCTCGGCGGCAACGGCGGCAACGGCGGCAACGGCGCGGCCGGAGCGCCGGCGGAGGAAGGCGAGCCCGGCGGAGACGGCGGCAACGGCGGTAACGGTGCCGGAGGTGGCGCCGGTGGTGCCGGCGGCACTGCCGGTACCGGCGGAACTGACGGTGTCGACGGCGACGGCGGTGCCGGCGGCAACGGCGGCAACGGCGGCAATGGAGCTGACGGCATTGGAGCGCCGGGCGGTGTCGGAGGCACTGGCGGCACTGGTGCTAGCGGCGGCGCTGCTGGTGGCGGAACTGGTACGCCGGGTGCGAACGGTGTCAACGGCCAGAACGGCGCCAACGGTCAGGGTGGTCAGCCGTAGTAGTTCGGACAATGTAAAAGAAACACCCCGCACATTTGTGCGGGGTGTTTCTTTTACGATGGAGTCACTGCGCGGCGGGTCGTGGCCTTGCAGTGCGAAATCTCCAGGCCCAAAAAATGTCGACACCGCAATACCCAGGTGATCGTTTGAACTGAAACGTTCCTGCAGGTCTCGCCGGCCACCGCAACAAATTCGCATCAGGCTGGCTTCCGCGCTCGAATATCAGCTTGCACTGCAATACAATTTGTCGCTATGTGGACAGTGTCGAGCGGGTATCCTCGCGTCTTTCTCAGTGTTGCGACGGCAGGCATGGTCGCGCTGGCGGCCAGCGGCGTCGCGGCCATGCCCGACACGATTCCTGCAGTTCCCGCCCCGCCCGCGACGGTCTTCGCCCCAGTCGACCTCACGGCGTTGTCGGCCGATTCGAGCTTGATGGACCTAATCGGTTCCCTGACCGGGTTGAATTTCATCATTCCGTTTCTGAACAGTCCCGATACTCCGCTGTTTCCGTTCGTCACCGCGTTCGAGACCCTGGGCCAGGCTTTCTTCGTCATTCCCGTGACCGTGGCAATCGGCGCCCCGTTACTGCTGCTCACCGAAGGATTCGAGGGCGTCCAGGACCTGTTCGTCGAGTTGGGCGCAATATTCGGGGCGGTGCAGGACGCCTTCGACAGCATCATGGACTGGTACGCGACGCGTAACTGGTTCACCGGCGAATTGCTCGACCCCGGTTCCAGTGCAGCGCTCGACCTGGCGGGCTGGGCCGATGTGTTCCTCGGCGCCGGTGCGCAGGATCTCGTCCCGCCGACGGATCTCGACGCGGTGTTTCCCGCCGAGGGTGTCGATTCCGGGGCCGTCGTGGACGGCTTCGAGGCCGTACTCGCCGATTTCGGTCTCGCCGACCTGATCGGCTGAGGCCCCCGCCCGGGCCGACCCATCACGAAAGAGCCATGCGCGTTCTCGGGTGTGGTCCTGCAGAACGGCGCCGGGCTACACCCAGTAGGCGACTCTCGACCGGTACTTGCGCAGCACCAGTGCTGCCACACCCCAGCCGAGCACGGTCAGGGCCACCACCACCGCCCAGTGCCGCAGTTCCTGGTGCGCTCCCAGTAGTGGTGCGCGCACGATGTCCAGGTAGTGCATCAGCGGGTTGAACTCCACCACCGCCGTCCAGCGTGACGCCCCCTGCGCGCGCAGGGTGTCGTAGTTCCAGATGATCGGGGTCATCAAGAACAGCAACTGCACCACCGAGAACAGCAGGGGCGCGATATCGCGGTAGCGGGTGGCCAAAATCCCGAAGCACAGCGATACCCAGACGCAGTTCAGCGCGATCAGGAGCAATGCGGGGATCACCGAAAGATCAGCCCACGACCAGGGTTTCGGGAAGATCAGCGCAATGGGCAGGTAGATGACGATGTTGTGCGCGAACAGGATCATCTGGCGCCACACCAGCCGGTAGACGTGCACGCTCAACGGCGTGGGGAGTTGTTTGATCAGGCCTTCGTTGGCCACGAACACATCGGCGCCCTCCAAGATGGCGGCGTTGAGCAGGTTCCACACGATCAGCCCCAGCGTCACATAGGGCAGGTGTACCGCCAGGTCCAGGTGGAACAGCTTGGAGTACAGCCCGCCCATCGCCACCGCGGTGGTGGCGGTGCCGATGGTGATCCAGAACGGGCCGAGCACACTGCGGCGGTAACGCTGCTTGATGTCCTGCCAGCCCAGGTGCAGCCACAACTCGTGCCGGCGGAACCCGTCCACCAGGTCAGCCCGCGCGCGTGCGAAGGTGTTGGACTGCGCGGCAATGTCGTCGAAGCTCATTGCTGCCCTTCTGGTTTGGTGAACTTTTCCCGTCGTCCCTGTCGGCGCAGCCGGGCCCACTCGAACAGGCCGGCCGGGTCGCGGCGCGTCACCAGGAAGTACCAGCCGAACCGCAGCCACTCCTGGATCAGCAGCCGGCGCATCCCGGGCTGCGCCATCAGGTAGCCGCGGTTGCGATACGTGTAGAACCGCTTGGCGGCGCTGTCGGGATACTGGGCGTGCATGCGGCCGGCCAGAATCGGCTTGAACTCCTCGGACCCGCACGGGTGCAGGTATGCCGCGGACAGGCACGTCCCGAACGCCAGTCCGGACCGCGCCAGGCGCCGGTGCATCTCCACCTCGTCGCCGCGCATGAACAGTCGCAGGTCCGGTACGCCGATCACGTCCAGCGCGTCGGCGCGAAACAGTGCCCCGTTGAACAGCGAGGCGATTCCGGGCAGCAGATCCTGATCCGGTGCACCACTGCGCAGTTCCTCCACCTTGCGCCGCCACACCAGCCCGCGTCGCAGCGGGAACGCCAATCGGGACGGGTCTTCGATGTTGCACACCATCGGCGAGACCTCGGCCAGCTGATGGCGGGTCGCGCAGTGCAGCAGCGCCGCCAGCACCCCGGCGTCCGCGGGGCGTCCGTCGTCGTCGGCCAGCCAGAGCCAGTCCGCGCCGGCCGCCAGGGCGTGCAGCATACCGAGCGCGAAACCGCCTGCGCCCCCGAGGTTTCGGCGCGACCCGAGGTAGGTGCAGGGCACCGGTTGCGCGGCCACCAGATCGGCCACCGTGGCGTCGCCGGAGGCGAAGTCATTGTCGACGACGATCACATGGTCGGGCGCCCGGGTCTGGGTTGCCAGCGCCTTGAGGGACTCGGCCAGCTGCAGCGGCCGCCGATGCGTGACGACGACGGCGTAGACGGTCTGGGTCACGCCTGCTCACCGGCCCGGGTCTCGGCCAGCACCTCGCGCACGTGCCGGGCCGCCTCGGGGCCTTCGTAGGCGCCGACCACTTCCTCGATTCCGCCGGTCATCCGCACAGTGCCGTGGTCGATCCACATCGCGGTCTTGCACAACCGGGCCAGGAATTCGTTGGAGTGACTGGCGAACACCAGGATTCCGGACCGTTCGACCAGCTTCTGCAGCCGGGTCTGGGCCTTCTTCAGAAACTCCGCGTCCACCGCCCCGATACCCTCGTCGAGCAGCAGAATCTCCGGGTCGATGCTGGTGACGACGCCCATCGCCAAACGAACCCGCATCCCGGTGGAGTAGGTGCGCAGCGGCATCGCCAGATAGTCGCCCAGCTCGGT
This sequence comes from Mycolicibacter engbaekii, assembly GCF_002101585.1. Classification (GTDB taxonomy): domain Bacteria; phylum Actinomycetota; class Actinomycetes; order Mycobacteriales; family Mycobacteriaceae; genus Mycobacterium; species Mycobacterium engbaekii. The sequence continues at coordinate 32,318 of NZ_LQOT01000008.1, read as the reverse complement.
GAACTCCGCGATCTCATCGACCTTGGCCGCCATCTGCTTTCGGGTCTGGCCCAGGAACAGCCCCCGGATGATGATGTTCTCGTAGCCGGAGATCTCCGGGTCCATCCCCACGCCCAGGTCGAACACCGGTGCCACCCGGCCCACCACCTTGGCCGACCCGCGCGTGGGCTCATAGATTCCCGAAAGCAGTCGCAGCAGTGTCGATTTGCCGGCGCCGTTGTGGCCCACCAGGCCCACCCGGTCGCCCAGCGACAGGGACATGGTGATGTCGCGCAGCGCCTCGACCACCACCACGTTGGAGCTGTTGCGTCCGATCGCCCCGCCGGCCTTGCCGAGGAACGCCTTCTTCAACGAGCGCGACTTGGCGTCGAAGATCGGAAACTCCACCCAGGCGTCGCGGGTTTCGATACGGGGATCGTTGGCAGACAAGGTGATATCGCCTGCCGGCTTACAGGTACTGGCCGGAGCCGGTGTGGCCCTGGGTGTGCCCCCCGCCCGTGGCGCCGGGCGGCAGCGCGCCGTGGCGCATCTGCTCCAGCTGTGCCCGGGCAGCCATCTGCTGAGCGAACAGCGCGGTCTGGATCCCGTGGAACAGACCCTCGAGCCAGCCGACCAGCTGGGCCTGGGCGATGCGCAGCTCGGCGTCTGAGGGGGTGGCGTCCTCGCGCAGCGGCAGTGTCAGCCGGTCCAGCTCCTCGCGCAGCTCCGGGGCCAGCCCGTCCTCGAGTTCGCGGATGCTCGCCGAATGGATCTCGCGCAGCCGGGCACGGCTGGCGTCGTCGAGCGGTGCGGCCCGCACCTCTTCGAGCAACTGCTTGATCATGGTGCCGATCCGCATCACCTTGGCGGGTTGTTCGATCAGGTCGGTCAGCGACGGCTCGTCCTCGTCGGCGGCACCGGCGCCGGCGGATCCGGCCGCCAGCAGTCGCGGGTCGGCACCGCTGATGATCTCGACGCCGTCTGAGTCGTCCGCGTCATTCCTGCCGGTGCTCACCGCGCCCGCCTCCCTGCCATTGATAGATGCTGGCCTCGCCGTTGTCGTAGATCTTGGCCCACGACCGTGATTTCCCCAGTGACACTAGTCCGTCGGGAAGTGAGAACCCGCGCACCGTCGGGCTGCTGATCAGCACGTAACGGATATTGAGGTCCTGCACGGCCGCCGCCACCCGCGGATCGTTGTCGGCGTCGTCGGCGTAGGCCCAGAAGATGTACCGCTGCGGGCCGGGGCCCTGCTGCTGCGGAAAGTCGTAGTGCGTCCACAGCGGGTGCAGGCCGGCGACCGCGTACATCCAGGCACTGCCGTCGACGTTGGCGTTGCCGATCACCGTCTCGCGCGCGCCCGGCAGAGTGGCCAGGTAGGCGTATGCCTGCAGGTCGCGGGTGTCGACCATGACCGAGTCGTACTTGTCGCCGAACAAAAACGCGTGCCGTGGCAGGTAATGCCAGGCCAGCCCGACCGCGGCGGCGACCACCAACAGTCCGGTCGCCGCCGGCCGCGCCCGCGCTCCCAGCGGCTTGCCGGCCAGCTCTGCCAGCGCCGCCAGGCCTATCCCGGCCATCGGCACCAACAGCAGCGTCATGGCCGCCATGATCCGGCGCGGATCGTTGTAGAACAGGCCGGTGAAGGCGCCCAGCGGCGAGCCGGCGGGGCCGCCGACCGGAGCCGAAGACTGCACCACCGCCACCACCAGCACCGCCCACAGACCCAACGGCCACCACACCCGGCGGGCTAGGAGCACCACCGCTCCGGTGGCGGCCAGTGCCACCAGCGCGTATTGGATCGGAAAGTCGTTGAGGTGGCGGGTGTGCATCAGCAGGGCGTCCCGCAGCCCGGCCTTGCGGCCCTCATGGGTCACGAACGCGTGGCCGGCGATGATCTCGGCCTGCTTGCGCACGCTCAACAGCTGCGGCACCAGCAGCAGGCCGGCCGGGATCAGCGCCCCGGCCAGCGCCAGGGTGTCTCGCCGCTTTCCGCGCAGCGGATTCCACAGCGCCCCGTCGGGGCTCAGCCACCAGGCAGCCAGCAGCAGGCCCGTCACCACCGCACCGGTCGGGTGCACCGAGAACACCCCCACCAACGCCAGCGCCGCCACCGGGATGCGGTCTCGCATGGTGCGCACCGAGGTGATCAGCGCGAAGGCCGGCGCCACCAGACCGTAGGCCACCAGGTTGGGCATCGCCGCGGTGCCGAACTCCACATAGGGCAGCGCGGTGAACGACGCCGACAGCGCAGCGGCGGCGGCCGCTGAAACCGCGGTCACCGCGGTGCTCATCACCCGCTGCACCAGATTCCAGGTGAGCAGTGCGGCGCTCACCGGGAACAGCCATACCGAGGCGGCCAGGCCTGCCAGGGTGTAGCCGGTGGTGGGCGCGGCACCGGACAGCTGGCACAGCACCGCGGTCAGCGCGTGAAACGCCGACGGGTAGTACAGCGCGGCGTGCGTTTCGACGTTGCGCAGCTCGCCCATGTGGGTGGGCGAGGCCTGGCCGGTGTCGAGAATGAAGCGAACGGTGTTGGCGTGCCACACCGCGTCCCAGGTACTGGGAATGCTCTGCCAGTAGGGCAGTCCCCGCACCGCGGCCCAGCCGATCAGCAATACCCCGAGCAGCGTCCCGGCGGCCACCGTCAGGACCGGCCACCCGGCCGGCGAGGGCGCCGCCACATGAATGCCGGGGCGGCGTTGCAGCAACATTCTCGTGGCCTTCGCCAGGGCGCCCGTCAGGGCGCCGATCACCACCAGTGCTACCGCTGCTGTGCCTGCGTTCCAAGGGATTCCGAGCGCGCCGAAAGGGACGATGGCCAGGCCCACCACGCCGTAGGTCAGTACCGGTCCGACGGCGATGGCTAATGGCCAGGACAGCCGCGCGCTGATCGCGACCAGGGTGCCGGGCAGCACCAGCAGCAAAAGCGCTGTGACCATTCCGCACGCCAGAACCACTGCACTAGTATGTCTGCCAAGGTGGCATAGCTGCGCAATGCGGGCGAGCTATCTCGTTATGCGAGAGTTCCGCCGATCGCCGATCGCGAGAAGTTTGAGGGTGGCTGAGATGGCCTATGACGTCGCTCGAGTGCGTGGACTGCACCCGACACTCGGTGACGGATGGGTCCATTTCGATTCGCCGGCGGGAATGCTGATCCCGGACTCAGTCGCGACCACGGTGTCCACGGCGTTCCGCGGATCGCTGGCGAAGGCCGCGGGCCCGCACCCGGCGGCGCGCCGCAGTGCCGCGGTGCTGGTCGCGGCGCGCCAGGCGGTGGCCGACCTGGTGGGTGCCGATCCGTCCGCGGTGGTGCTCGGTCCCGACCGGGCGGTGTTGTTGAGTGCCCTGGCCGACGCCTCGTCGTCGCGCGTGAGCCTGGGGTACGAGACCGTGGTCACCCGCCTCGACGACGAGGCCAACATCGCCCCGTGGATGCGGGCGGCCAACCGCTACGGCGCCAAGCTCAAATGGGCCGAGGTGGACATCGAGACCGGCGAGCTGCCGAGCTGGCAGTGGGAGAACCTGATCACCCCAGCCACCCGCCTGGTGGCCCTCGCCTCGGCTTCGGGTGTGCTCGGCACCGTCACCGATCTGCGGCCCGTCACCAAGTTGATCCACGACGTCGGTGGCGTGGCCGTCGTCGACCACTCGGCCGCCGCGCCGTACCAACTGCTGGACATCAATGATGTCGAAGCAGATGTGGTGGCGCTCAACGCAGCCTCATGGGGCGGGCCGCCGGTGGGCGCCCTGGTCTTCCGGGACCCCGCACTGATCGACACCTTCGGCTCGGTGTCGCTGAACCCGCACGCGGTGGGCCCGGCACGGCTGGAGGTGGGCCTGCACCAGTTCGGCCTGCTGGCCGGGCTGGTCGCCAGTGTCGAGTACCTGGCTTCGCTCGACGAGTCGGCCCGGGGGAGCCGGCCCGAGCGGCTGGCGATCTCGATGCGCTCGGCCGGGCAGTACCTGAACCGGTTGTTCGACTATCTGCTGAGCTCGCTGCGGTCGCTGCCGCTGGTGATGCTGATCGGCCAGCCGGAGACGCGCATCCCGGTGGTCAGCTTCGCCGTCCAGAAGGTGCCGGCCGAGCGGGTGGTGCAGCGTCTGGCCGACAACGGAGTGCTGGCCATCGCCGACGCCGGGTCCCGCGTGCTCGATGCGATCGGGGTCAACGACATCGGCGGCGCGGTCACCATCGGGCTGAGTCCCTACTCGACGACGGCCGAGGTGGACCAACTGGTCCGGGCGCTGGCGTCGCTGGGCTGACGGCGGGATCCGCTGCGCCCGGCTCCGCCGCGCTTGCGATCCCGCTGGGTTTGTGGCGGGATCCGCTGCGCCCGGCTCCGCCGCGCTTGCGATCCCGCTACGCTGTGGGCCGTTACCCCAGCACTTTCGAAGGTAGACGCGACGATGGCAGAACCGACGAGCTCCCTGGCCCCGCTGGCCCTGGACACCCTGATCGACTTGTTGCAGCAGCAGGCTGCCCGTTTTGGGGACACCCCGGCGTTCATCTTCTGCCCGGAAGGCGACACCGAAGAGAACCGGATCACCTACCGCGAACTGGACAGCCGTGCGCGCTCGGTAGCGGCCACCCTGCAGCGCCAAGGCGCCACCGGTGAGCGCGTGCTCGTACTCTGTCGGCCCGGTGTGGACAGCATCGTCGGGCTGTTCGGCTGCTTTTACGCCGGTGCCGTCGCGGTTCCGGTTGACGAGCATTGGCCGATCCGGCGGATCGAGACCGTCGTCCCCGAAGCGGATGCGCGCTTCGCGCTGGCAACGGCCAAGACTCAGGACAAGATGAAGTCGGCCGTGGACGGTCTCAGCGCCGGCCCGAAACTGAGCTGGCTGGCCATGGATGAAGTCACCGACGACGGCTCGGCCTGGGAGCGCCATGACGTCGCTTCGGACAGTCTCGCCATGATCCAGTACACGTCGGGGTCCACCGGAGTGCCCAAGGGTTGCGTGCTGACCCACCGCAACTACCTGAGCAACCTCGAAATCATGCGCTGGGCCCTCAACCCCGCCGACGATGCGCCCGTGATGAACAGCCCGATCAGCGGGGTGTCCTGGCTCCCGCAGTACCACGACATGGGATTCGTCGGCGGCATCCTGGGCACCATCTATGGTGGCCGCACCACCGTGCTGATGTCGCCGAGCGCCTTCCTGATGCGCCCGATCCGCTGGATGCAGGCCATATCGCGCTACCAGGCGACGATCACCGCCGGGCCCAACTTCGCCTACGAAGCCTGCGTCAAACGCAGTACCCCCCAGCAGCGCGCCGCCCTCGACCTGTCCAGCCTGTCCATCGCGGTCGTCGGCGCCGGGCCCATCAGCGCGGAGACACTTCGGTCCTTCACCGAGGCGTTCGCACCGGCCGGCTTCCGGCCCGAGGCCTTCATTCCCGCCTACGGACTGGCCGAAGCAACCCTGGGCGTGACGGGCATGTCGGACTCGGCGCTACCGGTGGTGCGGCACTTCGACCGGTCCGCGCTGGGTGAGGAACGGGTCGTCGAGGTCGGTGACGACGCGACCGGGGCCGTACCGCTGGTGGGCTGCGGCGCCAAGGCGGAGACGCAGGAAACCCTGATCGTCGATCCTGAGACGCGGCTGGTCCGCGGTCCTGAAGAGGTGGGCGAGATCTGGGTGGCGGGACCGAGCGTCGGCGTGGGCTACTGGGCGCGGCCGGAGGAGACCGAGCACGCCTTCCAGGCGCGGCTGGCCGACACCGGCAAGGGCCCGTATCTGCGCAGCGGCGACTTGGGGTTTTTCCGGGACGGTGAACTGTTCGTCACCGGCCGCTGCAAGGACCTGATGACCATCGGCGGCTACAGCCACTACCCGAACGACATCGAGTTGACCGTGCAGGCCTGCCACCCGGCGCTGCTGCCCAGTCGCGGCGCGGTGTTCCTGTTGCCCACCGAGCGTTACGCCCCGGAATACATGGTGGTGGTCCAGGAGATGCAGCACCACCACGCCGAAGGGGTGGACCTCAATGAGCTGATCGGCGCGATCCGGACCGCGATCAGCACCCACCATGGTGTGCAGGCGCAGGCCGTGATGCTGCTCAAGCCGATGCGGATTCCGACCACCACCAGCGGCAAGATCCAGCGCAGCGCGTGTCGTGACCAGTACGTCGCCGGGGAACTGGCGGCGATGGCGCACTGGCAGACGCCGCTGCCCAAGAGCCAGACCCCGGCGATCCAGAAGGCCCTGGTCGCCACCCTGGGGCGGTTGGTCGCAAACCACCTGGGCAAGCAGGATTAACCGGGCGCGGACGGCGAATGCGCAGTCTTGAGGGGCCGGGCCGCTCCGTCATCACCGCGGTGAACGACTAGGTTGGGCGGCGCCGCATGTATGGCCGATGTGCCCCGCTGACGACACCGGGCCAGTAGCTCAAAGGCCGCCTTGCCGCCTCGCCGGCCAGGTGAGGGAACGTCATCGGCCGCATTTGAGTCCCGGCGGCGCCCTACCTTAGCGATCGGCCAGACCCATTACAGGGTGTTAAGTCAGCCCGCGAAACCGAGCCTGGCTGCTGCCCACACCTACGTGAACTGCACTTATAGGCCCCCGAACCCCCCGTTTTCTATCGCCATACGTGGGGTTTGCGGAGTTTTCATGACGTTTTTCCTTACTAAAATTCCCGTTCGACAAACGGGAAAACTCATGTAAGTTTAAGCAACGTCCGTAGTCAGTGTCCGTAGGAGAGCATGATGCAGCTGGCGCTTCGCCCGTACGTCACCCCCGGTGTCGCCATCGCGGGTGCCGCGTTGATCGCGGTAAACGGGGCCGTTCCCGCGGCGGTGCTGCGGCCCCAAGCTGAGCCTCGGCAGGCTCTTCAAGTGGTTGAACAACTCCCGGTGAAGCTCACGGCAGACTTCTTCGGGCCATGGGTCGACCTGTTCAACAACACCGCCACCAACCTGGTGGCGATGGGCGCGGACAACGGCTGGGTCAACCTGCTCCAGCAGATCTTCAGTGACCCCAGCTCGCTGACGCGGTTGCCCGAGGTATTCGAGTTCCTGACGTCGATCATGCCCTCGATCAGCGGTTCCGACCCGCTCGAGGTGCTGCTCTCGCCGTTCCTGACCATCGGCATGGGCCTCATCGGCCCGCTGGTCACGGTCAACGACGCGCTGCAGGACATCCTCAACCAGATCTTCAACCCCAATGACCTGCTCGACCCGTTCGCGGCCATCTTCACCGCCGTCCCCCGCCTGCTCGACGCGTGGCTCAACGGCACCAGCACGATCGACGTGATCGGCATCGGCATTCCGGCGTTCAACGGCATCCTGGTTCCCGGCCAGAACCTGATCATCGACCTGACCGGCGAGGAACTGGCCGACAACCTCGGCATCGGCGACCAGACCATCGCCAGCCTGCTTGACCAGACCGGCATCGGCACGCTGGTCGTGTCGGACATGCTGACCGGGCTGCTCGACAGCGTCGGCCTGGGTGACCAGACCCCGGTCGACGTGATCGACGCCCTCGGGCTCGGCGACCTCCAGGTCGCCAACGTGCTGAGCACCGTCTTCGACGCGGTGGGAATCGGCAACCCCACCATCGCCGACATCATGGACCAGATCGGCATCGGCGACGTGCAGATCGCCGACATCGCGATCGACTTCACCAAGGCACTGGGCTTCGACAACCCGACCGTTGTCGATCTCGCCGGTGACATCGGTCTGGCCGACCTCAAGCTGGCGGACCTCGGCTTGGACGTGCTCGAGGCGCTGGGCATCGGGGACCCGACCGTCAACGAGCTGCTCGGCACGCTCGGTGCCGACGATCTGACGCTCAACGGCCTGCTGCAGACCGCCCTCGAGGCGCTGGGCCTTTCCGGCTCGACCCCGGCCACCATGCTCGACGCGATGGGCATGGGTGACACGACCACCCACGAGTTCGTCAACAACCTGCTCAGCGGCCTTGGTCTGGGCAACCAGACGATGATGGACCTGCTCAGTCAGGCCGGCCTCGCCGACGCCGACATGTCGCAGCTGATCATCAGCATCCTCGGCTCGTCCGGGAACGCCACCGTGGCCGACCTCATGGGCTACGCAGGGTTCGGCGCGGTCACCGTCCAGGACGTCACCGACCTGTTGGGCATCACCAACCTGTCGGTGGGCACGATCATGGGCAACCTGGCCCCCATCGTCGGCAACCTCACGATCAACGACATGCTGGTTGCCACCGGCATGACCCCGCTGGACAAGGGTGGTGACGACCTGCTGGCCAACGCCTTGGCCAGTACCACCGTCGCCAGCGTCCTGGGTGACCAGCTGAACGACCCGCTGATCTCGATGCTGGGCGACACCGGCGAGATGACGATCGCCGACATGATCCAGACGAACTTCGCGATGACGCTGGGTCAGATGCTCACCGACGCGGGCATGGCCGACCTGACCCTGGCGGACCTGGTGCTGGGCGGTTTGCCCGACGAGCCGCTCGCGAACCTGCTGGGGCCGTTGGGCACCACCACCTTCGCCGAGCTGGTCAACCAGATGGTGCCTGCCGACCAGACGATCGCCGACATGCTGAGCGAAGCCGGTATCGGTGACCAGACCCTGAGCCAGCTGCTCGACCAGACCTTCGGCGACCAGACCGTGGCCAACGCGCTCGACGACGCCGGCCTGGGCAGCATGCAGCTCGACGACATCATCCGCCAGGCGCTGGGCCCGCAGACCGTCAACGAGATGCTCGACGAGTTCGGTATCGGCGGCCAGTCGCTCAGCGACCTGTTCGACCAGTTCTTCGGCACCTCGACGATCAGCGACTGGATGATCGACCTGGGCCTGGGCGACCAAACCCTCAACGAGCTGATCGACTCGCTGTTCGGGCCGGCCACGGTCAGTGCGCTGCTCGGCGACTTCGGTCTTCAGACCGTCGACGAACTCCTGGCATCCCTGGGGCTGGGCGACATCACCGTCATCAACGCCCAGATCGGCGAATTCTTCGGTTCGATCTCCTACTGGCTCGACGGCCTGGGTGACCAGATCACGGCGGTGCTCAGTGGTTAATCGGCAGCTGGTTGATCGACAGAGAAGCTTCGGAACTTCAGTCCGGGAGGGCGTCATGCAGCAAACACTTCGTCCGTACGTCACCAGCGGTATGGCTGTTGCCGGGGTGGGGCTGGTCGCGGTGCCTTCGGTGGCCGCGACCCTGCCGCAGCTGCAGCACCAGATCGCGATCGCCCAGCAGCAGAGCGTGGCGCTGACGTCGGGCTTCTTCTCGCCCTACACCGACCTGTTCGAGAACACCATCGCCAACCTGCAGGCGCTGAATCAGAACTCCGTCGACATGTGGGGTCTGCTGCAGCACATCTTCACCCACCCCGACCAGGCGATCTCCGGCATCCCGGATGTCATCAACATCTTCACCAACCAGATGCCGTCCATCAACGTGCAGGCGTTGCCGTTCCCCTTCGACGTCAGTGTCGGGTTGCCGATCTGGATGAACTCGCTGCTGGCGGGCATCGGTCCGTGGGTCACACTTTTCGAAGCCATGGGGGACGTGCTCCGCCAGGTCTTCGACTGGAGCGACCCGATGGCTGCGCTGTCCGCGCTGATCGGTGCGCCGGCGACCCTGCTGGACGCCTTCCTCAACGGCAGCTCCGGTCTGACCTTCGGCGACGCCAGCGTCCCGCTGTTCAACGGCATCCTGACTCCGGGACAGCCGATCGACGCCAACTTCACCATCGGCAGCGTGGTGGAAGCCTCGGGCTTCGGTGACCTGACCATCACCCAGATGCTCTCCGACGCCGGAATCGGCGACGTCCCGATCGAGACCCTGATCATCGACCTGCTCGACCAGTCGGGCTTCGGCCACATGACGCCGGTGGATGTGCTCAACGAGTTCGGGATCGGCACGCAGTCGCTGTCCGAACTGCTGATCGGGGTGTTCAACGAGGCCGGCATCGGCAACCCGACGATCGCTCAGCTGCTCGAAGACCTGGGCGGCTTCACTGCGGACGACTCGGTCGCGAGCCTGCTGATCGCCCTGCTGAACTCCCCGGAAGTGGGGATCGGCAACCCCACGCTGTCCGAGATGATCCTGGACCTGGTCGGTGGCGACAACCAGACCGTGGGCGGGCTCATCAAGGATCTGCTCGGCGCTCAGGGCAACGAGTCGCTGGCCAGCCTGGTCGACCCGAGCTGGACTGTCGGCGGACTGATCAAGGACTCGATGCCCGATGTCCCGCTGACCGACTTCTTCGAGCAGATGGGCCTCGGCAACATCACCATCGGCGCGCTCGCCGGAATGTTGGGCGAGTACGGCGACCAGACGCTGGTCGACCTGATCAACGACGGATTCCTCGGGCCGGACATCACCGGCTCCACCCCGCTGATGGAACTGATGGCCGGCATGATGCCGCCCGGCTCCACCTTGGACAGCCTGTTGGGCGACTTCGGCGACCAGACTCTCGGTGACTTGATGGAGGCCATGCCGATCGGTGAGAACACCATCGGTTACGACCCCGACACCCCGATCACCGATGTCATCATCGGGGACTTGTTGAAGACCCTGCCGGGCCAGGGCGGGGCGGCGACCTTGTACGACACCCCGCTGGGTGTGCTCGCCCCCGACATGGCATCGCTGCTCGAAAAGGCCGGCAACCCGACCCTGGGCGCGGTGTTGGGTCCCAACACCGTCGGCGAGACCGTGCAGAACATGAACATGTACGACGTCACCGTTGTCCAGATGATGAACGCCATGGGCATCGGCAACTTCTCGGTGGAGTACCTGTTCGAGCAGCTGGGCGACATGACCGGCAACGTGACCCTCGAGGACTTCTTCACCGCGTGGGGCTTCGACCCGACGCTCACCGAGCTCATGGAGAGCGCTGTCGCCGGCCTGGGACTGACCGACACCACGGTTCTGCAGCTGTTCGAGGACTGGGGCATGGGCAGCCTCGGCCTGTACAACCTGATCGACAGCCTCGGGTTGGACAACATCTACCTCCAGGCGACGCTGAACAACCTGGGCCTGAACAACATCAGCATCGACATGTTCATCGACCGCTTCGGGTTGAGCAGCATCTCGATCGCCGGGTTGCTCGCCGACCTCGGGTTCGACACCCGGACCCTCGACGAGGTCATCGAGAGCCTGCTGGGCGGAGTGTCGATCGGCAGCATCCTGGGCGGCCTGGGCCTCGACGAGGTTTACCTCGACGACTTCATCACCGACCTGATGACCAGTGTGCTCGGCGACCCGACCCTGGGCACCCTGCTGGGCTGGCTCGGCCTGGACACCTATGACCTGGACACCATCGTGGCCAACCTCGGACTCGGTGACGCCACGATCAACTCGCTGCTCACCGACCTCGGCCTCGGCAGCCTGGACATCAACGGGCTGGTCGAGGGCTTGGGCCTCGCAGACCTAGGCCTGCTGAGCATCAACGGCACCTTCTTCGGAGTGGCCGCTGAGTGGCTCAACGACATCCCGCAGCAGATCGCCGCGGCGTTGGGCTTCACCGGCTGACTCTGCTCAGCGGGCGAGCTGCTGCACCAGAACTAAATGACAGACAGAACGAGCACAACTGTGGGCCACACAGATAGGAAATCCCAAATGGCGGTAGGGCGTAACACTTCGGGCAACGGTCAGCAGGGTCGGCGTGGCCGCCGGTTGCTGGGAGCCGGTAGTGCGGTTGGGGCGTTTTTGACCTTCGGGATGGCGCCGTTGGCTGCGGCTCCTGCGGCGCAGGCCGATGAGCTGGACTGGGTGGTGGACCTGCTCGGTGATGACCTGGCGCTCGCGTTCGCGGACCTGAGTCAGGCCTCGTCGTGGGAGACCTTGTTCGACGCGGACTCGTGGGAGCCGTTGCTGTCGAACCTGGGACTGTCGTTTGATGCCTCGGTGGCGGACCTGCCCGGTGGTGCGGCTGCTGACGACTGGTTCGGTTCGCTGTTCTACACGCCGCTGTATGAGTTGGGGCAGGCGTGGATCCTGAGCCCGATCGGTGAGCAGGTCAACTCGTTTATCAACCTGTTCGGTTTCGGTCAGATGCTGATCGGTAACGGTGAAGACGGCATCGACGGCGGCTCATTGGCCGACGCCGCTGGTGGTTCCGGTGGTCTGTGGTTCGGTGACGGTGGTGCCGCCGGCACGTCGGCTGACGGCATTGGTGGTGTCGGTGGTTCGGCGGGCATGTTCGGCAATGGTGGTGCCGGTGGTGACGGTTTTGACGGCGGCGACGGCGGTGCTGGTGGTGCCGGCGGTTGGTTGATGGGTATCGGCGGTGACGGTGGTGCCGGTGGCGCCGGCATTGCTGGTGGTGATGGTGGCCTTGGTGGCGCCGGTGGTGCGGGCCTGGGCCTGTTCTACGGCGTCGGTGGTAACGGTGGTGTCGGTGGTGACGGCGCGCTGGGTGCGGCCGGTGTCGCTGGTTTGGCCGGGCTGGATGGGTTGGCCGGTGACAACGGTGGTGCCGGTGGTAACGGTGGTGCCGGTGGTCGGGGTTCGTGGCTGATCGGTTCCGGCGGTAAGGGCGGCGCCGGTGGTGTCGGTGGTAACGGTGGTGCCGGTGGTAACGGTGGTGCCGGTATTGACGGTGTGCTCGCCGGTGAAGACGGTGGCGACGCCGGCAACGGTGGCGCTGGTGGCGCCGGTGGCGCTGGTGGCGCCGCGGGCGCCGGTGGTGCCGGCGGTTGGATCGGTTCCAACGGTCTGGCCGGTATCGGTGGTAACGGCGGCAATGGTGGTGCTGCCGGTATCGGTGGTAACGGTGGTGCCGGTGCTGACGGCGACGCAGCGAACCTCGACGGTGGTGCCGGTGGCCGTGGTGGCGACGCCGGTGCCGCGGGTGCGGCCGGTGCTGGTGGCGCCGGTGGTGGTACCGCGGGTGCTGCGGGCGCGGCGGCGACCGCGGGTGGTAACGGTGGCCGCGGTGGCGACGGTGCTGACGCGTTGATTGCTGGCGGCAACGGTGGTGTGGGAGGTCGCGGCGGTGACGCGGGCAACCTCGGCAACGGTGGCGCCGGCGGTAACGGTGGCGCGGGTGCAGTCGGTGTGGCGGGCGCGACGGTGGGTGTTGATGGCACCGATGGTCAGGCCGGTGGTAACGGTGGCGCCGGTGGTGCCGGTGGTGCGGGCGGTTCCGACGCCGGTAACGGTGGCGCCGGTGGTATTGGTGGTGCCGGCGGAACTGGCGGTGTCGGCGGTGCGGCGGCCGACGGTACCGCGGGTCAGAACGCGGTGGCGGGCAGCGGCGACAACGGTGGTGACGGTGGCGACGCGACCGGTACCGCGGGCAACGGTGGTGCCGGTGGTGTTGGTGGCGATGGCGGCGCTGGTGGTGCGTCGGCGAAGGGTCTGGCCGGTGCGCACGGTGCCGGTGGTGTCGGTGGCGATGGAGGCGCCGGTGGCGCCGCTGGTGTCGGTGGCACCGGTGGTGCCGGTGCCGGCGGCGGACTTTCCGCGGTGGCGGGTTCCGGCGGTAACGGCGGGAACTCGACCTCGGTGGCCGGCCTTGGTGGCGTTGGTGGTGCTGGTGGCTCCAGTGGCGGGCTGCTGGCCGCTTCCGGTGCAGCAGGCGCCGAAGGGGCCGCCGGTAACGGCGGCGCCGGTGGTGTCGGTGGTGACGGTGAGCTCTTGGGCGATGGCACCGTCCAGGCCGGCGGTAGCGGCGGCAACGGCGGCAACGCCGACCTCTACGGCGACGGCGGCGCGGGTGGCGCCGGCGGTAAGGGCGCGACCGGCGCCAACGGTGAGACCGATCTCAGCGGCAACGGCACCACCGGTGGCACCGGTGGGGCCGGCGGCAATGGCGGCACCGGCGGGACCGGCGGAACGCTTGCCGGCATTGGCGGCGTAGGCGGCGCCGGCGGTGTCGGTGGTACGGGCGGTAACGGTGGCGCGGGCGCGGACGCGACGGTCGCCGGCGGAACAGGCGGTACCGGTGGCGACGCCGGTGCCGGTGGTGTCGGCGGTGACGGTGGGGCCGGTGGCGTCAGTGCCACCGGTGGTGTCGGCGGCGATGGTGGCGCTGCCGGCGACGGCGGTGCGGCCGGTGCGGCCGGGGCCGGTGGTAAGGGCTTGGGCGGCGGCGGCCTCGATGCCGCGGGCGCCGGTGGTAAGGGCGGCGGCGGTGGTGTCGGCGGTGCAGCCGGCGCCGCGGGTCTGGGCACCGACGGTGCCGCGGACGGCAGCGCCGGTAACGCCGGTGCGAGCAGCGACGGTGGCGCCGGTGGCGCCGGTGGTGACGGCGCTGGACTGGCCAGCGACGGCCTGACCGGTCAGGCCGGTGGCGCCGGTGGCGCCGGTGGCGACGCGGCCATCGACGGCAACGGCGGTACCGGTGGTGCCGGCGGACGCGGTGCGGACGGAACGGACGGATTCACCGACCTCAGCGGTCACGGCACCACCGGCGGCAACGCCGGTGCCGGCGGCAAGGGTGGTGCCGGTGGTGCCGGTGGCACCAACTCCGGTGACGGTGGCACCGGTGGTGTCGGTGGCCAGGGTGGTATCGGCGGCGACGGTGGTGCGGCGGCCGACGCGACGGCGGCCGGGGCCGACGGTGGCAACGGCGGCAGCGCCGGTGCCGGTGGCGCCGGTGGCGCGGGTGGTACCGGTGGTACCGCGACGAATGGCACCGGTGGCGTGGGCGGCGACGCCGGTAACGGTGGTGCGGCCGGTCTGGCCGCTGCCGGTGGCGCGGGCCTGGGCGGCAACGGCCAGGACGCAGCCGGAGCCGGTGGTGTCGGTGGTAACGGCGCCGACGGCGGTGCCGGCGGTAAGGCCGGTGCCGGCGGCATCGGGATCGAGACCGGTGCCAACGGTGGCGCCGGCTTGGCCGGTCTGAGCAGCGACGGTGGCAACGGTGGCGCCGGTGGCGCCGGTGTCGGTCTGGCCAGCGACGGTCTGACCGGTCAGGCCGGTGGTGTCGGCGGTGCCGGTGGAAACGCGGCAGCGGTCGGTAACGGCGGTACCGGCGGTGCCGGTGGTATCGGCGCGACGGTTGCCGGTATCACCGACGGCGACGGCAACGGCACGGCCGGCTTCCTCGGCGGTACCGGCGGCAAGGGTGGCGCCGGCGGCCTGGGTGGTTCGACCTCGGGTAACGGTGGCGCCGGCGGTGCTGGCGGTCATGGTGGCGACGGCGGTGCCGGTGGTGCCGGAGCGGACGCGACCGTTGCCGACACCGCGGGCGGCAACGGTGGCGACGCCGGTGCGGGAGGTAAGGGCGGTAACGGCGGCCTCGGCGGTTTGGCCGTCAACGGCGTGGGCGGCGCCGGCGGTGACGCCGGTAACGGTGGTAACGCGGGAATCGCGGGCGCCGGTGGTGCCGGTCTGGGCGGTGGCGGTGCCACGAACGCCGGTGCCGGCGGTAACGGTGGCGCGGGCGCGTCGGGTGGCCACGCAGGTGTTGCGGGTGCCGGTGGCTCCGGTGATGAGGCCGGCGACCAGGGCGCCGCGGGCAGCGCCGGTGCGGCCAGTGACGGTGGAGCCGGTGGCCAGGGTGGTGCCGGTGTCGGCTTGATCGGCGTGACCAACACCGCCCAGGGCGGTGGCGCCGGCGGCAACGGCGGTAGCGGCGGTCTTGTCGGCAACGGCGGTGTCGGTGGTAACGGTGGCGCGGGCGCCACGGTGGACGGCATCACGGGCGGCGACGGCCACGGCACGAACGGTGCGCTGGGCGGCAAGGGCGGCGCGGGTGGTACCGGCGGCGCTGGTGGATCTGACGCGGGTAACGGTGGCGCCGGCGGCGCCGGTGGCGCCGGTGGCAAGGGCGGCGCCGGTGGCGCGGGTGCGGACGCGACGGTCGCCGACGCGGCCGGCGGCAACGGTGGCAACGCCGGCTCGGGCGGCCAGGGCGGTGCCGGTGGCTACGGTGGCGTCGCCGTCGCCGGAACCGGCGGTAACGGCGGCGACGCCGGCGACGGTGGCGACGCGGGCCTCGCGGGCGCCGGTGGTTCCGGCCTCGGTGGCGGCGGTGCCGCCAACGCTGGTGCGGGCGGCAACGGCGGCGAGGGCGCTGAAGGCGCTGCCGCGGGCGACATCGGAATCGGTGGCGCCGGGATCCTCAACGGTGCCCATGGTGCTGCCGGCAGTGTCGGTCTCGACAGCGACGGCGGTGCCGGTGGTAACGGTGGCGCCGGTGTCGGTCTGATCGGCGTTACCAACACCGGGCAGGGCGGTGGCGCCGGTGGTACCGGTGGCGGCGGCGGCCTGGTCGGCGACGGCGGTGCCGGTGGACACGGTGGCGCCGGCGCGACGGTCGACGGCATCACCGCAGGCGACGGCAACGGCACCGATGGCGCCGACGGCGGTGCCGGCGGTGTCGGTGGTGCCGGCGGCGTGGGCGGCTTGATCTCCGGTAACGGTGGCGCCGGTGGTAACGGTGGCGCGGCCGGTCACGGCGGCCACGGTGGTCACGGCGCCGACGGAACCGCCGGGACCGACGCCGGCGCGGGCACCGGCGGTAACGGCACCGACGGTGGCGACGGCGGTAACGGCGGCAAGGGCGGTAACGGTGGTACCGGCGGCAACGGCGGCCTCGGCGGCGCCGTCACCAACGGCATCGTTGGTGCTGCCGGCCTCGGTGGTGTCGGCGGTAACGCCGGTGACGCGGGCAACGCCGGTAACGGTGGTGCCGGTGGTGCCGGCGCCGGCGGCGGGGCAGGCGTCAAGGCCGGTAACGGTGGTGACGGTGGCCAGGGCGGTATCCGCGGTGAGGCCGGTGCGAACGCGGGTGCGGGCGGCTTCAACGGCACCGGGACCGAGCAGGCCGCCGGTGGTTCGGCGGGCGCCGCGGCGATCGGCGGCAACGGCGGTAACGGTGGGGCCGGCGGTGTGGGCCTGGTCCACGGCGACGGCACGCCGCAAGAGGGTGGCGACGGTGGCCACGGTGGCGCGGCCGGCCCGGTGGGCAACGGTGGCGCCGGCGGTGCGGGTGGAACCGGTTCGACCGGCAAGGCCGGAACCGACGGCACCGTGGACGGCTTGGGCAACGGCGGCGACGGCACCCACGGCGGTGTCGGTGGCCTCGGCGGTAACGGTGGTAACGGTGGTGCCGGCGGCAGCATCTCCGGCGACGCGGGCAACGGTGGCGCCGGTGGCGCCGGCGGTGCCGGTGGTCGCGGCGGCTACGGCGCCGACGGCGCGAATGCCGCTGCGGTGGCGTTCGGCAGCGGCCTCGACGGCGGAAACGGTGGCCACGGCGGCAGCGGCGGCAACGGTGGCCTGGGCGGCGACGGTGGCGTCGGTGGTATCGGAGGCATCGCGGTCGACGGTGCTCAGGGCTTGGTCGGCGCCGGCGGTGTCGGCGGCCAGGGTGGCGCCGCGGGTAACGCCGGTAACGGCGGTACCGGTGCCAACGGTGCCGGTGGCGGCCTGAACGCCATCGCCGGCAAGGGCGGTGACGGCGGCGACGGCGGCGACCGCGGCCAGTTCGGCTTCGGTGGCAAGGGCGGGCTGAGCGGCGCCGGCCAGCAGGCCGTCAACGGCGGTAACGGTGGCATCGGTTCGGGCGGCAACGGCGGCGCCGGTGGTCGCGGCGGCAACGGAGCGGTCCTGCCCAGTGGCAACCCGCAGCACGGCGGTGCCGGCGGCGCCGGCGGTAACGCCGGAACCATCGGAAACGGTGGCGCCGGTGGCGCGGGTGGTTCGGGCAGCATCGGCGGCAACGGTGCGAACGGTACGGCGCTCGGCGTGATCCACGGCGCCAACGGTCAGTCCGGCGGAAACGCCGGTGACGGCGGTGCCGGTGGTGCCGGTGGCTCGATCTCGGGTAACGGCGGTGCCGGCGGTGGCGCCGGCGTGGCGGGCACCGGTGGTAACGGCGGCAACGGCTTCGTCGGCAAGGCCGGCCTCGACGCCCCATCCGGTAGCGGGGGTGTCGGCAGCAACGGTGGCAACGGCGGCAACGGCGGCCACGGCGGCGACGGCGGTAACGGCGGTAACGGTGGTCTCGGCGGCGCCGCGACCAACGGTGTGGCCGGTGCCAACGGCCTGGGATCGGTGGGCGGCAGCGGCGGCAACGCCGGCACGGGTGCCGACGGCGGCCGCGGTGGTCACGGTGCCGGTGGTGGCGTGAACCCGATCGCCGGGACCGGCGGCAACGGCGGTAACGGCGGCGACATCGGCCTTGCCGGGACGGGCGGCACGGGCGGCTTCAACGCCGACGGCACACAGCGTGCGGACGGCGCCGACGGCGCGGCCGCGGCCCATGGCGGCAACGGCGGCGCCGGCGGTAACGGCGGCAACGGGGCGCTCGGCACCGGCCAGGCCGGCGGCAAGGCCGGTAACGGCGGTAACGGCGGCAATGTCGGTAACGGCGGCGCGGGCGGTAACGGCGGTAGCGGCGCGGACGGCGCGGCCGGAGTCACCGGCGGCGACGGCAACGGGACCAACGGCGGTTCGGGCGCGGTGGGCGGCCAGGGCGGCAACGGTGGCGCCGGCGGCTCGCTGGCCGGTGACGGTGGCGCGGGCGGTAGCGGTGGCCGCGGCGGTAACGGCGGTAACGGTGGCAACGGTGGCCACTCGGCCGACGGTGCGGCCGGCGGTCTGGGCGGCAACGCTGTCGCCGGTACCGCGGGTGTCGGCGGCAACGGTGGCAACGCGGGGAACGCGGGCAACGGTGGCGCCGGTGGTGTCGGCGGCGGCGGCGGCAACAACGCCGTGGCCGGCAACGGCGGTAACGGTGGCACGGGTGGCAACCGACTCGGTGTCGCCGGTACCGGCGGCGCGGGCGGCGTCGGTCAGGCCGGTCAGGCCGCCAACGGCAACAGCGGCGCCGCGGGCAGTGGCGGCGACGGCGGGGCCGGCGGCAACGGTGGGGCCGGCCAGGTCCTCGGCGACGGTTCTTCGCAGGCCGGTGGCCACGGCGGTAAGGGTGGCGCGGCCGGCATCATCGGCAACGGTGGCGCCGGCGGTAACGGTGGCGCCGGAGCGATCGGTGCCAACGGGATCGTCGACGGCAACGGCAACGGCACCAACGGCATCGGTGGCGGTACCGGCGGTAACGGTGGCGTCGGCGGCGCCGGTGGTACTCAGCTCGGTAACGGTGGCGCCGGTGGGCGCGGCGGTAACGGCGGTGCCGGTGGTACCGGTGGTGTGGCCAACGGCATCGACGGCGCGCACGCAGCGGCGGGCAGCGGCCTCAACGGCGCCGACGGCACCGACGCGGGCGTCAGCGGCAACGGTGGCGTCGGCGGCCAGGGTGGAGCCGGAGCGCTCGGCGGCACCGCCACCAACGGTGCCCAGGGCGCGGCTGGTGTCGGCGGCAGGGGCGGCGACGGCGGTGCCGGTGGTGACGCCGGTCGCGGCGGTAACGGTGGCAACGGTGCCGGCGGCGGCGTGAACAACGTCGCCGGCGACGGTGGTGCCGGTGGTCGCGGTGGTTTCGCCGGTGTCGGTGCGGCCGGCGGTGCCGGTGGCGCGGGCGCCAACGGACAGATCGCAGCCGGCGGTGCGCACGGCGCGGCGGGCAATGTCGCCACCGGCAACGGTGGTAACGGTGGCCACGGTGGTGCGGGCGTCATGCTCGGCAGCGGTATCGCCCAGTCCGGCGGTGACGGCGGTGCCGGCGGTGGCGCCGGCGCGGTGGGCACCGGTGGCGCCGGTGGTAACGGTGGTGCGGGCGCGGCTGGCAGCAACGGAACCACCGACGGGTCCGGTGCCGGCACCAACGGTGTCAGCGGCGGCCACGGCGGCTCGGGTGGCGCCGGTGGCAAGGGCGGTCTGACCTCCGGCAACGGCGGTGCGGGCGGTTCCGGTGGCGCCGGTGGCATCGGCGGTAACGGCGGGCACGCAGCCAACGGTGCCAACGGCGCGAATGCGACGGCGGGCACCGGCGCGGCCGGCGGCGACGGTGGCGATGCGACCGGCCACGGCGGCAACGGCGGTATCGGCGGTAACGGCGGTAACGGCGGTATCGGTGGCACCGCGGGCAACGGCTCCGCGGGCGCCAACGGTGTCGGCGGCGCCGGCGCCAGGGGCGGTAACGCCGGCAACGCCGGTAGCGGTGGCAACGGCGGTAACGGTGCCACGCTCACCGTGGGTGCCGGCACTGTCGCGGGCGCCGGCGGTAACGGCGGCAACAGCTACAGCAACGCCGGCACGGCCGGTACCGGCGGTACCGGCGGCTGGAACGGTGGCAACACCGTGCAGGCGGCCAACGGCACGGCCGGTTCGGCCGGTGCCGCGGGCCACGGCGGTAACGGCGGCAACGGCGCCAACGGTGCCAACGGCAACGCCTCGAACCACGGCCAGTCCGGTGGCGCGGGTGGTAACGGCGGCAGCGCCCTGCTCGACGGCAACGGCGGAAAGGGCGGTAACGGCGGTAACGGCGGCGCCGGTAACACCAACGGCTCCGCCGGTTCCACCGGAACCCGGCCGGCAAGCGGCTCGGGTCTGCCTGGGACCGCCGGCGGTAACGGCGGCGACGGTAAGGACGGCGGATCCGGCGGTGCGGGTGGTGCCGGTGGCGCCAGCGGCAGCAACTCGGGTAACGCCGGCTCCGGCGGTAACGGCGGTAACGGCGCCAACGGCTCCAACGGTGGTAACGGCGGTAAGGGCGGTACCGGCGCGACGGGTAACTCCACCTCGGTCGTCGGTGGCGACGGCGGTGTCGGCGGTAACGGCGGTAACGGCGGTCACGGCGGTTCCGGTGGTCAAGGCGGCGCCGCGGGTGCCCTCAACAACGGCAACGGCACGGCGGGTACCGCCGGCACCAACGGCAACAACGGCAACGGTGGCGCGGGAGGTAAGGGCGGCACCGGTGGTACCGGCGGTAACGCCACCGGCTCCAGCACCGCCTTCCCGGGCGGCACCGGCGGCCAAGGCGGTACCGGCGGCCAGGGCGGAACCAGCGGTGGCGGCGTGGTCCCCGCCCCGGGCGCAGTCGGCACTCCCGGCAACCCCCCGGGCGGCAGCGGCAACCGCACCGGCGGTACGGGTGGAGCGGGCGGTGCCGGCACTGCGGGCGGCGTCGGATGATGATCCGATCCTGCCCACCGGCCTCCGGGCGCCCGTGGAGTGCAGCCCCGTCGGCGATGCGTTCGCCGACGGTGCTGCCTGGCCCCCTGCCTACCGGCTGCGGTGCGCCGCGTGAGGTTGTGACCGACCACCGACTTAGTCCCCCCGGTGCTGAAGCCTCGGTACCGACAACACCAAAAACTTGATCCGAGAAAGCATCACCGACATGGGTTCGTCGCAGAATAGGGAGTCCCGCATGACTGGTAAGCAGCACCGCACAGGGCGTCGTGGTTTCACTGGCGCAGAGGGCCGACGGCACAGCCGGACGGCAGCGGCGGCCGGTAGTGCGGTTGGGGCGTTTCTGACGTTCGGGATGGCGCCGTTGGCTGCCGCTCCTGCGGCGCAGGCCGATGAGTTTGACTGGGTGGTGGATCTGCTCGGTGATGACCTGGCGCTCGCGCTTGGCGATCTGAGTCAGGCGTCGGCGTGGGAGACGTTGTTCGACGCGGACTCGTGGGAGCCGCTGCTGTCGAACCTGGGGCTGTCGTTTGATGCGTCGGTGGCGGACCTGCCCGGTGGTGCGGCTGCTGACGACTGGTTCGGTTCGCTGTTCTACACGCCGCTGTATGAGTTGGGGCAGGCGTGGATCCTGAGCCCGATCGGTGAGCAGGTCAACTCGTTTATCAACCTGTTCGGTTTCGGTCAGATGCTGATCGGTAACGGTGAAGACGGCATCGACGGCGGCTCATTGGCCGACGCCGCTGGTGGTTCCGGTGGTCTGTGGTTCGGTGACGGTGGTGCCGCCGGCACGTCGGCTGACGGCATTGGTGGTGTCGGTGGTTCGGCGGGCATGTTCGGCAATGGTGGTGCCGGTGGTGACGGTTTTGACGGCGGCGACGGCGGTGCTGGTGGTGCCGGCGGTTGGTTGATGGGTATCGGCGGTGACGGTGGTGCCGGTGGCGCCGGCATCAACGGTGGTGCCGGTGGCGAGGGTGGTGCCGGTGGTGCCGGTATCGGCCTGTTCTACGGCGTCGGTGGCAATGGTGGTGTCGGTGGTGACGGCGCGCTGGGTGCGGCCGGTGTGGCTGGTTTGGCCGGGCTGGATGGGTTGGCCGGTGACAACGGTGGTGCCGGTGGTAACGGTGGTGCCGGTGGTCGGGGTTCGTGGCTGATCGGTTCCGGTGGCAAGGGCGGTTCTGGAGGCGCCGGTGGTAACGGTGGTGCCGGTGGTAACGGCGGTGCCGGTATTGACGGTGTGCTCGCCGGTGAAGACGGTGGCGACGCCGGTGACGGTGGCAACGGCGGTAACGGTGGTGCCGCGGGTGCCGCGGGCGCCGGTGGTGCCGGCGGTTGGATCGGTTCCAACGGTCTGGCCGGTTCCGCGGGTATCGGCGGCAATGGTGGTGCTGCCGGCATCGGTGGTAACGGCGGCAATGGTGCGGACGGTGACGGCGCCAACCTCGACGGTGGTGCCGGTGGCCGTGGTGGCGACGCCGGTGTGGCCGGCAACGCGGGCGGCGCCGGTGGTGTCGCGGGCGCGGCAGCGACCGGTGGTAACGGTGGCCGCGGTGGCGACGGTGCCGACGCGGTGGTGGCCGGTGGTAACGGTGGTGCCGGTGGTCGCGGTGGTGACGCGGGCAACCTCGGCGATGGTGGCGCCGGTGGTAACGGTGGAGCGGGTGCCGCCGGTGCAGCCGGTGTGACCGTCGGCGAGGACGGCACCGATGGTCAGGCCGGTGGTAACGGTGGCGCCGGTGGGGCCGGTGGTGCAGCCGGTTGGATGGGCGGTAACGGTGGCGCTGGTGGCGTCGGTGGTGCCGGCGCCGCGGGTGGTGCCGGTGGTGCGGCGGCCGACGGTGCCGCGGGTGCTGACGCGGTGGCGGGCAGTGGCGCCGACGGCGGCAACGGTGGCGACGCGACCGGTACCGCGGGCAACGGTGGTGCCGGTGGTCTTGGTGGCGACGGTGGCGCTGGTGGTACATCGGCGAAGGGTCTGGCCGGTGCGCACGGTGCCGGTGGTGTCGGTGGCGACGGTGGCGTCGGTGGCGCGGCCGGAAACGGTGGCGCCGGTGGTGCCGGTGCCGGCGGCGGATCGGCCGCGGTTGCCGGTTCCGGCGGCCAGGGCGGTAACTCCAGCTCGACGGCCGGTGTCGGTGGCGCCGCCGGTGCCGGTGGCTCCAGCGGGTCGGGCCAGGCCGCATCCGGCGTGCAGGGCCTCGACGGTGCTGCGGGTAACGGTGGCGACGGCGGCGCGGGTGGCTTCGGCCAGATCTTGGGCGACAACACGGTGCAGGCCGGCGGTAACGGCGGCAACGGCGGTAACGCCGGCGACCACGGCAACGGCGGTAACGGTGGTGCGGGCGGCCAGGGCGCGACCGGGCTCAGTGGCACTACGGACATGTACGGCAATGGCACCACCGGTGGCACCGGTGCCGCTGGTGGCGCCGGTGGTACCGGTGGCGCCGGTGGCGCCCTCTCCGGCAACGGCGGCAACGGTGGTGTTGGCGGCGTAGGCGGCAGCGGCGGCGTCGGCGGTCAGGGCTTCGACGGCGAGAACGGCACCGACGCGGCGCCCGGCAGCGGCGGCAACGGTACCGACGGCGTGGACGGCGGACACGGCGGCAACGGTGGCGTCGGTGGTGTCGGTGGCCAGGGTGGTGCCGGTGGCACCGCGGCCGCGGGTGCGGCCGGCCTCCAGGGCGACGGTGGCGCGGGCGGCACCGGTGGCGCCGCCGGCAACGCCGGTAACGGTGGTAACGGTGGTGCGGGCGCCGGCGGCGGCAACAACGCGACCGCCGGATCCGGTGGCGCGGGTGGCCAGGGCGGTAACCGCGGCACCGCGGGTGCCGGTGGCGCCGGCGGCTGGAACGCGGACAACACCGCTCAGGCTGCCACCGGTGAGCTCGGCGCAGCCGGCACCGGCGGCAACGGCGGCGTGGGCGGTAAGGGCGGTGACGGCGAGCTGCTCGGCGGCATCGTGGCCCAGAACGGCGGCAACGGTGGTGCCGGTGGCGCCGCCGGAAACGACGGCGACGGTGGTGCCGGTGGTGCCGGCGGTATTGGCGCATCGGGTGCGCACGGGACGACGGTCATCATCGACGGCACCGCTGGTGGTGTCGGTGCGATCGGCGGCAACGGTGGTGTCGGTGGTGCCGGTGGCGCCAACTCCGGCAACGGTGGTGCCGGTGGTGCCGGTGGTGCCGGTGGTCACGGTGGCAACGGTGGTGCCGCCGATGACGCCTACCTCTTGGACGGCGCGGGCGGCAACGGCGGGCATGCCGGCGCCGGCGGCGCGGGTGGTAACGGTGGTGCCGGCGGTGTCTCGGCCACCGGGACCGGTGGTGCGGGTGGTGCAGCGGGCTCCGGCGGTAACGCCGGTACGGCGGCGGTCGGTGGCCAGGGCGGTGGCGGCGGCGGTGGCGCCAACGCCGGTGCTGGTGGCGATGGTGGCGACGGCGCCGTCGGTGGCGCAGCCGGCAAGGCGGGCGTCGGTGGCATTGGTGTGACCGGTGGCGCCGCGGGTGAGGCCGGCACCGACGGCACCAACAGCGACGGTGCCGACGGCGGGCGTGGTGGCGACGGCCTCGGCCTGATCGGCGCTTCCAACATCGGTCAGGGCGGTGGCGCCGGCGGTAACGGCGGTAACGCCGGAGCGGTCGGCAACGGCGGCGCGGGCGGCACCGGTGGAACCGGTGCGACTGTCGACGGCATCACCGGGAACGACGGCCACGGCACCGACGGTGCGGTGGGCGGTATCGGTGGTGACGGCGGTGTCGGTGGTGCCGGTGGTAGCACTTCGGGCAACGGCGGTGCGGGTGGCTTCGGCGGCATGGGCGGCCAGGGCGGTGCCGGCGGCACCGGTGCCGACGCCACGGTGGCTGACGGGCACGGCGGCAACGGCGGTAACGCCGGGGTCGGTGGTGCCGGCGGTAACGGCGGTCAAGGTGGTACCGCCACCAACGGCGCCGGCGGCGACGGCGGTAACGCCGGCGTCGGCGGCAATGGCGGCGTCGCCGGCAACGGTGGCAAGGGCCTCGGTGGCGGCGGTGCCGCGACCGCGGGCAACGGCGGTAACGGCGGTGACGGTGCCCTCGGCGGCGTCGCCGGCCAGGCGGGTGTCGGCGGTACCGGCACCACCAACGGGGCCAATGGATCTGCTCGCGAAGACGGTGTCGCCAGCGACGGCGGTGCCGGTGGCCAGGGTGGCGACGGTAGCGGTCTGTTCGGCACTGTCGGCCAGGGCGGCGGCAACGGTGGTACCGGTGGCAACGCGGCTGCGGTCGGCAACGGTGGCGCCGGTGGTGCCGGTGGTGTCGGTGCGACTGTGGATGGCATCACCGCAGGTGACGGCCACGGCACCGATGGCTACATCGGTGGCGTCGGCGGCAACGGTGGCACCGGTGGTCTCGGTGGCACCACCTCCGGCAACGGTGGCGCCGGCGGTAACGGTGGCGCCGGTGGCAAGGGTGGTGCCGGTGGCGCGGGCGCGGACGCGACGATCGCGGACGGCAACGGCGGAAACGGTGGCAACGCCGCGGCCGGTGGCGCGGGCGGTAGCGGCGGCCAGGGCGGCGCGGCGACTGCCGGTGTCGGTGGCGTCGGTGGTAACGCCGGTGACGGTGGTGCCGGCGGTGCCGGTGGCGTCGGTGGTGTCGGCCTCGGTGGCGGCGGCGGCACCAACGCGGGTAACGGTGGCGCGGGCGGTAACGGTGCCGATGGTGCCGCTGCGGGCACCGCGGGCCTCGGTGGTCTCGGCTCGGACGGCGACGGTGCCGCGGGCGCTGCCGGTGTGGCGGGCCTGGGCTCCGACGGTGGCGCGGGCGGTAACGGTGGTGCCGGCCTCGGCGTGATCGGCCTCAGCGACATCGGCCAGGGCGGCGGTACCGGTGGTCTGGGCGGCAACGCGGCAACGAACGGTAACGGTGGTGCGGGCGGCGCCGGCGGTGCTGGCGCGGCGGGCGCGGCCGGTGTCACCGGCAACGACGGCCACGGCACCAACGGCACCCACGGTGGCGTCGGTGGCACCGGTGGTATCGGCGGCCAGGGCGGTTCGGCCTCCGGCAACGGTGGTGCCGGCGGTGTCGGTGGCGTCGGTGGAGCCGGTGGAAACGCAGGTCACGGCGCCGAGGGCACCAGCGCGGCGGTGGTCACGATCGGCAGCGGTGCGTCCGGCGGCGACGGCACCGACGGCGGTAACGGCGGCATCGGCGGTAACGGTGGCGCCGGTGGTACCGGTGGCGCCGGTGGAACCGCGGCCAACGGCGCGGCTGGCGCCGAAGGTGCCGGTGGCGCGGGTGGCAACGCCGGTAACGCGGGCAACGCGGGCAACGGCGGGCGTGGTGCCGACGGCACCGGCGGTGGCCTGGGCGCTGCTGCGGGTAACGGTGGTAACGGCGGTAACGGCGGTGATCGCGGTGCGGCCGGCACGGCGGGTGTCGGCGGCTGGAACGCCTCGCACACCGCCCAGGCGGCTGCCGGAAGCGCCGGCACGGCTGCCACGGGCGGCAACGGCGGCGCCGGCGGTAAGGGCGGCAACGGCCTGCTCCTGGGCGACGGGACCGCACAGCTCGGTGGCCACGGCGGCCATGGCGGCGATGCGGGAACCATCGGTACCGGTGGTGCGGGCGGCAACGGCGGTGCCGGAGCCAACGGTGCGGTCGGATCGGTCGCGACCGCGCACGGCGGCAACGGCGGCAACGGTGCGGCCGGTGGTCATGCCGGCAACGGCGGTAAGGGCGGCACCATCTCCGGCAACGGCGGGCTCGGTGGTGTCGGTGGCGCCGGCGGTACCGGTGGTGCCGGTGGTGCCGGTATCCAGGGCATCGCGGGTGACGACGCAATCGCCGGCAGCGGCGGCAACGGTGGCGACGGGACCGACGGCGGTAACGGCGGTAACGGTGGTGCCGGTGGCTCGGGCGGTAACGGCGGCAAGGGTGGCACCGCGACCAACGGCGCCGCGGGCCTCGACGGCAGCGGCGGCCTGGGCGGCAACGGCGGTGCGTCCGGCCAGGCGGGCAACGGCGGCCACGGCGGTGCGGGTGCCGGCGGCGGTGCCGGCGACGCCGCCGGAAACGGCGGCCACGGTGGTGCCGGTGGTGACCGCGGTGTCGGTGGTGCGGCCGGCAAGGGCGGCCTGAGCGGCGACGGCGTCACCTACCGCGCCGACGGTTCGCTGGGCGCCGACGGCGGCGGCGGCAACGGCGGCAACGGCGGCGCCGGCGGCCACGGCGGGCTGCTCGCCGACGGCGTGACCGGCCAGGCCGGTGGCCTCGGCGGCAACGGTGGCGCGGCGGGCGCGATCGGAACCGGTGGCGCTGGTGGCGCCGGCGGTAACGGCGGCAGCGGCGCACTCGGTGGCCCCGGCGACGGTAAGGGACCGCTGGACGGCGGAACCGGCGGTAACGGTGGCGTCGGCGGTGCCGGCGGTCACGGCGGCGCGGGCGGCACCACCTTCGGTGACGGTGGCGTCGGTGGCGCCGGCGGCACGGGCGGTAGCGGCGGCAACGGTGGCAACGGCGTCGTCGACCTGGACGGCAACGGGACCCACGGCGGTCAGGGCGGTAACGCAGCCGCCGGTGGCGCCGGTGGCATCGGCGGTGACGCCACCAATGGTGCCGGCGGTGTCGGTGGCGCCGGTGGTAACGCCGGGAACGCCGGTAACGGTGGTGCCGGTGGCGCAGGTGCCGACGGTGGCAGCGGCCTGACCGCCGGTAACGGTGGTAACGGTGGCACCGGTGGCGACCGCAGCGTCGGTGGTGCCGGTGGTGCCGGTGGTCTCGGCCTCAGCGGGCAGGCGGCCAGCGGCCTGGAGGGCACCAACGGTGCCGGCGGCGACGGTGGCGCCGGCGGTAACGGCGGTAACGGTGTTCTGCAGCCGGGCGACATCGCCCAGGACGGTGGCATCGGCGGTAACGGTGGCGCGGCCGGAGCGATCGGCACCGGTGGCGCAGGCGGCAACGGTGGTGCCGGTACGGCCGGCGTCGACGGGATCACCGACGGAAACGGCGACGGCACCGCGGGTACCGCGGGCGGCAACGGCGGCAGCGGCGGCCAGGGTGGCGCCGGTGGCACCACCGCGGGCAACGGTGGCGCCGGTGGTCTCGGTGGTGCCGGTGGATCCGGCGGCCACGGTGGTGCCGGTGCGAACGCGGCGCACGGTGCCGACGCGACAGCCGGTAGCGGCGGCAACGGCGGCGACGGTGCCGACGCCACCAGCACCAACGGCAACGGTGGCGCGGGCGGTAACGGTGGTGCCGGCGGCGCCGGCGGTACCGCGACCAACGGCGACACCGGCCTGGCTGGTCTCGGTGGCGCCGGTGGTGCCGGCGGTAACACCGGCAACGGGGCCAACGGTGGCAACGGCGGTCACGGTGCCGGCGGCGGCATCGAGGCGATCGCCGGGGCTGGCGGTAACGGTGGCGCCGGTGGCAACGCGGGCACAGCCGGTCTCGGTGGGGCCGGTGGTCTGGGCGGCGACGGCCTCGCGGCCAGCAACGGCCTGGACGGCGCGATCCTCGGCGGCAACGGCGGTAACGGCGGCACCGGCGGTAACGCCGCGGCCGGTCAGATCGGCGGCAACGGCGGTAACGGCGGCGCGGCCACCACGATCGGTCGGGGTGGCGCCGGCGGTGACGGCGGTGCCGGAGCCGACGGAGTGGCCGGCAGCACCGACATCGACGGCAACGGCACGCACGGTACGGACGGCACCGCGGGCGGTCACGGCGGCCAGGGTGGCGCCGGTGGCGCCATCGCCGGCGACGGCGGTCTCGGTGGTAACGGCGGCGTCGGCGGACACGGTGGCGCAGGTGGCCACGCGGCCAACGGCGCGGATGGTGCGCACGCCACTGCGGGCACCGGCGCCAACGGTGGTGTCGGTGGGGACGCGACCGGAACCGCAGGTCACGGTGGCGCCGGTGGCGCGGGCGGCAACGGCGGTACCGGTGGTGCGGCGACGCTCGGCAACGCCGGAGCGGATGGCCTCGGTGGTGTCGGTGGCGACGGTGGCGCCGGCGGTAACGCCGGTGTTGGCGGCCGCGGCGGCGACGGTGCGGGCGGCGGCTCCGGCCTGGTGGCCGGTACCGGCGGCAACGGCGGTAACAGCAGCAGCACCGCGGGTGCCGGCGGCGCGGCCGGTGCCGGTGGCCTTGGCGGCGACGGCGTGACCCAGGCCGACAACGGTGCCGCGGGCAACAGCGGCAACGTCGCCACCGGTGGTACCGGCGGTAAGGGCGGCAACGGCGTGGTGCTGGGCAGCGGCCTGGCCCAGGCCGGCGGCAACGGCGGCACGGGCGGTAACGCATACGGCGAGTACGGCAACGGCGGTGTTGGCGGTAACGGCGGTAATGGCGCCAACGGCACCTCCGGTACCAACGCCGTCAACGGTGCCGGCGCTGCCGGCGGTAACGGCGGCAACGGCGGCGCGGCTGCCCAGCACGGCACCGGCGGCAACGGCGGTACCGCCGGCAACGGTGGCAACGCCGGGAACAACACCTCGGTCGGGGCGAACGGCGCGACCGGTGCCGTCAGCAAGGACATCAACGGCAACTCGATGCCCGGTGGCATCGGTGGCACCGGAGCCAAGGGCGCTACCGGATTTTCCGGCGGAGCCGGCGGTGTCGGCGGTGTCGGTGGTGCCGGTGGCACCGTCTCCGGTGACGGTGGTCAGGGTGGCCTCGGCGGCAACGGCGGGATCGGCGGCGGTGGCGGCAAGGGCGGCAACGGTGGCACGGGTGGCGCCGGTGGCGCCGGTGCCCTCGGTCTGCCCGGTCGTACCGGTGGTACCGGTGGTACCGGTGGCCAGGGTGGCGACGGCGGCGAAGGCGGCGCGGCCGGCCTGGGTGGCGCCGGCGGCGTCGCCTTGGGTGACGGTCAGTCCGGTGGCCAGGGCGCGGCAGGCGTCGGCGGTAAGGGCGGAACGGGCGGTCTGGCCGGCAACGGTGGTACCGGTGGCGCCGGTGGCGCCGGGTACAACGGCCTGGCAGGTCAGGGCACCGGCGGTGGCGGTACGGGCGGCGACGGTGGCGTCGGCGGCCAGGGCGGCACCGGTGGCCAGGGTGGCCTCAACGCCGACGGCACCCGGGGGCCGGGCGGTTCCGGTGGCATGGGCGGCAACGGTGGCAACGGTGTCAACGGTGCCTCCAAGCCCAGCAAGTCCAACTGGGCGGGCAGCGGCGGTAACGGCGGCAGGGGTGGTACCGGCGGCACGAACGGCGACGGGGTCACCGGGACCGACGGTACTGCCGGTGTGGCCGGCACTAAGGCCACCAGCGGCAGCAGCACCGTGGGCAAGGGCGGCGCCGGCGGCGTCGGCGGTGTCGGCGCCCCGTAGTGAGCTGCCAGTCCGGGTAATACCGGCAACGCACGTACGAATCCCCGGTCCGACAACTGTCGGGTCCGGGGATTCGTACGTAGGGCGACGGCGTTGTTCAGCGGCGCGGGCCAGGCAGCAAAAAGGCGGTGACAGAGGTTCTGTCACCGCCCTTTTCGCTGCAGCTAGGCTGGATTGCGATCTCCCGGCATGTCTTCGGGGGTCCGCGGCCAGGCAAACAGTGCGATGTTCTGATCCCACTTGGCCATGTAGTGCTCGCCGAGGAAGACCCCGCCACGGCGTTCCCAGAACCGGCGGCCATACGAGCCGTCACCCGCATTGGTGTCCCCGATGATGCGCCGGCACTCCGGTTCGATCTCGAAAACGCTCTCCACGAAGCCGCGGAACATGATCGCGCCGTGCCCGCGCTCCACCATGTTGATCTCGGCGATGGCGGCGTGCAGGCCCACGTCGTAGGGGTGGGCGTCATAGATGGTGGCCAGATCGTCTTGTGCGACCCGGAACAGTTCCATGTAGCCCATAGGTGTTCCGTGCATGTTGAACACGTACGGCCGTGAGTAGTTGCCCTCGAACTGGATCTCCAGGTGGCGGCGCCATTGGTCGGCCGGATAGGCGTAGCCCCACGTCTCGGCCAGGTGCGGCCGGTTCATCCACTCGGAGATCAACTCGGCGTCACCGGGCTGGTCCGCGAAACGAACGGTGTAGGGATCGGGGAACTTCGGCAGCGGAGGTGGCGGGACGGCGAGCAGCTCGTCGCTCAAGTCCCACCGCTGCCGTGGCATGCGTGAACTCATACTGCACCCGAATCCGTTGTTGCCAATCCGGTTTCGGTAACCATGTGAAGTCCTCCTGGAAATCCGTGGACGGCAACGCCGTCGCCGATCGGTGCATCGATAATGCTACGTGGACACCGCCGGTGTCAGCGTTGATATGCCGAACCCCTACAGGGTCAGCACCACTTTGCCGGTGACCTCACCGGAGGACAGCAGGTGGTGCGCCGCACCGGCCTGTGTGATCGGCATTCGGGCGCCGATCACCGGCCGGACCCTCCCGTCGCCGAGCATGGGCCACACCTTGTCGGTGACCGCGGCCACCACCGCGCCTTTGCCGTGCGGGCCATCGACCGGGCGCCCCCGCAGGGCGGTGCCGATGACCCGGGCCCGCTTGGATATCAACTTGCCCAGGTTGAGTTCGCCCTTGACCCCGCCCTGCATCCCGATCACCACCAGCTGACCGTCGTCGGCCAGCGCGTCGACGTTGCGGTCCAGATAGGCCGCGCCCATGATGTCCAGGATCACGTCGGCACCGCCGGCCTCGCGGACCCGCGCGACGAAGTCCTCGTCGCGGTAGTTGATGGTGATCTCGGCGCCCAGCTCCCGGCAGAACTCCAACTTTGCCGCCGATCCGGCCGTCACGGCCACCCAGGCGCCGAGCTGCCGAGCGATCTGGATGGCGTGGCTGCCCACGCCGCTGGCGCCCCCGTGCACCAGCAGCAACTGTCCCTCGGACAACCCGGCGGTCAGCACGAGATTCGACCACACCGTGCAGGCCACCTCGGGTAGTGCGGCGGCATCCACCAAATCCACACCGGTGGGGACCGGCAGTACCTGTTGCGCCGGTACCGCGACGTATTCGGCGTAGCCTCCGCCGGCCAGCAGTGCGCAAACACCTTGGCCGGCCACCCATTCCGTCACACCGTCACCCACCGCGGCGACGACCCCCGACACCTCCAGGCCGATGATGTCGCTGGCCCCCGGCGGCGGGGGATACCGGCCGGCGGCCTGTAACAGGTCGGCCCGGTTCACCCCGGCGGCCGCGACCCGGATCAGAACCTCGCCCGGTGCGGCCGCGACGTCGGGCACTTCTCGCCAGTCCAGTTCCGTGGGTGATTCGGCGATGATCGCACGCATGATGGCCAGGGTACGATCTCCCACGGTGGCGTGGCAGAGCGGCCTAATGCACTCGCCTTGAAAGCGAGAGACGGCTAACACCGTCCGGGGGTTCAAATCCCTCCGCCACCGCCATTGTGGTGAGTCGGGTCATGGGTTACACATGAGTCGCGTCATCGGTTACGGATTGCCCCGGCTTTTGCCGGGGTTTT
>NZ_LQOT01000007.1 GCF_002101585.1 Mycolicibacter engbaekii | reverse complement strand
GGCGCCGAAGGCATGGCAAAAAACAACAACAAACAAAAACCACCAAACACACTATTGAGTTCTCAAACAACACGCCCATCTGAACGCGCAGACTACCCGCGGCTAAAAGCCGCGTGCAGGCAGTGCGGGCAGATGAAAACCCCCGGAATCGCATCCGAATCACAGTGGATTCCGCGGGCTTGTCGCGCTCCCCCGGCTGGGCCGTGTCGCGGCGACGTGGATAAAGTTACGCGAGGTGAAACTGGGAGTCAAATCCGCTGCTAGCAGGCTGTTTTGACCGGGTTCAAGATCAACTCGGACGGCTCCTGCGGGGCGCAGAACTCCGCCACGCTAGGCCCGCTCGACTCCCGCCACGTTGCGCTTGCCCCGGCGCAGCACCAGCCACCGTCCATGCAGGAAGTCCTGGGGCTGCGGCGTCCATTCCTCGCTGTCGACGCGCACATTGTTGACCGACACACCGCCCTCGCCGATGGTGCGCCGGGCGGCCCCACGACTGGCCGACAAACCGGTGGCGACCAGCAGATCCACAATGCCGTCGGCGCCGCCGGGTTCCAGGCGGGCCACCTGCGTCTCCTGTAGGGCCGCCGTCAGGGTGGCCTCGTCGAGCCGGGACAGCTCTCCCCTGCCGAACAGCGCCTGGCTGGCCAGCTCGACCGCCTCGGTGGCCGCCTGCCCGTGCACCAGCGTGGTGAACTCGCGCGCCAGGGCGCGCTGGGCGGCCCGCTCGTGCGGGCGCGCCGCGGTCGCCTCCTCGAGTTCGGCCAGCTCCTCGGCCGTCAGGAACGTGAACCAGCGCAGATACCGGATCACGTCGGCGTCGGCGGTGTTGAAGAAGTACTGGTACCAGGCATAGGGACTGGTCATCTCCGGATCCAGCCACAGGCTGCCGCCGCCGGTGGACTTGCCGAACTTGGTGCCGTCCGCGGCGGTGACCAGGGGCACCGTCAGTGCGTGCACGGTCGCGCCCAGTTTCTGGCGCACCAGCCGGACGCCGGCGATGATGTTGCCCCACTGATCGGAGCCGCCGATCTGCAGCGCGCAGCCGTAGCGCTGATGTAGCTGCACGTAGTCGTTGGCCTGCAACAACATGTAGCTGAACTCGGTGTAGGAGATGCCCTCCTCGAGGCGGCGCCGGATGGTGTCGCGGTCGAGCATCACGTTGACCGAGAAGTGCTTGCCGACATCGCGCAGGAACTCCACCGCCGACAGCGGCGCGGTCCAGTCCAGGTTGTTCACCACCACCGCGCCGGTCGGCCCGGTGTCGAAGTCGACGAAGCGCTCCAGCTGTCCGCGGATCCGCTCGGACCACTGCGCCACGGTGTCGGCGGTGTTGAGGGTGCGCTCGCCGCTGTCGCGGGGGTCGCCGATCAGCCCGGTGGCGCCGCCGGCCAGCACGATGGGCCGGTGCCCGGCCCGCTGGAATCGGCGCAGCGCCAGCAGTGGCACCAGATTCCCGGCATGCAGGCTCGGCGCGGTGGGGTCGAAACCCGCGTAGACCGTGATCGGCCCGCGGGTCACCTCGGCGGTCAGTGCGTCCAGGTCGGTCGACTGGGCGATCAGCCCGCGCCAGCTCAGCTCGTCGAGAATCGTCGTCGGCATGGATCGATTTTCCCGGATCAGTCCGAGGCGCCCGGCGCCGGTGCCCGCGGGCTGCGTCGGTAGGCCGAAACCTCGGGCGTTCCGGCTGCCCACAGCCGCCAGGGCCGGTCGGCCGCGCGGCTGACGCCCACCCGCGGTCCGGCCTGCGCGGCCAGCGGCGCGCCAAGCCGCAGCCGCACCGGACTGCGCGGGTCGAACAAGTCGATTCCGTTGTCCGCCATGGTGATTCCCAACGCCGAACACAGGTTGCCGGGTCCGCGGGCCAGCGACTCCCGCGGTAGCACCTGGCCGCGCCGGCCGCGAGCCACCGGCTCGCCCGCGGCGACCACCGCCGCCCGCAGCAGCACCGCGGCGGCCGTCCCGTCCGGGCCGCAGACCACATTGGCGCACACGTGCATGCCGTAGCTGCGGTAGGTGTAGAGGCGCCCGGGCGGGCCGAACATCACCGCGTTGCGCGCCGTGGGCCCCCCGTAGGAATGCGCCGCCGGGTCCGGCCAGGGGCCGTGCGGCACGCCGCCGTAGGCCTCCACCTCGACGATCGTCGCGTCCACCCCGCGGCAGCTGAGGGTGGCGCCGAGCAGGCGCTGGGCGGCCGTGAGCGGATCCACGGCCAGCCGCACAGCGTTCACCCGGGGAATTCTGCCTGGTCCCGGCCTCTTGACAGGGCGCCGGGCCGGGCCGATTATTCATCACATGATGATTTCATCGCGCGGTGAATTCTCGGGGGACGCTCCGGCCATCTCCGTCGATCACCTGCGCGTCATCCGGGGCAAGCGCCCGGTGCTACACGACCTCTCGGTCCAGATCTGCCCGGGCACCATCACCGGGCTGCTCGGGCCGTCCGGCTGCGGCAAGACCACCCTGATCCGCTGCATCGTCGGCACCCAGCGCATCGCCGGCGGCCGGGTGGAGGTGCTGGGCAGCCCGGCCGGCTCGCGGGAGCTGCGCCGCCGGGTCGGCTACATGCCGCAGGACGCCACCATCTACGACGACCTGCGGGTGCTCGACAACGTGCGGTACTTCGCGGCGCTGGCCGGGGCCGACTCCCGCGAGGCGGACGAGGCGATCGCCGCCGTGGATCTGCAGGACCACCGCGGCGACTACTGCGCCAACCTGTCCGGCGGGCAGCGCGCCCGGGTCTCGCTGGCCTGCGCCCTGGTCGGCCGGCCGGACCTGCTGGTGCTCGACGAACCGACCATCGGCCTGGACCCGGTGCTGCGCGCCGAACTCTGGCAGCAGTTCGGCGCGCTGGCCCGGCGCGGCACGACGCTGCTGGTGTCCAGCCATGTGATGGACGAGGCCGACCACTGCGGCGATCTGCTGCTGATGCGCGAAGGCAGGCTGCTGGCGCGCACCACACCGCAACGACTGCGAGAGGAGACCGGATGTCACGCGATGGAGGAGGCGTTCCTGTCCGTCATCCGGCGCACCACCGCGCTCCGGGCAGGCTGAGCGCACTGCTGGCACCGCGGCCCTTCGTGGCCACCACGCTGCGGATTCTGCGCCAGCTCGCCGGCGACCACCGCAGCGTCGCGATGATCCTGCTGGTCCCCAGCCTGGTCATCGCCCTGATGTATTTCATGCTCTCCGACGCCGTCCATCCGCCGGGCACGCAGTCGCCGTTCAACGCCGCGTGCCTGGTCCTGCTGGGCCTGTTTCCGCTGTTCCTGATGTTTGTCATCACCGCGATCACCATGCAGCGCGAACGTGCGTCGGGAACCCTCGAGCGCATCCTGACCACCCCGCTGCGCCGGGGCGACCTCCTTGCCGCCTACGGGACGGCGTTCTCGGTCGCGGCGGCCGCCCAGGCCACCCTGGCGTGCGTCGTCGCGTTCTGGCTGCTGGATTTCCACACCGCGGGCAGCCCGGCCTGGGTGTTCGGCATCGCGATCATCAACGCGGTGCTCGGTGTCGGCCTGGGCCTGCTGTGCAGCGCGTTCGCCCGCACCGAGTTTCAGGCCGTCCAGTTCATCCCGTTGGTGATGGTGCCGCAACTGCTGCTGGCAGGGATCATCGTGCCGCGGGCGGCGATGCCGGACTGGCTGCAGTGGGTGAGCAACGCCCTGCCGGCCAGTTATGCCCTCGACGCGCTCCAGCAGGTGGGCGCGCACCCGGATCTGACCGGGACCGCGGTGCGCGACATCGCCATCGTGCTGGCGTTCGCGGTCGCCGCACTGGGCCTGGCCGCGGTCACCCTGCGGCGGCAGACACCGTGACGCCCGCCGCGCCGCCCAGCCGCCGGCCGGGGCGCCCCTCGGGCGCCTCGGACACCCGCGAGAGGATCTTGACCTCCGCCCGGGAGCTGTTCGCCGCCAACGGCTTCGCCCACACCGCGATCCGGGCGGTGGCCGCCCGGGCCGGCGTCGATGCGGCGCTGGTGCACCACTACTTCGGCACCAAGCAGCAGCTGTTCGCCGCCGCGGTCGAACTGCCGGTCGATCCGATGATGGTGCTGGGGCCGCTGCGGCAGACCCCGGTGGAAGACCTCGGGCACGTGCTGCCCGAACTGCTTCTGCCGCTGTGGGATTCGCAGACCGGAACCGGGATGATCGCCGCGATGCGCTCGCTGCTCACCGGGGCGGAGGTACCGCTGGCGCGGTCGTTCTTCCGCGACATCGTGGTGGCCGAGCTCGCCCCGCGCGTCGACGAACCGGCCGGGACCGGCGTCCTGCGCGCCGAGTTCGCCGCCAGCCAGCTGATGGGTGTCGTGGTCGCCCGCTACATCGTGGGGCTGGAGCCCATCGCCTCGCTTCCGGCGCGCGAGATCGTGGCGATGATCGGTCCCACCCTGCAGCGTTATCTCACTGGGGAGCTGCCGGACCCGCTTGGGCGATGAGCGCGGCGTGCTCCTCGTCGCCGATGGGTTCGGACTCGTCGATCAACAACACCGGGATGTCGCCGTCGATCCGGTAAGCCCGGCGCAGCCGGGGGTTGTACAGCGCACCAGCACCGGAGCGCTGCACCAACAGCAACGGGCCGCGGTCGGCCGGGCACACCAGGATGTCGAGCAGATCTTGCGGGATCACGGACGGCCGCCGGCCAGTTCGGTGCGCACCGCGGTGGTCAGGCGTTTGAACTGCCGGCTGGTGGCGTCGTAATACCAGGCGTTGCGTCCGGCCTTGGGCAGCCCCGCCTCCCGCAGACCGCCGACCACCGGACGGTAGACGGTGCTCAGCGCCAGGTCGGGCACCACGTGGATCAGGTCGGGCCCGGTACCGGCGGGAATGGCCGCCATCGCCTCGGTGAGGTCGGCGGCGGTGATCGTGGCGCCCGCCTGCACCGTGACCGCCGACACCACCAGGTCACCGCCCTCGGTCGGCACCCGGTAGGTCACCCCCAGGTCGACACCGGTGACCGCACTGAGCGCATCGGTGATGACCACCGGGAACGCGATCCCCCGGTCGGTGGCGATGCGCGACGAACGCCCGCCCACCAGCCAGTAGTCACCGTCGGCGTCGCGCCGGAACAAAAACTCCGTGGAGATCCAGGTGTCGGCCGGGGCGAACACGCCGCGCTTGACCGACGCCGCCGGGTCGATCGGCCCGCGCGGTTTGGCCAGCAGCACCCCGACTTCGTCGGTCTCGGCGACGCGCACGAAGCCCCGGTCGTCTTCCAGGATCAGGTCGAGTTCGGAGTCATAAGCCGCCAGCTCCACCTCCACCGCGCCGGGCAGCGGGCGGCCCTTGCTGCCGACCTTGACGCCGGAGACGTTGGCCAGCACGGCCTGGCCGTCCTTGGTGGCGAAGAACTCCACCACGTTGGCCGGGGCGAACACCTCGGTGACCCGGTTCCACAGGCCGATGGGCATACCCGAGCCGATGAACAGTCGCACCGGGTGGTTGCCCTGCAAGACGAAGTTCGGGTCGTCGATGACCTCGCGCAGCATCGCCCAGGTGTAGGACACCACGCTGACCCCGTACCGGCGCACCTCGGCGACGAACGTGTCCGGATTCAGACCACGCGACAGCGCGATGCGCGCCCCACCGACCACCGCACCGCCGAGGCTGACCAACAGCCCGGACTCGTGGTGGAGCGGGGTCAGGCAGTACACCGTGTCGTTCGGCCCCAGCGCCGCCGCCGAGGCGGTGCCGAAAGCCGAGAGCGCCCACCGGAAGTTGGTGATCTGCTTGGCCACCAGCTCGCCGCCGGCGTTGCCGAAGGCCACGAACGCCAGGTCGCGTGCGAATCCCGGGTTGGGGCGGTACCAGCCGGGCAGTTCCACCGCGTCGGGGTCGATCTGCTCCATGTCGATGACGTTGAGGTCGGTCGGCAAATCGAGGTCGCGGGCTTCACCGCCGCCGAGCACCAGCACCTGGCAGCCCAGTTCCCGGGCGGCGTCGCCGGCCAGGTCCAGGGTGTCGGGGTCGACGATGATGTCGGAGAAGCCGGCCAGCCGGGCCGCGGGCAGCAGATCCCCGTCCGTCGGCATGAGCACGGCCACCGCGCCCAGCCGGGACAGCGCCGCGATCGCGACCAGGGCGCTGGGCCGGGTGGCCATCAGCACTCCCACATGGACGCCCTGGCGCACCCCGACCTCGATCAGGCCGCGGACGACGTTGTCGATGCGCTTGTTGACCGCCTCGTAGGTGTGCACCCGCCCGTCGAACAGCAGGAATTCGCCGTCGGGTGAGTCCGCGGCCTGTTCGTCGATGATGCGGCCCAGCGAGATTCGGGTGTGGTCGTTGATCTGCCCCAGCCGGGCCAGCCGCGGCAGGGTCCGGGCGGTCTCCACCGCCATGGTGCGCACCGACTTCTGCGCCGCCACCAGGGCGTCGGCGGCACCGCGGGCCAGCGTCAGGGCCACCCCCGAAGCCTCGCCCAGGCCGTGCGCGATCCGCGACGTCATCGCGACGCCGCCGCTGCTGGCTCCCCGGGCGGGCTGCTCGGACATCAGCGCCACCCCGGCCGGCTGCGGCCCCATCCCGGACTGCCACAACACCCAGCGCGCCACCGTCGGCCAGGTCTGCTCGGCGGCCTTGGACCCCACCACCAGACCGAAATGCCCCGCCCGCAGCAGGTATTCGAAGACCTTGGCATCCGGGGCGGCACGGCGGATGCCGCGCACGGCCGCCGGCTGCCCGATGTCGTCGACCTCGCCGACGAACGCCAGCACCGGGCAGGTGATGTCGGTCAGCGTGACCAGTTGCCCGTTGATGGCGAAACCACCGGTCATCATCCGGTTGTGGGCGATGAACTGCTTGAGCAGCTCGGAGATCGCCGGGCCCGACCAGGCGATCCAGCCCTCGGACTCCAGGAACCGCCGCTGCGCCTCCCGCGGCAGCAGCGCCTCCCGGTCGTGCAGCTGGCGCATGAAGTCGATCCGGGCCTTGGCGGTCTTGAGCGGGTCCATCATCTGGAAGCCCACCCGGGCCTGCCAGCCCGAGATATCCAGCCGGTTGAAGACGTGGTCGGCCATGAAGCCGGCCACGTTGGCGGCAAGGTTGGGCGGGACGCCCATGGGCAGGGCGGCCAGGGTGTCCACCGGCGATCCGAACGCAATGATGCTGGCGATGCTCTTCGAATGCCGGTACGCCCCGGCCTGATAGGCGAACATGCCGCCCTGGGAGTAGCCGGCCAGGTGCACGTCGCGCCCGGTCGTCTCGGCGACGGTGTCGATGGCCTGGCTCAGCCCGACGATGTGGTCGGCCAGGTTGCGGCGCATGCCGCCTTCGATCTGGTCCGGCGAGCC
The DNA here is from genome assembly GCF_002101585.1 of Mycolicibacter engbaekii. Taxonomy (GTDB): domain Bacteria; phylum Actinomycetota; class Actinomycetes; order Mycobacteriales; family Mycobacteriaceae; genus Mycobacterium; species Mycobacterium engbaekii. The sequence goes on along the minus strand of NZ_LQOT01000007.1, from coordinate 50,770 downwards.
GAAGTCGATGACCCAGGGGTCGAGGCCGGCGTCGTGCAGGATCCCGACCGCGCCCTCCTCCTGGGTGACGTCCCACATGTTCGCCGACATCATCATCGGGTGCACCAGCAGCACCGGCGGTCCGGGCTGGGGGTGTCCCGGCCGGCTGTCCGGCGGGAAGTACCGCCGCAGCTTGTACATCGGGGTGCTCTCGACGATCTGGAACGGTGAGGGGACGGTGCCGGTCTCCAGACCGCCCCAGCGCAGCACCTCCAGGCCGTTCTGCGCGGTGGCCATCAGCCATTCGACCGGCCGGCTGACGGCCGACAAGTTCAGATCCACCGCTGCTCCCTACACTTCGCGCGCCCGATCAAATGACGTGCACATTCTGGCACATCAGTGCCGCCAGTCCGGCTGGTTCACCATTCGGCAACGGGCAGGCAGTACCGTTCCTGCGGTGGCACACCTGCTCGGAGCTGAGGCCCTGCACCTGCGCTACCCCACCGGTGTGGTGTTGGACTCAGTGACTCTGGGAGTCAACGACGGCGCCCGGATCGGGATCGTCGGCCGCAACGGGGATGGCAAGTCGTCGCTGCTGCGGCTGCTGGCCGGGGCGGTGACCCCGGATTCGGGCCGTGTCACCCGGCGCAGCGGCCTGCGCGTCGGGTTGCTGGACCAGGCCGACACCCTCGACCCCGCCCGCACGCTGGGAGCGTCGCTGGTCGGTGAGCAGGCCGACCACGAATGGGCGTCCAACCCGCGGATCCGGGATGTGGTCGACGGACTGGTGGCCGACATCGCCTGGGACGCAACCATCTCGGAGCTGTCCGGCGGGCAGCGCCGGCGAGCCCAGCTGGCAGCACTGCTGATCGGCGAGTGGGACGTGATCTGCCTCGACGAGCCGACCAACCACCTCGATGTGGAGGGCATCACCTGGCTGGCGCGCCACCTGCAGCAGCGCTGGGCCCGCAACAGCGGCGGCCTGCTGGTGGTCACCCACGACCGGTGGTTCCTCGACGAGGTGGCCACCACCACCTGGGAGGTGCACGACCGCATCGTGGAGCCGTTCCAGGGCGGCTACGCGGCCTACGTGCTGCAGCGGGTGGAGCGCGACCGGATGGCCGCGGCAAGCGAGGCCAAGCGGCAGAACGTGTTACGCAAGGAGCTGGCCTGGCTGCGCCGCGGGGCCCCGGCGCGCACCTCCAAGCCGAAGTTCCGCATCGAAGCCGCCAATGCGCTGATCGCCGACGTCCCGCCGCTGCGCAACGACGTCGAGCTGATGAAGCTGGCGACGGCGCGGCTGGGCAAAGACGTGATCGACCTGCTGGACGTGTCGGTCTCCTTCGACGGCAAGCCGGTGCTGCGTGACGTCGAGTGGCGGATCGGGCCCGGTGAGCGCACCGGGATCGTCGGGGCCAACGGCGCCGGGAAGTCCACCCTGCTGGGTCTGATCGCCGGGACGGTGGTGCCCGACAGCGGCCGGGTCAAGCGCGGTAAGACCGTGCGACTGGGCATGCTCGACCAGCAGTCGACGGAGCTGGCGTCCCTCGCCGAGGACCGCGTGGCCGACGTGCTGGGCCGGCTGCGCAACGACTACCAGGTCGACGGCAAGGAGATGACGCCGGCGCAGCTGCTGGAGCGCCTCGGGTTCGGCAGCGCACAGCTCTCGGCCCGGGTCGGTGAGCTCTCCGGTGGCCAGCACCGGCGGCTGCAGCTGATGCTCACGCTGCTCGCCGAGCCCAACGTGCTGGTGCTCGACGAGCCCACCAACGACGTCGACACCGACATGCTGACCGCCACCGAGGATCTGCTGGACTCCTGGCCGGGCACCCTGATCGTGGTATCCCACGACCGGTATCTGCTGGAGCGGGTCACCGACCAGCAGTACGCGATCCTGGATGGGCGGCTGCGGCACCTGCCGGGCGGGGTCGACGAGTATCTGGCGCTGGCCGCCGAGATGCGCCGGGCACCGGCCGCGCGCCCCGCCGCGCCCGCCGCGGCCGGCGGTCCGCTGTCAGGGGCCCAGCTGCGTGCCGCGCAGAAGGACCTGGCCGCCGTGGACCGCCGGCTGGCGAAACTGGCCGAGCAGATCGAGGCCAAGCATCACCAGCTGGCCGACCACGACCAGTCCGACCACGTGGGCCTGGCCGAGCTCACTCGGGAACTGCGGGCGCTGGAGGCGGAGGTCACCGAGCAGGAAAGCCGCTGGCTGGAGCTCTCGGAGCTGGTGGAGTAGGTCGTAGGTCCCGCGTTCACAGTCCGGAAAGCCCGTTTGCCGTCTTGGACATCGATCTGAGTCAAGCGCTGTTCGTCACTGGACCTCGTGGGCGACGAAACGTGCCGTGACAGTGGCAGACAGCTCGATGTGGTTTGGCTCCAGCACTACCTCGGCCCCGTCATTGGCCGATCCCGTGCGCATCGGCGCGGCAACGCCGCCATACGACTGGCCGTCTTGGTCGACCACCTCAAGGGGACGGACTTTACCGAGCCCTAACGCGTCGGCATACTGCTGGGCGCGGGTGACGGCATCGCGAACAGCATAGGTTCGGGCTTTGACTATTAGCTTCGCGCGCAGCTTATCGGTGAGGGACCACTTGACCCGTTCCAGCCGGAAGCCTTCGACATTCGAGATCCCCTGGCTCACCCAGCGCGACAATTCAGCGAAGTCACGGAACTTCACCTCTAGGTCGACGGCGGCATGGTGAACAAGCGGAAGTTGTTTGCCGTCCCGGTTCCATGGTCGTTCAGACCGTGTACGCAATTGGTTGGCAGACCACCAGGTGACTGAGCCGTTGTCCCGCAGGGGGCTGATCGACGTCTTCACCGCTTCTAAGTCACGCGCCACGCGGTCGTACACCGGCTCCATCTGCGGGCCCTGGTAGGCGACCGTCACATGAGCGGTCCCTCGTTCGGGGGCGTGGAACGACGAGAATGATCCGCGTACCGAAATTTCAGTCGACATGCCAGACAACATAACGGCGGTGTAAGACAAACAAGTCCGCGCCGGAATCCGAATCGGGCACAACCAGACGGCGCTGTGTCGCCAACTGCCGTCACCTCAGCGCTGTTCGAAATGCTGGTAGTCCACCGGCGAGCGCCAGTTTCCGCCCCAGGTCCAGCCCGCGTCGGTGAAGGCGCGCACCGCGTCGTCGCCGGCATGCAGCAGGCCCGGTGCGCTGCTGGCGCGATTGAGGTAGGTCGCGGCGTTGTGCGGCTCGAACCCGTCGCCGTCGACTGACGGGTTCAGCAGCGGGTTGACGTCGATGGCGCGCCCATAGGCGTGCAGCGCCCAGTTGCCCGAGCCCGGGATGCGCCGGCAGTTGAACGCCGAGGTGTTGTTGTCCTCCATCGACAGTTCGTCGTCGCCGCCCCGGTAGGCGGCCGCCGGCCGCATCTTCTCGATCGGGAAGTCCAGCCGGTAGAGGCGCTCGAACACCGCGATCACCTGTGCGACCAGTTCTTGATGCACGATCAGCTCGCCGCGGTGCGGTAGGTCGTCGAAGCCGAGGTGAGTCAGCGTCACGCGCCGCAGTTGCTCAGGGCCGACCGGGCAGCCGGGTCGCCAGGTGGCGCCGAGGTCGGCGGCCGTTACGGCCTCGACGACGGGCTCGATGCCGGCTTGTCCGCCCGGCGGCGGTGCAGCCACCGGCGCGGTGCCCGGCGGCGGTGCAGCGCCGCACTGCGCCAGCACCAGGCAGGCCGCGCCCGCGGTCGCGGCGCGCCTCAGGGTGCACAAGGTCCGGCTGCCGTTGATTCGCTCACGCTAGCCCAACGCGACGCACCGGACGGCGCACCGGGACCGGTGTCGGCGGGTTCATTACGCTGATGGGCGGCGCGCTCGGACCGACCAGGGAATGGATGGGAAATGTCGATGCAGGCCCAGGTGGACCCCGATGCCCTCCGTTCGTTGTCCACCGCGATGCGGGAGGGATCGCAAGCCGCGCACGACGCCGCCGAGGCCTCACCGTTCGTGTCGGAACTGATGGGCGGCAACGTCAACGAACAGGGCTACGCCGACTACCTTGCGCGGTTGCGGATGATCTATGCCGCTCTGGAAGAGGCGGTGCGGCAGCGCCGCGACAGCCCACTGGTGGCGTCGGTCTACGACCCTGAGCTGGAGCGGGTGGCGGCCCTCGACAGCGACCTCGACTTCTGGACGAACGGGACGGCTCGGGCCGTGGATTCGCCTGCCGCTCAGGCGTACTGCGAGCGGATCGCCATCGCCTCAGACGGCGCCCTGCTGGCCCACCACTACACCCGCTATCTGGGTGATCTGTCCGGCGGCCAGGCCATCGGGCGCGTGCTGGACCGCACGTTCGGGCTCGACGGCGCCGGCCTGGCGTTCTATGAGTTCCCGGTGCGGGCGAAACCGTACAAGGACGCCTACCGTGCCCGCCTCGACAATCTCGGCCTTACACCCGACGAGATCGACGGGGTGGTCGATGAGGTCCGGTTCGCGTTCGGGCTGAACCAGGACCTGTTCGACGAGCTGGCCGGGAATCTGGCCGCGTATCGGCGCGCAGACGTCAGCCGTTGAGCCAGCGGCGCTGGTCGGCGGCACGCTCGCGCAGACCCGCCAGCTGCTCGGCCACCCGCACCGGCGCAGTCCCGCCGCGGGCATCGCGGGATGCCACTGAGCCCTCGACGGTCAGCACCTCGCGCACCTGCGGAGTGAGGTCGGCGCTGATGGCGGCCAGCTCCGCGTCGGTCAGCTCATCCAGCCCGACGCCGCGCTGCTCGGCCGCCTGCACCGCGGCGCCCGCCGCCTCGTGTGCGACGCGGAACGGAACACCTTGGCGCACCAGCCATTCGGCGATGTCGGTGGCCAGGGTGTAGCCGGCGGGAGCCAGTGCGGCCATCCGTTCGGTGTCGAACCGCAAGGTGCCCACCAGGCCGGCCATCGCGGGCAGCAGCAGCTCCAGCTGCGCCACCGAGTCGAACACCGGCTCCTTGTCCTCCTGCAGGTCCCGGTTGTAGGCCAACGGCTGAGCCTTGAGGGTGGCCAGCAGACCGGTGAGGTTGCCGATCAGCCGGCCGGACTTGCCGCGGGCCAGTTCGGCGATGTCAGGATTCTTCTTCTGCGGCATGATCGAGCTGCCGGTCGACCAGGAGTCGTGCAGCACGGCATAGCCGAATTCGGTGGAACTCCACAAGATGATGTCCTCGGCCAGCCGGGACAGGTCGACGGCGATCATCGCGAACACGAAGGCGGCCTCCGCGGCGAAATCGCGCGCGGCGGTGGCGTCGATCGAGTTGTCCGCGGCCGCGGTGAAGCCGAGTTCGGCGGCGATGGCGTCCGGGTTCAGGCCCAGCGACGAGCCGGCCAGCGCACCCGAACCGTACGGGGACACCGCTGCGCGGGCGTCGAAGTCGGCGATGCGGTCCACGTCGCGCAGCAGCGGTTGGGCGTGGGCCAGCAGGTGATGCGCCAGCAGCACCGGCTGCGCGGACTGCAGGTGCGTCTTGCCCGGCATGATCGCGCCGGGGTGGGCGGCGGCCTGCTCGGCCAGCGCCTCGACCACGTCGAGCACCCCGGCGGCCACCCGGCGCACCGCGTCGCGCAGCCACAGCCGAAACAGGGTGGCCACCTGGTCGTTGCGCGAGCGCCCAGCGCGCAACCGGCCGCCCAGCTCCGGCCCCACCCGGTCGATCAGGCCGCGTTCCAGCGCGCCGTGCACGTCCTCGTCGGTGACCAGGGGCCCGAAGCTGCCGTCGGCGACATCCTCGCCGAGGCTGTCCAGGCCGACCAGCAGCCCGTCACGCTGCTCGGCGGTGAGCAGCCCGGCGTCGTAGAGCACCTTGGCGTGCGCCTTGGACGCGGCGATGTCGTAGGGCGCCAGCACCCAGTCGAAGTGGGTGGACTTGCTCAGCGCCGCGAGCGCGTCGGACGGTCCTTCGGCGAACCGCCCGCCCCACAGTGATCCCTCGTTGGTGCTCACCCCAAGTCCCGGCGGGCGGAGATCTTCGAGCTCAGGCCGTGGATCTGGACGAAGCCGCGGGCGGCGCTCTGGTCGAAGGTGTCGCCCTCGTCATAGGTGGCCAGGTTGAAGTCATACAGCGACTCGGCGCTGCGCCGGCCGTTGACGATGATGCTGCCACCGTGCAGGACCAGGCGGATGTCGCCGGACACGTGCTGCTGGGTGTCCTCGACGAACACCTCCAGCGACCGCTTGAGCGGGCTGAACCACAGGCCGTCGTAGGTGAGCTCGCCCCACTTGCGGTCTACGCCGCGCTTGTAGCGGCCCAGTTCCCGCTCCAGGGTGACGTGCTCGAGCTCGGTGTGCGCGGTGATCAGCACCATGGCGCCGGGCGCCTCGTAGATCTCGCGGCTCTTGATGCCCACCAGCCGGTCCTCGACCACGTCGAGCCGGCCCACGCCCTGCGCGCCGGCCCGGGTGTTGAGCTCCTGGATGATCTGCAGGACGCTGAGCGGGCGCCCGTCGATGGCCACCGGGCGGCCCTTGTCGAAGCTGATGATCAGCTCGTCGGGGGCGTTGAAGTTGACCGTCGGGTCCTCGGTGTAGTCGTAGACGTCCTTGGTGGGGGCGTTCCACAGGTCTTCGAGGAAGCCGGTCTCCACCGCGCGGCCCCAGACGTTCTGGTCGATGGAGAACGGCGAGCGCTTGGTGACGTTGATCGGGATGTCGTTCTGCTCGGCGAAGGCGATCGCCTTCTCGCGGGTCCAGGCGTAGTCGCGGACCGGGGCGATCACGTCGAGTTCGGGCGCCAGCGAGGCGAAGCCGACCTCGAAGCGGACCTGGTCGTTGCCCTTGCCGGTGCAGCCGTGCGCCACGATGGTGCCCCCGTGGCTGCGCGCGGCATCCACCAGGTGCTTGACGATCAGCGGCCGGCTGATGGCCGACACCAGCGGGTAGCGGTCCATGTAGAGCGCGTTTGCCTTGATGGTGGGCAGGCAGTACTCGTCGGCGAACTCGTTGCGGGCGTCCACCACGACGGCTTCCACGGCGCCGCAGTCCAGTGCCCGCTGCCGCACCACCTCCATGTCCTCGCCGCCCTGGCCGAGGTCGATGGCGACCGCGACCACTTCGCGGCCGGTCTCCTTGCCGATCCAGCTGATCGCCACCGAGGTGTCCAGGCCACCGGAATACGCCAGGATGACGCGTTCGGACATCGAGATCTCCTTGCTGTGTGCTCTTGGTCTTACTGCAGGTCGTTGAGGGCGGCGGCCAGTTCGGCGCCGGTCATCGGCTCACGGGCCGCTACGAAGATGGTGTCATCCCCGGCGATGGTGCCGACCACGTACGGTAGCGCGGCCCGATCGATGGCACTGGCCAGGTAGTCCGCCGCCCCGGGTGGGGTGCGCAGCACGGCGAGATTACCGGTGGCGTCGGTGGACACCAGCAGCTCCCCCAGCAGCCGGCACAGCCGGTCGGTTCCGCCGGAGACCGCGCGCACCGGGCTGCCGTCCTCGGGCACCACATACACCCCGGCTCCCCCGTCGACGCCGCGCAGTTTGACCGCGCCCAGTTCTTCGAGGTCGCGCGACAAGGTGGCCTGGGTGACCTCGATGCCGTCGGCGGCCAGGATCGCGGCCAGTTCGGTCTGGCTGCGCACCGCTGCCGAGGACAGCACCTCCACGATGCGGGCCTGGCGGCCCACCCGCGTGACGCTGCTGTCGGCTCGGCTCATCGCGACCGGTCCAGCAGCCACACCAACAGCGCCTTCTGCGCGTGCAGCCGGTTCTCGGCTTCGTCCCACACCGCACTGTGCGGCCCGTCGATCACCGCATCGGTGATCTCGTCGCCGCGGTGGGCCGGCAGGCAGTGCAGCACGGTGACGTCCGAGTCGGCCAGCGCCACCAGTTCGTCGTTGATCTGGAAGGGCCGGAACGGCGCCACCCGGTCCAGGCCGTCGTCCTCCTGGCCCATCGAGGTCCAGGTGTCGGTGACCAGCACGTCGGCGCCGGTGGCGGCCTTGGCGGCATCGGCGGTGAGGGTGATCGAGGCGCCGGTGTCGGCGGCGCGGGCCTGCGCGGCGGCCACCACGGCGGGGTCCGGGGTGAAGCCATCCGGGGCGGCGACGGTGACGTGCAGTCCGGCGGTGACGCCGCCCAGCATCAGCGAGTGCGCCATGTTGTTGGCGCCGTCGCCCAGGTAGGTCAGTTTCAGGCCCTTGAGGTCGCCCTTGCGCTCGGCGATGGTCTGCAGGTCGGCCAGCACCTGACAGGGGTGGAACTCATCGGAGAGCGCGTTGACGATCGGCACCGTGGCGGTCGAGGCCATCGCCGTCAGGCGGTCCTGGGCGAAGGTGCGCCACACGATGGCGTCGACGTAGCGCGAGAGCACCTGTCCGGTGTCTTCCAGGGTTTCGTCGCGGCCCAGCTGGGTGGAGCGGCCGTCGACGACGACGGCGTGGCCGCCGAGCTGGGCGATGCCCAGCTCGAAGGAGAACCGGGTGCGGGTGGAGTTCTTGTCGAAGATCACCGCGACCCCGCGGGGGCCCTCGAGCGGCCGGGCGCTGAACGGCTTGGCTTTCAGTTCCGCTGCCAGTGCCAGGATTTCGGCCTGCTCGGCCGGGGTGACGTCGTCGTCGCGCAGGAAGTGCCGAATCATGACTGAGCCTCGTTCGCGGTGTCGAGCACTGCCGGCAGGGCAGTGATGAAGCTGTCGATCTGTTCTTCGGTGATGATCAGCGGTGGCGCGAGCCGGACCACGCCGGGCGCGGCGGCGTTGACCAGGAAGCCGGCCTGGCGGGCGGCGAGCTCGACGGCCTTGGCCTTCGGCTCGCGCAGCACCACGCCCTGCAGCAGGCCCTTGCCGCGGACATGGTCGATCAGCGGATGGGCCAGCTCTTCGATGCCGTGGCTCAGCGTCTTGCCGAGTGTGCCCGCCTTGGCGATCAGGTCGCCTTCAACCAGGGCCTCCAGCACCGCCAGCGCGGCCGCGGTGCACACCGGGTTGCCGCCGAAGGTGCTGCCGTGGCTGCCCGGGGTCAGCAGGTCGCCGGCCGCACCGACGGCCAGGCAGGCGCCGATCGGCAGCCCGCCGCCCAGGCCCTTGGCGAGCGTGACGATGTCGGGGACGATGCCGTCGTGCTGGTGTGCGTAGAAGGCGCCGGTGCGGCCGATCCCGGTCTGGACTTCGTCGAGCACCAGCAGCGCACCGTGGGCGGCGGTGATACCGCGCGCCTGCGCCAGGTAGCCGGCGGGCGGTGTGACCACGCCGCCCTCCCCCATGATCGGTTCCAGGAACACCGCGGCAGTGGTCGAATCCACCGCGGCGGCAAGCGCCTTGACGTCACCGTAGGGAACGTGGACCACCTCGCCGGGCAGCGGCTCGAACGGCGCCCGCTTGTCGGGCTGTCCCGTCAGGGCCAGCGAACCCATGGTCCGGCCGTGAAACGCGCCTTGGGCGGCAACGATTTTCGTCTTGCCGGTGAGCCGGGTCATCTTGAAGGCCGCTTCGTTGGCCTCGGCTCCCGAGTTGCAGAAGAACACCCGCGCCGGAACACCCAGATGTCCGACCAGGCCCTCGGCCAGGGCGATGCCCGGTTCGGTCGCGTACAGGTTGGAGGTGTGGCCCAACGTGTTCAGCTGGCGGGTGACGGCCTCGATCACCGCCGGGTGCCGGTGACCGAGCACGTTGACCGCGATCCCGCCGAGCAGGTCGAGGTAGCTCTTACCGGCCTCGTCGGTCACCACCGCGCCCTCGCCGCTGACCAGGGCCAGCGGCGGGGTGCCGTAGTTGTTCATCATCACCGCAGACCAGCGGTCCTGCAGGGTCATTGGCGCCACTCCTCCTCATCGCTCCGCAGGCTCCGCTCTGCATCGTCGTGGACGCGAGTCATCAGGGGTTTACCACCTTGGTTCCGGTGCCGGCATCGGTGAACAGCTCGACCAGGACGCAGTGTTGGACCCGGCCGTCGATGATGTGGGCGCTGGGCACCCCGCCGCGCACGGCGCGCAGGCAGGCTTCGACCTTGGGGATCATGCCGGACTCCAGGGTCGGCAGCAGCCGCTCCAGGGTCGCGGTGTCGATCTCGCTGACCAGCGAATCGGTGTTGGGCCAGTCGGTGTAGAGGCCGTCGACATCGGTGAGCATCAGCAGTTTCTCGGCCCGCAGGGCTTCGGCCAGCGCGGCCGCAGCGGTGTCGGCATTGATGTTGTGCACCACCCCGTCCGGGTCGGGTGCCAGGGTGGAGACCACCGGGATCCGTCCCGCGGCAATGAGGTCCAGCACCGCGGCGGCGTTGACCTTCTCGACGTCGCCGACCAGGCCGATGTCGGTGTCGACCCCGTCCACGGTGACGCTGCGGCGAACCGCGGTGAACAGCGCGGCGTCCTCACCGGTGATGCCGACCGCGTACGGGCCGTGGGCGTTGATCAGGCCCACCAGTTCCCGGCCGACCTGGCCGAACAGCACCATGCGCGCCACATCGAGCACTTCGGGCGTGGTGACCCGGAAGCCGCCCTTGAAGTCGCCTTCGATGCCGAGCTTCTTGAGCATGGCGCTGATCTGCGGGCCGCCGCCGTGCACCACGACCGGGTGGATGCCGCAGTTGCGCAGGAACGCCATGTCGGCGGCGAACGCGTGCTTGAGGGTGTCGTCGGTCATGGCGTTGCCGCCGTACTTGACGACGACGATCCGGCCGTGCAGCTGCTTGAGCCAGGGCAGGGCTTCGGCCAGCACCTGGGCTTTGACGTGTGTGGGAATCATGAGGAGTACGCGGAATTCTCTTCGACGTAGGCGTGGGACAGGTCGGTGGTGCGCACGGTGGCCTGCCCGACGCCGATGTCCAGTTCCACCTTGACCTCGATGTCGGCCGCGGACAGGTCGACCTCGCGGGCGCCGGGCATCGGCATGCCCGCACTGAAGACCGGGAAGCCGTTGAACGACACCGTGATCCGGTCCGGTTCGATGGTGAACGGCACCATCCCGATGGCGGCCAGCACCCGGCCCCAGTTGGGGTCCGAGCCGAACAGCGCGGTTTTGACCAGGCTGTCGCGGGCCACGATCCGGGCGGCGACCAGGGCGTCGCTGTCGTCGGGCGCGCCGGTGACGGTGATGGCCACCCGTTTGGTGACGCCCTCGGCGTCGGCCTGCAGCTGGGCGCACAGGTCGTCGCAGACCGCCAGCACCGCGGCGTCGAGCTCGTCGCGGCTGGGCGTGATCTCGCTGGCTCCCGACGACAGCAGCAGCACGGTGTCGTTGGTGGAGCAGCTGCCGTCGACGTCCAGCCGGTCGAAAGTCAACGCGGCGGCCCGGCGCAGCGCGCCGTCGAGCGCCGCGGCGTCGACTTTGGCGTCGGTGGTCAGCACCACCAGCATGGTGGCCAACGACGGCGCCATCATCCCGGCGCCCTTGGCCATGCCGCCCACTGTCCAACTGTCCTTGTGGTGCAGCGCAACCTGTTTGGGGACGGTGTCGGTGGTCATGATGGCGCGGGCGGCGTCGTCTCCGCCGACCAGGCCGCCGGCCATCGCCTGCACCACCTCGGTGACCCCGGACAGCAGCTTGTCCATGGGCAGCCGGTCGCCGATCAGGCCGGTGGAGCAGACCGCGACCTCGATCGCTCCGGTCTCGGTGCCCCAGGCCGACAACGCGGCCGCGACCGCCTCGGCGGTGGCGTGGGTGTCCTGGAAGCCGCCCGGGCCGGTGCAGGCGTTGGCGCCGCCGGAGTTGAGGATCACCGCCCGCAGCCGGCCGGACGTGAGCACCTGGCGGCTCCACTGCACCGGCGCGGCCTTGACCTGGTTGCTGGTGAACACCCCCGCGGCGGCGTAGTCCGGCCCCTCGTTGAACACCAGCGCCAGGTCCGGCTTGCCCGAAGCCTTGATGCCGGCGGCGATTCCGGCGGCCCGGAAGCCTTCGGGTGCGGTGACGCCCTGCTCGCGTACCAGGGTGTGGCCGGCGGTCACGGTGCCACTCCCACCACGGACAGGCCTTCGGTCTCCGGCCAGCCCAGCGCCAGGTTCATCGCCTGCACCGCCGCTCCACCGGTGCCTTTGACCAGGTTGTCGATCGCGGCGATCGCGATGAACGTCGAGGCGTCCGCGTCGAGGTCCACCGCGAGATGCGCGGCGTTGCTGCCGATCACCGATCCCGTCTTGGGCAGCTGGCCCTGCGGCAGCAGGTGCACGAACGGCTCGTCGGCGTAGGTCTTTTCGTAGGCCGCGCGCAGCTCGGACAACGGCGCGGTGGTTTTCGCGGTGCAGGTGGCCAGGATTCCCCGCGAGGCCGGGATCAGCACCGGGATGAACGCGACCCTGACGTCGCGCTGGGTGACCGCGCGCAGGCCCTGGCCGATCTCCGGGGTGTGCCGGTGCACGCCGCCGATGTTGTAGGCCCGCGCCGATCCGATCACCTCCGAGCCCAGCAGGTCGACCTTGGCGGCCTTGCCCGCACCGGAGGTGCCGCTGACGGCCACCACGGTGACATCGGGCTCCACCAGGCCGGCGGCGACGGCCGGGAACAGCGCCAGCAACGCCGCGGTCGGGTAACACCCGGGGACCGCGATCCGCCGGGCGTCTTTGAGTTTGTCGCGCCCGCCGGGCAATTCGGGCAGCCCATAGGGCCACGTCCCGGCGTGCGGCGAGCCGTAGAAGCGTTCCCAGTCGCCGGGGTCGCCCAACCGGAAGTCGGCTCCGCAGTCGATGACCACGGTGTCGTCGCCGAGCTGTTCGGCCAGCTCCGCCGAATGTCCGTGCGGCAGGCCCAGGAACACCACGTCGTGGCCGGCCAGAACGCTCACGTCGGTGGGTTCCAGCACCCGGTCGGCCAGCGGTACCAGGTGCGAGTGCTGTTCGCCCAGGGTGCTGCCGGCGTTACCCGCGGCGGTCAGGGCGCCGATGCGCAGCCGGCCGTCGGCGTAGGCGGGATGCCCGAGCAGCAGCCGCAGGATTTCCCCGCCGGCGTAGCCGCTGGCGCCGGCCACCGCCACGTTGATCGCTGTAGTCACCGGGCGATTCTGCATGACTATGCGGCCATATGCAAACTAATTACGCTACGGGCGCGCCGCCCGAAGGGTGTCACGTCACGCCGGCCGGGGTCTGGGTCACCGCGGCGTCGCGGTAGGCCTCCAGCAGCCGCAGCCACACCTCGCTGATGGTCGGAAAGCACGGCACGGCATGCCACAACCGGCTGATCGGCACCCGGCCCGCGACGGCCACGGTGGCCGAATGCAGCAACTCGGCCACCCCCGGGCCGACGAACGCGACGCCGAGCAGGTACTCGTTGTCGACGTCGACCACCATGCGCGCCCGCCCGCGGTATCCGTCGGCGTGCAGCTGGGCGCCCACCACGGCATCACCGATCTCCACGTCCACCACATGCACCCGGTGGCCGGCACGCTGGGCCTTTTCGGCGGTGAGGCCCACCGCGGCCGCTTCGGGGTCGGTGAAGAACACCTGCGGCACCGCGTGGGTGTCCGCTGTCGCGGTGTGGCAGCCCCACGGCGCGGGGTCCAGCGGCCGCCCGGCCGCGCGGGCGCCGATCACGTCGCCGGCGATGCGGGCCTGGTACTTGCCCTGGTGGGTCAGCAGCGCCCGGTGGTTGACGTCGCCGCACGCGTACAGCCAGCCGTCCTCGACGGCGCGCACCCGGCAGGTGTCGTCGACCTCCAGCCAGTCACCCGGGGTCAGTCCGACGGTCTCCAGCCCGATGTCGGCGGTCGCCGGCCGGCGGCCGGTGGCGAACAGGATCTCGTCGACCTCCAGCGCGCTGCCGTCGGTCAGTTCCACCTGCACCGGCCCGTCCGCCTCGCGGCGCTGCAGCCGGGCGACCGAGACGCCGAAGCGCACATCGACTCCCGCGTCGGTCAGCCCGCCGGCCACGTACTCCCCGACGAACGGCTCCATCCGCGGCAGCAGCCCCTTCCCGCGCACCAGCAGCGTCACCGCCGAACCCAAACCCTGCCAGGCCGTGGCCATTTCCACCCCGACGCCCCCGGCGCCGACGACGGCCAGACGCCGCGGGACCGAGGTCGCTTCGGTGGCCTCCCGATTGGTCCACGGGCGCACCTCGGGGATGCCGGGCAGATCCGGAAGCGCCGCACGGGTTCCGGTGCAGACCACCACCGCCTGCCGGGCGATCAGCCTCACCTCGCCGCCGGGCGTGGTGACCACCACGCGCCGCGGGCCGTCCAGGCGGCCGTCGCCGCGCACCAGGGTCGCGCCGATTCCGGCGATCCAGTCCGCCTGCCCGTCGTCGTGCCAGTCCCCCACGTAGTGGTTGCGCCGTCCGAACACCGCGGCGGTGTCGATCGCCGAACTGACGGCCTGGCGTGCGCCGGCCACCCGGCGGACGTCGTCGAGGGCCAGCACCGGCCGTAGCAGTGCCTTGCTGGGCACGCAGGCCCAGTACGAGCACTCGCCGCCGATGAGTTCGCGCTCGACCACCGCCACCGTCAGCCCGGCGGCCCGGGCGCGGTCGGCGACGTTCTCCCCGACCGGTCCGGCGCCCAGAACGATCACGTCGTAGGTTTCGGCTTCGTTCATCGGGCGGACCCCCTCGAAGTCACGCGGCAGGACGGGCGCCTCCCAGCATGCCCGAGCAGGGGGTTTCGCAACAGCCCGCGAACGCACACACCCGCAGGCGTCAGCGCAGGGCGGCGCCCACGGCCTCTCCGGCGCGGGCGACCGCGGCGTCGCGGGCCGCGCTGGCCTCGTCCTCGGTCAGCGTCCGGTCGGCGGCCCGGAAGCGCAGCGCGAACGCCAGCGACTTGCGGCCCTCCCCGACCTGCGGGCCGGTGTAGACGTCGAACAGCGCGATGTCCTCCAGCAGCTCCCCGGCGCCCTCACGCACCGCGTCGGCCACCGACTGCGCGGTCACCTTCTCATCGACCACCAGCGCCAGGTCCTGGAACACCGCCGGGAACGGCGACACCCGGGGCGCCGGCAATGAGGGCGTCACGGCGATGGCGTCCAGGTTCAGCTCCACCGCGCAGGTGCCCTTGGGCAGCCCCGCTCGTTCGATGACGGCCGGATGCAGCTGCCCGGCATGACCGATCAGGGTCTCGCCGACCAGTACCTGCGCGCAGCGGCCCGGGTGCCAGGGCAGATACGCCCCGGAGCGCAGCGTGACCTCGACGCCGCTGGCCCGGGCGATCACCCGGGCCGCCTCGATGGCGTCGGCGGCTTCCACGGGACGGCCCGGACCCCACGGCCCGCGGGGTTCGGCCAGGCCGGTCAGCGCGACCGCGACGTGCTGCGGCTGGCGCGGCAGAGCCGCGTCGATTCCGGCGATCTCGGCGTCGGTCGGGCGCCGGGCGGGCGTGACGGCCGGGAACTCGGCCGCCTCGGCAGGCTGCACCACCTGCGCGATGGTGAACAGGGCGACGTCGCCCATGCCCCGGGAGACGTTGCGGTTCAACGCTTCCAGCAGGCCGGGCAGCAAAGTGCCGGCCAGCTGCGGCCGGTCGGCCTCCAGCGGGTTGAGCACCGACACCGTGGCGCGGCGGGGGTCGTCGGCCGCCAGCCCCCAGGTGTCGAAGACCCCGGCGGGCAGAAACGGCGAGGTGAGCACCTCGACATAGCCGGCCAGGGCCAGCGATTTGCCGATCGCGCGGCGCCGGCGCTGGGTGGCGGACAGCCCGCGTCCCGCCGGTGCCGTGGGCAGCACCGAGGGGATGGTCTCCAGACCCTCCAGCCGCAGCACCTCCTCGACCAGGTCGGCGGGTTGCCGCAGGTCCGGACGCCAGCTCGGCGGGGTGACAATCAGCACGCCGGCGTTGCGGGCCACCTCGCAGCCGGTCTGGGTGAGCCGCCGGGCGGTGGTGCCCTCCGGGTAGCCGACCCCGGCGACCCGATCGGGCAGGTCGGCCGCGATCTGCACGGCGGGCGGGCTCCAGTTGTCCACCGGGGGCTCGCCGCGCCAGTCGGTCAGGCCCGGTTCGATGACTCCCCCGGCGATCTCAGCCAGCAGCTGCGCACAGCGGTCCAGCACGCCCACCGAAATGGCGGGGTCGACGCTGCGTTCGTAACGCCGGGCGGCCTCGCTGGGCAGGTGCAGCCGCCGCGCGGTCCGCGACACCGCCGCGGGATCCCAGATCGCGGCCTCCAGCAGCACATCGGTTGAGTCCTCGCGCATTTCGGTGCTGCCCGAACCCATCACGCCGCCGATCGCCGCGGTGGCGACGTCGTCGACGATCAGCACGTCCACCGGTTCCAGCTTGCGTTCGACGTCGTCCAGCGTGGTGACGGTCTCGCCCGGGCGGGCGAAGCGGACGTCGAATCCGCCGGTGATGCGGGCGCGGTCGTGGGCGTGCATCGGGTGACCGAGTTCGACCATCACGTAGTTGGTGGCGTCGACGGCCGGGGAGATGGCCCGGATGCCGCAGAGCGCCAGGCGGCGTTGCAGCCACCACGGCGATACCGCCGCGGGGTCGATACCGGTGACGCTGCGCAACGCGAAGCGGCGCACCCCGGTGCCCGGCTGCACGCTCAGCGGCCAGGCCTCGCCCTCGGCGGGCAGCGGAGTCACCACCTGCGCGGAGGCCGGGTCGAGGTAGTCCAGGTCCAGGGCGCAGGCCAGGTCACGCGCCAGCCCCCGCACCGACATGCAGTAGCCGCGGTCAGGGGTGATGGCCAGCTCATAGACCACGTCGTCGAGGCCCAGCACTGCGGTCGCGTCCGCGCCCGGTTCGGCGGTGCCGGCCGGCAGCACCAGGATGCCCGAGTGGTCGGTGCTCAGCCGGATCTCGGCGGCCGAGCAGATCATGCCGTCGGAGGTGCGTCCGTAGGTCTTGCGGGTCGCGATGGCGAAGTCGCCGGGCAGCACCGCGCCGGGCAATGCCACCACCACCAGGTCGCCGACCGTGAAATTCCTGGCGCCGCAGACGATGTCGCGCAATTCCGCTTCGCCGACGTCCACCCGGCAGGCCCGGATCGGCTTCTTGAACTCGGTGAGCTCTTCGATCTCGGCGACCCGTCCGACCTTGAACGGCCCAGTGACCGGGCCCAGGGTGTGGACGCCTTCGACCTCGTGGCCGATCCGCAGCAGCGCCTGCTCGAGTTCCTCGGCGGTGATGTCAAACCCCGGCGCACCGGCGATCAGGGTCTCCCGCAACCAGCTGTAGGGAATGCGCATCAGGCACCCACCCCGAACGGCAGGGAGAACCGGACATCGCCTTCGACCATGTCACGCATGTCCGGAATTCCGTTGCGGAACTGCAGGGTTCGCTCCAATCCCATGCCGAATGCAAAACCGGAGTATTCCTCCGGGTCGATGCCCACGGCGCGCAGCACGTTGGGGTGCACCATGCCGCAGCCGCCCCACTCCACCCAGCCCGGCCCGCCCTTCTTGCCCTCGAACCAGATGTCGACCTCGGCCGACGGCTCGGTGAACGGGAAGAAGTGCGGGCGGATGCGGGTTTTGGCGGCCGGCCCGAACTCGGACCGGGCGAAGGCGTCCAGCGTCCCGCGCAGGTGCGCCATGGTCAGTCCGCGGTCGACCGCCAGCCCCTCGACCTGGTGGAACACCGGGGTGTGGGTGGCGTCGAGCTCGTCGGTGCGGAAGGTGCGCCCGATCGAGACCACGTAGACCGGCAGTTCCCGGGCCAGCAGGGCGCGGATCTGCACCGGTGAGGTGTGGGTGCGCAGCAGTTGCCGAGATCCGGGCGGGGCGATGTGGAAGGTGTCGGAGTCGCTGCGCGCCGGATGGTCGACCGGGAAGTTCAGCGCGTCGAAGTTGAAGTGCTCGGCTTCGACCTCCGGCCCTTCGGCCAGCTCCCAGCCCATGGCGATGAAGGTGTCGGCGACGTGTTCGGCCAGCATGGTGATGGGGTGGCGGGCGCCGACGGGTTTGCGTGCCGAGGGCAGGGTGACGTCGATGCTTTCGGCGGCCAGCACGGCGGCGTCGCGTTCGGCGCGCAGCTCCGCCAAGCGCTCGTCGTAGGCGCGCTGAGCATCGCTGCGGGCGGCATTGACCCGGCGGCCCGCGTCGGCACGGTCGGCCTTGTCCAGTTTGGCCAGGGCCTGGCGGGCCAGGGCCAACGGCGCCCGGTCACCCAGGTGCTCGGTTTTGGCCTGCGCCAGCGCGTCCAGGTCGGCTGCCGCGGCGAACGCGGCCTGCGCTGCCTGCAGCGCGGAGGTCAGGGTCGCCTCGGAGATGACGGACGGGTCGACTGGTTGTTGGCCCACGCGACGAGACTCTCCTTGCTTTCGGGAGTTGACTTGGAAGCGTTTCGAGGACGACCCCGGACACCTCGGCCTTGATGAGCAGCCGGTCCAGATCATATAGAGCACGTCGCAAACCGCCACAGTGAGCTGCGTGGAACCCCTGGGCACCATCGCATCCTGGGGAACACACGTAAGAAATCCTGTGTCGAAACCGACTGAAATAACAGTTGAACCTTGGAAAACCCTCAGCTACTGTCCTTATTTATCTACTTTCGTCAGTCTTTCTCCACTGGAGGACACGGTGAAGCCTTTGCAAGCCGCCTTAGTACATGCCGGAGTAGCACTTGCCACGGCAAGTGTGCTTGTCTCCACTCCAGTTGCCGTTAATGCCTCGGGACTGGCCAACTACGACATCACTCTCACCGCGGACGCGCAGGACCTGGGCGACCCGTTCGGTGTTATCCAGCACATCTTCGAAGAATCCGAGCACCAGTTCTCCACGGGCTTCGAGTACGTGTCCCTCGGCGAGCTCGCGCTGGGCGCCAGCCAGCTGGCCGCGGGATTCGCGAATGCGTTTGTCTATGCGCCGCTGGCCGGCGCGCTGACGGTATTCGACGCGGCAGTGGGGCAAGACCCCGTCTGGTTGAGTGTGCCCGACTTCTACTTTCTGGCTTTCGACCTCGAAGACACGTTCGAGCAGGTCGACTATATGCTCGGCCAAGCTTTCGACCAGATCGCCCAGAGCTTCGATGAATTCGCCGCCGGAGACTTCAACCTGGCCGCGGCCAGCTTGGCCTACGGCTTCACCAACATCTTCACCGACATTCCCCTGCAGCTCCTGGTGGGTGCGGTTTCCCTGTTCGACGGGTTCGACGACGTCGACGGGTTCGACCTGTTCTAGAAGCAACCCTTCGAGCCACTTCGGGGAACCGGTGTCGTTCCTGGGAAGCGATGCACGCACAACGCCCGGCCGGAAACTCCGGCCGGGCGTTTGTGCGATCTACCGCTGATCGATCAACCAGCAGAGGTGCGGGACAACCCCGCCTCCTACTCGTTGCCGGCAGGCTCGGCGCCCGCGCCGCCGGCGCCGCCGTCGCCACCGCTGGTGGTGGTGGGGGTAGCGGGCTTGACGCCGGCCTCGCCGGCCACGTTGCCCGCCTTGCCGCCGGTGCCGCCGGTGCCGCCGACACCGCCC
Organism: Mycolicibacter engbaekii; assembly: GCF_002101585.1. GTDB lineage: Bacteria > Actinomycetota > Actinomycetes > Mycobacteriales > Mycobacteriaceae > Mycobacterium > Mycobacterium engbaekii. Next base: position 31,520 of record NZ_LQOT01000007.1, on the reverse strand, counting down.
CTGATGTTGCCGAGGCCGTCGCCGCCCTTGCCGCCGCTACCGCCGTCGCCACCTGTGCCGGTGGTGTCGGCGGCGGTGCTGCTGCCGCCGGCACCGCCGTTGCCGCCGGCGCCCACCATGACGGCCCGGCCGTTGGTCGGCGCGGCGCCACCCGGCAGGAGCAGGCTGCCGCCGGCCCCGCCGTCGCCGCCCTTGCCGCCGTTTCCGCTGGTGCTGCTGCCGCCGGCGCCACCGGCGCCACCATTGGCGGCCCGCCAGCTGCCGTCTCCGCTGTTGCCGCCCGTGCCGCCGTCCCCACCGTCGCCGGTGGTGCCGGTGCCGCCGGCGCCGCCCGCACCGCCGGCGCCGCCGGAGCTGAACTTGTTGCCGCCGGAGATCCCTTCATAGCCGTTGCCGCCGTTGCCGCCGTCGCCGCCGGTCTCCCCGTTGCCGCCGGCGCCACCGCGGCCGCCGTTGCCGCCGAAGCTCAGGATCTGGCCCTTGCCGGTCACACTGCCGTTGACGTCGCTCCAGCCGGTGCCCTTGGCGCCTTGGCCGCCGGTACCGCCCTGGCCGCCCTGGCCGCTGGCGCTGGTGCCGCCGGCGCCACCGGCGCCGCCGCTGCCCCCGGCGACGGTGCCCTGGCCTCCGGCACCGCCGTTGCCACCGTTACCACCGGGGCCGCTGTCGGCGGCGTCCTTGGCACTGTCGGTGGCCGCACCACCGGCGCCACCGGCGCCGCCGTTGCCACCCCAGATGACCTCGGTGCTGCCGTCGTTGTCATCGTCGGCTCCGCCGGCACCGCCGTTGCCGCCGTTGCCGCCGCCACCCGTGGTCCCCGCGCCGCCGGCGCCCCCGGCACCGCCCGCTCCGGAGACGCCCAGGACGGTGCCCGCCCCGAACTTGTTGGCGAAACCGTCGATGCCCCAGGTGCCGTCGGACTTCCAGCCGGTGGCCACGCCGCCGGCCCCGCCGTCGCCGCCGTTACCGCCCTTGCCCTCGCCGGTGACGGCGCCACCGTCGCCGCCCTTACCGCCGACACCGCCGTACTGGGTGCCCTCGCCGGCCTTACCGCCCGTGCCGCCGTCGCCGCCGGCGCCCTTGACGGCCGCGCCGCCCTTACCGCCGGCCCCGCCGTTGCCGCCCCGGGTGGCCACGGAGCTGCTGTCTTCGGAGAGCTTGGCTGTGGCGTTGCCGCCGTTACCGCCGTCACCGCCGTCGCCCTCGGTCGTGCCGCCGGCGCCGCCCTTACCGCCGGCTCCGCCGTTACCCCCGGTCAGGGCGTTGCCGGTCTCGTCCTGTTCCGCGTTGCCACCGGCACCGCCGTTGCCGCCGTGGCCGTGGGTGCCGCCGCTGCCGCCGTCGCCGCCGGCGCCGCCGTTGTGGTGCAACTCGGTGCCCGCGGCACCGTTGCCGCCGTGGCCGCCCTGGGCCGTGTCGATGACCCCTACGCCGTCGGCGCCGGCGGTCCCCGCTTTGCCGGTGCCCTCGGCACCGCCAGTGCCTGCCTCGCCGGCGGCACCGCCCTTGCCCGCAGCGCCGGCGTTACCGGCGTTGCCGCCAATGCCGCCCGAGCCGAAGCCGTACTGGCCCCGGTGATCCCAGTGCCCCGCGGCGCCGTTACCGCCGTCGCCACCCGCACCGCCCTTGCCGCCCAAACCACCGTCGCCGCCGTCGCCGTTGGCGCCGCTGTTGCCGGACTCCGAAGTGCCGCCGGCACCACCCGCGCCGCCCTTGCCGCCGTCAAAGCCCGTGCCGCCGTTGCCGCCCTTGCCGCCGGCGCCGTTGTTCTCGCCGACGATGCCGGGGCCGCCCTTGGAGCCGGTCACGCCGTGATCGCCGTTGCCGCCCTTGCCGCCGGCGCCGCCGTTACCGCCGTCGCCGGACTCCGAAGAGCCACCGGCACCGCCGGCACCGCCGTTACCGCCGTTGCTGACCGATCCGTCGCCGCCGTTGCCGCCGTTACCGCCATTGCCGCCGTCGCCGGTGGTGCCGGCGCCGCCCGCACCGCCAGCACCGCCGTTGCCGCCGCCGTTGCCGTCGCCGCCGTTACCGCCGTTACCGCCGTAGTCGTGTGCGCCGTCGGCGTCGGCGCCTGCACCGCCCGCGCCGCCGTGACTGGCCTCGACCGGCTGCAGGCTGCCGGCATCGCCCGCCAAACCCTTAGCGGCGCCCTCGCCGCCGGCCTCGCCGCCGGCGCCGGCAGTGCCGGCCACCGCGCCGTTCGCGCCGGCCTGGCCGCCGTCGCCGCCCGCACCGTCGAGGCCGCCAGAGCCGTTCACGCCCCAGACACCGGTCGCACCGGCGCCGCCGTCACCACCGGCACCGACCGCGCCGCCGTTGCCGCCGCGGCCGCCGTTGCCGTTCAGGCCCGCTTTGCCCACGTCATTGGTGCCCTGCAAGCCACCCGCGGCACCGCCCTTGCCGCCGGTGCCGCCATGGAAGCCGTTACCGCCCTGGCCGCCGGCCTGGCCCGCGCCGTCGTTGACACCGCTGACGCCATCGGCGCCGTTGCCGCCCCTGATGCCGGCGTGCCCGGCGCCGCCCACGCCGCCCACGCCGCCGTTGCCGCCGTTGCCGGCCTCGGCGCCGCTGATACCGCCCTGCCCGCCGACACCGCCGGTACCTCCGGTGGCGCCTACATAGGTGCCGCTGATGCCACCGGCACCGCCGTCACCGCCGCGGCCGCCGTTGCCGATCTGGCCGCCGGTACCGCCCTGGCCGCCCTGACCACCGTTACCGGCGCTGCGCGTGTCGTCATCACCCCCGGCGCCCCCGGCGCCGCCGGTACCGCCCTGGCCGCCATTACCGGTCTCGCCGCCGTTACCGCCGTTGCCCCCGGCGCCGCCGTTGCCCGCCACATGGTCGGCGGTGGCGTCCACACCGGCACCGCCGGTACCGCCCCTGCCGCCATCGCCGAGGGTCGCGGTGTCCTCGCCGGCTGCGCCGGTGCTGCCCAGCGCGCTGCCCGCACCGCCGTTACCGCCCTGGCCCCCGACACCGCCGGCACCGCCCACGCCGCCCGTGCCGCCGTTGAGGTTGTCGGCGTCGCCGGCCGCACCGGTGCCGCCCTGGCCGCCGGCCCCGCCGACACCGCCCTTGCCGCCCGCACCGCCGCTGCCGAAGATCGAGTCGCTCGCGGCGCCACCGTTGCCGCCCCGGCCGCCCTCACCACCGGTGCCGCCGATGCCGCCCACGCCGTTGCCGCCGTCCAGCCAGGTGCCGGCCAGCCCGGTCTCGCCGGTCAGGCCGACTCCGCCGGCGCCACCGGCACCGCCGATGCCGAACAGCCAGCCCAGGCCGTCGCCGCCGTCGCCGCCGTTGCCGCCCTCGCCACCGGCGCCACCGGCGCCACCGATACCCATGAACCAGCCACCGGCACCACCGTCGCCGCCGTCTTGACCGGCAATCCCGGCGCCGCCGGCACCACCGTTGCCGAACCACCCGGCGTCGCCGCCGTCGCCGCCGCCGACGAGGCCGTCCTCGCCCGCGGAGTAGCCGGCGCCACCGTCACCGAACCAGAGGCCACCGGTCCCGCCGTCGGGGTTGTCCGCGGTGCCGTCGATGCCGTCGCCGATATAGAACTGACCTTCTGGAGCCCAGCTGTTGACCGTGTCGATGATCCACGCGTTGGCCGGATTGTCGATCCAGGAGTCCACAAACGTGTACATCGGTTGGTAGACCAGCACGTTGAACAGCCCGGTCAGGTCAAACGGGTTGGCGTCCGCCAAGCCCGGGTCAGCCGACCAGTTGAACCACGACCCGATGTCCCAGGCAGTGCTGTCCCAACCGGTCGCCGAATCTGTGACGGCGAAAAGATCAGTGAGCCAATCGAAATCCCAGTCGGCGTTGGCCTCAGGCGACGCGGCCAGCGGGGCCACACCGAACGACAGGAACGCTGCCGCCGTCCCACCGGCGCCTACCAGCCGATTCTTCTTACGCCCGTGGTTGCGACGCTGCTCCCGACGTGACATGACTCCCCGCTCCTGCATAAAGGCGACCTGTGGAAAACCGGTCAATAGTTATGGTGCTCACCGCAGGGTATTCCAAGGAACGGGGTTCATCCACTCGAAAGGGCGGCCGCCGGAGCCGTGGCGAGGCAGGATCAGTCCGGGTCCGGGGCGCTCTGGCGAACTGCCTTGAGCCGGTACATCACCAGATCTGCCGGGACACCGCTGGTCTTGGCCGCGAGCACCTGACGGCGCGCCCGCTTGGCAACCACGCCCAACTCGGCCAAATCGGCCGGATCAATGCGTTTCAGGGTCGGCCCGGAGACCACGATGCCGCCCTTGATGGCGCGTTCCATGACCCGGGCCGCGATATTCACGTCCACCCCGAGCCAGTCGTCGGCCAACCGCTGGGGCCGGCCGGTGTGGATGCCGACCCGCATCCGCGGAGTGTGTCCGTTGACCTCGACCTCGCGAATCGCCTCTTGGGCCGCCAGCAGCGCCGCCACCGCCACCAACGGGTCGCGGAACACCGCCATCATCCCGTCCCCCATCCGCTTGACGATGCGGCCACCGGCGTCCAGCACCGGCGGCTCGATCGCCCGGGACACCCGCCGCAGCAGGGTGAGGGTGGCATCGTCGCCGGACTGCAGCGACCAGGCCGAGAAGCCGACCAGGTCGGTGAAGACCAGCGTCGCCTCCGCGTCGCCCGGTCCGCGCGAAATCCGTTTGGTCAGCGCCTGCCACACCTGCAGGGCGCCCAGGCTGACTTCCCGCGACGCCGCGGATCGGTCCCCGATCAAGCGGCCGGCCGCCCGCGCGGCCGACTCCGGCCCGCCGTCTCCGGCCGTGGACAGCGGATCACCGAACTCCGGATCGCCGGGCAACACCTGGCGCACCCGGCGAACCAGGTCCACGATCCGGATGTCGTTGGTGGTGCGGTTCAGCCACGCCGCAGCCTCGTCGAGCGAGAACTGCGGGCGACTGTTGGGGCTCTGCGGGGCGGGATTCTCCACGTTGTCCCCGAGCCCATCGGCCTCCCCGCGGGCCCGCTCGAGGTCCATGCGAATCAGCGTAAGTGGCCATATCGACCCCGGCAACGGCACCGGCAGGTGGCGCACGCCACGATCGGCTATTTTGTTGCGACGCGCCACATCTAATGTAGACAACGACTGTTGTCACAATTATCGTGGTTTCAGGTTCCCAGACAGGAGACGTGATGACCGTTACGCCGACCGCGTCCGTCGAGCAGCCCGCACAGGCCGCCGACAGCAGCGCTCCCGCCGCTCCCAAGCCGGCCCCGGCGGTGGAGCCGTTGACCTCCGATTCCCTGACGTGGAAGTACTTCGGCGACCTGCGCACCGGCATCATGGGCGTCTGGATCGGTGCGATCGAGAACATGTACCCCGGCCTGGGTGCGGGCGTCACCGACCACTCCACCATCTTGAGCGAGCCCATGCAGCGCGTCATGCGGTCGGTCTACCCGATCATGGGCGTGGTCTATGACGGTGCACGCGCCCAGCACACCGGCTCCTCGATCCGCGACTACCACCGCGACATCAAGGGAGTCGACGAACAGGGCCGCCGCTACCACGCCCTGGACCCCGACACGTTCTACTGGGCGCACGCCACGTTCTTCATGCTCATCATCAAGCTGGCCGAATACTTCGACGGCGGACTGACGCTGGCCGAAAAACGGCAGCTCTTCGACGAGCATGTGCAGTGGTACCGGATGTACGGCATGAGCATGCGCCCGGTGCCCAAGTCCTGGGAAGACTTCTGCGAGTACTGGGACCGCGTCTGCGAGGAAGAGCTGGAACTGACGCCGGCCGCCATCGACATCCTGAACATCAAGATTCCCAAGCCGTGGTTCGTGCCGATGCCCGACGCGGTGTGGCACCAGATGTTCAAGCCGGCGCTGGCCGCCCAACGCTGGGTGGCGACCGGGCTCTTCGAGCCGGCGGTGCGGGAGAAGGCCGGCCTGCGCTGGTCGGAGAGCGACGAGGTGCTGCTGCGGCTGCTGGGCAAGGTCAGCCACCTCGCGTTCAGCGTGGTGCCCGACGAGATCCGGCTGCACCCGCGCGCTTTGGCCGGCTACCGGCGTGAACAGGGCAAGATTCCCAGCGACACCCCCGTGGTGGAGGCGCCCTGGTTCGCCGGGCCGCCCAAAGAGCGGCGCCGCAGCGGCATGCACTACGTGCCGCCGGTCAGCCCGGGGATGAAGCTGGTGGAGCGCGCCGGGGCGTTGATGCACAGCACCTTCTCGCTGGCCGCCGGCGCCGGGCTGACCCCTCGGCCGCCACGCCCCCGCCGCAAGGCCGCCTGAGGCGGGCGGGGCGGCCGCGCTACTGGCGGCGCTGCACCCGCGCGCTCTGATACAGGCAGATCGCCGCTGCCGCAGCAACATTCAGACTCTCGGCGCCTCCCGACATCGGGATGCGCAGCCGGTGGTCGGCGGCTGCGGCGGCGTCGGCCGGCAGCCCCTGGGCCTCCGGACCGAACAGCCACGCGGTGCGCGCGGTCAGCACCGGATCGGCGTCGTCCAGGCTCAGCTCGCCGTCCAGCGCCGTGGCCACCACCTGCAACCCCGCCCCGTGCAACGCCGCGAGCACGGCACCGGTGTCGGCGACCACTGCCACCGGAATGTTGAAGATGCTGCCCGCCGAGGAACGCAGGCACTTGCCGTTGTAGGGATCGACGCTGTTGCCGGTCAGCACCACCAGGTCGGCGCCGGTGGCATCGGCGATACGGATCAAGGTGCCGGCGTTTCCGGGTTCGCCGATACCCACCGCGACAGCCACCAGCTGCGGCGACTCGGCCAGCGAATCCTGCAGATCGGCGTCGAAATGCGGGCACACCGCCACCAATCCGGCCGGGGTGACGGTGTCCGACAGTGCTTTTGCCGCGCGTTCGGTGATGAGGTGCACCGGCGCCTGCGCGGCGGCCAGTAGGTCGGCATGACGCTGCGCCGCCGACTCGGTGGCGAAGACCTCCAGGGCCAAGCCGCGGCTGAGCGCGGACTCGACCAGATTGGGCCCCTCGGCCAGGAAGCGCCGTTCGCGCTTCCTGGCCGCGTGCCGATGCAGCTTGACCGCCGCGACCACCCGGGCCGAACGTTCGGTCAGCATCGGCGCGTTCGGGTCAGGCAGCCTCTCCGGAGGCAGAAGCCGGCGCGTTGACATCGCTGGGCAGCGCGGCCCGGGCGACCTCGACCAGCGCGGTGAACGCCGCGGCGTCGCTGACGGCGATCTCGGCGAGGTTCTTGCGGTCCACCTCCACACCAGCGGCCTTGAGGCCCTGGATCAGGCGGTTGTAGGTGATGTCGTTGGCGCGGGCGGCCGCGTTGATGCGGGCGATCCACAGCTTGCGGAACTCACCCTTGCGGGCTCGACGGTCCCGGTAGGCGTAGGTCAGCGAGTGCAGCTGCTGCTCTTTGGCCTTGCGGTACAGCCGCGAACGCTGGCCACGGTAACCCTTCGAAGCCTTCAGGACTGTACGACGCTTCTTCTGGGCGTTGACTGCGCGCTTCACGCGTGCCATGGGATGTTCCTACTCTCGTTGTGCGTAAGGGGAAACGGTGCGAGAACGGCAATCAGCCGTTGAGCATCGCGTTGACGCGCTTGGTGTCGCTGGCGGCCACGTCGGTGCGGCCGGCCAGGCGGCGGGTGCGGGTGCTCGGCTTGTGCTCGAGCAGGTGGCGAGCGTTGGCCTTCTGCCGGACGATCTTGCCGGTTCCGGTGCGGCGGAACCGCTTCGAAGCGCCGCTGTGGGTTTTCGCCTTAGGCATGTTTCCTCAGTTCTGGTGTCGGGGTTTTCAGTTCTCGGGCTGCTGCTCGGCCGCATCCGCCGCAGGGGCGGCTGCTGCCGGGGGCTTCGCACCCGCGCCGGCATCTTCTGCTGCCTTGGCGCGGGTCTTCGCGCCGCGGTGCGGTGCCAGCACCATCGTCATGTTGCGTCCGTCCTGCTTGGCGGAGGTCTCGACGAAGCCGTACTCGGCGACGTCGGCGCCCAGCCGCTGCAGCAGGCGGTAGCCGAGCTCGGGCCGGGACTGCTCACGGCCGCGGAACATGATGGTCACCTTGACCTTGGCCCCGGCTTCGAGGAAGCGGACCACATGGCCCTTCTTCGTCGCATAGTCGTGGTCGTCGATCTTGGGACGCAGCTTCTGTTCCTTGACGACGGTCTGCTGCTGGTTCTTGCGAGACTCGCGCTCCTTTTGAGCCGCCTCGTACTTGTACTTGCCGTAGTCCATGATTTTGCAGACCGGCGGTTTGGCGGTCGGTGCGACTTCGACAAGGTCGAGATCGGCATCCGCGGCGACGCGAAGCGCATCTTCGATGCGCACTATGCCTACCTGCTCCCCGCCCGGGCCGATCAATCGAACCTCAGGTACACGAATGCGCTCGTTGACGCGGATCTCAGTGCTGATGGGACCTCCTTGGGTAGTCTTCGGTCGCGGCCGCCGCAGTGCTCGTCCGGACGCAGCGGCGCTGACCCCACCCACCAGCAAAAAAGCCCTGCATGAAGCAGGGCCCATACCGACCGATCACGGCCTGAAAAGCATCAAGCCGCCCGCGCTGTGCGCAGAGCAAGCGGTTCGCACCGCCTGCGACCGGACCACAGAACCTCTTCGGCCCGTGGTGGGAGGGAACTCCACTTGCTGTCCTGGCTTACGCCGGGACGGTCGCACAGGAGAGTGTAGCAGCAGTTCAGCACGGGTTGCGCCCACCGATCCCGCAAACCCGTCGCGCCTCACACCATGTTCGCGGGTTCTCTGCCTATTCTGCCTGGCTATGACCTTGACTGTGCCGCCCGTGCCGCGCTCGCGCAACCGGGCGCCGTCCCGGCTCCACTGGGTGCCCACCGCGGCGGCCTGGGCGGTCGGTATCGCCGCGGGTCTGTCGCTGCTGGCGAGCATGTCGCCGGTGATCCGGTGGGCCATCCGAGTGCCGCGCGAGTTCATCGACAAATACCTGTTCAACTTCCCCGACACCAGCCTGGCCTGGGCTTTCGTCCTGGCGCTGCTGGCAGCCGCGCTCAGCGCGCACAAGCGCATCGCCTGGTGGCTGCTGATCGCGAACCTGGTGATCGCCGGCGGCTGGAATGCCAGCCGGCTGCTCACCGGCAGCTCCGACCGCGTCCAGGTCATCGGCGGCGCCGCGGGCCTGGTGCTGCATGCGGCCGCGATTCTGGTGCTGGTGGCGGCCCGCAACGAATTCTGGGCCAAGGTGCGCCGTGGGGCGCTGCTGAAGTCCGCCGCGACGCTGGCCGCCGGCTGGGCGGTGGCGATACTGCTGTGCTGGGGGCTCATCGAACTGTTCCCCGGGACGGTGGAACGGCCGCTGCGGCTGCCCTATGTGGTGAATCGGGTGGTTGGTTTCGGGCTGCTCGAACCGGACCTGTTCCCCGGCAAGCCCGACCTGGGGCTGCGCGCGCTGTGCGGGCTGCTCGGGGCGCTGGCCCTGGTCGCCGCGGCCATCGTGCTGTTTTTGTCCCAGCGCTCGGACAACGCGCTGACCGGCCAGGACGAGTCGGCGATCCGCGGACTGCTCGAGCAGTACGGGCAGAACGACTCGCTGGGCTACTTCGCCACCCGCCGCGACAAATCGGTGGTGTTCGCCCCCAACGGGCGCGCCGCCATCACCTACCGGGTGGAGGTGGGTGTCTGCCTGGCCAGCGGCGACCCGGTGGGCGACCCCAGAGCCTGGCCGCAGGCCATCAACGCCTGGCTGCGGGTCTGCCGGGACTACGGCTGGGCGCCCGGGGTGATGGGCGCCAGTTTCGCCGGCGCACAGGCCTTCCGGGACGCCGGACTGAGCGCGCTGGAACTGGGCGACGAGGCGATCCTGCGGCCCGCGGAGTTCAAGCTGTCCGGCCCGGACATGCGCGGGGTGCGCCAGGCCGTCACCCGGGCCCGCCGGTCAGGCCTGACGGTGCGGATACGCCGGCACGGCGACATCGGCCCCGAGGAGATGGCCCGCGTCATCGAACGCGCGGACGCCTGGCGCGACACCGAGTCCGAGCGCGGCTTCTCCATGGCGCTGGGCCGCCTCGGCGACCCCGCCGACGCCGAGTGCCTGCTGGTCGAGGCGGTGCGGGGCGACAGCGGCGAGGTGGTGGCGATGCTGTCGCTGGTGCCGTGGGGGCACAGCGGGGCGTCGCTGGACCTGATGCGCCGCAGTCCGCAGTCCCCCAACGGCACCATCGAACTGATGGTCAGTGAGCTGGCGCTGCAGGCCGGCACCGTCGGCGTGAACCGGATCTCCCTGAACTTCGCGATGTTCCGGTCCGCTTTCGAACAGGGCGCGCAGCTGGGCGCCGGGCCGGTGCTGCGCCTGTGGCGCCGGTTGCTGATGTTCTTCTCGCGCTGGTGGCAACTGGAGACGCTGTACCGCTCGAACATGAAGTACCGGCCGCAGTGGGTGCCGCGCTACGCCTGCTACGAAGACGCCCGGCTGATCCCCCGCGTGGGCGTCGCCTCGGTGATCGCCGAAGGCTTCCTGGTGCTGCCCTTCTCGCGGCGCAGCGAGCAGCACACCGGTCAACACTCGGCCGTGCCGGAGCCGCTGGCCGCCTCCGGGCAGTTGCACAACGACGGGACGGCGCCCGACTGCCCGGAGTACGCCGTGCCCGGCCCAGCCCGGCCCCGGCTGCCCGAGCAGGTCCGGGTCCGGATGGCCAAGCTGAAGTCGTTGCAGGACAGCGGCGTCGACGCCTACCCGGTGGGGCAACCGCCCAGCCACAGCGTGCGCCAGGCGCTGGCCGGCGCCGCCGGGACCGTGTCGGTGGCCGGGCGGGTGCTGCGGATGCGCGACTACGGCGGTGTGCTGTTCGCGCAGCTGCGCGACTGGTCAGGCGAGGTGCAGCTGCTGCTCGACGACGCGGTGCTCACCGAGGCCGGCGACGCCCGCGCCGCCGACTTCAGCGCCGGAGTGGACCTGGGCGATCTGGTCGAGGCCACCGGCCGGATGGGCCAGAGCCGCAACGGGACGCCCTCGCTGCTGGTGACGCAGTGGCGGCTGATCGGCAAATGCCTGCGCCCGCTGCCCGACAAGTGGAAGGGCCTGACCGACCCCGAGGCGCGGCTGCGGACCCGCTATGTGGACCTGGCCGTCAACGCTCAGGCGCGCGAGCTGATCACAGCGCGCAGCAACGTGCTGCGCTCCATTCGGGACACCTTGTTCGCCAAGGGATTCCTGGAGGTCGAAACCCCGATCCTGCAGCAACTGCACGGCGGGGCCAACGCCCGCCCCTTCGTCACCCACATCAACGCCTACGACCTGGACCTGTATATGCGGATCGCCCCGGAGCTCTACCTCAAGCGACTGTGTGTGGGCGGCGTGGAGCGGGTGTTCGAGCTGGGCCGGGCGTTTCGCAACGAGGGCGTGGACTACAGCCACAACCCGGAGTTCACCCTGCTGGAGGCTTACGCGGCCCACGGCGACTACCTCGCCTGGATCGACGGCGCGCGTGAGCTGATCCAGAACGCCGCGGTGGCGGCCAACGGCGCGCCGGTGGTGATGCGGCCGGGACCGACGGCCGGCTCGAACCGGTCGACATCTCGGGGCTCTGGCCGGTGGTCAGCGTGCACGACGCGGTGTCGGCGGCGCTCGGCGAGCAGATCGACGCCGGCACCGAGCTGCCTGCGCTGCGCAAGTTGTGCGACCGCGCCGGCGTGCACTACCTGCGCCAGTGGGATGCCGGCGCCGTGGCGCTCGAGCTCTACGAGCACCTGGTCGAGGCCCGCACCGAGCAGCCCACCTTCTACATCGACTTCCCCACCTCCGTCTCGCCGCTGACCCGGCCGCACCGCAGCAAGCCGGGCGTTGCCGAGCGGTGGGACCTGGTGGCGTGGGGCGTGGAACTGGGCACCGCCTACAGCGAACTCACCGACCCGGTGGAGCAGCGGCGCCGGTTGCACCAGCAGTCGCTGCTGGCCGCCGGCGGCGACCCGGAGGCGATGGAACTCGACGAGGACTTCCTGGCCGCCATGGAGTACGCGATGCCGCCGACCGGCGGGCTGGGCATGGGCGTGGACCGCGTCGTCATGCTCATCTCCGGGCACAGCATCCGCGATACGCTGCCGTTCCCGCTGGCCAAACCCCGCTAGGCATACCGCGGTCCATCATGGATGGGGTGATCCTGTCCAGTGGCGAACACACCTCGCTGATGCACGGCTGGGTCCCGGTCACGGTGCAGGCGGCCGCGGTCGCGATGCTGGTGCTGGCCGTGGGCCGCCGGCCCCGGAGCTGGCTGTGGCGCCTGCCCGTGATCAGCGGCGTGGGGCTGCTGGCGGCGGGCGGCGCGTACTGGTTCGTCACCGACGACGGGCTGTCCGGCCAGCCGCCACCGGCGACCCTGTGGATGTGGATCGCGCTGACCGGCGCCGCCGCGGCGCTGCTGGTTCTGGGTTGGCGCGGTGCGGCCTGGTGGCGCCGCGGTGTGACCCTGCTGGCGGTGCCGCTGTGCCTGATCAGTGCGGGAGTGAGCCTCAACACGTGGGTCGGTTACTTCCCGACGGTGCAGAGCGCCTGGAGCGATCTGACGGCCGGGCCGCTACCCGACCAGAGTGACCTGGCCACGGTGCATGCGATCGCCGGCTCGGGCGCGATGCCGGCGCGGGGCCGGGTGCTGCAGGTCGCGATTCCCGCCGACGCTTCCCATTTCAGGCATCGCGGCGAACTGGTGTATCTGCCCCCGGCGTGGTTCGCCCACAGCCCGCCGCCGGAGCTGCCCGCCGTGATGATGATCGGCGGCGAGTTCAACACCGCCTCGGACTGGCTGCGCTCCGGGGGTGCGATCGCCGCCGTCGACGACTTCGCCGCCACCCACCACGGCAATGCACCGGTGCTGGTGTTCGTCGACTCCGGCGGCTCCTTCAACAACGACACCGAATGCGTCAACGGCCCGCGCGGCAACGCCGCCGACCATCTGACCAAGGACGTGGTGCCGTATCTGGTCTCGCACTTCGGGGTGCGGCCGTCGCACTGGGGTGTGGTCGGCTGGTCCATGGGCGGCACCTGCGCGGTAAACCTGACCGCGATGCACCCCGAGGAGTTCAGCGCCTTTGTCGACATCGCCGGCGATCTCGGCCCCAACGCGGGAACCCGCGCCCAGACCATCAGCCGGCTGTTCGGCGGCAGCGCCGCCTCCTGGGCGGCGTTCGATCCCTCGACGGTGATCGCCACACACGGTCGCTATTCCCCCGGGGTTTCGGGGTGGTTCGCGGTCGACAGCAGTGCCACCAAGGCCGATACCGGCGGCCAGCTCGCTGCCGCGACGACGCTGTGCGCGCTGGGACGGGCCAACGGGATCGACTGCGCGGTGATCACCGAACCGGGCCAGCACGACTGGCCGTTCGCCGGGCGGGTGTTCGCCCACGCCCTGCCCTGGCTGGCCTCCCGGCTGGGCACTCCGGGAGTGGCGCCGGGGCGGTAACGTGGCCGGCATGGGTGACGATCCGGGCGACCCGCAGCCCGACACCGGCTACGACGCCACCGGTGTGCCGACGTTCGACTCTGTCCGCGAGAAGATCGAGCGCCGCTTCGAGACCTCGATCGGCGCCCAGGAGCTGGATTCCGAGACACCCGAGGGCCGCACCGTCGAGAAGCAGTTCGAGGACCGCCAGCGCGCGGCCGCCGAGAAGCTGGAGCAGATCCGCAGGTCGATGCGCGAGGGCGAGCACTGACCGGTGCGGAGCTTCACCGTCGCCGAGCGGCGAAGCCGTTTGGCGCGCCGGCATTTTCTTGCCCCCGGTACCCCTGACGAGCCGATAGACCGGATCGCCGCGAAGCTGGTCGGGCTGCATGCCACCGATCCCGCCACCCCCTACCTGTCGCTGTGGGCGCGGAATCTGAAATTCACCGTCGCGGACCTGAACGACGCACTGTACGAAAAGCTTTCCCTGGTCAAGCATCTGGCGATGCGACGCACGCTGTGGGTGATCGATCCCGCTGATCTGCCCGCCGTGCAGGCGGCGGCCAGCGATCGGGTGGCCGACACCGAGCGGCGCCGGCTGATCGCCGATGTGACCAAGGCCGGTGTGGCCGAGGACGGCGAGGAGTGGCTGACCAGGGCCACCGCCGCCGTCCTGGCGCACCTGGGCGAGCACGGCCCGGCCAGCAGCGCCGAGCTGCGCGGGGCCTGCCCGAACTGGCCGGCACCTACGATCCCGCGCCGGGAAAGTCCTACGGCGGCCAGACCCATCTGGCGCCGCGCGCGCTGACCGTGCTGGGCGCGCAGGGCCATATCGTGCGCGGGCCCAATGACGGCGGCTGGACCTCGTCGCGGCCGCGGTGGGCGACCGCGGAGAGCTGGCTCGGCGGTTCTGGCGCCCCGCTGCCCGCCGAACCCGCGCAGGCCCAGCTGATCCGAACCTGGCTACGCGCGTTCGGCCCGGCCACCGCTGACGACATCAAATGGTGGTTCGGCACCACCAAGACGGTGGTGCGCCGGGCATTGGGCGAGATCGGCGCCGTCGACGTCGACCTGCACGGCACGCCCGGCTATGCGCTGGCCGACGACCTGGAGCCAGAACCCGAGGTCGAACCGTCGGGTGCGCTGCTGCCGGGCCTCGACGTCACCACCATGGGCTGGTATCACCGCGACTGGTACCTGGGTGCGCACCGCGGCCGGCTCTTCGACAACAACGGCAACGCCGGGCCCACGGTGTGGTGGAACGGCCGAATCGTCGGCGGTTGGTATCAGAATCCGGCCGCCGAGGTGCAGCTGCAGCTCCTGGAGGATCCGGGCCGGGCGGCCCGCTCCGTGCTGGAGCGCCGGGCGCGGGAGCTCACCGCGTGGCTGGACGGGGTGCGGGTGCCGCCGCGGTTCCCGTCGCCGCTGGTGAAGGCGGCAGCAGTCGCTACTGCGGCGAAGCGCCGAACTGCTTTTTGAGCATCGCGTACCCCCAGGCCAGTACCAGCCAGGGCGCGATCAACCACGGACCGTTCAGCAGAATGAACTTGACGCCCAGATCCATGAAGCTGTCGGTATTGATCGATGGGAAGCCGGCGATGATCTCGGTGCCGTAGTAATACCAGGTCAGGACGGTATGCGTGACGGCCGTCGACATCACCAGCAGGGTTCCCCGGTAGTCGGTGAACTTGGACCGAAACAGCAGGACGAGTCCGGTGACGCCCACGCAGGCGTTGATCACCGACAGCACCTCGATCATCAAGAAGTTGGGTTCGGCGTGCAGATAGCGCAGGTCGCCGCCGTCGATGTAGTTCCACCAGGGATACGCCCACGCCGCATCGCGCGCCCCGGCGATGGCCTTGTGCAGAATCAGCCAGCCGAGCTCCCAGCTGAGATGCGTTGCGTAGGAGCAGATCACGAACGGCAGAGCTACCGCCTGGAGGCGCTGAAATCGGGTCCACGTCCGAAGCGACGGGATCGGCAGGAACGCCGCAAAGATGCCGAGGAAGTAGGCAGCGGTCGCCTGCACGACCATGGCATCGGCGATGAAGGGACGGTCCACGCCGCTGTGAAATGCCAAGTAGCTGTACACCGGAAAGGCGAGGGCCAGCGAGCCGAACGCCACGGTCCATATGATGCGCAGTCCGCGCGACCGCGGAAGTGTCATCGAGATCTGCGGCGATGGTTCCCGGCTCAGCTCCGTGGTCGCCATGGGCGCACCTTCCCCAGTTCCCGATCGAGCTATGGAGTAATGACGACTCTGTTAACCAGAATCATGATTACTGTGGCACCGTAGCACCTCGTGGACACTGCGCCAACGGTCGATCGAGAGCAGGGGGCGGCCATGGAACCGAACCGATCCACGCCACCGGTCGCCGATATGGCCGACGCCCGCAGGGCCATGTACCAACAGCAGATCGTGGCCGCGGCCGAGTACGAATTCAGTCGCTCCGGCTTCGCCGCCGCGCGGGTGAGTGACATCGCCAAGACCGCGGGCGTGTCCTTGGCGACGGTCTACAAGCACTTCGGCGGCAAAGACGAGATCTGGGATGCCCTCAATGCCGCGCGCATGCAGGAGTTCGTCGCCGCCGTGCGCCTACGCACGGACGACATCGACTCCCCGCTGGAGGCGATCCTGGTCGGAGCGCGAGCCGAGGTTGAATTCTTCGCAG
Organism: Mycolicibacter engbaekii; assembly: GCF_002101585.1. GTDB lineage: Bacteria > Actinomycetota > Actinomycetes > Mycobacteriales > Mycobacteriaceae > Mycobacterium > Mycobacterium engbaekii. Next base: position 15,505 of record NZ_LQOT01000007.1, on the reverse strand, counting down.
CACACCCCCACTTCCTGCAGCTGCATATCAATGAGGGACTGAGCTGGGCATCGGCCTCAGCCGAACTGGGCCGCGGGGGTCAACGAGCAGCGTGGCGAACCGGGATGGACATGATCACCCGAGCAGCCGAGATCGCGGCGGACGCTGGCCAGATCCACCTGCCTCCGCGAATCGCTGCGGCACTGGTCATCTCGGCCGTGCAGATCTGGCTCACCGACTGGGTCTCTGCGGGCAAGACCGAGCCGATAGAGGCTGTTGCCGACGCTGTCGTGCGGCACCTGCGAGTCAGCCTCGGCGCTGCGCCGGCTTAGCAGGCACCGACCCTAGGCGCTGGCCTTGCTACGCCGTTTCACGGCCTTGGCGGGTTTGGCCGGGGCGCCCAGGATTTCGGCGAGGAACTTGCCGGTGTAGCTCTCCGGCACCGCCATGACGTCCTCCGGCGTGCCGGTGGCCACCACGGTCCCTCCCCCGGCGCCGCCCTCGGGACCCATGTCGATGATCCAGTCGGCGGTCTTGATGACGTCCAGATTGTGCTCGATGACGATCACCGTGTTGCCCTTGTCCACCAGGCCGTTGATGACACCCAGCAGCTTGGCGATGTCCTCGAAATGCAGGCCGGTGGTGGGCTCGTCGAGGATGTAGACGGTGCGGCCGGTGGAGCGCTTCTGCAGTTCCGAGGCCAGCTTGACGCGCTGCGCCTCACCGCCGGACAGCGTGGGCGCCGGCTGGCCCAGCCGCACGTACCCCAGACCGACGTCGACCAGGGTGCGCAGATAGCGGTGGATGCCGGTGATGGGCTCGAAGAACTCCGCGGCCTCTTCGATGGACATGTCCAGCACCTCGGCGATGGTCTTGCCCTTGTAGTGCACCTCCAGGGTCTCCCGGTTGTAGCGGGCGCCGTGGCAGACCTCGCAGGGCACATAGACATCCGGCAGGAAGTTCATCTCGATCTTGATGGTGCCGTCGCCGGTGCACGCCTCGCAGCGGCCGCCCTTGACGTTGAAGGAGAACCGGCCGGGCTGATAGCCGCGGACCTTGGCCTCGGTGGTGGCGGCGAACAGGGTGCGGATCTTGTCGAACACCCCGGTGTAGGTGGCCGGGTTGGACCGCGGGGTGCGCCCGATGGGCGACTGGTCCACCCGCACCAGCTTGTCCAGGTGATCGAGGCCGGTGATCCGGGTGTGGCGGCCCGGCACCAGCCGGGCGCCGTTGAGCTTGTTGGCCAGCACCGTGGCCAGAATGTCGTTGACCAGGGTCGACTTGCCTGAGCCCGACACCCCGGTGACCGCGGTGAGCACGCCGAGCGGAAACGCCACGTCGACACCGGACAGGTTGTGCTCGCGCGCACCGACCACGCCGAGCTGCCGTTTGGGATCGACTTTGCGGCGCGCCTGCGGCACCGCAATGCTCTTCGCCCCGGACAGATAGGCCCCGGTGATGGAGTCGGGGTTGGTCAACAGGTCGCGGTAGGGCCCGCTGTGCACGATCCTGCCGCCGTGCTCTCCGGCGGCAGGACCGATGTCGACGATCCAGTCGGCGTGCGCGATGGTGTCCAGGTCGTGTTCGACGACGATCAGGGTGTTGCCCAGGTTGCGCAGGCGGACCAGGGTCTCGATCAGCCGGCGGTTGTCGCGCTGATGCAGCCCGATGGACGGCTCGTCGAGCACGTAGAGCACCCCGACCAGACCCGAACCGATCTGGGTGGCCAACCGAATACGTTGCGCCTCACCGCCCGACAACGTTCCCGCGGCCCGGGACAGGGTCAGATACTCCAGCCCGACGTCGAGCAGGAAGCTCAGCCGGGACTGGATCTCTTTGAGCACCTGCCCGGCGATGGCCTGCTCCCGCGGACCCAGCGTCAGCGCGTTGAGGAAGTCCGCGCAGTCCGCGATGGACAGATCACACACCTGCGCAATGGATCTGCTGCCGTAGTCACCGGCGGCCAGCGTCACCGCCAGAATCTCCGGCTTGAGCCGGGTGCCGGCACATTCCGGGCAGGGCACATCCCGCATGAATCCCGCGTAGCGGTCCTTCATCTGCTCGGATTCGGTCTGCTCCATCTTGCGCTGCAGGAACGCCATCACACCTTCGAAATCGGTGTAGTAGGAGCGGGTGCGGCCGTAGCGATTGCGGTAGCGCACGTGGACCTGCTCGTCGGAGCCCTCCAAGATGGCTTTGCGGGCCTTGGCCGGCAGTTTGCGCCACGGGGTGTCGACGTCGAAGCCCATCGCCTCACCGAGGCTGGCCATCATCCGGGTGAAGTACTCGCTGGTGGGGCCCATCGACCACGGCACCACCGCGCCCTCGGCCAGGGTGCGCTCCGGGTCGGGCACCACCAGGTCGGCGTCGACCTCCTTGCGGATGCCCAGGCCGGCGCATTCCGGGCAGGCGCCGTAGGGCGAGTTGAAGGAGAACGACCGGGGCTCCAGGTCGTCGACGGACAACGCGTGCCCGTTGGGGCAGGCCAGCTTCTCGGAGAACCGCTGCTCGCGGTGGGGATGGTCGTCTTCGCGGTCGACGAACTCCAGGACGACGATGCCGTCGGCCAGGCCCAGCGCGGTCTCCACCGAATCGGTGAGCCGCTGCTTGGCCGACTCCTTGACGGTGAGCCGGTCCACCACGACGTCGACGTCGTGCTTCTCCTGCTTCTTGAGCTTGGGCGGGTCGGTCAGCGAGTGCACCACCCCGTCGACCCGCACCCGGCTGTAACCCTGGGTGTTCAGCTTGTCGAAGAGGTCGGCGAACTCCCCCTTGCGGGTGCGCACCACCGGCGCCAGCACCTGGAACCGCAGCCCCTCGTCCATGGCCAGCACCTGGTCGACGATCTGCTGGGGGGTCTGGCGGGCGATCCGCTCGCCACAGACCGGGCAGTGCGGGGTGCCGGCCCGCGCGTACAGCAGCCGCAGGTAGTCGTAGACCTCGGTGATGGTGCCGACCGTCGAGCGCGGGTTGCGGTTGGTGGACTTCTGGTCGATGGACACCGCCGGCGACAGGCCCTCGATGAAGTCGACGTCGGGCTTGTCCATCTGGCCCAGGAACTGGCGGGCATACGCCGACAACGACTCGACGTAGCGGCGCTGGCCCTCGGCGAAGATGGTGTCGAAGGCCAGCGAGGACTTGCCCGAGCCCGACAGCCCGGTGAACACGATCAGCGCGTCACGCGGCAGGTCGAGGTCCACACCGCGCAGGTTGTGTTCACGCGCGCCCTTGACGATCAGCCGGTCAGCCACGGGTCCATGCTAGGTGGCTCTACCGACACCCAGCTCAGGGCCAGTACCGTGACGGTCATGACGTCTGAGATCTCGGTCACCGACAGCTACACCGGACACGTCGAACCCGGAACCGCCGCCCGCCGCACCCTGCCCGGAGCAACCATCATCAAGGCCTCGGTGGGGCCGATGGACAACAACGTCTACCTGGTGACCTGTGCCCACACCGGCAAGACGCTGCTGATCGACGCGGCCAACGACGCCGAGCAGCTGGTGGCGCTGGTGCGCGAGCAGGCCCCGGACGTGGCGCTGATCGTCACCAGTCACCAGCACTTCGACCACTGGCAGGCCCTGACCGCGGTGGTCGAGGCGACCGGCGCCCCCACCGCGGCCCACGCCCTGGACGCCGAGCCGCTGCCGGTGACCCCGGACCGCATTCTGGCCGACGGTGACACCGTGACCGTCGGGGATCTGAAGTTCGACGTGATCCATCTGCAGGGGCACACCGAGGGGTCGGTGGCGCTCGCGTTCGACGGCGCGGCCAGCGGCGGGGTGACGCAGCTGTTCACCGGCGACTGCCTGTTTCCCGGCGGCGTCGGAAAGACATGGCAGCCCGGGGATTTCGAGCGCCTGCTCGGCGATGTGAGCCGCAAGGTGTTCGACCGGTACGGCGACGACACCGTGGTGTATCCCGGGCACGGCGACGACACGACGCTGGGCGCCGAGCGTCCGCACCTGGCGGAGTGGCGGGAACGGGGCTGGTGAGCTCCCCCGCTAGCTAGCCGGTGGTGTGGACGATCAGCACGTCGATCTTGGAGCGGCGCGACACGTTGGCCGGCACCGAACCGAGCAGCCGGCCGGCGATGGTGCTCAACCCGACGTTGCCGACCACCAGCAGGTCGGCCTTGACGTCCTCGGCCAGCTCCACCAGCGCGTCGACCGGGGCGCCGACCACGGCCCGCTCCTCCACCTCATAGGCGCCGGCAGCGATGGCCCGCTCCTTGGCCTCTTTGAGGATCGCGTAGATGGGGGCGTTGCCGGAGGCCTTGTAGCCCTCGTCCTTGAGCGCGTCTGCGGCGCGGGGGTCGTCGGCGTGCGGCAGGTAGGCGGTGGCGATGATGACCTTCGCGCCCTCGCCGGACGCCAAGTGGGCCGCGCGGTCAACGGCGCGCAGCGACGAGTCCGAGCCGTCCGTACCGACCACCACGGTCTTGTAGCCGCTCATGGGTAACCCTCCCGGTGCTTAGTCGCCATAGTTCGCTTAAGAAGCCATGGCGACACTAACCCGTCGATGCCCCGATTGGGGGCGATTGGCGTCACATGTCGCCTGCGCGGCGGGTCACACAGGCCCCTGACCTGCCCGGAAGAACGGCCAGACGGCCCCGTGACGTAGCTGACACGGTGCGCGAAACAGGTAGCGTGGACGTCGTAACCGTCACCGCTACCGACAGCGCACGCCGTTGAGCCAGGTCCTGACCCCGGCGCCGGTGGGTACCGAACCGGGCCCGTCGCCGCAGCCGCCGCGTTCGGCGGATGCGGCCCTGATCGCTGTTGCCGCAACGGTGATCAGCGCCGCCGGCGCCAACCGGCCGTCCATGTGGTTCGACGAGGCCGCGACCATCTCGGCGGCCACCCACCGGACGCTTCCCGAACTGTGGCGGCTACTGACCCACATCGACGCGGTGCACGGGCTGTACTACCTGTTCATGCACGGCTGGTTCGCGGTCTTCCCCGCAACCGAATTCTGGGCCCGGCTGCCCAGCAGCCTGGCGGTGGGCGCCGGGGCCGCCGGGGTGGTGGTGCTGACGCGCCGGTTCGCGGGCCGGCCGGTATCGCTGTGCGCCGGTGCGCTTTACGCGATACTGCCCCGGTTGACGTGGGCCGGGGTCGAGGCGCGCCCGTACGCGTTCTCGGCGATGGCCGCGGTCTGGCTCACCGTGCTGTGGGTGCGGGCGATCCGGCGCAACAGCGGGCCGGTGTGGGTGGGCTACGGGCTGGCCCTGGTGGGGGCGACGCTGCTCAGCACGTTCACCGTGCTCATGGCGGCGGTGTACGCGGCGACGCTGCCGGCGCTGGGGGCCGACGGTGCGGCGAAGCGCCGCTGGGCGGTGGCGACCGGCGGCGCGCTGGCCGCGGTGGCTCCCTTCCTGTGGTTCAGCCACGGGCAGATCCGGCAGGTTGCCTGGATCAGTCCGCTGAGCCCGCACACCGTGGCCGAGATCGTTGTGCAGCAGTACTTCGACAAGAGTGTGTCGTTCGCCGTCGCGGCGTGGCTGCTGCTGGCCGCCGCCGTGGTGGCTGTTGCCACCGGTGCGCGCCGGGCGCTCGCCGAGGACACCCGCCGACTGGCGGTGCTGTGCGTGGCCTGGATGCTCATCCCGACCGCGGCGGCGGTGGTCTATTCGGCGGCGGTGAAACCCATTTACTACCCGCGGTATCTGATCAGCACAGCGCCGGCGATGGCGATCGCGCTGGCCATCGCCGTCACCACGATCGCCACCTCACGCCGCACGGTCATCGCGCTTGTCACCCTGCTCGTCATCACGGCGGCCCCCAATTACGTTGTCAATCAACGTGATCGCTACACCAAAGAAGGCTGGGACTACAGCGCGGTGGCCGACGTGATCGTCGAGCATGCCCAGCCCGGGGATTGTCTGCTGATCGACAACACCACCCGATGGTTGCCCGGCCCGATCCGGGCGTTGCCGGCGGGCCGTCCCGAGTCGTTCGCGAAGCTGACCGACCCCGGCCTGGGACCGCACCGCCAGACGTTGGGCCGATTGTGGGACGGGCACCTGGGCGTGGGCGCCTTACGCGACCAACTCGACCGGTGCCCGGTCATCTGGACGATCACCGACCACGATCGCGCCCTGCCGGCCCATCAGGCGGCGGTGGTCCTACCGGCAGGCCGCCGGTTCGCCCGCACGCCCGACGGGCAGATGCTGCATTCGCTGGGATTTCGGGTCGTCGAACGCTGGCAGTTCACCTACTCCCAGGTGATCAAGTCCAGCCGGTGAGCTCACGCGACGCGCCCCGGCTGGCCCGCACCGCGACCACGCACCCCAGGGCGGCGAGGACGGCGAAGATCGCGAACAGCCAGCGCGCCGCGGGCTGGCCGGTGCTCATCGCGGTGTTGACCACCAGGCCGGCGAATCCGGCCCCGAACGCCCCACCGATCAACTGGACGGTGTTGATGGCCGCGGCGGCGGTACCGCCCTCGGCCGGGTCGTCGACGCAGCTCATCGCCCACGCCGACAGATGCGGCCAGCCCGCCCCCACCCCGATCCCGACCACCAGCAGTGCCAGCGCCCAGATCGCGGCGACGGCGGTCGGGTCGTAGTGGTTCATCCGCGCGAACGCGACCACCGTCAGCCCCGCCGCCATCACCAGCGGCGCGCTGATCACCAGGCCGATCACCACCCGCGCCCGGCTCACCGAGGCGCTGGCGATCTCACTGAACGTCCACCCGGTCGACAGGGCCGCCCCCAGGAAGCCGGCCATCACCGGGGGCAGATGAGCCAGCCGCTGGCCCAGCAGCGGGATGTACAGGTTGGCCTTGGTGGTGGCCATCAGCAGGCCCAGGGTCAGATAGATCCACTTCTCCCGACCGGGATGGAACGCGCTGGGCGGCAGCACCGCCGCCGCAGATCGCCGGTCCACGACCAGGAACACCACCAGCAGGACGGCGCCGACCAGCAACAGTCCCGCCGCGGCCGGCAGGCTGCGCGGCAGCTGCGCGACACTGACCGCCAGCGCCGCCCCGCCCAGCAACACCAGGGACCGGATCGGGATTTTCGCCGGTTCGCCGCGGTGGCCGCTGCTGCCGGCGGTCAGCACCATGCCGACCCCCACCGCCATCGCCACGGTCAGCACCGCCATCACACCGAACGCCCAGCGCCATACCCCGAACTGGGCGAACAGGCCGCCGGCCGCCGGGCCGACCAGGGTGCCCACCCCCACATGGCCGACACCAGACCGGAGGCCCGGGTCCACAGCCAGCTGGGCAGCACCGCGTTGATCAGCGCATAACCGAGGCCGGCCAGTAAGCCGCCGCCCATGCCCTGCAGGGTGCGGCCGATCAACAGGACTTCCATGTGGGGTGCCAGCGCGCACACCACGGTGCCCAGACCGAAGGAGAGCAGCCCCATCAGGTACGACGTGCGGGAGCCCAGCCGGACCAGCACCGCGTTGGCCGCGGCCGCGGCGATCACCGAGCCGACCAGATACAGGGTGGTGACCCAGGCGTAGAACCGCTCGCCGCCGATGTCCTTGATGGTGCTGGGCAGCAGGCTGATGGTCAGGAACTCGTTGGTGGCGTACAGCGCGACGCCGCCGGCCAGCACCGCCGACGTGCCCAGATAGCGCCGACCGAGCAACTCCCGCCAGCTACCAGTGCTGACCGCGGAGTCACGCATCACCGCTTCAGTCAGTTCCCCCACCACCGCTTGCAGTCAATCACGGATCGCCGGGCCACGCGAAAGGCCGCGGGCCGGCGTCGCCGTCACTTGATGCCGGCCGCGTCCATGCCCCGCAACTCTTTCTTGAGGTCGGCGATCTCGTCGCGAATCCGGGCGGCCAGCTCGAACTGCAGGTCACGTGCCGCGTTCATCATCTGCTCGGTGAGGTCCTTGACCAGGTCGGCCAGCTCGGCCCGCGGCATGTTGGTGGTGTCGCGGCCCTCGATGATCCCGGCGCTGACCGCCCGGCCGCCGGGCTCGCCCTGGGCGCGCCGCCCCCGTGAGGCGTTGCGGCCCGAGCCGGCGACCTCGACGGCCTCGGTGTCTTCGACCTCCCGGTACACCTGGTCGAGGATGTCGGCGATCTTCTTGCGCAACGGCTGCGGGTCGATGCCGTGCTCTTCGTTGTAGGCGACCTGCTTGGCCCGACGGCGTTCGGTCTCGTCGATGGCCTCCCGCATCGAGTCGGTGATCTTGTCGGCGTACATGTGCACCTCGCCGGAGACGTTGCGGGCGGCACGGCCGATGGTCTGGATCAAGCTGCGGGTGGAGCGCAGGAAACCCTCCTTGTCGGCGTCGAGGATCGCCACCAGCGACACCTCGGGCAGGTCCAGGCCCTCGCGCAGCAGGTTGATGCCGACCAGCACGTCGTAGTCGCCGAGCCGCAGCTGACGCAGCAACTCCACCCGGCGCAGGGTGTCGACCTCGGAGTGCAGGTACCGCACCCGGATCCCCATCTCGAGCAGGTAGTCGGTGAGGTCCTCGGCCATCTTCTTGGTCAGGGTGGTCACCAGCACCCGCTCGTCGGCCTCGGTGCGCTGCCGGATCTCGGCGATCAGGTCGTCGATCTGGCCCTTGGTGGGCTTCACCACGACTTTGGGGTCCACCAGGCCGGTCGGGCGGATCACCTGCTCGACGAACTCACCGGCGCTCTGGCCCAGCTCGTAGGGCCCCGGAGTGGCCGACATGTAGACGGTCTGCCCGATCCGATCGGCGAACTCCTCCCAGGTCAGCGGCCGGTTGTCACATGCCGAGGGCAACCGGAAACCGAACTCCACCAGGTTGCGCTTACGCGACATGTCACCCTCGTACATCCCGCCGATCTGCGGCACGGTGACGTGCGACTCGTCGATGATGAGCAGGAAATCCTCCGGGAAGTAGTCCAGCAGGGTGGCCGGCGGCGTTCCGGCTCCGCGCCCGTCGATATGACGCGAGTAGTTCTCGATGCCCGAACAGAAGCCGACCTGCCGCATCATCTCGATGTCGTAGCTGGTGCGCATGCGCAACCGCTGGGCTTCCAGCAGCTTGCCCTGACCCTCCAGCTCCTCGAGCCGGACGGCCAGCTCCTGCTCGATGGTCGAGATGGCCTGCGTCATCCGCTCCGGGCCCGCGACGTAGTGGGTGGCCGGGAAAATGCGCAGCGAGTCGACTTTGCGGACCACGTCGCCGGTGAGCGGGTGCAGGTAGTACAGCGCCTCGATCTCGTCGCCGAAGTACTCGATCCGAACGGCCAGCTCCTCATAGGAGGGGATGATCTCGACGGTGTCGCCGCGCACCCGGAAGGAGCCGCGGGTGAACGCCATATCGTTGCGGGTGTACTGCACGTCGACCAGCAGCCGCAGCAGGCCGTCACGCGGCACCTCCACGCCGACCTGCAGTTCCACGGAGCGATCCAGGTAGGACTGCGGGGTGCCCAGGCCGTAGATGCACGACACCGAGGCCACCACCACGACGTCGCGCCGGGACAGCAGGCTCGACGTCGCCGAGTGACGCAGCCGCTCCACGTCGTCGTTGATCGAGCTGTCCTTCTCGATGTAGGTGTCGGTCTGGGCGATATAGGCTTCCGGCTGGTAGTAGTCGTAGTAGGAGACGAAGTATTCGACCGCGTTGTGCGGCAACATCTCTCGCAGCTCATTGGCCAACTGCGCGGCCAGCGTCTTGTTGGGCGCCATCACCAGGGTGGGCCGCTGCAGACGCTCGATCAGCCAGGCCGCGGTGGCCGACTTGCCGGTACCGGTGGCGCCCAGCAGCACCACGTCTTTCTCCCCGGAGGTGATCCGGCGTTCCAGTTCGGCGATGGCGGCCGGCTGGTCACCGGCGGGCTGATATTCGCTGACGACCTCGAACCGGCCACCGGTGCGGACGATACCTTCGACGGCGTCGGCGGCAGGCCGGTACTCCGAATGCGCGACGATGGGGTGTTCGGTTGCGAATGCCACGCAGACCAGAGTAGGCCGCGCCTCCGACAGCGCCAGCCGGCGCGAATGGCCCAGGAAGGAGGGCGTCGCGGTGCATCCGCCCAAGGAAGAGACCTTCGACCTGCCCGGCTACACCAACACCGACCCCAAAGGGGTGGTGCGCGCCGTCGACGTCTACACCGTGCACCCCTGGGGCCTGTACATGGCGCGCCCCACCCCCGGCCGGGCCCAGTTCCACTACCTGGAGTCCTGGCTGCTGCCCGGCCTGGGCCTGCGGGCGAGCGTCTTCCACTTCAATGCCGGACACGAGCGCGAGCAGGACTTCTACCTCGACATCGGCGAATACACCGCCGGCCCCGCGATCTGGCACTCCCGGGATCACTATCTGGACCTGGTGGTCCACACCGGGGCCGGCGTCGAGCTCACCGACACCGACGAGCTGATGGCCGCCGTGGGCGAGGGCCTGCTGAGCCGGCACGACGCCGAGCGGGCGGTGCTGCGGGCGGTGGCCGCCGTGGACGGCCTGGCCCGCAACGGCTACGACTTGCAGCGCTGGCTGGGCAGCCTGGGCATGCCGGTGACCTGGCGCGGAAGTTCCGAGGCCGGCAGGGCGACAAGCCCATGAGATCCGGGGTTGCGGCCAGACCACGCTAAAATTCGCTGATATGAACGCCAAACTGCGAATCGGTGTCGCCGCCGCGACGATCGCGGCCCTGTTCGGGTGCGGTCAGCTGATCCCGGTACCGGCGGCAGCCGCCGACGAACTGCACAACGTGACCTACATCGCCAAGGTCGACGCCTGGTCCAGCGGCAACGTGGTCACCTTCATGCGCAACGACTACGAGACCGCCAGCGCGGACCTCGACGCATTCGGTACCGCGTTCGAGGCCAACACCGTGATGACCGACCCCAGCAAGGCGGGGATGGTGATCCGGCTGCGTTTCCCGACCACCGCGACGGTGCACTGCGAGATCAAGGTCGACGAGGTCACCACGGTCAAGAGCTCACGCTTCATCAACACCTGGGGTAACACCAATGACCCCCACACGGGTGCGATGCTGTGCGGTGCCCTGATCAGCAGCATGGCCTGACCGGCTAGCTGGGACCCCAGCCCGTGCGGTCGGCCCAGGCCCACGCCTGCCGGTAGGCGGTGTCGAACCAGGCTTCCTTGACCTTGGCGTATGCCGGTAGGCCGCCGTCGATCCCGGCCTGTTCGGCCTCGCGCTTGACTGCCAGGTACTCGGCGCGGGCGTCGGCGTCGGCCGACAGCCAGGCCGGAAACAGCAGGGCGAACTGCTGATTGGGCCAGCCCTGCACCCGGATATGGACGTTGGTGGCCCGCCCCGGGTCGGCAGAGGCGTGAATGCGCTTGCGCCACAAGGCCGGATCCTGGGTGTGATCGAACTCGGCGACCGTGCTGCGGGCATCGGGCTTGCCGTTGTCGGAGGTGACGTCCTCCAGCCGGGGATAGCCGGCGTTCAGCAGAGAATCGGCGAGTTCATCGGCCACCGCCAGGGACTGCACCGTGACCTGCACATCGATGACATCCTTGGCGTCCAGTCCGGCCACCGCGGTCGAGCCGATGTGGTCGACCCGGGTCGCGCGGTGCCCGCAGGCGGTGCGCACCCGCGCCAGGATGCGTTGCGCCTGATCGGCCCAGGTGGGATCGGCCGGCACCAGCCGTGTCGGTGACGGCACGGTCGTGCGGCTGCTCAGGTTGTGCGCGAACGGCAGGATGCGCTGCTCCCAGAGCTCGAGCGCCTGGGCGGCCAGATCCTCCGGGCTGCCGGAGTTGTCCAGCCAGACATCGGCGACGTCGCGCCGCTGCGGTTCGGTGGCCTGCGCGGCGATCCGGGCCCGCGCGTCGGCCTCGGACATCCCGCGGATCTCGGTCAGCCGGGCCAGGCGGGTCTCGACGTCGGCGTGCACCACGACCACCAGCGGGAACAGCGGGGCCATCTGCGACTCGACCAGCAGCGGGATGTCCTCGATGATCACCGCATCATGGCCGGCCGCCTCGATCAGCTCCGCGCGGCGGTGCGCCACCAACGGGTGCACGATGCCGTTGAGCGTGGCCCGCTTGTCGTCGTCACTGAACGCGATCGCCGCGAGCGCCGGACGATCCAGGGCACCGTCGGGAAGCAAGATCCCCGGCCCGAAGGCCTCGACCAATTTGGCCAGGCCTTCGGTGCCGGGTTCAACGACCTCACGGGCGATGACGTCACCGTCGACGATGACGCCACCGCACCGGCTGAAGGTAGCCGACACTGTCGACTTCCCGGCGCCGATACCGCCGGTCAGACCGATACGCAGCATCTGCGCCCCTTCGGTTGGGCGCGCGCTATGCGCTGTTGCCGGCGAGCTTCTCGCGCAGGGCGGCGAGCTGCTCGTCACTGGCCAGCGAACCGCCGGCCGGAGCCTCGTCGCGGTGCGAGCCGTTGGCGCCCGAGCGGGACTCGGCGTGCTCGGCAGCGGCGAACTTCTCCATCTGCGCGGTGTGCATCTTGTGCCGGCGCTCGGCCTCGGCGTAGCGGGCCTCCCACTCGGTGCGCTGCTTGTCGAAACCTTCGATCCACTCGTTGGTCTCGGCGTCGAAGCCCTCGGGGAAGATGTAGTTGCCCTGCTCGTCGTAGCTGTCGGCCATGCCGTACTTCGAGGGGTCGAACTCCTCGGTGTAGTCCTCGTTGGCCTGCTTGAGGCTCAGCGAGATCCGGCGGCGGTCCAGGTCGATGTCGATGACCTTGACCATGGCGTCGTCGCCGACGGCGACCACCTGGTCCGGCACCTCGACGTGGTGCTCAGCCAGCTCGGAGATGTGCACCAGACCCTCGATGCCCTCCTCGACGCGGACGAACGCACCGAACGGCACCAGCTTGGTGACCTTGCCCGGGACGATCTGACCGATCGCGTGGGTGCGGGCGAAGTGGCGCCAGGGGTCTTCCTGAGTGGCCTTGAGCGACAGCGAAACCCGCTCGCGGTCCATGTCGACGTCGAGCACCTCGACGGTGACCTCGTCGCCCACCTGAACCACCTCGGACGGGTGGTCGATGTGCTTCCAGGACAGCTCGGAGACGTGCACCAGGCCGTCCACGCCGCCCAGGTCGACGAAGGCGCCGAAGTTGACGATCGAGGACACGACGCCCTTGCGGACGGCGCCCTTCTGCAGCTGGTTGAGGAACTCGCTGCGCACCTCGGACTGGGTCTGCTCCAGCCAGGCGCGACGCGACAGCACCACGTTGTTGCGGTTCTTGTCCAGCTCGATGATCTTGGCTTCGATCTCTTTGCCGATGTAGGGCTGCAGGTCGCGGACCCGGCGCATCTCCACCAGCGAGGCCGGCAGGAAGCCCCGCAGGCCGATGTCGAGGATCAGGCCGCCCTTGACGACCTCGATGACGGTGCCCTTGACGGCCTCGTCCTTCTCCTTGAGCTCCTCGATGGTGCCCCAGGCGCGCTCGTACTGGGCGCGCTTCTTGGACAGGATCAGGCGGCCTTCTTTGTCCTCTTTGGTCAGGACCAGGGCCTCGACCTCATCACCGACGGACACCACCTCGTGGGGGTCGACGTCGTGCTTGATGGACAGTTCGCGGGAGGGGATGACCCCTTCGGTCTTATAACCGATGTCGAGCAGGACCTCGTCCCGGTCAACCTTGACGATGGTCCCTTCGACGATGTCGCCATCGTTGAAGTACTTGATCGTTTTGTCGATGGCGGCGAGAAAGTCCTCGGCCGAGCCGATGTCGTTGACGGCTACTTGCGGCGAGGTGACGGTGGGACTTGGCATGTGTGGGGTTGCTCCGGACATTGTGGCGTAGTAGGGACGGGTGTTGTCACGCATGCTGGGCATGCGGTGGCCACGATCTTGGTCTAGAACTGGTCGAGGCCTACCTGTTAAGGCTACTCGACGCGTTGCACGCTGGACAAACCGGTGGCTACGCTCCGTCGCTATGCCTCAGATGCGGAACCGGCGGAAGGTCGGAGCGCCGCTCATCGTCCTCGTCCTGCTCACCATCCTGACCATCTTCCTGTTGCTGCTGTTCACCGCCGCCAACCCGGGCGGAACGCTGACCGCGCTGGTGCTGTCGAGCATGTCGATGCTGGTGGTGCTGTTGTGCTACCGGTGGCTGGACCGCTGGGAGCCCGAGCCGCGCCGGCTGCTGCAGCTGGCGTTCCTGTGGGGCGCCTCGGTGGCGGTGGTGCTCGCCGTGGGCCTGGAGACCTTCGGGTCTTCGGTGGCGACGGTTCGGCCGCTGGTGTCGAAGACCTTCGACATGGCCGCCATCCAGGCGCCGTTCATCGAGGAGGCGGCCAAGGGGCTGTTCCTGCTGATCATGCTGACCGGGCGCCGCCGCCTGGCGCTGAACTCGATGACCGACTGCATGGTCTACGCGGGCGTCGTGGCGGTGGGTTTCGCCTGGATGGAGGACATCGTCTACATCGCTCCGGCCGACTCCCCCGCGCAGCTGGCCGCGGTGGCCATCGCCCGGCTGATCTTCGGCCCGTTCGCCCACCCGCTGTTCACCACGATGACCGGTATCGGGGTGTTCTTCGCGCTGCGCCGGCACGGCTTCTGGCCGAAGGCCATCCTGATTCTGCTCGGCTACCTGGCGGCGGTGACCATGCACGCCTCGTGGAACGCCTCGCTGGCGATGGGCGGCGGGCAGCTGTTCCTGGCGACCTACGTGTTCTGGCTGGCCCCGGTGTTCCTGTTGATGGTGCTGCTGGGCATGTTGAGCCGCCGCCACGAACAGCACCTGGTGGCCAGCAAGCTGCCCGGCATGGTGGCAAGCGGGCTGATCAGCCCCAACGAGGCGACGTGGCTGGGATCGATCCGCCACCGCAGGATGGCGATCCGCGAGGCGACCCGCATCGGCGGGCGGCCCGCCGGCCGGGCCGTCAAGCGGTTCGCCACCCAGGTGGTTCAGCTGGCGTTCATGCGCGACCGCATCGACCGCGGCTTCGGCGACCCCGAGGTGTTCGCGGCCCAATACGAGGACGCCTACGGCGTGCTGGCAGCTCGAGCCGCCGCCCCGGTGCTCTACACCATGGCCGGGTACCGATCCCCGGAACTCATTCGGCGCTGACCGGTCCCACAGGCAGGGCTCCGCTTTACAAGGCGGCGCCTTAAAAGGGCGGCGGATCGTCGTCGGGGTCCGGTGGCGAGACCCCGGTCCCCGCGACGCGATCGACGCGCCACCCGGCTTGGCGGGCTTGGCGGTTGTGGCTGCGTTCGGCGGCGATGCGGGCGGCGCGGTGTTGGGCGCGGGTGCGCCGGCGCCGCGGCATCAGCGCGGTGCGCTCACCACGCGCCGCATCCGGTGCCTGCCGTGGCGGCGCCAGCTCCCCCGTCGGCGCGCATAACTGCGGGAACACCAGGGCGCTGCCCGGGGTGGTGACGTAGATCTGCCCCGACGGCGAGGTCAGGATCACCGTGCCGTCCGGCAGCTGCTGGTCCCGCCACCCCCAGAAGGTCTTCACCAAATGATGTGTGCGGCAATAACACTTCAGATTCGACGCATGGGTCGGCCCGCCGTCACCGAACGCGATCGTGTGGTCGATGTCGCAGCCGGCCGCCGGCCGATCACAGCCCGGCCAACGGCACGTCAGATCCCGGCAACGCACAAAATCCGCCAATCCCTTCGAG
>NZ_LQOT01000006.1 GCF_002101585.1 Mycolicibacter engbaekii | reverse complement strand
ACAGGTGCGGGTGCCGGTGACGGCGGGTCCGGAGGGAAGGGCGGTGACGGCGGACTGGCCGCCAGTGCCGCGCCGGGCGGGGCCGGCGGCACCGGTGGGGTCGGCGGCGCCGGTACCGACCGTGGCACTGGCGGCTCCGGCGGCAATGGCGGCCGCGGCACCCGACTCGGCCCGCAAGGAGACGGCCGCGGAGGCGATGGCGGCGCCGGCGGCGCCGGGCGCAACGGCCAGACAGGTGGCAGCGGCGGGGTGGGCGGCGACGGTCGGGCCGACGGCACCCCGGGCTCCGATGGGGGGCCGGGCGACGACCGCGGGTGAGCTGAGCTCCGGCGCTAGGGCGCTTGGCCTTGTAAGCCGCGGAGGTAGCCGGCCTGACCCAGGTGCTGCGCGCAGTCGTCGATGATGCTGACCAGCCGTACCGCGGCCGTCACCGGCGGATCCCAGTGCTCGTCGACCACCCGGTCCAGCTCGTCGACGGTGATGGTGTCGAGGTAGTCCAGCGTCAACTGGTGGACGCCGTGGTAGTAGCCCGCCAGCAGTTGCGCCGGGGCCCGCACCTTGGCGACCTCGGCGGGACCATGGCCATAACCACTGTCACCGCGCGGCAGGTCCAGGCCGAACCGCTCCACCCAGCCGTCGCGGGTCCATACCTGCTCGACGCCCGCGATCTGGGCGATCTGGATGTCCTGCACCCGCGCGCTGTGCCAGAGCAGCCAGGCGATGCTGTTGGCCTGCTCGGTCGGCCGGTAGTCGGCCACCTCGTCGGTCAGCCCGTCGGTGAGTTCGTCGGCGTGTTCGATCAGCCGCGTGAACGCGTCTGCCAGCAGGCGCTGCAGTGCGGTGGTCGCGGTGTCGGCCATACCTGCGACGCTACCCCTGGGGGCAGTGGCAGACCGCCTCTACGTTGTTACCGTCCGGGTCGCGAACAAAGGCACCGTAGTAGGCGGGGTGATACTCCGGCCACAACCGGGGGGCGTGCAGGACCTCGGCGCCCAGACGCACGGCGGTGTCGTAGAACGCCCGCACGTGCTCGCGATCGACGGCGCTGAACGCGATGTGGACCTCGCGGTTGGGCCCCGTGGCCTCGCCGGCGGCCGCATCGGCGATCCAGAACGTCGGCTTGCCGTCCCGGCCGTAACCGAGGGCCGGGCCGACATCCAATTGCCGCGAGTAGCCCAGGACCTCGAGCACGGCGTCGTAGAACTTCTGGGATTCGGCGTAGTCGGCGCAGTTGATGCCCACGTGATCGATCACGAAAGACATCCTGGCATGCGGTAGCGCGGGGTCGTAGATTAACCGGATGAGCCTCGACCTCGTGGTCCGCAACGGCACGATCGTCGATGGCCTGGGCGGCGGACCCTATGTCGGCGACGTCGCGGTCCGCGACGGCGTCATCACCGAGATCGGGGCGGTCTCCGGCGACGCACGCCGGGTGATCGATGCCACCGGGCTGCTGCTCACTCCGGGGTTCGTCGACTTGCACACCCACTATGACGGGCAGTCCATCTGGTCGGACCGGCTCAATCCCTCGTCGGCGCACGGCGTGACGACGGCGGTGGTGGGCAACTGCGGGGTGGGCTTCGCCCCGTGCCGGTCAGCTGACCACGACGTGCTGGTGGATCTGATGGCCGGGGTGGAAGACATTCCCGGCGTTGTGATGACCGACGGCCTGCCGTGGACCTGGGAGACCTTCCCGCAGTTCCTGGACGCGGTCGACCAGCGTCCCCGCGACATCGACGTCGCGGCCTTCCTGCCGCATTCGCCGCTGCGCGTCTACGTGATGGGTCAACGCGGCGTCGACCGCGAATCCGCGACAGCCGAAGACCTCGAGACGATGCGCCGGCTGGCCAAAGAGGCCGCCGAAGCCGGAGCGCTGGGGTTCTCGTCGTCGCGGCTGAACACCCACCGCACGGGGACCGGCTCCCAGATCCCGAGCTTTGACGCCGCCTACACCGAACTGCTCGCCATCAGCCGCGGCCTGGCCGACGGCGGCGGCGGGTTGATCCAGTTTGTCCCCGATCTGCCCTCCGGCACGTACCGCCCCGTCCTGCAACAGGTTTTCGATGCCGCCACCGACGCGGGCCTGCCCGTCACGTTCAGCTTGCTGATCGGCAACTACGGCCCGCCGCTGTGGCACGACGCCATCGCCATGGTGGAGCAGGCCAATGCCGCCGGCGCCTCGATCACCGCGCAGGTCTTTCCGCGCCCGATCGGGCTGATGGTCGGCCTGGACCTGAGCATGCACCCGTTCATGCTGTACCCGGCTTACCAGCAGATCTCCGGCCTGCCCTTGGAGGAACGCGTCGCCGAGATGCGTAAACCGGAGGTGCGACAACGGATTCTCGCTGATCGCCCGACGATCACCGCTGCCAACCCGATCGCCTACATGACCCAGTCCTGGGACTGGATGTTCCCCCTCGGCGATGACCCCGACTACGAACCCGACCCTTCGAAAAGCATTGCGTCGCGCGCGAAAGCGCGAGGAGTCTCCCCCGCCGAGGAAGCGTATGACCGGCTGCTCGACGACGGCGGGCATGCGATCCTGCTCGACGCCCTGGCCAATTTCGAGAACCACTCACTGGACACGGTCAGCACTCTGATGCGGCGCGACGACGTGATACTGGGCCTGGGAGACGGTGGCGCGCACTACGGAATGATCTGTGATTCCAGCTTTCCCACCTATCTGCTGACACACTGGGCGCGTGATCGCGCGGCCAGCCGGCTCAGTGTCGAAGCGGCGGTGCGCGAATTGACGTCCACCCCTGCCGGCGTCGCCGGACTCGACGACCGCGGGCGTATCGCGGTCGGTTACAAGGCAGATCTCAACGTGATCGACCACCGGAATCTGCGGCTGCACAAGCCGGTGGTCACCTATGACCTGCCGGCCGGCGGCCGCCGACTGGACCAGACCGCCGACGGCTACGTCGCGACCATCGTCTCGGGCGAGATCATCGCGGAGAACGGCAAACCCACCGCAGCCCGGCCCGGCAGGCTGGTGCGCGGTCGTCAGCCCGCGCCGGCCTGACCCGCCGCCGGGGTTCACCGGCGTACCGTTTGACGTTGTGACCGATGCGCCAGAGCCCAAATACACCCACGGCCATCACGAATCGGTTCTGCGGGCCCACCGGGTCCGAACGGCGCAGAACTCGGCGGCCTACCTGCTGCCGTCGCTGGCACCGGGCTTGCGGGTGCTCGACGTCGGCTGCGGGCCGGGCACCATCACCGCCGATCTGGCGGCTCTCGTGGCACCCGGCCGGGTGACGGCCGTCGAGCCCGTGCCCGGGGCGCTGGATCTGGCTCGCTCCTGCGCGCGCGAGCGGGGGCAGGACAACATCGACTTCGTGGTCGCCGATGTGCACGCACTGCAGTTCCCCGACAACAGCTTTGACGTGGTTCACGCCCATCAGGTGCTCCAGCACGTCGCCGATCCGGTGACCGCGTTGCGAGAGATGCGCCGGGTCTGCCGGCCCGGCGGTGTGGTGGCCGCCCGGGACAGCGACTATGCGTCGTTCACCTGGTATCCGGCGTCGGCGGAGCTCGACGACTGGCTGCGGCTGTATCGGGACGCGGCGCGGGCCAACGGCGGCGAGCCCGACGCCGGCCGGCATCTGCTGGCCTGGGCGCACGCCGCCGGATTCACCGACGTCACCCCGACGGCGACCGCATGGTGTTACGCCACGCCCGCCGAACGGCAGCATTGGGGCGCCATGTGGGCCGATCGGATTCTGCAGTCCGCCATCGCCGAACAGCTACTCACCAGCGGTGCCGCCGATCCGGCCAAGCTGCAGGCGATTTCGCTGGCATGGCGTACCTGGGCGGATCATCCCGACGGCTGGCTGGCGTTCCTGAACAGCGAGATCCTGTGTCGGGTGTAGCCGCTTAGATCAGCCGCTCCTGCGGGGTGGAGCGGGCGACCAGCGCGGCGTCGCTGGTGACCACATCGCCGAGCACCTCATCGATGCGGGCCAGCAACTCCTCGGGAATCCGCACGCCGGCCGCTTTGACGTTCTCACTGACCTGCTCCGGCCGGGACGCCCCCACCAGCGCGGCGGCGACGTTGTCGTTCTGCAGTACCCAGGCGATCGCCAGTTGAGCCGTGCTGAGATCCAGCTCCGCGGCGATCGGCTTCAACTGCTGCACCCGGGTCAGCACATCGTCGGTCATGAACCGCTTGATGAAGTTCGCGCCACCCTTCTCGTCGGTGGCCCGCGAGCCGGCCGGCGGCGGCTGGCCCGGCAGGTACTTGCCCGACAGCACCCCCTGCGCCATCGGCGACCACACGATCTGGCTCAGCCCCAGCTCCGCGCAGGCCGGAACCACTTCGGGTTCGATCACTCGCCACAGCATCGAATACTGCGGCTGGTTCGAGATCAACGAGATGCCCAGCTGGCGGGCCAGTCCGTGGGCATGCCGGATCTGTTCGGCGGTCCATTCGCTGACACCGATGTAGAGCGCCTTGCCCGCCCGCACGATGTCGGCGAAGGCCTGCATGGTCTCCTCCAGCGGCGTGAAGGAGTCATAGCGGTGCGCCTGATACAGGTCCACGTAGTCGGTGCCCAGCCGGCGCAGCGATCCGTCGATGGCCTCCATCATGTGCTTGCGGGACAGGCCGGTGTCGTTGCGGCCCAACGGGGCCGGGCCGATCGGCCAATAGACCTTGGTGAAGATCTCCAGCGATTCGCGGCGCCGGCCCTTCAGCGCCGCGCCCAGCACCTCCTCGGCCCGCCCGTTGGCGTAGACGTCGGCGGTGTCGAAGGTGGTGATCCCGGCATCGAGCGCGGCATGCACGCAGGCGGTGGCGACGTCGTTTTCCACCTGCGAACCGTGGGTGAGCCAGTTCCCATAGGTGATTTCCGAAATTTGCAGGCCGGAGTTGCCCAGGTAGCGAAATTCCATAACGCCATCATGGCGCACCAGACCTGGGTGTGTCTGCCGGCGGATCACTATCCTCGACGTCATGGCCAAGCCCGTCGACCTCGCGCGCCTTGCCGCACTGCTGGCCGACTATCGCTTCGCCTTCCTGGTCACCGTCGGCGACGACTACCGCATCCACACCACCGCGATCACCCCGACCTTCGACGGCGTCCGGCTCGATGTCGGCCCGGTGGGATCGCACGGCCGGGCCAACCTGTCGTCTCGCACGGCCGTCACCGTGATCTGGCCGGCCCGCGACGTCGGCGACTACTCGCTGCTGGTCGACGGCCAGGCCGAGGTTCCCGCCGATCCGGCCACTGGAGTGCTGGTGACGCCCACCAAGGCCCTGTTGCACCGGCCGGTGCTGGATCCGGGCACCCAGCGCGCGCAGGGCACGGCCCATGACTGTGTGCAGCTCAAAGCCGACTGAGGGCCCGCGGGGTTAGGCTGGAGATTCATGAGTTCCGCGGTGGATTTCCCTCGGCTCGCCGAGAAGCTGGTGGGCTACGACCACGCCTACCTGATCACCGTCGACGCCGAGAATCGTCCGCATCCGGTTCCGGTGACGCCGGTCCTGCGGGCCGGCACGGTGTATATCGGTGCGCTCGGCGGCCGGCGCAGCCGGGCGAACCTGGCCCGCACCGCCGAGGTGACCGTGCTGTGGCCGCCGCCGACCCCGGGCGGCTACACCGTGATCGTCGACGGCACCGCTCAGCTATCCGGTACCGGCGAGTCGGCGCAGGTGTCCATCTGCCCCAGCAGAGCCGTCCTGATCCGGGTACCTAGCCCTGAGTCACCGGGTGGGACAAGCTGTTACAACGACTGCGTCGATCTGGCCGTCAGCCGGCGGGAAGCCTGAGCGGTCGCCCGGCCACCATCAGCACCACCTCGTCGGACTCGGCGGCGACTCGCGCGTTGAGCACTCCCAGCAGGTCGCGGAACAGCCGCCCCGATGCGGTGGGCGGAACCACTCCGCTGCCCACCTCGTTGCTCACCGCCACCACCGGGGCCGGGCAGGCCCGCCAGGCCGACACCAGCTCGTCGATATCGGCCGCGACGGCGTTGCGCCCGTCGTCGCCGCCGTCCCACACGCGGTGCAGGTCCATTCGGGCGGTGAGCCAGGTCCCGAGGCAGTCGAGCAGCACCGCCTGGCGGGCGCTCCGCAGTTCCTCGGCAACCTCGGCGGTCTCGACGGTGCGCCAGGACTCCGGGCGCCGCGCCCGGTGCGCCCGCACCCGCTCCGCCCATTCCGGGTCGCCCTCGCGCACCCCACCGGTGGCCAGGTAGGTCACCGCCGGTTCGCGGGCCAGCAGCGCCTCGGCGTGTGCCGACTTGCCGGAACGTGCGCCGCCCAGCACCAGGGTGCGCTCCGGTCGACTCGCGGCTTCACCCACTCGCACCACCTCACCGTCGCGCCCCGGCCGAGCGCCCGAATCCGACAGTATCGCAGTCAATTCCGGCTCCGGCGGATTGTGGTGACTCAGGTGTACCGCAACAACGCTGGTCGCATCGGTGACGGCCGCGCAGTCGCGCAGCCGCGCCACCGTCGTCGCGAACCCCGGCAGGTCGTGGTGCTCGGTGCCGTGTTCGGTGTAGGTCCCGAAGGTCTCCTCCAAGAAGACCGCGTCATAGCCGGCACCGGACACCGCAGTGTAGGTCTCCTCGGGGAGCGGACCGGTGTCGGTGGCCCACAGGACGCGGGCGTCGGCTGAGGCCACGTCGTAGAGCACCGCGTCGCCGCCGATGTCGGAACCGTGGGCGGCGGCCAGCACCCGCACGTCGTAGTCCCCCAGCCGGATTCGGTCACCCGCCCGCACGGTCTGGAACCGGACCGGATCGTGCGGCGCCACCCAGTCGCGGCACTGATCGAGTGCACCGGCCGGGCCGACCACATCCAGCGGTTCGGTCGCCCCGGTCCAGTGCCGCATCAGCAGGGCCGCCGGTCCGACGTGGTCGGGGTGGCCGTGGGTGAACAGAATGTGCCGGACCTGCGCCAGTGACCTGCCCCAGTGCATCGCGGCGCGCGGCGCCTCCGGCCCGCAGTCCAGCAGCAGAACCCCGTCGACCAGCGCCGCGGTCTGGGCGCGGACTGCGGTCGCCGACCGGCAGGAGGCACACCCGCAGAACGGATTCGGCCACCCGTCGGCGCTGCCGGTCCCCAGCAGCACGATCTCCATGGCACCTCCCCGTCTGCTCGGCGTCAAAAGAGAAGCCCGGCCCCACGAGGGGACCGGGCTTTCCCGTTGGCTACTGACTTAGAAGTCCATGCCGCCCATGCCACCGGTCGGGTCGCCCGCGGGTGCGGCCGCCTTCTCCGGCTTGTCGGCGACAACGGCCTCGGTGGTCAGGAACAGTGCCGCGATGGACGCCGCGTTCTGCAGCGCCGAGCGGGTCACCTTCACCGGGTCGGCAACGCCGGCCTTGAGCAGGTCCTCGTACACGCCGGACGCGGCGTTGAGGCCGGTGCCCGACGGGGAGTTGGTGACCTTCTCGGCAACGACGCCGGGCTCCAGGCCCGCGTTGAAGGCGATCTGCTTCAGCGGAGCCGACAGCGCGACGCGCACGATGTTGGCACCGGTCGCCTCGTCACCCTCGAGCTTGAGCTCGTCGAGCGACGGAGCGGCCTGCAGCAGGGCCACGCCACCACCGGCGACGATGCCCTCCTCCACGGCGGCCTTGGCGTTACGCACGGCGTCCTCGATGCGGTGCTTGCGCTCCTTGAGCTCCACCTCGGTGGCAGCCCCGGCCTTGATCACCGCAACACCGCCGGCCAGCTTGGCCAGGCGCTCCTGCAGCTTCTCGCGGTCGTAGTCGGAGTCGCTGTTCTCGATCTCCGAACGGATCTGGGCCACCCGGCCGGCGATGGCGTCGGAGTCACCCGAGCCCTCGACGATGGTGGTCTCGTCCTTGGTGATGACGACCTTGCGGGCGGTGCCCAGCAGGGAGACGTCGGCGCTCTCCAGCGACAGACCGACCTCTTCGCTGATGACCTGGCCACCGGTGAGGATCGCCATGTCCTGCAGCATCGCCTTGCGACGGTCACCGAAGCCCGGGGCCTTGACGGCAACGGACTTGAAGGTGCCGCGGATCTTGTTCACGACCAGGGTCGACAGGGCCTCACCCTCGACGTCCTCGGCGATTATCAGCAGCGGCTTGCCGGACTGGATGACCTTCTCCAGCAACGGCAGCAGGTCCTTGACCGTCGAGATCTTGGAGCTGACCAGCAGGATGTAGGGGTCCTCCAGGACGGCTTCCTGGCGCTCGGGGTCGGTGACGAAGTAGCCCGAGATGTAGCCCTTGTCGAAGCGCATGCCCTCGGTGAGCTCCAGCTGCAGGCCGAAGGTGTTGGACTCCTCGACGGTGATGACACCCTCGTTGCCGACCTTGTCCATGGCCTCGGCGATCAGGTCACCGATGCTCTGGTCACCCGCGGAGATACCGGCGGTGGCCGCGATCTGCTCCTTGGTCTCGACCTCCTTGGCCGTTGCGAGGAGACCTTCCGTGATCTTTGCGACGGCCTTCTCGATGCCGCGCTTCAGACCCAGCGGGTTGGCGCCGGCGGCCACGTTGCGCAGGCCTTCCTTGACCAGGGCCTGGGCCAGCACGGTGGCGGTGGTGGTGCCGTCACCCGCGACGTCGTCAGTCTTCTTGGCGACCTCTTTGACCAGCTCGGCGCCGATCTTCTCGTACGGGTCCTCCAGCTCGATCTCCTTGGCGATGGACACACCATCGTTGGTGATCGTGGGGGCGCCCCACTTCTTCTCCAGGACGACGTTGCGGCCCTTGGGGCCCAGCGTCACCTTGACCGCGTCGGCGAGGGCGTTCAGACCCCGCTCGAGGCCGCGACGGGCCTCTTCGTCATACGCAATTTGCTTAGCCATTGCGAAGTGTTTCCTCCGGTTAGGGGGTGCACGTCTTGTTGGTCGGGTGCAGTGCCCGCGACGGACGGCTGTGGGTGTGCTCCGCAGGTGCGGCCCCTGCCTCACCGTCCCGACCTAGCACTCGCTGGTCGCGAGTGCCAACGTCATTTTTAGCACTCGGCCCTAGAGAGTGCAAGGTTGCCAGCTCGGACCCGGCAGGGGGCGATCCAGCCGGTCAACCGGGGCTCAGACCACGTCGAGCAGCTGCTCGTAGAAACCCCCGAACCCGCGGGCGCGGTTCACCAGGTGAACCTCGAGGATCCAGTGACACACCCGGCCGGTGGCGTCGGTCCGGCGCATCGGTTCATCGGAACCGGGCGCGACGTAGAACCGGGCTTCGTCGCCGCTGATCTTCTTATGCGGAAACTCCCCCAGCAGGTGTCCGGCGATCGGTGCACCGAACTCCAGACCCTCGTCCCGGGCCAAGCCGACGACGTGGTCGAACAGCTGCGCACCGGTGATGTCGGTGTGGGCCTCGAAGAACTCCCGGCCGGCATTCCACACCCGGGGCAGCGCGTCGCGCAGCGCCAATTTGTCCGGGTCAGCATCAGCACCGCCGAGCACAAAGGTGCGGCCGAAGTCGGCCTCCCACTGCTCGAAGATCGGCCCCAGGTCGAGGTAGACGATGTCGTCGTCGGTGATGACCCGGTCGGGCGGGTCGGCGCGGAACGGCAGCAGGGTGTTCTCCCCGGCCCGCACCACCCGCCGATGCCAGTGCCGCGTCACCCCGAACAGGTCGGCGGCGAGCGCGGCGATCTCCTCGGAAAGGCGGCGCTCACCGACTCCGGGACGGATCAGGGCGCGGCGCTCGATTTCGTCGAACAGCGCGCCCGCCTTGGCCTGCGCGTCGCGAAGCCGCTCGACTCGAACCGATTCCGGTTCCGGCGGGGTGGACACACCAGCGATGCTATCGGCTTGCCCTAGACTTCGATCTTGATCAGATAGGAGACCGGGTGCGGGCTGAACCAGCGCCCAGCACCCGGGCTTTGCGGGGCTGGCAACGCCGGGCTTTGGTGCGCTATCTGAGCGCCAAGCCACGAGATTTCCTGATGGTCGCCACTCCCGGCGCAGGTAAGACGACGTTCGCTCTGCGCATCGTGGCCGAACTGCTGGCCGACCGCACCGTCGAGCGGATCACGATCGTGGTCCCCACCGAGCACCTCAAGGTGCAGTGGGCCTCAGCCGCCGCGGCCCACGGCATCGCCCTGGATCCGCGGTTTTCCAACTCCGACTCGCAGACCAGCGCGGAGTACCACGGCGTCGTCGTGACCTACGCCCAGGTCGCCAGCCACCCGGCCCGGCACCGGGTGCGCACAGAGGCCATGAAGACGCTGGTGATCTTCGACGAGATCCACCACGGCGGCGACGCCAAGAGCTGGGGCGACGGCATCCG
Source organism: Mycolicibacter engbaekii (assembly GCF_002101585.1). GTDB lineage: Bacteria > Actinomycetota > Actinomycetes > Mycobacteriales > Mycobacteriaceae > Mycobacterium > Mycobacterium engbaekii. The sequence continues at coordinate 8,326 of NZ_LQOT01000006.1, read as the reverse complement.
GGAAGCGTTCTCCGACGCGACCCGCCGGCTGGCGTTGACCGGCACCCCGTTCCGCAGCGACGACAGCCCGATCCCGTTCGTCAACTACGAGCCCGACGGTGCCGGCCACCTGCGATCGGTGGCTGATGACACCTACGGCTACACCGACGCGCTGGCCGACGGCGTGGTGCGCCCGGTGGTGTTCATGGCCTACTCCGGCGAAGCGCGCTGGCGCGACAGCGCCGGCGAGGAATACTCGGCCCGGCTCGGCGAGCCGCTGACCGCCGAGCACACCGCCCGCGCATGGCGCACGGCACTGGACCCGGCCGGGGAATGGATGCCGGCGGTGATCACCGCCGCGGACAAACGGCTGCGCCAGTTGCGCGACGGCGGCATGGCCGACGCGGGCGGCATGATCATCGCCTCGGATCAGAAGGCGGCCAGGGCCTACGCCAAGCTGCTGACGAACCTCACCGGGGAGGCGCCGACCGTCGTGCTCTCCGACGATGCCGGGGCCTCGGACAAGATCGCGCAGTTCTCCGCAGCCACCAGCCCCTGGCTGGTGGCGGTGCGGATGGTCTCCGAAGGCGTCGACGTGCCCCGGCTGGCGGTGGGCGTCTACGCCACGAGCGCATCCACCCCGTTGTTCTTCGCTCAGGTGATCGGCCGGTTCGTCCGGTCACGGCGCCCCGGGGAGACCGCCAGCATCTTCCTGCCGTCCGTGCCGTCACTGCTGGGCCTGGCCAGCGAACTCGAACAGCAGCGCAACCACGTATTGGGCAAACCGCACCGGGAGTCCGAGCGCGACGAGTTCGCCGAGGCCGAGCGCCGTCGCGACGAACCCTCGGAAATGGAGAACAAATTCGAATCGTTGGGGGCCGACGCCGAGCTGGACCAGGTGATCTTCGACGGCGCCTCGTTCGGCACCGCCACCCCCGCCGGCAGTGAGGAAGAGGCCGATTACCTGGGCATCCCGGGACTGCTCGATCCCGACCAGATGCGTGACCTGCTGCGGCGCCGCCAGGAGGAACAGCTGGACCGCCGCTCGAAGGTGGCGGCCGCGGGTGGGGCCGCTCCTGCACCGGTGACCACGCATGGTCAGTTGCGGGCGCTGCGTCACGAACTCAACGCGCTGGTGTCGGCGGCACATCATCGTCTCGGCAAGCCGCACGGCTGGATCCACAACGAATTGCGCCGGATCTGCGGCGGCCCGCCGGTGGCGGCGGCGACATCGGATCAGTTGCGGGCGCGCATCGAGGCCATCCGGCAGCTGTAGCCGACGACGCCGTCGCTCAACCCCGCCGCGTCCAGCGGCTCTGCGCCACCCACGGCGAGGCCTGCGCCGCTATCGACCAGGCCCACTCCTGCGGCACGTCGATCACCCGGTAGGCCTTGACACCGGCGGCGGTGGCCGCGATCAGGGTGGCCACCCCGGCGCGCCGCTGAAACCAGCTCTGGCGCACGGTCCAGCCGACGATCCCGGCGGTGGAGATGCAGTAGCGGCGCTGTTCCCAGCTGCCGGTGCGCGCCGACAGCCAGTGCGCGTCGACACGATGCCCCAGGGCACGCGCCCGGTCGGCGGCCAGCAACGCCGCACCCACCGTGATCGCCGCCCAGGCCGGCCAGCACCACTGCGGCACGTCGCCGACCGCCGCCGCAACAGCGAGTCCCACCCCCAGAACCACCGGTCCCATCATCGCCCGGGTCCAACGCCGGCGCACCGCGGCCGGGCCATGCTTGCGCAGCGGGCCGGTGACCACGGCGGGGTCACCGATCAGCCCGGTCAGCACTTCCTCAGCGGTGGCCCGGGGACACGGAGGCAGCAGGATCGACGACTCACCCTCACCGGTGATTCCCGTCATCGCCGCGTCCAGTCGCGCGCCACCGAACACCCGCACCAACAGTGGCCGGCGCACTGTTCCGCCGCGCAACCGACGCATGTCGTAGTTGTAGTGACGGACCCGTAGCAGCCCATATCGCAACGCCAGCACGTCGGCGGCCGCCCCCGAACTGCGAGACAGCACCAGGTTCCCGTAGGTCAGCAAAGACCGCAGCACCGCCAGCACCATCGAGACCACCCACAGCACGGCGGCGATCAGTACCGCGCTCTGCCGAAGGCCGAACTGTTCAGCGGCCTCGATCCAGCCCCTGCTCACCGGCGAATCCTGCAGCGCCGCCCAGACTCCGCTCTGAAACAGTGCCCCCACCGCGGCACCGACCATCACCAGCCCGGACAGGCTCAGCGGGCTGAAACGCAGCCACGACGGCTGCCACCGCGCCAGCACCGTCGCACGAGCGGGCTCCGCGGGCGTCGATACGGGCTGTCCGGTATGGGCCAGCAGCGTCGCCCGCAACTGCGGCACCTGGCTGCTCGGGACCGCGTTCAGTTCGAAGGCGCGGTCTCCGGTTGCGTGCTGACCAGTGCTGACCCTCAGCACGGTCAAACCCAACAGACGGTGCAGCGGCCGGGCGTCGGTCTCCACCGAGCGAATGCGATTCCGGGGCACCGACAGCACTTTGCGGCGCACCAGACCTGACCGAAGCTGGACGCGGCCGGCTTCGGGGTCGGGTTCGATGCGGTAGCTGGTGGTGAACCAACGCGTCACACCCACTACGGCGATCACCCCGACCAGCGGCAGCACCCAGAGCTGATTGTCGGTCGCTGAGCCGAACACCACCACGGCGACCAACAGCGGCAGCTCGCGCAGCACCTCGTGCAGCGGATGCACCAACAGCATCCGCGGGCTCAGCCGCTGCCAGGCCGGTTCCTCGGCGATGGTGCTCACGTGGCATCTCCTGCCCCCAGTGACGCGATGTCGGTCAGTTGCTCGACGACCCATTCGGCGACCGACAAGTCCAACGCAACGATGTGCACCGCTCCTGCCGAGGAGGCGGTGGTCACTCGAACGTTGGCCAACCCCAACAGCCGATCCAGGGGGCCCCGGTAGGTGTCGACGGTCTGCACCCGCGACAGCGGCGCGATCCGGCGTTCCTGCACCAGCCAGCCGGTGCGGGTGTACACCGCGCGGTCGCTGATGTCCCACCGGTGCACGCGGTAGCGCCACAACGGCGCGATCACCACCGACACCAACAGGCCCAGCGCCGTGACGGCGAGGGCCGCGGTGTGCAGCCATTGCGGGTAGCGCACGGTCGCTTCGGCCACCTGTTCGTCGGCGAGCGCCCAGCCCAGCTGCAGCAGGGCCAGCAGCAGCCACGGCACCGCACCGACCATGGCCCACACCAGGGGTGCGCGGGAACTGGGCGGGGTGGCGGGATCGAGCAACATGATCTCGTCGGACGGGTCTGTGTGCTGCGCCATGTAGGAGAGGATGGCAGGGTGCGGTCCGCCCCGCATCGTCGACGGCGCTTCTGCGACAACTAATCCAGCGCACACCGCGCCACCTGAGTATCGTTTGTCACATGGGTGGGCGGGATCGGTGGACGACTGCGGACCTACCGGATCAAACCGGGCGCGTTGCAGTGATCACCGGCTCCAACACCGGAATCGGGTATCACACCGCCGCGGAGCTCGCTGAACACGGCGCTCGGGTGGTGCTGGCGGTCCGCGATCTGGAGAAGGGCGACGCTGCGGCACAGCAGATCCGCGAGACCAGCCCGCAGGCCGCCGTCGAGGTGCAGCATCTCGATCTGAGTTCGCTCGCCTCGGTCCGCGAAGCCGCCGAGGCCCTCGGCGCCGCACATCCCCGCATCGACCTGCTGATCAACAACGCCGGCGTCATGTACACCCCCAAACAGCACACCGCCGATGGATTCGAGCTCCAGTTCGGTACCAACCATCTGGGGCACTTCGCCCTGACCGGTCTGCTGCTGCCACGAATGCTGCGGGTGCGGCAGTCGCGCGTGGTGACCGTGAGCAGCATGGCGCACCGGATCATGGCAGCCATCCACTTCGACGACCTGCAGTGGGAGCACGGCTACAACCGGATCGCCGCCTATGGGCAGTCCAAGCTGGCCAACCTGATGTTCACCTACGAACTGCAGCGCCGGCTGGCCGCCAAACGCCGCTCCACCATCGCCGTCGCCGCCCACCCCGGCACCGCCAACACCGAACTGACCCGGCACCTCCCGCCGTTCCTGCGCCCCGCGGACCGCCTGCTGACGCCGCTGGTGGTACAGAGCGCCGCCATGGGGGCGTTGCCCACGCTGCGGGCGGCCACCGACCCTGAGGTGACCGGCGGCCAGTACTACGGTCCCGGCGGCATCGGTGAGCAGCGCGGATATCCCAAGCTGGTCGAGGCCAGCAAGCAAGCGCACGATGTCGAGTTGCAGCAGCGGCTGTGGTCGGTCTCCGAGGAGCTGACGGGAGTCACCTTCCCGGTCTGAGTCAGACTGTCGGCATGCGATCCGTCGAAGAGCACCAGCGGGCCGTCGCCGATCTGATCCGTCCCCGGCCACCGGTCACGGTCTCACTGTCCGATGCCGAGGGCTTGGCGCTGGCCGCGGACGTGATCGCACCGATCTCGCTGCCGGTCTTCGACAACTCCGGCATGGACGGCTACGCCGTGCTCGCCGACGACGTGGCCGGCGCCACGCCCGACAATCCGGTGACCTTGCCCGTCACCGAGGACATTCCGGCCGGCCGCACCGATATCCCCACGCTGACACCGGGATCCGCGCACCGCATCATGACCGGCGCACCCATTCCGCACGGCGCCGACGGGGTGATTCCCGTGGAGGCCACCGACGGTGGCGCCGATGTGGTGCGGATCAGCGCCGCCACCACGCGGGGCCGCCACATCCGGCCGGCCGGCAGCGATGTCTCCGCGGGCGCCACCGTGCTCCGGGCGGGGCAGCTGGTCAACGCGCCGACGGCCGGCCTGGCGGCGGCGCTGGGCCTGGCCGAACTGCCGGTGCAGCCCCGGCAGCGGGTTCTGGTGATCTCCACCGGGTCCGAACTGGTCGAACCGGGCACGCCGCTGGCACCCGGACAGATCTACGAGTCCAACGGCGTGATGCTCTCGGCCGCGGTGCGGGAGGCCGGCGCCGAGGTGGTTGCCACGGCGACCGTCGCCGACGACACCGCCGCGTTCACCGGGGTGCTCGACCGGTACGGCGTGTATGACGGGGCGGTGGATCTGGTGATCACCAGCGGCGGGGTCAGTGCGGGCGCCTACGAGGTGGTCAAGGATGTCTTCGGGCGCGACGGCGATCAGGGTGTGCACTTCGTCAAGGTGGCCATGCAGCCTGGGATGCCGCAGGGTATCGGCAGAATCGGCGGCCCGGGCGGCGGCGCCGCCATCATCACGCTGCCCGGCAATCCGGTCAGCGCACAGGTGTCCTTCGAGGTCTTCGTCCGGCCCGCCCTGCGCCGCGCGATGAACCTGCCGTCCCCGGATCGGCCGCGCCGCAACGCCGTTCTGCGCGAGAAGCTGACCTCTCCGGCCGGTAAGCGGCAGTTCCGCCGCGGACTGCTCGACCACCAGACCGCTACCGTCACCAGCTACGGGCCGCCGGCCTCGCACCACCTGCGCTACCTGGCTTCGGCGAACTGCCTGCTCGACATCGCCGACGACGTCACCGAACTGCCCGACGGCGCCGAAGTGGAAGTCTGGGACCTGACCGGGTGGTGATCCCGGCGGTGCGTTGACACCGCAGCTTCTAAGATGGCCCAATGGCCCGACGCCCTCGCGCAGCAGATGATCCCGGCGGCCTTCGGCATCTGATCGAGCTGGTGCGCTCGACGGTGCCGCCGATGCACAGCGCCGGCTTGCCGTTCGTCGGCGGCGCGCTGAGCGTGGCGCTGTTGGGCCGTAAGCGCCGTTGGGCGCGCACCGCCGGGTTGCTGGCGGCCGGGGCCAGCGCCGGGTTCTTCCGGCATCCGCACCGGGTGCCGCCGACCCGCCCCGGTGTGGTGGTGGCTCCCGCCGACGGCACGGTGTGCCTGGTCGACTCGGCGGCTCCACCTCCGGAGCTGGATCTGCCCGATACCCCGCTGCCACGGGTCAGCATCTTCATGTCGGTCTTCGACGCCCACGTCCAGCGGGCTCCGGTCGGCGGCGAGGTGATCGAGGTGCTGCATCGGGCCGGCAGGTTCGGATCGGCGGACCGCACCGAGGCCAGCGAGGACAACGAACGCAACAGCGTGCGGATCCGCACCGCCGACGGTGCCGAGGTGATCGCCGTGCAGGTCGCCGGACTGGTCGCGCGGCGCATCATCTGCGACACCCGGCCCGGCGACTATCTGGCGATCGGTGACACCTACGGACTGATCCGGTTCGGTTCACGGCTCGACGTCTACCTGCCGGTGGGGACTCAGCCGCTGGTGGGCGTCGGCCAGCGCATGGTGGCCGGCGAAACCGTCCTGGCCCACCTGTCATGACCGCCACCGCCGCCGACCCGGCCCGGGGCCGGGGCCCGGTAGGTCTGCACATTCTGCCGAGTTCGATGACGGTCCTGGCGATCTGCGCGGGCCTGACCTCGATCAAGTACGCCCTCGACGGGCAGCCCCACATCGCCATGGCGCTGATCGCCGCCGCCGCCATCCTCGACGGTCTGGACGGCCGGGTGGCGCGCATCCTGGACGCCGAGTCGCGGATGGGCGCCGAGATCGATTCCCTGGCCGACGCGGTCGACTTCGGGGTGGCGCCCGCGGTGGTGATCTATGTGTCCCTGTTGTCGACACAGCCGGCGGGCTGGATCGTGGTGTTGCTGTACGCGGTGTGTGTGGTGCTGCGCCTGGCCCGGTTCAACACCCTGCTCGACGACGCCACCCAGCCCGCCTACACCCGGGAGTTCTTCGTCGGGATGCCGGCACCGGCCGGAGCCATCACCTTGATGGGACTGCTGGCCGCCAAGCTGCAGTTCGGCGAGGGATGGTGGACGTCGCAGTGGTTCACCTGCATCTGGGTGGTGGGCACCTCGATGCTGCTGGTGAGCCGTATCCCGATGCGCAAGATGCACGCCGTGTCGGTGCCGCCGCATCTGGCGGCGGCCCTGCTGGCGGTGCTGGCACTGGTGGCAGCGGCGGCGTTCCTGTTCCCCTACGTGCTGGTGCTGGTGCTGATCGGGGCCTACCTGTGCACCATCCCGTTCTCGGTCCGCAGCCAGCGCTGGGTGGCCGCCCACCCGGAGGCATGGGAGGACGCCCCCCGGGAGCGCCGGGCCGCGCGGCGGGCCATCCGGCGGGCGCAGCCGAGCCGCCGCCCGGGCGTGCGGCGGGGAATCCGCCGGCCCGGCGGTCAGTCGATGGCACGGCTGCGGCTGCGCAAGCCGGGTCGCTGACGGCGCGGTCAGCCGGCGCAGTAATCCTTCGTCGCCGACGACAGCGCCTGCCGGTAGAACTCGTCGAGCTGCCGTGCGTCGCTGACGGTCCGGGTCGCCTCCCGGAGTTCAGCGGCGCACGCGGGCGAATGCAGCAGTTCCCATCGGCGGCCGATCTGGGCCAGCATGGCCTGGTTGAAACCGTCGATGCGCGCCCGGGAAGCCGCCAGTTCGGGCGCGGCGGCCGGGGCGGCCGCCGGATCCAGCTTCCACTGCGCGAACCGGTAGTGCTCGGCGGCCTCGGTCGCGGCGATCTGGTCGGCGAAGATCCGGCGTACGTAGTCGGAGTCCAGCTCGGCACCGGTGGCGTCGGCGGCGACCTTGTCGAGTTGCTGCCCCACCCGGGAGGGATCCTCGATGGCGCCGCCGGTCTGCCACTTGACCGCCGCTACGTCATCGGCGACCTGCAGCCGCTGGGCCGCGGCGTCCACCAGGTCGGACAACGGGGATGCACCGTCGGCCCGGGCGGTGGCCGGGACGGTCAGCACCGTGGTGATTGCACAGATCGCTAACAGTCGCATGGACCCTATTCAAACCTGCCGGACAACAAATCGGCACCGCACCGTTGAAAAGTGGCTCATTCCCGGTTGGGAGTGCGTGGCGGGTATGCGCTGACAGCGTGAGGCTGAGGGTGTAGGCGGGTCCTGGGGTGTGACGATAGGGGTTCTCACACACCAGATCGACCACCCACAGGACCCCTTGTCTGAGCCTACGTGCCTTGCTGCCGACACCATCTGCCGAACCGTCGACTTGGGGTGGCGATCAGCGGCGCGGCGATCGCCGACGAGCTGACCTGGATCGACTGCCGGCCGGTCGAACACGATCCGATGTGCCCCAATGCGGTATGCCCGGACGGTTGCGTGATCACGTCGAACGGGTCTTGACCGACTTACCCGTCGTGGGGCACCCGACCCGACTGCGGGTCCGCCTGCCACGGTTCGTTTGCAGCAATGTGCGCTGCGCGGTGACGGTCTTTCGGCAGCGCATGGGGGTAAGTCCCCTGGGGTGGTGGGGTTTCGGGCCTGCGGCTGACCGGGGCGGTTGGGCTCTGGTGTGTCGTTGAGGA
>NZ_LQOT01000005.1 GCF_002101585.1 Mycolicibacter engbaekii | reverse complement strand
GGCATCGGGATCGTCGCCCAGGGCAGCGACGCCGCCCACACCGCCGCCGACGTGGTGCTGCTCGACGGCAAGATCGAGATGCTGCTCGACGCCCTCAACGAGGGCAGCCAGCTGTGGCAGCGGGTGCAGGCGGCGGTCGCGGTATTGCTGGGCGGCAACGCCAGCGGCGCCCTGTTCGCCATCCTCGGCAGCGCTCTGACCGGCCGGGCGCCGTTGAACACCCGCCAGTTGCAGTTGGTGAACATCGTGATCGACGCGTTCCCCGCCACGGCGCTGGCGATCAGCAAGCCCCGGCGCCCGATCCCGTTCTCGGGCAGCGGGCCGGACGAGAAGGCGCTGCTGCGTGCGGTGGCGCTGCGCACCTCGACCACGGCCAGCGCCACCATCGCGGCGTGGTTCCTGGCCAGGCTCACCGGTTTCCCCCGGCGCGCCGCCACGGTGGCCCTGGTCGCGTTCGTGACCACCCAGCTGAGCCAGACGCTGTTGGAGTCGCGGTCGCCGCTGGTCGCGGCCACCGCGGGCGGCTCGTTCGCGGTGCTGGCGGTGCTGATCAGCACCCCGGTCGTCAGCCAGTTCCTGGGTTGCACCCCGCTGGGGCCGATCGGCTGGTCACAGGCGCTGGGGTCGGCGGCGGTGGCCACCACCGCATCGGCCGTCGCGCCGCGATTCTTCTCGCGTGCCGGCGCCGACGATGCTGGGGATGCCTGAGGTCGATCACGCGCGAAGCGCCGACGTCAGCCGGCGGGTTGCCACCCGGGGCCGCGGAACAGGTGGCCCAGCACCGCCCGCCAGCTGCGCGCCGTCTTGAGGTCGCGCCAGATCGCGACGTACTCGTGGGTGGCCACCCGCAGCGGATTGAAGGTGTCGATGTTCTTGGTCAGCCCGTAGACGGCCGGCTCGTTCTCGGGCTCGAAGGTGCCGAACAGCCGATCCCACACGATGAGGATTCCCCCGTAGTTCTTGTCGAGGTAGCTCGGGTTCGCGCCGTGGTGCACCCGGTGATGCGACGGGGTGTTGAAGACGAATTCGATGGGCCGCCAGAGCTTGTCGACGCGTTCGGTGTGGATGAAGAACTGGTAGAGCAGGCTGACGGACTGCTGGAGCAGGATCATCCACGGGGCGAAGCCGGCGAAGGCCAGCAGGATCCAGAACGGCACCGAGGTGAACGGCGTCCAGGTCTGGCGCAGGGCCGTGGACAGGTTGTAGTGCCGGCTGGAGTGGTGCACCACGTGGCTGGCCCAGAACACCCGGACGGTGTGGTGGGTGCGGTGGTACCAGTAGTAGGCGAAGTCGTCGGCGACGAACAGTGCGATCCAGGTCAGCGGGTTGGCCGCGGGCAGGTGGACGGGTGCCAGCAGGTAGGCCGCGCTGAAGATGGCCAGCACCGCCAGCTTCCACCCGATGTTGATGATGACGTTGCCGATGCCCATCGCCAGGCTGGTGCCGGTGTCGCGCAGTTCGTACCCGCGCTCGTCGTCGTCGGGCCGCACGGCGAACGACACGGCTTCCAGGATCAGGCAGAGCACGAAGACCGGAATGGCGTGGGCGATCAGGTCGAACATGGGAGCTACTCCCCTTCCTGGGCGCCGGCCTGGCAGGCCGTGACGAACCGGGTCAGCAACTCGTCGGCGAGGCGGTAGGCCGCGTCCTCGTCTGCCGTCGCGATGGCGGCGGCCAGGTCGATGTGGGCGCTGCGGTCGGCGAACTCGGCGACCCCGAGCGCGTAGATGGCGTCGCGGCCCATCTCGTCGTACGCCGCGACCAGGGTGTTGAGGGCGAGCCGGTAGGCAATATTCTCGGAGCCGTCAATTACGGCGATCCAAAACGCCAGGTCTGCCTCGGCCAGCGCGTTGAGGTCGTCGACGAGCGGGTAGGCCGCCGCGGCAGCGGTGATCGCGGCCCGCTGCTCCGGAGAGGCGTTGCGCGCACACAGCCGTGCGGCGTCCGCGGCGATGGAGCGTCGCATCACCGCGACGTCGCCGATGATCTGGCGGGTGGGGATCGCCCCGGCCACCGCCAGCCCGGTCAGGGCATCCAGCCCGGCGCTCTGCCGCCAGTCGAGCACCCGGGTCTTGCCGCCGTGACTGATCCGGATCAGTCCCGCCTGCTGCAGCCGTTTGAGGGCTTCGCGCACCGCGTGGCGGTTGACCTGCAGAGTCAGCGCCAACTCCCGCTCGGAGGGAAGTGCCTCACCGGCCGGCAGGCGTCCGGTCAGGATCTCCTCGACGAGGCGCACGAAGATCGTGTCCGACAGCGCGGTCCGCGAGATAGGCGCAAGGTCCATGGGCTCCATGGTGGGACAGCGCCGCCGCACTGGTCAACTGGTTGGACCAGTTATCTGGGTCACACCTCGGCGGCGCCGTCGACGTAGATCCGCAGGTCGTCCTGCCAGGGCTGCAGCTCCACCATGTCCGCCACCTTGACGTGGCCGCGCTCGAACTCGCCGGTGGCCGCGTCCACCAGCCGGTAGGTCTGCGTCTGCCGGTGGATCGGCTGGGCGTCCAGAATCACCACCCGCACCTCGCCGGGCTCGAATCCGCAGCGCTGCTGCAACGCCTCGATGAGCTGCTCGTTGGTCATGTGGCCGTCGCCGAAGTTCCAGCCCACCGCCGTCGAACAGATCCGCTCTCCGTCGGTCAGCGAGTAGTCGCTCTCGTCGCCGTCGGCCATCGCCCGGTGCGCCAGGCTGAACAGCGCCCGGCCGTGGGTGTTGAACCCGCGGAAGGCGTACCCCATGTAGATGGGGATCTGGGCGGCCTCGGGGCTGCCGTAGAAACGTTCCAGCTGCGCGGCGGGCATGCTGGCGATCGCGACGATTCCCCGCGCGATCTTCTCTTCGGCCGACGGCTTCAGGCACCACAGCGTGGTGTCCCAGTTACCGGCGTAGTAACGCATCCCGGGCAGGAACGAGATCTTCTGCGGGAACAGGTTTCCCAGTACCACGGTGCCGGCGCTGACGGCGAACAGCAGGGCCACCGGCAGCGGATTGGTGATGTCGGACAGTCCCAGGTCGGCGTGTGCGACAAACAGCGACAGCACCCCGAAAATCATGAAGACGTTCCATTCCAGCGGCACTCCCATCGGAATGGCCGCGAGGATGCCCAGGTGGAAGGCCACCATCACGGTGGCCGCGATGGCGGTGGGCAGGCCACCGTGACAGAAGAACAGCGGCAGCGGCACCAGCATCTCGATCGCGGTGCTCACGTGCGCCAGCGCCTTCGACGGCCCGCCGGGGCGCAGGTCGTCGGGGAAGTTCTTGAAGAAGGCGCGTTTGAGGGCCTTCGGCCGGATCAGCGGGTTGTTGCTCATCATCGTCGAGATCACGAACGGGAAGTGCCGGTTGAGCTTGGAGGTGGCCGCCCCCACCCAGATCACCATGAAGATCGCCTTGGCCGCGACGATCATGTCGGCTCCGGTGAACAGGAACGCCGCGGCCAGCGGCGCGTAGACCTCGCCGCGGGCGGCCAGGAAGATCACCTTGTCGCGCAGGCCGAGCACCGCCAGCACCGCCAGAATCGCCACGATCTGCCAGTGCGGCAGCACCCCGATCTCGGTGCGCAGTGCGGCAATGGGGCCGGTGCCGTCGGAGACCAGCGCCACCAGCAGCAGCACCAGCAACGCCGCGTAGAGGGCTGCGTCCAGGGGGGTGCGGGCGGTGCCCGAGGTCAGCGGTATGCGCCCCGGCCAGGGTGGCAGCCGAATGGTGCCGGGCCGCAACCAGTACAGGATCGATCCCATCGGCGGAAAGAAGCGGTTGTTGAGCGGGCCGAAGCCGCAGCCCAGGCCGATCACCTCGAACAGCATCGTGTAGAGCACGACCTTCTCGAAGACGATCGGTTCGCTCCACCACTGCCGCACCTCGGCAAATCCGTCGATGCCGGTGGTGGTCAGCGCGAACAGCCAGGCGCCCAGGATGTACAGGCCGATCTTGAACACGTAGAACAGGTGCAGCACCACCGGGGTGCCGAAACCCACCTCCGCCCAGTGCCGGGCCATCGGCCGGATCTTCTCGCTGCGCGTGCCCTTGCTCCATTCCGGGAAGTCGACAACGGGCAGTTGAGGTTTGAGAAATCCCATGCAGCCAGACTAGAACGTGTTCTAGATCTGCGGGCCGAAACCCGTTCCCGATCGCGGCCGCCGCGCCGTCACACCGCCTTGAGGACGCGCTGCGGGCTGCCCGAGTAGGCGCTCAGCGGGCGGATCAGCGCGTTGGACGCCGTCTGCTCCATGATGTGGGCGGTCCAGCCGGTGATGCGGCTCATCACGAACAGCGGGGTGAACATCGGGATGTCGAAGCCCATCAGGTAGTAGGCCGGGCCGGTCGGGAAGTCCAGGTTGGGCTTGATTCCGGTGGCGGCGAACATCTCGGTCTCCAGGATGCGGTAGATGTCCAGCCAGGCCCGGCCGCCGCGGGCGGCAGCCACCTGCTCCAGCGCCGCCTTCATGGTCGGCACCCGGGAGTCGCCGTGCTTGTACACGCGGTGACCGAAGCCCATCACCTTCTCCTTGCGCGTCAGCTTGCCGTGCAGCCACGCCGCGGCCCGGCCCGGCTCACCGATCTCGATCATGTCGTGCATGACGGCCTCGTTGGCGCCGCCGTGCAGCGAGCCCTTGAGCGCGCCGATGGCCGCGGTGACCGCGCTGTAGATGTCGGACTGGGTGGAGGTGACCACCCGCGCGGCGAACGTGGAGGCGTTGAAGCTGTGCTCGGCATACAGCGTCATGGACTGCTCGAAGGCCGCCACGATCACCGGATCGGGCACCTCGCCGAAGCACATCCGCAGGAAGTTCTCGGAGTAGCCCAGGTGGGTGTGCGGCGCGATCGGGACCAGACCGCGCCGGCGGCGCATGTCGGCGGCCACGATGGTGGGCAGCACCGCGAACATTCGCAGCGCCTTGGTGAAGTTCGCCGACTCGGACGGGTCGTCTTCTTCGGCGTCCTCGGCGCCCAGGTAGCTGATCGCAGTGCGCACCACGTCCATCGGATGGCAGTTCTCCGGCAGTTTGTCCACCAGCGACAGCAGCGAGCGGTCCGCCCGCCGCGCCGCCCGCTCCCGCTGACAGAACAGTGCCAGCTCGGCGTCGCTCGGCAGCTCGCCGTGCCACAACAGGTAGGCGACCTGCTCGAAGGTGCAGTGCGCGGCCAGATCCTGCACGGGGTAACCGCGGTAGGTCAGGGAGTTGGTCTCCGGCACCACCTTGGAGATGGCGGTGGTGTCGACGACGACGCCGGCGAGTCCTTTGCGGATTTCCGGCACGTCCGGGGAGATCGTCACTGGGCCGCTCCTAACGTGAAGGTGAAGATGTCGTCATCGAATTGGCTGTACTCGGCGTAGCGCAGCAGCTCGTAGAGCCGGCTGCGCTGCTGCATCCGATCCAGGAGCCCGGATTGCGTTCCGGCCGAATCGATCTCCCGCAATCCGGCTTCGACGGCGAACATCGCCAGCCGCAGCGTGGTGACCGGGTAGATGACGGCGTTGTAGCCGAGGTCGCCCAGTTGGGCGGCGGTGAGCAGCTCCGATTTGCCGAACTCGGTCATGTTGGCCAGCAGCGGCGTGGGCACCGCGGCGCGGAATGCTTCGAATTCGGCCGGCCCGCGCAGGGCTTCGGTGAAGATCAGGTCCGCCCCGGCGTCGGCGTAGGCCTTCGCCCGGTCGATCGCGGAGGCCAGTCCTTCGATGCCGGCGGCGTCGGTACGAGCGCAGATCACGAAGTTGGGGTCCCGGCGGGCGGTGACCGCGGCCCGCAGCCGCTTGACCATCTCGCCGACCGGCACCACGGCTTTGCCGTCGAGGTGCCCGCATCGCTTGGGGTTGACCTGGTCCTCGAGGTGGCATCCGGCCAGCCCGGCGTCCTCGAGCACTGTGACGGTGCGTGCGGCGTTCATCGGCTCGCCGAAGCCGGTGTCGGCGTCGATGAAGGTGGGCAGGCTGGTGGCCGCCGCGATCTGTGCGCCGCGCCCCGCCACCTCGGTCAGCGTGGTCAGCCCGATGTCCGGCAGCCCCAGGTCGGCCGAGAGCGCCGCACCGGAGACGTAGACGCCCTCGAATCCGATCTCGGCCACCAGTTTGGCGACCAGCGGCGAGAACGCCCCCGGGAACCGTTGCAACCGGCCCGATTGCAGACCGGCCCGCAGTGCCGCCCGCTTGTCCGAAGGGGCGGCCGTGGCCCCGAGCGGCCCGCTCACCGGAAGATCCCGTCGGGTGTCGCCGGTGCCTTGTCCAGAACCGCGGGCTCGACGAGGATGTTGAGCTCGCTGAGCTGACTGCCGCTCAGACCCGCAAGTCCTTCGGCGGCGGCGAGGAACCGCTCTTGTTCGGCCGTGGTCACCACGCCCTCGGCGAGCTCGGTGAACTTGGCGATGTACTGCTTGCGTTCGAACGGCCGGGCCCCCAGCGGGTGAGCGTCGGCGATCGCGAGCTCGTCGGTGATGACTTCGCCACTGGCCAAGGTGATCTCGGCGCGCGCCCCGAACGCCTTCTCGCCTGGGTCGGTCGAGTGGTAGCGCCGGGTCCACTCCGGATCCTCGACGGTGGAGATCTTGCGCCACAGTGCGATGGTCTCGGGCCGGTGGGCACGTTCCGGGCTGTAGGACCGCACGTGGTGCCAGCTGCCGTCCTCCAGGGCGACGGCGAAGATGTACATCACCGAGTGGTCCAGGGTCTCCCGCGAGGCGTCGGGGTCGAACTTCTGCGGGTCGCCGGAGCCGGTGCCGATCACGTAGTGGGTGTGGTGGCTGGTGTGCAGCACGATGGTGGCCACCTGGCTCAGGTCGGCGATCCGCTCGCGGAGCCGCTTGGCCAGGTCGATCAGGGCCTGGCTCTGGTATTCCGCGGAGTACTCCTTGGTGTAGGTGTCCAGGATGGCGCGCTTGGCCTCGCCGGGTCCGGGCAGCGGGACCTGGTAGGTGTGGTCCTTGCCCGAGAGCAGCCAGGCGATCACGCCGTCTTCGCCCTCCCAGATCGGGGCCGGCGCGCCCTCGCCGCGCATCGCCCGGTCCACGGCCTCGATGCCGACCTTGCCGGCCCAGGCCGGCGCGTAGGCCTTCCAGCTGGAGATCAGGCCCTTGCGGGACTGGCGGGTGGCGGTGGTCAGGTGCAGCGCCTGACCGACCGCGGAGTAGATGACCTCGGGGTCCAGCCGCAGCATGGTGCCGATTCCGGCGGCCACCGACGGGCCGAGGTGAGCGACGTGGTCGATCTTGTGCTCGTGCAGGCAGATGCCCTTGACGAGGTCGACCTGGATCTCGTAAGCCGTGGCCAGGCCGCGGATCAGGTCGTCGCCGGAGAGCCCGAGCTGCTGGGCGACCGCCACCAGCGGTGGGATGTTGTCGCCGGGGTGCGAGTACTCCGCGGCCAGGAAGGTGTCGTGGAAGTCCAGTTCGCGCACCGCGGTGCCGTTGGCCCAGGCGGCCCATTCGGCCGAGTAGCTGCCCTTGACGCCGAAGACCGCGGCGCCCGGGGCCGCCGGGTGCGCCAGGGCCTGGCGGCGGGCCACGGTCACCGGCCGGCGCAGGACCGAGGCCGCGCTGACGGCGGCGTTGTCGATGATCCGGTTGACGATCATGGCGGCGGTGTCGTCCGGGACCGCGACCGGGTCGGCGGCCACCTGCGCGATCTTCCACGCGAGATGCTCGGAGCGGGGGAAGTCCTCGGCACTGCGGCGGGTCCGCACATCATGTAGCTGCATGTTTCACACCCTACGCAGAGCCGCGACCTGCCGAAACTGACGGGAAAAGTGGATTTCTGCGTCCTGGATTCCCCGGTTTTGCAAACCTTGCGAACCCACCGTGGGGTTACCCTGCATGGCATGGCACCTCCGACCTCCCGGACCTTCGCCGGAGCCAGGCTGCGCCGTCTGCGTGAGGAGCGCGGCCTCACGCAGGTGGCGCTGGCGCGCACGTTGAACCTGTCGACCAGCTACGTCAATCAGCTCGAGAACGACCAACGGCCGCTCACCGTTGCGGTGCTGCTGGCGCTCACCGAACGTTTCGGCCTGCCCGCGCAGTACTTCTCCGGCGACGGCGATGCCCGGCTCGTCGCCGAACTGCGTGACATGTTCACCGCGACTGCCGGCGAACACGCCGCCAGCGAAGGACAGATCGAGCAGCTGGTGGCGCGCATGCCCGAGATCGGCAACAGCCTGCTGACCATGCACCGCCAACTGCGTGCGGCCACTGAGGAATTGGAATCCTACCGGTCGCGGGTCTCGGGTGACGCGGCGCAGTCGGTGGCCGGGCCCATGCCCTTCGAGGAGGTCCGGGACTTCTTCTACGACCGCAACAACTACATCGGCGAGCTCGACAATGCCGCCGAGCGGTTGTTCATCGACACCGGGATGCGTTTCGGCGGATTGGACATTCAGCTGGCTGCACTGATGAAGGAACGTTTCGGCATCACCGTGGCGATCGTCGACGACCTTCCCGCGGGCGCCAAACGCATCTTCGATCCGGCGACGCGGGTGCTGCGCGTGGCGCACTGGCTGCTGGCCGGCCAGCGCGCGTTCCAGATCGCCACCCAACTGGCGCTGCTGACCCAGCAGGAGCTGCTCGCCGACCTCGTGGCCCAAGACCCGTCCCTGAGTCCGGAGGCACGCGGGGTGGCCAAGATCGGGCTGGCCAATTACTTCGCCGGCGCTTTTCTGTTGCCGTACCGGCAGTTTCAGCGATCCGCGGCCGACCTACGCTACGACATCGACCTTCTGGGCCGCCGTTTCGAGGTCGGTTTCGAGACGGTGTGTCACCGCCTGTCGACACTGCAACAGCCCGGACGACGCGGGGTGCCGTTCATCTTCGTCCGTACCGACAAAGCGGGCAACATCTCGAAGCGGCAGTCGGCTACGGCGTTTCACTTCAGCCGGGTCGGCGGCAGCTGCCCGTTGTGGGTGGTCCACGATGCGTTCAGCCAGCCGGGCCGCATTGTCACCCAGGTGGCGCAGATGCCCGACGGGCGCAAGTACTTCTGGATCGCGACCACCACGCCGCCCGAGGGGCGCGGCTATCTGGGGCAGCACAAGAGTTTCGCCGTGGGCCTGGGGTGCGACCTGGCCCATGCCGACGAGCTGGTGTACTCCACCGGTGTCGCCCTCGATGACGCGGCCACGGTGGTGCCGATCGGAGCGGGCTGCAAGATCTGTGATCGCCAGGCCTGCCCGCAGCGGGCCTTCCCCTATCTGGGCCGGCGGGTGGTCGTCGACGAGAACGCCGGCACCGGGCTGCCCTACTCGCCGGTCGCGGCGGACGGCGCCGGGCGCCGGTAGAACAACACCAGTTGACCGATGGCGCCGGCCAGTCCCAGGCCGAGCGAGATCCACAGGCCCGACCAGCCTTTCTGCCAGCAGTGGCCGAAGATCTGGTGGTCGGCGCTGAGGTAGCCCGGCCCCAGCATGGCCACCACGACGGCGCCGGCAGCCAGCACCAGGTTGTACTCCCAGCCGTTGGTGAGCACGAAGAAGCCGTTGGAGCGGTGCACGGTCCATACCGCCACCGCCATCAACGCCACGAATCCGGCGGCCGCGATCGGGGTGAACAGCCCGACGGCCAGCGCCAGCCCGGCGGCGATCTCGGTGATCGCCGCGGTCAGCGCCGCGAACTTGCCGTACTTCATGCCGATGCTTTCGAACCATCTGGCGGTGCCGGGGATACGGCCCCCGCCGATGAACTTGTTCAATCCGTGGGCTGCCATGGTCAGACCCAGAACAAGACGCAGGAGCAGCAGTGCGACATCAGCAGAGGTGGCCATCTGCTCAAACTACAACGCGGCGTCCAACAGTCGCAGATATACCTCGATATCGGGGATCGCCGACTGCGCCGCGTGCACGCTGATCACGACGGTGTCGCCGATCCCGTGCACGCCGTGGGTCAGTCCCATCGCCGGGGACAGCGCAGGAAACCCGGCGGTCAGCAGTACCGGTTCGGCGCCCAGTCGCAGGTCTGCGGCGCCGCGGTGCACGCTGGAGACCACGGTGTTGCCGGCGACCCGCTGCGGGCGCACATCAGGGTCGAAATGGTCTACGCCCCAGCGCAGCAACACCGCAGGCGTCGCGGCGAAGGCGCGGTCGGCGGCGGCGGTGGCCGGGTGCCGGCTCCGGAGCCGGCCCGTGGCGATATCGGCGGCGATGCGCTGACAGCGGGCGTCGTGGTCCAGGTGCGGATACAGCCCGACCGTCACGTTGCCGAAGTGGTTGTGGGCGTGCCGCGGACCGGCTTTGGCCATGGGGATTTCGGCACCCAGTTCGTCGCAGTGCCCACCGAGATATTCCGACAGGGCCGCGGACACCGCGGCGAGCACCCCCACGGTGACCGTCGGCCCGCCCACGTCGGCGCGCTGCCGCACCAGGGTGCGGACGGTTCGGCCGCCGGCCGGCCGGTTGTTGGTGGCCAGCGGTGGGCGATCGCCGACGGCGGGCGGTAACAGTCCCGTCCGGGTGTCCTCGACGCGGCGGCGGTGGGCACGTGCCGCGACCACCGCACGCCAGGGCAGGAACCCGGACCGCGGTGCGGGCACCGCGGGTACCGGCGCGGGACGCCCGAACAGCCAGGCGGCCAACGCCGAGGACCGTTGGCCGTCGGCAAGGGCGTGCGCAATCTGCAGCACCGCCACCGTGCCGGCACCGCGATGCCCGGGAATGTCGTGCACGGGGGCGAACACATGCAGGCGCCACGGGTTCACCCCGACGTCGAGCTGGTCGTCGGTGAGCCCCACGATGGTGTCCAGGCAGCCGGCCCAGCTGTCGGCGGGTGCCCGATGACGGATCGCCGTCGCCGGCTCGGTCCGCGGCACCCAGCGCGGGTAGCGCAGCCGGCCGGCGTCGGCGACGCGGATGTTGAGATCCGGGGCCGCCCGGGCCCGGTCGAGCACGTCGGCGATCGCGCCGTCGAGGTCGGCCGGTACCCCGGCGAAGGCGTAGAGCAGGAACTGGTCGCTGGGGATCTTTGCCGACATCCAGGCGAACTGCGCGTCGATGGCGGCCATCCGCCGCGCGGCGGCCACCGGGTCAGGCCCCGCTCATCGGCTCAGGAACGCCAGCACCTGTTCGGCGACCTGCTCGGGCTGCTCGAGTTGCAGGAAGTGGCCCGCGTTTTCGACGATGGCCACCGCGCTGCCCGCGGGCAATGCCGGCTGCATCAGCTGCGCGAACTGCACGGACATGCAGCCGTCGGTGCGCCCGTGCAGGTACAGGGTCTGCAGTTGCGGCAGCTGCAACCAGTACCGGTGCAGATCGGTGTAGGGCTCGGGGGCCCGCAGGCTGCGTAACGCCCGGTAGGGCCCCAGGGCGGCGCGCCAGCCCTCCGGCGTTCCGATGGCCGCGTCGACGTGGCGCAGATCCTCCTCGGCGGGATATCCCGGCGACCAGCGCCGCCACAGCAGCGGCAGCACCCAGGACGCGGAGCGCTCCGGCAGCCACGGCAGTTGGAAGTAGCTGATGTACCAGCTGCGCAGCAATTGCGGCGGCACCTGGCGGGCCAGCGAGAGCCGGTCTGTCCCGCCGACGGCGCGCAGCGCGGCCGGTGGCGGCACCGACATGATCACCGCCTTGGTGAACGGGCTGTCAGGCATCGCGGCCAGTCCGGTGGCGGCGATCGCGCCCCAGTCGTGACCGATCACCACGTCACGGCCGGTGTCGCCGACAGCGGCGTGCGCCCGTAGCGCGTCGTGGATCAGGGCGCCCACGTGGTAGCTGCCGTCGGCGGGGATCGCCGAGGGCGCATATCCCCGCATGAACGGCGCCACCACATGCCACCCGGCGTCCACCAGCCGCGGCGCCAACCGGCGCCACCCGTAGGCGGTGTCGGGAAAACCGTGCAGGCACAACGCCACCGGGTCACCGGGGGTCCCCCAACTCAATGCCTTGAGTTCGACCCCGGGTGCCGGCACGTCGATCCACCGCGGTTCACTCATCACTTACCCCTCACGGCCGGGCAGGCGTTTGCGTCGACCCTGTCGTCCAACCTATCTACCATCTGGGAATGCGCACAGCCCAGACCGTCCAATACGACGGCGTCGACGGAGTAACGCTGGTCGCCGACGAATGGAACCGGGGCGCAGCTGATGCGGCCGGCCACCCGACCATCGTGCTGCTGCACGGCGGCGGCCAGAATCGGCACTCCTGGCACAAGACCGGCCAGATCTTGGCCGACCGGGGCTATCACGTGGTCGCGCTCGACACCCGCGGCCACGGCGACAGCGATCGGGCGCCGCACGCCGACTACGCGATCGAGAAGCTCACCGCCGACGCGCTGGCGGTGATCGACGCGATCGGCCGGCCGGTGGCGCTGATCGGGGCCAGCATGGGCGGGCTCACCGGCATTCTGGTGGCCGCGCAGGCCGGGCCGCAGCGGGTGACCAAGCTGGTGCTGGTGGACGTGGTGCCGCGTTACGAGAAGGACGGCAGCGCCCGCATCCGCGACTTCATGGCCAGCCACCTCGACGGTTTCGACTCCTTGGAGCAGGCCGCCGACGCGGTGGCCGCCTACCTGCCGCACCGCCGCAAGCCCCGCAGTCCCGAAGGGCTGAAGAAGAACCTGCGGTGGCGCGACGGGCGGTGGTACTGGCACTGGGATCCGGCGCTGATGACCAAACCCGATGACGACCCGGCACTGCGCACCGAGAAGATCGAGGCGGCCGCCATCGGGCTGCAGATCCCGATCCTGCTGATCCGCGGCAAGCTCTCCGATGTGGTCAGCCCGGACGGTGTCGCGGATTTCCTGTCCAAGGTCCCCGGCGCGCGGCTCGTGGAGCTGTCCGGCGCCGGGCACACCGCCGCCGGCGACGACAACGACGCCTTCAGCGCGGCCGTCGTCGAGTTCGTGTCGGGGCCTTGACGGGGTGGCTCGCGCCGCCGTGGATCGCGGCCTACGTCCTGGCGGTGGTGGTGGCCGGCCAGGGCCTGGCGCTGGCGATCGTGACCGCCCGGCTGCGGCGGGCCCGCGCCGACGTCGAGTCGCTGCGCGGGCGGGTCGATGCCCGCAACATGCTGCTGACCAGCGGGCGGGAGGCCGTCAAGACGGTATGGCAGACCGCGAACCTGGTGCGCGAGCAGGGTTTCGGCGCGGCGGTGCGCAGTTCGATCGAGGATCTGGCCGACTGGGCGGCGGTGGAGCGCCCCGACCTGGCCCGGCTGGCCCCGGACGGGCATGTGGTGGTGCTGTTCACCGACATCGAGGGGTCTACCGAACTCAACGAGCGGATCGGTGACCGCGCCTGGGTGAAGCTGATTGCCCGCCACGACGAGGCGGTGCATCGGCTGGTCGCGGCGCACCGCGGGCATGTGGTGAAAAGCCAGGGCGACGGCTACATGATCGCCTTCGCCGATCCCGAACAGGCGGTGTGCTGCGCCCTGGCCATTCAGCAGGCGCTGCAGGCCCGGCGCGGGCGCAAACCCCAGCAGCCGATCCGGGTGCGCATCGGGGTGCACATGGGCCGCTCCGTGCGGCGCGGCGACGACCTGTTCGGCCGCAACGTGGCGATGGCCGCCCGGGTGGCCGCCGCGGCGCAGGGCGGCCAGATCCTGATCAGCGGGCCGGTCCGCGACGCGGTCAAGGACTGCGCGGGCATCACCGTCGGCGCCGGGCGCGACGCGGAGCTGAAGGGCTTCGCCGGCACCCACCGCCTCTACAGCGTCGACGCCGCCGGCGTCACCGCCGAGTAGGCCGCGCTAGTCCGCGCCGCCGGCCTCGGCGAGACGCTCATGCAGGCGGGCGCGGATTTGTTCGGGCGTGTAGGCCCGCCGCCGGCGCTGATCCCGCGCCACCAGCACTCCCCCGGCGGCAACGCCCACCACGCCCGCCAGGCCGATCCATTTCCAGATGCTGCGCACGATCACACCCTAGGGTGCTGGGCGTGGACGAACACACCGTGACATTGGAACGGGCGCTGGCCGAAACGCGCACCGGCGACATCTGGTTGTTCCGGGGCCGCTCCGGCCCGGACCGCGCGATCCAGACCCTGTCCAACGCCCCGGTGAACCACGTCGGTATGACGGTGGCCCTCGAGGATCTGCCGCCGCTGATCTGGCATGCCGAACTGGGCGACAAGTTGCATGACTTCTGGACCGGCACCAACCACCGCGGGGTGCAGCTCAACGACGCCCGGGCAGCCGTCGAGCAGTGGACGGGCCGCTATGAGCAGCGCTGCTGGCTGCGCCAGCTCAGCGGGACCATCACCCGCCAGCAGGAGAACCAGCTGCTGCAGGCGATCGCGCGGATGGACGGCACCGCGTTTCCCACCACCGCGCGGCTCACCGGCCGCTGGCTGCGGGGGCGGCTGCCCACCGCGCGCGACTGGACGCGCGGGATTCCGTTCCTGGACCGCAAGGTCGAGGAGATGACGCGGCGGCGCAAGGCCCGCACCGGCAAAGTGACGTTGCAGACCGCCTACTGCGCCGAGACGGTGGCCATCACCTATGAGGAGATGGGCCTGCTGTCGACTGACAAGAACTCGAACTGGTTCGATCCCGGCTCGTTCTGGAGCGGCGACATCTTGCCGTTGACCCCCGGGTATCAGCTGGGCCGGGAGATCACGGTCGTGCGCTAGGCCCTAGGCGATCGCAAGCGCGGCGAAGCCGGGTGAAGCGGGTCGCCGTGATGACCTCAGTCGACGGTCAGCTCGCCCATCGCCGACCAGTCCGTCGCGTCGATCTGCTGGCTGATGATCTTCGGTGTCGACACCAGCGCCTGCGGCATGTCGGCCGTGGCCTGCCGGAAGTGCTCGCTGTTGACGTGCGCGCTGCCGGCCTCACCGTCGCGGAACGCCTCGACGAGCACGTACTCGTTAGGGTCGTCGAGACTGCGCGACCACTCGAACCACAGGTTGCCCGGCTCCGCCCGGGTGGCTTCGGTGAACCCGGCCACCAACTGTGGCCAACGCTCCGCCCACTCCGGCTTGACCGCGAATTTGACGACGATGAAGATCACCGCTGCTGTCCCACCTCCAGGGTGCTGTGTACCGGTGTGACGTTAGCAGTCAGATCCAGTACCGGGCAGTGCTTTTCGACCGCCTGCTGCAGTTCCCGGTAGCGTTCCTCGGTTTCCGGGCCGGTCACGGTGATGACCACGCGCACCTGGCTGAAGCCGGGGCGAACGTCGTCGTCCAGACCGAAGAAGCCCCGGACGTCCAGGTCACCCTCGGCGCGCCCGGTGATGTCTTCGACCGCGATGCCCAGCTTCTCGGCCCAGTAGCGCCAGGTGACGATCTGGCAGGACAGCAGGGAACCCAGGTAGTACTCCACCGGGTTGGGGGCGGTGTTCTCGCCGCCGAGCGCCGGCGGTTCGTCGACCTCGATGCTGTACTGGCCCAGGGTGACGGTGCTGGCCACCGCGTCGTGGCCGACCGCGGAGGCACTGAAGACCACTTGCGAGCCGGCGGGGTCGGCAGCGGCGGGGTCGCTGGTGGCCGCGACGACGTCGGCCAGGCGATTCAGGGAGGTAGTCATGCGGGCAAGGCTAGAGAGTCGGCCTCGGATCGGGCAACGACGCGGTGGCGCGGTTGCCCGATGGAATACCATTTGCCGCCGCCACGGGATAGCCTGAGCGGCGTGGAGGTACTACGGCACGTAATAGTTCTGCTGCACATCGTCGGGTTCGCGGTGACGTTCGGCGCGCTGGTCTCCGAAGCCGCGGCACGGCGCTTCGAGCTCACCAAGGTGATGGACTACGGCGTGGTGCTGTCCTTGCTGACCGGCCTTGCGCTGGCCGCCCCCTGGCCTGCCGACGTGGTGCTCAACTACCCCAAGATCGGGACCAAGCTGGTGATCCTGGTCGCCCTCGGTGCCGTGCTGGGCATCGGCCGCGCCCGCCAGCGCAAGTCAGGTGAGGCAGCTCCTCGCCCGCTGTTCTACGCCGCCGGCGCACTGGTGCTGACCGCCGCCGGGCTCGCCGTCATCTGGTAGCCGGGGGATTTCCTGGCTCGTTCAGGCATTCAATCTGCCTGATCCCAATCGGGCGTAAAGCCGATACCGTCGTTGTCATGGCCGATGGCGACATCCGTGCCGCTCTGGAGGCGCATTGGGCGTCATCGGATGCAAACGACTTCGAGGCCGAACACCGCATCTACCGGGCTGATGCGGTTCTCGAATATCCCCAGTCGGGTGAGCGGATCCGCGGTCGCGACCATATTCGGGCGTCGCGAGAAGCCCAGCCGAACGCCAAGCGCTTCACGGTCCGGCGCATCCTCGGCGGTGGTGAACTGTGGATCAGTGAACTCGTCCTCACCTACGACGGCAAGCCGTCCTATGTGGTGAGCCTCATGGAGGTGGTGGACGGTCAGGTCGCTCGCGAGACGCAGTATTTCGGCGATCCGTTCCGCCCCGGGCCGTCGCGCGTTCAATGGGCCGAACCCATCGACTGACCGCGAGTGTGGGCGTGGACGAACAGCATCGCCAGGTGCTCTTACTCTTGAGCCGATGGACATGATCGACGACGAAGGCCCGTTCTTCCATGGCACCAAGGCCGAACTGGCGGTCGGGGACCTGCTCACCGCGGGCTTTCGCTCCAACTACCGGTCCGAGATCGTGATGAACCACATCTACTTCACCGCGCTGCTCAGCGGCGCCGGGCTGGCGGCCGAGCTCGCCGCCGGCGACGGGGAACCGCGGGTGTATCGCGTCGAACCGACCGGGGAGTTCGAGAATGACCCCAACGTCACCGACAAGAAGTTCCCCGGCAACCCGACCCGCTCCTACCGCAGCAGCGAACCGCTGCGGGTTGTCGAAGAGGTCCTTGATTGGCCGCGACTGACGCGCGAGGCGCTTCAGGAGTG
Source organism: Mycolicibacter engbaekii (assembly GCF_002101585.1). Lineage (GTDB taxonomy): Bacteria > Actinomycetota > Actinomycetes > Mycobacteriales > Mycobacteriaceae > Mycobacterium > Mycobacterium engbaekii. Next base: position 26,649 of record NZ_LQOT01000005.1, on the reverse strand, counting down.
GCGTGATCGGCTGGCCGCGCTGCGCGCTGACGGGCTCGACGAAATCATCAACTGAGCGACGCTCGCGAAGACATTGCTTGCCGAGACCACCCGCTGCACTACGGCGGCGCCGCCGGCGGCCACTGCGCGGTACGGGTGGGTGGCACGCTCGATGGACAGCCGCACCGCGTCGAAAAGCCCGGTCACCTGGCGCCGCCTGGCACGAAGCTTGACCAGGTAGTGGCCTGCGACGCACGCCGCGGTCACCACCACAAGAATCCACAGGACAGCCGCGACCAGATAGATCGCCTCCACCACCGACATGAGGATGAGACTCCCCTATCGCCGTCGCGGTGAGGTCACCGGTGAGACACACGTCGGCGACTTCTCTGCGGCAGGCCAGACCCCGCGGGTCAGGTGGCGCTGCGGCCGTCGGACAACGCGCGCAGGAGCTCCTCATCCGGATCCGTCACCGCTGGGTCGGTCGCTCCGTCGGTGAGCAGCCGACGCCATCGTTCCAGGTCGAAATCCAGCGGCACGGTGCTGGTTATGAAGTCGTCGACGAGGTCGGCGAACCGCAGCGGGTCGTCACGGAACGGGAAATGCCCGGAATCGACGAAGGTTTCCAGCCGCGAATGCGGCATGGCGGCGTGTGCGAGCTTGGCGTGCGAGTACGGCAGCACCAGATCGTGGGTGCCCCAGACGATCATGATCGGGAGTCGTTCGGTGAGATAACTGCGGTCGAGCATGGTGACCATCTGCCCGCGCCAATCCACCACGGCGCGAAGCGTCCGCACGAACGCCGCCCGCTTGTTCGGCGACCTCAAATCACCGAGCACACGCAGGATCTCGGGAAGATCGACCAGCAGCGGCGGCAGGCTCACGTTGTCGAGCCGCCCCCGAACCATCCGAAGCGCTGTCTCGAATCCTGGCACCGACAGTGCGGCCAGCGCCTGTGGTGCGGCCGGCAGCGACGCCAGCCGCAGCGCGGGGTTGACCTCGCGCTTCACGCCGCCGGCGGCCACCAACACCAGCCGCTCAACCATCTGCGGGTACTGGTAGCAGAACTGCATCGCCACCCCGCCGCCCAAGGAGTGCCCGATGACCGTCACTCGATCAAAGCTCAAGACCGACAGCAGATCTCGCATGCCGTTGGCGAACGCGGCAACGGAGTAGTCAGCGCGCGGCTGATCCGAGAGCCCGTGACCGAGCAGATCCGGGGCGATCACCGTGTACTTCTGCGCCAGCAGCGGGATCAGCGGCTCCCAGGTCGACGAGTTGTCGCCGATCCCGTGGATCAACAGCAGCGGCGGCCCGTCCCCGGCCACCCGATACGCCCGGAGATAGCCATGCACGGTTCGGTATTCGACTCGGATCGGGTCATCCGAGACCGGCCGCAATCGCGGCTTGTCCGCAGCCATCCGGGGCTCCCTCTATCCGCAGGTACCGATAGCTAACCGCCTAATTGCCCATTGCGCACCAGATGTTTCGACAATTTAACGTGCGAACCCGCTCACACCCGCTGGGTCAGCTCGCAGCAAACGCCACCATCGAAATCTCCAGCATCAACCACTGGTTCAAAACGGCGTTCGCACCAGCCCTACACGTTGAACCGGAACTCCACCACGTCCCCGTCGGCCATGACGTAGTCCTTGCCCTCCATGCGCACCTTGCCGGCGGCCTTGGCCGCGGCCATCGACCCGGCCTCGACCAAGTCGTCGAAGGAGACCACCTCGGCCTTGATGAAGCCCTTCTCGAAGTCGGTGTGGATCACCCCGGCCGCCTTCGGCGCGGTGTCGCCCTGGTGGATGGTCCAGGCCCGCGCCTCCTTGGGGCCGGCGGTCAGGTAGGTCTGCAGCTTCAGGGTGTGGAAACCGGCGCGGGCCAACGCGTCCAGGCCGCGTTCGGTCTGCCCGATGGACTCCAGCAGTTCCATCGCCGACTCGTCGTCGAGTTCGGCGAGCTCGGCTTCGATCTTGGCGTCGAGGAAAACCGCGTCGGCCGGGGCCACCAGCTCGCGCAGCGCGGCCACCCGCGCCTCGTCGGTGAGCACCGTCTCGTCGGCGTTGAACACATACAGGAACGGTTTGGTGGTCAGCAGGTTCAGCTCGCGCAGCGGGGCGGGGTCCACCCCGGCCGCGAACAGGGTCTTGCCGGTGTCGAGGATCGCCGCGGCGGCCACGGCGGCCTCGTGCACGGGCTTGCGGTCCTTGTTGTTGCGGGCCTCTTTCTCCAGCCGCGGGATCGCCTTCTCCAGGGTCTGCATGTCGGCCAGTATCAGCTCGGTGGCGATCACCTCGATGTCGGCTTCGGGGTCGACCTTGCCGTCCACGTGCACCACGTCGTCGTCGGAGAAGACCCGGACCACCTGGCAGATGGCGTCGCATTCGCGGATGTTGGCCAGGAACTTGTTGCCCAGCCCGGCCCCCTCCGAGGCGCCCTTGACGATGCCGGCGATGTCGACGAACGTCACCGGCGCCGGCAGGATCCGCTCGGAGCCGAAGATCTCCGCCAGCTTGGCCAGCCGGGGATCGGGCAGCGGTACGACGCCCTCGTTGGGCTCGATCGTCGCGAACGGATAGTTGGCCGCCAACACATCGTTGTGCGTCAACGCGTTGAACAGGGTCGACTTACCGACGTTGGGCAACCCCACAATTCCCAGGCTCAGGCTCACGGGAAGCCAAGTCTAGAGCGCCGCGCGTGCCGCCGTGCGCCCCCGCCGTCGCCAGCCGGTACCGTCTTCGTGTGGCAGTAGCGCGGGAGAAGTCGGCAGTGGCCGCGGACGACCGTTCCATCTTGCCGACCATCGCCGGGCTGCCCTGGTGGAGTGCGGTCGCGGTGGCGGTGGTCGCGGCCGCGGTCGGCGTGGCCTTTGACGCCGGCTCCGGCGACAAAGAGCTGACCATCGTCTTCTCGACCCTGTACGCCTTGGGCTGCCTGGCCGCGGTGCTCATGGTGCAGCAGTCGGCGGTGTTCACCACCGTGGTCCAGCCGCCGCTGATCCTGTTCGTCGTGGTGCCCGCCGCGTACTGGATGTTCCGCGGCGGCGGCTTCCCCGGCCTGAAAGCCATCGTCATCAACTGCGGATATCCGCTGATCGAACGCTTCCCGCTGATGCTGTTCACCGCCGCGGCGGTGCTGCTGATCGGGATGGTGCGCTGGTATCTGGGCATGCTGGACGCCAGCGCCCGACCCGCGGCCCAGAAGCCCGAAACCCCGCAGCGGGCCACCCTCAGCGGCCGCCTCGGCGCGCTGCTCGGCACGGTCCTCAATCGCGACGCCGCGCATGCCATCGAGCAGCCGGCCACCCGGGACAAGCGTCCCGGTGAGCGTCCCCGCCGGGCCACCGCGGAGGCCCGCCGGGCCGCGCGGGAGACCTCGGCATCGCGATCCCGCCCCCGCGCGGGTGAGCGTCGTGGCGCGGCCGGCGGCGCAGCGCCGACCCGTTCGCGGCACGTGCGCCCGGGCATGGACGACGGGACCGGGCAGCGCCCGCGCCGTCGCCCGGCCGCCGAGGGCCGCGGCGACTCCCCGCAGCAGCGGCGGCGCCGCCCGGCGCCCGACGCCCGCGACGAGCGCCAGCCCCGCCGGCGGCCCGCCCCGGACTGGACCGCCGAGCCGCGGCCCGTCGGACGCCCGCCGCACGACTCGGCACGCAGCAGTGAGCGCTCCCGCGCTGCCCGAGATGTACCGGGGCGCGGCTACCGGCCCGGTGAGGCGCCCGAATCGGTTTCCCGCCGCCGCCAGCCGCCGCCCGCCGAGGGCCGCGGCGCCGGCACCCGGCATCCGGTCTCGCAGGTGCGCTACCGCAAGTCCGGCGGCGACGACGCCGAGGCGCAGCCCCGTACCCGCGCGCGCCAGGCCCGCGGGGAAGCGGACTCCTGGGAGTTCGACATCTGATTGGCGCCAGGGCGCTCGGTGCCCGCGCTCGCGAACCGCGTCAGCGGCGATTGGGCCGAATCTCGCGGGGCAGGGCAAACACCAGCGTCTCGTTGGCCGTGGCCACCGGGAACACCGTGGCGTAGCCGTACTCGGCCAGCCGCTCCAGCACCCCGCGGACCAGGATCTCCGGTACCGAGGCACCCGAGGTGACGCCGATGGTCTGCACCGGCCCGGATTCGGGTGACAGCCACGCCGGGTCGATGTCGTCGGCGTAGTCCACCAGGTGGGCGGCACCGGCACCGGCACCCAGCGCCACCTCCACCAGCCGGTTGGAGTTCGACGAGTTGCGCGACCCCACCACGATCACCAGCTCGCACTCCGGGGCCATCGCCTTGACCGCGGTCTGGCGGTTCTGGGTGGCGTAGCAGATGTCGTCGCTGGGCGGATCCTGCAGGTTGGGGAACCGCTCCCGGAGCTTGACCACGGTCTGCATCGTCTCGTCCACGCTGAGCGTGGTCTGCGACAGCCACACCACCTTGTTCTCGTCGCGCACCCGCACCGAGTCCACCGCGTCCAGGCCGTCGACCAGCTGCACGTCGTCGGGCGCCTCACCGATGATGCCGACCACTTCCTCGTGGCCGGCGTGGCCGATCAGCAGGATGTCGTAGCCGTCGCGGGCGAACCGCTTCGCCTCGTTGTGCACCTTGGTCACCAGCGGGCAGGTCGCATCGATCACCCGCAGGCTGCGCTCGGCGGCCGACTCGTGCACGGTCGGGGCCACCCCGTGCGCGGAGAACACCACCATCGCGCCCTCGGGCACCTCGTCGGTCTCGTGTACGAAGACCGCGCCCTTGTTCGTCAGGGTGTCCACCACATGCTTGTTGTGCACGATCTCGTGGCGCACGTACACCGGTGCACCGTGCTTCTCCAGCGCCCGCTCCACGGTCTCCACCGCCCGGTCCACTCCCGCGCAGTAGCCGCGCGGCTCGGCCAGTAACACCCGCTTCCCGGTGTGGGTGGCGGGGACGGGCGATCCCGGGTTGGCAGAGCTCTCCACATCGAGGGTCGGCGGCATGGCACCCAGCGTACGGTCTGCCGACTCGGGACCGCCAGCTCGCGGCACGCCACCCGATACTTGGAGATGAACGGCAGGTAAGGCAGGCTGGAGCCCATGGCAAATGCACCCTTTGGAGTCCGGCTTCTGGTCGGCGCGGCCACCGTCGCGGTCGAGGAGACCATGAAGCTGCCGCAAACCATCCTGACCTACCCGATGACGCTGGCCAGCCAGGCCGCGCACGCGGTGATGCGCTGGCAGCAGGGCGTCGCCGAACTGGTCAACAAGGGCGACTCCACCCTCGAGTCACTGTTCCCGCCCAAGGACGAGCAGCCGGAGTGGGCCACCTTCGACGACGACGTCGACGACGGCGGGAGCGCCGCGGCCTTCGACGACGCCGACACCGGCCAGCGCACCGAAGGGCGCTTTGCGCTCTATTCGTTCAGTGACAGCAACGAGGACGGCGACGACGCCGACGATGCCGTGGCCCCGCCGAGCGCGCCCGCCAAGCCCGCCGCCGAGGCCAAGGGCGGCCAGGACGCGGGCGCGGAGGTGCCCGTCCCCGACCTGGTCGACGAACTGGACTACGGCTCGCTGACGCTGGCCCAGCTGCGGGCCCGGCTGGCCTCGCTGAGCCTCGACGAGCTGGAGACGCTGCTGGCCTACGAGGAGGCCACCAAGGCCCGGGCACCGTTCCAGACGCTGCTGGCCAACAGGATCACCCGCACCACCGTCAAGTGACCGGCCCCGCCCCGGGCGAATCCGCCGAGAACCCGTTCCCGGTCCGCGCGGTTGCCGTCCGGGTCAAGGGCTGGATCGACCGGCTGGGGTCGGTGTGGGTGGAGGGGCAGCTGACCCAGATCAATCTGCGCCCCGGGGTACGCACGGTGTTCATGGTGCTGCGCGATCCGGCCGCCGACATGTCCCTGACGGTGACGTGCAGCCCCGAGCTGGTGTCCGGGTCGCCGGTCAAGCTGACCGAGGGCACCCAGGTGGTGGTCTGCGGCAAGCCCAACTTCTACACCGCCCGGGGTACCTTCTCGCTGCGATTGAGCGCCATCCGCCCGGTGGGCATCGGTGAGCTGCTGGCCCGCATCGAACGGCTGCGCCGGCTGCTGGACGCCGAGGGGTTGTTCGATCCGCGGCTCAAACGGCCCCTGCCGTTCCTGCCGGGCACCATCGGCCTGATCACCGGGCGCGCCAGCGCCGCCGAGCACGACGTCATGTCGGTGGCCGGCACCCGCTGGCCGGCGGTGCGCTTCGCCGTGCGCAACACCGCGGTGCAGGGGCCGACGGCTGTTGCGCAGATGGTGGCGGCGCTGCGCGAACTCGACGCCGACACCGACGTGGAGGTGATCGTGCTGGCCCGCGGCGGCGGCAGTGTCGAGGACCTGCTGCCGTTCTCCGACGAAACCCTGTGCCGGGCGATCGCCGCCTGTACCACCCCCGTGGTCAGCGCGATCGGCCACGAGCCGGACAGTCCGCTGTGCGATCTGGTCGCCGACCTGCGCGCGGCCACCCCCACCGACGCAGCCAAGAAGATCGTCCCGGACGCCGCCGCCGAACAGGCACTGGTCGACGACCTGCGCCGCCGCAGCGCCCAAGCCGTGCGGAACTGGGTGGTGCGCGAGGACCGCGTGCTCGCCCAGTTGCGCAGCAGGCCGGTGCTGGCCGACCCGCTGCGCGCGCTGACCGAGCGCGGCGACCAGGTGCAACGCGCCCTGAGCGCGGTGCGCCGCGATGTGATCCGGCTGATCGACGTCCAGACCGAACGCGTGGCGCATCTGTCGGCGCGGCTGGCTACGCTGGGCCCGGCCGCCACTTTGGCGCGCGGCTACGCCGTGGTCCAAACCGTCGCCGCCGGCGGGCCGCAGGTACTGCGCTCGGTCGAAGACGCCGCGGCGGGCACCCGGTTGCGGATTCGGGTCGCCGACGGTGCGATCGCAGCGACAAGTGAAGGACGTATCGATGGCAGCTGAGCGCGATCCGCTGACACCCGTTAGTGAGCTCGGCTACGAGCAGTGCCGCGACGAGCTCATCGATGTGGTGCAGCGCCTGGAGCAGGGCGGGCTGGACCTCGACGCCTCGCTGAGCCTCTGGGAAAGGGGCGAGCAGCTGGCCAAACGGTGCGAGGAGCACCTGGCGGGCGCCCGCCGCCGGGTGCAGGAAGCGCTCGACGCCGAGCCCGGCGACGAACCCCAGGCGTGAATTCGGCCACTGGAACTGGAACACGTTCAGTTATGCTCGCCCGATGGGTGATCCATCACTGACTACCGAGCTGGGCCGGGTACTGGTCACGGGGGGCTCCGGATTCGTCGGCACCAATTTCGTCAGGACGCTGCTGGAGCGCGGTTACCGGGTGCGGTCCTTCGACCGTGCGCCGTCGTCGCTGCCCGAGCATCCCAACCTGGAAAAGGTCGAAGGCGACATCTGCGACCCGCAGACGGTGGCCGCCGCGGTCGCCGGCATCGACACGATCTTTCACACCGCCGCGATCATCGATCTGCAGGGCGGCGCGAAGGTCACCGACGAGATCCGCCGGCGCAGCTTCGCGGTCAACGTCGACGGCACCAAGAACCTGGTGCTGGCCGGGCAGCGGGCCGGGGTGAAACGCTTTGTCTACACCGCCTCCAACAGTGTGGTGATGGGTGGCAAGGCCATCTCGGGCGGCGACGAGAACATGGCCTACACGACCAAGTTCAACGACCTCTACACCGAGACCAAGGTGGTCGCCGAGAAGTTCGTGCTGGAGGAGAACGGCGGCCCGGACGGTCAGGGCATGCTGACGTGTTCGATTCGCCCGTCGGGAATCTGGGGCGACGGCGACCAGACCATGTTCCGCAAGCTGTTCGAAAGCGTGGTCGCCGGTCACGTCAAAGTCCTGATCGGCAGCAAACACGCCAAGCTCGACAACTCCTACGTGCACAACCTCATCCACGGCTTCATCCTGGCCGCGCAGCACCTGGTGCCGGGCGGATCGGCGCCCGGCCAGGCCTACTTCATCAACGACGGCGAACCGATCAACATGTTCGAGTTCGCCCGCCCGGTCGTCGAGGCGTGTGGTGAGCGCTGGCCGCGGCTGCGGGTTTCCGGGCGCATGGTGCGCGACGTCATGTTCACCTGGCAGTGGCTGCACTTCCGGTTCGGGCTTCCCGAACCGCTGCTGGAACCCGGTGCGGTGGAGCGGCTTTACCTGAACAACTACTTCTCGATCGACAAGGCCCGCCGCCAGCTCGGCTATCAGCCGCTGTTCACCACCGAACAGGCGATGGCCGACTGCCTGCCGTACTACAAGCGGCTCTTCGAGCAGGTCAAAGCCGAGGCGCACCCGCACCTGGCGACGGTGGTCGCCGAACCCCATCCGGAGTAGCGGCCACCGCTCACAGCCGATGCATTTCCCGCGCCATGGCGGCATCTCCGAACATGGCGTTGGGCTGCGGCGGATAGTGCCGTGGTGGCCGCCAGACATCCTCGGTCGGCCTCGGGTACAACGCGCGTACCGCGCCGATCACCAGCGTGGAAATCGCGTGCGTCAACGGTATGACTGATGCGAACATGATCTGCCCCCTCCGTGAGGGTGTGATCGACAAATCGTCACTCGCGTGCGGGGAGGTGCGCTCAGTGGCGAAACACTGCAATCTCAACCCGCCGCGAGATTTCGCGGCCGAAGCGTCGCGGCCCCGGTCCGGCGGTGCCACGATAACGATGTGAACGGCGTCGGGCCGTCAGCCGACCCGCCAGCCCTGGTGTGCGGTTCATGCGGCACGGGGCTGCCGGCGAGCTTCAAGTTCTGCAACGAGTGCGGAACGGCGGTCTCGACTGCCCCGCCCCCGGCCGAATACAAGCAGGTGACGGTGCTGTTCGCCGATGTGGTGCAGTCCATGGACATCGCCGCGTCGGTGGGCGCCGAGCGGCTGCGCGAGATCATGGCCGAGCTCGCCGACCGCTGCGCGGCGGTGCTGCGGCGCTACGGCAGCACACTGACCCAGTGGACCGGCGACGGGATCATGGCGGTGTTCGGCGCCCCGGTCGCCCTGGAAGACCACGCCGTACGCGGCTGTCTGGCGGCCTTGGACCTTCAGCGGCAAGCCCAGCGGCTGGCGGACGAGATCGGCGCGCGCGACGGCATCGCCTTGCGGCTGCGGGTCGGCCTGAACTCCGGCCAGGTGGTCGCCGGCGGGATGGGCTCGGGGCAGTTCGGCTACACCGCCGTGGGCGCCCAAGTCGGCATGGCCCAACGCATGGAATCGGTCGCTCCCCCCGGCGGGATCATGCTGAGCGTCTCAACGGCCCGCCTGGTCGAAGGCGCGGCTGTCCTGGGTGAGCCCGAGTCGGTGCGCATCAAGGGAGTGCCCGACCCCGTCCCGGCGCGTCGGCTGCTGGGCATGACCGGACGGCATCACGGCGCGCGGCGTACCGAGTCCCGGCTCATCGGCCGAAACCGGGAGCTGGCCACCGTGGTGACGATGCTGGACCACGCGACCCACGGCCGGGGACAGGTGGCACACGTGGTGGGAGCGCCGGGTATCGGCAAGACCCGGCTGGCCCGCGAGGCGGCGTTGACTGCGGCACGTCGCGGGCTGGCGGTGGTCTGGACTTTCTGCGAGTCGCACACCCGCGACGTGCCCCTGCATACCGTCGCGAGGTTGCTGCGGGCCGGTACCGGCCTGGCGGACCGGCGCGGCGCAGACGCCCGCGCGCAGCTGCGCGCGCGCCTGCCCCATGCCGATCGGCAGGATCTGCGCCTGCTCGACGACCTGCTGGGCATCGCCGACCCCGAACTGGCGCCACCGCAGATCGACCCGGACGTCCGCCGGCTCCGGCTGACCACGCTGATCAAAGCGGCATTGTTGGCCCGCGCCGAACCGACACTGCTGATCATCGAAGACGCGCACTGGATCGACGGTGCCAGCGAGTCGCTGATCGCCGATCTTCTTGCCGAGATCCCCCGCTCCCCCGCGATGGTGCTGATCACCTATCGCCCGGAGTTTCATGGACCCCTGCGGACGCCGCACGGCCAGACCATAGTCCTTGCACCACTGGATGATTCCGAGATCTCCACGCTGACCGGCGAGCTGTTGGGGGCGCATCCCTCGGTTGAGGAGCTGAGGCAGATCATCGCCGGCCGGGCAGCCGGCAACCCGTTCTTCGCCGAAGAGATGGTGCGCGAACTGGCCCAGCGCGGTGCGCTGACCGGCGGCCACGGCCACTACACCTGTCCCACCCAGGCCGCCGAGGTCACCGTTCCGGTCACGGTGCAGGCGGCAATCGAGGCCCGCATCGACCAACTCAGCAGCGGAGCCAAACGGACGTTGAACGCGGCCTCGGTGATCGGCACCCGCTTCGGCATGGAACTACTTGCCGCACTGGGAATCTGCGAGGGCGGGCTGGACGAACTGCTGCACGCCCAGCTGATCGAGCAGCTGCGGGCGGCCCCCCACGCCGAGTACGCCTTTCGCCATCCGTTGATCCACGCCGTGGCCTACGAGTCGCAACTGACCACCGACCGTGCCCGCTGGCACCACATGCTCGCCGGCGCCATCCAGGAACGGGCCGGCGGCGCGGTGGACGACAGTGCCGCGCTGATCGCCGAGCATCTGCAGGCGGCCGGCGATCTGCCCGCGGCCTACACCTGGCACATGCGTGCCGGGGCCTGGTCGGCCAACCGCGATCTGGTGGCAGCCCGAAGCAGCTGGGAGCGGGCGTACCGCATCGCCGACGCACTGCCCGCCGAGCAACCGGAACAGTTGTCCATGCGCATCGCCCCACGAACCATGTTGTGCGCCACCGACTGGCAGGCCCGCGACGTTCAGCACAGCCGGAGCCGGTTCGACGAGCTCAAACAGTTGTGCGACGCGGCCGGAGACCAGATGTCCCTGGCCATCGGGATGACCGCCCTGGCCACCGAGCTGCTCTACGCGGGCCGCTCACGCGAGGGCGCGCAGCTGGCCTCCCAGCAGATGGCGTTGTTCGAAGCGATCGGGAACCGCTCGCACACCATGGGTTTGGCGTTCATCGCCTTCGTCAACTGGCTGTGCGTGGGCGATGTCGCGGCGATCCTGCGGTGGTCGCAGAGCATCGTCGACCTGGCCGACGGCGACCCGGAGAAGGGCGCCGGCTTCGGGGTGGGATCACCCCTGGCGATCGCGCTGGCCTGGCGGGGCACCGCGCGGTGGTGGCTGGGCCGCCCCGGCTGGCGCGATGACCTGCACGCCGCCGTGGCTATGGCCCGCCGAAGCAATCCCGAAACACTCGCCAGCACGGTCGCCTGGACCTATGGTTTCGCGGTTCAGCACGGGGCGCTTCGGCCCAGTGCGGCCGCGCAGCGTGCCGGCGAGGAAGCGGTGCGCGCCGCCCGGCGGGCCAGCAGCGATCGCGCGCTGGGCCTGGCCGGCTACGCGTTGGGGGTGGTGCTGCTCAATCGGGACGATCCCGCCGACCGTCGTCGGGGACTTGAGTCGATGATGCAGAGCCGCGCCATCTGGCTGCGCAAGCGCGCGCTGTTCCTCATCCCGGTCACCGACGTGTGGATCGCCCGGGAGACCGCCCGCGACGGCGACTGCGATGCCGCGATCCCGGTGCTGCGCGACGCCGTCGCCAGCCTGTGCCAGGCCGGGAACCTCTTCTACGGTGCCTGGGCAACCGGGGTGCTGGTTCAGACGCTGCTGGAACGCAACGCCGCGGGCGATCTGGCGGAGGCCGAAAACGCCGTCGGCTGGCTCGCCGGTCACCCCGCCGCGCAGGACTCGGCGCTGTGCGAGGTCACCCTGCTGCGGCTGAATGCGCTGCTGGCGCAGGCACGCGGTGACCATGACGCCTTCGACAGGGTGCGGGACTACCGCGCCAAGGCGGAATCGTTCGGCTTCGAGCATCACCTCGACTGGGCTGAGGCGATGTGACCCGGGTAGCGGTGGTCAGGAGAACACCGGGGCGCTACTGCTAACTCCGATGCCGGGGCCGCAGGGCCGCGAGTTCGTCACGGTTGGTGGTGCCGGTTTTCAGCATCGCCCGGTAGATATGGCTTTCCACGGTGCGCACCGACAGGGTCAGTCGCTCCGCGACGGCGCGGTTGGACAGTCCCTGTCCGATCAGCATCACGATCTCGGTCTCCCGGTCGGTCAGCGGCAGCGGTTCGGCGGCCTGCCGGAAGGCCGGGGTGCTCGCGCCGCCGCATCGTTCGGCCAGCGCTGCCGCACGCGCGCAGCAACCCAACGCCGACCCCCGCAGGTCGTGGCGGCGGTAGGCCAGCGCGGCGTGGGCCATGGCATCGACGGCAGCCACCACGTCCTCAATGCCCTCGAAATCCTCGGCCACCGCCACCAATTCCGGCCCGTCGCCATCGCGCAGCGCGGCCGCGAATCGGGCGGCGATTCCCGCTCGCGGCCCCTCGACCATCGCCGCCAGCTCGCACAGCCGTGGCGCACCGGAGCTGTCGCCGAACTGTGCGGCGGTCTGCAGGCACATCACTTCGGCGGCGAACTGACCGCGCGCCCCGGCCCGCTGCGCCGCCGCCAGCACCATGGTGATCGCCTCGCTGACCGCACCCTGGGCGGCCGACACCCAGGCGCGGGCCAGGCTCCGCTCATAGTCGAGCGGCCGGAATGGCCGCCGCAGCCCGTCGAGCGCATCGAGCGCGCCGGCGGCCTCGTCGGCCGCACCGCGCATGGCCAGTGCGGTGATGCGCGGCAGCAGGTACCGGTATCCCCAGCCCAGGGCATGGCCGGTGCCGGCGAATCCGGCGTCGGCCCGGTCCAGCAGGTGGCCGGCGGCATCAAGGCGGCCGGCCCACACCGCCGCACGACCCGCGATTGCCGTGCCGAGCAACTGCGCCGCGCCGGGCAGGTCAGCGGCCCTGCAGCGCGTCTGTTCCGCCACGTTGCGGGCGTCACCATTGCAGCCTGCCAGCACCAGGGCGCTGACATGGGCATCGGCGATGTTGAACATCATCTGGGGGGCATCCAGCGAGCGAGCCGCGATGGCGTAGCCGGCGTTCGCGGCGGCCAGGGCCTCGGCCAGACGTCCGGCATCTGCGCAGACAGCGCTGAGCACCCAGGCGATTTCGACGCCGACGACCGGCGGCAGGGCCTGCAGATCCAGCTGCCCGCAAGCGTCCCGCGCCATCTCGAGCTCATCGGTGGCAAACCAGTACACGGCCAGAAATGCGTCGATGTAGGCGCGGTCTTTGGCCGACACGGTGCTTGCGGCGGCGTCGATGAGCTCCTTGGCGCGCTGCGGTTCGCCCAGGGCCCAGAGCATGTTGCTGGACCGCAGGTATGCCAGCTTGGCGCGGTCTCGGTCGGTGAGATCGTCGGTACCGACCTGGGCCAGCACCGCATCGGCCTGCTCACCACGTCCCAGCCACGACAGCGCATGCGCGGAGATGAAGCTGGCCTCGGCACCGGCGCCGGCCCGGACGGCCGCCCGCGCCAGGCGATCGGCCAGGGCCAGGTCGGCCAGCCAGACGGCGCCGCTGGCCGCCTTGGTGAACAGCTCGGCGTCCGGCGCGAGATCGGATTCGAGCGCCAAGGTCGCGCGACGGACCACCGCAGCGATGTCCTCGCGGTCCTCGGATGCGGCCAGTTCTTCGGCGACCGCGCCGCGCAGCCGTCGCAGCCGAGTGGCGGCCGCGCGGCTACGGCACACCTCCCCGTAGAGGGGGTGTGCCAGCCGTACCTGCACCCCGCCGGTGGCGGGCTCAAGGGCGATCAGGCCGCGGGTCTCGGCCTCTTCCACCGCAGCCGCACTGGTGATGCGGCTCAAGGCCCCCAGATCGAGTGGCTCCCCGACAGCGAGCACCTCGATCACGTCGCCGACCGGCCTGGGCAGCGCTGCGATGCGGGGTTCGAGAAACCCGGCGAGGCCGGCCGGAATGGTCGGATCACCGATCCAGCGCCAGTATCCGTGCTGGCGAACGATTCGGCCTTCGGCCATCTCGTGCTCGACGATGTTGCGCAGGTACAGCGCATTTCCGCGCGTGAGCCTCCACAACCGTTGCGCAGCGGCGAAATCCACCGGACCGTCCAACGTGACCGACAGCAACTCGGCGGTCTCCTCCAACGACAGCGGCTCCAGATCAAGCCAGGTGAATCGGCCGGCCGCCCATATCTCATGCACCGATGCGGGAATCGGCTCATCGACACGGACGGTCACGAACACCTTGGCCAGGCCGCGCTGCACGATCTGTTGCACCACGAATGCCGACAGGTCGTCGATCAGGTGCACGTCATCGACACAGACCACCGTGGGCCCGGAAGCCGTCAGCGCCTCGATCACGCTGCGCACCAACAGAACGGTATCGGTGACCGCCGGCGGTACCCACTCCGCGAAGGCACCGAGCGGGACGCTGCGCGCCGCCGATGTGCAGACCGCCCAACGCATGTGGCACCCCTGCGACGCCGCAGCGCTGAGTGCCTCACGGCAGACCCGGCTCTTGCCGACCCCCGCGGCGCCACAGACCACGGCACCGGCGACCTCCGTGCCCGACAGGGTCTCCTCGAGCACATCCATCTGTTTAGTGCGACCAGTCAGTTTCCACGACAAGGTTGTTGGGCTCACGTCATCGCCTCCGCCATCACCACGTGGCCGGGGTAGCCGCAGATCGCCGCCTTCTCCCGGTACCGTTTGGCGTACTCGCCGTAGGCGGCGCAATCACCCCGGGCCCGCGCCAGCAACGCACGGCCGTGCAGGAGCCAGGTGTCGAACAAGCTCAGCTCGGACACGTCCACCGCCGCGGCGAAGCCCTCCAGCACGGCTTCGGCCTCCTCGGGGTCGCCGGGTCCATTGCGGTCGAACAGCAGTTGCACCAAGCCGATGGCGGCCGGCACGTACCAGAGCACGACACCGCTGTCGAACAGCGTCCGGACCACCGCGCGCATCATCCCCACTGCGCCATCGAGATCCCCGGTCTGCGCCATCTGCAGGGCGCTCTGGGTGTCGGCCACCTGCGCGAGGCTGACGATGAATCGCTGGTTGTGCGCCGCCTCGCGCGCCAGCGTCAGCAGTTCCAGGCCCTGTTCGCGATCCGGGCCGCTGCAGTGCGCCAGCGCGATACCCCGGGCCAAGCGGGCAGCGGCCAAGGCGAATTCGTCTCCGGACTGCTCAGCCACTTCCACGATGCCGGCACTGCTGCGCAACGCGACATCCACCGGGATCACGCCTTGCGCGACCAGCAGGCAGTGGAACATCACCGTGACGGCGCGGGTGGTGGGGTCGAAGGCGCGGGCCATCTCGGCCGCCACATCGATGTCATCCCGCCAGCCCGGACGTCCCAGCACCATGCTGAAAACGCCCCGCACCGCGATGGCGGCCGTCAGTGGCGAACCGAGCAGCAGGTTTCCCTTCTCGGGGTCGCCGCCGGCCAGCTCGATGAGTCGCTGCGCCAGCCGCAGGCCCGGCATCGCGTCGGCGGGCTCGAGTTTGGCCCACAGCGCGGCGAACAGCAGGCCGACGGTCAGCTCAGGGTCGCCGACGGCCTCCAGCAGGTCGACGAACTGCGTGGTGACCCGCGGAACTTCCTGATAGCGGGAATGAAATGCCATGGTGGTCAACAGGCCCGCCATCCCGATCGCCAGTGACACCGAGTCGCCCGAGGCGGTGCACAGCTCCCGCAGTTCCTCGAAGCCGGTGTCTTCGACACCGCCGCCCACCCGCCATACGCTGCCGCACAACAGGGTTCGCGGGGAGATCCGCATTGCCGAGCGGGCCGGATCGTTGAGGGGCAGCCGGTCGGCCACGGCGCGGGCCCGCTCCCAACTGACACGCGCGGCACGGATGTCGCGGTGTTGCGCCCACGCGCCGGCACGCATGTGCCAGCCGAAGGCGCTGGGCAGTTCCTCAGCGGCCTCCAGGTGCTCGGCGATCATCGCCGCATCCTCGTCGTGCGGCTCTGGTTGGCGTTGTTCGATGGCCGCGGCGAGTCGCCGGTGCATCGCGGCCCGCTGCGACTTCAGTTGCGCTTCGTAGGCCACGATGCGCACCAGTGGGTGGTGGAACGCGTATTCGGCAACGGGGGCGACCCGCACCTGATCGATGAGTTCCGCGTCGAGCAGCGGGGCGATCTGTGCGTCGGCGTCGAGCAGGGCGAGTTGCTCGGCGTCGAACCGCAGGCCGATCACGGATGCGGCACTCAAGGTTCCTTTGACCGCCGGCGGGAGCCGGTCGATGCGGGAGGCCAGGGTGGCCTGCACGGTTGCCGGAACCACGAGCTCGGCATCGCCGACCTCGCAGGTGTAGTGGCCGCGTGACCCGGTCAGAACGCCGCGCTCGGCCAGATCGCGGACCATCTCCTCGGCGAACAGTGGATTGCCGGCTGCCCGCTCGACAATCTGCCCGCGCAGTGCCGCCGCTGACGAGTGGGAGCCGATCAATTCGCCGGCCAGCATGGCTGTCTGCGCTGCATGCAACGGCCCGAGGTTGATGGTCTGCGATCCGGCCGTCTGGGTGAGCCTCCCCTGGTACTCCGGCCGGTAGGTGATCAGCACCAGCGACGGGGCTTGCCGGGTCGCACCGACCAGATCCGCGAGCAGCACATCGCTCACCTCGTCGATCCAGTGGGCATCCTCGACGACGTAGACCGCCGGCGTCGTGCGCGCCAACGACACGGCCTTGACCAGCCGGGCCAGCCGGCGCCGCCGGGCGTCGGGATCGACGGCGGGCAGCTCGTCGCCGCCGCGGCGAACGCCGAGGAGATCTTCGAGCAGCAGCAGGTCTTCGGGATCTGAGTCCGGCGCGCGCTCCGCGATGCGCTGACGCGCCGACTCGTCGTCGAGACTGTCAATCCCGAACACGGTTCGCAGCAGGGCAGCCGCTGTGTAGAAAGGGATTTCGCGGGCGTGCGATTCACAGTAGGCGACGAAGACCTCGACCCCGCGACGTCGCGCCAATGCGCTGACTTCACGGGCGATCCGGCTTTTGCCGATGCCGGGCGCGCCCACCACCCCCACCACACAGCCGGTCCCGGCGATCGATTCGTCGAGCATTCCCCTCAGCGCGCCCATCTCCCAGGACCGGCCCACCAGTGTCGAGTCCTGCCGGCGGGCATGCCGGCGCTCCGGCGACACCGACAGCAACCGGCGCACGGACACTGGCTCGGCCGCGCCCTTGATGTGCACCAGCTCGGGATCGCCCAGCTCCGCGACATGCCCCACCAGTCGGGCCGTCGATTCGCTGAGCATCACCCCGTGCGGCGGGGCCACCGACTCCATCCGCTGCGCGAGGCCGACCTGCTCGCCGATCGCCGCACCGCTCAGGGCCCCGGAACCAAGGCCACCGGCGACGACTTCCCCGGAGTTCAGGCCTACCCGCAGCGCCAAGGTGATCCGGTCGGCGCGGTCGATCTCGACGGCCAGGTGCTGAACCTGCTGCTGGATTTCCAGCGCGGCAAGGCATGCCCGCAGCGCGTGATCCTCCAACGCCACCGGCGCGCCGAACACCGCCATGACGGCGTCGCCGATGAACTTCTCCACCGTGCCGCCATAGCGGCCCACCACGTCGGCACAGCGGCCGAACAGGGCGGCCATGATCTCGCGTAACCGCTCGGGGCCCACGGCCGCGGCGATGCCCATCGAATGGACCACGTCGGCGAACAGCACCGTCACCTGCTTGTACTCCGCGGAGGCCGAGGCGGTGGTCGCCGCACCGCAGCAGTGGCAGAACCGTGCACCGGCCAGGCATTGACTGCCGCAAATGGGGCAAGTGGTCGCCGCTGTCATCGCTGCGCCGCCGATCGTGATCCGGTTTTCTCCGCTCGGAAAAGAATATGCATTTCTTTGCTAATCGATGTTTTTTTAACCGAATCGCCCCCGGTCAGGCCGTAAATTTGCCGGCGCGCAAACTCGGGTGTGCGCGGAAGCGGCATCGCGCGAGGGGCTTTTCGGCTAAGGATTGACGGTGTGAAAACAGTGCTGGTGACGGGAGCGTTCGGTTTGGTGGGTTCGGCGGTGGTCCGCCGGTTGGCCGCCGACCGCGCAGACGTGGTCGCGACCGACCTCGACATCCCGGCCAACCGCAAAGCCGCGGCCAAACTGCCGAAAGCGGTACAGGTGCGCTACGCCGACCTGACCGACCCCGCAGCGGTCGCTGAGCTGGTCGCCACCGTCAAGCCCACCGCGATCATCCACCTGGCCGCGGTGATCCCGCCCTTCATCTACCTGCGCCGGGAGGTGGCCTACCGGGTCAACGTGGAGGCGACCGGACACCTGCTTGCCGCGGCGGCCCGCGAACCCGACCCGCCGCGCTTCGTTCTGGCGTCCAGCATCGCGGTATACGGCTGCCGCAACCCGCATTCGGTTTCCGGCGTGCTGACCGCCGACACCCCGACCCATCCGGCCGACGTCTACGGCGACCACAAGGTGCGCGCCGAACAACTGGTCCGCGACTCGGCACTGCAGTGGGTGATCCTGCGACTCGGCGGCGTGCTCACCGTGGACCCGGGCCCCTACGTCAATCTCGACAACCTGTATTTCGAGCAGCTGCTGCCCACCGACGGCAGGCTGCAGACCGTGGACGTACGAGACGTCGCCGCGGCGTGTGTGGCGGCCACCACCGCGCCCGTGGTCGGCGAAACCCTGCTGATCGGCGGCGACGACTCCCACCGGCAGCTCCAAGGCGATGTGGCCCCGGCGATGGCGGCGGCCATGGGCTTGGTCAACGGGATGCCCCCGGGCCTGCTCGGCGACCCCGACAACGACGACGGGTGGTTCAACACCGACTGGATGGACTGCCGGCGGGCCCAGGAGGCGCTGCGCTTCCAGCACCACTCCTTGCCGCAGATGCTGGCCGAGATCACCGCCCAAGCCGGCGTGAAGCGGTACCTGCTGGGGATGCTCGCGCCGCTGGCCCGTGTCGTGCTGCGCCGGCGTTCCCCCTACCACCGCACCGGCCAGAAGTTCGCCGACCCGTGGCGGGCCATCACCGACAAGTGGAGTGACCCACGCCCATGAACCAGGAATTCACCCTCAACCAACGGCGCGCCCTGGCCGTGTTCACCGTGCTGGCGCTGGCTTTCGGCGCGTACTTCCTGCGCACGTACTTCGTGCTGATCGTGGTCGCCGCGGTGGGCGCCTACCTGTTCACACCGTTGTTCCGGTGGCTGAGCAGCCGGCTGCCGACCGGCCCGGCAGCGGCCGGCACTCTGCTGGCGGCACTGGTCGCGGTGATCGTTCCGGTCAGTCTGCTGGTCTTTCTGGCGGTCGTGCAGATATCGCGCGCCGTGGGCGAGGTCGCCGATTGGGTACAGGCCACCGATCCCAACGCCCTGGGCGACAAAGTGCTGAAGTTCATCAACAGCGCGCTGGCCAAAGTCCCGTTCCTGCACGTCGAGCTGACCATGGAAACGCTGCGCTCGGCGATGGTGAATGTGGCGCAGAAGGGCGGCGAGCTGCTGCTGCACGTCCTGGAGGGCGCCGTCGGCGGTGTGGTCGGCGCGGTCACCTCGGCGGTCATCTTCTTGTATGTGTTCCTTGCCCTGTTGACCCACCGCGAGGAAGTGCTCACCCTGATCCGCCGGCTCAACCCCCTGGGCGCCGAGGTGACGGACCTGTACCTGGCCAAGATGGGCTCGATGGTGCGCGGCACCGTGGGCGGACAGTTCGTCATCGCGGCCTTCCAGGGGGTGGCCGGCGCCACCTCCCTGTACATCGGCGGGTTCCACCAGGGGTTCTTCATCTTCGCGATCGTGCTGACCGCGTTGTCGATCATCCCGCTCGGGGCCGGCATCGTCACCATGCCGTTCGGCATCGGGATGGCGCTGTTCGGCAATGTCTTCGGCGGGCTGTTCGTGTTCTTCTTCCACCTGATCGTGGTGACCAACATCGACAACTTCCTGCGCCCGATACTGGTGCCCCGCGATGCCCGGCTCAATCCCGCACTGATGCTGCTGTCCGTCTTCGCCGGTATCGGCATGTTCGGCTTCTGGGGCATCGTGATCGGCCCGGTGCTGATGATCATCATCGTCACCACCATCGACGTCTATCTGGCGGTGTACCACGGCGTGGAAATGCAGGAGCAGAACCGCGAACGCAAACAGCGGCGGGGCAATCGCCTGCGGCGGTCGGCCTCTCGGGCCAAAGCCGAACCCAGCCCCGCGAACGCGCCTACCGGGTAGCCGGTAACGGCGGCTGCGACTGCACGGCCGCCGCCAGGGTCCGGAACAGCGCGGGGCTGCCGGCGCCGGTGATCGCGAGCTGCGTCGCCCCGGACGGTGCGGCCAACCGGGTGGTCCACACCGGATCGCCGTCGCCCTGATACACCACCCAGCGGGTGCCCTCCACGTCCTCGGTGCCGGTGGGGTGCAGATTGGGCTGGATCGAGGCGACCAGGGCGCTCTCGTCGGCGTTGCTCTGGGTCAGACTCATGTAGATCCCGCTCGGGCTGATGTAGCCCACCCGCGTGGTCACCGCGCGCAACCGCTGTCCCGAGGCGTCGGTGCGCCCGTCGGTGATGCTGCCGCGGGCGCCGGAGTTGGGTTGCCAGCCTTCGGGCAGCTGTGGCAGCCGCACCGGAAAACCGAGGGTCTGCGCGTCGGCGTTCAATGCCGCGACGGCGTCGTAGGACGGCACCGGGCCGGGGGTGACGCCCCCGGGGCGAAACGCGCAGGTACCGGCCAGACCGGCCAGCGCGACACAGGCCAGGACCAGCGGCACCAGCGACCAGAACATGTCGCGGCCGTCCTGCAGCAGACGTGGTTTCGCAGGCTTGGGCGCCGGTTGGGGCTCGTTGGTCACGGAAGCCAGTATCCCAGCTCGATCGAGCCGATCCGGCTCTGGGAGAATCATGAGCCGTGACTGGCATGACGGGACCAACGCGACGCGAAGCCCCAGACCGCAACCTGGCCTTGGAGCTGGTGCGGGTGACCGAGGCCGGAGCCATGGCTTCTGGCCGATGGGTGGGCCGCGGCGACAAGGAAGGCGGCGACGGCGCGGCCGTCGACGCGATGCGCGAACTGGTGAACTCGGTGTCGATGCGCGGAGTGGTGGTGATCGGCGAGGGCGAGAAGGACCACGCGCCGATGCTCTACAACGGCGAAGAGGTGGGCAACGGCGACGGTCCCGAATGCGACTTCGCGGTCGACCCGGTGGACGGCACCACCTTGATGAGCAAGGGCATGCCCAACGCGATCTCGGTGCTGGCGGTGGCCGAGCGCGGCGCGATGTTCGACCCGTCGGCGGTGTTCTACATGAACAAGATCGCCGTCGGCCCGGATGCCGCGGACGTCCTGGACATCACCAAGCCGATCGCGGACAACATCGCCGCGGTGGCCAAGGTCAAGGGCCTGTCCGCCCGTGACATGACGGTGTGCATCCTGGATCGGCCCCGGCACGCCCAGCTGATCGCCGACGCCCGGGCCACTGGGGCGCGCATCCGCCTGATCACCGACGGCGACGTGGCCGGCGCCATCTCGGCGTGCCGGCCGGACTCGGGCACCGACATGCTGGCCGGGATCGGCGGAACGCCCGAGGGCATCATCGCCGCCGCGGCGATCCGCTGTATGGGCGGAGCGATCCAGGCCCAGCTGGCGCCCACCGATGACGCCGAGCGACAGAAGGCCCTCGACGCGGGCTACGACCTGGATGCGGTGCTGACCACCGAGGACCTGGTCTCCGGCGAGAACGTGTTCTTCTGCGCCACCGGCGTCACCGACGGCGACCTGCTCAAGGGGGTGCGCTACTACCCCGGCGGCTGTACCACCCAATCGATCGTGATGCGCTCGAAGTCCGGCACCGTCCGGATGATCGAGGCCTACCACCGGCTGTCGAAGCTCAACGAGTACTCGGCCGTCGACTTCACCGGCGACTCCCACGCCGCCTATCCCCTGCCCTGACGTCAAGCGAGGACCGAAAAGCTATGAGCGAGATCGAATACCGCATCGAACACGACACCATGGGCGAGGTCCGGGTGCCGGCGACCGCGTTGTGGCGTGCGCAGACCCAGCGCGCGGTGGAGAACTTCCCGATCTCCGGGCGCGGCTTGGAGCGCACCCAGATCCGGGCGCTCGGTCTCCTCAAGAGCGCGTGTGCGCAGGTGAACGCCGACCTGGGTCTGCTGGCCCCGGAGAAGGCCGCCGCCATCAAGGCCGCCGCCGCCGAGATCGCCGACGGCAAGCACGACGACCAGTTCCCCATCGACGTGTTCCAGACCGGCTCGGGCACCAGCTCGAACATGAACACCAACGAGGTGATCGCCTCGATCGCCGCGGCCAACGGCGTCACGGTGCACCCCAACGACGACGTGAACATGTCGCAGTCCTCGAACGACACCTTCCCGACCGCCACCCACATCGCGGCCACCGAGGCCGCGGTGCGCCACCTGATTCCGTCGCTGCAGGTGCTGCACGACGCGCTGGCCGCCAAGGCCGCCGAGTGGCGCACCGTGGTGAAGTCGGGCCGCACCCACCTGATGGACGCCGTCCCGGTGACCCTGGGTCAGGAGTTCTCCGGTTACGCCCGCCAGATCGCCGCCGGTATTGAAAGGGTGCAGGCCACGCTGCCCCGGCTCGGTGAGCTGGCGATCGGCGGCACCGCCGTCGGCACCGGGCTCAACGCCCCCGACGGCTTCGGCGCCAAGGTGGTCGAGGTGCTGGTCGCCGAGACCGGGATCACCGAGTTGCGCACCGCCAAGAACTCGTTCGAGGCCCAGGCGGCCCGCGACGGCCTGGTGGAGGCATCCGGGGCGCTGCGCACCATCGCAGTGTCGCTGACCAAGATCGCCAACGACATCCGCTGGATGGGCTCGGGCCCGCTGACCGGTCTGGCCGAGATCCAGCTTCCCGACCTGCAGCCGGGCAGCTCGATCATGCCGGGCAAGGTCAACCCCGTGCTGCCCGAGGCGGTCACCCAGGTGGCGGCGCAGGTGATCGGCAACGACGCGGCGATCACCTGGGGCGGCGGCAACGGCGCCTTCGAACTCAACGTCTACATCCCGATGATGGCCCGCAACGTGCTGGAGTCCTTCACGCTGCTGTCCAACGTCTCGCGCCTGTTCGCCGAGCGCTGCATCGTCGGACTGGTCGCCAACGAGGAGCACCTGCGCGAGCTGGCCGAGTCCAGCCCGTCGATCGTGACGCCGCTGAACTCCGCGATCGGCTACGAAGAGGCCGCCGCGGTGGCCAAGCAGGCCCTCAAGGAGCGCAAGACCATCCGCCAGACCGTGATCGACCGCGGCCTGATCGGTGACAAGCTGACCGAGGCCGAGCTGGACCGTCGCCTCGACGTGCTGGCGATGGCCAAGGTGGAGGACTGAACCGCCGCCGCGGATGAACCCTGAGTCCGCAGTATCGGAGCTGGGCCGGTCGACGATCACGAAAGTGACGCGCCGGCTCATCCCGTTTCTGGCGCTGCTCTATTTCGTCAACTACCTGGACCGCGTCAACATCGGCTTTGCCGGGCCCAACGGCATGAATGCCGCGCTCGGCATGAGCGCGACCATGTTCGGGTTCGCCTCGGGCATCTTCTTCTTCGGGTATCTGCTCCTGGAAGTGCCCAGCAACATCGCGCTGCACCGCTTCGGCGCTCGGCGCTGGCTGGCGCGAATCATGCTGACCTGGGGAATCATCAGCACCGCAATCGCTTTCGTGCCCAACACGGCAACCCTGGTCGCCCTGCGGTTTCTGCTCGGGGTCGCCGAGGCGGGATTCTTCCCCGGCATCATCTTCTATCTCACGCTCTGGTTTCCCGCCAAGCAGCGCGCCCGGGCCGTTTCCCTGTTCATGGTGGCGGTCCCGGTGTCGACGGCGATCGGCGCCACCTTGTCCTCGCTTGTCATCGACTGGGGCCACGGGGTTTTCGGGCTTGCCGGGTGGCGGTTCATGTTCCTGGTCGAGGGCCTGCCGGCGATCGCGCTGGCATTCGCCTGCTGGTTCTATCTGACCGACCGGCCTGCCACGGCCCGCTGGCTCGACGCCGACGAACGCCGTTGGCTGGAAACCACGTTGGCCGAGGAACAGGCGACGGCCGGGACCGGTCGGCACTGGCCGCTGATGAAGACGCTGCGCCACCGCAAGGTCCTGACCCTGGCCTTCGTCTACTTCGGCATCGTCTACGGGCTGTACGCGGTCGGCTTCTTCCTGCCGACCATCATCGCGGGCTTTGAGCAGCAGTACGGCAGCCACCTGAACATCATCGAGCGCGGGCTGGTGACCGCTGTTCCCTACGCCATCGCCGCGATCGTCATGGTGCCCTGGGCACGCCATGCCGACCGGACGGGAGAACGGATCTGGCATGTGGCGGTTCCGGCGATCGCCGGCGGCGTGTGCATCCCAGCAGCGCTGCACATGGCCAACCCGTACCTGGCGATGGCCGCGATCACGGTGACGACGTGCTCGATCATGTGCGCGATGCCGGTCTTCTGGGCGCTGCCCCCGACGTTCCTGACCGGAGCCGCGGCCGCCGGCGGCATCGCCTTGATCAACTCGCTGGGCAACATCAGCGGCTTCGGCGGCCCGTACGTCACCGGATGGCTCACCGGTGCGACCGGTGACGGCAAGGCCGCCATGTGGGTGGTGGGGGCATTCCTGCTGGCTTCGGCGGCAGCGGTGATCCGGCTGCGGAGCGCCCCGCAGCCGGATCAGGTGCGCGAGGACGCGCCGTAGCGCTACCAGACCAGCGGCGCCAGGAACTTCTTCGCGTAGGCGCGCACCGCCGCCTCGTCACGCGCATCGAGCACCGGCGTCGGCATCTGCGCGATGGAGGCGGCCAGGCGCACATGCAGTTCGGCGGCGGCGGCCAGGTCCGCATCCGGCATGGTCGCTCCGGCTGCGCGCAGCGCCTTGGCCATGGCGGCCGAGGCGCTCTCGAGGATCACCTCGGCCTGCTGGAACATCCCGGCCATCATCGGCACTCCGGCGGCGTCCAGGCGCAGCAGCTTGCGCACCACCGGGTCGGTGGTGAGCACGCGCAACCCGGCGCAGAACCCCGCCACCGCGGCCTCGTTCGGTCCGGAGTCCACGGCCACCGTGCGCAGCTGAACCATGGCGTCCTCGAATGCCCGCCGGCCCACTTCGGTGATCAGCGCGTCGCGGGTCGGGAAGCGCCGGTAGAGGGTGCTGCGGCTGACGCCGGCCTGGTGGGCGATGACGTCGAGGCTGGCGCGCCCCACCCCCACCAGCCCGACCTCCTCGGCGGCCGCCTTGAGAATGGCCGCCTCTTGTTCGGCGGGGCTGGCGCTGCTGCGTCGCGGCGTCATCGGGTCTGCGCTGTCATCGCATCGGGCACCCGGGCGGCGCGAAGGACTCCAGCGCCACCGAGCGGTGCATCTTGACCAGCTTCTCGTACTGCATCCGGTTGTAGGCCAACGGAACCAGCACCACCCGGTCGGGCAGCGTCCGCCAGGCCAGCTGCAGCAGCTGGGTGTAGAGGGAGAACTCCGCGTCGTGGCGGGGCTCCCATTCAAAGCCGGTGAGCTTGCGGACCCCGGGGTGCATGATCCCGAACGAGCAGATCTTCACCACCCGGCCCGCCCCGGCGCTGAGCACCGACCACAACGGGGCGGCGGCGGCGCGAACGGGGGCCGGCACCACCGAGGGCATCGGCAGCCGGGCCAGGCCGGCGGTCACCCGGTCCAGAAACGGGTTGGCGGCCAGCTCGGTGCGGACCACCTCGTCGTAGTAGGCGACGGCCTCGGCGTAGGTGGCCGGAAACTTGCTCGACTTGCCGGGCAGCTCGAGCGCCCCGAACGCCTCGAGAAGCTGCTGGTAGGCGGCGTCGCGCTCCGCCTCGTTCCAGGCGATGCCGGTGACCGGGGTGAAGGAGTTGAGCGTCACGAACATGCCGCTCAACGCAATCCAGTTCCACAGTCGTGGGTTGAGCGCGCTGTAGCGGACGTCGGCGAAGTCGCCTTTGCCGCGGCCGTGCACGTCGCGGTGCATCCGCTTGAGGCGCTCCCCCTCGGCGGCGCGGTCCGCGGCGTCACCCCAGATGGCCAGCAGCGCCGAATATCCGCTGCGGATCGCGCGGTCGGTGAAGTTACTCTCGAAGCGCCCGGTCTTGTCCACCGCCGCGGCCACCGGTACCAGCGCCACCTCGTCGAACGCCGCGGCGCCGAACAGGCCCGACAGCACGCTGCCGGAGTGCCTGCGGAACTGGGCCATCACCTTGGGCCGGACCAGTTGGCCCGAATCGATGCTGGCGTCGCTGATCACTGCCGTCATCTGGCCTCCTCGGCTGTATGACACAAAGAATAGTTTTTTGTGTCACAGTGTCAAGAGTCGAGGGTGCCGCTAGAAGGGCGGTGGGTCGTCGGAGTCGATGCCCGAGGCCACGTGCGGGAACCAGACGACATTGAATGCGGCACTTCGAGCTTGGCGGGCTTGGCGGTTGTGGTTGCGTTCGGTCGCGATGCGGGCCGCGCGGTGTTGGGCGCGGGTGCGCCGGCGCCGCGGCATCAGCGCGGTGCGCTCACCACGCGCCGTATCCGGTGCCTGCCGTGGCGGCGCCAGCTCCCCCGTCGGTGCGCACAGCTGCGGGAACAGAACGGCGCTGCCCGGGGTGGTGACGTAGATCTGCCCCGACGGCGAGGTCAGGATCACCGTTCCGTCCGGCAGCTGCTGGTCCCGCCACCCCCAGAAGGTTTTCACCAAATGATGTGTGCGGCAATAACACTTCAGATTCGACGCATGGGTCGGCCCGCCGTCACCGAATGCGATCGTGTGGTCGATGTCGCAGTCGGCCGCCGGCCGATCACAGCCCGGCCAACGGCACGTCAGATCCCGGCAACGCACAAAATCCGCCAGCGCCTTCGAG
>NZ_LQOT01000004.1 GCF_002101585.1 Mycolicibacter engbaekii | reverse complement strand
TCTGTCGCCGGGTGGGTGGGGTCATGCGTCGGGCGCGCTGCCGCCGCACCTACCGGGGTCGGCCCGACGGTGGCGGTTGCGGGACGGCGCGCCACCCGGCGACGCTCGTCGGGCAGCCGGATCTCGCCGAGCCCGATCCGGTTCTGGAGGCGTTTCATCCAGCGTGGCGCCCACCAGCAGTCGTCGCCGAGAAGCTTCATCACCGCGGGCACCAGGAACATCCGGATGACGGTGGCGTCGAGCAGCAACGCCGCCATCAGGCCGAACGCCAGGTACTTCATCATCACCAAGTCGGAGAACACGAACGACGCGGCGACGACCGCCAGGATCAACGCGGCGGCGGTGATCAGCCGGCCGGTGGTGGCCGTACCGATCCGGATCGCCTCGGTGGTCGACATTCCCGATTCGCGTGCCTCCACCATTCGGGAGACCAGGAAGACCTCGTAGTCGGTGGCCAGGCCCCAGCCGACCGCCACAACCAGGGCGATCACCACCACCATCAGTGGTGTGGGCGTGAAGTTCAGCAGGCCCGCGCCATGGCCGTCGACGAACATCCAGGTCAAGATGCCCATGGTCGAGCCGATGGTCAGCGCGCTCATGACCGCGGCCTTCAACGGCAGAACCAAAGACCCGAAGGCCAGGAACATCAGCAGGGTGGTGGTGGTCAGCAAGATCACCAGCATCAGCGGTCCCTTGTCCACCATGGCGTGGATGCTGTCCTGCTCGAGTGCCGGGGTGCCGCCCACGAGCACGGTGAGGCCCTTGGGCGTGCTCATCGCGCGCAACGCCTTGATCTTCTGCGCCGCATCGTTGCGGT
This sequence comes from Mycolicibacter engbaekii, assembly GCF_002101585.1. Lineage (GTDB taxonomy): Bacteria > Actinomycetota > Actinomycetes > Mycobacteriales > Mycobacteriaceae > Mycobacterium > Mycobacterium engbaekii. The sequence goes on along the minus strand of NZ_LQOT01000004.1, from coordinate 100,942 downwards.
TGATCAGGCCGTTCTCGATCACCCGCACCGAGGGATCCTTGGATGCGCCGGGAAGGTACGGGCGTTCCTTCCACATTTCGCTGGGGTCGTCGTCGGGCACCACAAACCCGCCGATCGACATCGCCCGGTTGCGGATGTCGGCAACCTGCTGGTCGGTGACCGGCTTGCCGGCGTCGCTCTCGATCACCAGCGTCAGCTTCTCGGTGCGGAAGCCGGGGAAGATCTCGTCGAAGTGCTCCTGGGCCACCCGCGCGGTGTTGTCCGGCGGCAGGTACTTCTCGCTCATCCCGCCGAACGACAGCTTCCCCAGCGGGATGATCAGCAGGATCATCGCCACCACGATGGGAATCGCGAATGCCAGCGGCCGCTGCATGACGTAGTTGACCAGCTTGCCCCAGAATCCGGCCTCGACCTCTTCGCGAGTCTTGGTCTTCTGGGTCTTCTCGGCGAACCAGGCGATGATGCGGTTGGAGAATTCCCATTCCCGCAGGAACGGGATGCGGTACAGGGTGCGGACGCCGAGCGCGTCGACGTTGGTGCCCAGCACGCCCAGGATGGCCGGCAGCAGGGTGATCGACAGCAGCGCGGCCAGCCCCACCGAGGCGAAGAACGCATAGGTCAGCGAATGCACGAAGCCCTGCGGAAGTACCAGCAGGCTGGCACACGACACGATGATCAGCACCGCCGAGAACACCACCGTGCGTCCCGCGGTCATCACCGAGCGCCGGACCGCTGCCTCGGTGTCATAACCCTCGGCGATCTCTTCGCGGAACCGGCTCACCACGAACAGTCCGTAGTCGATCGCGATGCCCAGGCCGATCAGCGACACCACCGGCTGGGCGAAGAAGTGCACCGGCCCGAAGTGCGTGGTGAGCTGCAGGATGCCGGTCGCCCCGGCGATGCTGAGGCCACCGACGATAACGGGCAGGCTGGCGGCGATCACCCCGCCGAACACAAAGAACAACACCACCGCCACCAGCGGCAGCGCCAGCACTTCCATCCGTTTCTGGTCGCTGGCGATGGTGCCGGTCAACGCGTTGGCGATCGGTTGCAGGCCGCCGAGCTCGACCTTGCCGCCGTCGAGTTTCTGCAGGTCGGGTTCGACCGCCTGGTAGTTCTTCAGGATCGTGTCGTCGTCGTCGCCCTTGAGCTGGATCGACGCGAAAGCATGCTTTTTCTGCGGGTCGGCCATCGAAGACAGCGCTTCGGGATTGGTGAAGTAGCCGACCCAGCTCAGAATCTCGTCGGGGTGCTCTTCCTTGACCTTGTTCAGGCCACCCTTGACCGAATCGAACCATTCCTCATCGTCGACTGTCTCGCCCTTGGGAGCGGTGAAGACGGCCACCACATGGCTGGTGCGGTCTCGTCCGTAGACCTCGTCGCCGACGATCGATGCCCGCACCGACTGGCTGCCGTCGTCGTAGAAGCCGCTCTGGGTGACGTGGTCGCCCAGACTCATCCCATAGACGCCGCCACCCAGGCAGAGCGCCACCATCACGCCGATTACGATGAACCGGTAGCGGTATACAGTTCGACCCCACCAGGCGAACACCTATACGCTCCTTACTAAAGTCTGTGGAGACATCTTTTGGACCCGCGCTTCGCTGACATTCGGGTTCTCCAGTTGTCACTCTCGTGAGTTCAGCAGTGAACTCAGCGGCCGGAACGGCTGGAGCCACGCCCCCTGTTCCGGCAGCGAATCCAAGCTGATCCGCGGCAGCCGCTCCCGAAACACACCAGGGATGTCCTCGAGGTCGACGAACTCCAAGGTATCCGAGGCTAGCGCCCAGCTCGCATGTTCGCGAAATCCGAGCACGGTGACGGCTATGCCGAGTCCGCTAAGTTCTTCCAGCGGTTCCCGGAACGCCTGACCGTCGGCGGATGCCACGGCCACGGCCACCAGTCCCTGGTCCTTGCGGAGCGCGATGTGTTCGAGCATGTCGGAATCGACATCGCTGTCCTCATCGATCTTCGGCTTGGCAAAGACTGCGAAACCCACATTACGCAACGCTTCGACCCACGGGCGGACAACGTCGGCGCTGCCCGGAGCGATGTTGGTGAACACCGTGGCCTCAGGTTCGACGCGGATCTGCGGGTGTGCCGCCGCCACCTCGGCGGTCCGCTGGAGCAACCAGCGGCCCAGGGCGTCGAAGCGGGGCCGCTCCACCCCGGTCGGGCGGCGGCCCAGGATGGCCCCCAGGCCCATGTCCAGGTTCGGGGCGTCCCACACCAGCAACACCCGCTGTGCCGGCATCTCCTCGCTGCCCGGTTCGGCTCCGGTCGGCTCGGCGGCCAGCTCGGCGGCGGTCATGGGATCCGCTCCCAGACGAACTCGTTGATCGCGCTGCCCGCCGCACGGCCTTTGGCCTCGTACTTGGTGGTGGGGCGATCGATCGAGATCGGCAATACCGCGTCCCCGGACACCCGGCGCAGGCCCGGTTCTCCGTCACCGGCCTCGGCGATCTGCAGGGCGTAGTCGGCATGATCGGTCGCCGCATGCAGCACCCCGCCGGGCCGCAACCGATCGGCGATCAGGGCCATGGTGGCCGGTTGCAGCAGCCGCCGCTTGTGGTGGCGTGCTTTGGGCCACGGGTCCGGGAAGAACACGCGCACCCCGGTCAGCGATGCCGGGGCGATCAGGTACTCCAGCACGTCGAGACCATCGCCGCGCAACAGGCGGATGTTGCCCAGCTGCTCGCGTTCGATCGCGCACAGCAGCTGTGCCAGCCCGCGCTCGTAGACCTCCACGGCCAGCACGTCCAAGTCAGGCTCGGCCTGTGCCATCGCGACGGTCGAGGTGCCGGCTCCGCAGCCGATCTCGAGCACGACCGGGGCGTCGCGGCCGAACCAGCGGCGGGGATCCAGCGGTTGAGGACGCTCGGACCCCTGCGGGGGCACGACGTCGGCGCCCAGCTCCGGCCAGAGCCGCTCCCAGGTCTGGCGTTGGCCAGCCGACAGTGCCGAGTGCCGATAGCGGACGCTGAAGTTGCGGAAACGGCGTGGAGCGGAGGCTTGGACGCCAGGGACGTCTGATGTCGTTGCGACGTCGCGCGGCGAATGCATGCAGTCCATGGTGGCCCATAGACCCGTGAGTACCCACTTCGCGGTCCACATTGATACGCAACAGTTGCCTGGCGCAGCGGTGACTCGCGGCGCGGCCGCGCAGCTGAGACCATGGCCCCGGGCCGATTGCGGGGAGGCAGGGTCGTGACACCGGGACACCAGCACTTCGCCACCGAGCTGACCGGTCTGGCCGCCCAAATCTCCGACCCCCGGCTGGCGATGCTTGCCGCCGGCATCACCGCGCCGCTGCGGGTCGCCGTGCACGGTAGGCGAGGCGTCGGTCGACGGACGGCGGCTGCGGCGCTGGCCGCCACGGGGCTGCACATCGCCGAGCAAGCCGATGCCGCCGACCTGACCGTCCATGTGGTCGCCGAGGTGGTCAAGCCGGAGGACATCGCCGCGGTGCGCGCCGCGCGCGAGCCGGTGCTGGTGGTACTGAACAAGGCTGACCTGCCGGGTCGCGGCGGGGCGGCGATGCCGATCCCGGTCGAACCCCTCTCGGCGCTCTTCGCGCTGGCGGCGCGCCCCGGCGGGCTGGACGATCCCCTGTGGGAGGCGCTGGGCCGTCTGGCATCCCGGCCTGCCGATCTGCGCTCGGCCGAGCACTTCGTGAGCTGTCCGCATCCGGTGCCGCGCGCAACGCGAGAGCGGTTGTGCGCCGGTATCGACGTGTCCGGGGTCGCGGCGCTGCTCGGCCTGGCCGGGCAGGGCGGCACCGCGGCGCAGGCGCGCGCACTGCTGGGCCGGCTCAGCAACCTCGACGGCGTTGCGGCCCGGCTGGCGGCGCTGGGTGCCGCTGTTTACCACCGGCGCATGGCGGAGGCGGTGACCCGGTTGGCGGCGATGGCCGTCGCCGACGATCGCATCGACGATTTCCTGGTTCGCGATGCGACGGTGGCCGCCCGGCTGGCGGCCGCGGCCGCCGCGGTCGCCGCGCCGGACGAACCGGTGCTGGCGCGGGCCCGTCGCTGGCAGGCCCTGCGCAGCGCGCCGGTCGGTGCCGCCCAGCGGGCGTGTGCGGCCGATATCGCCCGGGGGTCGCTACGGGCCTGGGCGGCCACCCGGGGCTCGGTGTGAGCGTCCCGGACCCGGGCCCGGCCGCCGGGGTGGATGCCCTGATCGCCGAAATCGCCCCCGGGCTGCGCCCGCCGGCGGTCCGTCGCCGCGACGTGGTGGTGGTGACCGGGCCGTGGCTGGCCGGAGTCGGCGCGATGACCGCCGCGCTTGCCGACCGGTTGCCGCAGTGGCCGGTGCGGGAGGCCGGCGATCTGGCCCCCGGGGACGTGCCCCTGGCGGTGGTGTTCGTGGTGTCGGCGGCCGCCGCGTTGACGCCGTCGGACTGTGCGTTGCTCGATACCGCGGCGGCCCACACCGACGTGGTGATCGGCGTCGTGTCCAAGATCGACGTGCACCGGCAGTGGCCGCAGATGCTGGCGGTGGCACGCGAGGTCCTCGCCGGCCACGCCGCGCGCTACCGCGATGTGGTCTGGGTGGGAGCGGCCGCCGCACCCGAGCGCGGCACCCCGCGGGTTGACGACGTGATCGCGGCACTGGCCGCCGCGCTCGGCACCGGCGATGCCCACCGGCGCAACCGGTTGCGTGCCTGGCAGTGCCAGTTGCGCGCCGACGCCGACCGCACCGACCGCGACGTACGCGCCGAAGGGCGGCGCGCTCGGGTGCAACTGGTGCGGGAGCGGCGCGAGCAGTTGGTGCGCCGGCAGCGGATCGTGAAGGCGGAGCGGGTGATCTCGCTGCGCAGCCGCTTCGCCCAGGCCCGGGTGCAGCTGTCCCAGTTCGCCGACAGGCGGTGCGCTGCGGTGCGCGGCGAACTCACCGAAGACGTCACGGGCATGACTCGACGCAGGCCGGCCGAGTTCCAGACCTATGTCGGCGACCGGATGGCCGAGGTGGCGGCCGAGGTCGACCATGCGATCGGCGACCAGGTGGCCGGCATCGCGGGGGGACTGGGGCTGGCCGAGGGTTCGTGGTCGGCGGGGGACCGCCCGCCGATGCGTGTGGCCGACCCCGGTGCGCCTCCACTGGAGTCCCGACGGCTGGAGACTCAGCTGATGACGGTGCTGGGCATCGGTTTCGGGCTGGGCACGGCGTTGACGTTGAGCCGGGTCCTCGCAGATCTGGCGCCGGGTCTGGCGGCGGTCGGGGCGGCCGGCTGTGCCGTTGCCGGACTGGCGATCGGCGGGTGGGTGGTGCGGATCCGGGGAATCCTGCGCGACCGGGCGGTGCTCGAACGCTGGGTCGGCGAGGCCGCCGGCGTGCTGCGCTGCGAGCTACGGGATCTGGTGGCCCTGCGGCTGGTGTCCGCCGAGGCGGCACTCTCGGCCGAACTGGCCGCCCGCAACGAGGCCGACGCCGCGCGCGTCGCCGGCCGGGTAGCCGAGCTGGATCGGGAACTGCGCGAGCACGCCGCCGCCGCGGCCCGGGCGGCGGCGGTCGCGGAGCGTGCGCTGCCGCAGCTGCGGCGGGCCCTGGAAAGAGTCGGCGCTGAGCTGGGAGAATCTGCGTAACCCGGTGCCGACGGCCCGGCTCGGCGCCGGCCGGATGTGGCCGCTTCGACCCGCGAAGCTATCCACGGTAATCTCTTATCTAATGACGGTATAAGAGGTGAGCAGCGGCGCGCATCTGCGGCAACGCCACCAAGTGACACAGGTTACACAGGAGAGCTCAATGACCTCAGCGACCATTCCCGGTCTGGACGCCGCCCCGACGAAACACAGCGGGTTGCTGGCCTGGGTGCGGGAGGTCGCGGAGCTCACTCAGCCCGACCGCGTGGAGTGGTCGGACGGCTCCGAAGAAGAGTGGAACCGGCTGATGGCCATGCTGGTGGAGTCCGGTGCGGCGGTCAAGCTCGACGAGGAGAAGCGCCCCAACTCCTACCTGGCACTGTCCGACCCGGCCGATGTGGCCCGGGTCGAGTCGCGGACCTACATCTGCAGCCGCACCAAGGAAGACGCCGGCCCCACGAACAACTGGGTGGACCCCGACGAGATGCGGGCCACCATGACTGAGCTGTACCGGGGCTGCATGCGCGGCCGCACCATGTACGTCATCCCGTTCTGCATGGGCCCGTTGGGTGCCGAAGACCCCAAGCTGGGCGTCGAGATCACCGACTCGCCTTACGTGGTGGCGTCGATGAAGGTGATGACCCGGATGGGCACCGCGGCGCTGGAGAAGATCGGCACCGACGGGGATTACGTCAAGGGTCTGCACTCGGTGGGTGCGCCGCTGGCCGACGGAGAGCAGGACGTGCCGTGGCCCTGCAACGCCGACAAATACATCACCCACTTCCCGGAGACCCGTGAGATCTGGAGCTACGGCTCGGGATACGGCGGCAACGCCCTGCTGGGCAAGAAGTGCTACGCACTGCGGATCGCCTCGGCGATGGCCCACGACGAGGGCTGGCTGGCCGAGCACATGCTCATCCTCAAGCTGATCTCGCCGGAGAACAAGGCCTACTACATTGCGGCCGCGTTCCCCTCGGCGTGTGGCAAGACCAACCTGGCGATGATCCAGCCGACCATCCCGGGGTGGCGCGCCGAGACCCTCGGCGACGACATCGCCTGGATGCGCTTCGGCAAGGACGGCCGGCTCTACGCGGTCAACCCCGAGTTCGGCTTCTTCGGGGTGGCGCCGGGCACCAGCCGCAGCTCCAACCCCAACGCGATGGTCACGCTGGAGGCCGGCAACACCGTCTACACCAACGTCGCCCGCACCGACGACAACGACGTCTGGTGGGAGGGCATCGACGGGGACGTCCCCGAGCACCTGATCGACTGGAAGGGCAACGACTGGTACGGGGGTAAGACCGAAACCCCTGCGGCCCACCCGAACTCGCGGTACTGCACGCCGATGTCGCAGTGCCCCATCCTGGCGCCGGAGTGGGATGACCCGGCCGGCGTGCCGATCTCGGCGATCCTGTTCGGTGCCCGCCGCAAGACCACGGTGCCGCTGGTGAGCGAGGCCCGGGACTGGCAGCACGGCGTCTTCATCGGCGCGACCATGGGCAGCGAGCAGACCGCTGCCGCCGAGGGCACGGTGGGCAAGGTTCGCCGCGACCCGATGGCCATGCTGCCGTTCATCGGCTACAACGTGGGCGACTACATGCAGCACTGGATCGACACCGGCAAGAACGCCGATGTGTCGAAGCTGCCGAAGGTGTTCTTCGTCAACTGGTTCCGTCGGGGCGAGGACGGTCGATTCCTGTGGCCGGGCTTCGGCGAGAACAGCCGGGTGCTCAAGTGGATCGTCGAGCGGGTCGAGGGCAACGCCGGCGGCCGGGAGACCCCGATCGGTACCGTGCCGAGCGCCGCCGACCTGGATCTGGACGGACTGGACGTCTCGGCCGCCGACGTGGACCAGGCGCTGATCGTCGACGCCGACGAGTGGCGCGCAGAGCTGCCGCTGATCGAGGAGTGGTTCGAGTTCGTCGGCGACAAGCTGCCGACCGGCCTGCGTGACGAGTTCGACGCCCTCAAGCAGCGCCTGGGCTAGCAGGCCTTCTCTCTACGCACAGCAACCGCACTCGGGGACTCCCCGGGTGCGGTTCTGTTTGGCGCGCCTGCGTCAGGAGGGCACCACTTGACAGCCGTCAAGTTTGGTCCCAGTACAGTCAGCCCATGCAGATTCGCGAACATGTCGATGCCGACAACCCGGCCATCATCCTGCACCCCTCGGGAACCGTCGTCAGTTTCGGTGAGCTGGAAGCCCGGGCAAACAGACTGGCGCACTTCTTCCGGGCCGCAGGTCTGGTCGAGGGCGATGTCGTGGCGATCCTCATGGAGAACAACGAGCACATCCATGCCGCGATGTGGGGCGCGCGGCGCAGCGGTCTGTACTACGTACCGATCAACACCCACCTGACTGCCGCCGAAGCCGCCTACATCATCGACAACAGCAACGCCAAGGCGATCATCGGCTCGGCCGCGCTGCGCGAGACCTGCGCGAACCTCGCCGAGAACCTGCCGGCCGGCCTGCCCGATCTGCTGCTCATCGCTGATGGCGACCTGGACGGCTGGCAGAGTTACCCGCAATGCGTTGCCGACCAACCGGCCACCCCCATCGACGACGAGATCGAGGGCGATCTGCTGCAGTACTCCTCGGGCACCACCGGCCGCCCGAAGGGCATCAAACGTCCGCTGCCGCACCTGCCCCCGGCCGAGGTGCCGGGACTGATGGCCATGCTGGTCTCGGTGTGGATGGGCCCGGGCTCGGTCTACCTGAGCCCCGCGCCGCTGTATCACACCGCGCCCTCGGTGTGGTCGATGCAGGTGCAGGCGGCCGGCCTGACCACCGTCGTCATGGAGAAATTCGACGCCGAGTCCGCGCTCGACGCCATCCAGCGCTACGGGGTCACCCACGCCCAGTTCGTGCCCGCACACTTCACCCGGATGCTGAAACTGCCTGCCGACGTGCGTGCTTCATACGACGTGTCCAGCCTCAAGCGGGTCATGCACGCTGCCGCGCCGTGCCCGGTGGAGATCAAGCAGCAGATGATCGACTGGTGGGGACCGATCGTCGATGAGTACTACGCCTCGTCGGAAGCGCACGGCTCCACGCTCATCAGCGCCGAGGAGTGGCTGAAGCACCCCGGATCGGTCGGCAAAGCCATGTTCGGTGCGGTGCACATCCTCGACGAGGACGGCAATGAGCTGCCCGCCGGCCAGCCGGGCGAGATCTATTTCGAGGGCGGCAACGCCTTCGAATACCTCAACGATCCGGACAAGACCGCCAAGTCCCGGCATCCCCAGGGCTGGACCACGGTCGGCGACGTCGGCTACCTCGACGACGAGGGTTACCTCTACCTCACCGACCGTCGCCACCACATGATCATCTCCGGCGGCGTGAACATCTACCCGCAGGAAGCCGAAAACCTGTTGATCACCCACCCCAAGGTGCTCGACGCCGCCGTATTCGGGATCCCCGACGACGAGATGGGTCAGAGCGTGAAAGCGGCGGTACAGACCGTCGACCCCGCCGACGCCACACCGGAGTTCGCCGCGGAACTGCTGGCGTGGGTACGGGACCGGTTGGCGCACTACAAGTGTCCGCGATCGATCGCGTTCGAGGAGCAGTTGCCGCGCACCGACACGGGCAAGCTCTACAAGAACGAACTGGTGGCCAAGTACTCGGCGTAGCGAGCCGGGCCCGCGGACGGGCTAAATCCCGCCGCGGGCCACCAGCTGCGCCGCGATCACGTTGCGCTGGATCTCGTTGGTGCCCTCACCGACGATCATCAGCGGCGCATCGCGGAAGTAGCGTTCCACGTCGTATTCGGTCGAATATCCGTACCCGCCGTGGATGCGCACCGCGTTGAGCGCGATCTCCATGGCCGCCTCCGAGGCGAACAACTTGGCCATGCCGGCCTCCATGTCGCAGCGCTGACCACTGTCATAGCGTTCGGCGGCATACCGGGTGAGCTGGCGGGCCGCGGTCAGCTTGGTGGCCATCTCGGCCAGGTAGTTGCCCACACTCTGGTGCTTCCAGATCGGCTGGCCGAAGCTCTCCCGCTGCTGTGCGTAGGCCAGGGCGTCTTCGAGTGCGGCGGTCGCCACCCCCAGCGCTCGGGAAGCCACCTGGATGCGACCGGTCTCCAGGCCTTTCATCATCTGGGCGAAGCCGCTGCCGGGTGTCCCGCCGAGCACCGCGGTCGCCGGCACCCGGCAGCCGTCGAAGCTCAGTTCGCAGCTCTCCACGCCCTTGTAGCCCAGCTTCGGCAGATCCCGGGAGATCGTCAGCCCGGCGGTGGGGTTGTCCACCAGCACCACGGAGATACCCCGGTGCTTGGGCTCGGCCTTGGGATCGGTCTTGGCCAGCAGGGCGATCAATCCGGAGTACCGGGCGTTGGAGATCCAGGTCTTGGCACCGTTGATCACCAGATCGTCACCGGCCGGCAGGGCCGTAGTCGTCATGTTCTGCAGGTCGCTGCCGCCGCCGGGCTCGGTCAGGGCCATGGTGGCCCGCAGTGCCCCGGTGGCCATGGCGGGCAGATAGCGCTGCTTCTGCTCCTCGGTGCCGAACAGGGTCAGCAGCTTGGCGACCACGGTGTGGCCGCCCATCGCCCCGGCCAGGCTCATCCAGCCGCGCGCCAGCTCCTGCGTGACGAGCACGTAGCACGGCATCGACACCGGTGTGCCGCCGTACTCCTCGGGAACCGCGAGACCGTAGATGCCGAGATGCTTCATCTGCTCGATCCACGCCTGCGGGTAGGTGTTGGCGTGCTCCACGTCGCGGACGCTCGGCTTGACCTCGCGGTCGATGAACTGCCGGACGGTTTCGACCAAGATCGACTCTTCAGGGGTCACCGCTACACCGTATGTCAGGATTTTCCCATGACCAGCGGCCCCTACTTCGATGATCTTCAGGTCGGCCAGGTGTTCGACGCGGCACCGGCGATGACGCTGACGGCCGGTGCTGCGGCGCTGCATCAGGCGATTCTCGGCGACCGGCTGCGGCTGCCGCTGGACGCCGAGTTGTCGCGGGCGGTGACCGGGGCGACGACCCCGCTGGCCCACCCCGGGCTGGTCTGCGATGTCGCGATCGGGCAGTCCACCCTGGTCACCCGGCGGGTCAAGGCCAACCTCTTCTACCGCGGCCTGGCCTTCTTCCGGTATCCGGTGATCGGAGATACACTGTTCACCCGCACCGAAGTCGTTGGCCTGAAGCAGAATTCGGCCAAACCCGGGCGGGAGGCGACCGGGCTGGTGGCGCTGCGGGTCACCACCATCGACCAGGTGGACCGGCTGGTTCTCGACTTCTACCGCTGCGCGATGCTGCCGCTGTCGCCCGAAGCCCCCGACACCGGGCACCGCGACGACCTGTCCGCCGTGGGCGCGGGGCTCGCAGCGCCGCCGGATGTGACCGCGGACTGGTCCGCGGCGGAGTATCGCCAGCGGGTCCCGGGGCCGCACTTCGACCCGGGTCTGGCCGGTACGGTGCTGACCAGCACCGGCGACGTCGTCTCATCGGCCCCGGAGCTGGCCCGCCTGACCCTCAACATCGCCGCCACCCACCATGATTCGCGGGTCGCCGGCCAGCGGCTGGTCTATGGCGGTCACACCATCGGACTGGCGCTGGCGCAGGCGTCGCGGCTGCTGCCCAACCTGGTCACCGTGCTGGGCTGGCACTCGTGCGATCACACCGCGCCGGTGCACGAAGGCGACACCCTCTACAGCGAACTGCACGTCGAATCCGCCTGCGACAATCTCCTCGAGCTGCGGTCGCTGGTCTACGCCGCCGGTGAACCGGATCGCCAGGTGCTGGACTGGCGGTTTTCCGCGTTGCTGTTCTGAGCCAGGTTAGTGCGGCAGGTCCCGGAACGGGGCGTCGCGGTAGGGGTCGGGCTCCTTGGGCAGGCCCAGCACCCGCTCGCCGATGATGTTGCGCTGGATCTGGTCGGTGCCGCCGCCGATCGAGGTGAAGTAGGCGTTGAGGGCCCGGAACGTCACCGCGTCGCCGACCGGATTCTCCGGACCGCTGAGCATCGACTCGACACCGACGATCTCGGTCTGCACCCGGGCCGTCTCGTGCAGGATGCGCGACATCGCGATCTTGCCGAGCGCAAGCAGGGTCGCCGACTCAGCGAAGTCCTTGCTGGTCTTGGCGCGCTGGTTGTTCCACCGGTTCACCGTCGTCAGCGCCTGTATGCGGGCGATCTCCTGACGAATATGCGAGTCCGCAAGGCAACCGGCATCGCGCGCCAAGTCGACCAAGCCACTGGACTTCTCTTTGCTCCGAGCGGTACGCGCGACGTCGCCCATCAGCCGGCGCTCGTAGCCCAGCGCCACCTGCAGCACCGACCACCCCTCGCCCGGTTCGCCGATCCGGTTGGCGTCGGGGACCCTGGCGTCGGTCAGGAAGACCTCGTTGAACTCCGACTCGCCGGTGATCTGGTGGATCGGCCGGACCTCCACGCCGGGCTGGCGCATCGGCAGCATGAAAAAGGTGAGCCCATTGTGCTTCGGCACATCCGGGTCGGTGCGCGCCACCAGCATGCCGTAGTCGGCGGTGGTGGCAAAGGACGTCCACACCTTCTGGCCGTTGACGATCCAGTCGTCGCCGTCGCGCTCGGCGCGGGTACGCAGGCCGGCCAGGTCAGAGCCGGCGCCGGGCTCGCTGTAGAGCAGGCACCATTTGCTCTCCCCGCGCAGCGCCGGGGGCAGCAGCCGACGCTTCTGCTCGTCGGTGCCGCGGTCGTGCACCGTGCAGGCGAACAAGTCGGTGCGGTCACGCCCGCTGCCCGGTGCCCCCGCAGCAGCGAATTCTGCGGCCACCAAACGAGACTGACGGTCGGTCAATCCGCGGCCGTACCACTCGGGCTCCCAGCTCGGGGCGGTCCAGCTCGCCGCGAGAATCGCCTCCGCGAACGTGGCACGGTCGGTGCCCGGCGACCAGTTGGCCGCCAACCACTCCCGGACTTCCTGGCGCAGGGCATCGTCGTCTCGAGCGTCGGGACGCGTCATCTCAGGCTCCGATCTCTTGCAGGTAACGCTCCCGGTGCCAGGAGGGGCTGCCGAAAAGCTGTGCATCACTGCGCGCCCGGCGCAGATACCGATGCGCGGGGTGCTCCCAGGTGAATCCGATACCGCCGTGCACCTGAATGTTGGTGGCACCCACGTAGACGAAGGCATCCGAACAATAGGCCTGAGCCAGTGCGAGCTCAGCGGTCCAGCCCGGCGCTTCCTGGGCGCCGGCCGCGGCCACATGGCGGGCTGCCGACACCGCAGATTCAGCCTCGAGCAACATGTCGGCGCACATGTGCTTGACGGCCTGGAAGCTGCCGATGGCGCGGCCGAACTGGAAGCGGGTCTTGGCGTAGTCGCGGGCCATCTCCATCGCGGCCCGGGCAGCGCCGGCCTGCTCGCCCAGCAGCGCCACCGCCGAGCGATCCAGCGCTGCGGTCAAAGCGGCGACTCCCTGACCAGCCGGGCCCACCAGCGTCGCCGGGGCCTCGTCGAACCGGACGCGACACAGCCGGCGGGACAGATCGACCGTGGTCAGCGGTTCCACCGTGACGCCCGGGCCGGCCGGGTCGACGGCGAAGATCGCGGGGCCTTCCTCGGAGTCGGCCAGCACGTAGAGCCGCTGGGCGGTGTCGGCGTCGAGGGAGAACCGTTTCTCGCCGGAAACCACCGGCGCCGCCCCGCCGCGGGCCGTGGTGGCCGGCTTCTCGGGGGGCCGGGTGGAGTTGCCCTCGGTGAAGGCGACCGCGACTCGGGTGCGGCCGGCGGCGATCTCCGGCAGCACCGCCTCGCACTCCTGCCGGTCGTCGAGCGCCAGCAGCAGGTTGACTCCAAGCACCGCCGTGGACAGGTACGGGCCAGGGAAAAGGACGCGGCCGAGCTCCTCGGCAACCACGCCCACCTCGATCAGTCCGGCCCCGGCGCCGCCGTACTGCTCGGGCACCAGCAGACCGAGCAGGCCCATCTGAGCCAGCTCGCTCCAGACGTCATCGTCGGGTGAGCGTTTGGCCATCAGCTCTGCGACCGCGGTGCGCAGCGCACGCAGTTCGTCCCGGGTGGGTGCAGGCACTTCTCAGCCTTTCTCGTAGGCGTCGCGCAAGCTCGCGCATTGGCTGGCAAAGAACTTCTGCGAGACCGGCGCCTTGGGCATCAACAGGTCGAAACCGTGGAATGCGCCGGACACCGTCTCGACGTCGCAGGGCACCCCGGCTTGCTGCAGTCGCCCAGCGTAGGCCAGGTCCTCGTCATAGAACAGATCCAGGGTGCCCACCCCGATCCAGGCCGGTGCCAGGCCGCTCAGGTCGGCCCGCCGTGCCGGCACCGCGACGCGCGGATCCGCGTCGCCCAGATACGCGGTCCAGGCCAACAGGTTGCTCCGCGGATTCCACAGGCGGTAACTCCGATTGGCCGGCAGTGCCGCGCTGCGATCGTCCAGCATCGGGTACGCCAGCAGCTGCAGCACGGGGGAGACGTCGCCGCGGTCGGCGGCCAGCTGCGCCAGCGCCGCAGCCAGCCCGCCGCCGGCACTGGCGCCGCCGATAGCGATCCGGGCCGGATCGACCCCGGGCAGCTCAGCGAGCCGGGTCAATGCGGCCCAGCAGTCCTCCAACGCGGCGGGATAGGGGTTCTGCGGCGCCAGTCGGTAATCCACTGACGCGACCGTGGCACCCAGTTCGGCGCTGAACCTGCGGCAGAGCCGGTCATCCTGGGCGGCCGTGCCGATGACGTAGCCGCCACCGTGGATCCACAGCAGTGCCGGTGCGGGATCGGCAGGCCGATTCGGCGGCCGAAAGATCCGGATGCTGGCGCCCGCGGGCAGGCCCACGACCTCGACGTCGCGGGGAGTGTGCCGGCCCTGCAACCCGGTGAGCGCCTTCAGCACCGGCAGCGTTCGACGCCCGAGTCCGCCTCGCGGAAGGAATCGGGCAGTTCTGCGCAGATCTGGATGGAACCCGCTGCTTACCATCGGCTCAGTATTACCGGCGCCTCACCGGCGGCGTCGCGAACCCACCGATTGCGGCCGCCTCCGACCCCAAACGCGGTACCCTGCGCCAATGACGGGACGATCGCAGACCCCGGAGACCGGGCTCGACCTGGCCGGCCGGCTGCGTTGGCTGATGCGAGCTCGACCGAGCGACTACCTGCTAGCGCTCAGCATGGCCTCAGCGTCTTTGCCGGTGGTCGGGAAGCACCTGGAACCCCTGGGTGGGATGACCGCAATGGGGGTATGGGGTACCCGCCACATGCCGGAGTTCTTCTCCAGTGCCGCCAAATCCTGGCTGGCCCCGGGGGCGGCGGCCGTCCGCAAGCAGGAGCGCGAGCAGACCCATGTGGTCAGCGACGCCGCGCTGCGGGGTGTGGTGTCGGCGGCCGATCTCGACATCGACTGGCCCGAACCGGAGCAGGCTCCGCCGGTGGTGAAGGCGTTGCAGCACCGTCGGCACATCTATCGCTCCGGTGTGCAGTACGGCAGCGACCCCGAGCAGGTGCTCGATGTGTGGCGGCCGCGCGAACTGCCGGACGGTCCGGCGCCGGTCCTGATCTACGTTCCCGGCGGTGCCTGGGTGCACGGCAGCCGAATCTTGCAGGGTTATGCACTGCTGTCCCACTTGGCCGAACAGGGCTGGGTGTGCCTGTCGATCGACTACCGGGTCGCGCCGCACAACCGGTGGCCGAGTCACATCGTCGACGTCAAGACCGCGATCGCGTGGGCGCACGCCAACGTCGACAAATTCGGCGGTGACCGCAATTTCGTGGCCGTTGCGGGCGCCTCGGCCGGCGGACATCTGGCTGCCCTGGCCGGGCTGACCGGAAGTGCGGTCAGCGACTCCGAATTCGCCGACCAATTGCCGGCGGGCGGGGACACCTCCGTGGACGCCGTGGTGGGCATCTACGGCCGCTACGACTGGGAGGATCGCTCCACCCCCGGACGCGTCGCATTCGTCGACTTCTTGGAGCGGGTGGTGGTCGGTCGATCGATGCGACGCCATCGCGATATCTACCGGCAGGCATCCCCGATCGCGCGGGTGCATCCGGATGCGCCGCCGTTCCTGGTCGTCCATGGCAGCGCCGACACGGTCATCCCGGTGCAGCAAGCCCGTAGCTTCGCCGACCGACTGCGGGCGGTGTCGCGTTCCAAGGTCGGGTACCTGGAACTGCCGGGCGCCGGGCACGGTTTCGACATGACCGACGGGGCCCGCACCGGTGCGATGAGCACGGCAATCGGTTTGTTCCTCAACCAGATTCACCGCGACCGCACCACGGTCGGGAGAAAACAGATCATCTGAACCCGCCCGCCACGGTATTGTCCGTGCATGGCGAGGGGTGTGGGGTGAAGCGGCTCACCGGGTGGGATGCGATCCTGCTGTACAGCGAGACGGCGAACGTGCACATGCACACTCTCAAGATCGCGGTGATCGAGCTGGACGCCGATCGCCGCAGGTTCGACGTCGAGGCCTTCCGGCGGGTGATTCATGGCCGGCTCTACAAGCTGGATCCGTTCCGATACCAACTGGTGGACATCCCCGGCAAGTTCCACCACCCGATGTGGCGGGAGAACTGCGAAGTCGACTTGGCGTATCACATCCGGCCATGGTCACTGCCCGCTCCGGGTGGCCGCCGCGAACTCGACGAGGCCATCGGCGAGATCGGCAGCACACCGCTGGATCGCAGCCGCCCACTGTGGGAGATGTACTTCATCGATGGCCTGGCAAACAACCGGATCGCGGTGGTCGGCAAGATCCACCACGCACTGGCCGACGGGATCGCGTCGGCGAATCTGATGGCCCGCGGCATGGATCTGGTGGTCGGTTCGCAGAACGAGCGTGACTCTTACGAAACCGATCCCGCGCCCACCGGCGGGCAGTTGGTGCGGTCGGCGTTCCGCGACCATTTCCGGCAGATGGGCAAGATCCCGGCGACCATCGGCTACACCGCGGCCGGCATCGGACGGGTTCGGCGCAGCACGCGCAAACTCTCCGCTGATCTGACCCGGCCGTTCACCCCACCGCCGAGCTTCATCAACCACGTGCTCACGCCCGATCGCCGGTTCGCCACCGCAACGTTGGCGCTGGCCGATATCAAGGCGACCAGCAAGCAGTTGGGCGTCACCATCAACGACCTGGTGCTGGCCATCTCGGCCGGGGCGTTGCGCACGCTGCTGCTGCGCTACGACGGGAAGGCGGATCACCCACTGTTGGCGTCGGTGCCGATGAGCTTCGACTTCTCCGCGGACCGGATCTCCGGTAATCGGTTCTCCGGAGTGTTGGTGGCACTGCCGGTCGATGTGGCCGATGTGCGGGAACGGGTCGCCCAGGCTCGGGAGGCGGCCGATCTGGCCAAGGAGGCCCACCACCTGGTGGGGCCGGAACTGATCAGTCGGTGGTCGGCGTATTTCCCGCCCGCACCGGCGGAGTCACTGTTCCGGTGGCTGTCGGGCAAGGACGGGCAGAACAAGGTTCTCAACCTCAACATCTCCAATGTTCCCGGCCCAAGGCAGCGCGGCAGGGTCGGCGGTGCACTGGTCACCGAGATCTACTCGGTGGGGCCACTGACCGCCGGCAGTGGCCTGAACATCACCGTGTGGAGCTATGTCGACCAGCTCAACATCTCTGTGCTGACCGACGGCGCCACCGTAGAAGACCCGCACGAGGTGACTAGCGCGATGGTGGAGTCTTTCCTTGAGATCCGTCGCGCCGCAGGTCTTTCAGAGACGCTGACGGTTGTCGAGACCGCGATGGCGCCCGCCTAGACTCAGTCGGACGCTGCCAGCGCCTGCAGTTCGCGACGGAGTACCTTGCCGGTGTTGTTGCGCGGCAGCGCAGCCATGATGGTGATGTCACGCGGCACCTTGTAGCCGGCAAGATTCTCCCGGACGTGCTGCTTGAGTGCATCGGGCGAGGCGCAGGCGCCGGGTGTCAATACCACGAAGGCCACCAGGCGCTGTCCGTAATCGGCGTCGTCGACACCGATGACGGCGGCCTCGGCCACTGCGGCGTGGGTGATCAGCGCCTTCTCCGCCTCGATCGGGTAGACGTTCTCGCCCCCGGAGACGATCATCTCGTCATCCCGGCCGACCACGAAAAGCCTTCCGGTGTCGTCGAAGTAGCCCAAGTCGCCGGACGCCATGAAGCCGTCGTGGAACAGCTTCGAGTCGCCCCCGGTGTAGCCGTCGAACTGCGAGGAGTTGCGGACGAAGATCTGCCCGGTCACGCCGGCGGGAACCTCGGCGAGATCAGCATCCAGGATCCGGATCTCGCTGCCCGGGGCCGGGCGGCCGGCGGTCTCGGGGGAGTAGCGCAGGTCTTGCGGCGTCGCCAGCGCGATCATGCCGGCTTCGGTCGCGTTGTAGTTGTTGTAGACCACATCGCCGAAGGAGTCCATGAACGCCGTCACCACGTCGGGATGCATCCGCGAACCGGACGCTGTCGCGAACCGTAGTGATGTGCAAGGGTATTGGTCCCGGACTTCGTCCGGCAGCGCCATGATCCGGTCGAACATAACCGGTACGACGCACAGCCCGGCGGCGTTGTTCGATTCGATCAAGGCCAGGGTAGCTTCAGGGTCGAACTTGCGCCGGGTGGCGATGGTGCAGGCCATGGTCAGCGCCAGCGCCAGCTGGGAGAACCCCCAGGCGTGGAACATCGGCGCGGCGATGACCACGGTTTCCTCGGTGTGCCAAGGGATCCGGTCGAAAATTGCCTGAAGGTCGGCAAGGCCGCCCCCGCCGCGTCCGGAGCGGCGTGCCCCCTTGGGGGTGCCGGTGGTTCCGGAGGTGAGCATGACCAGCTTGCCGCTCCGAGCTGCTTTGGCCGGTCGGCGTCCGGCGTTGGCGTGGATCAACTCGTCTGCCGTCAGGCCGGGGACCTCACTGTCGGTCCAGCTCACCACCCGCGTGCACCCCGAGTCGGCCGGCACCGCCAGATCCACTGCGGCGGTGAACTCTTCGTCGTAGAAGATCAGGTCGACGCCTTCACGGGCGACGACTTCAGCCAGCGCCGGCCCGGCGAAGTTGGTGTTGAGCAACAGCACGTCGGCGCCGATCCGGTTGGCGGCCGCCAGCGCCTCGATGAAGCCGCGGTGGTTACGGCACATCAGGGCGATCGCCCGAGGTGTCCGTCCGGGCAGCCGTTGCAGACCGGCGGCCAGCGCGTTACAGCGCCGGTCGAGCTCGGCGTAGGTACACGTACCGCGCTCGTCGATGATCGCCGTGCGATCGCCACACCGCTGGGCCGCCATGGCGATCCCGGTAGTGGTGGTACCGCCTTCAGCCGCCGCTGCGGCGGCTATTCGGAGATATTTGTCCGGGCGCATGGGCGCCAACAACCCGGCCCGGCTGAAGGTCACCAGCATCGAGCCGACCCGATTGAGCGAGTCGAACAGGCCCATCCCGCTCAGCCCAGGACCGGCAGGCGGCGTTCGCTGGCGAGCTTGTCCAGCGCCTTCTGCATGACTGCGCGCACATGCGCGTCGACGACGTCGATGTCGGGGTCCTCGCCGAACTCCGCGACGATATCGATCGGCTCGCATACCTGCATGACGATCTTGGTGGGCAGCGGCAGGTTGACGGGCAACACCGCGGAAATCCCGAACGGGAAACCGAATGAGATCGGCAGAATCTTGACCCGCATCAGTTTGTCGAGCCGCAGGGCCTTGGCCAGCCCGGTGCCGCGGGTCAGGTAGAACTGGCTTTCCTGGCCGCCGATCCCGACCGTGGGCACGATCGGCACACCTGCGTTGAGCGCGGCGCGGATATAGCCCTTGCGGCCGCCGAAGTCGATTCTGTTCTCTTCCAACGTCGGTCGGTACACGTCGTAGTCGCCGCCCGGGAATACCACCACCACGCCCCCGGAGCGCAGGGCCTCGTCGGCGTTGGAGTGGTTGGCCGGGATGAATCCGGTTCTGCGGAAGAAGTCGGCGGTGAAACCGGTGAAGATCAGGTCATGGCTCAGGGTGTAGACGGGACGTTCGTAGCCGAACGTGTCGTAGAAACCAGTGGCGAACACCGGGACATCCATCGCGAACAGGCCGCCGGAGTGGTTCGACACCACCAGGGCGCCCCCGTTCGGGAATGACTCAAAGCCCCGTACCTCGGCACGGTGGTAGCCCTTGATGAACGGTCGCAACAGGCCCATCACCCGTTCGGTCAGACCGGGATCCCACTTCGTGATGGGCCGTGGAACGTCGTCCGACCAGTCGTTGTCCGGCGTGTCCACCGCGGCCCCCTCAATTGGAACGTGTTCTAGTTTTGCCTATATTACCGGCTCAGGCCCGGTGGTGGATACCATCAGCAAACTGTTCTGGGTACCTGAGGGGAGCTCCGCATCGACCTGCAGGCGTACTTCGACCGCATCGACTACCGCGGTGGCACCGAGCCGACGCATGAGACGCTCACCGCCCTGGTGTCCGCGCACGTCCGCCGCATCCCGTTCGAGAACCTGGACCCCGTGATGGGTGTGCCGGTGATCGACCTCAGCTCGGCGGCACTGAGCGCCAAGCTGGTGGCGCGACGCCGCGGCGGCTACTGCTACGAGCACAACAATCTGATGCGCGACGTGCTGTGCGCGCTCGGCTTCGGAGTCGAGCGGCTGGCCGGACGGGTGGTGTGGATGAGCCCGGAGGGGATGGACGGGCCGCCGCGCCCCCAGACCCACCAAGCTTTGGCGGTGACCATCCCCGGCTCGGATCAGCGGTATCTGGTCGACGTCGGCTTCGGCGGGCAGACCCCGACGGCGCCGATCCCCCTGGTCCCCGATGCCGTCCAGCAGACCTCCCACGAGCCGTTCCGGATGCGCGAGCACGGCGCCGACTACGTGGTGGAGACCATGATCGGGCAGCGCTGGCGGCCCCTGTATGTCCTGGCGATGCAGCCACGGCCACTGATCGACATGCAGGTGGGCAGCTGGTACGTGTCCACTTACCCCGAGTCGAACTTCGTGGTCGGTCTCAGCGCGGCGCTGGTGACCGACGAGGCGCGCTGGAACCTGCGGGGGCGCAACCTGGCCATCCACGCCGGCGGCAGTACCGAGCGGGTCAGGTTCGGCGACGCCGCACAGGTGTGTGCCGCGCTGACCGAACGCTTCGGGATCGACCTGACCGGACTGGGCGACATCGAAGCCACCGTGGCCGCGGTGCTGGACACCTGATGGCGAGGTTCGTAGCGGCGGGCGTGGTGGTGGCGGCGGGATTGGCGTTGGCCGGTGTGGCCTCGGCCGCCCCGATGCCGGGCATCGAACTGCTGGACGAAAACAGCAGCTGTACAGCGGGTTTCGTCACCCAAAACGACGAGGGTGACTATTACCTGCTGACCAGCGGCCACTGCGACTCGCACGACGGCTCGCAATGGACCGACGCCTTCGAGACGCCGCTGGGACGTATCACCGCGAGCGAAAACAACGGCGAGGACCGCGACGCCGCCATCATCCGGCTCGACCCGGCAGCCGGTCGACCCAACCCCAAAATCGCCGGCCGTTACCCGGTGGCCAACGTGCTGACCGCCGACCAGATTCACGTAGGGATGACGATCTGCAAGATCGGTGCCCAGACCGGTGAAACCTGCGGTCCTGTCAGCGCCATCATCGGCAACCTTGTGGAGACGGATATATACAGCACCATCGGCGACAGTGGCAGTCCCGGCTATGTGGTCAACCCGGACGGCACCGTCAGCGCGGTGGGTCTGCTGATGGGCGGACCGGTGGACGACGACTATTCCACCGACTTCGTCCTACTGGACCCATTCCTTCGCCAGTGGGGATTACACGTAGTGCGTTAGAAGGTGCCCAATTCCGCCCGACCTGCGCGTCTGCAGGTGCATTCTGGAGTTATGGGTCACTACAAGAGCAATGTCCGCGACCTGGAATTCAACCTCTTCGAGATGCTCGACCTGGAGAAATGCCTGGCCGACGACGCGTTCGGAGATCTCGACGGCGACACCGTCCGCCAGATGCTGTCCGAAGCCGCCCGGCTGGCCGAGGGGCCCGTGGCGGCGTCATTCGCCGACAGCGACCGTCACCCGCCGGTGTTCGACCCGGCCACGCACAGCGTGGCGCTGCCGGAACCCTTCAAGGAGTCGTTGCGGGCCTGGCGGGAGGGCGAATGGTTCCGCATCGGCCTGCGCGAGGAAGTCGGTGGGGTGCCGGCGCCGTCGATGGTGTCCTGGGCGATCAACGAACTGGCGTTGGGCGCCAACCCCGCCGTGTTCATGTTCATGGCCGGTCCGATCTTCGCCAACATCCTCTACGACCTGGGCAACGAGCAGCAACGGCACTGGGCGTCGATGGTGATCGACCGGAACTGGGCCGCCACCATGGTGCTCACCGAACCGGACGCCGGCTCCGATGTCGGTGCGGGCCGCACCAAGGCTGTCGAACAGCCCGACGGCAGTTGGCACATCGACGGGGTGAAGCGGTTCATCACCAACGGCGACACCGACGACATGTTCGAGAACATCATGCATATGACCCTGGCCCGTCCCGAGGGCGCCGGGCCGGGTACCAAGGGGCTGAGCCTGTTCCTGGTGCCGAAGTTTCTGCCCGACCCCCAGACCGGCGAACCCGGCGAGCGCAACGGGGTGTTCGTCACCGGACTGGAACACAAGATGGGACTGAAGGTTTCGACCACCTGCGAACTGACCTTCGGCCAGCACGGCGTGCCGGCGAAAGGCTGGTTGGTCGGAGACACCCGCAACGGCATAGCGCAGATGTTCCATGTCATCGAGTATGCGCGAATGATGGTGGGAACCAAGGCAATCGCTACGCTGTCCACCGGATATCTCAATGCGCTGGAATACGCCAAAACCCGTATTCAGGGTGCGGACATGACGCAGATGACCGACAAGACCGCGCCGCGGGTGACCATCATCCACCACCCGGATGTGCGGCGTGCTCTGATGATGCAGAAGATCTACGCCGAGGGGATGCGGGCCCTGTACCTCTACACCGCGGCGCACCAGAACGCTGAGGTGGCGTCGCAGGTTTCGGGCGCCGACGCCGAGATGGCAGCACGAGTCAACGACTTGCTGCTACCGATCGTCAAGGGCGTCGGATCCGAACGGGCCTACCAGTATCTGACCGATGCATTGCAGACTTTCGGCGGGTCCGGCTTCCTGCAGGACTATCCGATCGAGCAGTACATCCGGGACGCCAAGATCGACTCGCTCTACGAGGGCACCACCGCCATCCAGGCCCAGGACTTCTTCTTCCGCAAGATCGCCCGCGATCGCGGTGTCGCTCTGGGACATCTGATCGCTCAGATCGAGGAATTCCTCGACCGTGCCGACGGCCGAGCGGAACTGACCGAATCCCGAAAGCAGCTGGCCGCCGCCCTCGACGACACGCGGGCCATGGTGGCCGCCATGACCGGATACATGTTCGGCTCGCAGCAGCAGGCCCGCGAACTCTACCGGGTGGGCCTGGGTTCGGTGCGGTTCCTGCTGGCCGTCGGCGACCTGGTGATCGGGTGGCTGCTGCTGCGCCAGGCCGAGGTCGCCCTGACCGCCCTCGACCACGGGGCCTCCGGCGAGCACGCGCACTTCTACCAGGGGAAAGTGGGTGCGGCAAAGTTCTTCGCCGCCAACGTGTTACCCCGCCTCGGTGTGGATCGACGCATCGTGGAGACCGAGGATCTCGCGCTCATGGACCTGCCCGAGGAAGCCTTCTGAATCGGTCAGCGCGGCCGGGGTTCAGCCGCGCCGTTGGCGCACCTTGTAGGTCGACGGCCAGGACACCCGGGTCTCGTCACCGACCAACGGTGTCCCCTTGGTGCCGACGGTGATGTTGTAGGCCTCCTCGCCGGGGCCGATCTCGCGCTTGGCGTGTTCGGTGGCCAGGTAATACAGCTGATCGATCTCCAGGTCGATGAAGGCGACGAAGCTCGTCTTACGCACCGCATCGCCGAACCCGGCGGTCATCCGGTCGGCCAGCAGGCGCGACCCGATCGCCGCCACGCTCAGAATCCCAAACGGAATGACCCAGTAGCACAGGTAGATCAGCGGATCGTGCGGTTGGCGCGCGGCGGCATCGGCCAGTGCGATCGGGGGCACCGCCGCGCAGACCGTCATCGCCGCGAGGGCACCCAGCCAGGCCCACGTCAGCCGCTTCACCAGGGGCGCGAACAGCTCGGATTGCGCCACCGGCGCCGCCACGTCGGCCGTGACGACGGCTTCCATCACGGATCTGCGCAGGGCGACGCCGGTGAGCAGCGTTGCGAACAGGCCGGCGAAACTCAACGCCAGCAGCCATCTGGGTGCCGCGGCACATCCCCACGGCAGCACGGCCAGCAGGGTGAACGTCGCCAGAGCCCCTCCCGCCAGGACCCGTAGCGACGGCTCCCGACCGGTGGCCGCGGCGGCCAGCGCGGCGGCCAGCGCCACCACCGCGGCGATCACCGGCGGAGCATTTCCCACCAGCACCCAGTACAGGCCCCAGGGTGCGAACCACAGCAGCACGCCCACAGAACGGCAGTATAGGGGCTTACCGTTGCAGCAACGGCAGGTGAACCCGGGCGGGCCGGTGCCCGATCAGGCGTCCAGGGTGTAGCCCATCGGCATCAGCACGCTCTTCTGCTGGGTGAAGTGCTCCACACCCTCTTTGCCGTTCTCCCGGCCGATCCCGGAGTTCTTGTAACCGCCGAACGGGCAGCACGGGTCGAAGGCGTACCAGTTGATTCCGTACGTCCCGGTGCGGATCTTCTTGGCGATCTCGATCCCGCGCTCGACGTTGGAGGTCCACACGCTGCCGGCCAGTCCGTACACCGAGTCGTTGGCGATCGCGACCGCGTCGTCTTCGGTGTCGTAGGCGATGATCGACAGCACCGGCCCGAAGATCTCCTCCTGGGCGATGGTCATGGAGTTGTCCACGTCGGCGAAGACAGTCGGCTCGACGAAGAAGCCGGAGTCCAGGCCCTCGGGACGGCCGCCGCCGCAGACCAGCCGCGCCCCCTCCTCGATGCCCTTGGCGATGTAGCCCTCCACGCGCTCGCGCTGTTTCTCGCTGATCAGCGCACCAATCTGGGCGGCCGGGTCGTCCGGCAGACCGACCGGCAGCGCGGCGACGAAGTTCTTGACGGCCTCGACCACTTCCTCATAGCGCGACCGCGGCGCCAGGATGCGGGTTTGGGCGACGCACGCCTGCCCGGTGTTCATGATCCCGGAGAACACCAGCATCGGGATCGCCGACGCCAAATCGACGTCCTCGAGCACGATGGACGCCGACTTTCCGCCCAATTCCAGCGTGCAGGGCTTGAGCAGGTCCGCGGCGCGCTTGCCGATCTCCTTGCCGACCGCCGAGCTGCCGGTGAAGGAGAAGATGTCCACGTCCGGGTTGGAGGTCAGCGCCTGACCGGTCTCGGCGCCGCCCGGCACCACCGACAGCACACCTTCGGGCAGACCCGCATCGGCGAACGTCTGCGCCAGCAGGTTCGCGCTGAACGGCGTCTCGGCAGCCGGCTTGAGCACCACCGTGCAGCCGGCCAGCAGGGCCGGACCCAGCTTGTTGACCGCCAGGAACAGCGGCACGTTCCACGCCACGATCGCACCGACCACCCCGATCGGCTCGCGGCGCACAATCGTCTGACCGTAGGCGCCGGTGCGAACCTCTTCCCAGCTGACCTCGTCCACGGCGGGACCCGCGAAGAAGTTCAGGGCGCCCAGCGAGCTCATCCAGTGCATGGTCTCGACACTCAAGGGGGGCTGGCCGGTCTCGGCGCCCAGCAGGCGGGTGAACTGGTCCTTGCGCTCTTCCATGAGCTTGATCGCGGCGGCGATCACCGCGGCGCGTTCGGCCGGCGGGGTCGACGGCCAGGGGCCGGAGTCGAACGCTCGACGGGCCGCCGCGACTGCGTTGTCAACGTCCGCCTTGGCCGCCAGCGGCACCTTGCCGACATACTCGCCGGTGGCCGGGCTGCGAACCTCGATCACCTGATCGGTGGACGGGGCGGTCCACTTGCCGCCGATGAAGAGGGTGTCGTATTCGGTGATGCTGGAGTCGGTCATGGGCGCCACCCTACCTAGCCGGTGCACGGATTAGAACACGTTGCAGTCAATCGTTCAGTTCGGTCGCAGAACCAGCACCAGATTGCTCACGCCGAACTCGCGAATGCCCGGCGCCTTCGTCATCGGCCACGCCCATCGCGGGTGATAACGGGGGAAAGCCGCCACCAGGGCGCCGGTGTGGCGGGCCCAGTCCAGCCCCGCGGCGGCCGACACCGCGAACAATGACGAGCCGTAGTTGTTCTTCGGCGGGTGGCCGTGCCGGCGGGTATAGCGCCGGGCGGCCCGGTGCCCGCCCAGATAGTGGCTGAGCCCCATTTCGTGACCGCCGAACGGACCCAGCCACACGGTGTAGGAGAGCACCACCAGGCCGCCTGGCCGGGTGACCCGCAGCATCTCATTGCCGAGTCGCCAGGGCCGCGGCACATGCTCGGCGACGTTGGAGGACAGGCAGATGTCCACGCTGGCATCCGCGAACGGCAGGGCCATCCCGGAGGCCCGCACGAACCTGCCCGGGGAAGACGCGGCCCGTGCCGCGTGCATGGCGTGGACTTCTGTGGGGTCGGGTTCCACGCCGATGTAACGCAACCCGGCGCCGGCGAACGCGCTGGCGAAGTAGCCCGGCCCACCGCCCACGTCGAGCAGTGTCCTTCCGGCCGGCTCGTCGCCGCGGACCCCCCGCCACAGCTCGGTGACCATGGCCGCGGTGTCTGTGGCCAGCGCACCGTAGAACCGTGCCGGTGCGGTCTGTTCGTAGCGGAACTGGGAAAGCAGGCGCACCGCACGGCCCAGCGTCGCGTGTCGCGCGAACTTCTCGGTGGCAGCCACCGGGCCAGCGTAGGCCCCGCCGCCGCCCGACCCCGGCCGCCACCGGTCCGCCCCTGCCGCCCCGCGCATATTCGGCCGGGCGCGGCGAGCGGGCCGACTACGCTGGTCGGCGTGTCTGCTGTGCGCTCGGTCCTGCTGCTGTGCTGGCGTGACACCGGGCATCCGCAGGGCGGCGGCAGTGAGACCTACCTGCAGCGCATCGGTGCCGAGCTGGCCGCCGCCGGCGTGGCGGTCACCCTGCGTACCGCCCGCTATCCGGGGGCACCCAAGCACGAGGTCGTCGACGGGGTGCGCATCAGCCGCCGCGGCGGACCGTACACGGTGTACCTGTGGGCGCTGGCGGTGATGGCGGCGGCTCGCGTCGGCCTGGGACCTCTGCGGGGCGTGCGGCCGGACGTGGTGATCGACACCCAGAACGGGCTGCCCTTTTTGGCGCGCCTCATCTACGGGCGCCGCGTCGTGATGCTGGTGCACCACTGCCACCGCGAACAGTGGCCGGTAGCCGGGCCGGTGCTGAGCCGGATCGGCTGGATGGTCGAGTCGAGGTTGTCGCCGTGGCTGAACCGGCGCAATCAGTACCTGACGGTGTCGTTGCCCTCGCTGCGCGACCTGGTCGAACTGGGTGTGGGTGCCGAGCGCATCGCGGTGGTCCGCAACGGCCTCGACGAGGCACCGCCCGCCACGCTGACGGATCCGCGCTCGCCGGCGCCGCGGGTGGTGGTGTTGTCGCGCCTGGTTCCGCACAAGCAGATCGAGGATGCGTTGGAGGCCGTGGCGGCGCTGCGCGCCGGTATCCCGGACCTGCACCTCGACGTCATCGGCGGGGGGTGGTGGGCTGACCGGCTGGTGCAGTACGCCGCGGAGCTCGAGATCACCGACGTGGTGACCTTCCATGGCCATGTCGACGAGGTCACCAAGCACGAACTGGTGCAACGGGCCTGGGTCCATGTCCTGCCCTCCCGCAAGGAGGGTTGGGGGTTGGCGGTCATCGAAGCGGGCCAGCACGGCGTGCCCACCATCGGCTACCGGGCCTCCGGCGGGTTGTCGGACTCGATAGTCGACGGGGTCACCGGGATGCTGGTCGACGACCGCGACGGCCTGGTCGAGCAACTCAGGCGACTGCTGGCCGACGCGGTGCTGCGCGAGCAACTCGGCGCCAAGGCGCAGGCCCGCAGTGCCGAATTCTCCTGGCGGCAAAGCGCCGAGGGGCTGCATGCTGTGTTGACCGCGGTGCGGGAACGTCGCTACATCAGCGGCGTGGTCTGAGAAGCGTGCACGGGAGGCGATGCCGGTGACTGACCAGCCCACGGCTCCGGTGCTGCTCTACGACGGCGTCTGCGGAATCTGCAATCGATCCGTACAGACCATCCTCCGGTTCGACCGGCGCGGCACGCTGCGATTCGCAGCATTGGACAGCGATTTCGCGCGCGGGGTCATCGCGCGCCACCCGGGGCTGGGCGACATCGACTCGATGGTCTTCGTGCACAACCCGGGCCGGCCCGACGAGCGCATCGACGTGCGCTCGGCAGCCGCCCTGCGGGTGCTGAGCTATCTGGGCGGGCCATTTCGGCTGCTGCTGGCCGCCCGCATCATCCCGGCGGGGTTGCGCGACTGGCTCTACGACCGTTTCGCCGCGGTGCGCTATCGGTTGGGCGGTCGGCACGACACCTGCCCCGTCCCCGGGCCGGGCGTGCGGGCCCGCTTCCTGGACGCCTAAGTGCCCACTGCCGCTTACCTGGTCGACACGTTCACATCGGTGAGGTTCCGGGGGAACCCCACCGCTGTGGTGCTGCTGGACGGTCCCGCCGACGCTTCGTGGATGCAGGCTGTGGCAGCAGAGTTCAACTGCCCGGCAACCGCATTCATCGGGCCCGCTCATGGGGATCCCGGCCCGCGAAGTCTGCGGTGGTTCAGTCCGGTGGCCGAATTGGCGTTGTGCGGTTCTGGAACCCTGGCCAGTGCTCATGTCTTGGGCGGGGATCAGTCCTTCCGGGCGGGCGATCGCCTGCTGGCTTGCACGACGGATTCCGATGGTGCGATCAGCATGGCGTTTCCGGCGGACCCGGTGCGCGGCGAGTCGCCGACTGCGGAGTTGGTGGCGGGCCTGCCCGGGGTGAGCATCCGCTCGGTGTGGCGGGGCAGCCTGGACGTGGTCGTGGAAGCGGGGTCGGCTGCCGAAGTCCGGGCGCTGGTGCCGGACACGGCGGCGCTGGCGAAGGTCGACGCGCGTGCCGTCGTGGTTACGGCAGTCGGTGACGGTGACGCCGACATTGTGAGCCGGGTGTTCGCTCCCCGTTTCGGGCTGTCCGAGGATCCGGTGACCGGCTCGGCGCACTGCACTCTTGCCGCGCTGTGGGGCGGGCGTCTCGGAGTCGAGGAGTTCTCGGCGGAACAGGCCTCGCCGCGAGGCGGACGCTTGCGGGTGCGCCGTGACGGCGACTGTGTCCTGCTGATCGGGCACGCGGTGACCGTCTTCAGCGGGGAACTTCGCCGTTAACCGCGCAGGCGTCGTCGCAGCGGCGCCGCCGCCAGACCTGCCGCGCCCGCCGCCAGCATCGCCAGCCAGACCAGATGCGCGGCTATCGCGGCCCGGCGCGGCCCGGTCGGCACGTTCGGCGCATGGCCGCCGACCCGGTACACCGTCAGATCCGCATCCCGATAGGCCACTGGAAGCCGAGTCAGAGTTCTTTCCGCAGCACCGATCTCGCCCTGCGCATCGGTCTCTCGAACAACCCAGCCCACGCCCTTGACGCCGAGCGCAGCCGGTTCGGCGCCGGACAACAGCGCCTCCTGCACCGCCCGCGCGCGCGTGCCCTCGCCGGGAACGGTCTGCCCGCCGACCGTCAGATCGCCGGTGGTGAGTACCTCGGCGCGCACCCACCGGGGCAGCGGGTCCAGTACCGGGGCGGTACCCGCCCAGGGGAACCGGCGAATGGTGTCGGCGGGCAGCACGGCCACCGGCCGGGGATCGGCGTTGATCTTGGCCGCCACCGCCGCCCACCCCGGTGGGTAGTGCACCGGGGTGACCCGGCCGGCCACGCCCCAGGCCAGGTCCGGCACGACGACGATCAGCGCGACGCAGCAGACCAGCGCCGCTCGCGCCGGCGGCAGCCGCTTACGCAGGCCCACCACCGCCCCCGCTCCGGCCAGTGCATATCCCGGCACCGCCAGCGCCACCCACTTCTGGCCGTCGCGCAGCATTCCGAGTCCGGGCGCGATGTCGGTAGCCCAGCGCAGCAGGGCCACGCCGGGGCCCGTGGCCAGCAGGGCGAACGCCAGCACCGTTGTTGCGGCCAGGGCCAGCAGCGGCCGTACCGCAGGCAGGTCCCGCACCGACGACCAGCCCAAGCCCAATACGGCCAGGAACACCACGGTGGCCAGCAGTGCGAAGCCGGTGGTCCGTGATGCCGGGACCGCCTCGGAGTTCCAGATTCCGCCGAGCCCGGCGAGGCTTCCCAGGGTGCCCAGACCCGGCTCGGCGCGGGCCGCGAACGCCGCCGCCCCGGCCGATTCGCCGTGCGCGGACCCCGGGCTCAGCACCAGCGCCGTGAGCCAGGGCAGGGCGGCCGCCGTCGCGATCGCCATCGCGCCGGCGGCACACCACCACCGCGGCGGTCCGTCGCCGGGCGCGGCGACACACACCAGCGCCACCACCGTGGCCAGCACCAGGCCGGTCGGGGTCAGCCCGGCCAACGCCAGAAAGAACACCAAGCCGAACAGTCCGGTCGCCCCGGCGCGCAGCCCCAGCATCGCCACCGCCGCCCACGGCAGGCAGCCGTAGCCCACCAGCAGACTCCAATGGCCCTGCAGCAACCGCTCAGCCACATAGGGGTTCCAGATCGCCACGGTGACCGCGACCAGCTGACCGGGCAACCCCGCTTCGGGCGCGACGATGGCCACCAGGCGTGCGGCACCCCAGCCCGCCAGCCACAGACCCGCCACCAGCAGTGCTTTGACCACGATGCCGCCGTCGGCCAGCCGGGAGGCCAGGGCGACGGCGAAATCCTGCGGAACCGCTCGTGGCGCCGACTCGCTCAGCCCGAGGGCGGCCCCGGTCAGGTAGGACCGCGGCGTGGAAACCGCGTCTCGCAGCAGCAGATAACCGGGACGCAGCAGGGGCGCCAGAATCAGCAGCGTCAGGCCGAGTGCATAGCACGGCGCCCACCAGCGCCTGGCTTGCACCACCGCGGAACTACGGCTGGTCGGGCGCCGAATCCGGGGTGCCGCGATCCGGGGCGCTCGGCTCCGGTGGCGCCGCCGGCCGGTCCAGTTGGGGACGTTGCGTCGGCAGCTTCTCGGTCTCGGCCTCAGCTCCCGACGGTTGCTGGGCGGTCGGCGATTTGGGCGCGAACCCGCCGAAGAACCCTTCCTCGGAGCCCAGACGGCCGGGACGTCCCAGAGCGGCCTCGGCGGGCAGGCTGAACCAGCCGACCAGGACACCGCTGAGCAGACAGATCAGACCCGCGGCGGTGAAGGTGATCGGCAGGACCCGCGACCACAGGGCTACCCGATCCCGCTCGTTGCGGGCGGCGTCGACCTGTGCCTCGATGGTCTCCTCGGAGCTGGTGACCGTGTAGTCCACCAGCGCGACCTCCGGCTTGAGCGGGTCACGCGCGAAGTAGTGGTTGGCGTGCACTTTCGACTTGACGATGGTGCCCGAGACGGGGTCGACCCACATCGTGCGCTGCGCGGCGTAGTACCGCGTCATCGTGATGTCCTCGTCGGGATCGGCGCCTTCGATGTTCCACATCCGGGCCGGCGCGGTGATCTCGCCGTCTTCGTCGTGGCCATACAGCGACGGGTAACGGATCGGCTCGTTGAGGCTGCCGTCTTCGTCGTAGCCGACGTTCTGCACGAATCGGTAGGTGGTCAGCCCGTTGACGTCGTCCTCGCCCTCGTAGTTGGCCTCGTAGGCCTTCTGGGCGATCGGGTCGAAGTACTGGTACGACTGCTTCTCGGTGTCGAAGGGGAACCGGTAGGACAGTCCTTCGTGGGGCAGCGCGATATTGGTGGGCGGGTTCTCGTCCTCGAAATTGCGCGGGCGCTGCACCGAGCCACCCGGGTGGGTGTCATCGGAAATCGCCCGCGCCGTAGTGCGGTTGAGGGTCACGGTGTCGACGATCGCCAACAGCAGCCCGGTGTCCTTCTGCCGATCGGCGCGCCGCACCGACGATCCGACCTGCAGGGTCACCACGTCGGCGTTGGCCGGTGACTCGACCGTGATCTGCTCCTGCGACACCAGCGGCACATCCTGGTCCACGACGGCGTGTTCCCGGCCGAGGGACTCGGGATCCAGGGCGGAGCCGCTGCCGTTGCCGACCAGCGTGACGTCCAGATCCAGCGGGATCTTGGCGATCTTGCCTGCGGTATAGGTAGACAGCAACAGCGCCGCCACCAATAGAGCGGCGCCGAGGCCCATGACTGCGCATGCCGCGATACGCATCATGATTGCTCGGTTCACGTCGCCGCACCCTCCAGTTGAACCCGCACCTAAATTTGTTCGACCCTAACAGCAGCAGACGAAACAGCTACTGTGTGTCCATCGAAGCCTCGGTCCCTAATCAGATGAACGAGCAGGTGGGTGGCGTTCGCAGCTTCCTGCCCGCTGTCGAGGGTATGCGCGCCTGCGCGGCCATCGGCGTGGTGATCACCCATGTCGCATTTCAGACCGGGCACTCGTCGGGAATCAGCGGCCGGCTATGGGGCCGGTTCGACATGGCTGTCGCGGTGTTCTTCGCGCTGAGCGGGTTCTTGTTGTGGCGGGGCCATGCCGCCGCCGCGCGCGGGTTGCGTCCGGCGCCGCCGACCGGCCATTACCTGCGGTCGCGGCTGGTGCGGATCATGCCGGCCTACCTCGTGGCGGTGGTGGTGGTGCTGGCGCTGCTCCCCGACGCCGAGGGAGCCAGTCTGACGGTCTGGCTGGCCAACCTCACCATGACGCAGATCTATGTGCCGCTGACGCTGACCCCGGGACTGACCCAGATGTGGAGTCTGGCGGTGGAGGTCAGCTTCTACCTCGCGCTGCCGCTGCTGGCGCTGGCGGCGCGCTGGTTGCCGGTGCGCGCGCGAATACCGGCGATCGCGGCCGTGGCGCTGCTCAGCCTCGGCTGGGGATACCTGCCGATCCATACGCCCTACGGGGTGAACCCGCTGAACTGGGCGCCGGCCTACGGCTGCTGGTTCGGGGCGGGCATGCTGCTCGCGGAGTGGGCCTACAGCCCGGTCGGCTGGGTGCACCGGCTGGCCCGCCGGCGGCTACCGATGGCGGGCGTGACCCTGGTGGCGTTTCTGGTGGCGGCCTCACCGCTGGCCGGCCCGGAAGGGCTCACCTCGGCAACCGTCGAGCAGTTCATCGTGCGGACCGCGATGGGCGGGGTGCTGGCGTGGTCGCTGTTGGCCCCACTGGTGCTGGACCGGCCCGACACCGCGCACCGGTTCCTGGCCAGCGCGCCGATGGTGACCCTGGGCCGCTGGTCCTACGGGATCTTCATCTGGCACCTGGCGGCACTGGACATGGTCTTTCCGGTGATCGGGCGCTTCGCATTCACCGGGGACATGGCGGTGGTGCTGGCGCTGACGATGGTTTTCACCGTCGCGATCGCCGCGGTCAGCTACGCCCTGGTGGAGCAACCGTGTCGGGAGAAGCTGCGCGGCTGGGAGAACCGGCACGCGCCGCAACGCCCGGACTCGCCTCAGGCAGCCCGGCCCGACGGGGTGTACTCGGATGCGTCGCTGGTGAACTCGGGCGTGCCGTAGGTCTGCAGGCGCCGTTTGAGCAGCCGGAGGACGTAGGCTCCTGTGATGCGCCGCAACCCGGGGGTGCGGGCGGCGCGCTGCACCAGCATGAGGCGCCCGACCACGAACGGAGTCGTCAGCGCCACCCGGGCGTAATCGCCGAGACCGAGCGTGACACCCATCTTCGCGGCCACGTCGCGCCGGCCGCCGCTGAACATCCGAACGAAAAACACCTTGCTGTAGCTCTTCTCGACCGCGTCGGCGATGCGTTCGCGCAGCGTCTCTTCCGGCCGCAGGTAGGCGGCCATCGTCGAGCGCACCATCTCTCCGCAGGTGGCGTCGTCGAAGTCGTCGCGCAGCAGTGCCGCGCGGGCACTGAACACCCGGATGATCTCGGCGGGGGTGGTCGGCAGCAACTCCTGGGGCAGTCCGAGCAGGAAGTTGCGGTAATGGGTGAACTCGACGACGGCACGCTCACTCGGGGTGAATTCGGTGCGGCCCTTGCGGTGGGCGTCCATCGCCAGCACGAACAGATTGATCATCCCGGCGGGCATCTGGTCGATCTGCGGGATCGGCAGCCCGTAGATGTCGATGTCCCATTTCGGGGAACGCTTGAGGGCGTTGAAACGGACCATCGAGTGCATCAGGCGCACCATCGCCGCCGCCTCGAATCCCGGCCCGTGCCGGTCCAGCGCGCCGGGCAGGGTGGTGACGGTGAAGAAGCTGGTGGTCTCGTTGACTCGCCGGGCCGCGCGTTTGCCGGTCAGCGCGCCGGTCAAGGCCATCGGAAGTGCCGCGTAGGTGTTGAGGAAGGTCGCGATGAACGATCCCCGCACCACGAACGGCGCCAAGAGGGCCATCGGCACCTGCGACTCCTCGGCGCCTTTGCGGACCAGGTCCATGTCCAGCCAGTCCGGGGTGGCTTCCATATCGGCGATGAGCGCAGCCAGCTCGGGCGGCGCGTCGGGCACTGCCTCGATGCCCTTGCGGCAGGCGGTCTTGAGCATGCTGATCAAGCTGGTGACGCTGTACTGGCCCATCAGGGCGGCGTAGGAGTCCGCCACCACGTCCCCGAGCCAGGTCGCGGTCGAGATCAGTTCGACGGCAGCTTCATCGGCCAGCAGCTTGGCGCGAGTGGCGGGCTTGGCGCGCAGCGATGACACGTCGTCGGGGTCGGTCGTGGTGCGGTAGGGCTGCACATCGAAGTTCAGGTCGCCGTACAGATCCGGGAGCAGCTCGGCCTGGCGCCGGACGCGCTCGTACAGCTCGGGGTAGTGCGTGGGCATCCAAGAACCTCCGATGACTAGCAGATTCCGAGTGATCGGTCTGGCGTGCCGGCCGGCGGTGAATCGGTGGCGACACGGGGCCGCGCATCACGAAACCCGCGCAATGGCACAAACTTATGTAATTGTGTCACGATAGCACGCGGGAAGTCCCCGCTGACAGCGGCGGCCGCCGGGCATCGGCGGCTCTCCGCCGCACAGGACAGGAAGGGCGACATGGCCAGTCCGGCATCGGTCACCGTGCGCGATGCCATGGGTGGCACGGCAGGCGCCATCCTCGAGGCCGCGCGGGTCGAGTTCGCCAGGCACGGCTTTCGCCGGGCCAACATCGACGCCGTGGCCCAGCGCGCCGGTGTGAGCCGCCGCACGCTGTACCGGCACTTCCCCACCAAAGAGGCGCTCTTCGAGCAACTCGTCGAGGCCGACACCCAGGTCTTGTTCGTCGAGCTCGGCCACGCCGCCCGCGCCCAGGATGCCGCCGGCGCCATCGTGGAATGCTTCACCCTTGCCATGCGGCGTATCACCGAGAGCCCGCTGGCCACCGCGGTGATCGCCAACGAGCCGGAGCTTCTCATCGGGCTCAACACGCCCAAGGGAGAGCGGGCATTTTTGCGCGCCAGCAACCTGGTTGCCGCGACGCTGAGACTGTGCGGAGTCACCATGCCCGACGAAGCCGTGCAGACCACCGCGGAGATCTTGGTGCGCCTGGTCGGATCGCTGCTCACCAACCGAGGCGGAGTGCTCGACATCAACGACACCGTGGCGGTCCGCGACTACGCGGAAACGCACCTTGCGCGCCTGGTCTGGTGAGTGCGGCCCCCATCGCCGCTTCGGTGCCGTGCCCGGTCTGCCGGTCGGTGTGTAATCGATTGCGATGCCGTGGGATTCAGATCTGCTGTCGGGCGGTCGCCCCAGCCGGCCCGCATGACCGCCGGACTTCACAAACTCACAGGTTGCTGGTACCTCTAGCAACAGGAAGCTACTTATGCTGTCAGCCATGACTTCGGGGCCGTCGCGGCGGCGGATGACGGCGCAGGCCCGGCGGAACCAGATCCTCGACGTCACGCACGCCATCGTCGACGCCGAGGGGTTTCACGCCGCCACCCCGAACCGGATAGCCCGCGAGGCCGGTATCAACCGATCGCTGATCTATCAGCAGTTCGGTGACCCCGCAGGCTTGTTCGTCGCGTTGATCGATCGCGAGGCCGCTCGGGCGGGCGCCCAGTTCGCCGAGGTGATCTCCGCGACGACCGACGCGGACGCGGACGGCGTTCTGGTCAGCCGGTTCGACAGCGTGGTCGAGGCCGCCGACGCCCAGCCCGCCACGTGGCGACTGTTTCTGTCGCCCCCGCAGGGGGCGCCGCCGGAACTGCACGAGCGGCTTGGCCAGGCGCAGGAAGTGGTGCGCACCTACCTGGTGGGCGAGTTACAGCGCAGCTACCCCGGCCTGCCCGACCCCGACTACACCGCCCGCATGTTGCAGGCGGCCGCCCGCGAGCTTCTGCAATTGCGCCTCAGCGATCCCCAATCGGCGACCCGCGAGCGACTGCAGGCCCTGGTGCGGACCTTGGTCGTGCGCACCGGTTCGTTGGTGGGGTGACCTCCGGGGCCGGTCAGTAGGCCCCGGAGTGCTCGAAGATCTTGCGCGGGTTGTCGACCAGCATGGTGTGCAACTGGTCCTCGGTGACGCCGCGCTGGCGCAGCGCGGGCAGCACGTCATTGTGGATGTGCAGGTAGTGCCAGTTGGGTGCGGCCGTCGCGCTCAGGTCACCGGGTAAGGCGTCGAAGTAGCAGTTGGCGTCGTGGGAGAGCACCATTTTGTCGGCGTGGCCGCGCTCGCACATGGCCGCCACGGTGTTCACCCGCTCCTCGAACGGCAGGAACATGTCGATGCCGAAGCGGTCCATGCCCAGATACGACCCCGCGGCGATCAGTTCCTCCAGGTAGCCCAGATCGGTGCTGTCGCCGGAGTGGCCGATCACCACCCGGGACAGGTCGACGCCTTCTTCTTCAAAGATCCGCTGCTGTTCCAGGCCGCGCCGGGTGCCGGCATGGGTGTGGGTGGAGATCGGAACGCCGGTACGCCGGTGGGCATTGGCCACGGCGCGCAGCACCCGCTCGACTCCGGGAGTGACGCCCGGTTGGTCGGTGGCGCACTTGAGGATTCCCGCCTTGATCCCCGTGTCGGCGATGCCGGACTCGATGTCGCGGACGAACATGTCGGCCATCAGCTCCGGGCCGTCCAGCAGGGTGCCGGGGCCGCGGAAGTGGTAGAAGAACGGGATGTCGTCATAGGTGTAGAGCCCGGTCGCCACCACGATGTTGAGCTCGGTTCCGGCCGCGACCCGGGCGATCCGCGGAATGTAGCGGCCCAGTCCGATCACCGTCAGATCGACGATGGTGTCCACGCCGGCGGCTTTGAGCTCGTTGAGCCGGGCGATCGCGTCGGCCACCCGGGCGTCCTCGTCGCCCCAGACTTCCGGATAGTTCTGGGCGAGCTCGGTGGTCATGATGAACACGTGCTCGTGCATCAGCGTGACGCCGAGGTCGGCGGTGTTGATCGGACCGCGCGCGGTCTGGCATTGCGACATGGCCCCGATCGTATGGACCTTGCGGCCGCGGCCGATCGTCTTCGCCGAGAATGCCTACGGGTGCTCCAGCAGATTGTCGCGGATGCGGGCGTAGGAGTGGCTGAACAACTCCACCTCGCGGGGGCTCAGGGAATCGAACAGGCCGGCGCGCACCGCTGCGACATGACCCGGCGCGGCGGTGCGCAGTTTGTTGATGCCCGACTCGGTGAGTTCGGCGTACTGCCCGCGCTTGTCTTCCTCACACCTGACCTGGCGGACCCAGCCGGCGTCGGTCAGCCGTTTGACCGCGCGGGTCACCCCGCTGCGGGTGGTCACGGTGATGTCGGCCAGCTCGTTCATACGCATCCGGCGCTCCGGCGCCTCGGACAGCAGCGCCAGAATCTCGAAGTCGGACAGGCTCAGTCCTGAGTCGGCGGTCAATTGCCGGTCCAGGCTGCGCAGCAGCAGGCGTGTGCTGTCCAGATAGCCGCGCCACATGCGTTGTTCCTTCTGGCTGAGCCAGCGCGTGTCCATGCTCTCAATGTAGTTGCTTCGAGCATCACTGGACCGGGGAGGCGCTCGCTATATCCGCAATCCATCTCCGGAATGAATCGAAAACTAGTTGCGTTAGCAACTATCAGCTACAGTGATCAACAAGGAGGGCTTCGCGTGACCAACACCGGTATGCAGTTCGGCATCTTCACCGTCGGCGATGTCACCGCCGACCCGACCACCGGTCGTACGCCGACTGAGGCGGAGCGGATCCGGGCGACCGTGGTGATCGCGAAAAAGGCCGAGGAGGTCGGTCTGGACGTGTTCGCCACCGGCGAGCACCACAACCCGCCATTCGTGCCGTCGTCGCCGACCACCCTGCTGGGCTACCTCGCAGCGCAGACCGAGCGCATCGTGCTCAGCACCGCGACCACGCTGATCACCACCAACGACCCGGTGAAGATCGCCGAGGACTACAGCGTGTTGCAACACCTCGCCGATGGCCGGGTGGATCTGATGCTGGGCCGCGGAAACACCGGACCGGTGTACCCCTGGTTCGGCAGGGACATCGGGTCCGCGCTGCCGCTGACCGTGGAGAACTACCGGCTGTTGCGCCGGTTGTGGCGCGAGGAGGTCGTCGACTGGACCGGTGAGTACCGTGCGCCGTTGCGCGGTTTCACCCTGGCGCCGCGCCCGCTGGACGGAGTTGCGCCGTTCGTCTGGCACGGTTCGATCCGCAGTCCCGAAATCGCCGAACTCGCCGCGTTTTACGGCGACGGCTTCTTCGCCAACCATATCTTCTGGCCGGCATCGCACACCCAGCGGATGGTGCAGCTCTACCGCGAGCGTTTCGAACACCACGGCCACGGTGACCCCGACCAGGCGATCGTCGGTCTGGGCGGTCAGGTGTTCCTGCGGCCCAACAGCCAAGACGCGGTGAACGAGTTCCGGCCGTACTTCGACAACGCCCCGGTCTACGGCTACGGGCCCAGCCTCGAGGAGTTCAGCGCCCAGACGCCCCTGACGGTCGGTTCGCCCCAGCAGGTGATCGACAAGACCCTGGGGTTTCGGGAATACGTCGGCGACTACCAGCGCCAGCTCTTCCTGATCGACCATGCGGGGCTGCCGTTGAAGACCGTGCTCGAACAGCTCGATCTACTGGGGGAGCACGTGGTGCCGGTGCTGCGCAAAGAGTTCGCCGTCGGCCGGCCCGCACACGTTCCCGCGGCGCCCACTCACCAGTCCCTCATCGCGGCCGGGCGCACCCCGATCCGGGAGGCATCGTGAAGCCAAGCACTGCCGGCCGGCAGGAACTGACACCCACAACAACCAAGGAGACAAGGCAATGACGAAGCTGGCGGTTATCTACTACTCGGCCACCGGACACGGCACCGCGATGGCCCAGCGAGTGGCCCGGGCAGGTGAGGCCGCCGGCGCGCAGGTGCGGGTGCGGCACATCGAGGAGACGCGCGATCCGGCGAGCTTCGCCCACAATCCGGCGTGGACCGCCAACTACGCGGCGACCAAAGACCTGCCCGCCGCCACCGGCGACGACATCGTCTGGGCGGACGCCGTCATCTTCGGCTCGCCCACCCGATTCGGTTCCCCTGCGGCGCAATTCCGGAACTTCATCGATGGACTGGGCGGGCTGTGGGCCAAGGGCGAACTCGCCGACAAGGTCTACGCCGGGTTCACCTCGAGTCAGACCGCGCACGGCGGGCAGGAGGCCACGCTGCTGAACCTCTACGTGTCGCTGATGCATTTCGGCGGCATCCTGGTGCCGCCGGGCTACACCGACCCGATCAAGTTCGCCGACGGCAACCCCTACGGCGTCGGGCACGTCACCGGTGCGGACAACCAGAACCAGCTGGACAAGCCCACCCTTGCCGCACTCGACCACCTGGCCACCCGGGTGGTGGGCATCGCCGCCAGGATCGCGGGCTCATGACCGGACTCAGGCCACCCACACCGTCTTGAGGTTGCAGAACTCCCGGATGCCGTGGCCCGAGAGCTCGCGGCCGTACCCGGACCGCTTGATCCCGCCGAACGGCAACTCCGGGTAGGACACCGTCATCCCGTTGATGAACACCTGGCCGGCCTCGATCTCGTCGGTGAAACGGCTGATCTCGGCTTCGTCGCGGGTCCAGGCGTTGGAGCCCAGGCCGAACGGGCTGGCATTGGCGATCTCGATGGCCTCATCGATGTCTGCGGCGCAGTACACCGACGCCACCGGGCCGAACACCTCCTCGGTGAAAATCGCCATGTCACGGGTGATGTCGGTGATCACGGTGGGCGGGTAGAACCACCCGGGGCGGTTGAGCCGCTTTCCGCCGCAACGGATCACCGCCCCGGCAGCCGCGGCGGCGTCCACCTGCTGCGCGACCTCATCGCGTCCCGCCTCGGTTGCCAGCGGCCCGATGTCGGTGTCCGGATCAGTCGGATCGCCCACCCGAAGAGCTGACATCTGGCTTACGAACGCAGAGGTGAATTCCTCGTAGATGTCGGCATGGACGATGAATCTCTTTGCCGCGATACATGATTGACCATTGTTCTGCACCCTCGCGGTAACCGCGGTGGCAACCGCCGAGGCCAGGTCGGCCGAGGGCATCACGATGAACGGGTCGCTGCCGCCCAGTTCCAGCACGGTGTGTTTGATCTCGTCGCCGGCGATGGCGGCTACCGAACGGCCGGCGGGTTCGCTACCGGTCAGCGTGGCCGCGGCTACCCGCGGATCGCGCAGCACACGCTCGACCGCCCCCGACGGGATCAGCAGGGTCTGGAAGCAACCCTCGGGAAAGCCGGCCCGGGACAACAGCTCGGCGAGGTACAGGGCGGTCTGGGGCACGTTCGAGGCGTGCTTGAGCAGTCCGACATTGCCGGCCATCAAGGCCGGGGCGGCAAACCGCACGGCCTGCCACAGCGGGAAGTTCCACGGCATCACCGCCAGCACCACCCCGAGCGGCTGATAGCGCGCGAACGCCTTGGATGCGTTGACCTTCGGTGCGTCGGCGTTCTCGTCGGCCAGCAGTTGCTCGCTGTGGTCGGCGTAGTAGCGGAAGCCCTTGACGCACTTGAGTGCTTCGGCCTTCGCCGCTGTCAGGGTCTTGCCCATCTCCAGGGTCATCATGGCGGCGACCTCGTCGGCCTCGGCTTCGAGCAGGTCGGCCGCGGCGTGCATCCATCGGGCGCGTTCGTCGAAACCGGTGCGACGGTATGTGACGAACCTATTCGCCGCGCGGGTGATCGCGGCGTCGACTTCGGCGTCGCCGGCGGCGGTGAACGTCTTGACCGTTTCCCCGGTTGCCGGGTTGATCGTCGCTATCGGTGTTGCGGGCACGCGGAACCCCCTTCGGTGCTGCGGTGTGACGACTACATGTCCAGCCTGCCACCATCGAACCGCGTAGGCTCGCCACGAGCCAGCATCAGTACGTCGATACGGGAGTCGCCCGATGCGTTTCAACCCACCGCCCACCTGGCCGCCTCCGCCGCCTGGCTGGGCGCCGGATGCCAACTGGGCGCCTGATCCGACCTGGCCGCCCCCACCTCCCGGCTGGCAACTGTGGGTCCAGGACGAACCTGGCATGCCCCCCGGCGGGGTCCCGCCCTACGGTGCGCCGTGGCCGATGCCGGGTCCGCCCGAGCCCAAGTCGCGCAGATTGCTGTGGCTGTCGCTGGGCGGGGTGGCGGTCGTGGTGATCGCCGGACTGGTACTGGTGCTCGGCGGCCGGTTCGCGGCCGAGGAGAAGCCATCGCGCAAGCCCGACATCACGAATCTGTCGTCGGAGATGCTGGTCGAGCGCTCCGCCTTCCCGGACCCGTCCGGCGGCAAGTGGATCAGCGGCGTCGACAGTGCCGGCGACACCCCGTCGGATATGCCGAATCTGACCGTCGACCCACCCGAATGTGCCGATTTCTACTCCAGCCCGGCCTCCGCCACCCAGACGGCGACGGCGACCTTGGCCAAGTTTCAGCCCGGCGGCCTGCACACCATGCGGGTGCGGCTGGCACTGACGCCGGACCACCCCAACCTCAAACGGTTCGTGGAGAAGTGCAAAACCTTCACCCAGACCTTCGAGCAGGGCGGGCGTTCGGTGACCACCGATATCCAGCTGGAACCGTTGGAGGCCGACGGGGTGCCGCCGTGGGCGGTCGCGACGGTGATCACGAGCGCCAGCAAGGCCACTGTCCGGCTGCCGATCTCGATCACCGCCTCCACCATCTCCGGCTACTACCGCGGAGTGCTGGTCGTTGCCACCAGCAACGACATCGGACTGCGTCCCGACGCCGACGATTCCGGTGACGCCACCCACGCCGAGGAACTGGTGCGGCTGTTCAACACCCAGATCGAGAAGCTCGAAGCCGCGCCCTAGCCAGCGCGACTCCGTCGAGCTTGCGACATCACGACGGCGGTGGCTGACAGGGCGGCGAGGGAGATCAGTGCCGCCAGCTGGACTCCGGCGGAGTGGCCGGCGTAGCCGTCCACCGACCGCCAGGGGTGCCGGCACAGCATCGCCCCCGCGGCGGTCAGCCCTCCCGCACTCAACCCCAGCCGAACCGCATCGAAGGCCCGTTGCCGATGCCGCAGCGCCCACAGCAGGACCATCGCCGCGCCGAACACCGCCGCTCCGGCGGGCCCGGCGATCAAGAAACCGGCCGTCAGCGCTGTCCCCGCCACCACGCGGCGGCCCGGCTGCCACGGCAGCGCCGGGGGACCGGGATCGCGAGCCCGCCGCGCCGGCCACCAGGCCAGCAAGGCCAGCAGCGGCAGCAGCGCCAGTCCGCCGGCCATCCCGAGCCGGTAGAGCCGATTGGGCCCGAAGGTCACGGTGATCGCGCCGTCGGTGCCGGCGGGCAGCACGAAACCCTGCTGCCATCCGTTGACCGCCACCGGCGCCAGCGGGGTGCCGTCCGAACGGCGAGCCACCCACCCGCTGTTGATGCTCTCCGGAACCACCAGCACCCGCCCGGCCGCCGCACCGGGCACCGTCACCTCGCGCCGGCCCGCGCCCCACGAACCCAAGACCGCCGGTGTCGTCTCCGTGGTGCCGACGGTCGCAGACGCACCGGACAACGTGGCGCTGTCGACCACGAACGCCGGCCCCGGGCTGACCACCAACTCCTGGGCGCCCGGCGGCAACGCGATCGGACGTTGGTCGCACGCCTTGGCCGCCACCGGCTGATCGTCGAGCAACGCTCCGACAGTCGTGGTGATCGTGGTGTGCACAAACCGCCCGGCGATCGCGATGATCGGGCCGTGCCCGCAGTCGACGTGCACCGCACGCGCGCGGTTGCGGGCGGGATCGGCGGGGGCGACCGGACGTCCGCCGGCGCCGAGCACGCTGACCTCGGCCAGGCCCGGTGGTTTGAGCTGATCGAAGCCGATTGCGGTGCGGTCGATCACGTCCTCCCAGCCCAGCAGGCTGATCCGCACGGTATCGGTGACGCGCGGCAGCAACTGCACCTGCTGCTCACCGGATTCGGCCACTTGGCGAACCTGCGGCCCCGACCCCAGATCGATCGCGACCAGGGTGGGTCGCGCCGGCAGCGGAGACCGGCTGGCGGTGAACCGCAATCCGGTCACTTGGACCGGCCGCGGCAGGGTGACGGTCAGGGTGGGCGGCGACCGATGCGCGACCACCCGTTGCGACGCCGTCCACGCCGTGCCCGGATCGCCGTCGGCGGCGGCGTAGGCCGATCCGAGCACGTCGAGCACGTCGGCGTCGCCGTGGGCCCGTGCGGCACCCGGTTCGGCGATCAGATCGACCAGGTGCGGGCTCTGCCGTGGTCGCACCCAGATCGTCGGGGTCACCGACATGGCCCGCGGAACGTTCAGGGTGCGGCTGAAGGTGGCGGGCTCCTCGGGCTCCAGCATCATCGACGCCGCGCAGCGCACCGCGCCGTCGACCGGCGCACAGCCGGCCCGGCCCGGCAGTCCCGCCCCCAGGTCCCACTGCGCCACCTGCGCGCCCGCCGGCGGCGCTGGAACCAGCGCGGTGTGCCGCAGGTCGACCGGATGGGCGAAACCCGAGGCGTCGTACTGGGTGACGGCCAAATCGGTGATGCCGAACTGCACACCCGGAGAGCCGTCGTCGGTGCCGGACGCCGTGATGCGCACCCACGGCGTCTCGCCGTAGGGCAGGGCGGCGGTCAGCGGCTCGCCGGCCCGGTCGAAGCGCAACGTGGTGGTGCCGTTGACGGTGGAGATCTGGATGCGCCGCACCTGCGCGCCGACGGCCGTCGCGCTGGGCGTCACGGTGATGATGCCGTTGGTCAGCGGATGGTCGAAGTCCACCTGCAGCCACTGCCCGACCGCCGACTGCAGCGCGCTGGAGACCCAGGCAGTTCCGGAGTCGCCGTCGATGGCGGCCGCAGGGGAGGTCGACGGCGCCACGTCGGGCAGCGTGGTGGCGTCCGAGGACGAACTGGAGGCGGTGAGCCGGCCTCCGAGCCAACCACCGAACACGGTGCTGGCGCCGGGCGTCGGATAGTCCGGGACCCGGCTCAGGGTGTGCCGGGCGTCGCCGGCGGCCCGGATCGTCGAAGAGTGGTCGTCCACCCGGCCGTAGTCGGTCTCGCGGGCCAGCGGGGTGTCGGTGACGGTCACCGCGGGGGTGGGCAGTCCCGCGCGCCGGGCGTCCCCGGTCAGCAGCACCGGGCCCAGCGCGGGCTCGCCGCGCAGCCGGCGGTGCTCGTCGAGGCGCAGCAACACCTCGGGGCCGCCGTCGACGCGCGGCATCGCGTCGAGATCGGCCAGATAGGGCGCGCCCGGGTTTGCGTCGGCCGCGGGATCACCGACCCGGTAGATCTCGATCGCCGGATACGCGGGCCGCAGGCCGCTGTCGGCGACGAAGCCCGGGACCGAGCCCGAGCCGACCGGATCGCCGAACTGGGCAACCCGCCGCAGCCCCGGTGAGCCGTCGACGGCGCGGTGCACCAGCAGTGGCCGCGCCGAGCGGGAGGTGTCGGGATCGAGGTCGTTGCGCACCACCAGGTAGGAGATGCCCTGTCTGATCAGGGTGTCGGCCAGGCCGGCCGATGGCCGGCCGGAGGCGAACAGGCGCTGCACCGAGTCGAGCGCCCGGATGGTCTGCGGCGGTGTCAGCGGGATCGAGTCGCGCACCCCCCACGGGCCGGCCT
Source organism: Mycolicibacter engbaekii (assembly GCF_002101585.1). Taxonomy (GTDB): domain Bacteria; phylum Actinomycetota; class Actinomycetes; order Mycobacteriales; family Mycobacteriaceae; genus Mycobacterium; species Mycobacterium engbaekii. Next base: position 56,373 of record NZ_LQOT01000004.1, on the reverse strand, counting down.
CGAGGACCTGCAGCGGCTCGTCGTGACTGTTTCCCCAGGTCTGGGTGGCGAACGGCGCCCCCGGTGCCACGAGAACGCGGCCCGGGGTGGGCCCGCCGGCGTTGTGTTCGGAGAGCCACGCCGCGGCGTCCCGCCAATATTGCGGCAGGGCGGTGAAGGTCCCCGGCGGCGTGAGCCGGCCGGTCCAGGCCAGCGAGGTGCTGACCAGCAGGGCCGTCAGGATCACCAGGCCCACCGCGGCTGACTTGTGGTGCTCGGGGTGGGCGAAGGCGCGCCGCCACACCGGCCGGGGGGCGCTGCCCGGCAGCGGGATACGGCCCAGCAGGTGGACGAGCCCCAGGACCAGCGGGATCCGGATCACCGACTCGAGCTTGTGCAGGTTGCGCAGCGGGGCGCCGGCACCGTCGAGGAAGGCCTGCACCGGGTGGGCCAGCGGGGAGCCCAGCCCGCCCGCGTAGCCGATGGCCAGCAGCGTCACGCCGATCAGCAGCATGGTGACCAGCCGTCCGGCCCCCGGTGTGCGCCGGACGAGCAAGCCGGTCAGACCGGCCAGACCGGCGGCGGCCACCAGGCAGGTCCCCAGGATCAGCACCGGGCGGGTGACCAGCGGAGACCCCGCGGTGGCGTTCGGCGCGACGAACGGCGTCCAACTGTGTGTGCCGCGCAGCATCTCGGTCAGCGACGTCCACCGGGTGGTCACCCCGGCCGATTCGATGAAATCCAAGAACGGCGGGCTGACCCGGCCCAGCAGCACCAGGGCCACCACCCACCAGGCCACCGCCAGAGTCAGCGCTAGCAGCCACCAACCGGTGAACCGCCACCAGCGGCGGCTCGGGCGGTGACACAACCACCAGATCAGGGCCGGCAGGCAACCCGCCAGCGTCGCGACGGCATTGACGGCGCCCATCAGCGCCACCGCGACGCCGGCCTGCCCGGCCAGCATCCGCGCCGACCGTTGCGGTGCCTGCCGATCCGGATCGCCGGGCAGGCCCAGCGCCCGGATGACCGGCAGCAGCACCCACGGCGCCAGCGCCATGGGCAGCGTCTCCGACGAGATCGAACCCAAGGTGGTGAGCACCCGTGGTGACAGGGCGAACGCGGCGGCGCCGATCAGCCGTGCCGTGGGGCTGCCGATCCGCAACGCCTCCGCGACGCGCAGCAGGCCCCAGAACGCCACCGTGAGCAGCACGGCCCACCACAGTCGCTGCACCATCCAGCCCGGCAGGCCCAGCAGATCACCGGCCAGGAAAAAGGCGCCGTGCGGAAACAGGTAGCCGTACGCCTGGTTCTGCACCTGGCCGAACGGCAGCTCACTGCTCCACAGGTTGGCGGCCCGTGCCAGGAACCGCAGCGGAGCCAGTGTGAGATCAAGCTTGGTGTCCGGCGAGATCCGCCCGGGCGCCTGCAGCATGCTGCAGGCCAGCGCGACGGCGGCCACCAGCCACAGCCAGCGCCGGGACAGCGGAGTCAGCGCCTGCGACGTTGCCGGCAGTTGGTCGAGCGTTGCCGGCGGGCGCAGGTCAGCCGCGGTTGCCGTATTCAACCCTGTTCAGCACCGAAGACTGCGGGTCCCCTCCGGCGATCTGCGGCTTGGTGTCCTGTTGCACCATGAGCGTGACCCCGAAGACGGCCGCGGCACCGAGTAACACGCCCACGACGATGCTGATGGCGGCCGGTACCACGAACCGAGGCATGGTCAGGCTCCTTCTGCACTCTCGTGACGTGTTCGTCGGGGCACCATCACCCCCGCTGGCCCCCGCCCGCCAAACTAGCATGTGGGCCTTGTGAGGCCGGTTGTTCCGGCCGTGACAGCATGGTGCGATGCCTGGAACGCTGACTCGACAACTGCCCGGCCTGTTGCTGGCCGCCGTAGCGCTGCCGGCACTCGTCACGTCGTGCTCGCACCGCGACGAGACGCCCGCGCCGGCGTCTGAGGCCGCCCCGACGGCCGCCTCCCCGGCAGCGGACCCGGTGTGTGAGCAGCTGTCCGCCCTGTCGGTGCGCGACAAGCTGGCGCAGCTGGTGATGGTGGGGGTTCGCGACGCGGCGGATGCTCGCGCGGTCGTCACCGATCACCACGTCGGCGGCATCTTCATCGGCAGCTGGACCGAGTTGTCCATGCTCACCGATGGTTCTCTGAAGGAGATCAAGGAGAGCCAGGCCCCCACCGGCCCGCTGCCGCTGGCGGTCAGTGTGGACGAGGAGGGCGGCCGGGTGTCGCGGCTGTCGTCGCTGATCGGATCGTCGCCGTCGGCCAAGGAACTCGCGCAGACCAGCACCCCCGAGCAGGTCCGTGAGCTGGCGGCGCAGCGCGGCCGCCAGATGGCCGAGCTGGGCATCACCGTCGACTTCGCGCCGGTGGTCGACGTCGTGGACGACGACACCGACGACGACACCGTGATCGGTGACCGGTCCTTCGGGGCGGACCCGGCCAAGGTCACCGAGTACGCCGGCGCATACGCCCAGGGATTGCGGGACGCCGGGCTGCTGCCGGTGCTCAAACACTTCCCCGGCCACGGCCACGGCTCCGGCGACTCGCACACCGCCGGCGTGGTGATCACGCCGGACCTGCCGCAGTTGCGGGAAAACGACCTGATTCCCTACCGCACGCTGGTCACCCAGGCCCCGGTAGCGGTCATGATGGGCCACCTGGAGGTGCCCGGGCTCACCGAGGACCCGGCCAGCCTGAGCCCGGCGGCCGTCGAGCTGCTGCGCACCGGCACCGGTTATCACGCGCCGGCGTTCGACGGTCCGGTGTTCAGCGACGATCTGTCGTCGATGGCGGCGATCACCGAGCACTACGGGGTCGCCGAGGCGGTGCTGCGCAGCCTTGCGGCCGGTGTCGACGTGGCGCTGTGGGTCACCACCGACGAGGTGCCGGCGGTGCTCGACCGGTTGGAGCAGGCGGTGTCGGCCGGTGAGCTCAAGCAGGAGGCCATCGACGCCTCGCTGGCCCGGGTGGCCGCGGTCAAGCGGCCAGGTACGCACTGCCACGGGTGATCCCGGCAGCAGGAGCCCAAGTTACTCTTCGGTAAGATCGCGCCGGAGGGGGAACGCGGAAGGACCTCGAGGCGATGGCAGCTGGTAGCAAACGGTTACCGCGGGCCGTGCGCGAACAGCAGATGCTCGACGCCGCGGTCCAGATGTTCTCGATCAACGGCTATCACGAGACCTCGATGGATTCGATCGCCGCGGCCGCCCAGATCTCCAAGCCGATGCTCTACCTGTATTACGGCTCCAAAGAAGAACTGTTCGGGGCCTGCCTGGACCGCGAACTGCGCCGTTTCGTCGAGACGCTGCGTACCGGGATCGATTTTCAGCAGCCGCCGAAAGAGATGCTGAGCAACACGATTCGGGCGTTCCTGCAATATATCGATGCCAACCGGGCGTCATGGATCGTGATGTACACCCAGGCCACCAGTTCGCAGGCCTTCGCCCACACCGTTCGCGAGGGCCGCGAGCGCATCATCGAACTGGTCGGCCGGTTGCTGCGCGCCGGCACCCGCAAACCCGAACCGGGCGTCGACTTCGAACTCATGGCGGTCGCGCTGGTGGGTGCCGGCGAGGCCATCGCCAGCCGCGTCAGCACCGGCGACACCGGCGTGGACGAAGCCGGCGAACTGATGATCGACCTGTTCTGGCGCGGCCTCAAAGAAGCCCCCGGCGGCCGCGACGGCGCCGACGCCGTCGCCGCCGGCTGAGCCGGGGTTGCGCCGCTACAGCGCCCGCACCGCCCCGGTCAGATACGGGTAGCCCTTGGCGATGTTGCGCAGTGCCAGATCCCAGCCGCCGTCGACCTTGTCGACGTAAAGGCCCGGGCTGGCCGGTAGCAGCATCGGCTTGCCGAACCGCACCGAGTAGTCGACCGCATCGGGAAGCACGCCTTCGATGTTGGCCAGCACCGTGGCCGCCGAGAACATCCCGTGCGCGATAGCGGTCGGAAACCCGAACAACTTGGCGCCGATCGAGCTGGTGTGGATCGGGTTGTGGTCTCCGCTCACCGATGCGTAACGCCGAATCTGCCCCGGGGTGACCCGCAGCACCGCGTTGGGCGGGCCCAGTTTGGGCGGCTTGGCCGGTTCGGGCTTGGGCTCATCGGACAGGTTGGTGCGCTGCTGATGCAAAAACGTCGTCACCTGATTCCAGGCCGTTTCGTTGCCGATATTGATGTCGGTGAGGATGTCGACCAACAAACCCTTACGGTGCTCCCGCAGGTTCGCCGCCCGAACGGTCACCCCGACCGTGTCGGTGACCGCGATCGGGCGGTGGCGCGTGATGCGGTTCTCGGTGTGCACCGAGCCCATCGCCGCGAAGGGGAAGTCGAAGCCGGTCGCCAGCGCCATCACCATCGGAAATGTCAGCGCGAAGGGATAAGTCAGCGGGACCTGGTCGGCGAACCGTAATCCGGTGACGGCCGCGTAGGCGGCCACGTTTTCGGGATCGATGGTCAGCTCGTCGACCCGCAGTGTCCGGTTCGGCAGGGTCTGACTGCGCGGGACGAAGGGCAGTGCCCCGGCGACCGCGCGCACCATGTTTCTCAACCCGCTCGGCTGCGTCACATCACTCACAGGTGCCCTTCCTTCTCATCACGGGTGTCCCCACCGCAGCGCGGCCGGGGCTCCCACGGCATCGTTGTCGGGGTGGGGGTCAGGCGCCCAGCATGGCTTGGCCGCAGACCCGGATGGTGTTGCCGGTCACCGCATTGGAGGCCGGGCTGGCGAAGTAGCCGATCAACTCGGCGACATCGACGGGCTGGCCGCCCTGGAACAGCGAGTTCAGCCGGCGGCCGACCTCGCGGGTGGCCAGCGGGATCGCCGCCGTCATCTCCGTTTCGATGAAGCCCGGGGCCACCGCGTTGATCGTGATGCCCTTCTCCGCCAGGGACGGAGCCAACGCCTCGGTCAGGCCGATCATCCCGGCCTTGGTGGTCGCGTAGTTCGTCTGACCCCGGTTGCCCGCGATTCCGGCCATCGATGACAGACCGATCACCCGGCCGCCCGCACCGATGCTGCCGTTGGCGACCAGCCCCTCGGTAAGGCGTTGCGGGGCAAGCAGGTTGACCGCCAGGACAGCGTTCCAGCGGCTGTCGTCCATGTTGGCCAGCAACTTGTCGCGGGTGATGCCGGCGTTGTTGACCAGTACGTCGGCCTTGCCGTCGTGGTGCTGCTTGAGGTGGGCGGTGATCTGCTCCACGGCGTCGTCGGCGGTGACGTCCAGCGTCAGCGCGGTGCCGCCCACCCGCGCGGCGGTCGCGTTGAGTGCCTCGGCGGCGGCCGGAACGTCGATGGCGACCACCGTGGCGCCGTCCCGGGCGAACACCTCGGCGATGGTGGCACCGATACCGCGCGCCGCGCCGGTGATGATCGCCACCTTGCCCTCCAGCGGCTTGTCCCAGTCGGCGGGGGCTGTCGCGTCGTCGGCGCCCACGTAGAACACCTGGCCGTCGACGTATGCCGAGCGGGCCGAGAGAATGAATCGCAGCGTCGATTCCAGACCGGTGGCGCCGGGCTTGGCGTCCGGCGACAGATACACCAGCTGCACCGTGGCGCCGCGCTGCAGTTCCTTGCCCAGTGAGCGGGTGAAGCCTTCCAGTGCCCGCTGGGCGATCCGCTCGTCGACGCTGCCGGCCGCCTCCGGGGTGGTGCCGACGACCACCAGCCGGCCGCAGCGGCCGACGTTGCGCAGCAGGGGGGTGAAGAACTCGTGGAGTGCGGTCAGCCCGGCGGGCGTGGTGATGCCGGTCGCATCGAAGACCAGCCCGCCGAAGGAGTCGGCCCACCGGCCGCCGAGGTTGTCGCCGACAAGCTGGTAGTCGTCGGCCAGCGCGGCCCGCAGCGGCTCGGCCACCCGGCCCGCGCCGCCGATCAGCAGCGGTCCGGCCAGTGGGGGTTCGCCGACCCGGTAACGGCGCAGGCTCTCGGCCTGCGGTACGCCGAGCTGCTTGGACAGGAACGATCCGGGGGCGGAGTTGAGGATCTGGGACAACAGGTCCGACGAGAGCTTCGGGGCCACTGAGCTGCCTTCCGTGTGAGGACGTGCCTGGTGCGCGGTGTCGACAACGAACTTACTCCAGAGTAAGAATACTGGGTAGTATCAGTCCGACCGTCCCCGGCAACGCGGGGGGACCCAGCATCACATCGGAGAGACCGTGTCATCTGCATCTGCTGCTCAACCCGCCGGTACGCGCCGTCGCGTCGCTGTTCTCGGCGGCAATCGCATTCCCTTCGCGCGTTCGGACGGCGCCTACGCCAACGCGTCCAACCAGGACATGTTCACCGCCGCGCTGGGCGGTCTGATCGACCGTTTCGGCCTGTCCGGCGAGAAGCTGGACGCGGTGGTCGGCGGGGCGGTGCTCAAGCACAGCCGTGACTTCAACCTGATTCGCGAGTGCGTCCTGGGTTCGGCGCTGTCGCCCTACACCCCGGCGTTCGACCTGCAGCAGGCCTGCGGCACCGGGCTGCAGGCAGCGATCTGCGCCGCAGACGGGATCGCTGCCGGCCGCTACGAGGTCGCCGCCGCCGGGGGAGTGGACACCACCTCCGATGCGCCGCTGGCGATCGGCAACGAACTGCGCCGCACGCTGCTCGCGCTGCGCCGGGCCAAGTCCACCACGCAGCGGTTGAAGCTGGTGGGCAAGCTGCCCGCGGCGCTGGGTGTCGAGATCCCGGCCAACAAGGAGGCCCGCACCGGTCTGTCGATGGGCGAGCACCAGGCCATCACCACCAAGGCGATGGGCATCAAGCGGATCGACCAGGACGAGCTTGCCGCGGCCAGTCACCGCAACATGGCGGCCGCCTACGATCGCGGCTTCTTCGACGACCTCATCACGCCCTTCCAGGGCCTCTACCGCGACGACAACCTGCGGCCGCAATCCAGCCCGGAGAAGCTCGCCACGCTCAAGCCGGTGTTCGGCACGAAGGCCGGCGACGCCACCATGACGGCGGGCAACTCCACTCCGCTCACCGATGGAGCCTCGGTGGCGCTGTTTGCCAGCGAGGAGTGGGCCGCGGCGCGCGGCCTGACTCCGCTGGCCTACTTCGTGGACGCCGAGACGGCGGCGGTCGACTACGTCAACGGCGCCGACGGCCTGCTGATGGCCCCGACCTACGCGGTGCCGCGTCTGCTGGCGCGTAACGGGCTGACCCTGCAGGACTTCGACTTCTACGAGATCCACGAGGCGTTCGCGGCCACGGTCCTGTGCCATCTGGCGGCCTGGGAGTCGCCCGAGTACTGCAAGCAGCGGCTGGGGCTGGATGCGGCGCTGGGGTCCATCGATCGGTCGAAGCTCAACGTCAACGGGTCGTCGTTGGCGTCCGGACACCCGTTCGCCGCCACCGGCGGTCGAATCGTGGCGCAGGCGGCAAAGCAGATCGCCGAGGCGAAGGCGGCCAAGAAGGGCGCCGCCAAGAACCAGCCGGTGCGTGCGCTGATCTCGATCTGTGCCGCCGGAGGCCAGGGCGTGGCCGCCATCCTCGAGGGTTAGACGACCGGCGCCGCGACGCGACGTTTGAGTTGCGGCATCGCCGGGTAGACCAGGCACGGGCCGTTCCGCCGCGCTCACCGGTGTGGTGACCGCCGCCGAGCCGCCTGCTCCGGTCCGCCGTTGAACTGAGGGGATTCAACGGCGGACCGTTTGGGCACTACGGGCGCGCACCGCACCGAGTGCCTGATCCCACAACAGCAGCGCGCTGGCTTTCAGCCGGGCCGGCTTCGCCAGCTCCCGCGCCATCAGCGCGGTGGCCGCCGTCTTGGTCGGCACCGAGGCCTTGGAGGTGTGGCCGGAGTCGAACGGCGGCTGCGGGTCGTATTCGATGGACAGCTGAATGGCCTTGGCGCGACCTTCCCCGCCGATCTGGCCGGCCAGCCACAGGCCGAGGTCGATACCCGCCGACACACCCGCGCAGGTCACGATGTCGCCGTCGTGAACGATGCGCTCGTCACCGATCGCGGTGGCGCCGAAGGCTTTCAGGGCGGGCAGTGCCATCCAGTGCGAGGTGGCCCGCTTGCCTGCCAGCAACCCGGCTGCGCCCAGCACGATCGAACCCGAACACACCGAAGTCGTCCAGGTTGCCGAGCGGTGAGCGGTGCGGACCCATTCCAGCAGCTTTTCGTCGCGGGCGTGTTCCATGGTCGTCATCCCGCCGGGGATCAGGATCAGGTCGGGGGAAGGGGTCTCGTCGAAGGAATGGGTCGCGCCGACCACCAGGACGCCAGAGTCCGCGGCAACCGGACCCGGTGTGTGCCAGACGAAGCGCACCTGCGCGTCCGGGAGCCAGCGCAGCACCTCATAGGGACCGATGAAGTCCAGGGCGGTGAAGCCGGGGTAGAGCACGACGGCGATCTGCATGGTTGTTCCTTTCAGGCGAACGTCTTGCGGTAGTGATCGGGGGAGACGCCGAGTCGGCGCAAAAATGTGCGCCGCAGCGTCTCTGCGGTGCCGAACCCGCAGCGGCCGGCGATCGCGACGACGGTGTCGTCGGTCTCCTCGAGTTGCCGGCGCGCGGCCTCGGTGCGTACGCGCTCGACGTAGGCGGCCGGCGTCATGCCCACCTCGCCGGTGAAGACCCGGGTGAAGTGCCGGGGACTCATCGCGGCGCGGGCGGCCAGCTCGGTGAGCCGGTGCGGCCCACCCGGTTCGGAGTCGATCAGTTCCTGCACCTCGCGGATGGGCGCCCGGCGGGCCCGCGGGAGCCACCCGGGCGCCGCGAACTGGGACTGACCGCCGGGGCGGCGCAGATACAGCACCAGCCAGCGGGCTGCGGTCTGTGCCACCTCGGTGCCCAGGTCCTCTTCGACCAGCGTCAGGGACAGATCGATGCCGGCGGTGACCCCGGCCGCGGTCCAGACCGTGTCCGAACTGCGCAGGAAGATCGGCTCCGGGTCGACGGTGACGGCCGGGAACTGCCGCGCCAGGGCCTCGGCGAACGCCCAATGCGTGGTGGCCCGGCACCCGTCGAGCAGGCCCGCCTGGGCGGCCAGGAATGCACCGGTGCACACGCTGACCACCCGCCGGGCGTGAACGGAGGCGCGGCGGATCCAGGCGACGGTGGCCGGGTCTGCCTGCGCGGCATGGATGCCGACCCCGCCGGGCAGCAGCAGGGTGTCGATGGAGTCGTCGGGTGCGGGCAGGGGGCTGGGCTGCAGCGTGAGTCCGCTGCTGGTGGCGATCGGCGCGCCGTCGGCGCTGGCCACCGTGACCTCGTAGCCATCGTGGTCGCCGCCCTGTGCGAGCACCGCCAACGTGGCGGTGGCGAACACTTCGGACGGTCCGACCACGTCCAGCGCCTGGATCCCGGCGTAGCCCAGGATCACGACCTTGCGTGTCATGCGACCAGTCTCCGGCGTACGGGTGGGTGGCGTCTACGCCATACATCCCACAAATCAGGACAACCCGCCGGTACCCCCGACGGCAGCAGGCCCCCAGGGGGTCTCCCCGGGGGCCTGCGCGGCCTGCGGTCAGCGCTTAGAACGCTGCTTCGTCGAGCTCCATGATGTCGTTGTCGATGGCCTCGATCACCGAGCGAGTGCTGGTCAGCAACGGCAGGAAGTTCTTGGTGAAGAACGACGCCACCGCGATCTTGCCCTCGTAGAAGGACCGGTCGGCCCCCTGCGCGCCGGCGTCGAGCTTGGCCACTGCCACGGCGGCCTGGCGGGTCAGCAACCAGCCGATCATCAGGTCGCCGACGCTCATCAGGAAGCGCACCGACCCGAGGCCGACCTTGTAGATGCTGGAGGCATCTTCCTGCGCGGCCATCAGGTAGCCGGTCAGCGCCGCCGCCATGCCCTGCACGTCGGCCAGGGCGGTGGCCAGCAGCTCCCGCTCAGCCTTCAACCGGCCGTTGCCGGTCTCGTTCTTGATGAACGTCTCGATCTCGCCGGCCACGTGGCCCAGGGCAACGCCCTTGTCCCGGATGATCTTGCGGAAGAAGAAGTCCTGGGCCTGAATTGCCGTGGTGCCCTCGTAGAGGGAGTCGATCTTGGCGTCCCGGATGTACTGCTCGATCGGGTAGTCCTGGAGGAAGCCCGAGCCACCCAGGGTCTGCAGGCTCTCGGTGAGCTTGGCGTAGGCCTGCTCGGAGCCGACACCCTTGACGATCGGCAGCATCAGGTCGTTGATCCGGACCGCGAGGTCGGCGTCCACCCCGTGCAGCGCCTTGGCCACCGGGGCGTCCTGGAAGGTCGCGGTGTACATGTACAGCGCCCGCAGACCCTCGGCGTAGGCCTTCTGGGTCATCAGGGACCGACGGACGTCCGGGTGGTGGGTGATGGTCACCCGCGGAGCGGTCTTGTCGGTCATCTGGGTCAGGTCGGCGCCCTGCACACGCTCCTTGGCGTACTCCAGCGCGTTGAGGTAGCCGGTGGACAGTGTGGCGATGGCCTTGGTGCCCACCATCATGCGGGCCTGCTCGATGACCTCGAACATCTGCGCAATGCCGTTGTGCACCTCACCGACCAGCCAGCCCTTGGCCGGCACCCCGTGCTGACCGAAGGTCAACTCGCAGGTGGCCGAGACCTTCAGGCCCATCTTGTGCTCGACGTTGGTGACGAACGCCCCGTTGCGCTCACCGAGTTCGCCGGTTTCGAAGTCGAACAAGAACTTCGGCACGAAGAACAGCGACAGGCCCTTGGTGCCGGGCTTGGCACCCTCGGGGCGGGCCAGCACCAGGTGGAAGATGTTCTCGAACAGGTCGTCGGAGTCAGCCGAGGTGATGAATCGCTTCACGCCCTCGATGTGCCAGGAACCGTCGGGCTGCTGCACGGCCTTGGTGCGGCCGGCGCCCACGTCCGAGCCGGCGTCCGGCTCGGTGAGCACCATGGTCGAACCCCAGCCGCGTTCGGCGGCGAGGACGGCCCACTTCTTCTGCTCCTCGGTGGCGATGTTGTAGAAGATGTTGGCGAAGCCGGCGCCGCCGCCGTACATCCACACCGCCGGGTTGGCGCCCAGGATGTGCTCCTGCAGGGCCCACATCAGCGCTTTGGGCATCGGGATGCCGCCAAGCTCTTCGATGACCCCGACCCGGTCCCAGCCGCCTTCCAGGTTGGCGCGCACCGACTTCTTGAACGATTCGGGCAAGGTGACCGAGTGGGTCTCCGGGTTGAACACCGGGGGGTTGCGGTCGCCCTCGACGAACGATGCGGCAATCGGCCCCTCGGCCAGGCGAACCATCTCGCCGAGCATCTCCTGAGCGGTGTCGATGTCCAGGTCGGCGTAGTCGCCCTCGCCGAAGACCTGGTCCAGGCCGAACACCTCGAAGAGGTTGAAGACCTGGTCACGGACATTGCTCTTGTAGTGGCTCACTCTTCCTCCTCATGGAATGCCACCTGTGGTTGGGTACTCAGGCTTAAGTTACCCACCAGTAACGTAACCTGAAATATACTCGCCGGTAGCCATAGTGCAAGCTGATGTGAGCTACGTCCTTTTTCCGGGTAACCAACCGGTTGGTCTCTTTGCCGGGCAGGGGCCGCAGACGGCCGATCAGCCGAGGCCAGCGGCCGGCGGGTAGGGTTCTCAGCGACCAGATCACACCAGACGAAGCGAATGGTTTTCCGGTGAATTCTCACGTGAGCTCCGCGAGCAGACTGACCCCGCTGACACCGGCGTCGTTGCGGGAGGCCTTCGGGCATTTCCCCACCGGAGTGGTGGCGGTGGCCGCCGAGGTCGACGGCGTTCGGGTCGGCCTGGCCGCCAGTACTTTCGTGCCGGTCTCCCTGGAGCCGCCCCTGGTGTCCTTCTGTGTGCAGAACACCTCGTCGACCTGGCCGAAACTCAAGGACGCTCCCCGGTTGGGGATCAGTGTGCTCGGTGAGGCGCACGACGTGGCGGCGCGGACCCTGGCGGCCAAGACGGGCGACCGGTTCGCCGGGCTGGAGACGGTGACCAGCGAAGGGGCGGTGTTCATCAAGGGCACCGGCGTCTGGCTGGGCAGCGCGATCGAGCAGCTGGTTCCGGCAGGGGATCACACCATCGTGGTGCTGCGGGTCTGCGAACTGACCGTAGACCCCGAGATCGCGCCGATCGTGTTTCACCGCAGCGGTTTCCGCCGGCTCGGTAGCTGAGGCCGCGCCGCCGCCCCCGCGCCGGGGGTGCGACAACCGCCGCCGGTGTGCTGCTATGGGCTGATGGCGCCACTCACCAGCGACCCCCTACAGCTGCGAATCACCGCCGAGACGCTGGTGGCCGAGGCGGCGGCCTTCGTCCGGCGCCGACGCGCCGAGGTGTTCGGTGCGCACGGAGCCGACCCCGCCGCCGGGATCGTCCAGACGAAAAGCAGCCCGACCGATCCGGTGACCGTGGTCGATACCGAGACCGAAAGCCTGATCCGTGACCGACTGACCCGCTTGCGGCCCGGAGATCCGGTGCTCGGCGAGGAGGGCGGAGGTCCGGGTCGCCACGAACCGGGGGTCGTCACCTGGGTGGTCGACCCGATCGACGGCACCGTGAACTTCATGTACGACATCCCGGCCTACGCGGTTTCGGTGGCCGCACAGATCGGCGGGGTCTCGGTGGCCGGCGCGGTTGCCGACGTGGCCGGCGGCCGGCTCTACTCGGCCGGTGCCGGACTGGGCGCACAGGTCACCGATTCGCAGGGCACAGCCCAGCTGCGTTGCACCGATGTCAGCGAGCTGTCGCTGGCGCTGCTGGGCACCGGCTTCGGCTATTCGCCCCGGCGCCGGGCCGCGCAGGCGGCGTTGCTGGCCCGGTTACTGCCGACGGTGCGCGACGTCCGCCGGATCGGGTCGGCCGCACTGGATCTGTGCATGGTCGCCGCCGGACGGCTGGACGCCTACTACGAGCACGGGATCAAGCCATGGGACTACGCCGCGGGTGCGCTGATCGCGGTCGAGGCGGGCGCACGCGTGGTGCTGCCCGGCCCGGCGATCGACGCAGGGGACCTGATCGTCGCGGCAGCGCCGGGTGTGGCCGACGCGCTCATCGCGTCGCTCCGGGATGCGGGCGGCTGGGAGCCGATTCCCGAGTAATCGGTGCGCAGTCGCCCACGCGTCAGTCGGACTTGCGGCGGAAGATCTTTCGGCCGAGCCAGACCACCGGGTCGTAGCGGTCGCCCGCCACCCGTTCCTTCATCGGGATGATGGCGTTGTCGGTGATCGTGATGTGCTCCGGGCAGACCTCGGTGCAGCACTTGGTGATGTTGCACAGCCCCAGACCGGCCTCGTCCTGGGCGAAGTCACGCCGGTCGGCGGCGTCCAGCGGGTGCATGTCCAACTCGGCGAGCCGGATGAACATCCGCGGCCCGGAGAAGCGCTCCTTGTTCTCCTCGTGGTCCCGGATGACGTGGCAGACGTTCTGGCACAGGAAGCATTCGATGCACTTGCGGAACTCCTGGGAGCGCTCCACATCCATCTGCTGCATCCGGTACTCGCCGGGCTTGAGGTCCGCGGGCGGCTTGAAAGCCGGCATCTCGCGGGCCTTCTGGTAGTTGAAAGAGACGTCGGTAACCAGGTCGCGGATCACCGGGAAGGTCCGCACCGGGGTCACCGTGATCGTCTCAGCCGGGTCGAACACCGACATCCGCGTCATGCACAGCAGCCGCGGCAGGCCATTGATCTCCGCCGAACACGATCCGCATTTGCCGGCCTTGCAGTTCCAGCGGACCGCCAGGTCCGGGGCCTGGGTCGCCTGCAGGCGGTGGATGACGTCGAGTACGACCTCGCCCTCGTTGACCTCGACCTCGAAGTCGTGCAGACCGCCGCCGTCGAGGTCACCGCGCCAGACTCGCAACTGGGCGTTGTATGTCATTACGCTCTCCGTCCCGGATGTTGCGCCAGCTCTTGGTCGGTGTAGTACTTCTCCAACTCGGAGATCTCGAACAGCTCGAGCAAGTCCTCGCGCATCCCGACCTGGGGTTCCGGAGTGATCGTGATGTCGGGGACCGCGCTGTCGTCCGAGACCCGGCAGACCAGCAGGGTCTTACGCCAGTCCGGGTCCATCCCCGGGTGGTCGTCGCGGGTGTGCCCACCCCGGCTCTCGGTGCGCTGCAGCGCGGCCTTGGCCACGCATTCGCTGACCAGCAGCATGTTGCGCAGGTCGATGGCCAGGTGCCAGCCCGGGTTGTAGTGCCGCCCGCCCTCGACGGTGACAGCGGCGAACCGGGCCTTGAACTGCTCAAGGCGCACCAGGGCCTGCTCCAGCTCGCCGGCATTACGGATGATGCCGACCAGGTCGTTCATCGCCTGCTGCAGCTCGGACTGCAGCGTGTACGGATTCTCGCCAGTGCCGCCGCCGGAGGGTCCGTCGAACGGCGCGAGCGCCAGCTGGGCTGCGGCGTTCAGCGTCGCCGGTGTCACCGTCGGCCTGGTCTCCAGGCTCCGCACGTATTCGGCGGCGCCCAGACCGGCGCGGCGGCCGAAAACCAGCAGGTCCGACAGGGAGTTGCCGCCCAGCCGGTTGGAGCCGTGCATCCCACCGGAGCACTCGCCGGCGGCGAACAGGCCGGGAACCACCGACGCAGCGGTGTCGGGGTCGACCTCGATCCCGCCCATCACGTAGTGGCAGGTCGGCCCGACTTCCATTGCGTCCTTGGTGATGTCGACCTCAGCGAGCTGCATGAACTGGTGGTACATCGAGGGCAGCCGGCGCTTGATCTCCTCCGGCGTCAGCCGGGAGGCGATGTCGAGGAACACCCCGCCGTGCGGCGATCCCCGCCCCGCCTTCACCTCGGAGTTGATGGCGCGGGCCACCTCGTCGCGGGGCAGCAGGTCAGGGGTGCGGCGGGCCGAGTCGTTGTCCTTGAGCCACTGGTCGGCCTCTTGCTCGGTCTCGGCGTACTGGCCTTTGAACACCGGCGGGATGTAGTCGAACATGAACCGGGTGCCGTCGGAGTTCTTGAGCACCCCGCCGTCGCCGCGGACACCCTCGGTGACCAGAATTCCCTTCACACTGGGGGGCCATACCATCCCGGTCGGGTGGAACTGGACGAACTCCATGTTGATCAGGGTGGCCCCGGCGCGCAGCGCCAGCGCGTGACCGTCGCCGGTGTACTCCCAGGAGTTGGAGGTCACCTTGAACGACTTTCCGATGCCGCCGGTGGCCAGGACGATCGCCGGCGCTT
Source organism: Mycolicibacter engbaekii (assembly GCF_002101585.1). Lineage (GTDB taxonomy): Bacteria > Actinomycetota > Actinomycetes > Mycobacteriales > Mycobacteriaceae > Mycobacterium > Mycobacterium engbaekii. Next base: position 41,302 of record NZ_LQOT01000004.1, on the reverse strand, counting down.
CGAACAACACGAAGTCGCCGCTTTCGCGCCAGTAGCCGAACGCACCCGCGATGGCACCGGTGGCCTCGTCTTTGACCAGTTCGGTGATGGTGCACTCGTGGAAGATCTTGATCCGCGCCTCGTAATCACCGAACTCGGCGTAGTCGTCCTGTTGCAGCGACACCACTTTCTGCTGCATGGTGCGGATCAACTCCAAGCCGGTGCGGTCACCGACGTGGGCCAGACGCGGGTAGGTGTGGCCGCCGAAGTTGCGCTGGTTGATCTTTCCGTCGGGCGTCCGGTCGAACAGCGCCCCGTAGGTCTCCAGCTCCCACACCCGCTCCGGGGCTTCCCGGGCGTGCAACTCCGCCATGCGCCAGTTGTTCAGGAACTTTCCGCCACGCATGGTGTCGCGGAAGTGCACCTGCCAGTTGTCCTTGGAGTTGACATTGCCCATCGATGCCGCGCAGCCGCCTTCGGCCATCACGGTGTGTGCCTTGCCGAACAGTGACTTACACACCACCGCAACGCTCAGGCCCTGCTCGCGCGCTTCGATTACCGCACGCAGCCCAGCGCCGCCGGCACCGATCACGACCACGTCGTAGGAGTGCCGTTCGACTTCAACCATGAATCCTCACTCGTCTATGAGTTGACACTTCGAAAATGTCTGTCAGCCAATGAATCGCAGGTCGCTGATGGTGCCGCTGGCGACCAGCATGATGTAGAAGTCGGTCAGCATCAGCGTGCCCAGGGTGATCCAGGCGAACAGCTTGTGATGCACGTTGATCTTGCTGATCTGCGACCACATCCAGTACCGCACGGGGTTTTTGGAGAAATGCTTGAGCCGCCCGCCGAACACGTGCCGGCAGGAGTGGCAGGACAGGGTGTAGGTCCACAACATGGCGACGTTGCCGACCAGGATGAGGTTGCCCAGTCCGAATCCGAAGCCGTGCGGACCGGTGTCGGAGTGGAATGCCGCGATCGCATCGTTGGTGTTGATGATCGAGATGACGGCGGCGATGTAGAAGAAATAGCGGTGGGTGTTCTGGACGATCAGCGGAAACCGGGTCTCCCCGGTGTAATGGGCGCGGGGCTCGGGGACCGCGCACGACGTCGGCGACTGCCAGACGGTCCGATAGTAGGCGCCGCGGTAGTAGTAGCAGGTCAGCCGAAAGAGCAACAGGAACGGCAGCGACATCGCCGCGTAGGGCAGCCACCACACATCGGGCAGGAATTGCGGCCAGAACTCACTGGCCTCGGCGACGCAGCCCTTGCTCACGCACGGTGAATAGAACGGTGTCAGGTAGTGGTACTTCTCCACGAAGTAGTGGTTCTGCTGGAACCCGCGCGCCGTCGCGTAGATGAGGAAGATGGCGAAGCCCAGGTCGATTCTCAGCGGCGACAGCCACCAGCGGTCGGTGCGCAGCGTTCGGTCGGCGATCCGGGCGCGTGTCGCCGAGAAGACACCGGGGCCGGGACGGTACGCGGCGGGTGCGCTCATCTATGGGGGTTCCCTTCGGCTGAGATTCGTCGGAGGGCGCCCCTTAGCGACAAGCAGCACCCAGTGGGGGTTTCAGTACCTGCCCTGGCCGCCGACGCCTTCGTCGTCGACGTCACGCCAGAATTCGCTGTCGTATTCGGTGTCGGGGATCGTGATCTTCTCCTGGGCGCGCTCGGCGGCCCAGCGTTGCAGGTCGAGTTCTCCGGCGTCGGATTCCAGGAGCTGGACGTCGGTCAGGATGCGCTCGGCGTCCATCTCGATGCGGCGCATGCCGGGTATGTCGCCTAACCGGGTCTTGAGCCCCAGCACGCAGCGCCGCAGGTCACCGATCAGGGTGTGCAGTTCGGCGAGTTCGGTTGTGCTCGACACCAGGGCCTCCTCGGGTGGTACGGCTCACAGTACGTTCACCCGATGCTAATCACATCGGGAATCGAACGTGAGACAGATCACGTTAGTGGCGGTAAGCGCCCGATGCGCAAAACCCCCACACACCCAGGTGTGTGGGGGTTTTCGCTTGCCGAGGGGGTACGGCGATTTAGCGGGTGATGGCGATTCGCTGTGGCTGCGTGCCGGCGTAGACACCGGCCACTCGGACCGTCAGGACGCCCGCGTCGTACGACGCCGAGACGGCATCGCCGGTGACGTGCGCCGGTACCGCGAAGGAGCGGCGGAACGCGCCGTAGCGAACCTCTCGCAGCGTGCGGCCGGCTGGGGCGTCGGTGTCGGCGTGGCGGTCACGGCGTTCGCCGTGCACCACCAGACGGCCGCCGTCGAGCTCGACCGTCACGTCGTTGTCGACATCGATGCCGGGCAGCTCCAGGCGGACCACCGCGTCGTCGCCGTCCTTGGTGATCTCGGCGGCCGGGCGGAAGCCGCTCACCGGCGGCGTCCGCCAGTCGCTGGCGGTGGCCGGTCCGAAGAAGTCGCGGACCCAGCGGTCGGTGTCGAACGGGCGGTGCCACAGAGTCAGGGTGCTCATGGGTCTCCATACCTTTCTTGGGGGCGGTTGCTTTACGTGCCGGTGGGTGCCGGTCCGTCACCCGTTAAAACTTGAGTCGCCCGCGCTAAAGTTCCGCGTTCGCCGTCGGCGAACACGACCGGCGGCCCCGTGCCTGCCGAGCCCCGAGTCGAGGGTGTGGGCACACCGTCACACCATTGTAACGTGTGGCGATATTCCAGAAATATCGGCTTCCTAACGTGTTACGCATGACCACTGTTGAGACCCCGCGTGACGTGAGGGACCTTGTCGTGGTTGGCCACGGCATGGTGGGTCATCGTCTGGTCGAGGCGCTGCGCAGCAGGTCTGCAGGCCCGGCCTGGCGGGTCACGGTGCTCGCCGAGGAAGCCGACCCGGCGTACGACCGGGTCGGCTTGACCTCCTACACCGACGGCTGGGATCGCTCCCGGCTCGCGCTGCCGGGTAACGATTACGCCGGGGATGAGCATGTGAAGCTAATGCTGAGCACGCGCGTCACGAAAGTCGACCTGGCCGCCAAATCGGTGCTCGCGGCCGATGGGCGGTGCTACGGCTACGACACCCTGGTGCTCGCCACCGGCTCGCGCGCCTTCGTTCCCCCGGTCCCGGGTCATGACCTGCCCGGGTGCCACGTCTACCGGACCCTCGACGACCTGGACGGAATCCGTGCGGACATCGAATGCATGCTCGAGGCGGGCAAGACCCGCGCTGGAGTGGTGATCGGTGGCGGGTTGCTGGGGCTGGAAGCGGCGAACGCACTGCGCAGGTCCGGCATCGAGCCGCACATCGTCGAGATGGCCCCGCGGTTGATGCCGCAGCAACTCGACGACGCCGGCGGCGTGTTGTTGATCCGGATGATCGCGGATCTGGGTATCGCGGTGCACGTCGGTGTGGGAACCGAGTCGATCCAACAGTTGACGCACCAGCACGGCGCCCCCACTCTTGCGGTGCGACTGGGCGACGGCACGGTGATCGAGGCCGGATTGGTGATCTTTGCCGCCGGTGTGCGGCCACGTGACGAACTGGCTCGTGAGGCCGGCCTGCAAATCGCCGAGCGGGGTGGCGTGTTAACCGACCTTACTTGCCGCACAAGTGATCCCGATGTATACGCGATCGGCGAGGTGGCTGCCATCGAAGGGGTCTGCTACGGATTGGTCGGACCCGGTTACAGCAGTGCCGAGGTGGTCGCCGACCGGCTCCTGGACGGTGCCGCCGAATTCGGTGAGGCCGATATGTCCACCAAGCTCAAGTTGCTCGGTGTGGATGTGGCCAGTTTCGGCGACGGGATGGGAGCGACCTCGAACGCGCTGTCGGTCGTCGTCAACGACCCGGTCAAGCGGACCTACGCCAAACTGGTGCTCTCCGACGACGCCAAGACCCTGCTCGGCGGAATCCTGGTCGGCGATGCCTCGGCATACGGGGTGCTGCGTCCGATGGTCGGTGCCGAGTTGCCCGGCGATCCGCTGGAACTGATCGCCCCGGCCGGCCCGGGCGACGGGAAGGCCGGCCTGGGAATCCGGGCGCTGCCGGGCGCGGCCCAGATCTGCTCGTGCAACAACGTGAGCAAAGCGCAACTGTGCGAGGCGATCGCCGGTGGTTGTCACGATGTGCAGAGCTTGAAGGTGCAGACGAAAGCGGGTACCTCGTGCGGGTCCTGTGTACCGCTGCTCAAAGACTTGCTGATCGCCGAAGGTGTGGAGCAGTCCAAGGCGCTGTGCGAGCACTTCACCCAGTCGCGCGCCGAGCTCTTCGAGGTGGTTCAGGCCACCCGGATCCGCACCTTCTCCGAACTGCTGGGCCGCTTCGGCACGGGCCACGGGTGCGACATCTGCAAGCCGACCGTCGCGTCGATCCTGGCCTCCACCGGATCCGAGCACATCCTCGAGGGCGAGCAGGCCGCGCTGCAGGACACCAACGACCACTTCCTGGCCAACATTCAGCGCAACGGCAGCTACTCGGTGGTTCCCCGTGTCCCCGGCGGCGAGATCAAACCAGAGCATCTGATCCTGATCGGCCAGATCGCCCAGCAATTCGGCCTCTACACCAAGATCACCGGCGGGCAGCGGATCGACATGTTCGGCGCCCGGGTCGACCAGCTGCCTGAGATCTGGCGCAAACTGGTCGATGCCGGCATGGAATCCGGCCAGGCGTACGGCAAGGCCCTGCGGACCGTGAAGAGTTGCGTAGGCAGCGATTGGTGCCGCTACGGGCAACAGGATTCGGTGAAGCTGGCCATCGACCTGGAGTTGCGCTACCGCGGCTTGCGTGCGCCGCACAAGATCAAGATGGGCGTGTCGGGCTGTGCCCGGGAGTGCGCCGAGGCGCGCGCCAAGGATGTCGGTGTGATCGCCACCGAAATCGGCTGGAACCTCTACGTCGGCGGGAACGGCGGCATGTCGCCCAAGCACGCCCAGCTGCTCGCCGCCGACCTCGACACCGAGACGGTCTTCCGCTACATCGACCGGTTCCTGATGTTCTACATCCGCACAGCCGATCGGTTGCAACGCACCGCGCCGTGGATCGAGTCGATGGAAGGCGGGCTCGACCACGTCCGCGAGGTTGTCTGTGACGACTCCCTGGGGCTGGCCGATGAATTCGAATCGGAGATGGCCCGTCACGTCGAGAACTACACCGATGAGTGGAAAGGCGTACTCGACGATCCGGAGAAGCTGGCGCGGTTCGTCTCGTTCGTCAACGCCCCCGAAGCCGAAGATCCGACTGTCGCATTCGCCGAGCGCGACGGCCGCAAAGTCCCGCTTCCGGTCCCCGCACTGCGCTCAGCTGAGGAGGAATCACAATGACAGACAACAACAACATCGCGTCATGGACCACGGCCTGCCGCTACGACAGCCTGATTCCCGGCCTTGGAGTGGGAGTGTTGCTCGACAACGGCGCGCAGGCGGCGCTTTTCCGGCTTGACGACGGCTCGGTCCGCGCGGTCTGCAATATCGACCCGTTCTTCCGCGCGGCGGTCCTGTCGCGGGGGATCGTCGGCGACCGCGGTGGCCGGCTCTCGGTCATCTCACCGCTGCAGAAACAGGCTTTCGCCCTCGACGACGGCAGCTGCTTGGAAGACCCGGGCGTGTCGGTTCGGGTGTACCCGACGCGGATCACCGCGGACGGCTATGTGCAGATCGGTCTGACCGCCCCGAAGCGGGCAGTCGCCTAGCCGGCCTCGCGGTCTACGTGGTCTACCGCGAGCCGGTAACCCCGTTTGACCACTGTGGCGACAATATCTTTGTCGCCCAGAGCATTTCGCAGGCGCAGGATGGCGGTCTCCACCGCGTGGGTGTTGGTGCCGTGACCCGGAAGCGTCTTCAGCAGCGTCTCGCGGGAGACGACTCGGCCAGGCTGGTGCGCCAGTGCTCGCAGGGTTGCCATGCATGACGGCGACAGCACCTTGGGCACACCGTCCACGGTGACGCAGCTGCCCCGGACCTCGATGCGATGGCCGGCGGCATGAACGGTGTGGGTGCGCAGTCGCGGCAGTTCCTCGGCGATGTGATGGGCCAACGCCGCCAGCCGCATCACCTTCGGTGAAGACGCCGGCACGTCCAGCAGCGTCAGCGGCCGAGCCGTCAACGGCCCGACGCACATCGCGTGAACATCGGACCGCAACGCCTGCAGGAGCTCATCGGAGATGCCGAGATCGGCTGCCCGCGTCAGCGTGGCCAGCACGGCTGCGGCCGAGGTGAAGCTGACGGCGTCGAACTGCCGCTGGGCGATCTGGGTGGTGAGCTGATCGAACTCGCCGCCGCGCGCCGCAGGCCGCCACCGATAGACCGGGATGGGTATCACCTCGGCGCCCGCGCTGCGAAGCTGCGTCAGCAACTCGGGCGCCGGATCCCAGTCGCCGGTGGTTCCGTGCAGCTGCACGGCGACGCGCGAACCGGCGATATCGGACTTCAGATGATAGAACATCGCGGCTGATGACTCGGTACCGTTGGACCACTTCTCCGGCAGCCCCAGGTTGCGCAACGCGCCGACCGCCTTCGGGCCACGGGCCACGACCCGGCCGGCGGTCACGGCCGCGATCAGCTTCTCGGCGAGGCCCCACCGCTCGGCGGCCGAGATCCAGCCGCGGAAGCCCACAGCAGTCGTCACCACCAGGACGTCGGGCGGTGCCAGGATCAACGATTCGGTACGCGCGCGTAGGGCGGCATCGTCGGTCAAGTCGATCATCGTGATTGCCGGTGCGGCGCATACCGTGGCGCCGTGGCGCCGCAGCATTGTGCACAGCTCGTCGGCGCGGCGCGCAGAGGTGACCGCGACCCGGTAACCGCTCAGTGAGGCCGACACGTTACGCCGGTGCCAGAGCAGCCCGGGCCGGTTGCGGGGCGAAGGCAGACCGGCGTACATATCTGCGCCAGGTCAGCGTCGCGGCACCGACGTATCCCACCAGGAAGATCCAGAATGCGGTCGTGGCCGAGCCGCTGGACATATACGACTGGCGCAAGGCCAGATTGATTGCCACGCCGCCCAGTGCGCCCACCGCACCGGCGAATCCGATCAGCGCTCCCGACATCGCCCGTGCCCAGTTCCGCCGGTCGCGCTCCGGCAGGCCCAGTCGGTGACTGCGCGCCTCGAAGACCGACGGGATCATCTTGTACACCGATCCGTTGCCGATTCCGGAGACGATGAACAGCGCCACGAAGCCGAGGACGTAGCCCCCCATGATGGCGCCCGTCGTGGGACCGCTGCGGCTGTCGTCCAACGTGCTGACGCCGACGAGCAGGCCGGCGGCGGCGAACAGGCCGCCGAACGCGGCCAGCGTGACCCGGCTGCCGCCGAGCCGGTCGGCCAGGCGGCCGCCGACGATCCGGGACAACGAGCCCAAAAGCGGTCCCAGGAAGGCGATCTGAGCGGCGTGCAAAGACGCCTGCGCGGGGCTCTGGCCGCTGCCGGCGAAGTTGATCTGTAGTACCTGGCCGAACGCGAACGAGAATCCGATGAACGAACCGAAGGTTCCGATGTAGAGCAGCGCGACGATCCACGTGTCGGGTTCGGGAAGAATGGAGCGCATGGCGGTCAGGTCGGCCCGCTGCCCGTCGAGGTTGTCCATGAACAGCGCCGCACCTACGGCGGCGACCGCGAGCACCACGAGGTAGATCGCGCACACCCAATAGGGTTCCCGGTTGCCCGCGGTGGCAAGGACTCCCAGCCCCACCAGCTGGATCAGTGGCACGCCCAAGTTGCCGCCGCCGGCATTGACCGCCAGCGCCCAGCCCTTGAGCCGGTGCGGATAGAAGGCGTTGACGTTGGTCATCGACGCCGCGAAGTTGCCGCCGCCCAGACCGGTGAGCACCGCACACAGCAGGTACGGCCACAGCGGTAGGCCCGGGTGGGCGAGCAGGACGATCATTGCGGTGGTCGGGATCAGCAGCACCAGCGCGGAGAACATCGTCCAGTTGCGGCCGCCGAATGCTGCGGTGGCCAGCGAGTAGGGGATGCGCAGTACGCCGCCGGCCAGGGTGGCCGTGGCGGCCAGCAGGAACTTGTCGCCGGCGGTGAAGCCGTATACCGACTCCGGCATGAACAGCACCATCACCGACCAGATGGACCAGATCGAGAAGCCGGCGTGTTCGGCGACAGTCGACCACACCAGGTTGCGCCGTGCGATCTTGTCGTTACCGGCTGCCCATGCCGCGGTGTCCTCAGGATTCCACTGAGTGATCAGGTGCGAGCGAGCCATGTGGTCACCGTAGAAATCTTTCGTTACCGCAATGCTGCACGAAGTGACCCGCCCGTGAACTTCTGCTCACCGTCCTATGAGGGGAATATCAGCTTCCGCCGCGGCCAAGCGGCGCTGGCGGCGATGTGATCGATCGGACCGGCCGTCCACGCGGGCCGGTTCAGGGCACCGGTATCCGGGACGCGGCGGTGACGAATCGGTCGGCGACCACGCCGACGATCCCGGGGTGCGCCCCCAGGGGCGAGGTGATGAGATCGGCGCCGGCGGCATGAAGACCACGCTGGAACCGGCCGTCGGCCAACAGGTATGACGCGATCACCACCCGTGCAGTGCTCCGGCGACGCAAGGCGGCAACCGCGTCGGGCACACCGGGGCCGCCGGTGGCGGCGAACGCCGTGGCGACCGGCGAGCCGAGCAGACCGCTGAGCATCTTCGCGGCGGTATACAGATCACCCCGGGCACGCGGGTCCGATGACCCGGCGGCGGCCAGAACGACCGAGTCGCCAGGGCGCCAGCCTGATTCGGTCAACCGGGCGGCAACCACCGCGGCAACGCGCGGGTCGGGTCCCAATGCCGGTGTCATCGTCACATCCGGGTGCCCGCTGCTCAGGATCTGAGTGGGCACATCGACCCCGACGTGGTAGCCGCGGGACAGAAAGGCGGGCACCAGGACCGCTGGGCAACCGGTCTCGGCCTCGGCGGCAAGGACTTCCGCCGGGCTGGGGCCCAGGACGTCGACGAACGCCACCCGGATCGGTTGCCCCAGCACGGCGCCGACCCGTTGCGCGAGCTCGCCGATCATGGCGATTCCCTCGGGCCGGCGGGTACCGTGCGCCACCAGCACAGGGATCATGCCACTCCCTGCTCGCGATCGACCGCCAGCCGGTACCCGCGCTTGATCACCGTGGCCACGATCTGGCTGTCGCCCAACGCCGCCCGCAGCCGCAACACCGCCGACTCCACGGCGTGCATGTTGTTGCCCCGCCCCGGGAGTGCCCGTAACAGGGTCTCCCGGTCCACCACGTTGCCCGGGCGATGGGCCAACACACGCAACGCGGCCAGACCGGCAGGAGAGACCGGCCTGACGATTCCGTCCACCAGGACCCGGTCCTCTTCGATCTCGATGCGGTGACCGGCGGCATATACGGCGATACCCATGTATGAGGTTTAGACCCGATCCATTGCCGCTGTGTTACCGGCCGATTTCAGAACGGTTGCCCCGCTGACCAGTACTTTTGATCATGCAGAGATCTTCTCGGTGCCCACCGGAGTGCGGGAGAGCCGCGAGTTCGGGGTGCGCGGCGGTCGCCGGACGTACCGGGCCCAGGTGAGGCCCGCGGCAAGGCAATACGACACCAGGAAGACCCAGAACGCCGGCGTCTCGGTTCCGGTGCTCGCGTAGGCCTGTCGCAAGGTCAGGTTGATGGCGACGCCGCCGAGCGCACCGACGGCGGTGGCGAACCCGATCAGTGCACCCGAGTGCGAGCGTGCCCAGTGCCGGCGGTCGGATTCGCTGCCCGCCAGGGAGCGACTGCGCGCCTCGAAGATCGACGGGATCATCTTCAGCACCGACCCGTTGCCCATGCCTGCCAGGATGAACAGCACCATGAACGCGGCGGTGTAGGCCACGATCGTCGAGGTGGTGGCGCGGCTGTCGTGGTCGTCGGCGGTGCTGGTCGCCACCAGGACTGCCGAGGCCAGGATCATGCCGGCGAACACCACCAGGGTCACGCGCCCACCGCCCCGCCGGTCAGCCACCCGACCACCGTAGATGCGGGCCAGGGCGCCTAACAGCGGGCCCAGGAAGGCTATCCGCGCGGCGTACAGCGCCGCCTGGGCGGGGCTGTGGCCGGCCTTCTCGAAGGTGACGTGCAAGACCTGGGCGAACGCGAACGCGAAGCCGATGAACGATCCGAATGCGGCGCAGTACAACGCCGAGACGACCCAGCTGTCCGGGACGGACAGGATCGACCGGATGCTCCCGACTTCTTCCCTGCCGTGATCGAGGTTGTCCATCCACAGCGCTGCGCAGGTGCCGATCACGGCCAACAGCACCAGATACACCGAGCAGACCAGCTCCGGCCTGGTGTTACCGAAGGTGGCCAGGACCAGCAGCCCGACCAGTTGGATGGCCGCCACCCCGAGGTTGCCGATGCCGCCGCACAGGCCGAGGGCGACTCCCTTGAGCCGCTGCGGATAGAAGGCGTCCACATTGGCCAGCGACGCCGCATAGTTGCCGCCGCCCAGGCCGGTCAACGCCGCGCAGACCACGTACATCCACAGCGGTTGACCGGGATGGATGAGCAGCGCCAGGGTGCCGAGGGTCGGGATCAGCAGGACCAGGGAGGACGCTACCGCCCAGTTCCGGCCGCCGAGCTTCGCGTTCGCCTGGACATACGGGATGCGGACGCAGCCGCCCACCAGCGTGGCGACCGCGGCCAGCAGCAACTTGTCGGCGGGTTTGATGCCATAGACCGACTCGGGCATGAACAGCACCACCACCGACCACAGCGACCAGATGGAGAATGCGACATGCGTGGTGGCCGTGGACCAGATGAGGTTGCGGCGCGCGACGGCGGCGTTGCCGGCCTCCCAGTCCGCGTAGTCCTCCGGATCGAAATTGCTGATGTGGCCGTGCGCCATGCGATCTCCTCGGGCTCAGGCCCACCGTTGATGAATAAGCTCGCATCACGATGGACAGTCTGCGAAGCTACCGATCTGGTCTGGCAAGTGACGCAGCGGAACCTGAAAATGCGTTGGGCCGGCCGGAAACGAGTGGGCCAGGTCACGTATTAGCCGGCCGCACAGCGTGTTTCACGCGCATTTCACCTGGTGGATCGGATGCGAATCGAACCCTTGTGTTCGGTTGGAACGTGCTGTCAGCTGACTGGAAACCAGGCGTTGATCGACTTCGCGACTTGCAGATACAGCGGAATGCCGATGGTCACGTTGTAGGAGAACGTCAAGCCCAGCGACGCGGCCAGGGGAAGTGTTGGGCTGGCCTCGGGGATTGCCATGCGTTGCACCGCCGGAACCGCGATGTAGGAAGCCGCTCCGCACAGCACTGCGAACAACACATAGCTACCGGCCTCGAAATGGGTTCCGGTGACTTGTGAGTAGGTGTGGATGATGAGAATGCCGCTCAGCGCGAAGACATTCGGAGCCAGCAGACCGAAGGCGATCAGACCGCGCCCGGCGGTCCGTAGATCCTTGAGCTTGCGCGACGCCGTCATACCCATCTCGAGCAGGAAGATGCACAGGATTCCCTGGAACGCGCCGACGAAGACGTGGTCGCCGTCGGCGATGACCGAAGCCCCCTGCAGGCGGCTGACAAGGCCGATGATTATGCCGCCGAAAAGCAGATACAGACCTGGGTTGAGCAGCACCTCCCGCAGCAGCGCCGCATGAGACGGCGGCGAAGGAGCCGGCGCGGTCTCGTGCGGCGGGGCGTACTCGCGCTCGTGCAAGGCAACGTCGGAGTCTGATCCGTGCCGGGTCGCCGCGTGCGCTTCGCCCACGGCGGCGGCGACCAGCCGGCGGCTGGCCCTCGGGTTGTAGCCGGGCTCGTCGGCCATGGTGCCCTGTGCGTCCATGCCGCGGGCGCGCAGTCGCGCCACCAGGACCAGTGCCACGATGCAGCCCGGGATCTCCATGACGGCCAGCATCACGGGCATGTAGGCGTCCACCGCGATGTCCAACGTGACCAGTACGCCCAGGCAGGTGGCGAACGTGCCGGCTGAGTCCGACCCGTAGTAGCCGGCCACCGTGGCCCGATCAATACGTCTCATCTTGGTCATCCGGGAGAGCAGCCAGTAGGCGGCGAACCCGATCAGCAGGTTGGTCACGAACCCCAGCACGATGAAGCCCAGGACGCCCCCGATGCTCGATGCGTCGATGGTCGCCAACTCTTCGCCGCCGCGCCAGCCGATAGCCAGCAGCAAATACAACGTGAGGCCCTGATACAGCACATAGGGGAACTCGAACTGGATCCTCAGCAGCGGGATGAGGAACCCCATGTAGAAGAAAAGCAGCAGCGGTCTGAACAAGTTGTGGGTGAAGTTGTGCCAGAACTCGAACAGCATGCGGGTGTCTTTCCGAGAATGGGGCCGCTCCGGCTGGGGCTGCCGTGACCGTCAAACCATAGGGCGAGATCTGGCCCCCCGTCGTCCCCAAGCCGGGCTCCGGTGGAGATTGGCAGGCAAGTGGCAGAAAGCGGCGCTCGGCACGCCGGCACTCGAGGTGTTCACGCCGGGCGTGACTCCGCCCGATCTGCGCCGAATGCGCAGCTCACAACCCTGTGAAGTGATCAGGGTGGGAACGCCGGCGCCGCCCTACGGATCGGGGGAGGGCAGCGGAGGTGAGAATGACGTGCGGCTAAGTTAACGCTGAATCTGGGTAATTCCTCCGCGTCACGGCCGATTCTTGGGTTTCCGGCGGGGCTTGGGCGGGCCGCATCGGGCTACCGTCCCGTTTTCGCCGGGTCCACCCGACGTCAACCGTTCGTTAACCGCGCGGCTACCAGAGCTTGCCGTCGCGCCAGTCGCACGCCAGCTCTGCGGTCGGGTCGGCGGCATCCATTTCGGGTCCGACCGGCATGACGAACACGGTGCCGTCCGCTTCGGGGGTGCGCCGGGTGCCGGTCGGGGACAGCGTGGCCGTCGGTCCGTGCCACAGCAACCATCCGCGCGCGGTGTAGAGCCGCCGGCTGAAGCCCGGCGAACTGAGGGCTCCGAGTTCGAAGGCGCCGCGGATCACCTGCTCGCACGCGGCCAGCACCGCGGTGCCCAGTCCTTTGCCCTGGTGGTCCGGGTGAACGGTGACGGCTTCGACGTAGCCGCATCGCAGCGATCTGCCGCGATAGAGCAACTGCCGCCGAATCACCGAACCGTGGGCGATCAGGACGCCGTGGTGCCAGATCAAGGCATGCATGCCGCCGAGCGCGTGCTGCCAGTCGGCATCAGAGAGTGCCCCTCCGGAGGCCTCGGCGACCAGTCGATGGGCGCCGAGGCGCGTCGCGGGATCCAGATCGCTGGTGTGGATCAGGCGGGCGGTGTGTACCTGGCCGGGCACCTGATCGGCCTGTCAGGCCGTGCGCGCGACGAGGTGCTGACGGGGCCGCGACCATTGCATCCGCACCGTTTGTCCGGGTCTGACCTGGCCCAGCGTGTCCACGTCCTCATCGACGACGACCCCGACCACCGGGTAGGCGCCGGTCACCGGGTGGTCGGGTCCCAGGATTATCGGAAAGCCGTTCGGCAGGATCTGAATCGCGCCCCGGGTAGCGCCTTCTGCGGGCAATTGCCTATCCGGCCAACGGTATTCCAGGGGCATCCCCACCAGTCGCATGCCGACCCGGTCGCTACGGTTGCTCACCAGCCAGTTGGTGCGCACCATGATGTCGGGATCGACGAACCAGTCGTCGCGGGGTCCCGGGGCCACCCGCAACTCGACCACATCACGTGCAATGCTGGCCACCGGCGCTTGGTCGATCTCGGGGAAGTGGCCGGTCGGTTCTCCGATCGCCAGCACATCGCCGTCGTGCAGCGGTGCCGGCCCGATCTCGCTCATCACGTCGTAACTGCGTGAACCCAGCACCGGGGAGACGGCGATCCCGCCCCGCACCGCCAGGTAGCTGCGCAGACCCGACTGCGGTGTGCCCAGCGACACCACCTGACCGTCGCGGACCCGCTGAATGCTGTTGGATCCGAACGCGACTCCGTCAACTTCGGGGCCGGTGTCGGCGCCGGTCACCGCGATGTCGATGTCGCCGCCGCGGGCTCGGGCGGAAAGCCCGCCGAACGTCACTTCGATCGTGGCCCGGTCGGCGGGATTGCCCAGCAACCGGTTGGCCAAGGTATGCGAGCGACGATCGGCAGCGCCGGACGGGCTCACGCCGAGGTGTCCCAGCCCGGCCCGTCCCAGATCCTCGACCAGGGCCAGTGGACCGGTGTGCACAATCTCCAGGGTGGTTGTCATGGCCACGCGGTGTCCTTTCCCTTGGTGGGCCGTCACGCGGCGCGGAACTGCACGGAGCGGCCCGGGGTCAGCAAGGCCGGTTCGGGTAGGTCGAGGTCCCACAACACGGCGTCGGTATGGCCGATCAACTGCCAGCCGCCCGGCCACTGACGCGGGTAGATGCCGCTGAATCGGCCCGCCAGCGCAACCGCGCCGGCTGGAACCGCGGCCCGCAACTCCGGGCGGCGCGGCACCTCAAGTCGCGGGTCGCCGCCGAGCAGGTAGGCGAAACCGGGCGTGGATCCGCCGAAACCCACCAACCAGGGTGTCGCGGTGTGGGCGTTGATGACCTGGGCGACGCTCAGGCCGGTGCGCTCGGCAACCTCGGCCAGGTCCGGCCCGTCATAGACGACGTCGATCACCACGTCCGCCCTGCCGCGTGGTGCCCGGGTCTGCACGGCGGCGGGGTCGACGTCTATTCGGCTCAGCGCGCGTCGGACGCCCGCCTGGTAGCGGGGTGCGGCCAACGTCACCAGCACCGTGTGCGATGCCGGGACGATGTCGACCACCCCGGGCAGGGCGGCGGAATGAAGTGCTGCGGTCCACGCGAGGACGTCGACAGTCGACGCGCATTGCAGCAGCAGGGCGGTGTCGCCGTAGTCAAGGACGGTGTCGACCGCGGTGGAATCCAATGCCACGCTCATGTCTTGACGGTAACCCCGTCTCGCATCGAATAGTGATGCAGAACACAATTCTGCGGGGTATGCCAGAGGGGCCTTACCGAACGTGCAGAGTTGGGTCTACCCCGTGATCTTCGCGATCAGCCCCGGCAGCTGCCCGGCCACCAACCGGTAGCTGAGCGGGGAGGCGAAGGCTACCGCGCCGGCCTGGTCCTTGGTGGTGAAGACGCTGCGCGGTTCGCACCTGGCGATGTCGGGGTCGGCCAGTAGCGCCACGCGTTCGTCTTCGCTCTCGGTGGTCCAGATCAGCACGTCCGCTTCACCGAGCACCGAGCCGATCCGATCGCGTTCGATCACCGCGGGCGCCTCCGGGACGTCCAGGCCCATCTGGGTGAGAAAGGCGGTTCGCCATCCGGTTGCGGCGCCGACTTTGCCGCGGTCGAGTCGCCCCGACAGCAGCAGCACCTTCTTGCCTTTCAAACCCGGGTGGGCGGATGCGACCTCGGTGAACGCGGTGTCGACCGCGTCGATCAGAGCCTGCATCTGCTGGCTGCGGTGGACGGCTTTGCCGATAGCGGCGGCCTGAACCTTCCACGGTTCGAAGAATGCCTCGCCGCCCGACTGCGGCACCGTCGGCGCGATCGCCGACAGCTTCTGATAGGTCTCGGCGTCCACGCCGGAGTTGGTCGCGATGATCAGATCCGGCTTGAGATCCGCGATCTGCGCAACCGGGATGCCGTTGTCCAAGTTCAGAACAACCGGCTTGGCGTCCCCGAGTTGCTGCCGGGCCCAGGGCCAGACCGCGAAGGGCTGGTCGCCGAACCAGTCGGTGACCGCCACCGGAACCACCCCGAGCGCCAGCAGGTCGTCCTGACCGGTGTAGCCGGCGCACACCACCCGCCGGGGCGGCTGTTCGACCGTGGTCTCGCCGAAGATGTGGGTGACGGTGACCGGTCCGTCCTCGCCGTCGCCGCCGCCCTCGCCGGACGAGCAGGATGCCAGCAGCGCGGCGGCAGCGGCAACGCCGCTCAGGCGCAAGAAACCGCGTCGGCTCTGGTCTCCCATCGCGTGAGACTAACCGCTGGTGGCAGGGCCGGGCCAGGTGTTGCACACACCGCGCCGGCCGCGGTCGGTCGGCCCTACCGGCCTTCGCCGGGTTCGCCGTACCCGCCGCCGCCCGGTGTTTCGATCTCCAGCACGTCGCCGGGGGAAACAGCGGTGGAATCGCAGCCGGCCAACTCGGTCACCGTGCCGTCCGCGCGGGCTATCCGGTTGCGCCCCAACTGCCCGGTTTGGCCGCCGGCCATACCGTAGGGCGCGATCCGGCGGTGCCCGGACAGCACGCTGACCGTCATCGGCTCACGGAATTCGATCCTGCGCAGGCCGCCGTCCCCGCCGTGCCATCGTCCGGCCCCACCACTGCCGCGCCGGATCGAGAACTCACGAACCCACACCGGCAATCGCATCTCGAGGACTTCGGGGTCGGTAAGGCGCGAGTTGGTCATATGGGTCTGCACCACCGAGGCCCCGTCGAACCCCTCGCCCGCGCCGGAACCGCTGCCAAGCGTCTCGTAGTACTGGTGGCCGGCGTTGCCGAACGTGACGTTGTTCATGGTGCCGGAGCCTTCGGCCTGTACCTTCAGCGCCGCCAGCAGTGCGCCGGTGATCGCTTGGGAGGTCTCCACATTGCCGGCGACCACAGCGGCCGGGTAGTCGGGGGACAGGAAGGTTCCGGGCGGAATCGTGATGTGCAACGGACGCAGGCATCCGTCGTTGAGGGGGATGTCGTCGGCAACCAGAGTCCGGAACACATACAGCGCGGCGGCGGTGGCCACTGAGGACGGAGCATTGAAGTTCGTCGGCAACTGGGCTGATGTTCCGTCGAAATCGATGGTGGCACTGCGGGCCCCGCGGTCCAGGGTGACGCGGACGGCGATGGTCGCGCCGGAGTCCATCTCGTAGCGAAACGCGCCGTCGTGTAAGGAGTCGATCACCCGGCGCACCGCTTCCTCGGCATTGTCCTGGACGTGACCCATGTAGGACTGCACCACTTCCAGCCCGAAATGCCGGATCATGGCGTGGATCTCGTCAATGCCCTTCTGGTTCGCGGCAACCTGTGCACGCAGATCGGCGAGGTTGGCATCCGGATTGCGCGACGGGTACGTCGCGCCGGTGAGCAGGTCACGGGTCTGAGCTTCGCGGAAGCGCCCGTCGTCGACCAGCAGCCAGTTGTCGAACAGGACACCCTCCTGCACCACCGACGTGCTGTCGGCCGGCATGGAACCCGGTGTGATTCCGCCGATCTCGGCGTGATGCCCCCGCGAGGCCACAAAGAACAGCACGGGGTCGTGCGCGCCCGCGGACTCGGCGTAGACCGGGGTGACGACGGTGATGTCGGGCAGGTGGGTGCCGCCGTGATACGGGTCGTTGACCGCATAGACCTGCCCGGGTCGCATGGTCGGCCCCCGGCGGGCGATCACCTCCTTGACGGTGGCGCCCATCGATCCCAGATGCACCGGGATATGTGGAGCATTGGCCACCAGATTGCCGTCGGCGTCGAACAGGGCGCAGGAGAAGTCCAGTCGTTCACGGATGTTCACCGACTGAGCCGTGGCGGCCAACCGGGCGCCCATCTGCTCGGCGATGGCCATGAACAGGTTGTTGAAGATCTCCAGCAGAACCGGATCGGCGGCGGTTCCCGCCGCGGACACGGTGGCCGCGGCCAGTCGTCGCAGCACCAGTTGGCCGTCGGCGGTCAACTGCGCCTGCCAGCCGTCGTCGACGACGGTGGTGGCGTTGTCTTCGGCGATGATCGCCGGTCCGAGCACCACATCGCAGATCGCTTCCCGCCGGTACAACGGCGCGTCGCGCCATGATCCGCCGGTATAGAGGCGGACCATCTCGTCGGCGGCACCGGAGGCGCCGGTATCGCGACGCGCGAACAATTCGGGCTGCTCGGTGAGCCCGGTTGCCTCGACGGAGACCGCTTCGGCGATCAGGGGGCGCTCCATGAGGAACGAATACATGCCCAGGTGGATGTCTTCGAACGCCTTGGTCATCGCGGCCACGCTGTCGAGTTCGACGGCGATCGGGGTGTCGGTGCCCTGATAGCGCAGGTGAACGCGGTGGGCCACCCGCGTTCGCTCCGCCGCGACGTCCTGGCCGGCGAGGTCGGAGCGAGCTTGGCGCTCCAGGTCGGCGGCGGCCTCGCGCAGCCCGGCCAGCGCGGCGGCGTCCAGCGGGGTCTCGATGGCGCGTTCGCGTATCACCGTGGTGTCGGCCAGGCCGATTCCCAGTGCGGAGAGCACGCCCGCCATCGGCGGTACCAGGACGGTGCGGATGCCCAGCTCGTCGGCTACCGCGCAGGCGTGCTGGCCTCCGGCCCCGCCGAAGGTGGTCAGGGCGTAGCGGGTGATGTCATAGCCCTTGGCCACGGAGATCTTCTTGACCGCATTGGCCATGTTCGACACGGCGATCCGCAGGAATCCTTCGGCGACCTGCTCGGGGGTGCGGTCATCTCCGGTGGCCGCACGGATGTCCTCGGCAAGGGCGGCGAAGGACCGCGCCACCGTCGCCGAATCCAGCGGCTGGTCGCCGGCGGGTCCGAACACGGCTGGGAAATGAGCCGGCTGGATGCGCCCGAGCATGATGTTGGCGTCGGTGACCGTCAACGGCCCACCGCGGCGGTAGCAGGCCGGGCCGGGGTCGGCGCCGGCAGACTCCGGCCCCACCCGATACCGGCTGCCGTCGAAGTGCAGGATCGAACCGCCGCCGGCCGCGACCGTGTGGATATGCAGCATCGGTGCCCGTAGCCGCACGCCGGCGACCTCCGTGGTGAACACCCGCTCGTACCCGCCCGCGGCGGTGTAATGCGAAACGTCGGTGGAGGTTCCGCCCATGTCGAAACCGATGACCGAGTCAAAGCCCGCCAGTGCCGACATGCGGACCATGCCGACGATGCCACCTGCCGGACCGGACAGAATCGCGTCCTTCCCGCGGAAGTGATCGGCCGCCGCCAGGCCGCCGTTGGACTGCATGAACATCAGCCGCACGCCGGTGAGCTGGTCGGCCACCTGCTGCACGTAGCGGCGCAGTACCGGGGATAGATAGGCGTCGACGACGGCGGTGTCCCCGCGTGGGATCAGTTTCGGTAGCGGACTGACCTCGCACGACAACGAGACCTGGGTGAATCCGATCTCCCGGGCCAGGTCGCCGATCGCTTTCTCGTGCGCTGGATTGCGGTAGCTGTGCAGGCATACCACCGCGCACGCGCGGATGCCGTCGGCGTGGGCGGCGGCAAGTTGTGGGGCAAGGGCATCCAGGTCCGCGGGCCGCACCACCGTCCCGTCGGCGGCGATACGTTCGTCGACCTCGAGCGTGCGTTCGTAGAGTTGTTCGGCCGTCACGATGTGCCGGTCGAAGATCCGCGGCCGATTCTGATAGCCGATGCGCAGCGCGTCGCCGAAACCGCGGGTGATGACCAGTACGGTGCGTTCGCCGGCGCGCTCCAGCAGTGCGTTGGTCGCCACCGTCGTGCCCATCCGCACCGTGTCGATCTGCTCGGCCGGAATCGGCGCGTCGCCCTCGATCTGCAGCAGGGCCCGGATTCCGGCCACGGCCGCATCGCGGTACCGGCCCGGATTCTCCGAGAGCAGCTTGTGGGTGAGCAGGCGCCCGTCGGGCCGGCGCGCCACGATGTCGGTGAACGTGCCGCCGCGGTCGATCCAGAACTGCCAGCTAGCCGACACGGGTCATCTCCTGCCTTCGGGAAGCGGTGCTGGGGAGACCGCTCGGGAACCGCGGGGCTTGGTCAGCAGCGAGACCGCGAAATCGGCGTAGGTGCGCGCGGTCTCCTCCGGCGTGGCCGGGCCGTCGGCGTTGAACCACTGCGGCAGTGCGGTGCACATCGTGGCGATCGCACGGCCGGCCATCCGGCGGTCGTCGACGTCGATGTCGCCCTCCCGTGCGGCGCGGTCCAGGGCACCGTCAAGTGTGTGCTGCAGCTGGTTACGGGAATCGGCGATCCGTTGCCGGTTCGTCGCGGTGAGGCTGCGCATCTCGCTGGCGCCGATGAAGGCCAGCTTCTGGCGGTGGGTGTGGAACAGCGCCAAGGCTTCCACCACCAGTCGCACCTCCTGCAGGCCGGTAGCGGCTTGGGTGCGGGCGGCGTTGACCCGCCAGTGCAGTTCGGTCATGGTCAGATCCAGTATCGCGACCAGCAGGGTCTGCTTGTCCGGGTAGTGGTGGTAGATCCCGGGCACACTCATGCCTGCCCGCGCCGAGATGTCTCGCATGGTGCTGCCGTGATAGCCCGTTTCGACGAAGGCGTCGATGGCTGCCGCCAAGACGCTGTCGAGGGCCAAGGGTGGAAAGCTTCGCCAGTCGCCGGTCTGGGGGTCGTCGAGGTGCGCGGGCCGGTTGGGCTGCGGTCCGGGGACCGGTGCGCCGACGGTGCCGGCCAGGATCTGGGCGGGCGTGACGTCCAGGGCTCCGGCGCACTCCTGCAGCCGCGACACCGAGATTCCGGTCTTGCCGTTTTCGATCGCGCTGACGGTGGCCGGACTGACTCGCAGGTGCCGGGCCAGATCGCGGACGGTCAGTCCCCGGGCGCGCCGGGCGGCGCGGATCGCGGTGCCACAGTCGGATTGCGCCTGGGCCACGGCCACCTCCGAATTTGTTCAGGAATTCTGAACTATACCGTAGCGAAAGTCGCAGCTCGGAGATGTTTTTGACGGTTAGCGGCCATTTGTGCCACAGTCCGTAGTGTTCGGGCCGAGTGATCGGTCGGTCAATGCGAGTGTGGTGATGGGGTGACATGGCGATCGAATTGAGCTACTCGCCGGAAGTGTCGGAGCTCGTCGAAAAGACACGGGCGTTCGTCGAAGACGTGGTCCTGCCGGTGGAGGACCGCTTCGGCGGGGACATCGCCGCCGCGGGCGGCGACGCCGCGATACAGGAACTGCACGCCGCCGCGCGGCAGGCCGGGGTATTCGCCCCCCACGCCCCCGTGGAATACGGCGGTCTGGGCTTGAACATGTCCGACCGGGCTCCGGTGTTCGAGGCCGCCGGTTACTCCCTGTTCGGCCCGGCAGCGGTGAACATCGCGGCCCCCGATGAGGGCAACGTGCATCTGCTGGCGGAGGTGGCCAGCCCCGAGCAGAAGGCCCGCTACCTGGCGCCCCTGGCGGCCGGCGAGGTGCGCTCGGCATTCGCGATGACCGAGCCGGGGCCCGGCGCCGGCTCGGACCCGGCTGCGCTGACGACCAGGGCCGAACGTCGGTCGGGGGACTGGTATATCACCGGCCACAAGTGGTTCATCACCGGCGCCGACGGGGCCGGGTTCTTCATCGTCATGGCGCGGACCTCCGGGGAACCCGGTCAGCGTGGCGGCGCCACCATGTTCCTGGTACCCGCCGACACCCCGGGCCTGACCGTCGGTCGGCACATCACCACGCTGGACCGGTCGATGGTGGGTGGCCACTGCGAAGTGTTCTTCGAGGATGTCCGGGTTCCCGACGAAGCGGTGCTCGGTGAGGTGGACCGTGGATTCGAGTACGCCCAGGTGCGGCTCGGGCCCGCCCGGATGACGCACGTCATGCGGTGGCTCGGCGCCGCGCGCCGGGGTCACGACACCGCGCTGTCGCACGTGGTGCAGCGTCAGGCATTCGGATCGGCGCTCGCAGACCTGGGCATGATCCAGCAGATGGTGGCCGACAACGAGATCGACATCGCCGCCACCCGGGCGTTGCTGGTCCGCGCGTGCTGGGAGCTGGACGAGGGCAGTACCGCCGGCGATGCGACGTCGATCGCCAAGACGTTCGCCGCCGAGGCGATCTTCCGGATCGTCGACCGCAGCGTGCAGATGTGCGGTGGGCTCGGCGTCTCCGAAGATCTGCCCCCGGCGCGACTCTCCCGCGAGGTGCGTCCCTTCCGGGTATATGACGGTCCCTCGGAGGTGCACCGCTGGGCCATCGCCAAACGGCGGGTCGGGGCGGCCCGTCGCGCGCTCAAGGATGCTTCGCAGTGACGGCCGAGGCCCTGAATCCGGTTGCCCTGCGGCAGTACCTCATCGACAACGGCGTTCCGGTTCAGGGTGAACTCGCCGTCGAACTGATCGCCGGCGGCCGTTCCAATCTCACCTTCAAAGTCAGCGACGAAGCCTCGGCGTGGGTCGTTCGCCGCCCGCCGCTGGGTGGCCTGACCCCGTCGGCGCACGACGTGGGCCGCGAGTTCGTGGTGACCGAAAGGCTCTACGGCACCGGTGTTCCGATCGCCCGGCCGGTGGCCCTGGACGCCGAGGGTACGGTCTGCGGCGCGCCGTTGACCGTCACGGAGTTCGTGACGGGTCGGGTCTACCGGCACAAAGACGATCTGAGCACACTCACCGACGCCGAGCTGGCGGCGAATGCCGCGGCGCTGGTTCGGGTGCTGGTGGACCTGCACGCCGTGGACTACCGCGCCGTCGGGCTGGAGTCCTTCGGCAGGCCGGATGGATTCCTGGAGCGCCAGGTGCGGCTGTGGGCCCGCCAGTGGGAACTGGTCAAGACACCCGAGAACGACAGCGCACTGTCGAACGACGTGGCCAGGCTGGCCGCCGCGCTGTCCGCGGCCATCCCGCAGGCAACGCAACCGTCGGTGGTCCACGGCGATTTCCGCATCGACAACACGATCTGCGATCCCGAGCGGACGGACCTCATCCGGGCGGTCGTGGACTGGGAGCTGTCCACGCTCGGTGACCCGCTCACCGATATCGCCCTGATGTGCGTCTATCGATCGCCGGCCTTCGACGGGGTCTTCGGTCACCCCGCCGCGTGGACCAGTACGCGCCTGCCGTCGGCGGACGCGCTGGCCGAGGAGTATGCACGGCGCTCCGGCCGCGACCTCAGCGACTGGAACTTCTACCTGGCCCTGGCGAACTTCAAGATCGGGGTGATCGCCGAAGGCATCACCCACCGAGCCCAGCACGGCGCCAAAGACGTGCAGAACGCCGGTGCAGCAGCGCAGGCCACGCCGGAATTCATCGCTGCGGCGCTGAAAGCTTTGCCCTAACCCGTGAGAAGTCGAGAAAGGTGAGACGCGTGAGCGTATTGGACAAGTTCCGCATGGACGGCAAGGTGGCCGTGGTGACCGGGGCGTCCTCGGGCCTCGGTGTGTATTTTGCCCGGGCCTTCGCCGAGGCCGGCGCGGATGTGGTGCTGGCGGCGCGGCGGGTGGAGAAGCTTGCGCAGGCAGCCGATCTCGTCAGCGCCACCGGACGCGCCGCACTGCCGGTCGCGACCGATGTCGCCGACCCGGAGGCGGCGACCAGAATGGTGGAGGCCGCGATCGAGCGGTTCGGCCGGGTCGATGTGTTGATCAACAACGCCGGGATCGGCACCGCGCACCCGGCCACCCGGGAAACCCCGGAGCAGTTCCGTGAGGTGATCGATATCAACCTCAACGGGGCCTATTGGGCTGCGCAGGCCTGCGGACGGGTGATGAAGCCGGGATCGTCGATCGTCAACATCTCCAGCATCCTGGGTCTGACCACGGCGGGCCTTCCGCAGGCGGCATACGCCGCCAGCAAAGCCGGGCTGATCGGTCTGACGCGCGACCTGGCGCAGCAGTGGGGAAGCCGGAAGGGCATCCGGGTCAACGCGATCGCGCCGGGCTTCTTCGAATCGGAGATGACCGAGCAGTACCGCCCGGGTTACCTGGAAAGCGTCGCGCACCGAATCGTGCTGGGCCGGATGGGAGACCCCGAAGACCTCGCGGCCTCCGTGCTGTGGCTGGCTTCCGACGCCGGCGGCTACGTCACCGGACAGACCATCGCGGTGGACGGCGGCTTCACCATCAACTGAATCGGCGGGTTGCAATCGCCGTTACGGTTGCGTGTATTCGCTGCGGTACAGGTGGTGTCTTGTAAGGCTTGAGGTTTGTCGTGGAAGACAACCTCAGCGAGGAGAGCACGATGACGGACACCATCACCGATCTGATGGAAGCCAACCTGCTGGGCGTGTTCGACGAACGCGACCCGCAGCGCCGCGCCGCGGCGATCGCAGCGACCTATTCGGCACAGGTGCAGTGGATAGACGACGAAGGCGTCGCCACCGGTCACGATGAGCTGAACGCCAAGGCCGCTGAACTGCAGGAGAAGCTGCGCGGTCTGCATTTCGTGAAGGCCGGGCCGGTTCGTCAGACCCGCGGCCTGGGTTTCCTGGCCTGGGAGGTCCGCACCCCCGACGAGGTCGCCGTGGCGTCCGGCTTCGATGTGGCCGAGATAGCGGACGAACGCATCATCCGGATGTGGACGGTGCTCAACCCGCCTGAATAGCACCGGGCGCCGGCTCGGTGCCAAGCACCCACGGTCGAACACGGTTGCCGGCGCGGTGTCTCGGTACGCTGCGCTGATGAGCGTCGACTCGGAGAGCTTCGCCGACCTGCTGCTCAATCGGCTCGGTGACCCGCACCCCGGGCTGCGCACCCGGACGCGGGATTGGTCCTGGGATGAGGTGGTGCGCGAATCCGCGGCACGCGCCGCATTGGCTTCGTCGTTGCGCCGCAACCAGTTTCCTGAGGAGCCCTTCCACATCGGTGTCCTGCTGGACAACACCGAAGACTTCGTGTTCTGGCTCGGCGCGGGCGCGCTGGCCGGCGCCGCCATCGTCGGGATCAACCCCACCCGCGGCGACACCGAGATGGCCGCGGAGATCCGCCACGTGGACGCTCAGCTGATCGTCACCGACACCGCCGGCCGGGGCCGGTTGCGCGGCCTGGACCACGGCCTGGACGCCGAGCGCATCCTGAACGTCGACGAGCCCGGCTACGCCGCCCTGGTCGCCCAACACCGGGTGCAGCCGGCCGCCGCCCCCGGCGTGGGTCCGGAAACGCTGTTGCTGCTGCTGTTCACCTCCGGCACCACCGGCGCCTCCAAGGCGGTCAAGTGCAGCCAGGGCCGGCTGGTCCGGATCGCCAAGGCGGCCACCGCCAAGTTCGGCCACGTGCGCGGTGACGTCGACTACTGCTGCATGCCGCTGTTTCACGGCAACGCGATCATGGCGCTGTGGGCACCCGCGCTGGCCAACGGCGCCACGATCTGTCTGACGCCGAAGTTCTCCGCATCGCAGTTCCTGGCGGACGTGCGCTATTTCGGCGCGACGTTCTTCACCTATGTCGGTAAGGCGCTGGGCTATCTGCTGGCCACCCCCGAAGAGCCCGACGACGCCGACAACACCCTGGTACGCGGTTTCGGCACCGAGGCATCGCCGCAGGACCGGGCCGAGTTCGCGCGCCGGTTCGGCGCAGTGCTGCATGAGGGATACGGCTCCAGTGAGGGAGGCAACGCCGCCCAGCCCGACCCGGCGGCACCCCCCGGCGCGCTCGGCCGACCGGCGCACGCGGGCATCGCCGTCGTCGACCCGCACACCCGAGCCGAGTGTGCCACCGCCATCCTCGACGAACACGGCAGGGTGTGTAACGCCGACGATGCGGTCGGCGAGATCGTCGACAAGACCGGGGCCCGCGACTTCGAGGGCTACTACAACAACGACGCCGCGGACTCCGAAAAGGTACGCGACGGCTGGTATTGGACCGGCGACCTCGGCTACCGCGACGAGGCCGGGTTCCTGTACTTCGCCGGCCGTCGGGGCGACTGGATACGCGTGGACGGGGAGAACACCTCCGCGCTGACCATCGAACAGGTGCTGCGCCGGCATCCGATGGTGATCAGCGCCGGCGTCTACGCGGTGCCCGATCCCCGCTCCGGTGATCAGGTGATGGGCGCCGTCGAGGTGGCCGACCCCGACCGCTTCGACGTGGCGGCCTTCGCGAGCTACCTGGCCGACCAGCCCGACCTGGGCAGCAAGGGTTTTCCGCGCTTCCTGCGCATCACGGCCAGCCTGCCGGTGACGGGCTCGAACAAGGTGCTCAAACGCCAACTGCAGGCCGAGGCCTGGCACACCGAGGAGCCGCTATATCGCTGGGCCGGGCGGGGCCGGCCCGCCTACACCCGCATGAGCGCCGACGACAAAAGCTCGCTGGACGCCGAATTCGACTCCTACGGCCGGCAAAGCCACCTACCGGGTCACCGGCCGGCCGGCGGCTAGCCCGGGCCCGCGTCGCGGCTCGGCCAGGGGCTGTAGTCGGCGATCAGCTCTTCCTGGGGCGGGCGGTGCGCATCCGGCACGTGCTGCAGGTTGATCCGGACGCGGTACCAGATCGAACTCGGTCCGCGCATGCCGTCGAGCAGAACGTCTTCGGGCGCCAGCCGGTTCGCGGCGGCGGCGTGCCGTTCCCGCCACACGTCGAGGGCGGCCGTCGCCTCGTCGCGGGTCTTGGTGCGGGCGATCTCGATCAACGGCAGCGGCGAGGTGCGCCGGCCGTCGACGCTCTTACGGGTGCCGCGTGGCGCCTTCGGAGCGGGGCCCTGCGCCTGCGCCAAGTCCAACAACTCCTGCAGGGAGCCGACGGCGTCGTCCATGCCCGCCCACGGATCACCGATCGCGGCGAACCGGTCCGGCACGGTGTCGATGGTGAACGACGCCGGGTCGCAGCCGGCGACCTCGTCCCAATGCAGCGGCGTAGACACCCGGGCGTCGACGGTGGCTCGTACCGAGTACGCCGAGGCGACCGTCCGGTCCTTGGCGTTCTGGTTGAAGTCGACGAAGACGCCGTGCCGCTCTTCCTTCCACCACCGGCTGGTGGCCAACTCCGGTGCGCGGCGCTCGATCTCGCGGGCCACCGCCTGGGCGGCCAGCCGCACCTGGCCGAACTGCCACTGGGGTGCGATGCGCGCATAGATGTGCATGCCCCGCGAACCCGACGTCTTGGGCCAGGCGGTCAATCCGTGCTCGGTGAGCACCTCGCGGGCCAGCAGGGTCACCTCGACGATCTGTGCCCAGCCGACTCCGGGCATCGGGTCGAGGTCGATTCGCAGCTCATCGGGATGGTCCAGGTCGCCGGAGCGCACCGGGTGCGGATTGAGATCCACACAGCCCAGGTTGATCACCCAGGCCAGCCCGGCCGCGTCGTCGACGACGACTTCGTGCGCAGAACGGCCCGACGCATAGTGCAACTCGGCGACCGACACCCAATCCGGCCGGTTGGCCGGCGCCCGCTTCTGGAACACCGCTTCGGCGTCGATGCCCTGCACGAAGCGCTTGAGAATCATCGGCCGCCCGGCCACGCCGCGCAGCGCACCGTCGGCCACCGACAGGTAGTAGCGGATCAGATCGAGCTTGGTCCGCGGGGGCCGGCCTCCTCCGCCCGGGAACACCGTCTTGTCCGGGTGGGTCACCCCCACCCGCCGTCCCGCCACGTCCAGCGACAACCCGCCGGCCATGAGCGCCATATTAACGAGAGCGCACCGTCCCCCGCCCGACGGCGATCTGCGTCACATAAGGTTGTGCCATGGCTAAGCTCACCGACCTGCCCAGCCAGGCTGTAACCAAGCTCGGTCGCTATCTCGAACGCGGCGGGGCCGAGTTGCATTATCTGCGCAAGATCCTGCAGTCCGGGGCGCTGAAACTGGAATCGCCGAAGGTCATCGCCAGCGCACTCTCCGACGGAGCGCGCTGGGGTGAGTTGGGGATGATTCCGGCGCTCAACGCCCGGCGCAACCCGAACGGCATCGCCGTCATCGACGACGACGGCAGCATCACGTTCAAAGAACTCGACGATGCCGTCAACGCCGTGGCCAACGGCCTGCTCGCGATGGGGGTCCGCGGCGGCGACGGGGTGGCGATCTTGGCCCGCAACCACCGCTGGTTCCTGATCGCCAACTACGGCTGCGCCCGGGTGGGTGCCCGGCTGATCCTGCTGAACAGTGAGTTCTCCGGCCCGCAGATCAAGGACGTCTCCGAGCGCGAAGGCGCCAAACTGATCATCTACGACGACGAGTACACCGCCGCCGTCGCGCAGGCCACGCCCGAGCTGGGCAAGTTGCGCGCTCTGGGAGTCAACCCCGACAGCGACGAGCCCTCGGGCAGCGCCGACGAGACGTTGGCTCAGCTGATCGCGCGCAGCAGCAAGGCGCCGGCGCCCAAGGTCACCAAGCACTCCTCGATCATCATCCTGACGTCCGGCACCACCGGTACCCCCAAGGGCGCCAACCGCGCCACCCCGCCGACGCTGGCGCCCATCGGCGGCATTTTGTCCCACGTCCCGTTCCGGGCCGGGGAAGTGACGTCGCTGCCGTCACCGATGTTCCACGCCCTGGGCTATCTGCACGGCACCCTGGCGATGTTCTTCGGCTCCACCCTGGTGTTGCGGCGCCGCTTCAAGCCCGCGACCGTGTTGGCGGACCTGGAGAAGCACAAGGTGACCGCGATGGTCGTCGTGCCGGTCATGCTGTCCCGGATCCTCGACGAGCTGGAGAAGACCAGCCCCAAACCGGACCTGTCGCACCTGCGGATCGTCTTCGTCTCCGGCTCGCAGCTGGGCGCGGAACTGGCGAGCCGGGCCATGAAGGACCTCGGACCGATCATCTACAACATGTACGGGTCCACCGAGGTCGCCTTCGCCACCATCGCCGGACCGGCCGACCTGCAGCACAACCCGGCGACCGTCGGACCGGTGGTCAAGGGCGTCAAGGTCAGGATCCTCGACGACAACGGCAACGAAGTGCCGCAGGGCGAGGTCGGGCGAATCTTCGTCGGCAACTTCTTCCCGTTCCAGGGCTACACCGGTGGCGGCGGCAAGCAGATCATCGACGGGCTGCTGTCCTCGGGCGATGTCGGCTACTTCGACGAGCGGGGCCTGCTCTATGTCAGCGGCCGCGACGACGAGATGATCGTCTCCGGCGGCGAGAACGTCTTCCCGGCCGAAGTCGAGGACCTGATCAGCGGACACCCCGACGTGGTCGAGGCGACCGCCCTGGGCGTCGACGACAAGGAGTGGGGCGCACGGCTGCGGGCCTTTGTGGTGAAAAAGGAAGGCTCGAGCGTCGACGAGGACACCATCAAGGTCTACGTCAAGGAGCACCTGGCCCGCTACAAGGTGCCGCGTGAGGTGATCTTCCTCGACGAGCTGCCCCGCAACCCCACCGGCAAGATCCTCAAGCGCGAGCTGCGCGACCTGTAGGTCGCGGCCCAGGGTTGTGAGAATGCTTCTGGGGTCGTGGCGGAATCCACGACCCCAGAAGCGATCTCGTCGGGCCTACGGGTCGCGGGGCAGGCCCAGCAGACGCTCGGCGATGATGTTGAGCTGAACCTCTGAGGTGCCGCCGTAGATGGTGGTGGCGCGGCTCATCAACAGGAACTCGGCCCACTTGCCGGGAAGCTGCTCGCGGTCGCCGATCGCGGCATCCCCGCCGAACGTGCCCACCGCGAACTCGGCGTAGCCCTGACCCGTGCGCATCGACAGCAGCTTGGACACCGCCGCTGCCGGCATCGGATCCTTGCCCGCCAGGGTCAGCAGCGTCGAGCGCAGGTTGAGCAGCTTGGCGGCGTGCCCCTCGGCGATCAGCTGCCCGGCCCGGCGCTGCGCGCCGTGATCGAACTGCCCGTCGCGCATGAACTCGACGAAGCCGTCGAGGCTGGCCAGGAACGGCATCTCGGTGCCACCGATGGACACCCGCTCGGCCGTCAGCGTGTTACGGCTGACCTCCCAGCCGCGGTTCACCTCGCCGAGCACCAGCTCGTCCGGGATGAACACGTCGTCGATGAACACGGTGTTGAACATCGCGCCGCCGGTGAGTTCACGCAGCGGGCTGACGGTCACGCCTTCGCTCTTCATGTCCAGCAGGAAGTACGTGATGCCGTCGTGCTTCGGGGCGCTCGGGTCAGTCCTGGCCAGCAGGGCTCCCCAGGAGGAGAACTGCGCGGCCGAGGTCCAGATCTTCTGGCCGCTGATCCGCCAGCCGCCGTCGACCTTGGTCGCCTTCGTGGTCAGGCTGGCCAGGTCGGAGCCCGCACCGGGCTCGGAGAACAGCTGGCACCAGATCATCTCCCCGCGGAAGGTGGGGGGCAGGAAACGCTGCTTCTGCTCGTCGGTGCCGAACGCGACGATCGACGGGATGAGCCACGCGGCGATACCCATCGACTGGCGACGCACCCGGCCGCTGGTGAACTCCTGCTCGATGATGATCTGCTCGATCGGCTCGGCGGCGCGTCCCCACGGCGTGGGCAGGTAGGGCAGCACCCAGCCGCCCTCGGCGATGGCGACCGTGCGCTGGTCGTGCGGCATGGCCTTGAGGGCTGCGACCTCAGCCCTGATCTCGGCGCGCAGCTTCTCGGTGTCGGGATCCAAGTCGATGTCGATCTTGCGCATACCGCCGGCGGTGGCGGTGTCGACCACCTGCTGGGGGTAGGCCGAGCGGTCGCCGAAGGAGGCGGCGAGGATCAGCGCGCGCCGGTAGTACACCCCGGCGTCGTGCTCCCAGGTGAATCCGATGCCGCCGTGCACCTGGATGCAGTCCTGGGTGCAGCGCTGGGCGGCGCTGGGGGCCAGGGTGGCGGCCACGGCCGTGGCGAACGCGACGGTCGGCGCCGCGGCTTCCCAACCGGGCGCCCCGCCCTCGGTCGCCTCGTCGATGGCGCGGGCGGCGTCCCACACCGCCGCGGTGGCCCGCTCGGTGTCGGCGATCATCTCCGCACACTTGTGCTTGATGGCCTGGAACTGACCGATCGGCCGGCCGAACTGCTCGCGGATCTTGGCGTATTCGGCGGCGGTGTCGGTGGCCCACCGGGCGACACCGATCGCCTCCGCGGACAGCAGTGTGGCGATGAGCGCCCGGGCACGTACCTCGGTGAGGTTGCGCAGAACCGCGGCGTCGTCGACCTCGACGCCGTCGGCGCGCACGTGGGCGATGGGGCGCAGCGGGTCCACGCTTGCCACCGGCTCGATCTCGAGCTGGTGGGCGCGCAGCAGTACCCACAGCGCTCCGTTGTCGGTCGCCACCGGTAGTACCAGCAGCGACGCCTGGGCGGCGGCGACCACGGCGCGGGCCTCCCCGCGGATCACCAGACCCGACCCCGAAGCGGTGGCGGTCAGCCCGGGGTTGACGCTGTAGGTGGCGATCACCTCGCCGCTGGCCAGTCCGCTCAGCTCGGCGGCGCCGGGATCGTGGGCGGCGATCAGGGCGCTGGCAACTGCGGACGGGACGAACGGGCCCGGCACTGCGCCGTAGCCGAACTCGGCGAGTACCACCGCCAGTTCCAGGATTCCGAAGCCCTGGCCGCCGACCTCCTCGGCCAGATGCACACCCGCCAGGCCCTGCTCGGCGGCGGCCCGCCAATACGGTGGCGGGTTCTCGATGGGGTTGTCCATCGCGGCGTGCAGCATCTCGGAGGGCACGGCGCGGGTCAGCAAGGACCGCACCGAATCGGCCAGGTCCTGGTGCTCGGAGGTGATCGCTATCGGCATCGATACGCCTTTCGGTTGTACGTGAGGTGAATCTAACAACCAGTCGGTTGGTTGACTACGTGGGACAGTGCCTGCCCGTCACGTAGCCGGCGGCAGTTGTCGACGGCCGCCGCCAGGTAGCGCCGCATGGTGTCGGCGGTGTACCAGCTCACGTGCGGCGTCAGCACGACGTTGTCCAAACCGAGCAGGGGGTTGTCCGCGGTCACCGGCTCGACGGCGAACACGTCGAGGCCCGCGCCGGCCAGCCGCCCGCGGCTCAGTGCGGCCGCCAGCGCGGCCTCGTCGACGATCGGTCCCCGGGAGGTGTTGACCAGCACCGCCTCGGGCTTCATCTGGCGCAGGGCCGCCTCGTCGATCAATCCCTCGGTGGCATCGGTCAGGGGAAGGTGCAGCGAGACGATGTCGGCCGCGGCCAGCAGCTCCGGCAGGGGTCGCCAGCCCGGCGTGCCGTCGTCGCGGGTACTGGTGTGGATGACCTGCGCACCCATGGCACTCACGATATGGGCCACCCGCTGGGCGATGCTGCCGAAGCCGACCAGCCCGACGACGCAGCCGCCGATGTCGCGGCAGTGTTCGCCCAGGTCGGGATCGGTCGGCCAACCGTGTATCGCCCGGGTCGCTCGGTCCAGCGGCAGGAGCCGGCGCAGCACCGCCAGCATCAGCATCACGGTGCCCTCGGCGACCGAGGCGGCGTTGGCGCCGGGCATATTGGCCACCGCGATGCCGCGCTGGGTGGCGACATCGACGTCGATGGTGTTGATTCCCACGCCGAACTTGTGCACCAGGCGCAACCGCGGTCCGCGTCGCAGGTCGTCGCCGGACAGCGGACGCAGCACGTGCCAGAGCACCTCCGCCTCGGCCAATTCGCGGTAGAACGTGGCGTCGTCATCGGCGGCGCACCACCGGATGTCCAGCCAGTCGGATTCGGGCGCCACGAACGCCGAGACCTTCGGGCCGGGAATGAAGTGGGCCAGCACGCGCACGGTCACGGCTGTGCCTCGGGGGCGGGCGGGCACCACATGCTCAGGCACTCTCCTCGGTATAGATGGCCCGGTAGAACACGTTGGCCAGGGTGCGGATGCAGGCCTCGTCGTCGGGGCCGTCGTCGTCGCGGGGCGTGGCGAGTTGGACGTAGCAGAACTGGTTGAGCATCGAGACGATCGCCACCGCGAGCAGGGCGGGGTCGTCGTCGGTGCAGTAGCCCTCGGCCTGGGCGCGCTTCACCGTTTCGGTGATGTGGCCGACGGGCACCGCGCAGATCTCCGCCCAGTACCGGGCGAAGTCGTCGTTGACCATCGCGAGCTGAGACACGCCGACCATCTCGGCCAGCCGATTGCGATAGGTGTACCAGTGCGCGGCGGTGGCCTGCTCGATGCGTTCCCGATTAGTCAGTCCGTGCCGGGTCACGGTGGCCGCCCGCCGGCTGGCCTCGTCGCGGAACCGCAGCGCCCACTCCCGGACCATCGCCTCTTTGGACTCGTAGTAGTTGTAGAACGACGCCGCCGAACGGCCGGCCTCAGCGGCGATGTCGGCGATGGTGGCCGCCAGGACCCCCTTCCGGGCGATGACGGAGCGGGCGGCGGAGTCGATCGCGGCCTGGGTGCGTCGGCCCCGCTCGGTGGGCAGTGGTTCGCGGTGGCCGGGCTGCTCGGGGTGGGTAGACACCGGGTCGGACTTCCTGTCTCGGGTCTGGCTCAAATCTGAATCTGATGTTAGATTCAGATTCTGATCTTCGCCAGAGGAGTGTCCGCAATGATCAAGCCGCACGGTGTGAACACCGAATTCGAAATCAGCGGGATCAACCACGTGGCGATGGTGTGCTCCGACATGGAACGCACCGTCGACTTCTACAGCAACATCCTGGGTATGCCGCTGGTCAAATCGCTGGACTTGCCCGCAGGTATCGGCCAGCACTTCTTCTTCGATGCCGGCAACGGCGACTGCGTGGCCTTCTTCTGGTTCCGTGACGCGCCGGACGGGGTGCCGGGCATCTCCGCGCCGGCCCACATACCCGGCATCGGCGAGATCACCAGCGCGGTGAGTTCCCTCAACCACCTGGCCTTCCACGTGCCGGCGGACAAGTTCGACGCCTACCGTCAGAAGCTGAAGGAAAAGGGCGTGCGGGTGGGCCCGATCCTCAACCACGACGAGTCCGAGTGGCAGGCGAGCCCGACGCTGCACCCCGGTGTGTATGTCCGCTCGTTCTACTTCCAGGACCCTGACGGAATTACGTTGGAATTCGCCTGCTGGACACAGGAATTCACCGGTGATGTAGAGCACGTCAAGCCCAAGACCACTGCGGACCGACGGGTTCCGGCGAGCACCTAGGCGTCCTGGGCTCACAGGCCGCGGGGTCGGACGCGAGTCCGGCGGGCCGGCGGCTTCGCTGTCGACCGAACGGTCGATACTGCATCGTGCGGTGTGCTAGTACGGTGCGACGGTATGAAAGTTTTCGCGCTCGTGGCCGGACTTGTGTTGGGCTGCGGCGCTATTACGATCGTTTTCGTCAGCAGACGTACCCGTGCGCGAAGGGGTCGGGGGCGAATCAGCCTGCCGCGCGGTAAGCACCAGGGTG
Organism: Mycolicibacter engbaekii; assembly: GCF_002101585.1. Classification (GTDB taxonomy): domain Bacteria; phylum Actinomycetota; class Actinomycetes; order Mycobacteriales; family Mycobacteriaceae; genus Mycobacterium; species Mycobacterium engbaekii. The sequence goes on along the minus strand of NZ_LQOT01000004.1, from coordinate 7,603 downwards.
AGCGGCTGCTCAACAATCCGCTGACCTTCCGCACCTGTGCCGCACTGGAATCGGTCGCCGAGCGGCTGATCGCCGATATCACCCCCTACCGGCAGGACCCCGGTGACCAACAGCTCTACCTGGCAGCCGCCGAGCCCGTCGAAGACAGTGCGGCGTTTGTTCTTATATTTAGGACTCCTGCGGAATCGGGGCCGCGATGTGTCATGGAGTCGACAGTCGTGCTCAGCCCGTCCGGCGGCGGGACCTCGGGAACGGTTGTCGTCGAGGCATGGCAGACGGTCGATGGAGCCATGGATTCCGTTGCGGTACAGACCGCGAAGGCGGTGCGCGACGGCGTCCGCAGGACAATCGCACAGTTGGACTCCGCGGCGGATTTCAGCGACAACTTCTAACCGCGCGCGACGGTTCGGTGCACCACCTCTCGATGGACGGCGTCGAGCCGACGGGTCCAGCCCCGGGAATCGAGGTATTCCAGCAGGGGGATCGCTACCCGCCGTGTGGTGTTCAGCGCCTGTTTTGCCTGCGTCGCGGTGAAAGGCTGCCGCAGTGAGGCCAATTCACGCATGGCCAAGGCGGGTGCATTCGGTAACAGCACCAGGTTGTCGTTGAGGCGCAACAGTCGCCCCACTCGTGCGGCTGCCGCCAGCTCGCGCACCCCCAGTCCCAGGGCGGCCAGATCGTCGGCTTCCGGGGCATGAAACGGGGACGCGGCCAGCCGGGATTCCAGGTCGGCGATCGCCGCTTCGGCCGGGCCGAGGTCGCAGCTGTCGTCCGGCAGTGCGATCAGTCCGTCGCGCTGTGTCAGTCCGGCATGGCCCACCAGTTCATCGAGCAGTTCTGGTCCCGGTAGTGCGAGCAGATCCACGGCCGCGCCCCGGGAGAGCCCGGCCGACAACGGATCTCGCTCCCGCAGCTCGTGCACCGCGCACTGCAGGCGGTCCCGCCACGATCGATACGTCGGGAGGTGGACCCACCAGCCGCGGATCACCGTCACCTGCGAGGGCGGGGAGGTGAGCTGGTAGCCCAGCAACCGCAGCCGCTGCTCGGACACCGCGCCGCGCCGGGCCACCTCGGCGAGCACCCAACGGCTGCGATCGGCGGGATCGGCGCCGGCCAGCTCTTCGGCGCGGCGGGCCGCGGCGCCGCGCCGCCGCAGCGCAGGAGGATCTGGGTCGAGCACCCACACCCCGCCCAGCACCCGGCCGGCTCCCGGATCGCGCACCAAGAGCCGATCCGAAAACGTCAGCGGAAGGGCACAGGTCAAGGTGATGCGAGCGTGATCGGCATCGAGGCGCCGCAGTCGGGCCGGGGTCGCCGCCGTGCCCACGTGCACCACCAGTTGCTCGGGTGCCTCGGCGAGCGGGCGGCCGGCGGCGTGGCGAACGTCGGCCACCGCGGTGGTCAGCCACTCGTCGGGCCGCACCAGAACGTCTCCGCGACGTACCTCCCCGGAGGCCACGCCGCGCAGGTTGACGGCCACCCGCGCGGTCGGCCCCAGGGCCGGATGCGGCTCGCCGCAGCTCTGCAATCCCCGGATGGTCACCGGGCGAGGCTGCCCGCGACACAGCAGCAGCAGGTGCTCGCCGGCGGCCAGGGTCCCCGCGGTCAACGTGCCGGTCACCACCGTTCCGGCCCCGGTGATGCTGAACGACCGGTCGACCCAGAGCCGAACCCGCTCGCCTTCTGACGGCGCGGGGATACCGGCCAGCAGGTTGTCCAGAACCGCCCGCAGGTTGTCCAGACCCGCCCCTTGGGCGGCAGACACCGCGACGATCGGGGCACCGTGTATACCGGTGTGCTCCAGTTCGGTGCGGACCTGCGCCGTCACTTCGGCGATGCGCTCAGCGGTGGCCCGGTCCGCGCGGGTGAGCACCACCACCGCATGTGATATCCCCAGGGCGGCAACGGCGTCGCGATGATCGGACGACTGCGCACACCAGCCCTCGTCGGCCGCGACCACGAAACAGACCACTGTCGCAGGCCCCAGACCGGCCAGCGTATTGGGCAAGAACCGTTCGTGGCCCGGGACGTCGACGAAGGCCACCCGCCGGCCCGACGGCAGGGCGGTCCAGGCGAAACCCAGATCGATGGTGAGGCCGCGCCGACGCTCCTCGGCCCACCGGTCGGGTTCCATCCCGGTGAGCGCGCGCACCAGGGTCGACTTCCCGTGGTCGACGTGGCCGGCGGTGGCGACGACGAACATGCTCAGGAGATCCGGGCGAGTGCGGCCCGCACCGCATCCAGCAGGGCAGGGTCGTCGGTTTCGGGCACACAGCGCAGGTCCACCAGGCAGGCGCCGTCATGCACCCGGGGCAGCACCGCGGGATCACCGCCGCGCAGCGGACCGGCCGCCGCCTCAGGCAGCCGGACCGCCCAGCCCGGCAGCGGGACGCCCGGCGCGCCGCCGCCGCCGACCCGGCCGTCGTGCGCCACCACGGTGCCACCCACCGCGGCGGCCAGTTGCTCGGCCCGGGAGCGCAACCGGGCGGGGTCGGCGTGCAGAGCCCTGGTCACGGGTGCATCGGCGCCGGACACGGTGGCTTCCAGGGCGGCGAGCGTGAGCTTGTCGGCGCGTACTGCGCGGGCCAGCGGGTGCCGCGCCAACCGGGCGATGACATCGGAACGTCCCAGGACGACTCCGGCCTGCGGACCGCCGAGCAGCTTGTCGCCGCTGGCGGTCACGATGTCGGCGCCGGCGCTCAGTGTGGTGGCCGCATCCGGTTCGCCGGGCAGCAGCGGATCCGGCGCCAGCAGCCCGCTGCCGAGATCGGCCACCAAGGCCACACCGTGTTCGGTTGCCAACGCCCGTAATGCCGAAACATCCACCGCCGCCGTGAAACCGTGTACGGCGAAATTGCTGGGGTGCACCTTCAGAATGCACCCGGTCTGCGGGCCGAGCGCCTCGGCATAATCGCGCAGATGGGTGCGGTTGGTCGTGCCGACCTCCCGCAACCGGGCCCCGGTCGAGGCGATCAGGTCCGGCAGGCGAAAGCCCGCCCCGATCTCGATGAGCTCACCCCGGCTGACGACCACCTCGCGGCCGGCGGCCAGCGCGGTGGTGGCCAGCACCAGTGCCGCGGCGCCATTGTTGACCACCAGGGAGTCCTCGGCTGCCGGGCACGCCGCCACCAGGGCGGCGCGGGCCGCCACCCCCCGTGCCGAGCGCGCGCCGGTGGCCAGATCCAGCTCGACGTCGACGTAGCCGCTGGCTGCCAGCAGCGCCTCGGTCGCTGCTGCCGACAGCGGCGCTCGGCCCAGGTTGGTGTGCACCACCACTCCGGTGGCATTGAGCACCGGTCGCAGCGCCGTCGCTCGACAGCGTGAAAGGCTCTCCAGGACAGCCTTTTCGACATCCTCTGGGGTCAACTCGCCGCGTCTGGCCTGATCCTGTGCGTCACGAACCACACCCCGCACGACATGCTCGCCGAGCCGTGCGCGGGCCGCTCGAACCGGTGGCAGCATCAGCAGCGCATCGGTGCGCGGAATGGCGCGGCGCGGATCGGCTTCGGTCACAGCTCCTCCTGGATGTGCAGCTGGCGGAGGCGGACGGGAATCGAACCCGCCAGGCCGAGCTGCTCGGCCTCACCGGTTTTGAAGACCGGGGAGCCCACCAGGACTCAGACGCCTCCGTTGATCAACCTAGTCAGTGCCGTGGTCGGCGGCCTGTTTCGGTCCGAGAACCAGCGGTCGACGACGGATCGGGCGCACACCGCTGTGGGTAGCATGACGCCTGAAGGAGGCCGTGACCATGACCAGCCAAACCATCGGCGGCCAGATCTATGAGCCGGCCGGGGTGGAGATCCGCGCCCGCGACGTCGAGTTCGACTGGTCGGCGACCCCGCTGCACTGGATCAAGGGCGAGCCGGTGGCCTCCGACATCGTGTGCATCCTGCACGTGCTGCTTCCCGAGGGCGAGCGGTGGTTCTGCAAGGTGTTCAACGAGGCGCTGCCCTACGTCAAAGACGAAGAACTGGCCCGCGCAATGCGTGGCTTCATCGGCCAGGAGGCGATACACGCCGAGGCGCACGACAAAGCGGTGACGGAGTTCCTGGAAGCGCGGGGCGTGGACACCGGGCCCGCGCTGCGCCAGTTCGAGTACCTGTTCCGGCGGCTGCTCGCGCCGCGCAGCCAGCGCTTCGCTCGCACCCGATACAACGACATGGTGCAACGGTTGTGGCTGATCGCGGCGATCGAGCATTACACCGCCATCCTGGGTGAGTTCGTCCTGAACTGCTCGTGGGACGACTACGACGTCGACCCGACCATGGCCGACATCTGCCGCTGGCACGGCGCCGAGGAGATCGAGCACCGCTGCGTTGCCCACGACGTGGCGAACTACTTTCACCCCGGCTACCTCAACCGGTGTCGAGCCATGGTCACCGCATTGGTCTATCTGGGGTTGATGATTCACCGGGCGATCGGATTCATGTGCCGCTCCGACCCCAGCATCAGCCACTCCTATTTCGGGCTCTGGCGCGAGTACCTGCGTGGGTCGCGGCGCAACATCCTGCCCCAGCTGCGGCAGGTGCTCAAATACACCGCCGTCTACTTCAAGCCGTCGTTTCACCCGGCGTCGATCGGCTCCACGGCGCAGGCCGTCGCCTACCTGGCCACCTCGCCGGCGGCACGCAGGGCTCGGCGTTGAGCGCAGCGCACGACGGGGCGGGCTCGCGATTCCGGCCGCTGGACGAGATGCCGGTGGAGGTTCCGCCGCACCTGTACGGCCGATGGCGTCATGACCCGCTCTTGTGGCTGTCGAACCTGCTGGCCAAGGTCGCGATCCCGACGTTCAGCGTGTTGATGCGACGCCGCAGGCTGGCCCAACCGGAACAGACGCGCCAACTGCGGGTGATAGGACGCGAGATCGTCGCTCACGATAAAGACGTGGTGGCGTTGACGCTGGTCGCCGCCGACGACAAGCCGCTGACCCGCTGGACCCCCGGTGCGCACCTGGACCTGCTGTTGCCCTCGGGGCGGATGCGGGAGTACTCCCTGTGTGGGGACCCCGCCGATTCCGGCAGCTACCGCATCGCGGTGCGTCGCATCCCCGACGGCGGTGGCGGGTCGATCGAAGTGCACGACACGTTGCTGCCGGGTGCCACGGTCACCGTCAAGGGACCCCGCAACGGCATGCCCATGGCCGTTCCCGGCTTTGGTTCGCCGGCGCGGCATCTGCGGTTCGTCGCCGGGGGCATCGGGATCACGCCCATCCTGCCGATGATGCGCGCCGCCGAGCGCCTGGGCCTGGACTGGTCCATGGTCTACACCGGCCGCAGCGCGGACAGCATCCCGTTCATCGCTGAGGTGCAGCAGTTCGGTGCCAAGGTGAGGGTGCGCACCGACGACACGCACGGGCTGCCCAGCGCTGCCGACCTGATCGGCGACGTACCCGGTGCCACAGCGCTGTACGCCTGCGGGCCGCCGGCGATGCTCGAGGTCCTCCGGCACGGCCTGATGGACCGTACCGACGTGGAGCTGCATTACGAACGCTTCTCTGCACCACCGGTTCTCGACGGCAAGGCGTTCACGGTGACGCTCGCCCGCAGCGGCACCACCGTCGCCGTCGGCGCAGACCAGAGCGCGCTGGCCGCCATCCTGGCGGTCGAGCCCGCCACCCCCTACTCCTGCAAGCAGGGGTTCTGCGGCACCTGCCGGGTCCGGGTGGTCGACGGGACGGTGGACCACCGGGATCAGACCTTGACCGATACCGAACGTGCCCACGGCCACATGCTGGTCTGCGTGTCCCGGGCGGCCGGCGACCACCTCATCATTGACGCATGACCGAACTGCGACTGACCGGCTTCGCCCACGGCGGCGGCTGCGCGTGCAAGATTCCCCCCGGCGAACTGGAAGACGCGGTGCGCGGCCTGACCGGACAGTCCGGCAGGGGTGTCCTGGTGGGCCTCGACGACGGCGACGACGCCGCGGCGGTGCTGGTGCGCGACGACCTTGCCGTGCTGTCCACCGCGGACTTCTTCACTCCCGTCGTCGACGATGCGTACGACTGGGGCCGGATTGCTGCCGCCAACGCGCTGTCGGACATCTACGCGATGGGCGGGCGCCCGGTGGTCGCGATCAACCTGGTCGGCTGGCCGCGGGAGAAGCTGCCGATGGAGTTGATGACCGAAGTGCTGCGCGGCGGGCTGGCGGTGGCCGAACAGGCGGGCTGCCCGGTGATCGGCGGGCATTCCATCGACGATCCCGAACCCAAGTACGGCATGGCCGTCACCGGAGTGGCCGACCCGTCGAAGCTGCTGCGCAACGACGCCGCCGAGCCCGGACTGGCGTTGACGCTGACCAAGCCGCTGGGTGTGGGCCTGCTCAACAACAGGCACAAACGCACCGGCGAGGTCTTCGACGAGGCGATCGCCACCATGGTCGCGCTCAACCGCGACGCCGCCGAAGCAGCGGTGTCCCATGGGGTGCGGGCGGCCACCGATGTCACCGGCTTCGGGCTGCTGGGCCATCTCTACAAGATGTGCCGCGCGTCGGGGGTCGGCGCGGTGATCGACCGTGCCGCGGTGCCGCTGCTGGAGGCAGCGCGCGAGGCGTTGGACGCCGGCTTCGTGTCGGGCGGCACCCGCCGCAATCTGGACTGGGTGCGCCCGCACGTATGCACCGGATCCGGGGTCACCGAGGACGATCTGCTGCTGTTGGCCGACGCCCAGACCTCCGGAGGCCTGCTGGTGGTGGGCGAGCTTCCCGGACACCCGGTGATCGGGCACACCGTGGCCGGCAGTGGCGTCGAGGTGCGCTAGCCCATAGCTGGTGCATAGCCAGGACCTAGCGGTGGCTGGTGTTCGCACCGGCAAGATGCCCTCCATGAGTGAAGTACCCGAGAACACAGCCACCTCGCCGGCGGCGCCCGCCGAGTTCAAGCCCTACTGGCTCTACCGGCTTGCCGCCTGGGTCGCGATCGTCGCCGGCATCGTCTTCATCGTGTCGTCGATCTTTCTCGCCGGCGTGTGGGTCAGTCACGGCGGACCGCGCGGCCACCACTGTCCCGGCGGGCACGGGCATCACGCCCAGCACGCGATGTTCCACAAGGGCCCGCACCGTCCGGGGCCGATGTGGTGGGGGCCGGATCGGCCGGGCCCGGAGGAGCTGCCACCGCCGGTGACCACCACGGCGCCCACACCGGGCCGCTGAGCCCGACCGGCACCGACCCCGGCCGCCGCCCCCTCCGAAGGGCGGCGGTCGGCGTCGTTCTGGGGCATGATGGATCGGTATGAGCGAGCCGCCAGTCTCCACCCCACCGCCGCCTGCGCCGGCAGCGTCTCCTCCGCCGGCAGCGTCGCCTCCTGTGCAGGCAGCGCCGAACCGGCTCTACCAGATCGCGGCCTGGGTGGTGATCGTCGCCGGAACCGTCTTCATCGCCGCCGTCATCTTCGGTACGGGGGCGTACCTCAGCGGTGGCGGCTGGTACGGGCCGCGACACCACCATCACGGGCCCTGCATGATGCATCACGGGCCGCCCATGGGTCCCGGCTTCGGCCCGGCGGGCCCCGGCGAGGAATCGCAGTGGCCCGGCTTCCGTCCGGCCGGACCGGGCAACGGGCCGGGCGGTCCCGGAGGACCGCCCCCGCCACCACCCCCGCCGTCC
>NZ_LQOT01000003.1 GCF_002101585.1 Mycolicibacter engbaekii | reverse complement strand
AGCCGCGTCATAGGTGACAGTCATGGGTCATGTCCAAAGCGCGTGTGGCCGTCCTGGAAGTCCTCAGTGGAAACCTGTCGGTGACTGCTGCAGCCCGCACCTACGGGCTATCCCGCCAACACCTCTACCGCCTGCTGACCCGCTACCGAACCGGTGGCCTCGATGCGCTCGAACCCCGCTCCCGGCGCCCTGCGAGCAACCCCCGCAGGATCTCCGATGACGTCATCGCCGCCATCGTTTTACTCCGCGAAGAACTCACCGCTGAAGGCCTCGACGCCGGCCCCATCACCCTGCAAAACCACTTGGCCCGCCAAGGCCTGTCAGTGCCATCCACCTCCACCATCCGGCGCATCCTGCACCACCACGGCCTGATCACCCCCCAACCCCGCAAACGCCCCCGCAGCTCCTACCACCGCTTCCAAGCCGACCAACCCAACCAATGCTGGCAATCGGACTTCACCCACTGGAGCCTCGCTGATGGCACCGACACCGAGATCCTCAACTGGCTCGACGACCACTCCCGCTACCTACTAGCGTGCACCGCCCACCGCCGCGTCGCCGGCCCCGACGTCGTCGCCAGCTTCACCGCCACCAGCTGCGAATTCGGGCTGCCCGCAGCCACACTGACCGACAACGGTTCGGTCTACACCTCCCGATTCACCGGCGGCCACAACGACTTCGAACGACTCCTGGCCGCCCTGGGCATCACCCAGAAAAACGGGCACCCCGGCCACCCCCAGACCCAAGGAAAGATCGAGCGCTTCCACCAAACCCTCAAACGCTGGCTCGCCGCACGCCCCCGCCCCGCCACCCTGGCCGAACTCCAAGGTCTCCTCGATGTCTTCCGCGTCATCTACAACACCGAACGCGGCCACCGCGCCCACCCACACCACATCACCCCCGAACAGGCCTACCTCGCCCGCCCCAAAGCCACCCCCGGCAACCAACCCAGCACTGCCATCCGATTACGCACCGACGTCGTCGACCACTTCGGCAAACTCACCCTGCGCCACGGCAGCCGCCTGCACCACCTCGGTATCGGCCGCGCCCACGCCGGCACACCCGTCCTGATCCTGGTTACCGCCACCACCGTCACCGTCATCAGCAAAACCGGCCACCACGTCATCGCCAGCCACCACATCGACCCCGACCACAACTACTGGCCCAACAAACAGAAAACCCCCGGAAAAAGCCGGGGAAATCCGTAACCGATGACGCGACTCATGTGTAACCCATGACCCGACTCACCACA
>NZ_LQOT01000002.1 GCF_002101585.1 Mycolicibacter engbaekii | reverse complement strand
TCGATCTTGCCGTCGAGCAGCACCACGTCGGCGGCGGTGTGGGCGGCGTCGCTGCCCTGGGCGACGATCCCGATGCCTACGGTGGCGGCCCGGATCGCCGCGGCATCGTTGGCGCCGTCGCCGACCATGGCCGAGACCTTGCCGCTGCGCTCCAGGGCCTGCACCACCTGCACCTTGTTCGCCGGGGACATCCGGGCGAACACCACCCGCTCGGCCACCGCGCGCTCCTGCTCCTTAGCGGAGAGCGCCTCCCACTCCATACCCGTGATGACCTGCTCGGGGGTCACGGGCAGGCCCATCTTGCGGGCGATCGCCCGGCCGGTGGTCGGGTGGTCGCCGGTGATCATCCGGACCGGTACCTGGCGGCGGTGCAGCTCGGCCAACAGGCCGGCCGACCCGGCGCGCGGGGTGTCGGAGATTCCGACGAACCCCAGCAGCGTCAGCCCGTCGTCGCAGAGCTTCGTCAGGGCGTTCAGCTGGGCGTCGGGGTCGTCGGCATCGGCCGACAGCGATCGCAACTGCTCGTCGTCGAGGTCGCGCCGCGCCACCGCCAGCACCCGAAGGCCGTCGGCCGCCAACTGCTCCACCAGGTCATAGAGCTCGGCCGGGACATCCATGGAGGCGGCCAGCACCACCTCCGGTGCGCCCTTGATGGTCAACTCCGTGCCGAACACCGACGCCGCGAAGGGACGCCCGGACCGGAACGGCAGATGGGCATCGGCGGGCTCGGCGGCGAGGGCGCCGGGCACCGATTCGGCCGCCGCGACGATCGCGGCGTCGGTGGCGTCGGCGTGGCCGTGGTCCTTGGCCGGCGGAGTTGCCCGCGCCGCGCAGCGCAGCAACTCCTCGCGGGAGTGCTCGGCGACCGTGCGCACCTCGGTGACCTGCAGGCGGTTCTCGCTCAGCGTGCCGGTCTTGTCGAAGCAGACCACGTCGACTCGGCCCAGGGCCTCCACCGAGCGCGGAACCCGGACCAGCACACCGGAATTGGTCAACCGCTGCGCCGAGGCGTGCTGGGCCAGCGTCGCCACCACCGGCATGCCTTCGGGGACAGCCGCGACGGCCACACCGACACTGTCGGCCGCCGCCCGCTGCAGCGCGGTGCCGCGCAGCACACCGAGCGCGCTGACCAGTCCACCGGCCACCATGCTCAGCGGCCAGATCCGGTTGGTGATCTGGCCGAGCTGATGTCCCAGCCCGATGTCGCTGTGCCGGCTGGTGACCAGATCGGCGGCGCGCCGCACCTCGGTGTCGGGGCCGACCGCGGTCACCAACGCCAGGCCGGTTCCGGCCACCACCGTGGTGCCGGCGAAGAGCATGCAGCGGCGCTCGGCCACCTCGGCGCCGGGGGTGGCGTCGATCTGCTTGGTCACCGGCAGCGACTCACCGGTCAACGAAGCCTCGTCGACCTCGAGCTTCTCCAGCTCGACCAGGCGGGCGTCGACGGGCACCACGTCGTCGGGGCCCACCTCGATCAGGTCGCCGCGCCGCAGCTGCTCGGGCAGCACCTGCACCCGTTCCCGGGTGCCGTCGGGGCCGAGCGTGACTTTCCAGGCCGGCGGAATCTGTTCGGCCAGCAGCCGGTTCAGCCGCAGTTCGGTACTCAGCCGCTGCCCGGCGGCCAGGAAGGCGTTGCTGACCAGCACCGAGCAGACCAGACCCGCATCGATCGGTGAGCCCAGGATGGCGGTGGCCGTGGCACCGAGCCCCAGTACCGGGGTCAGCGGGTCGGCCAACTCCTCACGCACCGCCACGACGAACTGCCGCAGCATGCCGCGCTGCTTCGGCGCGGCGGCCTCCGGCGCAGCGGCGGGATCCGACGTTGCGGCCAAAGCGTTTCGAACCTGCTCGACGGACATGGCGTGCCACTCGTCGACGGGGACCGGCCGGGGCAGCGGCGCACCGAGCACCGAACGCGCCGACCAGTAACCGGACACCAGGCCCGCCGCGGCGCCCACGGCCACCGCCTCGGGGCCGCGGCCCCGAACAGTGGGAATCAGCGACAGCGAGCCCAAGGCCGTGGCGCCCGTCGACAGTTCGATGCCGCGACGGCTGGCCTCCTTGGCCGCCGGGATGGCATGCAATAGTCGCCACACCCCGGCCAGATCGTCGACGACCAGGTCCGCGCCCAGCGGATGCGGGTGGTCGTCACGTTCCGGCAGGATGCCCACGCCCAGATCGGCCGCCGACAGCGCCCGGGTGGCCGAGGAGGAGACCACCGCGACACTGCGGCCGTCCTGCTGGTAGGTGCGCACCGCCTCAAGCAGCGTGTCCTCGATCGAATCACCTGCCAGCGCGACAATCTCGTCGAACGCGGGCCGCAACTCGCCCAGGCCGTCGGGATCGTCGACGGAGACCACCTGCACCTCGGCGCGCTGGGTCTCGGCCAGCGTCGCCGCGGCCAGCGGATGCGGCGCCGGGGCGAACAGCGCCTCGGTCGCGCTCCAGCCGTTGCTGCGGCGTGGCCCGACAACCGGGTGCCAACCCGGCCGCAGGTCGTCGTCGCCCAGCATCGCCTGGGCGCGCTCCCACACGGTCAGGTCTTTCTCGCCGGCACCGCGGAGCCGCACCAGGCGGACCCGGTCGCTGCGCAGCACCCGCGGATCGAGGATCACCACGTCGATCTCATCGAGGCGGCGCAGGCTGTCCGGGTCGATCTGCAGCGCCTCGTCCCGGTCGGCCAGCCCGCGGCCCAGAGTGGCCGCGAACGATTCCCGAGTGGACCGGACCGCCTTGGGCACGGTGACCAGCGCCGCGTTTCCGGCCAGGTTCGCATCGCGACCGGCGGCGCCGACCGCGGCCGCTCCGATCGCCTGAATCCAACTGTTGCGCTGCAGGTGCCGTTCGACCGGGCTGAGCGACCGCGGCTCGACACGCGGCGCCGGCAACGCATCGGGCCGGCCGGTGAGGCGGGCCAGGACAGGTTCGCGCCGGGACCGTGCGCGTGCGTCGGCCCGGGCTTCGGCGGTCCGGAAGGAGTTGATCGCCAGGTCGACGGCCACCATCGCCGGTGCCCCGGCGAGCGCGTTGGCGGCGGTCGCCGCCAAACCCAGCGCCGTGTCGGTCGCACGCTTACCGATGTGTTCTTCCAGGACGCGGCGCACCGCGGGTTGATGATCGAGCGCGACCACGGCGCCCTGAATGCTGGCGGGCAGCCGGGGAATCCGGAGGAAGCGGCCGGCCAGCGCGAAACCCAGGCCGACGGCGGAGATCCCCGCCATCGCCGCGTTGCTGACTGCGAGCAGGCCGTCGCCGGGCTGCGTTCCCGGCTGCGCCTGGGCTGCGTCTGCTTGGGGGCCGACTGCGGCGAGCCTGGGTTGAGGAGTGGATCGGGTCTGTCGCCCCTTGATGCCGTCTGTTACAGCGCCGAGGGGCGGGGGACTATGGGGGTCGTCGTCAGCGTCGTGGCGTTCGTCCAATGCCGGAAAGAAATCGTCGGCAAGAACAGGCATTGCGGGGGGCATGGGTCTCCTCGTATCGGCGACCGAAGCTGCCCGGCGAGTTCTTCGGTCGACATGGCCAATCGTCCGAAGGTCTGGCTCGCGGAGCATTTGAGGTCCGCTGAATGACCGGGTGGGTTGGGGGCCACCGTACTGACGATCATTCGCATCCGCCGCGGGTGCCGCGGGTAGGAGCTACTCCCCTTCAGCATCGAAGCTAGCGTCGGTTGGCGAACGGCGGCGAGACCCGAATTGAAATGCCGGTGAACGCTTTTTAAGGTTTGCCGGCCCAGTCCTCATAGAACGGCGGCATGGCCGAGGCGCGGGCGGTGAAGTCGGGGTCGCGCTTCTCCAGGAAGGCGCGTACGCCGTCGGCGCCGTCGCCGATGCTGGTGTAGAACATCGCCAGCGAGTCGACCCGGTGTGCCTCGACCGGGTCGGGCTGTGCGGAGTTGCGGTAAAGCATCTGCCGGATCAAGGCGAACGACACGGGGGAGCGGCCCTTGGTCCAGGCATCGGCCAGGGCGCGCGCGTCGGCCAGCAACGCATCGGGTTCGTGGACCGATTGCGCGATGCCACATGCGCGCGCGGCCTCGGCGTCGAGGATGTCGGCGCGGTAGAGCAGGTCGAGCGCCGTGGGCATACCGACGATCCGCGGCAGGAACCAGGTCGAGCAGGCCTCCGGCGTGATACCCAGTTTCGCGAACACCAGCCCGAACCGTGCCTTGGTCGAGAACAACCGGGCGTCCATGGCCAGCATCATGGTGGCGCCGATCCCGACCGCCGCGCCGTTGACCGCGGCGATCACCGGTTTGCGGCAGCCGTAGATCGCCAGCGTCACCCGCCCGCCGGTGTCGCGGACCCGCGCCAGTTCCGGATCGTCGAGGTCGGCCATGTCGGCCCAGGTCGGCGACTTCGACTCGTCGAGACCGAACACGTTGCCGGAGCTGGACAGGTCCATGCCGGCACAGAACGCACGCCCGGATCCGGTGACGATCACCGCGCGGACCCCGTCGTCATCGTTGACCTCGACGAAGGTGCGCTCCAGCTCCTCGGCCATCTCGACGGTGAACGCGTTGAGGTTGTCCGGCCGGTCGAGGTACACGGTGAGGATGCCGTCGGCGACCTCATGTCGGATCGTGGTGAAGTCCATCAGCCGAGGCTAGTGGCAGCGGTGCGCGACAGAAAGCGCGGCGCGATTGCCGACACCGTGGTGGCGACCGCCGCCGACCCCAGCGCCTGCGACCAGCCGAGCGGACCGAGCGGCGTGCACCCCATGAACTGGCTGATACCGGGGAGGCTGACCAGCAGCGCCATCGCCGCGAACGACCCGCCCGCGGTGACCGCCACCAGCGGCGACCGCGACTCCAACAGCGTCTGCGCCAACTGGGTGGTCACCAGTGCAACCAGTGCCACCGTGGACGCCCGCCGGGGGAAACCGGTGAGCGTGGCCAGGTACCACGCGGCGATGGTGGCACTGGCCGTGGTGGCACCACGCAGTGTCACCGCACGCAGCAGCGCTTGCTCGTCGGGTCCGCGGCCGGAGAACGGCATCGGGCGCCGGGGCTTGCTGATCGCCAGCGCCGTGGCGGGGAAGGCATCGGTCACGATGTTCACCAGCAGCAGTTGCCGGGTGTTCAACGGAGCCTGACCGGTCAGTGCGCTGCCGAGGATGGCGAACAGGGCGCCGCTGGCATTGCCGCCCAGCAGCACTGCGACCGCCGCCTGCACCCGCTGCCACAGCTGGCTGCCTTCGTCGAGGGCGTCGAGCAGGGTTTCGATCTTGCCGTCGAGCAGCACCACGTCGGCGGCGGTGTGGGCGGCGTCGCTGCCCTGGGCGACGATCCCGATGCC
>NZ_LQOT01000001.1 GCF_002101585.1 Mycolicibacter engbaekii | reverse complement strand
CGTTGCTGATTCTTCCTGCCCGAACACCGGGCATCAGAGTCGCACAACAACTGGACCACTACGAGGGGCTCACCTCAAGTGCGTCGACCTCGCGCCTCAAGTCTTTCGCCAGCGCAGGGTCGCTGCTCTCGAGTTTCCTGAGCAGGTCATTCAGCCGGGACACTGCACTCCTTCGTCGAAATCGGGCGTGGAACTGAGATTTTTGCAGCCGACAGAGGTCACTGGCCGTCCGACACGTCAATTGCGCCACGCGCGAAGGTCGCCAGGATCCGGGCGTGTGTCTGTCGCGGTAACTGGCGTGTGCCGGGTTCTCCGAATGGCGTGCCGGGTCGTGCTGGTGCCTCTGCCAGTAGCTCGTCGATCCCGGGACGCGCCACCATCAACAGTCCGTGCGTCGCCCGCGTGCAAGCGACCGCGAGTCGACCGAAGGACGAGTTGAACGCGTCGAGTTCGCTTGCTCCGTTCAGTGGATGCACCACAATGGTGATCCCGTTCGTATTGCCTTGCCACGAGTCAACCGTGGACGCGACGACGTCTCGTTCCGTCAGGTGATGCTTGGTCTGAAGCCGTTTGACAACGTCTTTCGCGTCGTCGACGGACTGATTGCGCGTAGCGAGGATCGCGATCAGAGGATCCTGGTGATCGCCTCGCGGACTTGCCTTGAGCCACCTCCCCGTGGGTCGCCCGGGCACGGCTTCGTCGTACGCCGCCGATATGAGCGAAGCTTCGGCTGCGAAGAACTGGTCAACGACGTACTCGACGAATTCCAACAGAGGCAGGTCGACATCCGCAGCCTCCGGTTCCTCTAGACCGTCTATCTCCAGAAGGGTCGGCACACCCGTGCCGACCTGCCGCCAGATTTCGGCCGCACCTCCCTCCATGGGTCCGAGGTCAACCCCACGGTCACCCGGTGCCGCCACGCAATCGAGCGTCTGCCATTCCGGGTAGAACGCACGCCACAGTGCTAGGTGGCCGGCGGAGGGACGCCACACAGTCGGGAGCTCTCGGGACCACGTTCGCGGGTCGTCGTCGTAGTCGGTGGGCCAAGCGCGGTACGGGTTGTAGACCGGATCGCCGCGCCACGGATTCTCACCGATCTCCAGAGGCGGCAGCTGCCCGACGTCGCCCACACCGACCCACAGCGGCGCGATCTTCGTGACCTTGTCGAACAAATGGTGCGCGATCTGCCACGCTTCGTCGACGAGCAAGACATCGAACGGGGCGGTTCCATTGGCAGCGTTGCCGAACTGATTGCGAAGGCGCCCCAGCTCTCCGATCGCACCGAAGCGAGCAACTGTCGCTATGACGACTTTCACGTCCGCCAGAAGCTGGCTCGTCGACGTCACCACGGTCACCGCGCTTAGTACCTCGCTCGGGAGCTCGCTGAACGCATCCTGGCTCGCGAGGAGAGCGACGGCGTCCGTCCCGAGTGACTCGGTCAGGGAGACGGCTAACGGTTGCACCTGCTTGTTCGTGAACGCTGTGATCGCGACACGTTGGCAACGTCGGTGCTGCGTAGCCTCGACGACCAGCCGCTTGAGCGAGTAGGATTTTCCCGCGCCAGCCGACGCTTTCAGCAATATTCGCTCCATCGGCGACGTCCCCGACAGTATCGCCGCAAGCTCGTCACTCGCCTCGTGGGATACCCGGTCGTTGAGCGCCGCGGCATCTTCGTGATGCCTATATCCGGTCGCGATTACCAGGGGGGCCCTGAAGTGACTGCTCTCGTCTGGTTCCACCGTCACTCCAGATCATCCATGGTCTGGTCGGCAGGTGTCGGCTCCGGTGCGAATGCGAACGCGTCGCCTGTCGCGGCGCCGGACGCCGAAACTTCGAACGCGTCATCGTCACGCACTGGTGGCCACGTCTCGGGGTTCAGTTCACCGCGTGCACGTCTTCCCGCGATGTGATCCGAGAAATCGGCCTCGCTGCGCTCGTGAGAACGACAGCACCATCGGTGTTTCTCGGGATCGCTTTCGTACGAGTCGAAGTCGCAGTCGGGCTTTGGCGCGGACGTCGTGTCCGAATCCGGTTTGCTTATTGACAACACGCGGTTGCCCTTGAGCTTGGAGAACCACGTGAAGTCCGCGATGACGAGCCGGTCCCCGGCTTCGACAGACGGAACCATCTGCGGATGCCACTGCAGGTGCGTCGCTTCCGCTCCCGTGGTGGTCAGCGGGCCGATATCGAGACCGCCAATTTTGAAGGTCCGGGCGCGCTTTACGTCGACGCAGACGCCGGGCGCCTCGACGCACGCCCCTCCGTTTCGTGTCAACATCACCACACGCGAGCCGTCCACGATTCGCCTCGATTCGACATCGAGCACGAGCGGTTCGACACTAATTACCGTCGCAAATGCCACGAACCGATTTCCGGCGTCGGACGCCATGTCGTGTGCAGCTTGTGGATTCGACAATGCGAGCAGCTGCGAGGCGCACAAGCCGTCGGTCTCTATGAGCCCAACGAGTGAGTTACGCCAGGGTCGATATGTCCGGCCGAAACGCACCAGGTCGGATGCGTGCAGCTGCAGTCGACGGCGCCAGACTTGCTGAGAACTGGATTCGAGCGCCCGGTATGCATCCCGGAGCGTTGACGAACCGATCCCGTCCAGCGCGTCGAGGGCGCGCTCAAGCGTCTGAGCCTTGTACTGCAATTCCTCTTCGACCAGGGTCTTGTAACGTTCTGGCTCGGCTGGCCCCTCACCACCGTGCTTGCCACGTTTACCTACGAGCGCTTCGTGGATTGCGTCGGATGTTGCGTTCGTGAGGCGCGCGCCAGGCGTGTGGTTGGATGCCTCGATTGCGTCGGCGAACGCGCGGTGGTCGATCGGGTCGGCGGGGGTCGCTTCCGCCCAGCCGACGAGGTAGTCGAGGCGACCCGCGTTCACTGTAGGTCCTCCGGCCACCACGTGTCGCGAGAGGACTTCGCGGACGTTGATGATTGGAGAACGCAGTCTGAATGCTCGGGAGCGGTCGTCTTCGAGCATGAAAGCGATCGCGGTGCGCTCCGACTCCGAGATCGGACGGGGCAGCGTGGCCGGCTCTCCGTCGTACGTGAGTGGGGGGCGTCCCTGCTCCTTGTCCCGCTCCCACCGCAAACGACTGAGCTCGACACCAGCGAGGTTGTCCGCCATCGATACGAGGACGTCCGCTGTGGCCTGGTCGGGGACACCCAAGTGCACGGCATCAGGTGTTGTACCGGGTGGGCCCTCGTCGGCGGCCGTGCGTTGCTCGCGCATCGCGCGGCTCAATGCCGAACCGATGCGACGCATCACGAGCCGCCGCGTGTCTGAGGACTGCGGGTCGTCGAAAGTCGTGAACTCCCAGTCGCCGCGGCCTTCCAGCGTGACGCGCTGAACGCCGATGCCGTGCACCCCAAGCGCGGCGGCATCCGACTTCGCAAGAACGACGTTGACCGTGCCGGGCGCGCCAGCTTGGTCTACGCGCCGTTGCCCCGTGAATTGCGGGACACCTTCAAGGGTCGCCGCTATATTCGCGGCCGTCGATGCGGGTACGCGGCCAACCTCGGAGACGCCGTCGACGAGTCCAAGCGCCTGGCGACGCATGTCGCGTCGCACACCGATCTCGATGAGCAAGTCTCTCGGCGAGCCCGACTGGCGCAGTTCGACGCGGCAATACGAGAACAACGTGCAGGTAGGACACCTACCAGGATCGAACGTGGCTTCCAGCTGCTTTACAAGGACCCTGACGTCGTCGCCGACCTTATGCCCCGATAGCTGTGCCTCGCGTCGGCGTTCCTCAATGCGGAGCCGTACCTCTTCTGTGTAGTCATGCAAGTTCTCGACTACCGGCTCCGGTTGAAGGAAAGCGTTGCGCGGCACGGCGAGAACGCCGAATGTGTGCACGGACATCCCGTCCGGCAACCGAGACCAAGTGCGCGCAGATTCGGCGCCGACTGCGACTTGGAGGAAGCCTTTCAACATGCGTGCGTCGTCGATGCGTGACCGCACACGCTCGTAGTCCTTCGCGTCGCCGATTACGAGCCATGACCTGCTCGGGTCATCCGCTGAGGGAGCGACGATGGCAAAGTCCGGCTTCACGTCGGTAGAGCGTGTGTCCTCGAACCCGACGAACGGCAGCGCCAACTGAAAGATGAGAGTTACGGTGCCGTCGTTGCCCGCGCGTGAGTGTGCGTCGACCAGGGCCTGTGCGGTTGAGTTGATGCTGACGCGGGCGTCGACAATGACGACTTCATTCGGCCGGCTGAGGCCGAGCGCGCCGACGGTGCGGGTGGCGACCCGCCCGGCAAAGTTCTCGTTGCGGACGAGCCGTTCGAACGTCATCGCGCGCATCCAGCGTGCCTGCGGGATTGATCCGGACGAGTCGGGAAATCCGACTTCCTCCGCTAGGCTCCGGCGCGTCAAGCCGGTAATCAGCGGGTCGGTGCCCCGGAACCGTGCGCATGCGGCGTGAGATGAGGCGGCGACGGCACTTGAGCCGCCGCCGGCAACTTCGACCGCCACCTGCTCACCTCCGCCTTCGGGTACCGGCTCGCTCGAGAACTCCACGCTTCGGTTTCGCTCGCTTAGTGAGGCAGCCGACCGCGAGCCACCGTCTCAACGCGGCTGCCGCCTACAAAGCCGCCGAACGACACCATATTCGGCGTAACCGACGAGTAGAAGCGATCTGCGCCAAATAGGTCGCCTCCGGTGGAGCATGGTGCATGATCGGCGGGCAACCGATGTTGCGGGCCTCCGCGGTCCCCGCTAGTCATGCTTGCCTTGCGGTCGTGTCGCAATTCCTGACTCGTCAGGTGCCAGCCACGGCAGGCCTTGCATTCGTACACCCGCCGCTCTTGCCGGCGGCATGACTCTGCGGCGTCCATGAGGAAACGGGAAGCGACAGCGGAGTGCAGTACCACCACGGCTTCGCGCTTGTCGCGGAACCGTACCTTTCCGCCCAGTGGGCACCGGTTGAGGTGCCGGTGGGTACGAGATTTGCGGCGCTGTGCCCTGCCGCCCGGCCGTGCCCGATCGCCCTGATGTTGCCTGCGGAAGTTTTTATGCATAGCGGGTAGTATTCCTTCCAAGCGAAGCAATAGTCTGCTGACATCGCGTAACATCTGCTGTTGGCATATATGTTATGCATAATCTGCGTACGATCGCAAGGGTGAAGGGAGGAATCCGTGACTGCCGGCGACCGCGCGGCCGAGTACTTCGGCAGGGCTCTGGCGGCTGCGAGGGCAGAGAAGGGTCTGAAGCGCATGCAGCTCAAGGACCTGTCCGGTCTCAGTTACCCCTACATCTCCGAGATCGAAAACGGTGGAAAGTACCCGTCGCAGCGCGCTATCCAGTCGCTCGCGGCGGCTCTCGAGATCAGCCCGTCGGAGCTGATCGCGCGCGCCGAGCAGATCGAAACCAACGCTGCCGGCGACGAACCGTCAAACAGCAGCTACCCCGTCCTGTCTAGCTCGCCGGATCAGGCGTTCGCACCGTTGAGACCAACCGGGACCAGGCCAATCGCGCAGGGTGAAAACGATGTCATATCTAGATTGACGGAACAGGTGCTGCAGGCTGTCGAACCACGTCTTCGTGAGTGGCTTCACACGGAGATCCGGATGGCGGTCGCCGACGAGCTTCATAGTCAGAAGGGGATCGATGACAATCCGCACCACTGACTTCGAGCTCCACGACTGGCAGCGTCAGGCGGTCGACGCTTGGGTCAACGGGTTCGAGGGTCATCCTTTCACCGGAACGCTTGAAATCGTGACCGGGGGAGGAAAGACCCTCATGGCTCTCGCGTGTGTTGAGCGAGCCGCCGAGCTAGAGAGCGGTCTTCGCCTCGCAGTGGTTGTGCCTACCGAGGCGCTCGCGCGTCAGTGGCGGGAAGTGCTCGTCACTCACTCGTCCCTGCGGCCGGAAGAAGTAGGTCTGCTCGGTGGTGGTGGTCGAGCGACGTTTCAGGAACACCGAGCGGTTGTCGCTGTCATTAATACTGCGTCGCTGAAACTGCCTGCATTGGCCGAGACGGGTCAACCACTGATGTTGATCGTGGACGAGTGTCACCGAGCGGGGGCGCCGAAGTACCGCAAGGTGCTGAATACTCGTGCGAGATACCGACTGGGGCTCTCCGCGACACCCGATCGAGAAGAACTCGATGAGGATGGCGAGCCCTTGTCCTATGACGAGCAAGCGGTCGGTCAGTCCCTCGGCGGGGTTGTCTACCGATTCTCGCTCAAAGACGCGCGACTCGCGGGGTGGCTTCCCCGCTTTGCGCTACACCACCATGGCATCGAACTCACTGCCGAGGAACGGCGCGAATACGAGACGATCAGTCGGCGAGTCGACGACGCCGCTGACAGCCTCCAGGCCAATGGCATCGATCCGAGTCGAGCGCGGTCGGTATCGAGGCGTCGAGACGAAAAGGGAGAAGCGGCGCGGCGATGGGTCCAACTGACTGCACAGCGGAAGGATTTGCTTTATCGGGCGAGCGAACGGCACCGAGTCGCGGTGCTTCTGGCGCAGGGTGCTTTTCAGAAGGACGCACAGCCCCGCATCATCATGTTCCATGAGCGAGTCAAAGAGGCTTCCGAGCTGCACGCTGCCCTGATTGAGAGCCTTCCGGACGTCCGCATTGAACTGGAACATTCGAAGCTGCCAGAGCGACGCCGGAAAGAGGCGTTGAGTGCGTTCGCTTCTGGCGATGCGCCTGTCCTGGTGTCGGTGAAGTCACTTATCGAGGGAATCGACGTTCCACAGGCGGATACCGGCATCTCGGTCGCCTCCACATCCGCGGTGCGGCAACGGGTTCAAGCTCTTGGTCGGGTACTGCGCCGGGCGGTAACAGCCGACGGGCAGAGCAAGGTGTCGACAATGCACCTGATCTACGTTGCCGACACTGTCGACGAATTGATCTACTCCAAGGCTGATTGGACGGACCTTACCGGTGAGGAATCGAATCGATACTGGCGCTGGCCATGTAAGGAGCTGAAGCCAGACCCGGTCGATCTGCCGCCGCGGACGCCGCGTCCCACCGAGGAACAGGCGTGGGCCATTCTCGGCCGTGAAGTTCCGGATGAGCCGGCACCGTGGCCCGGGTGCCTGATAGGGCAGGAATATTCAGTCAAGACTAACGGTGCGGTGCACAACCAGTCTGGACTGCAGATCGGCAATCCGCAGGGCGTCGACCGGATGGTGGAGCGAGTGCGCGGCCGTCCAGGGGGGCGCTTCAGGGTGACGCCTGAATATCGCCTTGTGCTGGTTTGGCAGCCCGAAGGCACCCACGCCTTCGTGGTCGCCGGTCAGTTGTCCGAGCCGTTCAGAGTCCTGGAGCAGGCCGACGGTGAGATTGCCGCGGCCGGAGTCGACGATCTCCGGGCGGGCGATGCTTATACGGGCCCCGCCGATAAAAAGGGCGGCACCTTCAAGGTGGCCCAACGAGCCGGCGGCATCATCGAGCGCAAGATTCCGGGCGGGTCCGAGGTCGCACAGGTCCACGGCACGGCAGATCCAAACGGGGAAGAAAACGGCCGCCGGATTTTGGCCGCGTGGGAATGCCTTGACCGCTCATTCTCGCGATTCTTCGTCAACTCGTTGGGGCACGCATGGTATGAGACGGCGACGGGCCGGAGATTCCTCGCCGTTGTCGAAGGCGGATTCGCATGGCCAGAAGAGAGAGGGGCGCATCGGTGACGTTACAGAGGTACACCGGCTACACGCCGTCTAACGTGAACCGGGATGCGAAGTACAGGGTCACGGCAAACGAGGAGATTAGGCTCGAGTTCCAGGTCGATTCCGGGACAAAAGAATTGTTAACGACGTGCGAGCACCCTGAGTTGGTCGAGAAGGTCAACGCGGTTAAGCGGGAAATGAATGGTGTTCCCGGGGGTGTGTTCTACATCAACGAGTTTCGCGATGTCCTAGTACCCGACAATCGCGGCGGTAGCTACTGGGCTCAACCCTACGATGGCACTCTTGAGTTCGACTTCAACGGGTCAATACTCAGCCCGAAGGCCCCGCCGGGACTACAGCCGGGGGATGAGTGGCCGGGGCCGCACCCCGGAGTGCGGTACACGCTGTCCGCCGACGGCGGAGATATCTACTACAAGCAACGAAACGGCACCACTGAAAAGAAGTTCTTGCTTTCACAAGTAGTCGGAAAGGAACGGGCAGCTACTACCTCGCGCTGGATCAGGGATATGAAAGGCCCGTCCGGTGGGCGTTTCTATATAAACGAGTGTTGCGAGATCTTCGCTCCAGTAACCACTGAGGACTCCGTCCGCTACATCTACATCGGCCACCTAGAGGACCGCGAATGGTTCGATCCGCCGGGCGGATACGACCGCCCCTGAATGGTCGGGGGTGCCCCTGGTTCAGCTGAATCGCGGGGTGTGAATTTCAGGCGCGGTTGCGACGGGTGTGTGGAGCAGTTCGAACTCTATCGGGGTGAGCCTGCCGAGTGCGCGTTGGCGCTCGCGTCGGTCGTCCGCTCGATCCAGGTCACGATTGCCAGGCGCAGTTTCGGCTCGAGTGGTCCAACGCCTGCGGTCGAGGACGTTGCGTTGCAGCAGGGCAAAGAACGACTCCATGGCGGCATTGTCTCCGCAGGCCCCAACGCGGCCCATCGATCCGTCTAACCCGTTGTCCGACGGTGCGTGGACGAACTTCCGTGATAGAAACTGGCTACCCTGTCGGAATGGACGATCGTCCCGACGGACGCGCGTAGCGCCACAGAGTGGTCCTGGGGACAGTCCCACCACCATGTTCACATGGTCGAAGTTTCTAACACCAGCCATGTTGACGACGGTCGAAAACTAGGCCAGAAGCGACGGTGAAAAGTAGGCCACGTGGTCGTGGTTATTGTGCCGTGTTGTCTGCTCTGGCGGAGGGCAAGGTGTCGATTCCGGTGTCCTTGAGCCGATAGCTGGACCCTTTGAGGGTCAGGACGTCGGCGTGGTGCACGATTCGGTCGATCATCGCCGCGGCCACCACTTGATCTCCGAACACGTCGCCCCAGCGGGCGAAGGGCAGGTTCGAGGTCAGGATCAGCGAGGCGTGTTCGTAGCGGCTGGAGACCAGTTGGAAGAACAGGTTCGCAGCGTCCTGCTCGAACGGGATGTAGCCGACCTCGTCGACGACGAGCAATCCGATGCGCCGCAGCTTGGCTAGCTCGACGGGGAGTCGCCCGGCGTTGTGGGCGGCCTTGAGGCGGGCGACCCAATCGACCGCGGTGGCGAACGCGATGCGATGCCCGGTCTGGGCGGCCTTGACCGCCAATCCGATGGCGAGGTGGGTCTTGCCAGTTCCGGGTGGCCCGAGCAGTACTACGTTGGATGCCTTGGCCAGGAACGCGCCGGTGCCAAGGTGGGCGATCATGTCCCGGTTCAGCGCGGGCTGATGATCGAAGTTGAAGTCCTCCAACGACTTGCGGGTCGGAAAACCAGCGGATCGGATGCGAGTAGTGGCACCGGAGGCTTCGCGGGCCGAGACCTCCCGTGAGAGCACCGCCGCGAGGTATTCCTCATGGGTCCATCCGGCGTCGCGGGCTTGGTCGGCCAGCCGGGCGGCGGACTCGCGGATGCGCGGCGCTTTGAGGGCCTGGGCGTAGTGCAGGACGGCCTTCATCGGGTCCTCGGCCATGCTCATGCCACCTCACCATCGGAAGTGGCTGTTCTCGTGGTGAAGTCGACACCGAATGCTCGGTCGTAGTCGGCCAGGTCCCGCACCAGCTGGTCACCTGCCGCCGGTGGTGGGGCGGCTTGGAACTGCCGCCGCAAAGCCGCAGCGGTCACGACGTGGGCAGGATCAGTCAGGGTTTGTCGCACCGCCCAGCACCGGTCGTGGGCCGCCAGCAGGCGTCCCGATCGGGTTACCGTCACCTGGGCCAAGGTGGTGGTCACGTCGACGAGTTGGCCGATCGCATTCGGATCCACGGAGTAGTCGTTGCCGGCCACCCGCACGTAGTAGTCGCGCCCCAACCGCACCGAGGTCCCCGTCTCGGTGACCGGGGGCACCGGCGGCAGCGCCAGCATCTGGGCTCGATCGGCATCGAGGAAGTCGATGGGCCGACCATCGAGGACGCGAACCCGACGCGCGTTGGCAATCGGAAGCCATATTCGCAGTTGATCATTGAAGTCCTGCGGGGAGGTGAAGGTGCGCCCGGGCAGGAACGAGGTCTCTAAATATCGGTTGGCTCGCTCCACCATCCCCTTGGATTCGGGGTCATAGGGTTTGAGTTGCACCATCCGCGACCCCAGTGTGCCCATCAGCGCGGTCACCGGATCGGTCAACCGGCCGCGGCGTCCGATCCCGGCTTCGTTGTCCCACCACAGCTCGCGGGGCACCGCGGTGAAGTTCTGCGAGAGTAGCTGCCACATCCCGGCCACCAGGTCCATGGTTTGGCGCGAGGGCAGCATCACCGCGGCGATGAACCGGGAGAACGCCGCGACCATCACCAGCACCGGCAGCATCGCCTCCTGGCCGAACCCGACCCCGATCTTGGGTGCCGGGAGCCACAGGTCGCACTGGATCACCCGACCCGGTGGATGCTCCAGCCGGTCCACCGGATCCGCGGGCAGGTACTCCGGTCGGATCGCCCGGACCCGCTCCCGGAACCAGGAGATCGAGCCGGTCCACCCGACCCGCTCGGCGAGCACCGTCGCCGGCATCGCGGGGTAGGCCGACAACAGCAGCCGGATCCGCGGCTCCACCTCGTTGATCGCCGACGGCGACGAGGCCCGCTCGTACTTCGGTGGCCCGTCGCTGGCCAGCGCACTGGCCACCGTGTCACGCGCGATGCTCAGCTGCCGTGCAATAGCCCGCTGCGACAAACCCTCGCTGCGGTGAAGATGCCGGATCAAAGCCCAGTCTTCCAAGGAGATCACCCATCCAATCTGATTGGGTGGCCTACTTTTCAACCGTCGCGACTGGCCGGGAATTCAACCGTCGTCAACAAGCCACTCTCAGGACTGATCTCGGCCGTCCCAGGTACGTGTCCAACCACCGGCAGCGCCCGCGCTCGTGCCTCCGCCGCACCCCGCACGTCAGTGAGTACCTTGTGGAATGAGCCGTCCCGGTAAGTCCGGAGACTCCCGATCTTGGGAGGATTCGAGTTATGGGACGTGCAAGCAGGTATCCCGC